>NZ_JAAVSH020000001.1:2092009-2117379 GCF_011947365.2 endosymbiont of Lamellibrachia barhami
TTTGCGCTACGTTCAGTTACGTATTACTCTCAAGCGGCGTCTTTCTGGCGCCAGCCAGTCCGGTTCTAACCTACAGAAGATATGGGTATCCACTGCCATTGTGGGCTGTCCAAAGCAGTATTCAACACACCACATTTGCAGTCTTTGGCCCAACACCTGGCAGCACTCAAGGTGCTAGTCGCCCATTCGGCACTTCACTGTCGTGAATATCGATCAGCATACGGCGAGGTCTGGATGATATTTTTGCTGGGGAATTGAACAGTCGATAGTGCTTGATGTACGCCTTTAAACCCGGTAAGTTCTAAGATCGCTTCCGGCGTATTGGCAACCGGAAACAGGCGCGCAGTTGCCTTATTGACGCCCTTATCCGTCGCCTGAGCAGAGAGGATCACCGCCAGCAGCAGTTCAAAGGGGGTTCGATAGTTGAGTTCGGTAGTCGGATTTGGATTAGCCGCCTGCAGGCGCTCGAAAATGGCCTGCCGTTTTTCCTTATTCATGGGGATAATAATAAAGGTTCAAGGTAAAAGGCTAAAGGTGGCCGTACCAAATAGACTGACCGGGATGCTTCGTCATTCCCAACGCTTTTCGCCTTTCACCTTTCGCCTTTTACCTATCCCTTAATTAATCCGCGTCAGAAGGTCCAACACCCGATGTTCAATCTCATCCCTGACCCGGTTGAATTCATCCGGTGGCAGTGTTTTGGGATCAGGAAGATCCCAGTCTTCACGGAATTGCGCCGGAATATGAGCGCATCGGTCGCCACACCCCATGGTGATGATAAAATCGAACTGTGCATCAGGCAGGTCACTGAACGATTTGGAGTGGTGTATCGTCAAATCGTAACCCTTCTCCTGCATTGCGGCGATCGCCTTGGGATTAACCCGGCCACTGGGATTGGAACCCGCACTGAAGGCCTCCAGATGGTTACTGCCATGCAGCCGCGCAAAGGCCTCGGCCATCTGACTGCGATTGGCATTTTCCACACAAACGAATAGAACGGCTTTCATCACTACCCCCTGTTTTATTATCTCTGATCAGGCTACTGCCCAACCCATGATTACCGCAGAAGAATTTCCAGGCGACATATTGAGTATATCGACAAGCTTGCCGCACGATTGTTCCGATTACCCTACCGTTCATCCGGGAGCATGCATTCGGGCACAAAGGATAACCTGATTGCTCTACCATGTGGAGTAACTGGAGAATAGCATCTCGCTTACCTCGTGTTTCGATAGACAAGCGAGAGCACCGACCTTGCCCGGCTCATTGCCACATAGTGAGCCGCGATATCGCCATCCTCTCTACTGGGCGGCGGCAAGTCGACCAAGATAATGGCTTCGTTTTCTAACCCTTTGAAATCTCTAATTTTCGCATAGCTGATCTGTCTAACTGGAAAAGATTTTACCGAATATTCATCCAAGATGATAATTCCCTTACTCATTTTTTTCGGCAAATCTACTACGCAAGAATCTTCAAACGAATCTGGAGAGAGGATGGTAACATCGCCTGGCGCGAGTCCCCCATGATCAACGAGTTCAGCAATCTCATTTGCAAGAAGCTCCCCTGCTTCTTCTCTGGATGTTGCCAGATGTTCACGAATTCTCGGTCCTTCTCCAGCCCCTCTCGTTCCCATGTCAGCACCGAGCGATGTCTGTACCTTTTCCAAAATGACTCGTGTATTGCGGCAATTGGTACGCAAAGGCACTTGGGCGGGTCGTAGAGATTCCAGATACTCAATGGCTTCCTGATCAGGCCTGTTTAACAAACCAGACTGGTTGTTTATGTCGTGGAATAAGCACCATCGGCCCTCTGCCAAGCCACCCGCTAAAGCCGAATCCAGCTTGTCGAGTGAGTCCATATCGAACATATCCTGTCCTTCATCGACAATCAGTGCATCGAAGTGGTCCAGACCTGCCCGGCGACAAGCCATCCGGGTTGAGCCAGCCAGCGAAACGGTCAGCTTGGGGATGGCGAAACGCGCCGCGAGATAATTCTTGAGCCAGGGTGAGCGGCAGACCAGCAGAACGTTCATGCCCTCTGCAGTCCAGCGGCGAGCAAGCTCCATGGCAAGAAATGTCTTGCCTGTTCCTGCGCCGCCTGAGCACAGCACCCTTGGATTGGCGGCCACCACATCGACCATGGCCATTTGGTCCTCAGTCAGACTGGCGATCCGTTCTTCTGCTCCCTGGGCCTGGATGTGAAGGGGGATCGCCACATCGAACCTGGGCCGAAGGTAACGCTGAAGAGTTATAAGCACATCACTGTCCGGGTGACGATTACCTCCATCCTTGCTTCTCCAATATTGAAACAGCTTTCGCAGCCATCTTTCCAGGTTCTTGGAGCTTCGATCATTAGCTAGAGTATGCGGATCCCATTCGGAACTGGATGCAGGCCCTTTGCAATCAGGGAATATAACCCCATAACCTGTGGAGAACTGTGAAATTTGATAAGAGGGGAATTTTTCACGCAAGTTTCCCAATAATCCATGAAGTGCGGATTCTGCTTGTCTGAAAGGACTTTCACGAAGAGCATGTACTTCTCCGTTACGATCATTAGTACTCCACTTTCCATCTTTGCATGAAACACCGCCGCCTTTGACCTCAATGGCGTAAAGACCCGGTGGACAACAGATCAGGAAATCGATCTCACCAAAGCGCTTTTTGGCGTGCCGGGTCAGGTTGAGCGAATGATAGACTGTATAATTGCCATGTCTTTCATCAAAGGAGACGGCTCTAAGCCTGTCGAAGATGCGTTTCTCCGCCTGGCTGTGCGTGCCATGCGGTGTGGCTGGAATCATACGCATGCCAATACACCTACATTTTCAGCAGGCCGATAACCTTCCGTTCCTGCTTGCTCGTCAGGCGTTCTCGCGCCAACTCCACAAAAAACTGATCGCTATCGACTTCAGTCACTACGGCCTTTGCCTCCCCTTCAATAAGGACGTGCATACCTCTACCGTCGACTTCCAGCCGATAGTCACCTTTACCCAGGGTAATTCGTGTCTGGATGCCACTCCACTTACGGTCTCTCGCCAATATCAATGCCGCTTCTCTTTGGATTTTACTCCATCCCCTCTGACCGGGTGCAAATAGCTCACGAAGCGGCTTCGGCCTTTTTGGAGGCACGCCAAGATCGATGCCTGTATCTGTTATTCGGTGCGCCATCGCCGCCATGCGATGTGGCACGGCTTCCTGTAAACCGGGAAAGTCACGCAACTCAAGCGGCAGACCCAACCATCCGTCTCTGGCAGAGAAAAGAATAGCCGCTGTCAGGTAATCAATCTCATTCAACAATGGGTGTCTGAACTCAAGTAATTCAGAGCAATTTTCGCGTAGAAAGAAAAGCGTCATGACACGTGAAAATGATTTTGGGTGACGCTCGAACAACTCAGTGATGGTGCTGTCAGCAAAACCAGCCACTGTTTTCAAGTCGCCAGCCAACTTTGAGAGCGCCTGCTTCATACGCTCGTCCAATTGATCGGCCGTCGATTCCAAATGACCAAGCAGTACGTCCAGTGTGCTCTCAGACGTTTCTGATAATCGCCAGGCGACTAATTTATCGATCGCGCCCCAGAACAGATTCTGCAGTACGTTATTGGTATCTGGTGCATGCCCAATATGTTCCCAGGTTCCGAGTACGGAAAGCATAGGCTCTGATATCGTTTCGGCAACACTATCTTCCGCATCAAATGCAAGGCGGCACGAGGCTACGCCAATATCTCCGAGATTGGCCAGATGCAGCAGCATCGCCATCATGCCGCCTGCAGCCAACGGTCCATCCATTGGCATGTCTCGATTAGGTAATTCCAGATTTACCGGAGGCCATGCCACATCGGATGTGCCAGAGAATAGCCGTGCGACCACCTTACGCTTGAAAGTTGTAAGCGGTACATTACCGAAATCACGCGCATCGGCATCACAACTGGACTTATCATCACCAGATTGAAAAATAATCGAATTGAACCATGTAATAGGAAGGGGCGCCGGAATCAGAAGAATACGTTCACTACCCTCTATTCCTTCCGGAAAGTTCACTTCCTTTAGCAAACCATCCTCACCAATAGCCATCACCCTGCCACGCAGGGATGACAGGTCTATTTCCACAAGGCAGGGTATGAGGTGACTGCGCTCACTGACAGATTGTTCAATGGATGCCTCGGGAACGCTATCTGCAAATAGAGGAATCCAGCCGGGGAAGCTGCAAAGCGTGTCCTGGTAGTACTTCTGTCCAAACCCTTTTGGGGGCATGACCAGTCCTGCCGCAAGCATGTAGAGCAGATTGCGCTGGTTGGTTACCAGTAGCCATCGAGTGGAGGCATTCGCCACAGTTGACGAGTCGTCAGATTCAAACAAATCAGTTGGGGTTACCATCACTTTCGCTCCAGTACATCTGGGTCTTTTGGAAGAATCGCCTCTACCGGACAATGCTTGCCTGCCTCTTTGAGCATAATAACGTGGTCGATTGCGCGAGCCACCATGACATAGAAAAGACGTTTTTTCTGATCAGGCATGCGGGGATTTAGGTAGTGTTCGTTAATGTCAGCAAGAAACACAGTATCAAATTCCAGCCCCTTACAAGACTGCGCATTGATTACCATGATTCCTCCTTCATCGAATGACAACTCTGAATGTTTGCCAGATTGGTATGTTTCAATTCGAGGCCTTTTGTTATCCAATTGAACATCGACGTCCATGAGCGCGTTAACATAGCGTTTTCGAACCTTATTGTTGGGCGTAATGATCCCGATAAGCCGATTTTGATTCAAGTCGGCCATCTTTAAAATCCGCCCAATCAGTTGCTGAAATTGACTATGCTTGGACTCAAAAAGTATCGGTCGCTTGGCTGAATGTTTCGATTTTGGTAGATTCGGTGGAGGGCTGGCTGGATCACCTGTGTAGAATTCCCGCGCCAGCCTGGCGATTGAGTAGGTGTTGCGATAATTGTGCTGCAGTTCAATCACATCATTCGGATCAATGGCTAGGCTATCTTGTATCTCCTGCCTTGTACTGTTTTTATCCGGTTCGATCTGCTGATTCTGGTCTGCCACCACATAAAATTTTTCAAATCCTAAATTTGCTAACGCTTGATAAAACTGAGGCGGCATATCCTGACCTTCATCAATAACGAGGAATGGAAGGTTCCGTTCTGTCAATGATCCGAGATCGTTAATAACCGCCAGCACACCGTCCCAATCAATTTCTTCCCAGTTACTCCCATTATCTGCCGATAATCTTGGCACTTGTTTTTCGGTCAGGGAGAAAAAGAGTTTCATAAACCAGCTTTGCCATTGCTGGCTTTCCAATTTTGCTCCAAACAACTGCCTGCTGGCTTGATTGAGCAGCTTGTTGTAAACCAGGAAAATATAGTCTTCCTTATCTTGGTGATGACGTCTGGATCTTAAAAGAGCAAGAACGGACTTTCCTGTTCCAGGTCCTCCAATGATGAGGTGCTGCCCGTTTTTTGGAAGCGCACGCGCATCTTCCTGATCCTTGCTGAGATCTTGAATTCCAGGAAGTTTAAATACACGTTTGGCCATCCAGTGCCTCAGTCAACAAAATCCAGGAAGGCTGGAATACTCGTCGCCTCATCTCCCTTGATAAAGATTCGATCCAACAAAACATTTCCATAGGCGCAGCTTGGCTCCGGAACCAGAGCGCATGCATGGCAGGCTGAACGATTTAGAAGACTTGGCCCCTGACCTTCGTGTTCAGAACAGACCGGATCCAGGGAACACCATTCAGCATGATCGAAAACCCCAGACAACAAAGGCAGGAAACGCTCCGGTGTCGCCAATTCAGCCAGCCCACCCAGCGAACCCACCACATCCGGGACCGCCACATAGATAAGAATGCCAGACATGGGCATTTTCCCCGCAGTACAGTAGATGCGCTCCTTCAGCGAAGCCGCTGGATAGCCTGCCTCGGTTTCCAATTGTCTGATCAACAGATGCGCCAGGGTGTGTAGCAGCAAAAATCGTGGTGAAACAATAATCTCGTTTTCAAAGCGTAAACCTGTCGTTTCGAATCGCCTTTCAACGGTGTTTGCACGCTCGCCCAGTGGGCCGCCGGATTCCCATCGGCTCAAAATCACTTCCTTGATGGTGAAAAACACCCCTTCCCCATAAAGTTCGAGAGCGGGTAACCAACTACTTTCCACCACTGATATCAGGTGGCACCAAATCACCACCAAGGCGCTGAAAACCCCTTAGCACCATGATCTCCTTGAGCCGATTAACAGCAATGAGATGATCAATGGAATTGATGATTCTAAGTGGCTTCGTGTCTGACTGCAATTCAGGCGCCATGCGCTTCCATGCCTTTGTATGGTGCTCCGTGACGAAATCTTCGTCGTCGGCCACATCCGGGATCTCTTCAATCAATGCCTGGTATTCGCTCTCCAGCAGAATACCTTGAGTGATGTTCTTTCCATAAAGGGGATAGCCCTTTTCGATCTCCCGGCGAGCGTCCTCTACATCACTGACTGAGCATCGAAACTTACTGGCGATCGTTTGCAATGCGCTTTTCCGTGAAAGACGATTCCTTGCCCGTTCTATCTGTACCCGCGTCTGTGTGCTGGAATAAAGGCGATCGACCACCGACCCTCTGCGAATACGTGATTCCGGCGGGATGACCAATGCACTGCATGTCACTGGTGAGTGAACACGAGTATCGTTAATCTCCAGCACCTCGGCCAGATCATCATGTGTGTCTTTGTCTGGCGCATCGGGTGGTTCATGGATCCAGGGTTGACGCCGTCCTTTGCCAAAAGGAATTCTGAGTGAATCGTTGAAGTTATCCCGCGCATGACAATGACTACAGACTATCTTTCGACTGAATGAGCCTTGGTCGATTAGCCTCAGATAAGGCTCCTCCCAATCTGCCCGACACTGCTGTTGTTCCCGTCTATTTCCCTGCCTATGAGCAAGGAAATGCCAGGGAACATCCGCCAAGTGACCATCAGCATGGACCAACACCCATGGCACCTGCTCAAGTTCAGGTTTTTTCTTACAAATACATCGTGGTTTTTGTCCAGCCTCCAATTTCCTCCATGGTTGTGAGTGTAACAAACCACAATTTGGACACTGCATCCAGGTTGGAAATCGCATAGCCGGAACGCATACACCGTCCACTTGCCCGGTATCCAACTCCTTTGCGATAGGCGGTTCCCGCAGCTCCTGTTCAATACCCAGTGCGGAGCGAACTTGATCGACATAAGGGATTTGCTGGCCGGCTGGGCTGCCAGCCTTGGTGGTCCACTCCCGGATATCCTTGACGGTCATCAGATATTCTGGCCCGCGCACGATGGCGCCGACTGAACAGTGGCGCAGCAGGTGCGATAGCCGGACAGGCAGGTAGTCCTTGTTCATAATGGCTTTAAAAGAGCGCTGTTTTCAACATTTCTCATAGACTGCAGCGTTGGCCAAAGGCCTTTTATCCTGTCGTCATGGTTATAGAGAAGCCGGTTCATTGCCTTGTCATTATCGGGTGCCTGATAGCCCAGCTGGATTCTCGAGGCCTTGCTGTGCTGCGCTTCTGCACGCCACTGTTCCACGAGTCTGTCTATATGGATTGCCGTTTCCTCAGCCCGATCAGGATCAGCCTGAGCGCAGCGTCGCTTGAGTGACTCAATCACCTTCTGGACACAATCATCCGTTGGGTTGAATTGTCCTGCCAGGTTATTACCAAGCAGATACACGCAAGAGTGACGTATCGCAATCACCAAAGCTGCATGAAGTGCTCGGGTGCGGGCTTGGTAGGTGTAGGGAGTAACGCTGGTGGGTTCCACGAAACGGTAAAAGGAGTCGTGATAGGGGCGGAAATTCTCATAGTGCGACAGGCTGCGCGCCTGATCGCGATAATAGTTCGCGAACACCAAACCGGGAACACCACTCCGCCCAACCCGACTGCTGGCCTGGATATACTCTGCCGTGGTCAGTGGTTGTCCGTTGATGATCATCAGGGCCAGGCGTGGAACATCCAACCCTACGGAAATCATGTTGGTGGCCAACACCGCATCAAGACAATCCACCTCCTCACGGGATCGCTCGAGCCGTGAAAATGTTCGGGCATTTTCCTCTGCGCTCGAAATGCTGGTCAGCTGAGCTATACGTGCATTTGGACGGGAAATGAGAACACCAGACTCACCATTGTTATTTTGAATCTTTTTCAGCTCTTCCTTAAGTCGCCTGACAAGATCCCGAACACCCGTAGTGAATGCATTGTGACTGTTACCCACACCCTTCAAACTGCCGTGGTAAACAACTTGTGTCCACCAGGCTTCAAGTAGATCGTCTCTGTCCACCTCACCTTTCTGGAACACGGCCTCTGGAGCAATGTGCAAGGCTGCTGCTAGTGGCGCCATGCAGTGCTGACGATTAAGCATTGGGGCCAGATAGCCGACATATAGGCGCCCTGGGTGTTTATCGTCAATATTAATTGTTTTAGCAAAATATGAATTATCTGAAGATAGGCCAGGAGGCGGAAATATGGCCAATTCACGACCATAAAGTCGTTCCACCTGTTGCTGTGCCATGCGGATGGTAGCCGTCGATGCAATATATTTTGCATGAACCCCTCGTTGGATAAGTATTGTGTCGAGTGCAGCCTCATAGATGCCCACCACTGAACCCAGAGCACCGGCAATCAGGTGGAGCTCATCCTGAATAACCAGCTCTGGAGGTCTGTTGGATTCCCGGCCAAAAAATGCATTGGTCCGTTCATCCCAAGCCAAGCGTGCGAACTTGTCGACAGTAGCGAGCAGTATTGTCGGTGGTTTCTCGTAAAGAGCTTCATCGACGACATTACAGGGTAGTTGCCCATTACCCCCTCTACTAAAATCACATTCTGGGTTGGTACAACAAAAATGAAATTGGGTTTGCGTCGAGATATAACTATCAGGCGCCTTGAACGATGTTCCACACCATGGGCAAGAATCCAGCACCAGTCTCTGCAGCGCCGAAACTTTTCCATCACTGGCCTGCTGGACAAACTCCATGGCCTTGAGATAAGCATTCGGACTGGTCGCTGCACCTACCCACATTCCGATAGTGATGGGTTCCACTCCCAGAGAGGTATCCATGCGACGTATCAGTTCCAGCGCACAGATCAACCGCGTGGCGCGAAGGTACTGCTGGGCCGTCAACAGGCGTAGCGTGTAGCGCATGATGATGGTTGTACCGCCGCCAGTGGCTGGGTACTTGAATCTTCGCCAGACAATCAGGAAGGCGATCAAGCCCAGATAGGCCTCTGTTTTACCACCACCGGTGGGAAACCAGATCAGGTCAACAGTATCCCGGAAGTCGTCATCTTCATTGACGACCGACTCGACCACGGTTAGAAGGAAAGCCAGTTGGAAAGGACGCCACTTATAGTCCATCTCTTCCCGGAATTTTCCGCGTACCTGATCAGATTGCCGCATCTGGTCCAGCATGGACTGATTGGCTAACTGGAAGGCCTTTGCTGCACGACTGTCACTGCGTAGCATGGAAACACCACGTTGCATACGGTGGAGAACAGTATCCATACGCTTGGTTATTCGACCTGCGGCTTTCAGATCTTCTGGATCAAACTGGAGAGATTTCTGTTTTTCTTCAGAAACCCACTTGGAATAAGTTGACACGAACTCGTCAAGTTCATCCCAAATACCTGTTTCATCCCCGCCTGCTGCAAGATGAACAAGGCCAAGTACGGAGTTACCAGCACCCTTGACATATGCAGTGACTTGCGGAACCTCAACTGTCGGCAGAAACTCGGACCAGATCTCCTGGACTCTCTCCCCCTCCACAGACCAGTCCACTGCGGCGCCATGTCCAACTGCGTAGATGTGTCTTTGCTTGTACTGTAGTTCCAACTCCTGCTCTTCTTCGGTCAGCAGGCTCTTGTCAACACGTGGATAGGTCCCTATCTCACCCGCTTCAAGGACGCAGCTAAGTTTGACCTCGAACAGGGATTTTTCATTGCGCTCTCCTTTAAATAACTTTGGAGTACCCTTTACATCCCCCTCCTGTCGATTATTAAAGAGCGATACAGTAACAATCCAGCCATCTAAAAATGGCCTCCACAACACATCAACACCCGCATCTTCTCCAAATACATTCTCACGACAACTGAACTGCTTGTGTGTTTGTCTATTTCTGGCCTCGAATGTCTTTGCCTCAGACTCTCCTCCGACCTCAATTCTTTTATATTCTGTTCTGGTGTAACGACCGCGTTCATCCCGTTCTCCAACCCTTATATATCGCACAGCAGAGGAAATGACCTGGAACCTCGCCGGTTCGCCACGGGCGAAGAATGAGAAACCAACGGACGATGGAGGACTATAACGACGCTGCCTCGCTGCTGGTTCGACTTCGATTGTCTCCTTCTCTTCTCCAATTCCAGCGTCTTCCTCATCGTTGTCAGAGGCCGGATCCAACCCTTCCTCTCCACGAATAACCGGGAACAGTACGCCGGTTGGGTACCTGTCCAATGGGGAAATACCCTGCAGGATCACTTCATCAGATTCAGAGTCGATCGGCGGCTTATTCTTATTTCCAGGGCCGATTAGCTGCATGCGCAGCCAATCGACCATCTCTTCTCTCTTATTTCTGTAATCCATCTTTCAGAGGCCCTGATACTGCCTGACACAGCTTGCAAGCTTGCTACGATGTGCTTTCTGAATCGAAAGCAATAGTTCATGACTCACTGCCGACAGATGAAACCGGTGCATGAGTTCGCTTTCGATCCGTAACAGGAGATAAGCAGTTGCTTCCGCATCCGCTAATGCCCGATGGAAACGACCGGTAGCGGGAAGGCCCAGGGATTGCACCAGAGTACCGAGCTTGTGGTTAGGCGCTTCGGGAAAAATTCGCCTGGCCAGAAGCATGGAGCAAATGAACCCCTGATGATGCTGCCGGTGTATTCGGTGCAGCTCCGTATCCCAGAACTTGCGATCAAAGGCTGCATTGTGCGCGACTAGAGGGTGTTGATCGACGAATTCCTCCGCTTCGCGCATAACAGACTCAACTGAAGGCGCCGCCTTCACCATTTTGTCTGTGATCCCGGTCAATCTCTGAATATCGTAGGGGATAGGTACACCGGGATTCATCAGGCTCTGGTAACGATCTATGATCGTTCCGCTATCGACCAACACAATGGCAATCTCGGTAGGGCGAGCTCCCATGCCGGGCGAGAGACCTGTGGTCTCGAAGTCAATAACTGCGCGGATGTTCACATAATCCCCCTCCTGACGTAAATTATGTTTCTTCCATGTGGGCCGGAAGACGACGTAGTCTTTCAGAACGCCAAACACGAATGACCTGCACCTTGTTCGGTTCGCGCAGGTACACTATGCGAAACGGCGGGTGGAGGATCTCCCGCAGAAACGGTTGATCGAACTCCGGAACGACTCGGCCCATATCCGGGTGATCGTATAGCACTTCCACCCTCCCCATTATCTCCGTAATAAACCTATCCCCAACATCGGGCACCCCTTGTTCAGAATACCAACGCTTGAGTGCTTCGAGATCCGTAACAGCAGACTCCGAGAAGTGAATCGTGAGCTTTGGCATTCGGCTACTTGAGTCCGAGTCGTGCCTTCGCCTCGGCTAGAGAAACCTCTCGTCCCGCTTCCAGGTCAGCAAGCCCTGCCACCACGGCTCGCATAAACTCACGCTCATCTTCTACCTGCTCATAGTCAGTTAGCGACTGAACCACCGCAACCCCACGTCCTCGACTGGTCAATAGCACCGGGCGATGAGCTTCCGCCACATGTTTGACCACCCGACCGGGATTAATCTTCAGTTCGGTGAGCGGTACGACATCTTCGGAGAATTTCGTGCTCATGATATTTGACCTCAGATTTTTGTTAATGACCTGATAATAGCACCTGTTAACAGCACCTTCTACAGGTCGTTACTGGTTCATCTCATGCCAGCCATTCAATCTAAATATTGGCCTTTCTGAATGACCACTACCCTATATCACGGTCATATCGCCTGACACGCTGCAGAAATTCATCCAACGCCGCCGCTGAATCCAGATCCACATCCTCAGCAACCGGCAACTCCGGGAACTCGTGCTTGAGCATACCAGCAAACACCCCGGCACCCAGCAGGCCACTCCCCCTGAATAGGGCGCTTTTCAAACCACAACTGGGGGATCTGCTCTGCAGAATAAAACCGCTGATCCGCCCAAGATTCTGTACCTTTTGTTGTGAAAAATCGAGCAGCGTGGTGGTGACATCCAGCCCTGGATTTTCTACACCAACAACCCGAAACCTGTCGGGCGAACCAATCAGTTCCACCGGCGGACGCGGCACACCCAAGCCAGCTTCTGTCTCAGGGCAGAGCGGCACCCAACTCACGACATCCGACAGGGTTTCGACGATTTGTACGGCGTATTTGTGCCGGCCATCGTAACGCACGGGTTCACCCAGGAGACAGGCGCTGATACCAACCTTCGGCGGTCGTTTTTTCACTTCACCACCTGTACTGCTGCCAGAATCCCGTCGGTTGCCTGTTCGACCAGCGCCGGGGCAGGCAGATTCCAGTAGACATCGTTCAGGTTATAGCGTCCATGATTCTCATGACCAAAAGGGCCATGTCCGGCTCCAGCTGTCTCGCGCACTTTTCAGTTATCCCACAAGGTTTGTTCTGGATATCTGAATATAGCAGGCAGTGGTGTAGCTGTCCCAACGGACGATTCTTCACCGGGATACCCTTGAAAATAGTATCGTGTTGACGCGTTGAACAGCAAAACCTATGCAATCGATGTTCAGGCGACTATATTTTCGTATTGGGAAAACTAAAATAAGGAGATCGACATCATGAGCAAAATCATCATCGGTATTCATGGGCTGGCCAACAAACCGCCGGAAGAGACACTGGCCGAGTGGTGGGAACAGGCCATGCTGGAAGGGCTGCAAAAAAATGCGGGCATCGCTCTGGATTCCCTCAATTTTCACTCGGTCTACTGGGCCGATGCCATGTATCCCGAACCAGACCAAGACCCCGATGCATACCACAAAGCCGAAGATGGCGCCCTAAAACGCTACGATGACGGCTGGCTGGACATTGTGAGAGCCAAGGCATCGTCGATCAGCGGGAAAATGTGGGACTCGGCAAAGACGCTCTTCGGCATCGATATGATTGCCGATAAGGTGCTGGAGAAAAAACTACAGGATCTGCATAAATACTATACGGACAGTGAACTCCGCAACGAGCTCAGGAAACGCCTGAAAACCGTTATTCTCGACAACAGAGGGAATCGCATCATGCTGGTCGCCCACTCCATGGGCACCATCATCGCTTACGATGTCCTGCGGCAGCTCGGCAAAGAGGATCCCGGTATCAAGATCGACCATTTTGTGACCATCGGCTCCCCCCTTGGCCTGCCCCACGTAAAATATAAAATCAGTGAAGAGAGTCCGCTGGTGCGTACCCCCAGTATCGTGAAAAAATGGACCAACCTTGCAGACAGGCGTGATCCGGTTGCAATCGACACCCACCTCGCAGACGACTACGACTCAAACGAGGATGGGGTTAAGGTGAAGGACGATCTGGTAATCAATGACTGGGGAAAGATCAACCATAAATCATACGGTTATCTTAGAACGCCGGAGTTTACGGACCTGTTGAAAAAAGCGGTGTAAAACAGCCTTTCCGACCTCATCTATAAAGGTTCATCCGGAAACCCATATCTAACCACGAAGAGCACGAAGAGCACGAAGCACACGAAGAAAAAATTATTGTTAATCAATCTCTTAATCTTAGTGCTCTTCGTGGTAAAAAACAGTGTTTCTGGCCGTATGCTATATAAGGATCGGAATCGGTTAGGCTATCTGGTTTCGGTCGACAGTCGAGTGGTGTAGTCTTCCCTCTTGATGAATCAGCAACAGCAATCCACCTGCGGTCTGCACCCACTCAGTCCGTTCTGCGAACAACCATTAGCACCATGACATATAGAAACCATTCGGACCTGGCGCCCCCCGGTACAGGCTGCCTCGGCATCTTACTGACCAACCTCGGCACACCGGACAGCCCCACCACCGCTGATGTGCGACGTTACCTGGCGGAATTCCTCAGCGATCCCCGTGTGGTGGAATTTCCCAGACTGCTCTGGAAGATCATTCTGCACGGCGTCATTTTGCGCATCCGCCCAAAGCGCTCCGCCGAATCCTACCGTACGGTCTGGACAGAGAGTGGCTCACCGCTCCTGGACATCTCCAGGCAACAGGCGGACAAACTGCAGGCAGCACTCAACGAACGGTTCGGCAGCAAGGTCAAAGTCGTTCTGGCAATGCGCTACGGCAACCCCTCCATTGCACAGGGATTGGAAGTGCTGCGCTGCGAAAACGCCGAGCGCATTCTGATACTGCCGCTCTATCCCCAGTACTCCGCCACAACCACCGCCTCAACTTTCGATGCGGTGACTACTGAATTGCAACACTGGCGGCGGCTGCCGGAACTGCGCTTCATCAACCGCTACGGCCATGAAGCAGACTATATTCAGGTGCTGGCGGACTCAATCCAACGCTTCCGCGAACAGCATGGCGCGGCAGAAAAGCTGCTCTTCTCATTCCACGGCATTCCGGAAGATTACGCCGCCGCCGGTGATCCCTATCCCAGCGAGTGCCGTTTCACCGCAGAACAGGTTGCCAAAAGACTCCAACTGGAAGACTCACAGTGGCAACTCAGTTTTCAGTCCCGCTTCGGCAAAAAGGAGTGGATCAAGCCCTATACCGACCAAACCCTTATCTCCTGGGGCAAGGCAAAGATACAACACGTCCAGGTGGTCAGTCCTGGTTTCTCTGCCGACTGTCTGGAAACACTGGAGGAGATCGCGGTGGAGAACAGGGGTTATTTTCAAAAAGCGGGCGGCGGCGTCTATGAATATATTCCCGCCCTCAACGCACAACCCGATCACATCGAAATGCTGGCGGGCATTGTGGAAAAACACACACAAGGCTGGCCTGAATCAACCACCGGAAAGATCTAATGGAAAAAAAACCCCGTCCTGTCGACATCAAGGTGCATCAGCAGTCCCGCTTTCTCGATATCGCCTTCGACGATGGCGCCCACTTCTCCCTGCCCTGTGAATATCTGCGGGTCTACTCACCCTCTGCCGAAACCCGGGGGCATACCCCGGCACAGGCAAAACTGGAGACCGGCAAGGAACTCGTCTCCATTACCGATATCAAACCCGTGGGCAGTTACGCGGTTAAAATTATCTTCGATGATGGTCATGACACCGGGCTCTACGATTGGAAGTATCTCTACAACCTGGGCAAGTTCCATGACGAACTCTGGCAAGCCTATCTCGAAAAACTGGCTGCCATTGGCTATACGAGAGAGGACCCGGAACTGCCGGAACGGGAAAACTGAAGGGTCAAGGTAAAAGGCAAAAGGACGAATTTACCGTCAGCTTCATATTTTGGTTTGGCGCGTTTCCATGTCAAAACCATGTTTTTGAGACTGAAGAGGCGTAGCGGAACCGGCAACCTGGAATGTACTGCCAAAGCCTGGGTGCCCGATCCGCTACGCTTGATCGGGCCTACAAGTTTGACACGAGATTCAGGCAAATATTCGATTTGCCAGCCTTTCACCTTTCACCTTTCACCTTTAGCCTTTATCCTTTTGCCTTTCCCCGCAGCCACCCGCAAACGCAGTGCATTGAGTTTGATGAAACCTTCCGCATCCTTCTGATTATAGGCGCCCTCATCGTCCTCAAAAGTGGCGATGGACTCGTCAAACAGGCTATTGGTGTCGGACTTGCGTCCAACCACGTAGACGTTGCCTTTGTAGAGTTTGAGCCTGACAACCCCGTTGACCACCTGCTGGCTCTGGTCGATGGCGACCTGCAGCATCTCCCGCTCTGGCGCAAACCAGTAACCGTTATAGACCAGCTTGGCATAGCGCGGCATCAACTCGTCCTTCAGGTGGGCCGCCTCGCGATCCAGGGTGAGTGACTCCATGGCACGATGCGCTTTAAGCAGGATGGTGCCACCGGGGGTTTCATAACAGCCACGGGATTTCATGCCGACATAGCGATTCTCCACGATGTCCGCTCGCCCGATGCCGTTGTCGCCGCCCAGCTTGTTCAGGGTCGCCAGAACCGTCGCCGGTGACATGGCCTCACCATCAATGGCAACCACGTCGCCCTGCTCGAAGGTCAGCTCGATATACATCGGTTTGTCCGGGGCCTGCTCCGGGGAGACCGACCAGCGCCACATATCTTCCCCCGGTTCTGTCCAGGGATCCTCCAGGTCGTAGCCTTCATAGGAGATGTGCAGCAGATTGGCATCCATGGAGTAGGGAGATTTATTGCCCTCCCGCTTCATCTCGATGGGAATACCGTGGGTCTCGGCATAGGTCAGCAGCTTTTCACGGGAGTTGAGGTCCCATTCACGCCAGGGGGCGATGATATGAATATCGGGACGCAGGGCGTAGGCGCCCAGTTCAAAACGCACCTGATCGTTGCCCTTGCCGGTGGCGCCGTGGGAGATGGCATCCGCCCCGGTCTCGTTGGCAATCTCGATCAGCCGCTTGGCGATCAGCGGCCGCGCAATGGAGGTGCCCAGCAGATACTCGCCCTCGTAGATGGCATTGGCGCGAAACATGGGGAAGACATAGTCCCGCACGAACTCTTCGGTGAGATCCTCGATGTAGATCTCCTTGACACCGGCCGCCTCCGCCTTGGCGCGTACAGGTTCCACCTCTTCGCCCTGACCGATGTCGGCAGTAAAGGTCACCACCTCGCACTTATACTCGTCCTGCAACCACTTGACGATAATGGAGGTATCCAGACCACCGGAATAGGCCAATACCACTTTCTTGACGCCCTCTGTCGACATCGTTCATCTCCAAATTCTGTAATTCAGTCCGGAATCCCGGAAAACGGGCTAGTATACCGGATTATTCGCCTGTTGTTGCCAACGGAAAATACTGTGCACTATCTGCTTCTCATCACACTTGTCCTGGCTCTGATATACGCACCTCAATGGTGGGTGCAGCATATCCTTTCACGTTATAACCGGCAGGATGAGGACTTTCCCGGCACAGGAGGCGAACTGGCCCGCCATCTGCTCGATCGCTTTGAACTCAAGGATATTCGCGTTGAAGCCACCGAATCCGGAGACCACTACGACCCTCTCAGCAAGACTGTTCGACTCACCAGGGACAAAATGGAGGGCAGAACATTGACCGCCATCACAACCGCAGCCCACGAGGTCGGGCACGCCATCCAACACGCCAGCGGTTATCGCCCTTTTCGTCTGCGGATGGGACTGGCCAGAATAGCGATAGTCAGCCAGAAACTGGGATCATTCCTGCTCTTTCTTGCCCCCCTGCTGGCAGGCATCTCTCGGGCACCGGGCAGTGGTGCAATAGAATTAGCAGCTGACCACCAGATCCAGCGAACCCGGATAGGCGAAGTCGATATCGATGACGGTAACCGTCACATCCTGGGAAGCGCCTGCCGCCAGGGTGACTTCGGTAATTTCCAGGGTGGCGGCCGGAGCCAGGACCCCGCCCAGGCTCAGATCGAAAGTATCCTGGTTCTGACCGGTGTTGGTCACCCGCATGCGGAAGATACTGTCCGGCCTTGCGGCCAGGGCGGTCAGGGCCACATCGACCCCGAAGCCTGAGACGTTCAGTGTACCCGCAGCCTGGTCTGTCACCCCGGACGTACCGGTGGAGGTGGCGGTTACGTCGAAGTTCTGGCCACCGACAGCGGCCCCAGGGGGCGCGGTCAGGGTCAGCAACACTTCACGATAGTTGTCGAGACCGGGCGCCACCGTCACGCTCGCCTCGCCGAAGAGACCCTGGATGCCCACCGGCAACTGGCCGGTCAACTCGTAGGTCTCGGTGACATTGCCGGTGTTGATGATGCGCACCCGATAGGTCGCACCGGTCCCCTGTCCTGCCGTATCCTGAATTGGGGTCAGGGTGATCACCACGCCGTGGATTTCGGCCTGGATCACAGCAGCCCCCTCGAGCGTCAGACTGCTATAAGCCAACCCTCTGGCGCCACCGGCCGTAGTCGCTGTTAGCGCAAACCCATGCTCGCCCAAACTGGCAAGGGCATCTGCACGCACCGCCAGGGGAAGATCGATCGACCCAGCCGCCGGCACCTCCACGGAGGCCTGCAGGGTCACCCACTCCGGTGGAAGCCCTTGCAGTCCCAGGTCGTAAGTCACGACCGTGGCTGCCGGATTCATCAGTGTAACGGTATAGAGACTCTCCTCACCCGGCCGCATCGTGCGGCTATCCGGCGTCAGGGCCACAATCTGTTCCACCGCCACGGATGCGGCGGGCAGATCAATAGAGCCCGCACTGCCCCAGGCGGTAAAGTCCACTGCTGCCCCGAGGGCTGCATTCCTGGCCTCGCCCGGCTGCAGGCTATCCAACTGGACCTGCCAGTTGAGGGCATGGTTGAGCTGACCAGTCTGCAGCGACAGATTCCACTGCAGGGTATCGAAACCGGCCCCGGGCGTGGTGCTGTCCGGCGCCCGGTTGAACGAACCCGGCAGGATCACGGCGCTGCCATCGTTCGGCACCTGCACCTGTGCAATCACTGGAATACCGGTCAGGCCACCCAGATCATAGATACCCAGACCGGAGTTGCTGGCGGTGTAGAGCAGCCCGCTGCTGAACAGGGCTCCTCCGACCACACTCGCTGTATCAATATCGATAACCCTGATATTCGCGGGATCGCTGGTATCCACCAGGCGCAGTTTTGCCTGGCCATTCAAATCTATATCTTCTATGACGAAGAGGTCATCAGTAACACTGCGTACGGAAAACAGTAATAATTTGTACAGCCCCTCGCCAGCCAACAGTTCTGACCCCAGTATCACCGGATTCAGGGGATCGGTCACATCCAGCAGATGCAGCGTCATTTGGCCGCTCTGCAAAGGGGAACCGTCACTGATGACAAACGGACCATCCGTACCCACCACCAGGGCCCTGTTCCCCTGAATGGCCATGCCACCCAGCAGCACCGATCCGGGAAGATCGAAAACACCGGCTTCAGTGACATTCTGCGGGTCGCTGACATCGAGCATCCGCAGCCGTCCTGTGCCCCCAACGGCGGCGGTCTCTGCCGAGCTGCTCATCAGATAGACAACGTCGTCCTTCCCGACTGCGCTCTCGCCGATGAAATAGTTGCTGCCCGGCCACTGTGGATACGAACCCTGGGGTGTGTTGTAAAACTGCCCCAGGCTCTGTGGATTCAGCGGATCGGTCAGATCATAAATGATAGTGTCGCCGCGAATCCCTACAATGCTGCCGCCCCAGATAAAGATTATGGTATTGATGAAGGCCAGATCACCCTGCACATAGAGACCCGATGCGTGGGTTCCGGTGACGCCACTGGCGGCCGAGGCCAACAGCTCGGGCTGTTCCGGATCAGTCAGACCATAGACAGTCAGATCGCGTTCATTGGCCACCAGCAGAGTGTCATCCTTGATCCAGGTGCGGTTATTCCCGGCCAAGCCGAAGGTATGGACAATCAGCGGATCCTGAGGCGTGCTGATATTCAACACAGTGACACCCTCGGTGCCGCCCAGATAGGCATAATCCCCTCGAACCGCTACGGAACGCCCACCGCCAAGGGTATCGGTCAGACCGATCAGACCGATGCCATTGGCGTCATAATTCACCAGACTGTCGATCTGCAGAGTAACCGCTGCCAGACCATCCCCCACCGGGAGGCTGTCCGGGTCGACCGACAAGGTTGCGTTCAAAGGCGAGCCGACCAGCAGGGTTCCACTGCCGGAGCCACCCGGAATCGGTGTGCCATCGGACTCGGTGACACTCACCTCAAGGGTATAACTCCCAAGTGGCAGACCGCTGGTATCAAACGCTCCCAGGGCGACCGTGGCCACCGATGAGAGCACACTCATCTGCACGACCTGCGGTGCGGAACTGAAGAGCTCTGCGCCACCTGCGTTTTTCACCCGGTAGCTCACCAGCAGATCCCGCTCCCGGTTCAGCGCATTGAGCAGCCGCGTGGTCACATCCACACTGCCGCCTGGGTCGGTAAAGGCCGGGGCACTGGTCACTGAGAGTACGCTCACCAACTCATCCCTGGCGGTAAAGCTGCCATAGGTCGAACGTTGCACTTGCGGCGCGCCGTCGGCGGTCACCTGCAGTTCGAATTCGAAGGCGGTCAACTCATCCGCCGGTTGGGTGAGGGTGACGTCGATAGCGATCGGCAGGTGGTGGGTGCCCGAGACGCCTGGCTCTATGGCGAATCCCGACCGCAGGGTCAGGCTGTCCTGGCTGAGGCTGGCGTCGATCCCGGGCGGGATCCCGGCCAGGCTCAGATGGTAAGTGGTGGTCTCGGTGCCCATGTTCTTGAGATAGAGCCTGAATACCGTCGGCGACTGGGGCAGGGCCTCGGCGCTGTTGGGCCTCAGGGCCACCTCGAAGTCGTGGTCGGCCAAGGCCGCCAACTGGTCGCCGAAGGCCGTGAGGGCGGTGCCCAGATCGTCCAGGGCCGTCTCCAGGGTGGCGGGCGTGCTGCCTGCTATGGCCTGGCGGGCGGTGTCGATGTCCGGGGCGAAGGGCGCCAGCAAGGGGTCATCGAGCTGGGCCGACAGGCTATCCAGACTGGCCAGTAAGCGGCTCTTGTGGGGTTCGCTGCCAAGTTCCTGATAGAGGGTGCTCAGATCCTGGCCCAGGGTTTCCAGGGTGCCTGCCAGTTCGGGGCGGCCGAGGGCATCGGCGTCGGTGGCCGCATGCAGGGCCTGGAGGGCACCGGGGGCGGCGATGTGCAGGTGCAGTGGGACCTGCGTCTCAAATTCGCCGTTGGCACCAAAGATGGCGGTCACGGCCACATAGTGGTCGCTGTCCAGGTCCAGTCCCTGGGCCGTGAAGGTCAGCGTCCGGGTCACCGACTCGCCGGGGTCCAAAGTGGGCGCACTGCCCAGGTCGTCGGCGGTCCAACCCGCCGACAGGTCGAGACCGAACGTGACGGTCTGAGCCACATTACCGGTGTTGGTGAAGGTGAGGTTGGCCTGCACAACGCCGTTGGGAGTGGCGTAAAGGCTGTCCGGGTCGGCCGATGCGGTCAGAGCGTGGACCTCCGGCATGATGAAATTAACGTCCTTTGTAAGACGTGTAGAGGGATTTCCAGCTAGCTCAGCGGTCACCGAAAAATCGACACTCGTACCGGGAATCGGCACTGTCGTACTTACCAATGGCCGGAGAAAGACGCTCACCACTCCTGTCGATGAAGAAGGTACCGTAATCGAATCGCGTGCCGTCAGTATCTCCCAACCAGCATGTGCGACAGTCCCCACGACGAAGTTACCACTCGAACCCAGGTTCTCGATCTGTACTCGAAAGGCGGAAGGAACCTGGCCTTGGGCAAGTTTCACCGAAAACAGATCATCTGAAACAACGGACAAACCAAGTGTAGAATTACTGACTTCAGATCCTTTGGTCAGTGCGGGTACGAAAAACAGATTTACGACTTCATAATCCGTGCCGACAATGTCGATTACGCTGCCTTTGTTAAAGAATGATTCCAGTTCTTCGTTGACGTAGGCACTGATATCGAAGATCGTCTGGTTTGCGCCGCCGACTATGGTGTCGATTTTCAGATTTTCTCTGACGATGGGTTTGATTTTATCCTTTACCAAATTCTTGGTTATGTTCTTAAAGATCAACTTTGCACCGCCCCTGATGGGTGCGCCTATTATTCCGCCAATGCCTTTTCCAGCCACGGTGGTTATGCCTTTTTTCATTCCGGCGTTTGTGTGGCTTTCGATATCCAGCTCCAGTTGCGACAGTTGGCCTTTTGTGAGATTGGGAACATTGAGTTTGATCCAATCCATAATCATTGCTTTATTAGCTTGTTTTGCGATCTTCTTTAAATCCAGATTAATATCCAAACTTGTATTAGTTATCGACTTAACATCCTTTACATAACTTTCCGCACTCATGTATTGGTTCAAGTTTTCCAAAGGTCCTTCCAGATCTTTCAGCAACTGAGTCCCAGCATCACCACCCAACTCCTCGTTCAGCCTTGCTTTGATATCGTCTTTATATGCTTCGATAATCGATTCTTCTATAGCCTCAACAAAGGCATCTGCCAGCCCTTCGACAACACCTTGTGCAGCACCCACCGCCCCCTGCTTGACTACCTCTTTTGTAATCTCTGTTGCAAGTCCGACGGGATCCGGCTTCCATTCATCTGGAAATTTCTTATATGAGTCCCATATCTTATTTTTTATTCTGGTTAAATTGCGCACAACAACCCGTGCAAAGCTCATGACAAACTGGCGGATCTGAAGGCCCACCACTTGAGCCCGGATTCGTAGTATCGAGGCATATTCTGCCAATGATCCATGCCTTCCATTTTCCAGAACCCCTATAAATTCGCCGGTTTCCGGATTGTTTTCATACCAGCCTATCGTCTGGTTGCCGTTGATAGTGACCATTCCCGAAGGCACGGTCACGGATTTCCCTGATCGCAGGGCATCCCCAATGCGGGCCCTGGCTTCCGCTGACATGTCCATGTTATCCAGTCGTCTGGATATATCCTGGTGTCCGTAAAGGACAACTGTGCCCAGCCCGGCCTTGTGTGCTTCTTCGAACACTTCGTATGTTGAATAAAGCGATATTTCGCTTTCGAACCCTTCTGTAAAAGTCCTGACCGCTTCTGTTTCAGCAAGGTTGTTTTCCAGTCCACGCCATATCTTGGCAACAATGGCAGCATCTCTATTTTGTCCTGGATAGGCAACTGCTTTGGTACTATCCAGGAGAAGGTCGATGCCGAAGCGGTTGGTCATCGTGTCATTTACATTTACCTGATACTCGTCGAATGACAAAATGACCCGGGGAGCATCATGATAGAACTTCACGATATGCTGCTTAGCGGTGCTTCTAGCCAACTCGTCGGAAGTCACTAAATAGTTGGTGGCCAAAAGACGCGTTTTTGCTATGTTTTGGCGCGTTTGATATTTGACAAGTTGTCCCAGCAGATCATCCTCGTCACTGGTAAACGATGCGGGATCCTTATTTAACAAAGTTTCTGACAGCAACATCAGATCATAACCTTCCTCATCAAGAGAACTGGCCAATTGAATTCCCATTAATTCATCATTTACTGAACCGGAAACGATATTGATGGTCGTTACATCGTACTGGTTGATGGCTGGCCGTTCAGTATCTGCTACACCTGGAGCAGACAGGCCGTGCCTAGCCGCGAATCCCACCCGATCCAAGAGATCACGCTTGAGTACCCGCGCCTCTTTGTTTGGGGATTCGAGCCCCAGTTCCAAGGTAAGACGAGTCAACATTGTGTTCGCCATGGGTATGAGGGAGGAAAAAAGCTCTTGGTAATCGTTACCCCGGATCATGGTTTGGCCTTCAATGGATTCCGAGTTGTCATCCAGCAGGATGTAAGGGGCGTAATTATGAGTTATAAGCCCCCCAATCAGGGCAAGAGGTTTATGAGTGTTTACATAATGACCCAGGGTAAGCGGTTTCCCGTACAGTTCTGCGGCTGAAAACTTTTGTTCCAATGCCACATTATCCGTAAACTGGGAAAGCATATTATGCGATTCCACTTTCAGTCGGACAGTGACCTTGTGTCTATGGGCGTCTGGTACCTCAAAATAGGTCGATGTCGGCGCGCCCCACACGAGGCCGTCGGCAAAGGCTGGATCGAGCTGAGTGCCGTCTTCCAATTCAACCCACCAGTGATCGGTAGCTTCGGCAATTAAGTCAGGGTCGTTTACAGGATCAGCTTTTTCATATTCCTCGGGGATATACCCCACGGCCTGGGCCATCAGTTCCGGATCGAACATCGAAGCGATCAATACCTTGGCATCCGCCTCGTCAAGCGTCCCTCGCACGTACCGCGCCCCAATCCCCTGCCCCCGCAGCAGGGCGATCAGCAGGCTGGCCTGGTCCAGGCTGTTGCCGGCATCGGACCAGAGGGTACCGCGCGCGCCGCGCAAGGAGCCGGTATAGGCCTCGTAGCCGATCTCGTCCCGCACGAAGGCGAAGGCAGCCTCTATGCCGGGGCCGAGTTCGTCGATCTTTTCCTGGATGAAGCGGTCCTCATGATTGGCATCCACCGTGGAGACAAGCCACTCCGGCACTCCCTGGGCCTGGACCGTGCTGATGCCCAGCAGGAAGAACGGATCTATATCGGGGAGGGAGTATCGGAGCGGTGGTACCCCCTGAAACACCAGGAAGACAGAAAGAAGACGCGCCAGAAACCTAAACCATAGAGTCTGAGTCCAGTGTGACACGGTGCCCTCCCCCAAGCGATCGCCCGGTAAATGGGGGACTTACGGATCTCGCCACATCTGTAGGATGCGTCCTTCCGGTTCCCCACCGGCAACCCGTAAAAAAATAAAAGCCGGACTGCCTGAACGTGACCCTGACGGAGGTCACTCCCGGCAGCCCGGCTTGTCTCAGACTCCCCCCACCGCTATCCGAAACTGTCGGCGTTCAACGCCTGAACCTCAGTATGCGGGCGGGGACATCGAGTCCCGTTTGCTTTCCGTCCCCCGTAGCAACAGGGGGTTGGCTTTTATCGGTATTTTTACCTTCTATAGATAATCTAGACGGCTTTTCCGTGAACACAAGACCTGAAAAGATATAAGGCTGATCTGCGTCAACCAATCTATTATTTTATAATGATTTGGTCATTAACCCCCCGTCCTGTGAGACCCAAAGTTCCTGGCGTTTTCCCTCAGATACCCTGCTCATTTTACAATTTCATTGCAGGATATTGGTGCAATACATGCTAATCTTCCGCCCAATTTCTTACCCTTGTGCAAAGGAACCTGATCGTCATGCGCCTAACAACCTCACTCTTTATCCTGATCGCTCTTTCACTCTGCACCTCCTTTGCATCCGCCGCCACTATCCACCTGAAAAACGGCGATACCCTGAACGCACCGATCATTGGCGAGACGAATGAGAGCGTAACCCTGCTGCACGACTCCCTCGGCTCGATCACCATCAGCCGCAAGCAGATCTCCGAGATTCTCGCAGAGAAGAAAGCAGGCGCTCCCCAAGCTGATACGCTCAAAAGCGAAGAACCGGCCAAACCCGAAGATCAGGGGTTGCTCGCCAGCGGCTTCATGAAGGACTGGAGTCGAGAACTCGATGTTGGCCTCAGCGGTGCCGAGGGCAACAGCCAGAAATTCAACCTGCACGCTTTGCTCGAAGCTGACTATTCAGATGATGTAGAGGATATCTGGAAGTTTCAAATCGCTTTCGACTCTGGGTGCGCAAAGTGACAACGGAGACCTCTCAAAATCAGTTTTTTCGCAGATCTGCAAAAGATTGGCTGCGCCCCTGGCTCCTCTGGTTTACCTATGCGCAGGGCCGCTATGAGTAATAATAACTGAACGAAGTACAACAA
>NZ_JAAVSH020000001.1:2117595-2162106 GCF_011947365.2 endosymbiont of Lamellibrachia barhami
CAGGAGGTCTCGTGATAAGGTCTCCGTTTCCATACTTGGATTCTGTACATCAATTTCCAGTGTCAAACGGGTAAGGGTGGAATTTGCCAACACCGGTGGAAGACTGCTGAAAAATTCTTGGTAATTTTGCCCTCGAATTATAGGATTGCTGTCTAATGTGGCGTTGTTATCCGGTGTGGCGCCGTTGTCATCCACCATCAGAAAGGGTGAATAAGTATATGTCTTAAATCCACCAATCATCGCAGGTGGCTGATAGCTGCTTACAAAATGCGCCAGTGACAGCGCCTTTCCGTAAACTTCAGGTGTTGAAAAAGTGTGTTCCAAGGGAGTCTTATACGTAAAGTTAGAGAGAATATTGTAGAATTCTGCCTTGAGTCGGAGAGTCACTTTATGCCGTTCTGCTTCAGGAACCTCGAAGTAGGATGAATCGGCTATACCACGCACAACTCCATCGGAAAAACTGGGATCAAGTAGTGTTCCATCCTCAAGTTCAACCCACCAGTGATCGGTAGCTTCAGCCATGAATTCAGGATCGTTTACAGGATCGGCCTTAGCGTATTTATCCGGAATATACCCCACGGCCTGAGCCATCAGTTCCGGATCAAACATCGAGGCGATCAATACCTTGGCATCCGCCTCGCCAAGCGTCCCTCGCACATACCGCGCCCCAATCCCCTGTCCCCGTAGCAGGGCGATCAGCAGGCTGGCCTGGTCCAGGCTGTTGCCGGCATCGGACCAGAGGGCACCACGCGCCCCGCGCAGGGAGCCGGTATAGGCCTCAAAGCCGATCTCGTCCCGCACGAAGGCGAAGGCGGCCTCTATGCCGGGGCCGAGTTCGGCGATCTTTTGCTGGATGAAGCGGTCTTCATGATTGGCATCCACCGTGGAGACGAGCCATTCCGGCACCCCCTGAGCCTGAACCGTGCTGATACCCAGCAGGAAGAACGGATCTATATCGGGGAGGGAGTATCGGAACGGTGGTGCACCCTGGAACACCAGGAAGACAGAAAGGAGACGCGCAAGAAACCGAAACCATAGAGTCTGAGTCCAGTGTGACACGGTGCCCTCCCCAAACAATCGCCTGGCAAATGGGGGCTTGCGGATTTCGCCACATCCGAAGGATGTCTCCTTCAGGCTCCCCATCGGCAACCCGCAAAAAAATAAAAGCCGGACTGCCTGAACGTGACCCTGACGGAGGTCACTCCCGGCAGCCCGGCTTGTCTCAGACTCCCCCCACCGCTATCCGAAACTGTCAGCGTTCAACGCCTGAACCTCAGTATGCGGGCGGGAACATCGAGTCCCGTTTGCTTTCCGTCCCCCGTAACAAAGGGGGTTGGCTTTTATCGGTATTTTTACCTTCTATAGATAATCTAGACAGCTTTCCCGTGAACACAAGACCTGAAAAGATATAAGGCTGATCTGCGTCAACCAATCTATTGTTTTATAATGATTTGGTCATTAAACCCCATTTTGTGAGACCCAAAGTTCCTGGCGTTTTCCCTCAGATGCCCTGTTCATTTTACAATTTCATTGCAGGATATTGGTGTAATACATGCTAATCTTCCGCCCAATTTCTTACCCCCCGTGCAAAGGAACCTGACCATCATGCGTCTGACAACCTCACTCTTTACCCTGATCGCTCTTTCGCTCTGCGCCTCCTTTGCGTCCGCCGCCATAATCCATCTTAAAAACGGCGATACCCTGACCGCACCGATCATTGCCGAGACGAATGAGAGCGTGACCCTGCTGCACGACTCCCTCGGCTCAGTCACCATCAGCCGTTCACAGATCTCCGAGATTCTCGCAGAGAAGAAAGCAGCTGAACCACAAGCTGACACGCTGGAGAGCGAAGAATCGGCGAAATCCGAAGATCAGGGGCTGCTCGCCAGCGGTTTCATGAAGGACTGGAGTCGAGAACTCGACCTCGGCCTCAGCGGTGCCGAGGGCAACAGCCAGAAATTCAACCTGCACGCCGGTTTCGGCGCAGACTATTCAGATGATGAGGATATCTGGAAGTTTCGCACCGCTTTCGACTCTGCGCAAAGTGACAACGAGACCTCTCAAAATCAGTTTTTCGCAGATCTGCAAAAAGATTGGCTGCGCCCTGGCTCCCTCTGGTTTACCTATGCGCAGGGCCGCTATGACTGGGATGAGTTCAAGGACTGGGATCACCGGATTTCGGGCTCCGGCGGTGTGGGTTATCAGTTCATCAAAAACGATGACTGGCTGGTAAAAGGCAAGGCCGGTCTCGGCGGCAATCAGACCTTCGGCGGCAACGACGAAAAGTTCTCTCCGGAGGCGATCCTGGGCCTGGATGCGGATTGGAAGATCTCCGACAAAGAGTCCCTGTCGATGGGCACCACCTTCTATCCCAACCTGAGAGACAGTGGCGAGTTCCGTAACATCTCGACCCTCGACTGGAAGATCTCCATGGATAAGGAGGGTGCGCTGGGCATCAAGATCGGTCTCTCCAACGAATACGACTCCGAAGCGATTGGAGACACAAAAGAGAACGACTTCAAATACAACGCATCGCTGGTCTGGGGGCTTTGAACTGGATCACAAAACAGGGCGGGGCTTATAGCTTTGCTTCCCTTGAACTCCTATGATTTCCGGATGTCGTATCAGGACAGGTGGATGGCGGGTTGTAACAAGAACCGTTCAGCTAAAACCCTAATCTGACCACACGATAAACCAACGGAGTGAAGCGAGATGCATCAGGATCAAGAACAGCGGATGCAGCAGGAGAGAAACAGGACATCCAGGATGGCTGAATACCGGAGGCGTCACGCCACTGCCTTTTTTCAGACCCTTTCCCAGATCGCCTACGGTAACCAGCCGTCAGAGCAGGATGAGTTCAAAGCCATTCCGCATCGATCAGCGGTTTGAAAGAAACAGCGTTACCTGGCGGGAAAAGGCATCGGGCTGTTCCGCATAGAGCCAGTGCCCGGCGCCGGCCAGTTGTCGCATCCGTGCATAGGGAAAAAGTGTTTTGATAACAGCACGAGAGTCCGGCGACACATAGTCTGAACTACCGCCGTGGATAAACAGCGCCGCCCCTGGAAACGGGGCGGCGGTCACATCGGGAAATCCCAACAACTCCGGCATCGCGTCCTGCAACCCGGAGAGGTTCAAACGCCACTGCCAGTGATTCCCGATCTTCACAAGATTCTGCAGCAGATATTGGCGCACCTCCAGCGACGGCACCGATCCCGATAAAAGGGCATCCGCCGCTCGCCTGCCTGCGAGTCCCTCCAGGTCCAATCCGCTCATGGCCTGCAGGATCGGCTGAAAGTGGTCTGGGTAGGTCACCGGTGCAATATCCGCCACCACCAGTTTCCCCACCCGTTCCGACCTGTTCAATGCCATCCACATGGCAACCTTGCCACCCATGCTGTGACCCAGCAGATGGGCAGTATCGAGATGCAGACGATCCATCAGCGCCAACAGGTCACCGGCCATAGACGGATAGTCCATCTCAATTGTGTGTGGAGAGCGGCCGTGATTTCTACTGTCTGGAACGATCAGATGAAACTGCTTCTCCAGCCGTTTGACTATACTCATCCAGTTGACCGAAGAACCGAACAGGCCGTGCAACAGGATCAGCGTCGGCAGGGCCGGGGCACCCGCTTCGCGATAGTGGAGCTCAACAGGCATAAATGATCAACGCTTCAAGCTCAGTAGTCCAGGCTTGGCCAATAATCAGCACAGCTTTTATTTGCGCCATGAATCCTCGTTTTTTGGCAGCCGGTGAAAATCATCGATTACGACTACCTTGTGAGGCACCACACTGCCCCACACCCAAAAAACAAGATTCTTCCCATTCTCAGGGGCATTTTTTGCAAAGGACGGGACAATAATGCCAGCAACCCCGTCTTCAATGATTCGTTGTGACAGCGCCCAACTGGGCGGTATCCGGCCAACTCCAGCCAGCATTTCCCAAGGTGATGAGAGATGGTCCAAATCAATCCCCAGCTTGCCTCTCTCTTTTGGATTTGTGAGATCCGTGATGTCCGAGCAATCCACTTCATAGGTACACAGCGTGGTAGGTTGAGGACGGTGAGGAAATCCCTGGTGGTATTCGGCCAGCGCCGCAATTTCAGTCAGGGAAGTATAGAGCGCCTGTACGCCTTTTGGATTGAACCGGCCGCCGTGACGTTTGGCGCCATCACCTGAGAGTGGGTCGAATGACCAATAAGGATTATGTGCGCGATAGACCCATCCCTGGAAATGGATCATTAAGCAAATCCACCTTCCGCAGTGCGGTTTATGTACTGCATGACCAGATCAGCATGCCCTTGCTTGACCAGTGCTTCAGCCGTGAGATCCCCAAAGCTCGGAATACCTTCAGAGCGGTACCAGGCAAAAGCCTGGAAAGGGGTGCCACACCATGGGGTTACCCGGTTGATGATCATGACCAGATCCCGCAGGCGTTTCTGCGATGATTTTGAATGCACCCGATCCTTCTTGCTGACCGCATCGACGGACAGACCCGCAAGTTGCGCCACCTCTTTAATGGTGGTGTGGAATTCGTCAGCCACTGTCCTGGGATTCACAAAACCCTGGGGATCAATCAATTTTTGCGCCAGCACACTCATTTTTGCCGCCAGTATTGCCCATTAATATAGGCAAATTATAGGACATATTGGTTATTTGTACAGAGGGGCAGACAAAACAACACTTACTTTTTCCGCGACTTCGGCGGCAGCAGATCGGTAATCGTCCCCTCGGCCATCTCGGCGGCAAAGCAGATGGTCTCGTTGAGGGTCGGATGGGGATGGATGGTCAAGCCGATATCCTCTGCATCCGCGCCCATCTCCAGCGCCAACACGGTCTCGCCGATCAGTTCCCCGGCGTTGGGACCGGTGATACCGGCGCCAAGAATGCGTTTGGTCTTTGGGTCGAAAAGCAGTTTTGTCAGCCCGTCATCCCGTCCGATGCCCAGGGCACGGCCACTTGCGGCCCAGGGAAAAACCCCCTTTTCATACTCGATACCCTCAGCCTTGGCCGCTGTCTCGGTCAGCCCCATCCAGGCAACTTCCGGATCAGTGTAGGCCACAGAGGGGATGGTCATGGGATCGAAAGAGGCGGGTAGACCGGCGATCACCTCTCATCTGCGAAATTTTCAAGTCCGCAATCACAGAAATACGAGCGCTACCCTCCCGCGCTGGCTGAAAACGCCCATCAGCCCCACAATGGGTGGCAACCACAGGATGCCTTTGAGAGTTCCCGTTTCTGTGCAGCCTGCCACCAGTTCGATACAGACGGTTACGCACTAGCGCGGCAAGCCTGCTTGAAACACCTTTGAGGGAATTGGCAGGCAAGCCTCAGGCGAAAGAGGGGAAAAGTTGTCAGTCCTGTCACATGCCGGACCGCCGTCATCTGTGGCGAGGCATACATGACAAGGCAACTGTGCTGTCGGGTGTTAAGATCTCGCTGGACGGGGTAGAGACAAACAACGATAGGGTCAGCGGCATCCTGTCCCTGACCAGCACGGAGGTGGGACACCGCTTCCCCACCTATGTCACCCCTCGCGTGGTGATGGAGGCGATCCAACTGGACAGTCTCAATCAACAGATTCCCGTGACCCGGCAGGAGCAGATTGTCGCCAGGCAGGTGAGCCTCGACCTGAGCCAGGAGCTATTCGATACCCGCCTCGCACCCGGCGAGACCGCCCGCCTGGATTATCAGGCTCCCCTCCATCCTGATACCCAATCAATCCTGCTTCCGGATCCAGATCGAGCCAGATACTTTCTACCGGGACTTCTATCGGGCCACCCTGAACAACGGGTCGAGTGATAAAGGTGCTGAAACCCTCCGCCTCGCACTACAGAATGCCGAGGCATCGGTCTATACTCTGTTTCGCAGGGAGATACCGCTGGAGTTGAATAGTGGGCCATAATCGTTGACTGGAAGTCTATTGGTCTGACTATGGATTTCGCCCAATCCAATGCATATCTTTCCTCTTATCCTGACTTGAAGATTCATTTGAGAACAGCTAGGTTATTGAGCGTTTATTCAATAAACCATTCAAGGGAAGCGCATGTCCATATCGGAACCCGAACGCTGGCTTGAGGAGCATGGCTCCGCACTCTATTCGTTCGCATTCCTGCATGTACGCGACGGACATCGGGCTGAGGATTTGGTGCAGGAGACCCTGCTGGCCGCCCTCAAAGCCCGCGAACGTTTTCAGGGCAACGCCTCTCTCCGAACCTGGCTCACCGGCATCCTCAAGCACAAGATCATGGACGAGTTCCGGCGACAGTCCCGCGAGGCGCCCACTCCGAATTCTCCCGAGGATGCGTGGGATGCGGCTGAAGCGCGACGGGTGGCGGAAAATTTCACCGATAGTGGCCGCTGGAGTCAGCCACTCACAAATTGGGGAGACTCAGAGCAGGATTTTTTCCGTGATCAGTTCTGGTCACTGATCGAGCAGTGTTTGACCACACTCTCCCCTCGTGCGGCACGACTCTTTGTTTTGCGCGAGTTATGGGAGATGGAGACCGGAGAGGTTTGTAAGGAACTGGCCATCACACCGACCAACCTCTGGACAACACTGCATCGCGCCCGATTGGGTATGCGGCAGTGCCTGGAAAAAAATCTGTATGCCTGATGTGAGGTCTCAGCACAATGCTTACCTGTAAAGACGCGAGCCGCCTGATCTCCGAGGGACAGGATCGAAAACTCAGTCAGAGGGAAAAGATAGGCCTGCGCCTTCATCTGTGGATGTGCGACAGCTGCCGTCTCTTCGAAAAACAGCTGGGCCATCTGCGCCAAGTCGTGCGCCGGGGATGGGCACATGGCGACATACCCACGGACAAGCAGTTGCCCGAAGAGGCCCAGGAACGAATCCGCAAAGTCCTTAAAGAACACTCAGACGACGGCAGCAACTCATCTACTTGAGACAGGCTGTCGTAACCATCTGCAGAATCAATGGTGATGGGTATCTGTATGCTGGAAGTATTTACGCAGAGAAAAGAGATCGCTCTTCTCAATCAGCCTCGGCACAAGAAAAAACAGGAAGACAACTGTGACACCCGCAATCAGGCTGATAACACCCCCTTCCACTACCACGGCGCCAAAGGTAACGTAAAGATAGGTCAGAGGCAGCATGCCAAGATAGGTGGCAATACTGAATTTTGCCAATGACATCTTGGTCAATCCGGCGCCATAACTGACGATATCGAAGGAGATCATAGGCATCAGCCGGGAGAAAAAAACAATTTTCGTCAGCAACCTGTCGGAACAGAGTGTACAGAAATTGATGTGGCCACTTATCAGGTTCTCTATCAAATCACGTCCCAAAAAACGGGCAATAAGAAAACTGATCATCGCCCCCAACAATGCGCCGATCGACGCGTACAGGGTTCCGGCGATTGGGCCGAAAACCGTACCGGCCGCGATATCCAACGGCAAACTGGGAATCGGACTTATCACCACAGCGGACGCCATCACACCAATGAACAATAGTGGCGCCATAGGTCCTGCGTCATTCAGCCACTGACTGATCCTGTCAGGCTGCAGAAAATCGCTGATCTCATAATAGGACTCAACCCAATAGAGCAACACAAAAACAACCAGAACGAGGCCAATCTTCAGTATGAATTCAGGCCTTTTCATTAGTCCGGTTCTGCATAGTAATTCCAAGATTCAAAAACGGAGCTACAGCTGCCTTCCAACTCACAGATGCCTCATTCCGACGAAAAGTAGACATCACCGTACCAGGCTGTCGCTTTTTCACCAGTATTATCCGTATCCGTCATGAGTGCTATCAGGTCGATCTGATGAACATCCTGACCGAACAGTTGTTTAAAATCCTCCTTCAGATTGCGTCGCTCTGACTTCCACAGCAACACATCCGATTCGCCTGAGTGTACAGCAACCATCATTGATTGATCGGTATAGGCGCTGGGCCAGACGCTGCCCTCTGCCTGACTGCTCGACCAGACGTAGTTGATGGAGCGTGTCCGCCAGGGAGTCCAACCACCCTCCTTCACCACATAGATCCTTGCTGGATAGTCATCGCCTTGCCGACTACGTTCATCTGGACTATCCAACACGCCAGCGACTCGCCAACGCCAATAGAGATACGGTGTCTTGTCCAGATTGATAGAGATCTTCTTCACCAGCACGGATGCGGACCCCTTACTTACCGCCTTTACCACCTGCTTGCCGTCCTCTTCGATCAACTGATAACTCGTATGACCTTTAAAACTGTGTCTCTCCCATCCGGCCAGGCCATCAGTAGAGATATGTTCAACAATAGGCGACGCTGCATGAAGGATGGCAGAGCCGCTCAGCAGGCAGACCAGCAAGAAGGTTTTCATATTGATGTCCGCTAATCCTCTCTATCCTGAAACAAGTATTCCAGCAAACTCATCGTAAAATAAATATTAGAGCGCATGCCCGTTACCTAATCCAATGAGATACTCACAGAACAGCACACGACTTGGTCGCACGAGAGTGCTATTTCCTTACTCGACCGATACTACATCCTACACTCACGGCCAAGAAAAACCTTTCTCTACTAACGATGCATGATCTGTCTAGGGTCTGTAAGCTTTTTTCCTAATCGACGACTAAGAGGAGCCGCAACTTACCAGGCACTTACGGAGAGATAATAGTGAAAATCACACCCCGAACATTGTTCGCTTTTGCGATCCTCACCCTCATAGGCGTCTTTTTCGCCATAGGAGCTCTGACTGGCATCTTTTCACCCGTTCTTCTTATCTCCCTATCCTTGCTTGGCACTTCCCTGCTGGCCGCCAATAAGGTCGTGGCGTGGATAAAGGCCAGAAAAGTTTACGCAAAATGGCAGAAGCCTTCCACATTCGATCGTAACCTGGTGGTGATTGGGGCGGGATCAGCAGGATTGGTAACTGCCTATATCGCGGCGACGCTGAAGGCAAAGGTCACGCTGATCGAAAAGCACAAGATGGGTGGCGACTGTCTGAACACTGGATGCGTTCCCTCCAAAGCGTTGATCCGCTCGGCCAAGCTACTCTCCCACATGTCTCGTTCCAAAGAGTTCGGCATCCGTAAGGCTCATGCTGACTTTGACTTTGCCGAGGTAATGGAGCGGGTGCAGCGTGTAGTAAAGACGGTTGAGCCCCACGACTCAGTGGATCGTTATACCGAACTCGGCGTGGATGTGATTCAGGGCGAAGCGAATATTACCTCACCCTGGAGCGTAGAAATCAAAACGACGGAGGGCATACAAACCCTTACAACCCGCAACATCGTCATCGCCACCGGAGCCAAGCCCTTTGTGCCGTCGATCCCAGGGCTTGATGAGGTCGGCTACCTCACCTCCGACAATATCTGGGATCTGCGAGAACGACCACGACGTCTGCTTGTCCTGGGTGGAGGCCCTATTGGATCGGAGATGGCACAGACCTTCTCCCGCCTGGGTTCACAGGTCACCCAGGTGGAAAGACGGCCCCGACTTCTGATCCGCGAAGACCCGGAGGTGTCGGAAATGGTCATCCAACGCTTCCGCTCCGAGGGTATCAATGTGCTGCTGGAACACAAGGCAAATCAGTTCCTGATGGAAAACGGCGAGAAAGTCCTGATCGCAGAAGATCTGCAAAACGGAGGGGTAGAGATACGCATCCCCTTCGATGCGCTGTTAGTGGCGGTAGGCCGTGCAGCCAACCTAAAGGGCTTTGGCTTGGAAGAGTTGGAAATCCCCGCCGGTCGCACCATTGAGACCAATAAGTTCCTGCAGACGATCTACCCGAACATCTACGCCGCAGGCGACGTAGCCGGTCCCTTCCAATTCACCCACACCGCTGCTCACCAGGCGTGGTACGTGGCAGTCAATGCCCTGTTCGATCCCTTCAAAAAGTTTCAGGCAGACTACTCGGTCATCCCCTGGGCCACCTTCGTCGATCCGGAGGTTGCACGGGTGGGTTTAAATGAGCTCGAAGCCAAGGAACGCGACATTCCCCATGAAGTGACATTGTATGGCATCGACGACCTCGACCGTGCCATTGCCGACGGAGAGGCCCACGGCATGATCAAGGTGCTCACTGTGCCGAAGAAGGACAAGATCCTCGGCGTCACCATCGTGGGTGAGCACGCCGGAGACCTGCTTGCAGAGTATGTGGTGGCCATGCGCCATGGTATTGGCCTCAACAAGATCCTGGACACCATCCACATCTACCCGACCCTGGCTGAAGCCAACAAATATGTGGCCGGGAACTGGAAACGTGCCCACGCACCTGCAGGTCTATTACGCTGGAGCAAGCGATTTCATTCATGGCGGCGTGGAAAAAATGCAGAAGGAGCGGCAGTAAACGAGACATTTACTCCGGCTGGAGAGAAACACAGTCGTTAGATTGTGTAGTTGTTCAGACTTAATCTGGCAGAGAGTGTCAGATGCTGAATTACCGCTAACGACGCGGAGCGGACTCTCTCAATTTACCTGAAAACGTGGTGCGTCCCCTGCGGACGATGGTGAGCTTGATACCAATGGAACGGTGGACCAATAGCTCTGAATTTCAGGGAAAAAGACGTTTATTCTTCCTGCCCCCCCATGATCCCATTAAATATCCTCACCAATCCCTTTATTTCTAGTTAGTTAGCAGTCATTATTAAGAAGTCATCTAATATTCAGCTTATGTCCCTGAAAAAAACATCAAAAAAGGATCTACAGACAAGGCTTGACCAGCTCAAGGAGAAGGTCGAGACGATAACCAGTCGTCTCGACCGGCAGTCCTATGCACACAGCAAACTCAAGGGCAAGGTCAAGTACCTTTGGCACGACGCCCACGATCTGTTGGGGGTACGGGCCAGCCTGCAGTCTCAATTCCAGGGGCTTGCCGATGCGAATGAAGGATTGCCGTACACGTGTCGGCTATTGCAAGAGTCGGATGATCGGCTCGAACAACAGCAAACCGACCTTGCCCAAACCCTCTCATCGGTTCAACAACAACTGGATGCGCTACAGTGTGATAACGACCTGGGGGGTGAATTGGCATCCCAGGGGCAACACCAGCAGGAGCTGGTACAGATCACCGAAGGCCTGGCTGCCAAACTACAGGATCTGGAGGAGAGCACCTCACTGGTGGAGCGTGCCGGTGATGAGCTGGAAGCGCGCATCAACACCCTGGAGGGCAGTGCCTCCGAGATCCTCAAGCGACAGCAGGAACTGGACGAACTCACCCATGGGCTGAATGATCATGTGGAGGTTTTGCCCGCTCTACAGGCGCGCCTGGATAAACTGACTTCTGACCTCAATACTCTGTGGGACAATGCAGATGGCATGGGTGTCAGCCTGAAACAACAGACCCACATCACCACACTGCTGGGTCAGTCTCGCGATGATTTGGCCGACCGTACCGGGGCATTGGAAAACGAGCTCCGCACGTTAGCAGAACAGCAGTCACAGCACCTCAGTTCGCTATCAGACAAGATGGCCGGGCTTCAGAAGGCACTGGATCACCTCTCCAACCAACCCCAAGACTTACCGGCCAGCGGTAATGACACCCGGCTGCACGACTTGGAAGAGACCACTTCACGGGTGGAACGTGCCGGGGATGAGATCCAGGCACGTACCGTGACCCTGGAAAGCGGCGCCGCTGAGTTATCCAGCCAGCTGCAGGCCATGGAACGGCAGTTATCAGAACGGGTGGAAGAAACCGGCAGCCCTAAGGTGGAACTGGACGATCTGTGCCGCTCCCTTGAGCAGCAGCTCAACGGATTAAAGTCTGAACAGTCGGCCAACCATTCCCGCCTCGAAGAATTTGTTACGTATTGCTATTAGGGCTGTCCAGTTGGATCGCCTCCATCACCACGCGAGGGGGTGACATAGGTGAAGCGGTGTCCCACCTCGTGCTGGTCAGGGACGGGATGCCATGACCTATCGTTTGACTGTCTCTACCCCGTCCAGCGAGATCTTAACACCCGACAGCACAGTTGCCTTGTCATGTATGCCTCGCCACAGATGACGGCGGTCCGGCATGTGACAGGACTGACAACTTTTCCCCTCTTTCGCCTGAGGGCTTGCCTGCCACTCCTCAAAGGTGTTTTCAAGCAGTTTGCCGTTTAGTGCGTAACCGTCTGTATCGAACTGGTGGCAGGCTGCACAGAAACGGGAACTCTCAAAGGCATCCTGTGGTTGCCACCCATTGTGGGGCTGATGGGCGTTTTCAGCCAGCGGCGGGGAGGGTGGAAGTGCCTTGTTTCTGTGTGGGCCATGGACTTGAAAATTTCGAAGATGGCAGCCGGCGCAGATCAATCCCTGATTGTAGAGCGGGTCAGTGGGAATAGTCTCTTCCTGGGGGTTGCCGGGGCCGGTTTCTCCACCGGAGAGCCACGCAACCACTTCATCGGCCTGCTCCGCCAAGGGCGCATGACAATGCAGACAGGCTTGATGTTCTGCCCTGTTGACGGGGTTCATCTCCATGAGTTGACCCAGCAAGCCGGGGCTCATGGCGTGGGCGTGCAGGCTTCCCTGCCAATCCTGGAGCTGCTGTGGATGGCAGATCCCACAGGCCCTGGGGTCGAGCGAGGCCTCCAACGCCGGGAAGGAGGCCGGCGCTTCGCCCTGATGTTGCAGCGGACGTTGCCAGTGGCGGGAGAGGAAGGCGCTGATGGATGTGTTGGGGTCGTTGTCAGCCATCGCCGTCGAGATCAGCAGCGTAAACACCGACCCGCAGGCAAACAGAAATTTGATCGGGTGATGGTTCACGCTGAAGCCTGCTCCAGCGACGCCATCCACTCATCCACCGAAATGGGCAGATACCCCGTTAGCTCCAGGTTGCGGTCTTCAAACACATCCATCCCGGGATGGGCCTGCTGCCAGGTGGAAATCACAACGTCGCGGTGGGTGAGCAGGGCACGGATATGCGGTTGGAACAGCCTGACCATGGCGCTGATCCAACGGTTCACCGGCCAGGAGGGCCAAGCGTGCCCGATGGCGAAGCGGGGCAACATTTCGATCATGGTTTCAGCAGGATACCAGGTTTCCCCCGTCACCCAGCGATTGGCGGCAAACAGCCCGATAGGCCGACCCCAGGCATCCATGGAGATGCCCACCAGATGGCCGATTGCATCGTCCCCCTGTGGCCAGGGTTCGCTGGTCAGGGGGTAGTCTAGCGGTCTGGCGCTTTCAGGCATGCCCCCAGCCCGCAAAAAGGTATGGAAATGACCATGCTCATCCGCATCGTTGCGATGGGTGTGATAGTAGTACTGGCTGTGGGTCTCGTCGTCAAAGACATCATCTTTTGGATAGTGTTCCAGTTCGATAAAATCACCTTGGTCTTTCAACACCTCACCTACCAGGTTGAGACCGATTCGCTCCAATGCCCGCATACTGGTACGCACCTCAGTGCCTGCTGTCAGCATCACCGCGATTTCTCTGGATGGGAGTTGAGCGGGATCAGGCGGAGTGAGGGTGGGCAATGGGATATCGAAATTTTTTTTGTTCACTCGTTTCTACTCATCAGTTTGAAAGTCCAAAACGGGGTCGCCAGCGTACACCCAGTGCGCTGCCCAGCAGAGCGCAGGCGATCCAGAGCCAGCCGTGCAGGCTAAGGGAAGCGATGCCCGAAAAAAAAGCGCCAATATTGCAACCATAGGCGATGCGGGCGCCATAACCCATCAAAAGACCACCAATGATGGCGGCAGCAAGTGAACGCAGGGGGATGTGGAACCTGGGTGCGAATCGGCCACCCAGTCCGGCGGCGGCCAATGCCCCGAGCAGGATGCCGATATTCATCACGGAGGTGACATCCTGCAGGATGCCGGCCTGTAGCGCCGACTGCTGGAAAGTGCCGCTCCAGAATGGCGCACTGGACGGATCCCAGCCGAGAAGTAGTGCTGCCTTGGCGCCCCACAGGGTAAAGGCCCAGGTGATGGTCCAGGGATGACCCGCAGTCAGCAGGGTTGCGAAATTGAACAGCGCGAGCAGCAGAGCACCGATGACCAAAGGCCAGGGGCCTGATAACAGACGCCGCCAGCCTCTCTGTGGTGGGGTGGCAGCAGGTTTTTTCCGGCTGCGCCAGCGACGCAGTAGCAGGGCAAGCAGAGTGATAAAAACCAACTGGATTGAGACAGCGGTTGTGTATCCCAAGGGTTCGGCGAGCGACTGGGTCTGTAGTGATGGAAGTTGTTGCCACCAGCCCATGTGAAGACTTGCCCAGAAGGATCCTGCACAAAAGGCGAAGAGGGTGATCAGCATTCGCGGTGCACCACCGCCGGCCTTGTAGAGGGTGCCGGAGCCACAGCCGTCGCCAAGCTGCATGCCGATACCAAACAGAAAGGCACCTGCGGCGACCTGTAGACCTGCTGGAGCCACTGCACCTGCTACGCCATGCCCAAAAACAGCGCCACTGCTTAGAATCGGTGCGAACAGCAGTGTGGCAACTGCGAGCATGAGCAGTTGGGCATTTAAAGCGGCGGTATCACGGTAAAGCATAAAACGCCGGTAGGCACTGGTAAAACCGAAGGCCGCATGTTGCAGGGTGATGCCGAGGGCGACGCCAATCAGGAGCAGCAGTGCAAGGCGTGGCTCGTTGGTGAGTAAGAGTGGAATCACGACAACCAGCGACAGTAACAGCACCGGCCACTGGATGATGCCTTGCGGTGCATCGTGAAAGCTGGTTTCAGTTGTGAGCGGCATCTCTGATGATTCCGGTAAGTGCTGCTGGGGTTCGGTCATCACTGGGCCGGATTAAGGGTTTGAGCATTCTCAAAACCACTGCGTGAATGGACGGCGGGCTGGAACGCCCGCCGCATGACACGTTAGTGCATCTTAGCAGAGCAAGGATTTCTCGGCGCGCATGGGTTCTTGGCTGCGCAGGGATTTTTCGCTGCGCAGGGATTCTTGGCGGCACAGGGATTTTTTGCCCCACAGGGATTCTTGGCGGCACAGGGATTTTTTGCCCCACAGGGGTTCTTGGCGGCACAAGGATTCATTGCGCCCATCTTGTGGGTCTTGGCGAAGCCCTTCTGTTGTGCCAAAACATAGCCGGTGAGGGCGGCCAGCTCTCTTGAGTCCCAAGCCAACGCTTTGGCATTCATGGGCCCCATCATACAGAGCTGCACCATCTCATCGGCATATACTGCTTTCAGTTTCTGCTGGTCATCGGCCATGCGTACATAGTGAGGGTAAGGTTCAGCGAAGGTGGCCTGATAAGAGGCGTTATTGTCATGGCAGGTATTACACGACATGCCATTGGTGCTCAGGCGGGTGTCCTTGAACAGCTTGCTGCCCTCGGTGGCAAGGGCAGCACTGTTGCCTCGGTAAGGCCTGTAGTCGGCGGGTCGGGTCACTTTTCCGGCCCCGCATGGATTTTTAGCTGCACAGGGATTTTTTGCGCCGCAGGGATTTTTCGCCGCACAGGGATTCTTGGCCGCACAGGGGTTTTTTGCCGCACAGGGGTTGCAGGGATTGTGCATCTTCATCGCCTGCTTGGCGGCGCAGGGGTTTCTGGCCCCACAGGGATTGGCGGCATAAAGGGGTGCGCTGCTCAGGGCAAATGTGGCCAGGCAACCTGAGAGAATGGCATTTAGCGTCTTTTTTCGTGTGGTGAGTTTCATCGTGTTTCTCCTGGGTAAAAAGCGGTAACGAGTATCTTTTGTATTTTGTTTTCCGTCCGTTAGTCGCTCTGATACGGAGATCCTTACAGTTTGGTTTCGGAAATGGTCTGTTTTTTTGTGTGGATGCCATGGTGAATCAGTAATGTCCCCGCCGACAAGGTGAGTGCGATCAAGATAAGGGTTGTGATGCCGGGTTACGGTTTTACATCTCCATGTTATGCTCGCGGCTTTATCATTCCAGGAGTGCTTCGGCGAGGGGGTGTAACGAAATAAAATGTTACACCCAAGGCATGCGTGTTAGATAGATCTATAACCAACTGATTAATAATGATAAATGTATATTGTACAGCCTTGATCTGCTTATAAATGCTCGTTTTGTTACACCCCGAAAAGATATTTCTGCTCTCTTTCCTATCATTCTATCTGCTTGATTTTAGGTCAGTAATCTTAAATTGCATGTAGTGGTACGTTTTTTGCTTGAGGTTAAGTCAGCGCATTGAAAAAACGGTCAGCAGGGATCAATAGTGAGTTTAAGACCGTAATGGATATGCCATTTACTCCAGGATTGTTTGTTGGTGAGGAAATTAAAATTCTGGGTGCTACAAATACAAATCGTAAGTATAGAAGGGGATAAGTCAATGAAATATCAAAAGCTAGTAAATGAGCTTGACAGCCTTTTGGATTCTGCCACCAAGCAGTGTCATAAGCGCCAAGATGAGTTTAAATTCTTTCTCGGGCAGCTTAAGGCGGAGAAGAAAAAACTGCGCAAGAAACTGGAAAGAAAAAATAACAAAGCTATGCGTAGGAAGCTAAAGAAAGACCTGAGCCTGATAGAAAACGCATACGCTAATCTGGGTGCTTTAACTTATTAAACCTATACAAAATACGTTAATCGTTTCTGAATGAAAGAAGTTTAATTCGACAATAAGGTGCTTCAAATGCAATCTGAAGACAATACGAAAAGCTTAGAATTTCCAGCTGACGTTTTTATCATGCCTGTGCTGTTTATTTTCGCAGTGATTTCCTTGGTAGCGTTATTAAGCATGATCTAATTGGTTTATCTCTTGTTGGAGCGTATATCTGAAGTTGGAGATATCAACAGAGGGCTGGATTCGGGAGTCAATGAAGCGTGGCTATATCAGTCACTCGGAGAATTGACTTCTGTCTGATGCCGGTTAAAGCAAGCGCTAAAACTCTGAGTTGGATGGCACTGAAATATGATGGTTTTCAGTGCCATCAATTCATCCGGTCAGGGCAGCGGAGTAGACTTACAGCCCGACCGGGCAATGTTTTGCCTGGGCGAAGGTACACAAACGCCGAGTACTTTCCCCGTGTCGAAACCAATATTCCAACGATGCCTGTGACAAGCTCAATCATCCCGCATCCTCGCTAACCGCCGGTTGAGGGCTGGTCGCGAGATGCCCAGCAAGGCGGCGGCAGTGCCTTGGTTGCCGGCGGCCCGATGTAATGCCTCCTCAATGTGCAGTTGTTCCGCCTCCTTCAAGGTCTGGAATCTGCCCTGCGAGTCAGTTTTCTCCGCTGCCTTCTTCTTTGATGGCACCGCAGTGACTTGTTGTGTCTTGATTGTCTTGCGGAAACTTTTTACCGCCAGTACCCGCCCGGATTTGTGGCGTGCCACGGCATCGAAGACCATTGATCGCAGTTCTCGCACGTTGCCGGGAAAATGATAGTTGGTGAGTAAAGTCAGTAACTCCGGCGGTGCCTCCGGGAGCTTCTTCCCCAATGAGTCGGCTGCTTCAGCGGCGAAGACGGCCAGCAGAACCGGAATGTCTTCCTTGCGTTCCCGTAATGGGGGAATATCCACCTGATGTACGGACAGACGATAGTAGAGGTCGGAGCGGAAGGACTCCTCGGCCATGCGGGCATTCAGATCGCGGTGAGTGGCGCAAAGGATCCGGGCACTGCTCATCTTCGCCATGTCCGAACCCAATGGATAATAGTGGCGCTCCTGCAGTAGCCGCAGCAGCTTTACTTGGGAAGCGAGCGTCAGATCGCCGATCTCATCCAGAAACAAGGTGCCGCCTTCGGCTTGGGCAATCATTCCCTCGCGTGTTGTATCAGCACCTGAGAAAGCGCCTTTGCGGTGCCCGAATAGAGTGTCGGAGAACAGGGCGTCGTCCAGCCCCGCCACATTTACCGGAACGAACGCTCCCGTCCGACCGCTCAGACGATGTATTGCCTCAGCTAACAGTTCCTTGCCTGAACCGGTCTCACCGTTGATGAGAACGGGTTCTCCAGAGCTGGCAATTGCCTCCAGGTATTGGAACAGGGAGCGCATCTTGCGGCTGACGGTGACGATATTGGAAAATAACTCTCCGTGCTCCAACTCGTCTGTCATCAGACTACGCTTGAGGACGCTCACCTGTCTGCGCAGAGTGCGCATCTCAAGTGCCCGTTTGATGCTTGAGACGAAGCGGCTCTCCTCCACTGGCTTGACCAGATAGTCGAAGGCTCCCTCCTTCATGCAGGCCACCGCCGTTTCCACCTCCTGGGCCGCTGTCATAACGATTACCGGGAGTTCGGGATGCTCCCTGACGATCTCCGGCAGCAGTTGGGTTCCAGATAGGTAGGGCATGAACAGGTCCAGCACCACTGCGGCTACCTCCTGACCTGCCAGCAACGGCATCAGCTCCCGGCTGTCTTTTACGGTCAGCACCTCCTTGATCCCAGCGCTGCCGAGAATCATCTGGGTGCTGAACAGTACGGTAGCCTCATCGTCTACCAGTACCACTGGGAAAGAGGTGTTCGATTCATGCACCATATACTGCGCTCTTATGCCTTGTGAATGGTCGGGACCCGGATGGTCACCGTGGTGCCGCTGCCCAGTACCGACTTGAAGCCTATTCTGCCACCGTGTTTCTCCAAGATGGAGCGGGATATCGACAAGCCCAAACCGGTGCCGCCTGCGTCAGTTCTGGTAGTGAAAAAGGGCTCTGTCAGCTGGCCTAGATCCCGTTCTGAAATGCCTTGGCCTTGATCCTGTATAGCAACCCATAACTCGCTATTATCTGCATCGAAGCCAGCGCTGATATGCACCCCTTTGGTCCGATCCGGCAGAGCCTGCAGTGCGTTCAGCAAGACGTTGATAAACACCTGCTCGAGTTGCTGGGAGTTGCCCGGTACGGCGGGCAGGTCATCCGGTACTTCCAGGGTACAGTCATCGGTGAATTTTTGGATCTGATTGTGCAGGATCATAACTGCTGCTTCCAGCACCTGTTGGATGTCCACTTTCTCGGTCAACTCGCCGGTATCCTGTCGAGACATGTGTTTGAGATTTTGTACGATACGGCGGATGCGGTCCGAGTTCATGGTGATTTCCGACAGCAAGTGCGGAAAGCTGTCACGGACCTCAGAGAAGGGCAGTCCGCTGAGAGCAAAATCGCCGTTTTCCTCGAAGTAGCCATTCAAAATCGGGGTGATGTCATGCCATGCTCGCGAGACCAAAGTAGCGTTGAACTGTATCGCGTTGTTGGGGTTGTTGATCTCATGGGCCACCCCGGCAGCCAGCACACCGATGGAAGCGAGGCGTGCGTTACGTAGCGCCTGGGCTTCCAGGTTACGTTTTTCCGTGACGTCGCCAGCGATTACCATGGCAGCAGTCACCTGCCCTTCATCGCTGCAGATGGGTACGATGCGACCTTCCCAGTATGTTCCGTCGTCTGCCGAATACTGGAATTGCCGGGTGGTGCTTTTGTGGAATGCCGTTTTCAATGCCTTGCGGAACCACTTGCGAAATTCCCGGGGCATCAGGGCCATGGAATTGCGTCCAACGGCCCGCTCTGCCGGCAGTGCAGGAACGGAGCGGTTCATGAGCAGAATCTTGCCTTGGACATCCACTGTCATGATAATGTCCGGCGACTGCTGGAACAGGTCCCGCAGCTTGGCCTCGGACTCACGCAACGCTCTGTCTGCCAGCTTGCGCTCGGTGATGTCCTCCATAAAGCCTACCAAGCGGTATATCCTGCCGTCCGGGTCGCGCACTGCGAATCCCCGGGTCCGCACCCAACGCAGCACCCCGTCCGTACGTCGTATCCGGTGAATTACCTCGGCGTCATTCCCTTCCCGTCCGATGCTCTGCAATGCTTCGGCCAGCATCGGGCGGTCCTCGGGGTAAGCTGCGTCCAGCAGGGGTGGAAGTTTACCGCCATCGACAATCCCCAGAATCTTCTCATAGGCGGGGCTGAGATAGAGTATCTCTATGCCGTTCACCGCAGTGGCCCAGAATGCCTCGTCCACGGTCTCTGTCATTTGTCGGAACAACTCTTCACGCTCCATGAGTCGCTGCTCCATGGCCGAGCGTTGCCGAATGTTCTCCCGAATTCTGGCCAGGTAGAAAGACATGAGTAGAGTGAACAGCAAGCCGGCGATCAGCACCATCCATGGTCCTTCCTGAAAGGCCTCGGCACTGCGGAACAGATTTGTGCGCCCACAGACGATCGCCAATTGCCGGTCAGCCACCTGAACCCGTTCAGCGACCTTGGGCTCCTCCTGATTGTTCCACCAGCCTTCATAATCGTCCGCCCCAACGTCTTTGGGAGAGAGGCGGCTGGTATAAAAATGCAGGAAGCGCTCGTCAATAGGCGCCGACTCATCAAGCATCAAGATCTCCACTCCGCGCGGTTCAAGCAGCGAGATAGCGGCATTGGCCAATTTGCCAAACTGGAAGAATCCCACGACGAATCCTGACAACCCCGCTCTGCGCTGATCGGCCGTCTGTAGGGGGACATTCGTGCTGAAAACTGGGTTGGCTACCATGAATCCGTACTCGATGCCGCCTTGTGGCGTCGGATAGGCGATGCGCCCGCTCGTTGCCACCTGTCCTTGTTCACGGGCACGTGACAGAGCCTCTGCGAACTTGGGGACCGAGCCCAGATCGAAACCGGCTCGAATCCCGTTACCCTGTTCCGGGGCCATATGGAGCACCGGGTAATACTCAGCGCTTTCGCCACGAGGGACCAGCTTGAAGTCGCTGGTGCGGGCGCGCTCGAACAGCTGGTATTCGTTCCGCCTAAGGGCAGTGGATGCCTCGAAGGCTTTCCTTTCCGGTCCTCTAACCAGTGGTACCCATAATAGTGCCTGGATACCCTGGTAACGGTCCAGGAGCGATTCGGCGAACATCCGGAATCCATCACTATCCACCCGGTCCGACGCCAGGATGTGATCCCGGAGAGTCGTAACCGCGAGCATACTGTTATCTATTCCGTGGCTTAAGGCTCGGGTGCGGTTGTGAGCAACCCATTCGAAGTCCAGCATTTTGTGTGCTTCCAGCTGTCTCTGCATCAGTAGCAGAGCGGCAAAGGAAAGACTCAGACCGATGATGGCGACTAGCCAGATCGCACTGTTCTCGGGACCGAACAGAAGACGGGAGGAATCCAGTGGCGGCTTTCGCGTGATCATAGGGCGTTTGTGTAGTTCAGATCCTATTTAAGGACTATGGGTGGGCCTGACCTCGAGGGGAATACGGTAACATTATCGTTACATATTTGGCGAAATTCGTGGTTTTATTTATTGAGTTGAAAAATCAGGAACGTGCGGATTTGTCCACACATTCCGAAGAACTGCTATTTCAACTACCCCGCCGCGATGACTTCGCCAACAAGGTGAGTGCGATCAAGATAAGGGTTGTGATGCCGGGTTACGGTTTTACATCTCCATGTTATGCTCGCGGCTTTATCATTCCAGGAGTGCTGCTGATTATGCAGGAGTTCCACGTCGATTCCGTTACCGGACTGAACGCGCTTTGTGACCAACTGCGGGGCAGTGAGTGGCTGGCAGTGGACACAGAATTCATGCGGGAGAAGAGCTATTTCCCCCAACTCTGCCTCTTGCAGGTGAGCAACGGGCATCTGGCCGCATCTGTAGACCCGCTGGCCATTGACGATCTCGCTCCGTTGCTGGATATCCTCTACGATCCGGCAACAGTGAAGATCTTTCACGCCGGGCACCAGGATCTGGAGATCTTCTATCTGCTGCGGCAGAGCTTGCCGGGGCCTTTGTTCGATACCCAATTGGCGGCAACCCTGCTGGGTCTGGGCGATCAGGTGGGTTACGGCACCCTGGTGCAGCAGGTGCTGGATCATAGCCTGGAGAAGGGCCATACACGGGCCGACTGGTCACGCCGCCCCCTGGAGCAGGAGCAGTTGCGTTATGCGCTCGATGACGTGATCTACCTGGGTGAGGTCTATCTGAAGCTGGTCGCCAGTCTACAGGAGAAAGGGCGGACCCAATGGCTGGATGATGACTTCGCCCGCCTGGCCGATCCCAAGACCTATGCGGTGGATCCAGATGAGTCCTGGCAGCGGGTCAAAGGGCGGCAACGTCTCAAGGGCATTCAGCTTGCCGTATTGAAGGCATTATCAGCTTGGCGTGAAGAGCGGGCGATTACGGCGGATCGGCCCCGTCGCTGGATTATCAAAGACGAGGTGCTGCTGGAATTGGCTCGGCGCATGCCTGATGAGATCCGTCAACTCGAACGGATTCGCGGACTTGAAAGCGGAACAGTTAAGCGTTTTGGCGAGACGCTTCTGGATAGAATTGCAGCTGCCCGTAAACTGCCTAAGGCGCAGTGGCCTGAGGAAAAACGGCGTTCTCCCCGGCTCTCCATCAATCAGGAAGCGGTGGCCGATCTTCTCATGTGCAGCCTGCGTCTGTTGGCGGCGGAGGAGGGCATCATGCCATCGGTCCTGGCGTCTCAAGGTGACATCGAAAGGCTGATTCTTGGAGAGCGGGAATTGGCGGTCCTTGATGGCTGGCGCAAATTGATTGCTGGAGACGCGTTACTGGAGGTATTGGCAGGCAGGCGCGCCCCGCGAGTAGAGGAAGGGAAGATATACCTCCGGCCTTAGTTGGGTCGCGCTCATTGTGGTGAGCCACAGGTTTCTGATTCCATACTTTTCAGTTCAGGAAACACGCGGGCGGGTAGACTGTATCTGCCCGCCGCTCCAGGTGGGCAGCCGTTCTCAAATGTCTCCAGCACAATTTAATGGATGCCTTGATAGTATCTCGGTGCCAGTGGTGGCTATGGTTATGATAAAGCACTGGAGGCGCTAAGGCGTTTGGCCGCCGAGCCGATATCAAGTGGTAATGATTTTGAAAACAGATTAAACGGGTAGATGAGTATGGAATGGCAAAAAAAATTCGAGGTGGGACACAATAAAATCGATATGGAACATCGCGTGTTTTTTGAACTCGTAAAATCAATAGCAGCCGCTGAAGCACAGGGGGCGTCCAGGGACAAGATCAGGCGACTGATTGCAGAAACAACCAAGTATGCGGAATTCCATTTCCTCAGCGAAGAAAACATTATGATAGATGTTGGGTATCCGGAATTCGAGGAACACCGCGAATTGCATAAGTCTCTTCTGAGGAAAATGCAGAAATACGTTGTCAGTTTTGAGTCAGGCGACAGTGACATACATGATCTCGTCGATTTTTTAGTCGATTGGTTTGTCAAGCATACAACCACTAAGGACTTGTTGCTTTCAAAGTATATAAAGCAAGCATAGGAATTCGGCGATGAATGGAAAATGAATTGCCAATGATTGGTTCTTCAATCGAAAACGTGGCAGATATCTTTCTTCTGTTGGACTCTGATACAGGCAGAATTCTGTCCATAAATCAGGCTGCAGTGGATGCCACGGGTTATAGCCGAAACGAACTTGTCGGCAGTTTGGTCTGGGACCTCGGTCAGGTAATCGAAGAATCCTGTTGGGTGGATTTCGTCAAACAGCTTTCCAACGGAAAATCCCTGGTATTCGAAAGTAGCATTAATATCTCCGGCGGCGATGCTTTCCTGGCTGAGATCAGGGCAAGCCATCTCGCGTTTGAAGGCAACACCTATGTAATGGCTGTTATCAGTAACATCACTGATCGGCGTAGAAACGAGGCGTTTTTGCGAAAGAGCGAAGAGCGCTTCCAGTCCAGCCTCGCTTTTGCAAATATCGGGACTTGGGATTGGGAGATCTCAACCGGTAGCTTCTATTGGTCGGATAAGATTGCGCCGTTACTCGGTTACGAAAAAGGCTCTCTTGAAGCTTCCTACGAGAACTTTTTAGCGGCAGTCCACCTCGGCGACCGTAAAAGAGTTCAGCGGGCAATCACCGACTGCATAGAAAGGGGGGTGGCCTATAGCATAGAACATCGTGTCGTCTGGCCTGATGAAACGGTCCACTGGCTGCACGAGCGCGGCGATGTGAAACGGGATACTGAAGGTAATGCGGTGCGCATGCTGTGCGTTGTGCAGGATATATCTGATCAAAAACAAGCTTTGATAGAGCAAAATTATTCGAAAACCATGTTGGAAGATCAGACCAGAAACCTTGCTCACATTGCAGAGGAACTGGAACGATCCCAGGCCAAGGCTGAAGAAGCAAATCGTGCTAAGTCTGTATTTCTGGCGGTCATGAGCCACGAAATTCGCACACCAATGAACGCCATCATCGGTATGACACATCTTGCGCTGCAAACGAAACTCTATGCCAAGCAGCACAATTACATCGAAAAGGTCCAAATCTCCGCCGAAAGTCTGCTCGGCGTAATCAACGATATCCTCGATTTCTCCAAGATTGAGGCCAATAAGCTGGACATGGAGAAAACCGACTTCCGCCTTGAGGATGTGCTGATGAATCTCTCCAACCTGGTGGGACCAAAAGCCCGGGAGAAGGGAGTGGAACTGATGTTCCAGTCGGGATCCGATGTGCCTACAGCGCTTGTCGGAGATCCACTGCGCCTTGGGCAGATTCTGGCCAACTTGGGTAATAACGCGATGAAGTTCACCGAATCGGGGGGTGAACTCCTGGTTAGCGTGGAGCTGAATGAAGAAAACGATGACACGGTCTTGCTGCACTTTTCGGTGCGTGACACCGGCATCGGCATGACAGAGGAACAACAGGCCGGGTTGTTTCAGCCCTTCAGCCAGGCTGACAGCTCCACCACCCGCAAGTATGGCGGGACCGGCCTTGGATTGGCAATCACCAAGAAACTGACCGAGATGATGGATGGCCGGATCTGGGTGGAGAGCGAATACGGCGTTGGAAGCACCTTCCACGTCATCGTCCGTTTTGAGAAACAACAGGACCAACCCTTTCAGCGCCGGCCAATCATCACAGAACTTCAGGCAGGGGTCGGGGATGCTATTGCCAGCCTGCGCGGCGCCAGGGTGCTGTTGGTGGAGGACAACGAGATCAATCGGGAACTGGCAGTGGAACTGCTGGTCAACAATTGTCTCAGTGTGGAGGTGGCATGCAACGGAGTCGAGGCGTTGGAGATGTTGGAGAAGGCGTCTTTCGACGGCGTGCTGATGGACTGCCAGATGCCGGTGATGGACGGTTACACTACCTGTCGCAGGATTCGCGAGCATGACAGTTTCAAAGATCTGCCCGTTATCGCGATGACCGCCAATGCAATGGTTGGGGACCAGGAAAAGGCACTGGATGCGGGCATGAACGACCATATCGCCAAACCGATTGATGTCAACAAAATGCTCAACACCTTGGCGGAGTGGGTCAGGCCTAGTGAGCCAGGTGTTATCGTAAAAAAGGGGGGGACTGGAGAAATCCCGATTGCAGATGACAGGCTCCCCGGCCTGCCTGGACTCGACACTAGGGCCGGTCTTGGAGTCGTTCAGGGAAAAGTCCATCTGTACCGCAAGCTTCTGCTCATGTTTTGGCACAATCATCGGGACTTCGAGCAACATTTTTTTACTGCCCAGGCTGATCAAGACACGGAAACGGTCACACGCCTTGCCCATACACTCAAGGGCGTCGCTGGAAACATCGGGGCCTTGGGCGTTCAGGACGCAGCCCATTCACTGGAGATGGCCTGTAAGGAGGGTGAGGAAAATGTCGCTGGATATCTGGAGAAGGTTATCGCTGAGTTGCGGCCGGTGCTTGCCGGACTCGAAGCCTTCGCGGCTCCATCCCAAAGCGGCAACTCAACTGGGCCAGCTATCACTGACGGGGAGGCCTCTGGAGATGAAGGAATTTCAGGAGAGCGTTGGGAACTTGATCTGCCGGCAGTGGAACGGTTGCTGCGTGAGCTGCACGCCCTTATCGCTAAAGATGATGTTGCCGCGGGCGATACAATAGGAGAGCTTGCCCCCTTGTTGAAAAACACGCCATATATGGATCGTCTGGAAAAGACCGCCAGAGCGGTCGAGGGATATGATTTTGATGAAGCGTTGGAGGCAATAGAGGTATTGGCGGATATGCTCAAGATTAAATGGTGATTTTACGGCCCCGGAAATGGATAAGATCAGTAATTATTTCTCTAGGAAGGGTTCATGACTGAGCATGCAGATAAACAATTGATCCTGGTCGTGGACGATATACCGGACAACATCGACGTGTTAGTCGGCGTGTTGCGAGCAAAATACGACATAAAGGCGGCGCTCAATGGTGAAAAGGCGTTGAAGATAGCCAGTTCTGATCCCAAACCAGATATAATTCTGCTCGACATTATGATGTCCGGCATGGATGGCTACGAGGTCTGCCGTTTACTAAAGGCGGATCCGGCAACTTCCAACATCCCGGTAATCTTTGTGACGGCCAAAGATGACGTGGCCGATGAAAAACGCGGGTTTGAACTGGGAGCAGTGGATTATATTACCAAGCCTATAAGTCCTCACATTGTAGAGGCCCGGGTACGTACACACTTGGCGCTATATGATCAAAATCGCGAACTTGCGCGCCAGATCAACGAACGTACCGAGGAGTTGATCTACACTCGTTTGGAGATTATCCGGCGTTTGGGACGTGCCGGTGAATACAAGGACAATGAAACTGGACTGCACGTCATCCGCATGGGTCACTATTCAAGGCTGATCGCCAAGGCTTACGGTGGCAACGACGCTTGGATCGAACTGCTGTTCAATGCAGCCCCCATGCACGACATCGGTAAGATTGGCATTCCTGATCATATCCTTCTCAAGCCAGGCAAGCTGGATGCCGACGAGTGGGAGCTGATGAAGCGGCATACTGAGTTCGGTGCCGAGATCATCGGCGATGACCCCAATCCCCTGCTGCATATCTCACGCACCATCGTCTTGTCACATCATGAGAAATGGGACGGCTCAGGATATCCGTATGGTTTGGCGGGCGAAGAGATTCCACTGGAAGGCCGCATTGTGGCCATTGCAGACGTGTTTGATGCCCTGACCTCAGAACGGTCCTATAAAAAGGCTTGGCGCGTGGAAGATGCGGTAAAACTGATTGACGACAACCTCGGCAGCCACTTCGATCCCGCGCTGGTGCCTCTGTTCCACGAGGTGATGCCTGAGATACTGGATATCAAAGAACGATATGCTGAATAAACCACAGAGCAATAAAGCCCGTGCGCCCAGTTTGCAAAAACAGTGAAATCGATGGGGTCAGACTCGATGGGTTTTAAGAGGATTGGCTGAGGTGCTTTAGCCGGAGAAACGCCATTAGCGCTGGGCCGGCTCTGCCCTGGTGCTTCAGCGGGTTGTTCTGGCGCGCATGTAATGGATAAACAGTTCCGGATTCAACTGCTTCAGCTCACCGCGTCGCTGTATTTCGGTTGCGTCCGGGGTGGTTTGCGACTGTTGACCCTCTTGCAGCATGTGATAGACCCGCGCATAGGACGGTGGACAGCGTTCGTCGCCTTCGGGGGACGGGAGTTGTCGCGTCAGGCCGGGGCGGATCAGTAACAACCAGGCAGGGAAATTCTCTGCGGTCAGCTCCGGGTCCAGGGCCAGAAAAAGCCGCCACATCTGTTGCAGGTCCGTATCCGCTTCGGTAGCGATCGCTACCGCCTCATGGGGGGAAGACCAGCATAGCCGGATCCAGCTTTGCAGGGACTCCAGCAGGTTGTGCAGGCGTCCACAGGCATGGGCGTGACGGCGCAGCAGCAGGAATTGTTGTGGCCAGTCGGGATCCTCCTGAGTCGTGCGGCGCACCGTTTCCCAGTCAAAGGCCTGGCTTGCCGTGTAGCTGGCATGCAGCTCTGGCTGGGTGGGGTCGAAGGCCTGGTCCTGGAGGGCGTCGGTGAGTCGCCGCCAATGAGGCACCAGCAGGTTGCGGCTTTCACGTCCCAGTTCCCTCTCGGCCAGAGGCAGAAGTTCATCCTTCAGATAGTGGAGTTCCCACTCGCAGTCTGCGACCGGTTCGGCCAGCCGATCACCTGCCTCAACCATTCTTTCCAGCGCTCCCAGCCGGGGATGGCCAGGGTCCACCTCGTACAACTGATCGAGCAGGCGATGGGCTTCGTGGTTGTTGCGATCGATAAGCGCCAGGACTATGCCATTGGCCAGGTTGGTGGCCGTGGCGTCCATGAACAGATCGAACTGTGGCTGATCTTTGGCCTTGCGGAAAACAGTATGGAAGCGCTGCTCCCGGATGTTGTTGTCACTGAAGCTGAGGGGGGATTCACCGGCATCTCCCCATGTGTGGTAGCGCAGGGTTTCCGGTTGCAGGGCCAGGGCAGCTGCATACTCCTGGGCCTCGGCCAGAAGGCCGTCCAACATTTCCGGGTCGCCGAACAACACCTGTTCCAGTCGTGGGATCCCACCGGTGCGCCAAACCTCATAATCGCTGTAATCCAGACGCCCCTCCGACAGTAAAAGTTCGAGGGGGCTGTATTCACCTTGCTCCAGGAGCAGCTGATCAACGGCCTGTTGGATAGGGTGGCTCATGGTGTTATCTCGAACTTGGGGGACTATTCAGCACTTTGTTTGGGAGGCGGCGGAGTTAAAGATTCATGTTATCCGAGAGCCGGTGTAGGCCGGTTCAAGCGTAGCGGAACCGGCAGCCTTACCGTTCTACCAACTCAAACGCCCGATCCGCTACGCTTGATCGTGCCTACGCCTTGAGCAAAAGTGTTGTGAAGTCATGGATCGCAGAAATTAAAGAGGGATGTTCGGTACCTTGCTCAAGCCGCCAATTCCATATCGATTTCAGCATCGAAAATCGCATCCAGCGCCTCCTGATCCGGCGTGCATAGACCGCTTTCACCCATCAGACAAAAGCCCTCTTCAATGCAATCAAGAACTCGCCGGCTATCTGAATCCAAACGTGGCAGATTGGCTTGCAAGTTGGAATGCAGCCGTCTTGCTTCCGCCTCTTCTGCGGCCACAGCGGCGGCATGCAGGCGGAAGAGCTGCAATGAAATCACATTATCCGGCATCGCAGCCAAGCGCTTACGTGCGCTGTGATGGTCGTTCAACCTCAGCTCAAGCATGATCAGGCTACGCTCGAAGCATTTTTGCAGCAAGGGAGCCTGTGCTATAGCGCTGCCCCGCTCCAGCAGGTTATGGGCCTCGTCCACCCTGCCCAGATCGATCAGCAATATGGCCCGGACATGCAGGTCATAAAGATCATGCTGAGTGAGTTGCGTCATATGCGGCTCGGGAAGCAAATGCAAGGCATCGGTCACGCGGCCCTGTTTGCGTAATACATTGGCCAAGCCATTCCGGGTGACACGATTGTTGGGCCAGCGTGCGATATTGTCGCGGTATTGAGCCTCGGCGGCGACCAGCTCCCCTCGTGCCTTGAGCACATCTGCCAGACCGCTGGCGGCGACTTCATTGTTGGGCCAGCGTACGATATTGTCGCGGTATTGAGCCTCGGCAGCGACCAGCTTGCCTCGTGCCTTGAGCACATCTGCCAGACCGTTGGCGGCGACTTCATCGTTGGGACAGCGTACGATATTGTCGCGGTATTGAGCCTCGGCAGCGACCAGCTCGCCTCGTGCCTTGAGCACATCCGCCAGACCGTTGGCGGCGACTTCGTTGTTGGGCCAGCGTGCGATATTGTCGCGGTATTGAGCCTCGGCGGCGACCAGCTCCCCTCGTGCCTTGAGCACATCCGCCAGACCGTTGGCGGCGACTTCGTTGTTGGGCCAGCGTACGATATTGTCGCGATAGTGAGCCTCGGCAGCGACCAGCTCGCCTCGTGCCTTGAGCACATCTGCCAGGCCGCTGGCGGCGACTTCATCGTTGGGCCAGCGTACGATATTGTCGCGGTATTGAGCCTCGGCGGCGACCAGCTCGCCTCGTGCCTTGAGCACATCCGCCAGACCGCTGGCGGCGACTTCATCATTGGGATTGGCCGTCATTGCCTCCCGCAGCAGTTGTTCGGCCCAATCAAGATAGCCATGCCCCTGAACGATACCGGCGGCCTTGCTCAGGGTTTTAGCTAGATGCACCAATTTATCCGGCAATGGTTGTTGGCGCTGTTGTTCGATCAGATCGGCAAGAAATCGGCGCGCCTTGGCTTCATCACCACGCGCCAGACGCTGCTCGATAGCGGCCAATGCATGACTGAGAGCCTCAAGCGTCGCGCCACGATCTACACTGATTCGTGGTGCAAAATCCGCATCACCCCGCTCCCAGTCGGCAGGGTCGGGTTCAAGCGTCTTGGGTTTTACTGTGGCCTCTGGCGACCATAGTCGTTGCTCAAGGTCGAGCAGACGGCGCAGGGTCTCTTGCGGCGGAAGCCCCAGTTCCGGCAGATCAAAAGAGAGTTTTTGCTCTATGTAGCGTTTGCCTCCCTCTGCGTCTGCGGCGGAGACAAACCCCAGCAAAGTGCGTCGTTGTTCCTGCTTCAGTGCTTGCCAGACTTGATTCAGCTCGGGTGGCAGGTCAGGCATTGCCGCCAGGGGCTTTGGCTCCAGACCGGGCCATAGGTTCGAGGCCGTCTCTTTTAATAGTTGTGGCCAGGATTCCCAATAGGGTCGAATAAGCTGAATCAGACCGCGTGAACCGTCACGGCCCGTCGGTGCAATACACGGCTGCCGGTTCCGCGGACACGACGAGTTGGGGCCAGCGCGATATTGTCGCAGAGCTGAGCCCTCGGCGGGCATCAGCTCGCCCGTGCCCTTTGAGCATTTACCCGCCAGACCGCTGGCGGCGACTGCTGGTTAGCCAGCGTGCAGTGGGGATATTGTCGCAGAGCGATTCCCGCGGCGACCAGCCCCTTTGCAAAGTTTTGAGCATCCGCTGTGACCTGGCGGCGCGACTTCGTTGTTGGGCCAGCAAGATATTGTTGGTGGTATTGAGCCTTGGCGGCGACCAGTTCCCCGTGCCTTGAGCATCTGCCAGACCGCTGGCGGCGACTTCGCCAGTTAGCCAGCGTGCGATATTACGTGGTATTATTTCGCGGCGACCAGTCGCCCGTGCCTGAGCACATCCTCGCCAGACCGCTGGCGGCGACTTCTGCGAAAGCGGGCCAGTGTGCGATATTGCTCTGGTATTGAGCCCCGGCATAATCAGCCCTCGTGCCTGGAGCACATCTGGCCAGACCGTTGGCGGCGCGACCGTCATTAGACCAGCGCGATATTGTCGCGGTGACATACCCGGCGGCGACCGCCGCCCGTGCCTGAGGCCCGCCAGGCCGCTGGCGGCGCAGACTTACGCTGGGCCAGCGTACGATATTGTCGCGGTATTGAGCCTCTGCGGCGACCAGCTCCCCTCGTGCCTTGAGCACCCGCCAGACCGTTGGCGGCGACGCATTGTTGGGCCAGCGTACATTATTGTCGTGCATTGTTCCCGCGGCGCACTCACCAGCTCCCTCGTGCCTGGAGCACATCCGCCAGACCGTTGGCGGCGACTTCATTGTTGGGCCAGCGTACGATATTGTCGCGGTATTGAGCCTCGGCAGCGACCAGCTCGCCTCGTGCCTTGAGCACATCCGCCAGACCGCTGGCGGCTACTTTGTCATTGGGATTGGCGACCGTCGCCTCCCGGAGCAACTGTTCGGCCCAATCAAGATAACCGTACTCCTGAACGATACCGGCGGCCTTGCTTAGGGTTTTAGCCAAGTGTAGCGATATATCTGGTTGTGGTTGTAGGCGCTGTTGTTCGATTAGATCGGTAAGAAACCGGCGCGCCTTGGCTTCGTCACCACGCGCCAGGCGTTGCTCGATAGCGACCAATGCATGACTGAGAGCCTCAAGCGCCGCGCCACGATCTACACTGATTCGTGGTGCAAAATCCGCATCACCCCGCTCCCAGTCGGCAGGGTCGGGTTCAAGCGCCTTGGGTTTTTCGGTGGCCTCTGGCGCCCACAGTCGTTGCTCAAGGTCGAACAGACGGCGCATGGTCTCTTGAGGTGAAAGCCCAAGTTTCGGTAGATCGAAAGAGAGTTTTTGCTCTATGTAGCGTTTGCCTCCCGGTGCGTCAGTGGTGGCGACAAACCCCAGCAATATGCGTTGTTGTTCCTGCTTCAGTGCTTGCCAGACCTGATTCAGTTCGGGTGGCAAGGCAGGCATTGCAGCCAGGGGTTTTGGCTCCAGACCGGGCCATAGGTTCGAGGCCGTCTCTTTTAATAGTTGTGGCCAGGATTCCCAATAGGGTCGAATAAGCTGAATCAGACCGCGTGAACCGACGCTGGTGGGAAAGGCCTGTTCCAGGCGGTAGAGCGCGTGTCTGAGTAGTGCGAACCCCTGCGGTTGCTCGGCCACGGTGTGGTGCAAGGCCAGCAGGCCACGGTTTAGAGGATCAAAGCCGTTATCACTACTGGGCTGGGAGAGCCACAAGAGACCACGCCAGGCATCCATCAATTCGGTGCGACGTTCACTATTCCATTTGGCCGTGTGATCATTGAGACGGTCGAGCCAGTAGTCGTGCAGTCGATCGTCGGTCTGTTGGTTGCATAGTGCTCGGCGCAGTTGCAGCGCGGCGCGTCCGCCTTGATCGGCCAGTCCCGTCGCTTTGTGTCCCTGCTCAAAAAAGCTATTCAGCGCATCGAACAGAGACTCTTCCCGGGGCAGGGCGGCGGCGAGCAGAAACAGATTGAACAGGAAGCGCGAGTTCTGCCAGTAGCTGATATCTTCGGATGCGGCTGGTTTTGCCAGTTGCTGTTGCATGGCCTGGCTCTGTTCATCGACCAGAGGTGCCGTCATATGGGCCAGTCGACGCGCCAGATTGGCATTGAACGGGGGGATCTCCAGCGCCTGGATTATCTGCTCGGCTGGCTCGCTATCAGGATCTATCGCCGGCAGACCTTCTCCCCGCAACATGCTGCGCAGGCGATCTGCGTCATGCTGTTGCAGCATGGCCTCCAGATCGAGGCGCACACGCTGATAGGCCAGTTCTACCGGGTTCATCTATTCAGTCCATGGCGGGTGAGCCAATTGCCCACTGCTTTTTGTTCATAGTGTTCGTGCAGATGCGCGGCATGTTTTTCGCGGCGTAACGCAAGCCATTCTGTCTGCCTTTTAGTATGGGTGGTGATGAGGGGTTGTGCAATGCGCCCCAGGCGTCCCATACAGGTTTCAACGCTGATGTCTCCCTTGAGTGGGGCATGCACCACCTCTTTGACTGCAGGCAGCGTGGCTTCCAATGGCATGGTTATACCCAGGTTCTCGCCCGGAGGAGAGGGGAAGTGGTGGCCGTTGAGTCCCACTTCGGCGACGGTTGGCCGATAGAGTGGTCCGGCCAGTTCGGGAGAGTAGTGCCAGCCGATCAGCCATTGTCCCTGCCTGAGATGGCCAAGCCCAAGTACTTGGGCGGCTTCGGTCCAGTCGTCGTCCAGCAGGTAGTCATCAAGTTCAAATGCAAAGGCCGCCCACCAATGCGGTTCGGTTGGCCCAAGTTGATCCGACAGCAGACCGGCAAATTCGCGAATAGCATCTTCACCCCGTGCCTGCAGTGTGCCGGCGATGGTCTCTACGTGGGCAATAGTGAGATCTTCAGGTTCTGGGGGATATTCGCCGGTTAATCGATGGAGTGCATCCTGGGTATCAAAATCGTGCAGAATCCTGGGCAGGACCGCATTCAATGACACCATATGCACCAATGGCTGATTCGGGGATATCTGTTCCCTGGCGATTCGGTTGTGTCTATTGGCCTCTATCGTATAAGTCGGTGCGGTTGAACCATCTGTTCCAGCGGGTATGCACAAACGGGTTTGGAAATAGTCGCGTATAGCCCTGCTGAAATCGGTAGTTGGGTTCTCGGGACTCGGAAAAACGTCTGAAATTGATAGCTCATCTTCCCGATGCTCAGAGACCCGATGGTCCATACGCCAGTTCTGAGCCAAGGCGGTATTTTCAGGATGGTGATCGCTCTGTAATTTGCGCAAGCTGGATTCCCAAGGGTGGGAGTGGCGCCGACGATCAAAAATGTAGGGGTGCTTGTTGATCTGTTCCATGTTGTGTATGGGGCTCTCTTGACTGCGCCATCGATTCCGTGATTTTACCATAGGGATAATAATTCCCGCGTAGGCGTTTATGTATCACAGATTGTCTGTTTACGGCCACTTTTCACGGTTCAGGTCAACGGCCCGAACAGCTCTTTCAGGTCTTCCTCTGTCCATTGGGGATCGGCGGCGCCGGTGCTGTCATAGAGCCCGTCGGCCAGGGCCTGTTTGCGTTCCTGCATGGATTGAATCCGCTCCTCCACAGTGCCCTCACTGATCAGTTTGTAGACAAATACCGGATTCTCCTGGCCGATGCGGTGCGCCCGGTCGGTAGCCTGGCGTTCCACGGCCGGGTTCCACCAGGGATCATAGTGGATGACCGTATCGGCCGCTGTAAGATTGAGTCCCACTCCGCCGGCCTTGAGGCTGATGAGGAACAGGGGTACTTCGCCGGCCTGAAAGCGGTCAATGGGGGTGGCCCGATCGCGGGTGCGGCCGGTGAGCAGGACGTAATCGATGCCGACCGTCTGCAGTGCCTGCTCGATCAGTCCCAGCATGGAGGTGAATTGGGAGAATAGCAGGATGCGGCGACCCTCTTCGATCATCTCCGGCAGCAGATCCATGAGCAGTTCCAGTTTGGCTGATTCTCCGGTCGTGATTTTCCCCCGATCTTCCGGGTTGATCAGGCGTGGATCACAGCATACTTGACGCAGCTTGAGCAGGGCGCTGAGGATCAGGATGCCGCAGCGGGAGATGCCTTTTTCGTCCACCGCCTCGCGTACTCGCCGGTAGATATTCAGGCGGATATCCTCATAGAGTTCCCGTTGCACCCCTTCCAGTTCCACCGTGCGCAGGATCTCGATCTTGGGCGGCAGTTCCGGTGCCACTGCCTGTTTGGTACGCCGTAACAGGAAAGGTCGGATGCGGCGGCGCAGCCGGTCGGCTTGATACTCGTCGCCCCATTTTTCAATCGGCTTACGGCAACGCCGGCGGAATTGATGCTCCTCGCCCAGCAGACCGGGCAACAGGAAATCGAACAGAGACCAGAGTTCCCCCAGATGGTTTTCCACCGGCGTGCCGGTCAGGCACACCCGGTGTCTGGCATTGAGCTGGCGTGCGATTGCGCCGATCTTGGCCTTGGGGTTCTTGATGGCCTGGGCCTCGTCCAGGATCAGCAGGTGATACTCCTGGGACAGTAGCCTGTCCTGGTCCCGTAGCAGCAGGGGATAGGTGGTGATCAACAGATCCTGTTTTCCCATCCCCTTGAACAGTTCATGCCGCTGGGAACCGTGCAGGACCCGCGTCCGCAGATCGGGAGCGAAGCGTTGTGCCTCCCGCTGCCAGTTGGTCATCAGGCTGGTGGGGGCGATCACCAGGCTGGGCCTGTCCAGTCGCCCCTGTTCTTTTTCGTACAGCAGATGAGCCAGGGTCTGCACAGTCTTACCGAGCCCCATGTCATCCGCCAGTATGCCGCCCAGTCGATGAGTCCGCAGAAATTGCAGCCAGTCCAGACCCCGCTGCTGGTAGGGACGCAGTTCCGCCCGCAGGCCCGCCGGTGGCGTTATGGCAGGGATGGCTCCGATGTTGCGCAGGGTCTCAGCCAGGCTGTGTAACGCTTCCGCACCCAGCCATTGCAGGGGTTCGCCGTCCGGTGACTCGTCGAGTTCCGCTAAACGGGCCAACTGGAAGCGGTTGAGCCGCAGACGTTGCATCTCGTCGAGCTTGCTGTCGTGCAGCTCAAACAGGGTCTCCATGATCTGGCGAACGCGGTTTCGGGAGAGGAGCAGGTAACGGCCATCTTCCAGGGGTACGATCATCCCGTGCTCATGGATCAGCTCATCGAGATTGCCCCCGCGCCGATCCGGTGGCAGTTCATGCAGCCACTGCACCAGGACTGGCAACAGGTTGATGCGCTGGCCCTCCAGAACGACGCCGACGCTGATACCGTAGCCGTCCGCCTCCGTTCCCAGGGGTTCGAGTTCCGTGTACCAGTGGTCCGGGCGGGCCAGGCGGTGGGGGAAATCCTTGTCACAGGTCACCCGCCAACCCTGCGTTTCCCATTCCGGCAGTTGACGGGATTGAAAATCGAGCCAGGGGAGAGGCTCATCTGCCAGTGAAAAACAATCGGTTGCTCTCTCCCTGCTCTGACCCTCGTGGATGTAAAAACCCAATGAGATGAGCCGCTCTATACAGTGCTGCTCGGTGGGTTCATCCCGGATCAGATGTACCTGTGTGCCGTCTTTGAACTGTAAAGGAGCTCCCCGAGTGCCGATGCGGATGTCGTGATACTTGAATAAGAGGCAGGCCAGGGGCATCTCCTGTCCGCTGAGGTGCAGGCAGGGCTGAGGCGCCACAGGTGGACGCTGTTCAATCCTGATCTGTCGCAAGGGGGGCAGTGTGATGTCAGGAAAGCGTTTTTGCAGGTCGGCCGTTACCTTGGGAACCTGTTCCGGGGTCACGGGTGGCATAGCGGCCAGCTCCTCTACCAAGGCTCCGGGCAGGTCACTTGCCAAGGGGGTGCATCGATCAGATTCCAGACACCAGAGAGAGGCGAGGAAAAAGGTGGCGCGTTCATGCCATCTGATGCGTTGATTGCCGATGGAATCCACTTCCCAGCAGGGGGTTGCAGAGTGTGGATTGCCCAGACGCAGGGTCTTCCCTGAAATTTGTCCCAGATGGCAACGACCCGTCTCCAGCATGGCGCGCAGCAGCCGTTCACCTGACTTACCCTTGAGTGAGGGTTTTATCTCTCCCCCCTGATCCAGGCCAGGCAGAATATCGAGATCGGTCTTCAGCAGAAAACGTGGAGGTGTTCCCCGCTGAGCCCAGGCGGGTTCATAGGTACGATCCTCCGCGTAACTGCCGTTTTTCAGTGCCCGGGCGCAACGGGTCTCAACTTCTATCCGGGTAGGATCAGCCGGGTCGAGGCGGAGGAGGTAGATCAGGCGCTGATGCACTCCAGGCGGATAGTCCAGCAACCCCGCCATGGGTCGTTCCAAGGGGTGTTTTGCCTTCCTGGTATCCAGCATCTCATGCTCATTCTGCAATACCTTGATCAGTACAGCGGCCACATGTGAACAATTCTTTCCTGCCGAACAGCTGCACTCCCCGTTGATCTGGATCTCCTTGCCCGGATCCATATGTACGCGGACATAGACCCGTAACCGCTGCTGATCGGTGTTGATCAGCGCCGTGATCAACGCCCCCCCTCGCTGAACCTGGGGTATGAGGGTGGCATGATTCTTCAGGAAGCGTGAGCCTTGCTCAACCCAGGCTGGGCCAAATCGTTCGCGTAAGTCTTTCAGGGTGTGGATCATGGTTGGGGGGTGAGAATATATCTTTAACAATATCAATGGGCCGGTTGTTACTGGAGTGACATAATTAATCGGGATGGTTTGTACGCTTTTCTGCCCAGACGAGTACTTTGTCAAAGGGCATCTGGTCCAACTTGCCGAACAGTGGATGCCCGGTCAGTTTCTCCCGGCTCAACCGGGGGGAAGTGATTCCACAGAGAAAACGGGTCAGCAGGCGTGCGTCGGCAAGACTCTCTCCCTGTTCCTGTTTCAGGTTGCTAACCTCCTGCCAGATCCCATCGCTGATGGAAACGATCAGGCGCGGCGCTATCTTTTGTTTCCCCCGCCTGCACCAGCTGCAGTGCCCACAGGGCTGCTCCCGCTGTTCGCCGAAGTGGGCTGACAGGGTATTGGTCTGGCAGCCGTCCAGGTCCACCAGGTCGAGTACCTGTTGCAGGCGATGGATCTCCGCCTTCTCCCGTTTGAGCATGCGCTGGTGTAGTTCGTGGGCCAACCCCTGGGTGGAATCGGGTTGGCGAAGACGCCGGTAGCGGTGGCGGATGCCGGCCACCTTAACCTCCAGTAACTGCTGTTCCCCCAGCCAGTCGAGGGCGCTGATGATACGTTCCCTGGTGGTTTCCAGGTTAACGGCGGCCTGAGCCGGATCGAGGCTGAACCAGATTCGGCCCTTGACCGCCTGGCGAAACAGGGCGGCGAGAAAAGCCCTCCGTTCGCCATCGAAACGGGAGAGGATTTCTGCTGAACTCAGCAGGGGTTTGAACCTGTAATCGGCGTAGAAGGGGGTTCCACCCTCCAGATAGTCCGCCAGTTCCAGGTAGGTGAGCAGGGTGCGCAGCACCAGGGGGCGGATGTCGTGTTGCGCCGAGAGGGTGTAGAGGCTGACATCGAAGTCGTCACCCTGGTCGAAGAGGTCGCTGATCAGGCTGTGAAGCGCCGCTTCATCCGGGGTGTCACCGTAGATGAAATTCTCCAGCACGTTCAGGTCGTCGGCGCAGGCGAGCATCTTGCAGAGGGCAGGTTGTCCGTCACGCCCTGCGCGGCCGATCTCCTGGGAGTAGTTCTCCAGGCTCTTGGGCAGGTTGTAGTGGTAGATGGCACGAATATCGGCCTTGTCCACCCCCATGCCGAAGGCGATGGTGGCCACCACGATGCCGTCGTCGGCGGCCATGAACCACTCCTGTACCTGGTTTCGAAGATCGTCCTTCAGACCGGCATGATAGGCCCGCGCCGGAAGTCCGGCATCAGCCAGCAGGGCAGCCACTGCCTCCGCTGTCTTTTGCAGGGTGACATAGACAATGGCGGATCCGGTTGGCGCCTGTCTGATGGCATCAAGCAGTATCCGGTCGCGTTCCGTGGCATCCACCGGCGTGGTCTCGATGGTGAGGTTGGGGCGGTAGAATCCGGTGCGGATGGCGCACTCCGGGCCGATTGCAAAGAGCCGGCAGATATCCTCCAGCACCGGTGTCGTGGCGGTGGCGGTCAGGGCCAGGATGCGTTCGGCGCCGAACTCCCGGGCGAATCCCGCCAGCTTGAGATAGTCGGGGCGGAAATTGTGGCCCCATTCGGAGATGCAGTGGGCCTCGTCCACGGCGAACAGGGAGATGTCGATCCGGCGCAGGGCCTCGCGGAAGCGTTCGTTATTGAAGCGCTCGGGGGCCACGTAGAGCAGACGCAGGGTGCCGCTTCTGAGTTGCGTCATCACCTCCCGGTACTCGTCGGCACTGAGAGTGGAATCGAGCCGGCGTGCGCTGATGCCCCTTGCGGTGAGGGCATCGATCTGATCCTTCATCAGGGCGATCAGAGGCGAGACCACCAGGGTCACGCCGGGCAGCAGCAGCGCGGGCAGTTGGTAACAGAGCGATTTGCCGCCACCCGTAGGGAAGACGGCGGCGGCCGAATGGCCTTCCAGCAGGAGCTGCATCACTTCCTGTTGACCGGGGCGTGGTTCGGTGAAACCGAAATGTTTTCGCAGTGTTGTCTGAATCCTTGACGGCATCTGGACCTCCTGTCCATTTGGGCTTGATGGGTTCTCTTGCATCCTGATCTCATCTGCCGGTCGATTTGAAAGTTCCTTAACCGGCAGAGGCCAGATGTTACGGGCCTCAAGATGTGACGGCAAGCACGCGGGCGGGGTTACCGTATCTGCCAGCTGTTCTCAAATTAATGTGAGGTCACCTTGGTAGTGACAGCTTGACGCATAATCCGCCCTCGGACCGGTTGTACAGCACCAGATCCCCCCCATGGGCGCGGGCGATGTTCCGCGCAATGCCAAGACCGAGACCGGTCCCCCCCGTATGTTGTGCACGAGAGTTTTCCAAACGAAAGAAGGGGTCAAATACCTTTTTCAGGGCATCCTCTGGGATGCCGGGGCCTCGGTCACAGATCGAAATATCCACCGCTTCCTCAGCATCTTCAACCCTTATGTCGGTCTGACCACCATAGCGCACGGCATTCACCACCAGGTTGACGATACAGCGTTTCAGCGCCAGAGGTTTGCCATTGTAGAGGCGGGTTATCTGTCCCAGGAGCTGGACGTTTCCCCCGGCTTCCAGTGCATCCTCCTGGATGCTCTCCAGCAGTGCCATCAGATCCAAGCGCTGGCTGGATTCGCTGGTCTCTGTGCCGCGCATGAAGTCAAGCGTCGCACTCACCATGGACTCCATATCATCGAGATCCTTTTGGGTCTTTACCCGCAGTTCCTCGTCCTCCATCAGATCCGTGCGCAGACGCATCCGGGTCAGCGGTGTCTTGAGATCATGTGAGACTGCCGCGAGTATACCCGCCCGGTCTTCGATATAGTTCTTCAGCCGGGTCTGCATGGTGTTGAAGGCTTTTGCCGTCTCCCCGACCTCGGTGGGGCCGGTCTCATCGAGCGGGGGTTGCCGAATATCCCTGCCGAGTCCTTCCGCTGCCTGCCTCAGCTCCCGCAAAGGGCGAATAAGTGAACGCACGCCGATGAGAGAGAGCAGGATCACGCTGATCAATAGAACCGCCAAAACAATGAGGAGGCGGGTGGGCCAATCGAAGAGGCGCTCGGAAAGGCCATGTTTGAAGTGTACCCAGGAGCCATCCTGTAACTGCACCTGAACGTGGGAAAAAAGTGCCATGGTGTGCAGTCCGTGCATATAGGCCCAGGGACCCGACATTGGACCGCCGCCCATCATATGCCGGCGGTGCATGGGAGGCATCTGCGGCTGTGTGAGTGAGCCTTCGATGGAGATCCTGACCTCGGTATCCTGCGGCAGCCGGTTCAACAGTTCACGCCGGATCATTTTCGAAGCAATCGCAGAATTTCGTTCCAGTGGCGGGACAGGTAGCGGTTGACTTGAGAGGGTGATCTGCAGCTCCGGGCTGGCCAATAGCGGTATCAGCTGTTGACGATCCTGGGCGGGCAGGGTGTCCAACAGACGGACGACCCCTGCTGTGCGAATGATCAGGTTTTCCCGAATCGACTTGTAGAGTACCTGTCCCCGGTCGCGTAACAGGATGAACGTCGACAGCAACTGGGCCAGAACCAGGCCCGTCAGCAACAACAGTACCAATCTACCGAAAAGCGATCTTGGCAACAGGCGCACTGGAATATCCTCTTCAGTGGGTTGATGAGACCTTGCTTGCGAGCAGGTACCCACGGCCGCGCAGGGTCTTGATCAGTTCCGGCTGCTTGGCATTGTCACCGAGGCGTCTGCGCAGACGGCCGATCAGTACATCGATGCTGCGGTCGAAGGGGCCGCTATCCCGTCCCTGCGTCAGGTCGAGTAACTGGTCGCGGGTGAGCGCCCGATTGGGGTGGGTCAGCAGTACGTGCAACAGCCGGTACTCGGCGTTGCTCAGAGGGACCACTACACCGTCTGGAGAGGTGAGATGCTGGGTCCGGCTATCCAATGCCCAGTCGGAGAAAATGAGTTTCGCTGGGGCGTCAGCCAGCGGATCGATGGGCAGATCCCGTACCCGCCGCAGCACCACCTTGATTCTGGCCAGCAGCTCCCTGGCGCTGAAAGGCTTGGCTAGATAGTCGTCCGCCCCCATCTCCAGGCCCAGGATGCGATCCATTTCGTCACCTCTTGCGGTCAGCATGATCACCGGAATCCTGGAGCGTGTCCGTAGCGTGCGGCACAGCTCCATTCCGTCAACGCCGGGCAGCATCAGGTCGAGGGTGATGAGATCGATGCGGGCCTGGTCCAGTGTCATCCACATGCCGTTGCCCTCTGCCGCCGTGGTGACCTGATAACCATTCTTCTCCAGATAGGTCTTGAGGAGATGACGGATTTCGGGGTCGTCATCGACGACCAATATGTGATCTTGATGGGTGTTCATGTCTGCAAATCTAACGTGTGTCCGGTCAGAAACGCGAATATTTCTCTCGCAAAAGCGCCAAGAAAGCATTTTGTATTCTTTCGGAAACAAAAAGTTAGAACTTTGCGTTCTTTGCGTCTTGGCGAGAGTTTTTCTTTCTGAACGGACACTAACGTGTTTTTTCTATCTGTGCGGTAGTGAATTGTAACGCCCGGTAATTTTCCAGACCCTTGTTACATAAGATTACAAAAAGCCTGTTTTTCGACACAGACGGCTTACACAAGTGCAGTTTAATAATAATCAAGCCAAGAGGCTGAACTGAATTCGATTTACTGTAACGCAAAAAGGAGAGAGTCATGAAAAAGACGACTAAACAATTTCTGGGTATCGCAGCCGCTTCCGCACTCGTTATCAGCGTGGCGTCCGGTGTATTCGCCCACGGAGGATTTGGCCCTGGATTTGGTCCTGGTTGGGGTGGTCACCACGGGATGATGGGTGGTCCGGGTGGAATGCACGGGCCAGGTGGTGGTCCAGGTTGGATGATGGGTGGTGATCCGGTTGCCTATGCAGATCAACAGCTGACAGGGCTTAAAAGCACGCTGGATATTTCGGCCGACCAGGAAGATGCCTGGAACACCTATGAAGGGGCGGTGAAAGGCAAACTCGGCGTGATGTTATCTCATCGGCAGACCATGTTTGGATCGGGTACGATAGCGCCTGAACAGCGCTTCACCTTCCACCAGCAGGGGTTGGAACAGATGCAAAAGGTCACCGTCGCCAGTCGTGGCCTGTATGCTGTGTTGACTCCCGAGCAACAGGGGAGAGCCGGGAACCTGATTGGCCTGCATCACGGCCTGCGGTGAGGGGTCACTTCCAGAGGGCCGAAGTCAATCCTGTTATTGCATTTGGTTTGATTTCGGCCTCTGACCGACAAAAGAGATGGAACTTTTTTAAAAATTGACTGCCAGAAAAATTAATTGAAATAAGAATGAATCTCAGTATTATCTAGCTGTATGCCTCGACTATCTGACAAATTGCTGGCTCTGCTCCTGACACTTTTGCTGGGGTTATCTCCGTTGCAGGGTGCAATGGCTGGTTTTGCCGCTTCTCCTGACCAGGAGGGGAGCGTGCATCAGATGTCGAATATGCATGATGAAGGCATGGTTATGGACCAGGCGGCACACGATTGTGAACAGTGTAATGCTGACGATGGCTGTGTCGGTCATAGCTGCTCATCCGGTCAGTGTGCATCCTGTGTACTTGCGCTACTGCCGTTTTTTTTACTTCCTACCCATCTTGCCGTAACGCCCGTTTTGCCCATGGCGGACAAGGGTTTTGTAAGCCAACTCTCCTCTTCTCTCTTCCGCCCACCCAGGGCCTGACTTCCTTGCTGCTGATCTCTGATTTATCAGTGATCGCCTGACAACTGTTTGTTGACTAGATAGTCAGCGGTTCTGTGTTTGCCGCTGATTTGCAGAGGAAGATTAACTCCATGAGTAGTATTAACGACCCGATCAAAGGGGCGTGCCTGACGCGCCGCCGATTTGTACAAGGCGTGGCGATGGGTGGTGCCTTCGCTGGGCTGGGGCTGGGATCCAGCGCGCTGGCCGCCGTCATGAAACAGCAGGGGCCTGAAACCCTGCGCGGCACCGATTTCAATCTGACTATTGGTGAGCAGGTGGTCAACTTCACCGGTGCGCCGCGGATTGGCACCACCGTCAATGGTTCACTGCCGGCGCCGATCCTGCGCTGGCGCGAGGGTGATACCGTGACACTCAAGGTGACCAATCTGTTGCGCGAGACAAGTTCCATTCACTGGCACGGCATCATCCTGCCGAGTGCCATGGATGGCGTACCGGACATTGCAACAGGGTTTAAAGGCATCAAACCCGGTGAAACCTTCACCTATCGGTTTCCCGTGACCCAGAGCGGCACCTACTGGTACCACAGTCACTCCGGGTTTCAGGAGCAGACCGGTCTCTACGGCTCCATCATCATCGATCCCAGGGAGCCTGAACCCTTCACCTACGATCGTGACTACGTGGTGATGCTCTCCGACTGGACCGATGAAGATCCCACCAATGTCTATGCCAAACTGAAAAAGCTCAGCCACTACTACAACTTCAATGAGCGCACCCACGCGGACCTGATGAAAGACATCAAGGAGAAGGGGCTGACCGCCACCTGGAACGACCGCAAGATGTGGAATCAGATGCGCATGAGCCAGCGCGATCTGTCGGATGTGACTGGTTATACCTACACCTTCCTGACCAATGGCCAGACCCCGGCGGAGGGTTGGACCGGGCTGTTCAGAAAAGGTGAAAAGATTCGTCTGCGTTTCATCAACGGTTCTGCCATGACCTTCTTTGATGTGCGCATTCCCGGCCTGAAGATGACCGTGGTGGCGGCGGATGGCCAGCACATCGAGCCGGTTTCCGTGGATGAGTTCCGCATGGGTGTGGCGGAGACCTATGATGTCATCGTCGAGCCCAAGGATGACACGGCCTACACCATCTTCGCCCAGGATATCGCACGCTCTGGTTATGCCAGAGGAACCCTGACACCCGATCTCTCATTGACGGCCACGATCCCCGAGATGGACCCGGTACCGAATCTGGGGCATGACGACATGGGTATGAACATGATGAACCATGCCGGGCATGACATGTCGGGTATGGATCACAGCCAGCACCAGATGCCGGATGGGAAGATGATGCCGGTATGCAGACGGCCGGAGATATGGATATGAGTGGTATGCAGATATGGCGGCTGACATGGATATGGGTGGAATGCAGATGGCGCCGACACCAGCAGCGAAACCGGCCATGAAGCCCAATCCTTCTGATTTCACCGCCAATCCTGTACATCATGCCAACGGAATACACCATGTGGATATGCGGGCGGACGCTCCCCAGTACCGGCTGGATGATCCCGGTGTCGGCCTGCGTAACAACGGTCGCCGTGTACTGACCTATGCTGATCTGAAGAACCTGCGCACGACCCATGATCATCGTGATCCGACCGAGATCGAACTCCACCTCACGGGAAACATACGTTATAAAAGGTCATCATTAACTCCCGTACCGGCACCGTGGTGATCAACAGTCAGGTACGGGTCTATCCCGCAGCCGTCTCCCACGGCAACCTGGTGGTCAGTATCAGTGAGAATGCCGAGGTCTCCCAACCCGGTGCCTTCTCTGGGGGACAGGCTGCGGTAGTCCCCCAAAGCGATGTGGGGGTGA
>NZ_JAAVSH020000001.1:2162366-2178727 GCF_011947365.2 endosymbiont of Lamellibrachia barhami
ACGGTGACGCACCGTTCCGGTTACGTATTTTACTTCGCACAAACAGGTAGCTCGGCGTTGGGTCACGCTACGCCGGTATAGAAGAACGCAAATTCGTTGGGGCATTCATGGACGTACCGCGGGTTTCCGTGCCCTCGTGCCGCAGGTGATCCTCCCCACCGATCGAAGCTGATCACAGGGGTTACGAGTTACAGGTATTCAGGGACCGGCGATGCTCGATGAGGACGACGGCGGTACAGATTGCCGATATTCAATACACCTTTGATGACGCGTCGTGCTCCGGTCGATCACCGATCAACTTGAGTCTGGAAGTACGACGTAACGAAAAAACTCTGGCAGCTGCAGACCCCTGTGCCTCTATTCAAATAGTGTTTGACCAGAAATACCGTTTTTACCACGAAGCGCACGAAGTACACGAAAAAATTTTATTGTTAATCAATCTTTTACCTTCGCGCGCTTCGTGTTCTTCGCGGTTAAATGTGGGTTTTCGGGCGGACGCTAAGTCGCTCAAGTAACTGTGACGACCATAGGGTGCAAACCTGCCCACAATATGCGATTAGGGTGGCTGAGTAGAGGAACACCAATGCAAGGAAATTCGCAATTATCACCAACCTCACGCTTCCTGCTGCTGGCTGCCGCCTTTGTGGTGCTGGTAGCGGGAATGAAAGCCGCAGTCTCGCTGCTGGTGCCCTTTCTGCTGGCGCTCTTTATCTCCGTGATAGCCGCACCACCCCTGTTTCTCCTCAAGCAGAGAGGCATTCCAACCGCACTGGCGTTGCTGATCGTGATCTTGGGCATCGTCGGCACGGGTTTGCTGTTGGGCTGGCTTGTGGGTGGTTCGCTGAACGACTTTATCAATAACCTGCCGAAATACCAGGAGCGGCTGGCGGCACAAAGTCAGAGCTTTCTGGTCTGGCTGGGTGAACAGGGTGTGGAGGTTGATGAGCGTACGCTGACCACCTATTTTGATACAGGAAAGGCGATGGCGATGGCCGGAAAAGTCCTGAGCAGTCTGGGAAATGTACTGACCGAAGCGCTGTTCATCCTTATCACGGTCATTTTTATTCTGCTCGAGGCGGCAGGATTCCGCCGCAAATTACATCTATTTGTTAAAGACCCGGAAGCCGCGCTGAGCCATATTGAAAAGATTACCTCGGATATCAAGCGCTATATGTCGATCAAGACCTCAACCAGCCTGCTGACCGGCGTGATCATTGCGGTATGGCTGCAGGTGTTGGGTGTGGATTATCCGATCCTCTGGGGAACAGTAGCCTTCCTCTTTAACTATATACCCAACATCGGCTCCATCATTGCAGCGATACCGGTGGTGTTGCTCGCCTTGATCCAGCTGGGTGCAGGGGCTGCACTCTGGACTGCAGTCGGCTACCTGGTGGTCAACAATCTGGTTGGCAATGTGATTGAGCCCCGTTTCATGGGGCGTGGTCTGGGACTCTCCCCGCTGATCGTATTTCTCTCTCTGGTGTTCTGGGGCTGGATCCTGGGTCCGGTGGGCATGTTCCTGTCGGTGCCTCTGACCATGATCGTGAAGATCATCCTTGATAGCAGCGATGAGACAAGAGTCATTGCCGATTTCCTGGGGCCTGAACCGGAAAAATAGGGGTGGGCTCACAAGGGGTGCTTGCAGGGCATCCTCGACAATGTCTGGCTTGTCGGAATTTTTTACAGTCCATAATGGGGTTTTTACATTTTGAAGAGGAATATAATTTGTATTTTGAGGGGGTTTTTTAATTATTTAATAAATACAGTGGGTTAATGCTGTTTTTCTAGAAGTGTCAATAAATGTTACATGTCGGATAATTTTACAAAGTGTTGGCGTTTGGTCTTCTTGGGTATTTGTTTTTATATATAAAACATAAGGTTATAAAAGTTGGCACGCTGGGTGCAACTGTTTAGGCAAATTACGAATTTTCTCAACGGAGAGACACATGAACATTAAAAACATCATTACAGGCATCATCTGCAGCACTGCGCTGATTGCCGGTTCCGCGTCTGCGGCGCTCTACGAATTCAACAATGCCGAGTGGGCTTCCTGGGTTCTGATCGACAACGATGCCGATCTGAACACTGATCCCAATGTCTGGATTTCCACAGGCGTCAATGATTTCTTCCCAGATTAAACAAACCCCGCCGAAGCGGGGTCTGTTCGATCGCTCAAAGCGTAGCGGGTATTGCTTAGCTTTTACGACGGCGTGCAGCACCAAGACCCAGCAGGCCCAGGCCCATCAGGGCGAGGGCGGCAGGCTTAGGAACTATGCCGTGGATCTGGCCGGGGGTGCGATTGTCATCACTGAAGTCGTAACCCACGCTGAAACCCATGCCCTGGATATTGGCGGCATCGAAACCAGCAATACTGGCGAAGGAGATGGTATTGAAACCAGTGTGATTCTTCTCTACGGAAACAGCGGCAGCACTCTCAGTGATGTTGCCATCCTGATCACGAATCCACAGGGAGAAGTCAACGCCGTGCTTTGTCATGTCAGAGCTGTTTTCAAAGTTCAGCTTGATGCCGTCGAAACCGCTCAGGTCAAAGCTGCCGCCGTCAGCGCCGAAGTAGGCGACGGAGTACTCGTCAGCCGTAGCCAGACCGCCAGAGCCATTGTTTTCCCAGAAGGCGTTGAACTCGCCCTGATCATTGACGCCTGTGGAAATCCAGACATTGGGATCAGTGTTCAGATCGGCATCGTTGTCGATCAGAACCCAGGAAGCCCATCGGCATTTGCTGAATCTGTAGAGCGTCAAGCTGACGCGGAACCGGCAATCAGCGCAGTGCTGCAGATGACGCCGGTAATGATATTTTTAATGTTCATCTATTAATCTCGCTTTATTTATTTTTGAGTAGTCACAAAATGTTGCAAATGGTTATATGCAGATCCTGTGCCAGTCTTTTTAATTCTTTGTTATTTATGATAATTAATTAATTTTGTGAATTTTTATTACGACTGACTGTAAAAAGATCCGACAGAACCGCGTTTTAATTCTATCTGCCTGCTGTTGCGCTATCTTATTGTTAATTAAGTGATTTATGAAGTTAATAGGCAAGCTGCTCTGGCGCAGCAGTCATTTTTGTGAACCAGTTCCGTAACAGGGTGTTAAAAATTCCGACAGAGTGAAAAATCCGGATCTATTTTGCTGGCGGCAGATGGGAATCAACTGTTAAGTAGCGCCTGAGCGCCGGCAATCTGGTCGGCAGCATCTTCCAGAATCTGGATGCTCAGTTCAGGGGTGAGATCGCCGATATCGAGTTTTTGAAATGCAGGCACCCTATCGAGGGTCGGCAGGGTTTTCATTTCCGGTGTGCCAATGTAACTATGGAGTTGCGCGACAATCACCAGATCGGTGTAATCAGCCTCTTCAGGGCGCTCTCTGGTCCAGTCCTCGGCCTCTCGGGTAACGACAACCAGATCCTCAAGGAAACCCCATGCGGTCAGGATGTGGCAACCGATCACTCCGCGCATATCCTTCATCACCTGTTCCAACTGCTGCTCGTTGTTGGCGATTTCGGGAAAATTCTCTGCATAACTCAGGATGGCCACTTCACCTATATCGTGCAGAAGTCCCGCCAGCAATGCGTGTTCCGGATTGAAGCGTCGTGAAAGTTTGGCCAGTACGAAGCAGATGCCAGCCACCTGTGTACTGTGTTTCCATAGTTTACGCATCTGATCCTGTAGCACTCTGGAGTGTGCGTTGAAGAGTTCGCGCAAGGCAAAGGTAAGAACCAGCTTGTGCGTGGTGGTGTTTCCCAGGCGGATGATGGCGGCAGTACAGCTGGCGGAGGGCGACAGGCCGGCATAGAGCGCACTGTTCGCTGCACGGATCAGTTTTGTGGTGATAACCGGATCGGCCTGGACTATCCTGGCGAGGTGCTCGGCATCGGTATCCTCGTCTTCGATGGCGCGCCCGACTTTGATGGCAACATCGGGCAGACTGGGAAGGATCAGCCGGTCGTTTTGCAGATCCGTCAGCAATGCCTGGGAGAGCCGGTTTTCTGTTTCGTCTTTTTCGTATTGGCCGTTGAGGGAGGCGAGCTCTTCACTTGCCAGGGTTTCAAGGCTGTCATTGGTCAAGCCGTCCAGGAGACGGTTGTCGATGAGAAAATATACGATAGGTGTAACTACGGCGACATCGTATTGTCTGGGAATCAGATGAGCGATCGGGTTCATCGCCTGAACTGAACCCGCTTCGATCTCAGAGACGTGGCCATCGGCGGTTTCCAGTTTTACCCGGCCTTTTAGCAGATAGAGGCTGAAGGCGTCCCTGGATCCCATCGAAAGGAGCTTCTTGCCACGGATCTCTGTTCGTAGATGGAGCGCATGGGAGAGCAGTTTCAGCTGATCTTCACTTAGCCCCTCCATGGGATGGAGTTTGCCAAGAATTTCGGGTGGCGGATGTTGTCCGGTTACTGCCATGGCTTAGTGTCGTTTGTTAAGCTCAGCAGCCGCACCTGGGTGCCGGTTGCTGATGGAGTTGCAGCGTTCCGACCAGCCGGTCCACCGAGGGCAGTTCGTGCCGCACTAGATACGCCTCGATGCCACTATTGATCTTGCTGCAGATCAGCGGATCGTAGAAGAGCGCTGTACCTATACCTACGGCGCTGGCCCCGGCGATAATGAATTCAATGGCATCTTCCGGCGTGGTGATACCGCCCTGTCCGATTATTGGGATATTGTGATCCCGGCAAACCTGATAGACCTGGTGAACCTTGAGCAGGGCGACCGGTTTGATGGCCGGGCCGGAGAGACCGCCCTGGTTGTTGCCGATAACCGGTGTGCGGCTTTCGATGTCGATGGCCATACCCATCAGGGTATTGATCACCGAGAAGGCGTCGCTGCCGGCCTCGATGCAGCCCTTGGCATTGCCGGCGATGTCGGTCTGATTTGGGGAGAGTTTGGTGATCAGTGGTTTGTTGGTGGCTTTGCGGCAGGCCTCCACCACCCGTGCAGACATGGCGGGGTCGTTGCCGAAGGCCACGCCGCCCTCCTTTACATTGGGACAGGAGATGTTGATCTCGATGGCGTCGATGGGGGAGTCGTCGAAACGCCGTGTGACCTCATGATACTCCGCCACCGAAGAGCCGGAGACATTGGCGATGAAGCGGGTCTCGCTGAAGTCGAGAGAGGGCAGGATCTCATTCACCACCTTGTCAACCCCGGGATTTTGCAGGCCGATGGCGTTGAGCATACCTGCCGGCGTCTCGTAGACCCGGTGAGGCCGATTGCCGGGGCGGGGTTCCAGGGTCGTCCCCTTGAGGCAGACTGCACCGGCGTCGCGGTTGCTAAAACCTTTGACTCGCGTGTACTCTTCGCCAAAACCGACACAGCCGGAGAGCAGCACGATTGGGGTGCTGAAGGGCATGCCGCAGAACTCTATCGCCAGGGGGGATGGGTCAGTTTGGGTCATCGTCACTTGCATCTGTTTCTAACTTGAGGTCACACGGAGCAGAATGTTCCACATTGTTCTATACGAACCGGAGATTCCACCAAATACCGGTAATATCATACGCCTCTGCGCAAATAGCGGTAGCCATTTGCATCTGATCCACCCGCTGGGTTTCGAGCTCGACGACAAGCGTCTGCGCCGGGCCGGACTCGATTACCATGAGTGGGCGGAGTTGCAGGAGCACGCTTCGCTGCAGGCCTTCCTGCAGAAGGTTGCACCACCCCGTCTTTTTGCCTGTACTACCAAGGGGAAGCGGGCCTACGCCGATGTCGGGTTTGCACCGGGGGATGCCCTGCTTTTTGGGCCGGAAAGTCGCGGTCTGCCCCAGCCGCTGTTGGATGGGCTGGACGATTCGAAGCTGTTGCGTATCCCGATGCAACCGCAAAATCGCAGTCTAAACCTCTCCAACGCCGTTGCCATTATCCTCTACGAGGCGTGGAGGCAGCAGGGTTTTGACGGGGCTATATAATGTCAGGGGTCGGAGTCAAACCGCCTCAACCACGTCGTTTTAACCGCCATAGTTTGCGCGGTTTGACTCCGACCCCATCAATCCAGGCGCGAACGGCCTAGTCCTCAGCCCTCTGGCGCCGATCGAGCAGGCTGTGAACCGCCTCCTTCGGCGGCAAACCTTCATAGAGCACCTTGTAGACCTGCTCCGAGATCGGCATCTCAACGTCCATCTTGCGGGCAAGCTGGTAGACCTCGGAGGCGGTCTGTACGCCCTCCACTTCCTGGCCGATCTCTACTTTTGCCTGCTCGATGGTCAGGCCGCGGGCAAGGGCGAGCCCCATGCGCCGATTGCGCGATTGGTTGTCGGTGCAGGTGAGTACCAGGTCGCCGAGGCCGGCCAGCCCCATGAAGGTTTCCGTCTTGCCCCCGAGGGACTGGCCAAGCCGCATGACCTCTGCGAGTCCACGGGTAATCAGTGCGGCACGGGTGTTGGCGCCGAAACCGAGGCCGTCCGCAATGCCTGCCGCGATGGCCAATACATTCTTGCTGGCGCCGCCGACCTGTACGCCGGTGATGTCGCGACTGGTGTAGGCGCGAAACCAAGATGCGTGCAGATAGGCGGCGACTCTCTCTGCATGGGCGCTGGATTCCGAAGCAACGGTGACCGCCGTGGGCAGGCCGCGGGCGACTTCGCCGGCAAAGGTGGGGCCAGAGATGACCGCAAGTTCGGGGCGTTGCAGGATGTCGCTGGCGACATCGGAGAGCAGACGCTGGGTGCCGGGCTCGAATCCCTTGGTAGCCCAGGAGACGCCAACGCTGGGCGCCAGCAGCGGGGCAATGGTCTGCACAACAGTACTAAAGGCGTGGCTTGGTACCGCCACCAGCACTTCGGATACCCCGGACAGCGCCCGGTTGAGATCGGTTTCCGGTTTCAGAGATTCAGGAAAGGGAATATCGGGCAGAAAGTGCTGGTTCTGGCGATCCTGCTGTAGGCGTTCGATCTCCTCAGGGATGTGTCCCCAGAGACGCACATCATACTGATTGTGGCTGAGCAGGATGGCCAGGGCCGTGCCCCAGGATCCTGCTCCCAGTACGGCGATGGCAGTGTCTGATGGCTTAATGGGTTTTGCCACTGTCGCCTTCCGCCATCTTTTTTGCCAATTCCTGCTGGTGCTGGGCATAGAGGGCATCGAAATTGACAGGCTGCAGGACCATCTGCGGGAAACTGCCCTTGGTAACCATGTCGGAGATCGCTTCGCGCACATAGGGGAAGAGCAGGTTGGGGCAGTAAGAGCCGACAACCGCGCCCATCTCCTGATCCGAAAAGCCGCTGATGGAGAAGATTCCCGCTTGCTGCACTTCCGCGAGATAGGCGGTTTGCTCGCCGACTTTGGTGGTTACGGTAACATTGAGAACGACTTCATAGATGTTCTCACTCAAGGTGTTGACCTCGGTAATCATGTTGACGTTGGTCTCCGGCTTCCACTCCTTCTGGAAGACGGACGGAGAGTTCGGCGTTTCAAAAGAGACGTCTTTCAGATAGATGCGTTGTATAGAGAGTTCTCGGTTCGGCTGCTCTTGTTTCGCTTCGGACATGGTGCTGATTCCTTCGTTTTCGTGAAAATTTTATTTTTTGCGCGTTATCGGCAGGTCGGCGCTCTGCCACGCCAGGATGCCGCCGCGCAGATTAAAAGCCTGTTCAAACCCCGCTTTGCGCAGTGTTTGGCAAGCGCCTGCGGATTGGGCGCCGGAGCGGCAGCTGACGATGATCGGCTGGTCCTTGTGTTTTTCCAGAGAACCAAGTTGGTTGGCAAAACCGTTCATGGGAATGTTGATGGCGTTGATGATATGGCCTTTGTGGAAATCGGCGGCGGGACGAATGTCAAGCACCACAGCATCCTGATGGTTGATCATCACGGTGGCGCCGGTCGGATCCACGGAGCCCTTGTTGCCCTGCAGCAGGTTATGGACCAGTAGCCCGCCAACCGCCAACAGTGCCAGCACCAGAATCAAGTGGTTGGTGGAGAACTCGATGAGTTGTTGCAGCATTCAGGGGCCTCTATATAAGCCAGAAAGAGTTTGGAAAGTGGGGGAGTGTATAACAGGAACAAGCTCCGGGGTAACCCGGAGCTCAAAAACTGTGCATGACAAGGCGTATCAGGCGTGAGTGCAGAAGACTTCGCGCATCATGCCGATCAGCCGTAAAGTGCGGAAATCACTGACCCGGTAGTAGACCCGGTTGGCATCTTTCCGTGAGGCGAGAATGCCTTTGTCGCGCAGGATGGCAAGATGCTGTGAGATATTGCTCTGGGACGTGCCGACCTGATCGACAATCTCCTGGACGCTTATCTCCTGATCACCCAGGGTACAGAGGATTTTCAGTCGCAACGGATGGGACATGGCCTTCAGCGAGCGGGAGGCACGGTCGATATCATCGTCAGTGGCAAACAGGGTATCGAATTCGGCCGTATCGGCATTCAGTACGGGTTTGTTGGGTTTACCGAATTTGTGTTCCATGGAAATGACCTTATTAATGACTAATACAATAATACGCTGTTTTAACAGGGCTTGAGAACCCCCTGATTTATTCGGGTTTTCCCTGATAAGCAGGACGATGTCAGGATGGGGCATTCTGGCCTGAAAATTTGAAAAGTGTTCTAATGCAAAGGTTTATCAGCAACCTGCCGGGGTGGACATCCCGTTGCAGAGCGAAAGAGAAGTAAGAGAGTTGTCATGACGGATAAGCCAAAACCTGTCGTCCTTCTCATATTGGACGGCTGGGGATATAGAGAAGACGAGAGTGCAAACGCAATACTTGCGGCCAGCACACCGGTTTGGGATCGGTTGTGGAAAGAGTATCCCCATACCCTGATCCACACCTCTGGCGCCGCAGTCGGGCTGCCTGGCGGGCAGATGGGCAATTCCGAGGTGGGTCATCTGAACCTGGGAGCCGGCCGGGTGGTCTATCAGGAATTTACCCGGGTCAGTCGCTCCATTCGCACCGGTTCCTTCTTCTCCAACCAGACCCTCACCAGCGCGGTGGACAAGGCGGTGGAGATGGACAAGGCGGTGCATATCCTTGGTCTGCTCTCGCCCGGTGGTGTGCACAGTCATGAAAAGCATATTCACGCGATGGTGAAACTGGCGGTTGATCGGGGCGTAAAGAAGGTTTATCTGCATGCCTTCCTGGATGGGCGTGACAGGCCGCCGAAAAGCGCCGAGGCATCATTGCAGGCGATGAACGATGTCTTCGCCGAATTGGGCACCGGCAGGATTGCCAGTATCGTGGGTCGTTACTACGCGATGGATCGTGATAACCGCTGGTGCAGGACGGAGGTCGCTTATGATCTGCTGACCCAGGGTAGTGCGGATTACAGCGCGACGGACGCCTGTGAAGGGTTGCTGCAAGCCTATGAGCGCGGTGAAACCGATGAGTTCGTTAAACCCACGGCGATTGTGCCAGAGGGCGGATCCCGGGTGGGGATCGAAGAGGATGACGTGGTGTTCTTCCTCAACTACCGGTCAGATCGTGCGCGACAGTTGACGCGCCCGTTTATCGAGGAGAATTTTGCCGATTTCGAGCGCAATGCATGGGTGCCGCTTGGTGCTTTTGTCAGTCTGACTCAGTACCACAAAGGTTTCGAAATCCCCGTCGCCTTCCCACCCGAGCGGCTCAAGAACGGATTCGGCGAATATATTGCAAAGCTGGGCATGCGCCAGTTGAGGTTGGCTGAGACGGAGAAATATGCCCATGTCACCTTCTTCTTCAATGGCGGCCGTGAAGAGCCGTTTGAAGGAGAGGACCGCATTCTGGTGCCCTCACCCAGAGTGGCGACCTACGACGAGAAGCCGGAGATGAGTGCGGAGGAGGTGACCGACCATCTGGTAGAGGCGATCAGAGGTGGCAAATATGACGTTATCATCTGTAACTTTGCCAACTCCGACATGGTGGGCCATACCGGTATTCAGGAGGCGGCGGAGCAGGCCATCGAGACCATCGATCACTGTCTTGGCCGGGTTCAGAAAGCGTTGCACAAAGCGGGCGGGGAGATGTTGATTACAGCCGATCACGGCAATGCGGAGCAGATGGAGGATTTTGCCCACCACCAGCCCCATACCGCCCACACGCTCAATCCAGTGCCGTTGATCTATGTCGGCCGGGAGGGGACCCTGGATGAGAGTGGCGCCCTGTGCGACATCGCTCCGACCCTGTTGAAACTGATGGCGCTCGACCAGCCCGGTGAGATGAAAGGGCATGCGCTGATCAGATTTGAGGAAGAGGCGGAGTGATCCAACGCGCCGGTGCCGCCGCCACGCTGCTGGCATTGGTGCTGTGCGCTGCGATACCTGGCGTCTCCGTCGCGGCTGAAAAAGCGCAACTGCAGCAAAAGAGTGAGGAGCTGGCCCGGGTCAAGGCCCGTATTAAGCAACTACAGACTCAGTTGCAGTCGGCGGAGGGTGAGCGCCAGGGGCATAACAGCGCACTGCGGGAGACCGAAGAGCGCATCGGTGATCTGGCCAGGCGTATTCGGGTCATCGCCGTGAGCCTCGATCGCCAGCGCCAGCGCATGGCGGAGTTGGAACAGGAGCGGGCCGACGCCCGGCTGCAACTCGATTTTCATCGCCAGACGATGGAGCAGCAGATTCGGGCCGCCTACATCATGGGAAGGCAGGAGAAGGTGAAGATTCTGTTGAATCAGCAGGATCCCGCCGTGGTCAGCCGGGTGATGGTGTATTACGATTACCTCAACGATGCGCGCCTGGCCCGCATGAACCTGATTCGCGACAGTCTGCAGCGTCTGGCCAAAATCGAGCAGGCGATCTCAGAAGAGGAGCAGCGACTGCAACAACTGCAGGCCAAGGAGGCGGCGGAGCGAGAGCAACTGGAGCGGACTCGGGTTGGCCGGGAGCGGGTGATAGCTGCACTCAATGCGCGCCTTCGCAATAGGGGACAGGAGCTGGATCAGCTCAAGGCCAATGAGAAGCAACTCTCATCCCTGTTGGCGAATATTCAGGAGGCGTTGGCGGACATTCCAATGGAGCGCCTTACGCATAAACCGTTCAGTCAACTTAAAGGCCGCCTGCCCTGGCCCTCAAAAGGCAGATTGGCGGCCAGTTTCGGTTCTCCCAGGAAGGTTGGAAAACTGCGCTGGGACGGCGTGCTGATATCCGCGCCCGAGGGGCGGGAGGTCAAGGCGGTGCATTATGGGCGCGTGGCCTTTGCCGATTGGCTGCGGGGTTTTGGACTGCTGCTGATTGTCGATCACGGTGACGGTTATATGAGCCTCTACGGTCACAACCAGAGTCTCTTCAAGGAGACGGGCGAGTGGGTCGATCCGGGAGAGGTGGTGGCGTTGGTGGGTAGCAGCGGCGGCCGCAGTACGTCTGGGGTCTACTTTGGCATTCGTCATAATGGCGCGGCGGTGAACCCGAAGAAGTGGTGTCGGCGTACCAAAGGCAAGCGAATCAGTGTGGTTCGCTCACACGCCGTAAACAATAGAGTGTAGGATGCCGGTGAGCTTGTGAACCGCATCAGTCGGGTTTGGAATCCGCGAACGATGCGGTTCGCAAGCTCACCACCTCCTACACGCTTACCACAAGGTCAGATTGCACTATGTTGTGTGGAAGCGGTCTTAATCAGTCTGAACCGACTATTGAATTTTATCGCCAGAGCGCGATGTTTGCAGGAAGAATGGGATGAAGCCTTCGTTTCACAGCTTTTATATACTAAGCCTCGGTGCTCTATTCGGGATGGGTTTGCCGGTGGCGGGATTTGCTGCAGCCCAGCCTGACAAGCAGGCCGTCGAACTGCCGCTGCAGGAGCTGCGCACCTTTGCCGACATCTTCGGCCGCATCAAGGCCAGCTATGTGGAGCCGGTGGAAGACAAGGTACTGCTGGAGAGTGCTATCCGCGGCATGCTCTCCGATCTTGATCCCCACTCGAGTTACCTCAATGAAGAGGAGTACAAAGAGCTGCGGGTTGGCACCAGTGGTGAATTCGGTGGCCTCGGCATAGAGGTGGGCATGGAGGATGGCTTCATCAAGGTCATCTCTCCCATCGACGATACCCCGGCACAGCGGGCAGGCGTCCTTGCCGGTGACCTGATTGTGCGGCTGGATGATACGCCGGTGAAGGGGCTCTCCCTGAACGAGGCCGTTAACATGATGCGCGGCAAGCCCGGTAGCAGTCTTGTTCTGACAATTGCCCGGAAGGGGGTGGAAAAACCCCTGAAGATCGAGGTGGTGCGTGCGGTCATCAAGGTGACCAGCGTCAAGAGCCGGCTGCTGGATGAGCGCTTTGCCTATGTGCGCATCTCCCAGTTTCAGTCGCATACCGCCGACGACATGCTGAAGGCAGTACGCAAACTGGAGGCGTCAGCAAAGGCGGGACTGAAGGGATTGGTGCTCGATCTGCGCAATAACCCCGGAGGGGTACTCAATGCGGCGGTGTCCGTAAGCGATGCCTTTCTGGAACAGGGGCTGATCGTCTATACCGAAGGCCGGGTGAGCGACTCCGCGCTGCGCTTTGAGGCGGCGCCGGACGATGTGCTCAAGGGCGCGCCCATCGTGGTGTTGGTCAATGCCGGTTCGGCGTCAGCCTCGGAAATCGTCGCCGGTGCGCTGCAGGATCATAACCGTGCGGTCATCATGGGCAAGCAGACATTTGGCAAGGGCTCGGTGCAGACCATTATCCCGATCAATCAACACTCGGCAGTGAAATTGACCACCGCCCGTTATTTTACCCCTTCAGGCCGATCTATCCAGGCGGAGGGCATCACGCCCGACATTGAGCTGGAAGATGTGGAGGTGTCCGCGCCGAAAGACAATGGCGTGAAGCCGTTGAAAGAAGCTGACCTTTCCGGGCATCTGGAAAACGGCAATGGGAAAGCAAAAAAACGGGCAGGGAAGAAAAAGGACGACAAAGAGAGTAAGGGTTCTTTGGCGGCCCGGGACTACCAGCTCAGTGAAGCGCTCAATCTGTTGAAAGGGTTGGTGATTCTGCAAAAACGCAAGGCAGGCTGATGAGCGGCCTCCGGCAAACATGTAAACGCCTGTTGCTGGGGTTTGCCGCCATTGTTATGCCGGGAGCCCAGGCGGATGTGGCAGTGGGTGCCGGGAACTCCCCGGTCTTTATCGCGCTGATCATCGACGATATGGGCAACCGGCGTGAAGCCGGTGAGGCAGCGCTGGCCTTGCCGGGCGCCATCACATACTCGTTTCTGCCGCACACCCCGTTTGCCAAAGTGCAGGCCGGTATCGCCCACGCCACTGAGAGAGAGGTGATGCTTCATCTGCCGATGGAGTCGAACGAAAACTATCCGCTGGGCGCGGGCGGTCTGACGATGGACATGGAACGGGATGCATTTGTCCTGACACTCGCTGAGGACATCGCATCGATCCCGTATGTGGCCGGCATCAACAACCATATGGGCAGCCGAATGACCAGTGATCTGGAGGCGATGCGTTGGCTGATGGCAGCGCTCAGAGATTCGGACCTCTTTTTTATCGACAGTCGTACCTCAGACCAGACCCAGGCTGAAGCGGTGGCCAGGGAGAATCTGGTGGCCGTCACGCGGCGCAACGTCTTTCTCGACAACGAGCGGGATCCGGAGGCGATCCGGGCGCAGTTCCAAAACCTGATTCGTCTGGCAAAGAGAGACGGCAGTGCAGTTGGCATCGGTCATCCGCATCCAGAGACCCTGGAGATTCTGGCGGAGATGTTACCGCTGCTCGAACGCGAGGGGGTGCAGCTTGTGCCGGCCTCGCATCTGACAAACCAGGAGAGAAGAATATGGCACGCGTCCTCGTCCCCCTCGCCCAAGGCTGTGAAGAACTCGAAGCCGCCACCATCACCGACCTACTGACCCGTGCCGGGGTGGAAGTGGTGACGGCCGGCCTCGATGATCAACCGGTCAAAGCCGCTAAAGGCTTGACTATCCTGCCCGACACCACCCTCGACGCCGTTGTGGACGAGTCGTTCGATATGATCGTGCTGCCCGGCGGACTGCCCGGCGCGGACTATCTGGATCAGGATCCTCGCATCCATCGTCTGCTGCAGCGCCTTGCGGGGGAGGGGGGTTACACCGCGGCAATCTGTGCCGGCCCCAAAGTGCTGGCCAGCGCCGGACTGCTGGAGGGCCGTTCCGCCACCAGCTATCCCGGCGTGCTGGACGGGATGGATCTGCCGGGCGTGGATGTGGACCTGCGGCCGGTGATTGCGGACGGCAAGGTAATCACCTCCCGTGGGCCGGGGACGGCGATGGACTTTTCCCTGGCGCTGATCGAAGCACTTGAAGGCAAAGCCAAAAGGGATGAGGTGGAGGCCGGTCTGGTTCGCTGATTTCGCACATGGACGAGTTTCAGATCATTCACCACGGAGCGGTGACAGGCGTTACCGGTTCCTGCCACGAACTGTTTGTCGGTGCTGGAAACAGCGTACTCATCGACTGTGGCCTGTTTCAGGGGGAAGAGGCCTCCCCCGGTGGTGCCCACGCGGATCAGCTGGAGATTGACTTCGATATCCGCCAGGTGCGGGCGCTGCTGGTGACGCATTGCCACATCGACCATGTCGGGCGCATTCCCTGGCTGATTGGGGCAGGCTTCGATGGGCCGATCTACTGTTCCGAACCCACCGCAGAACTGCTGCCCCTGGTGCTCGAAGATGCGCTGCGAATAGGCGTTACCCGTAACGAAGGGTTGATCCGCCGTTTCCTCAAACGTATCAAAAAGAGACTCAAGCCCCTTGGATATGCTCAGTGGGCAGTGGTTCTACAGACCTCCAGCGGGACTTCCCTGAAGATTCGTTTTCAGCCAGCCGGACATATTCTTGGCTCCGCTTATATCGAATGTCAGGCCAAGGTTGCCGGCGAGCAAAAAAAGATCATCTTTTCAGGGGACCTGGGGGCTCCCTATGCGCCCCTGCTGTCCGCCCCAAAGCCACCCTATTCAGCGGACCTGCTGGTGCTGGAAAGTACCTATGGAAATCGTTTGCACGAGGGGCGACAGGAGCGTCGCAATAGGCTGCAGGCGGTGGTGGAGCGCTGCTTTGCCAACCGGGGTGTGATCCTGTTCCCGGCCTTCAGTATTGGACGCACCCAGGAACTGCTCTATGAACTGGAAACGATTATCCACCAGTGTCGTGGCCGCAAGGCGGGTCGGAATATTGATTGGGATGATGTGGAGGTCATCGTTGACTCGCCGCTGGCCAGCGAATTCACCAAGGTCTACCGGCGTCTGCAACCGTTTTGGGACCGCGAGGCAAAACGCCGCCTCATGCAGGGCCGTCATCCCCTCAGCTTCGAGCAGATGACGACCATCAGAGAGCATCGGGATCATCTGGCCACCGTCAACTATCTACAAAAGACGGCCCGTCCGACTATCGTGCTGGCCGCCAGCGGCATGTGCAGCGGGGGACGAATCGTCAACTATCTCAAGGCGCTGATCGGCGATTCTCGTACCGATGTGGTGTTTGTGGGGTATCAGGCGGCAGGCACGCCGGGAAGAGCCATTCAGCGCTACGGGCCGGAAGGCGGTTATGTCTTTCTCGATGAGAAACGCTACACCATCAGGGCAGGTGTCTATACGCTGGGTGGTTATTCGGCCCATGCCGACAGGGATTCATTGGTGCGATTTGTGAAAGGTATGCGCAGGCCGCCCGCAGAGGTGCGTCTGGTGCACGGTGATGATGAGGCCAAGCGGGTGTTGAAAGAGGCGCTGCAGGAGGCGCTCCCGGAGACGAAGGTCGAGATCCCCTGAGCGGCGGCTATTTTTTCAGATAGATGGTATCCCCCTCGTTGGTGCTGGACTGCCCGTTCGGTTGGGGGCCGTGCTCCGGCACCAGGGAGTGCAGCGCCTCGTTCAGTCGCTGGATGTCCATGGATTCACAGGCTTCGGCAACCACTTTCATGGTCTCATTGAGACCGTCCCAGTCCACCTTGCGGTGGCGTGCGAGTAACACCTTTTCGTGCCGGGTCTTGTCGAGCGTCTCTTTTTCGTGGAACAGCTCCTCGAACAGCTTCTCTCCAGGGCGCAGGCCAATGTACTCGATTTCGATATCCTCCCCCGGCTTTTTACCAGAGAGGTGGATCATCTGTTCAGCCAGATAGCTGATCTTTACCGGTTCACCCATGTCCAACACAAAGATCTCACCGCCATCCCCAAGCACTACCGTCTGCATGATCAGCTGGCAGGCCTCCGGGATAGTCATGAAGTAACGCTCAATGCGGGGGTCGGTCACTGTGACCGGCCCGCCTGCGGCGATCTGCTTGCGGAAGAGGGGAATCACGCTACCCGCTGAGCCGAGCACATTACCGAAACGGGTGGTGATAAACCGGGTGTTGGAGTGTGCATTGAGATTTTGGCAGAAGATCTCCGCTGCGCGCTTGCTGGCGCCCATAATGTTGGCCGGGTTGACCGCCTTGTCGGTAGAGACCAGCACGAAGACGCTGCTGTTG
>NZ_JAAVSH020000001.1:2179305-2204999 GCF_011947365.2 endosymbiont of Lamellibrachia barhami
ATCGCACCATTCTGGGATCTCCAGGTTGGCTGGCGACGGGATATAAAACCGGATCCGAAGCGGGACTTCCTGGCCCTCGGTTTCAAAGGCCTGGCGCCCTATCTGTTCGAGGTTGATGCCGGAATCTTTATCGGTGAGTCAGGACAGATCGGCGCCCGGTTGGATGCCGAATACGAATATATGTTCACGCAGAAGTTGATCCTGTCGCCAGAGGTCGAGATGAATCTCTACAGCAAGGATGACGAGGCGGTCGGCATCGGCTCCGGTCTTTCAGATATGGAGTTGGGACTGCGGTTGCGCTACGAGATACGGCGGGAGTTTGCTCCCTACATAGGTGTCAACTGGACGGGGAAATTCGGCCAGACCGCCGACTTTGCCAGAGACGAGGGTGAGGATACCAGCGATGTTCAGATCGTCGCCGGCATCCGCGCCTGGTTCTGACCTTTGGGTTCAAAACATCTCTGAAAATGTAGGATGCTGGTGAGGAACGAACCGCATCGATTGCGTCATTGAACAACCCAACAGATGCGGTTCGCAAGCTCACCAGCATCCTACACAAATACTGTTCGAAAAGGAGCGAATACATAATGAAGAGAAGATTGTTGAGCCTGTTGCCATTGATGGGTCTGGTTGTATTGGCTGGTTGCAGCGAGCAGCAAGGTGCAGCGGCCAGCGTCGATAAACCGGTTGTTTCGCCGCCAGTATCTCCGTCCGTTCAGCGTTGGTACAACCAGGAGCAGGTTGCGAGCGGCAATCTACTGTTCCAGACGAATTGCGCCAGCTGCCACATGCCGGATGCTTCTGGCACGCCGGACTGGAAAAAACCTGGTGCGGATGGCAAGTACCCGCCGCCGCCATTGAACGGCGCTGCCCACACTTGGCACCATCCGCTATCCGTGTTGCGGCGGACAGTGCAGCGTGGAGGTATTCCTTTGGGCGGTACCATGCCTGAGTTTGCCAGCAAGCTGAATGACCAACAGATTGACGACATTTTGGCCTGGGTGCAGACCCACTGGTCCGATGAGATCTATCGTGTGTGGCACGAGCGGAATGCTCAGGCCGGAAAACCCATGCAGCCAATCAATAAGGGCTGATATCTGTAGATGGTGAAGGCTCGGAGTCAAATTTGACTCCGAATCCTATGAAATAAATAAGGTTACAGGAGAAAAGTTATGACAAAGAAGAAGATTGAGAAATCGAAGAAATTACCCGTTTACGGAAAACTCGCTGCCTGGTTGCTGACCGGGATCACGCTGGTTGTAGGTGGCGTACTGTTCAGCCAGCAACCCGCTGAGGCGGCTGATGTCGTGGTTTACAAAAGTCCGACCTGCGGTTGCTGCAAGGATTGGGTCAGCCATATGAAAGAGAATGGCTATAAGGTGGAGGTACACAACCAGCGCAATATGAGTTCGATCAAAACAGAGTTGGGCGTGCCGCGTAACATGCAATCCTGTCATACCGCCAAGGTTGGGGGATATATCATAGAGGGGCACGTGCCTGCCGATGTGATTGCCCGTCTGTTGAAAGAGAAACCGCCGATCAAGGGTCTTGCCGTACCCGGCATGCCCATGGGTTCGCCAGGGATGGAAGGGCCGAGGAAAGATCCATATAACGTTGTGACCATCCAGGAAAACGGGAAAACCACCGTCTATGCCAGCCGGAACCAGTAGGAGATAGAGATGATTAAGAAGAGGCTTGTTTCCGCCATCACACCCGTTCTGGCAATGGCACTGCTGCTGGTGACACCCATCTCGGGGGCGCACTCGCCACCGGAAGAGGCAAAGATCTATTTCATCGGCATTGCGGATGGTGCAGTGGTAAAAAGTCCATTCAAAGTGAAATTTGGTATCGAGGGTTTCGGTATTACGCCTGCCGGGACCACAGGCAAGCGACGGCATACCGCGGGCCATCATCATCTTCTGGTGGATGTGGAGCAGTTGCCGGATATGGATGAAGCCATTCCCCGTGATCCTCTCCATATTCACTTTGACAGGGGTGAGACCGAGGTCATGCTGGAACTGCTATCTGGAAGACACACGCTGCAGTTATTGTTGGGCGATGAGCAGCATGAACCCCAGGACCCGCCATTGCTCTCGGAAAAAATTACCATAACTGTCAATTAATCATGAGGAAAAGAAGCATGTATAGCTTTGCAACCAGGCTCCAGGGCGAAATGGATCAGATTGAGCAACAGGTGATTGCGGCCCTGAAGGAGGAAGGGTTTGGCATCCTGCCGAGGCAGTGCTGAATTTGCTGACTGGGACGACGTGGTCGACTCTGCGTGAAGAGGTGCGTTCCCGTCTCCTTCGTGTACGCGAGGCGATGGGGGGAAGTGTTGTGGAGTAAATGCTGGGCAGGGGCAAATACCCTTGACCTGTGTGTAACGCATAGGTTGTAGGCTTAACACAGACCAGTTGGTTACCGATCAGCGGCTGGCAGGAAGATTGAACCCATGCTTACAGTCAACGAACTTGCATTAGGCATGATGTTGGTCGGCGGTGCGTTACTACCTGCGTATTGGTCTGATCCAGCCTGCAGCACAGCAGGAGAACGGCTACCGCCTCTTCACGTTACATGATGCGGCTCGGTTGCGATTTATCCGCATGGCCAAGTATCTTGGTTTTACTTTGAACGAGATCAAACAGATCACCTCAACATGCAGAACTGGGTGAGTCGCCAGCGTGACGATTTTCGTACGCAGGATCCAGCATCGTATTCAGGAGAACCGTGTCAAGATCGAGGAGATGATGAAACTCCAGGAGCGTATGGAGCAGGCGCTTGAGCAGTGGGATCTTATGCCTGACGGAATCCCCGATGGCAACAGTGTCTGTCATCTGTCATATCATCGAGTCGGTCGAAGGCAGTGAAGGTCACTGTCACACTGAGATCTAAGGAGGCAACAATGGGACACCCGGCAAAGAAAATTGAATCCTGGAACGGTGTCGATCCGGTCTGTGGCATGGATGTCAATCCCGAGAGTCCTCACCGTTACCTCTATGACCATATCGAATATGGGTTCTGCAGTGAACACTGCGAGAAGAAGTTCGCAACCGATCCAGCTGCCTTTCTGAATGAACAGGGGTCGGAGTCAAACCGCGTAAAGGTGTCAGAAAAACATGATAGTAGTGGGCGGTTTGACTCCGACCCCGATGGTGCGTTTCATCAGCCTGTGACGGGTGCCGTCTACACCTGCCCTATGCATCCAGAGATCCAGACGGATCACCCAGGCCCCTGTCCCAAGTGTGGTATGGCGCTGGAGCCACGCACCATTGAGGTGGAGGAGAAGAACGAAGAACTTATCGACATGAGCCGCCGCTTCTGGGTAAGTACACTGCTGGCCCTGCCGCTCTTTCTGCTGGCCATGGTGGCGGATCTCGTACCCAACTGGTTACCGGGTGGCCTATCCATGAAGACGGTGCAGTGGATCGAGTTCACCCTGGCCACGCCGGTGGTCCTGTGGGGTGGCTGGCCCTTCTTTGTGCGCGGCTGGCAGTCGGTGGTGAGTTGGAATCTCAACATGTTTACGCTGATCGGACTGGGTGTGGCGGTGGCCTGGAGCTACAGCGTCGTCGCCCTGCTGTTTCCCGGCATCTTTCCGCCCAACATGCTGCACGAAGGTGGAACAGTCCCAGTCTATTTCGAGGCGGCAGCCGTCATCACGGCCCTGGTGTTGTTGGGCCAGGTGCTGGAACTGCGTGCCCGCAGCCGCACCAATGCCGCCATCAAGCTGCTGCTGGGGCTGGCCCCCAAAACAGCCCGTATCGTCCGTGCCGATGACACCGAGGATGACATCCCTCTGGAGCAGGTCATGCCTGGCGACATCCTGCGGATAAGGCCTGGAGAGAAGGTACCTGTGGACGGCGTGGTCACGGACGGCAGCAGTGCGGTGGATGAGTCGATGGTCACCGGCGAACCGATCCCCGTTGAAAAGGCTGCGGGTGAATCCCTGATCGGCGCAACGGTGAATGGAACCGGCAGCCTGCTGATGCGGGCCGAGAAGGTGGGCAGCGAGACCCTGCTGGCGCAGATCGTACACATGGTCAGCGAGGCCCAACGTTCACGGGCGCCGATCCAGAAGTTGGCGGATATCGTTGCCGGCTGGTTTGTGCCGGCGGTGGTGTTGATTGCGGTGCTCACACTGATTGTCTGGGGTTTCTTTGGACCGGAGCCGCGTCTGGCCCACGCCATGATCAATGCGGTGGCCGTGCTCATCATTGCCTGCCCTTGTGCACTGGGTCTGGCGACGCCCGTGTCGATCATGGTTGGCACCGGCAAGGGGGCCAGCTTGGGTGTATTGATCAAGAGCGCCGAGGCGTTGGAGATCATGGAGAAGGTGGATACGCTGGTGGTGGACAAGACCGGTACCCTGACCGAGGGAAGGCCGCAACTGGTTTCAGTTCTGAGTGGCGAAGGCTTCGGTGAAGATGAGGTGCTGCATCTCGCTGCCAGTCTGGAACGGGCCAGTGAACACCCGCTGGCGGAGGCCATTGTGCGTGGCGCAGAAGAGAGGGGCATCAGTCTGGCTCCTACTGACCAGTTCGAATCGATCACCGGCCAGGGCGTGCGCGGCAACATTGATGGACGAGCGGTGGCGCTTGGCAACCTCACACTGATGGAGGCGTTATCAATTGATCCGGGTGAGTTACCCGCTGAGGCAGAATCCGGGCGTGCACAAGGCCAGACTGTCATGTTCGTGGCGATAGATGGCAAGAGTGCCGGCTGATCGGTGTGGCTGATCCCATCAAGTCATCTACACCACAGGCTATTCGTGATCTGCATGCCGAGGGCGTAAAGGTGGTCATGCTGACGGGTGACAATTATACCACCGCTCAGGCTGTAGCCGATAAGCTCGGTATTGACCGTGTCGAGGCGGAGGTGTTGCCGGATCAGAAGGCCGAGATCGTCAGGAAACTCCAGGCGGAGGGTCATACGGTCGCCATGGCGGGTGATGGCATTAACGATGCCCCGGCCCTGGCGCAATCCCATGTCGGTATCGCCATGGGCACCGGCACCGATGTGGCGATGGAGAGCGCCGGCGTAACCCTGGTCAAGGGTGACCTGCGCGGCATTGTGCGTGCCAGACGCTTGAGCCGGGCGACCATGCGCAACATCCGGCAGAACCTCTTCTTCGCCTTTATCTACAACTCTCTCGGTGTGCCGGTGGCAGCCGGTGTACTTTATCCCGTTTTTGGTCTGTTGCTCTCACCGATACTCGCTGCCGCTGCCATGAGCTTCAGTTCGGTCTCCGTGATCACCAATGCACTCAGGCTCAAACGTGTAGAGATTTAACGAGGTGACTCAGCATGATGGGAAACGGTTTTGGTATGGGTTTCGGTGGTGGTTTTATGTGGTTGTTTTGGATCCTTTTGATCGTTGCGATCGTGTGGGCGGTAAAGGCGGCTGGGGGAGGTAGTGAAAATCCACCTGGAAAGCAGAAGTCTGCACTCGACATCCTGAAGGAGCGCTACGCGAGGGGTGAGATTGATCAAAAGGAGTTCGAGCAAAAGCGAAAGGATTTGGGTGGTTGAAACTAGTCTGGAGCCAATGATGAAAACACAAGATTCCCTGAAACCTGTAGGCACCTGGGAAGTCAGGCACAGGATTAAAATACCGGCACTGGTGCATGCTGCTGACGCGATGGTAGTGGAACGAGCAGTCAGTGCTCTGCCGGGAGTTTGCAAGGTGGCTGCGGATGTGGAAAAACATCAGGTCATTGTGCGTTACGATGCCACTCAATCGGCCTACCAGGTGATTGTCGATGTGTTGGAAAACACCGGCTTTCCACCATTGGATAATTGGTGGAGCCGGTTCAAGGGTAATTGGTTTCAATTTTCCGATACCAACGCCAGAGACAATGCAAAAGCGCCGCCCCCAGCCTGTTGCAATAAGCCGCCCAAGTAGAAGGAGAGGTGATGTTTCTCTGTTCGTATCTGTCACGAAAGATGGCCGGGTAAGCTCCATGGTTCGACGAATCTTTTTGCTTGGGCTTTTTGTGTCGGTTCTTGTCTCTGCTTACTATCTGCTAAAGGAGATGGGGATAATGGCTATCGTCACGGATGTCGATCGACTGAGAGTCTGGGTTTTAGCGTTGGGATACTGGGGGCCGGTCATGCTTATCGCGCTGATGGCGATAGCTATTATTATCAATCCCATCCCCAGTGCGCCGATCGCCCTGGCAGCCGGCGCCGCCTATGGGCATACCTGGGGTACTGTCTACGTGGTGGCTGGTGCCGTCACTGGAGCAATGGGTGCTTTCTGGATAGCCCGGCTGTTGGGTTATGAGCTGATGGTTCGGCTTTTCGGCAAGCGCCTGAGATTGGGCTGGCTGGGCTCGCAGAATATCCTCATGGGTATGGTCCTGGTCTCCCGGCTCATACCTTTTCTCTCCTTTGATTTGGTGAGCTATGGCGCCGGTCTGACGTCCATCAAGACTTGGCGTTTTGCATTGGCGACACTGGCAGGTCTTATTCCCATGAGTTTTCTGCTGGCTCACTTCGGTGGTGAGTTGACAACCTCGAGCCTGGAGCAGGCGCTCGGTACCGTGCTGATACTGGGTGGGCTGACACTGGCGCCTGTCATCGTCACAATGCTGGTGAAATGGCATAGGCGTCGAGAGATAGATCGGATCAATCTGTCAGGTAAGTCGACCGCTGGTCGATAGGGATGGAATAGACTTGTGACTGGCCATAATATCTGCTCAAATTCAGCACGCAACGATGGAACCCTTTGGCATTCATCGTGTCTCTATTCTGGAGGGGTCGGAGTCAAACCGCTCTGATTGCATCGTTATTACCAGCGTTTGTGGTGCGGTTTGACTCCGACCCCTGCGTATAGCATATCGTGTCTCTATCTGAACATAATGACAACTTTGAGAAACAAGACGCTTTAAGATGATCTCGACTCATGACAACAATCTGCGATCGGCCACCTGGATTTTGGTGGTGGTATTGCTGTTGTCTTGGGGGCAGGGTGCCTTGGCGGCTTTCGGGCAGCACTCCATGCCGATGGGAGAGAACTCCCAAAAGGTCATGAGTGATGATCAGCATTGCCAGATGCCCAAGATGGTGGACACTCTATGTCGTTGTGACACAGGTCATCTTAATCTGCAACAGGCCCTGCCGCAGCGCGATTCCAATCTCCTGATCCTCGAACGCATCGATCAGCCGGTTCTGGTCTCCATGGATCTGGCGGATATGCGCCCGGTAAGGGGGCCACCCCGCGATGAGATTCTGTTCTCCTTCTCGGCCCCACCCGTTCCAATCCCCCCACGCCTGAGTTTCTGCTGCCTGCGCATCTGATACCTCCTGTTGTCTGACGATCGTTTCAGCAGGCAGCATCCCGTTTCCACCCCCTGATGTTTTAGCGTCCGCCAGGACGGCTCGAATTCGCTTGGGGTGAGGAACCCCCTGCTGCCAATCCCGAATCAAACAGCAGGTTTCCATCAATGTTCTCTTTTTCGCAGCGCCGGGTGCGTGCCGCCCTTCTCTTTGTGTGCGGTATGGTCTGGCAGAACAGCCAGGCGGCCGGTACCTTGTCGATCGACCAGGCGGTGAGCCTGGCGTTACAAGGTAATCCGGGTCTCGCTGAGATAGAGGCCAGGGCAGAGGCCGCTGCCCAGCGGCCGAGTCAGGTTGGCGCCTTGCCTGATCCTGTGTTGTCCTTCAATGTCGCCAATCTTCCCCTGGACAGTTTTGATCTGACCCAGGAAGCCATGACCCAATTTCAGGTCGGCATCAGCCAGAAACTGCCCTGGTCCGGCAAGCTTGAGCTGCGTGCCGAGGCGGCGCGGCTGGCGGCCTTGGGCAAGCAGGACAAAGCCCGCGAGGCGCGGTTGAAGCTGGCCCGCGATGTGAAGCGCAGCTGGTGGAATCTCTTCTACCTGGATCGTGCCCTGGCCACCGTAGAGGACAATCAGTCGCGGTTGCGCTCCTTCGTCCAGGTGGTGCAGGTCAAATACCGGGTGGGGGAGGGACTGCAGCAGGATGTGCTGCTGGCGCAAGTGGAGCTTTCAGGCCAGCTGGAACGGGCGATACGCCTGCAGGGCATGCGCCGCAGTGAGGCCGCCCGCCTGCAAGCCCTGATGGCCCATCCAGGCGGTTCATCAGTGGAGCTGGAACCAATAAATCCCCTTGAGCTGGCGGATCTGGAGGGTGCAGATGCGTGGCTGCAGCAGGCCCTGGTTGAGCGTCCCCTGCTGAGTATGAAACAGCATTCGCTGGATGCCTCAGATCGGCGACTGGAGCTGGCGCGTAAAGGGAGCTATCCCGACTTCACACTCAAAGGTGCTTATGGTCTGCGCGGTGGAAACAATCCGGACGGCTCATCCCGCAGCGATTTTCTCTCCATCGGTGTCAGTCTCAACCTGCCGATCTATCAGGGCAATAAGCAGGACCGGGAGGTGGATCAGCGCAACAGCGAACGGATGGAGGCCCGCTACGCTCTGGATGATGCCCGCCGTGAGATCCGTGAACAGGTGGAACGTGCCCTGGCGGACTATGAACAGGGCCGGGAGCAGGCCCGTCTGCTGCGCAAAGGGATAATCCCCCAGACTGAGCAGGCAGTGGCCTCCATGCTTGCCGGCTATCAAGTGGACAAGGTGGATTTCCTTACCCTGGTTCGCACCCAGATCAAATTAAACAACTTTCGTATCGCCTACTGGAAGGCTCTGAGCCAAGCCAAACAGGCCGAGGCACGTTTGCTGGCTGCGGTCGGTGGGGAGAAAAAATCATGAATAAATACCCGATAGGTTTGACTGCCGCACTACTGGTTGGCATCGGCGCCGGTGTCTGGCTGAACGGTTATCCGCCGCAGATACCCTGGACAGTGCCTGGCGTGGAGGCTGCGGTTGCCGCGCCGGTGAAGGCGGAGGGGAAGAAACCCCTGTTCTGGCGCAACCCCATGAATCCCGCCATCACCTCTCCGGTCTTTACCAGGGATGAGATGGGTATGGACTACCTGCCGGTCTATGCCGATGACGGCGGGGCAGCGGATGAACCGGCCGGCACGGTGAGGATCGACCCGGTGACGGTACAGAATATCGGTGTGCGCACCGTCAAGGCCAAACGCCAGGCGTTTTCACGCTCGGTGCGGGCGCTGGGGCGGGTGATTGCCGATGAGACCCGCATCACCCGTCTGCACCCCAAAACCGAGGGTTGGATCGAAAAACTCTTCATCAACAAGACAGGAGAGCCGGTCAAGAAGGACGACATCCTCTTCTCCATCTACTCCCCCAAACTGGTCAGCAGTCAGCATGAGTATCTGCTGGCGCTACGCAATCTGAAGACATTGGGTGAGAGTGAGTATCCCGATATCCGGCAGGGTGCCCGTCAGATGGCGGAGATCTCCCGCGAGCGGTTACAGCTGCTGGATGTGCCGGAACACCAGATCCGGGAGTTGGAACAGAGCGGTAAGACGTTCAAGGCACTGCATGTCCACTCCCCCTTCAACGGTATCGTGATGAAGCTGAATGTGAGCGAGGGGGAGTATGTGACCCCCAAGAGCGAACTTTACCGTCTTGCCGATCTCACCAAGATATGGGTGCAGGTCGATGTCTATGAACATGAGCTGCCCTGGGTGCGTATCGGCGATAAGGCGCAGTTGACCCTGAAGAGTATGCCGGGCCGGACCTTTGAGGGCAGGGTCTCCTATATCTATCCCTATGCGGAGGCGAGGACCCGAACCATCAAGGTGCGTCTGGAGCTGGATAATCCGCAACTGGCCCTGAAGCCGGATATGTTCGCCGATGTGACCCTCAATACCGGGTTGCAGAAGGATGCGGTGGTGGTGCCGGATTCAGCGATTGTGCGTTCCGGTGAACGGGATCAGGTCTTCGTGGTGCGCGCACCGGGCAAGTTCGAACCGCGCACGGTGACCCTGGGTCAGAACAGCGACGGTTGGGTACAGGTGCTCGAAGGAGTGAAGGCCGGTGAGGAGGTGGTGGCCTCTGCCCTGTTCCTGATCGATTCCGAATCCAAGCTGCGTGAGGCCACCGCCAAGATGCTGGAGGCGGCCAAGATGGATCAGTCTGTCGGTGGGGCAGAGTTGGACATGCAGGGGATGTCCATGGACGCACCTGAGATGTCGATGGATGAGATGCGCCTCGACAGCAGTGGTTCCGATACGATGGATATGAGTGGCTTTACCCTGGGTGAGGGGAGCAAGCCATGCTAAAGAGGAAGGTTGTCTCAGAGGATCGGATAATCCACACCCAACACCTGCAGCCATACCGTACGATCACGCTGGTCAGCAGGCTGGTTGATGTCTTGATCGACATATAGCGCTTGATATCCGAGGTAATCTTTTCAATATGGCTCAGCGCGGCTTCCGGTCTTTAACAAATAGATGTAATTTGCGGCGGAATCCTGCCGCCTCGAGCAGAATAAAAATGACCGTGATAAGGATGAACAGCGCTTCGGTCAGTACATTTCCAGACTGCTCAGACTTTTCCGCCATCGCCATGGCCTTTCCTGTGTCAAAATAGGTGGTCAGCGTACGCTCATCGACCTCCACACCCTGTTCACCAGCCAAACCAGAAAGCTCTGACTTGCGCCGCCAGTCGCCCTGATATTTCGGCAGGTTATTGATGAAGTCGTTCAGCAGACTCCACAACCAACCCAGCAACAGGCCTGTGCCGACAATACCCAAGATCACGATCAACAACGCCAAGAGCAGTTGAATATTTGAGGAGAAACGGGGTGGTGCGGCTATCACCAGAGATAAAGCGCCAACGAAAGGGCACCAGCAGCGAGACTGCAGCTTTCATTCACTACCAGCACCACAAAAGGCGGCAGCCAGCAGCAGGAAGCGTGAGGTTGGTGATAATTGCGAATTTCCTTGCATTGGTGTTCCTCTACTCAGCCACCCTAATCGCATATTGTGGGCAGGTTTGCACCCTATGGTCGTCACAGTTACTTGAGCGTCTTAGCGTCCGCCCGAAAACCCATATTTAACCGCGAAGAACACGAAGAGCGCGAAGGTAAAAGATTGATTAACAATATAATATCTTCGTGCGCTTCGTGGTAAAAAACGGCATTTCCAGTCAAACACTATTTAAATAGAGGCACAGGGGTCTGCAACTGCCAGAGTTTTTTCGTTACGTCGTACTTCCAGACCTGCTGATCGGTGATCGACCGGAGCACGGGACGCTCATCAAAGGTGTATTGAATATCGGCAATCTGTACCGCCGTCGTCTCATCGAGCATCGTCGGTCCCTGGACCACCTCGTAACTCGTAACCCTCAGATCAGCTCTGACCGGTGGGAGAGGATCACCTGCGGCATCGAGGGCGCGAAAACCCTGGGCATTGTCCACATTGCCCCAACGAATGGTGCCTTCATACCGGCGTAGCGTATCCTCCAACGCCAATACCTGCTTGTGTTCATCAATGGTCTTACATCCGCTCAACACCAGCAGCAATATCAAGCTCAGCTGAATCACTCTCTTTAACATCCCAACCCCCCGCTTCTCTCTGATTCCGGCGATGTCAGATAAGACTACCCGATTCATCTAATAGCAACTACATGTTCGTCAAGCTCTTTACAGCCACGACCCTGCGATACCCTGTGTATTCTCCTTATCACTGCTATGATGCCGCTTTCAGAAATCACCTGGCAAACAGAGATGACTGCAGGGCAACAGGAACCACAGATTGATATCGAGCTTGATGGCAGCCGGATTACCCTGCTGGGCACCGCGCACGTTTCCCGTGCCAGTGCCGAGAAGGTAACGGAACTGCTCGAGAGCGGAGAGTACAATGCCGTCGCGGTGGAACTCTGCCCCAGTCGCTATAATGCCCTGATAAACCCCGATGCCCTGGCCAAGATGGATCTCTTCAAAGTCGTGCGTGAGGGACGGGTACCCCTGGTGATGGCAAGCCTGGCCCTTGGTGCCTATCAACAGCGGCTGGCTGACCAGTTCGGCATTGAACCCGGCGCAGAACAGCGTGAAGCGATCCGCATTGCCCGCGAGGCAAATCTGCCATTACTGCTTATCGATCGGGAGATCGGCGTCACCCTGAAGCGGGTCTCCCGTAATCTGGCCTGGTGGAAACGTTTCGGCCTCTTCGCTGGGCTGCTCGCCAGTATCGTCTCCAAAGAGGAGGTGGATGAAGCCGAGATCGAACGTCTTAAAGAGGGCGACATGCTGGAGACCACCTTTGCGGAGTTTGCCGAAGACAGGCAGGACCTCTACCTCCCACTCATCGACGAGCGCGATCGCTACATGTCGGCCCGGCTGCGCGAGGAGATCGAACAGGCAGGACATGAAAACCTGCTGGTAGTCATCGGCGCAGGTCACATGCAGGGTATCGCCGGATATCTGGAGACTCAGCAAGATCCCCCAAAAAAGATCATCGAAAGCCTCGAACGGATTCCCAAACCAAGCCGCTGGCCAAAACTGATCCCCTGGGCAATCGTCGCCCTGGTGATGGTGGGTTTTTTGATCGGTTTCATGCGCAGCCCGGAACTCGGCTGGCAACTGGTGATGGATTGGGTACTCATCAATGGCGGCCTCTCAGCCCTTGGCGCACTATTGGCCGCCGCCCACCCCATAACGGTGATCACCGCATTTCTGGCAGCCCCGATCACCTCGCTCAATCCCACCATCGGCGCAGGCATGGTTACCGCAGGCATGGAGATCTATCTGCGCAAACCCACGGTGGCCGATTTTGGAGCGCTGCGCAACGATACCACCTCTCTCAAAGGCTGGTGGCGCAACCGGGTCTCCCGCATTCTGCTGGTCTTTTTCCTGAGCACGCTGGGTTCGGCGGTCGGCACCTATGTGGCGGGGTTTCGAATCTTCGAACGGCTGGCGGGTTAGGACTGCAAAAACGTAGGAGCCGCGCCCTCGCGGCGAGGCGCCGCTCCTACGTATCACATCGCAGCCTTGATCGCCTCCAGCCGCAATACCCGGATCGCCTCTCCCACCGCCTTACCCGGTTTCATGCGCTTCAACTCCCCTTTATCGATCTGTGTCGCTGCGTGAAACAGGTCGTTGAATCGCGACGCCTGGGGATAGGAGCGCGCCTCAAACCCTCCACGCCCACGATAATCCGCCTCACAGACCAGCAGAAAACGCGCAACGTTCTCCGGCTGGCGAAAGGCGTCCAGCCCCTCCAGCACCTTCAACACCGTACCCGGTCTCAAATCGTCCAGACGGTGGATGTGCCCATGGTAGGTTGCACAACGCTCAGCAAGAAGGCGGTAGTGAGTCGGCACTCTGAGCCGCTCGCACAATAATCGGATGATGCGCGCACCGCGTCCTTCATGCCCGTGGTGGCTGGGCAGTATCTCCGCCGAGGTGTCCCCCTTGCCAAGATCGTGGGTCAACGCAGCAAAACGCACCAGGGGATCGTCGGAGAGACGGGCCGCCATCGCCAGGGCCATCAGCGTATGCAGACCGGTATCGATCTCAGGATGCCATCTGGGTGGCTGCGGCACGCCCCAGAGGCAATCGAGCTCAGGGAATAACGCAGCAAGCGCGCCACACTGCCGCAGGGTTTCAATAAAAGAGGTGGGATTCGGCAGCAGCAGTGATTTCTCCAGCTCCTGCCAAACCCGTTCCGGCGCCACGGTTTCAAGGGAACCGGCCGTGCTGATCTCCCGCATCAGAGACAAGGTCTCGGCTGCGATCTGAAATCCGAGATCACAGTATTTCGCCATGAAACGGGCGACCCGCAAGACCCGGACGGGATCTTCACTGAAAGCAGGTGAGACATGCCGCAGGCACTTTGCCTGCAGATCACGGCGCCCCTGAAAAGGGTCGAAAATCTCGCCTGCTTCACTCTCGGCTATCGCATTGATGGTGAGATCACGACGCGCCAGATCCTCTTTCAAGGTGACATCCGGGTCGGCATGGGGTTCAGAAAAGCGGCTACCTGAAACTGGATTTCTCAGGGTACGGGCCAGCGCATACTCTTCACTGGTCTGAGGATGGAGAAAAACGGGGAAATCCTTCCCCACCTGTTTGAAGCCCCGTTCGAGCATCATCTGCGGGGTGGCACCCACTACCACATAGTCCCGTTCCATCACCGGCAGTCCAAGCAGTCTGTCGCGCAGTGCGCCGCCAACCAGGTAGATCTCCATCAACGTCAGTTGCGTGCCCGTTGCAGTTTTTTCCGCGCCGCCTCCACGGCCGCCTCCTCCTGTTCGATGCGTTCGAAATATTCGGGGCGGATACGACGGCCTCCTCCCGCCGTGGATTGACGATCTTCATTCCGCAGAATCTTTGCATCGTCCAACCTTGCCTCGGCCGCCTGCAAATTCCGTTCGGCTTCGCTGATATCGACGGCACGCTGCTGATCACCCAACTGCCGCTGGCGTCCTGCCTTGTTAGCGGCATCCCTGATCTCTTTCTCCCGAGCCTGGCTCTCCCGCTTTGCTTTCGGGGAGGGTCCAGAAGGCATCTTTACCACATCTGACCGACCCTTCCCCGGCGTGTCGGAATAGGTCACCTGCCCTGACTCATCCACCGAGCGATAGACAGTTTCCGCATTTGCCAACGATAAAACAGGCAACAACAGCAAGCAATACAGTAGGCGTTTCATCATGATCGGGTCCTTGCAAAATTCTGCGCGAAACGGTTAGCTGTTTGCCCGATCCGCAAGCTTGATCGGGCCTACGTCTGTTTCGGAAACAGACGAGTTAAGTTTACCCCGTTCAGACCGGTTCCGCTTGAAGACGCTGTCAGCAGAAATACACTCCGCGACAAAAATCCAGGAACAAAACGCCTCTCTGGGCAGAAAAAGCACTTTCGTTATCTGTAAAGACTGCTACATTTATCCTCAATCGAAAATGTCGGAAAATTGTCGAATTGCAATTTTTCCAAATTGGTCGTCACAGACATGAGGAGTAGAGCGGATGAATGACTATGCCGAAAAGCGTGACTTTCTGCGCATGAACATCGAATGTCCGGCCCGTTTCCGCATCGCTGGAGGCGAGACGGTCTCCGCAGCAGTGGTGAAGAATCTGAGCAGCAGCGGCATACTGCTGGAGTCTGACCAATCACTCGAACCCGGCACCCAGCTTGCCGTGGAGATCATGCCGGGAAAGACTATCACGCCGCCGCTATCCGCCGAGGCATGCGTCATACGTAGCTATCCATCGGATGAGGGCAACTTCAATATCGCCTGCAACATTGAACGTATTCTCGAGGATCACGAAGTCCACGCCGACTTCCCCTGACCGGTAACGATAAACGCTTTCCCTCCCCCAAGGATTAAACATCCAGGGAGCAGAATTCCCCGCCCCTCAACGAAATTTTCTGCTCGTTGCACTTGCTGCCCTTTGCGTCTTTAGAATAACCTCTGAATCTGCTTGAGAACCCTCAAGTCTTTCCACTTTTGAATTGGGCTACAATATGCCATTCCCTCGAAGAGATTGATGCTTGCGAGGTCTGTTTTTATCCCAACCGGCAGCTTGATGAACGAACAGCCAGTGCAGCGAATTCGCGAGATCCCCTATAACTACACCTCCTTTTCAGATCGTGAAATCGTTATCCGTTTTCTCGGCGAGGAGATGTGGCGCATCATCGAGGCACTGCGAGGCTCTCGCCGCACCGGTCGCTCCGCCCGTATGCTGTTCGAGGTGCTTGGGGATGTGTGGGTTATCACCCGCAACCCCTATCTGCAGGACGACCTGCTGCAAAACCCGGAACGCCGCCGGGCACTGATAGACGCTTTGACCCATCGGCTCGATCAGTTTGAGTCGCGGGCCAATGACAATGCTCAGGCTCTTAAGCTGCTGGAGGCCGCGCGCAGTGCCGTCAGCACCTTCGCCTGTCAGTTCGAGCAGCAAATCGAACTGCGCCGCAGGACCCAACGCAACCTGATCGGCCTGACCCGTAAGGACAATATCGATTTCAGCGGCCTGGCACGGGTCGCTCACTCCACCGACGCCACCGACTGGCGCGTCGAGATCCCCTTTGTTGTCATCACCCCCGATACAGAGGAGGAGGTGGCTCCCATCGTACGCGCCTGCATAAACTCAGGCCTTACCCTCATTCCCCGTGGCGGCGGTACCGGCTACACCGGCAGTGCAGTGCCCCTCGACCCCCACTGTGCGGTGATCAATACCGAAAAGCTTGAGCAGCTGGGCGTTATAGAGACCCTTTCACTACCCGGTGTCAACGGCAAGGTGCCCACCGTCTCCACCGGCGCCGGTGTTGTCACGCGCCGGGTCTCGGAGCTGGCGGAGGCGGACGGACTCGCCTTCGCCGTCGACCCCACCTCCCAGGATGCCTCTACCATCGGCGGCAATATCGCCATGAATGCCGGCGGCAAGAAGGCGGTACTCTGGGGCACCACCCTCGACAATCTGGTCAGCTGGCGCATGGTCACCCCCAATGGCGAGTGGCTGGAGGTCGAACGCCTCGAGCACAATCTGGGCAAGATCCACGAGCAGACACGGGTGCGCTTCCGTATTACCCGTTTCGATGCCGACCACAACCCTCTCACCGCCGATCCGGAGATCCTGGAGATTCCCGGCTCGATGTTCCGCAAGGCGGGACTCGGCAAGGATGTCACCGACAAGTTTCTCTCCGGCCTGCCGGGAGTGCAGAAAGAGGGCTGTGATGGCCTGATCACCTCCGCCCGTTTCATACTGCACCGCATGCCGGAGCAGTCGCGCACCCTCTGTCTCGAATTCTTCGGCAGCGACATCGGCCGGGCGGTGCCGGCCATCGTCGAGATCAAGGATTTTCTCGACCAGCAGCCCGATGTGCTGCTGGTTGGGCTGGAGCATCTCGACGAGCGCTACCTCAAGGCAGTCAAGTACTCCACCAAGGCACCCCGCCGGGAACGTCCCAAGATGGTGCTGCTCGCAGACATCGCCAGTGACGACGAAACAGCGGTGGAAGAGGCTGCCTCGCAAGTGGTGCGGCTTGCCAACGCCCGGGATGCGGAGGGCTTCATTGCCGTCAGTCCTGAGGCCCGTCGCAATTTCTGGGTGGACCGGGCGCGTACAGCCGCCATCTCCGCCCACACCAATGCGTTCAAGATCAACGAGGATGTGGTGATCCCCCTGGATAGGCTGGCGGACTACAGCCGGGAGGTGGAGCGGATCAATATCGAAGAGTCGGTCGGTAATAAGATTCGCATCGCCGACGCAGTGCTTGAGTGTCTGGAGCATGACTGTGGTAAGCGGCTGTTGGCCGACGAAAACGAGCCGAGCGCAGAGAGCCACAAGATCCTGCAGGACAAGGTCAACCTCGCCCATCAGGCCGTAAAGCAGGCGCGGGGGCGCTGGGAATTGATCCTGGCACAACTGGATGCCCCAGCGGCAGAACATGCCCAGCTGCTCAGCGGAGACGAGAAGGAGCATCTTCGTGTAGGGGACCGGATCATCGATCTGCTGTTGCGCCGCGACCTGCTGATCTCCTATCGCCGGGACATCGCCAGCCGTCTCGACGAGATATTTACCGGCCAGGATATGCGTCCGTTGCGCCACGCCCTGCGGGAGATCCATCAAGATATTCGAGGCTCCCGCCTATTCGTTGCCCTGCACATGCACGCCGGTGACGGCAACGTGCACACCAATATCCCCGTTCATTCCGACGACTATGAGATGCTGCACCAGGCCGACCGCATCGTCGAACGCATCATGGAACTGGCCACCTCACTGGGCGGGGCTATCTCAGGCGAACATGGCATAGGCCTGACAAAACTGCAGTATCTCGAAAAAGACAAACTCGATGCCTTTGCGACCTATAAAAAACAGGTCGACCCCCAAGACTGGTTCAACCGCGGCAAGCTCGCCGCAGACGCCAACCTGGAGAATGCCTATACGCCATCCCTGCGCCTGCTGGAGCAGGAGGCCATCATCCTCGAAGCAAGTGAGCTCGGCGCCCTCAACGACGAGATCAAGCACTGCCTGCGCTGCGGCAAGTGCAAACCGGTCTGCATGACTCATATCCCCCGTGCCAACCTGCTCTACTCGCCCCGCAACAAGATTCTCGGCACAGGACTGATCATCGAGGCCTTCCTCTACGAGGAGCAGACCCGGCGCGGCGTCTCCCTGCAACATCTCGGCGAGATGAACGACATAGCGGACCACTGCACCGTCTGTCACAAATGCGAGAAACCCTGCCCGGTCAACATTGATTTCGGTGATGTCACCACCCGGATTCGTAAGATACTGGTGGATAAGGGGCAGAAAAAACGCAATCTCGGTGCCCAGGCCGCGATGACCTTTCTCAATATTTCCGACCCCCGCACCATCCGTTGGATGCGTAAAGGCATGGCTGACTGGGGTTTCAAGGGTCTCAGTCTCGGACACCGGCTTGCAGGCCATTTTGGCCTGCTGGGCAAAGCCGACAGGCTGCCCCCCAGCTCCACAGGCAAACCCTCGGCCCGCACCCTGGCAGTAGAATTGGTCAGCCGCCCCATCCGGGTCAAGCTACAGACGCAGACCTTGCGTGCCGCCTTGAATCTGGAAGATAAGACCACTATCCCGATCTTGAGTGACCCTGCAAAAGTCACTGGGGAGAGCGATGCGGTCTTCTACTTCCCCGGCTGCGGCTCAGAGCGTCTCTACAGTGAGATCGGCATGGCCACTCTGGCGATGCTCTACGAGCTCGGCACCCAAACGGTACTGCCACCGGGTTACCTATGCTGCGGCTATCCGCAAAATGCCGCCGGCCTGACCGGCAAAGGACAGGCCATCACCACAGAAAACCGGGTGCTGTTCCATCGAATTGCCAACACCCTTAACTACATGGACATCAAGACAGTGATTCTCTCCTGCGGCACCTGCATGGATCAGCTGTTGCAGTATCAGTTTGAAAAAATCTTTCCCGGTTGCCGCCTGCTCGACATCCATGAATACCTTATGGAGAAAGGGGTTAAGCTACCCGGAGATCAGCCGACAAACTACCTATATCACGATCCCTGCCACAGCCCGATGAAAACCTACAATCCGCTGGTAGTGGCCTCGGCACTGACCGGCAAGGAGGTTCTGCTTTCAGACCGCTGTTGCGGCGAAGCCGGCACACTGGGAACCAGTCGGCCCGATATCGCAACCCAACTGCGCTTTCGTAAATCTGCAGAGTTGCACAAAGGCATAGCGACGCTGTCAAAAGAGGGTGGATACAACATAAAAATGCTGACTGCCTGCCCCGCCTGCCAGCAGGGACTCAGCCGCTATAGTGATGAGACCGGGCTCAATGTTGAATATATCGTGGTAGAGGCTGTACGCCGCTTGCAAGGTAACTCATGGTATGACGACTTTCAGCGCAAAATACAAAGCGGTGGTATTGAACGAATCCTGTTATAGGTTGCCCAGCCCTGAACCCGCTGTGGAAAAAATAACGCATGTCCGAATCATATAACGACCCGACAAACATCAAACACCTGAGACTCCCGTGGAGATTTTTCATCCTGCTCGGGGGATCCCTGTTGCCTGGGTCTGCGTTATTTGCCATGGAGCCGATTCAACCCATTCCACAGCATGTTGAGTATGACAAACAGAAGGCTGCATTAGGGAAAATGCTCTTTTTCGATCCCATTCTGTCACAAGACCAGACAGTCTCTTGTGCCACTTGCCATAATCCTGAGACCGGTGGCGCGGACTACCGTACCGTTTCCGAAGGGATCTTCAACCGGCCGGGAAAGATGAATTCACCGACGGTTTTCAACTCCTATTTCAACTTTCGCCAGTTCTGGAACGGCCGTGCCGACGACCTGGCCTCTCAGGTCTCCGGCCCTCTGCACAACCCTGTAGAGATGGGGCTGACCCTGGAGGAGGTGGACCGGCGTCTCAATCGACACCCGGAATATCCCCGCCAGTTTAAAACCATCTACGGAAAATCCCGCGTCGAGATAGACGATATGGCGGATGCCATTGCAGAATTCGAAAAGGCACTCTATACCCCCAACGCCAAATTCGACCGCTATCTGCGGGGTGAACTTGAACTGGATAAAACCGCGCAGGACGGATACCGGCTGTTCAAAAAGATCGGTTGCGCCGCCTGTCACAACGGTATCAATATCGGCGGCAACTCCTATCAATATCTGGGCGCCGTCATTCCAGTTGAATGGCGCAAGGACCAGGGTGATCTGCATCAACGCACCGGCGACCCGTTCGACAAGAACCGTTACAAGGTGCCCAGCCTGCGAAATATTGCACTAACGGGCCCCTACCTGCACGATGGCAGTGCGGCCACCCTGAATAAAGTATTGAAAAAGATGGCCTTCCACAATCTTGGTTTTGAGTTGTCAGAGGATCAGCTCACCCTGTTGATGGCCTTTCTCAATACTTTGACTGGCGATATGCCGGCCATCCTCGATACACCATGACTCTCACGGGTAATATCTATGCTGCTGTCCTTGCCGCGTTCTTCGTCGGCGCGCTCTTCTTTTACACCGATTCCCAAACCAGCCGTCTGCTGCAGCTCCACTCCACAGTCTATGACACCATAGGTGACATCGAGCGATTCGAAGAGCAGTTGGATCTCCATCTGCTCAAGGCCTCTTTCTTCATCTATTACAATTTTGACCATAGTCACAGCCAGCTTCGTAAGATCCGCAAACGCATTGCAGAGATTCAAGAGAACGCCTATCTACAGGATCCGGTATTCGCTGAAACACTTGCCGAGTTCGGGCAGTATGAAGTCAAACTGGCAGAAAAAGAGGAGTTGATTCTACGTTTTGCCACCATCAACTCATTGATACAAAACTCCACCACCCATATTCCCTCTCTTACTGCCCGTTATCTCAGCCTTTTTGAGCAGAGTGACGGCCAATATTTCAAGGAACTTTCCCGCATCACCTCCGCTGTATTTCTTGCCTCTCGCAGTCTGGACAAGGACTTCCTTACAGAGTTGCGCCAAGGTGTGAATAGACTTCAGGAGTACCATTTCAAGAATGACGCTCAGGCCCGTTTTAACCAGGTATTCCTCTCCCACGCCAAGATCTTCCTGAAGTATCTCAGCCTCTACAGCGATACCCTGCAGGCGGCACTGGAGGTCGACACACGAGCTACCTTGCACCTGGCAAAACACCTCTTCCTGGAGATGAGCCTCAATAAAGCAGAACAGATAAATCGTATCTCCACCCTACTGGGTTTCGGCTTTATTCTCTCCATTTTCGTTATCATCTTTCTCCTTGTGGGCACCGACAGAGAGCATAAAAAGCTCATCGCCCTGCATCGAAAACTGGAGGCCAGCGCGGCCACCGATAGACTGACGCAGCTACCCAACCGGTTTGCGTTCGAAGCCTCGCAGAAAACACCAGCCGGGCATGCGGCGCTGGTAATGCTCAATATTGACGGTTTCAAACACATCAACGACTTCTATGGGACAGCGGGCGGTGACGAGATCCTTACCCAGCTATCCAAGCAGCTGAAAACTCTGCTGCATACTCGCCCCGACAGCCGTCTTTTTCGCTTCGGCGCCGACGACTTCGGCGTGCTTATCACCACGTCTGAGACGCCGGAGAGCCCGCTGAAACTCGCGCAAAATCTGGTCTATGCTGTGGAGCGAAACAGTTTCGACATCCACGGACATGAGGTTCAGATCAGTATTCGTGCAGGTTTGGCAAGTGAACCCCCCTTGTTGGAGAGAGCCAACATGGCGCTGCAACAAACCAAGAAACAACGCAACAAGGTGCTTCGATATGATGCGTCACTGGGCATCGAAGAGAAGGTCGCCACAAACCAGCGCATCACCCGTCTGCTGAAAAACGCGGTTAGACGGAACGCCGTCAAACCTTTTTTCCAACCACTCTATAACAATGTGAGCAAACGGATTGAACACTATGAATGTCTGATGCGCATCCAGGATGAGGAGGGACAGCTACTCACCCCCGTCGCCTTCATGCAGGTCGCCAAGGAGAGCCGTATCTACTCCGCGCTCAGCCGCATCATGCTGGAGAAGTGCCTCGACCGGTTTCAATCGAGCCACTACACTTTTTCGGTTAATCTTGCCGTGGAGGATATCCTCGATCCTGAGATTCGAGAGTATCTCTTCGACCGCCTGAGCAGCGATCCTGATCTGGGAAAACGCATGACCATCGAACTGCTCGAAAGCGAAGAGGTGGACGATTATGACGCCCTGAAATCCTTCCTCAGCCAGGCCAGATCGCATGGCTGCCATCTCGCCATAGATGACTTCGGAGCCGGTTACTCCTCTTTCAAACACATCCTGGAACTGGAAGTGGATCAGCTCAAGATCGATGCCTCCCTGATCAGGGATCTCGATAGCGACCGTGAGGCGCAGCTGTTGGTCAAGGCGATCGTGGATGTCGCCAGGGAGATTGATATCAAAAGCACTGTGGCGGAGTTTGTCCACTCGCGTGCTGTATTTGAGAGGGTCAATCGCCTCGGCGTTGACTACAGTCAGGGCTATTTTATTGGCAAGCCAGCTGCAAATCTGCTGGCAGATGAAAGACCGGGTTTTGCGGAAGAGGTTTCGTAGGTTGGTTCAAGCGTAGCGCAACCGGCAACCCAACTGCTCTGTCAATTCGAGAACGCCCGATCCGCTACGCTTGATCGAGCCTACGCCTGTAGCAGGGTCTCCAGTTCCCTCAGACGACTCCGGGCATCCGGCATTTCGATGCCTTCGGCTTCCCTCTCTTCCAACAAGACTTTACCCTGGGTACAGAGATTCTCAATATGTACCGGATCGAAGAGGGTAACCGCAGCTTCGAAAGCATCCTGTGCCTCGCTTAGCAGCACGGCGATCAGCTCTTCCTCCTTGATCACTGAATCCGGTGACAGAAGATCGGCAACCAGGGGAAACTCCAGCACCCCGTAGTGCAACTTACGGGCCTCTTCCTCCTGCTCCAGTTCCTGTCGTGCCAGCGTGTCATTGCCCGCGCCTTTCCAGACCGCCTGCATGATCACCGAGATTAACTTTTTGATCGCCGCTTTGTTGTCCGACTGATTGTCGGCCAGACCACAGGCCGTTTCGTAGGATTTGTCCAGGCGCTCTTTGAGGCTGAGTATCACGTCGCTCTGCTCATGAGGTCCCAGGGCTATGGCCTCACCCACCAGTTTGCGCAGGTCGCCAATATAGGCCACCAGTTCCTCATGATCGAGTTTTTGCGCCTCTTCCAGGATCCCTGGGGTTAGTGAACGCTCACTTTCGGGAAACAGAAGATTTTCGTGTTTGCGCATCAGGTGCCGCTCGTGTCGGCCCGGCAGTTGACTGAACAGCAGTTGCATGGCTTTCTCAGTTAAATAGTGTAAGTGCTAACATCCCTGATCCACCCCCATATCCATCTCGGGATTGATCGCCTCATAGAGGGAGGAGTAGTCATCCTCGGCATGACCGTTGGTGCGGCCCTTTTCAAACACCCGCAACATTGCTTCCGGCAGCCCGGCGTCGATACCGGACTTTTCGGCCACCTGCTGAAACAGGGCCAGGTCCTTGATCAGGTGTTTAAGGGGAAAGTTAGGATTAGCGTAGTCGTGCTCCAGCATCTTGGACAGCTTTTTATCGAAGGTCGGCGCATAGAGCGAGCTCTCACGCAGCAGTTCCATGAAGAGTTCCACTTCGATCCCTTCCGACCGTACCAGACCCAGGCTGAGTGAAAAACCGGCGGTCAATGAGGCAATAAGCTGGTTCATCGCCAGCTTCATGGCCGCACCCTGTCCAAGGAAACCGACGTGCTGCACCTGTTTGCCCAGACAGCGTAGCAGGAGCAGTCCACGCTGGTAGCTTTCGTCAGAGCCTCCTGCCATGACGATCAGATTGCCCGAGCGGGCTTCCGGAATGCTGCCCAGGACCGGTGCCTCCAGGTAGTCGCCACCCGCAGCCTCCACGGCTGCGCCGATCTCCCGGCTCTCCTCAGGCGCCACTGTACCCATCTGCAGTACCAGCTTCCCCGCCAGTTCCGCGCTGACACCGCTCTGCAACAAGACTTCCCGGATCGCCGGGGCATCACTCAAGGTGAGGCAAATGACGTCCGCCACTTTAACTGCCTTGATTAGATCCGCCTCTACCTCGAGTCCAGCCTCTTTGGCTCTATCAAGGCGATCTGAGGAGCGATTCCAGGCCACCACATCGTGCCCACAATGTTGCAGGCGCTCTGCGATGGGCCGTCCCATCAGTCCCAGGCCCAATACTGTAATCTTCATCGTTATTCGCCCACTGTGGCGAAGGGGTCGGCGAAGGGGTCAGAGTCAAATTTAACAGGGGTCACCGTGCTGAATATCCTATCGTTTCGATCAAATTTGACTCCGACCCCCAGGTCCTGTCTCAGACTTGGTGATAAGGTTTGCTCAGTTCATGCACCGCTTCAATGAAGGCACCGGCATGCTCTGGATCTATCTCCGGGTGGATGCCATGTCCCAGATTGAAGACATGCCCTGAGCCCTTTCCATAACTCGCCAGCACCTTGCCCACCTCTTCGCGAATGCGCTCAGGTGAGGCATAGAGTGTGCAAGGGTCCATGTTGCCCTGCAGTGCAACCTTGTCGCCAACCCTGCGCCGGGCGTCCGCCAGACTGAGGGTCCAGTCGACACCCAGGGCATCACATCCGGTTGCCGCCATCTGCTCCAACCAAAGTCCGCCGCCTTTGGTGAACAGGATCACCGGCACCTTGCGTCCCTCTGATTCACGGGTCAGCCCCTGGATGATCTGTTCCATATATTTCAGGGAGAAGGCGTTGTAGTGCTGCGGGGTCAAAGCACCACCCCAGGTATCGAAGATCATGACCGCCTGGGCGCCGGCCGCAATCTGGGCATTGAGATAGGCGATTACCGATTCTGCGATTTTCCCCAACAGCCTGTGCATCAGCTCGGGGCGATCGAACATCATCCCCTTTACTTTGGCGAAATTTTTCGTGCCGCTCCCCTCCACCATGTAGGTGGCAAGCGTCCAGGGACTGCCGCTGAAACCGATCAGCGGTACCCGGCCATCGAGTTCCCGGCGAATGGTGCGCACCGCATCCATCACATAACCCAGGTCATCCTCCATATCCGGCACACCCAAGGCATTGACTGCGGCCTCATCCTGCACCGGCCGCTCAAATCTGGGGCCCTCCCCTTGCGTAAAATAGAGCCCAAGGCCCATCGCATCCGGGACGGTAAGAATATCGGAGAAGAGGATCGCCGCATCCAACGGGTAGCGGTCCAATGGCTGGAGGGTAACTTCACAGGCCAGTTCGGGATTACGGCAGAGATCCATGAAGCTGCCGGCACGGGCACGAGTGGCCTTGTATTCAGGCAGATAACGCCCGGCCTGTCGCATCATCCATACGGGGGTAACATCCACCGGCTCGCGCAGCAATGCACGCAACAGCCTATCGTTTTTCAGGATACTCACGCGAAATTCCTTTGGTACATTTCATTATAGATTTGCGCGAATTGTACACGGAATGTGAAGACGGAGGGAGGTGTCATCAGCGGGATGCCGCGCCACTGCCGGATCAGGGCATGACGCGGAAGATCAACGTACCAGGCCCTTGCTTTGCAAAATTCCCATCAATGTCTGTTTGTGCCGCAAGAACCTTTCAGGGTTCGCCTCCACGCAGCCAACGCCAAACAGACCCATTGTACCTATCGATTGCTGACAACCCTGCAGTGTAACGCCCCTCAGGCCTTTTCCCCAGACATCTCCAGCATGCTGAATAACCCGGCTGCATTTCATCGACAGGTGTTTGGCATCCTGACGATGGCCGAGACTCTCTGCACTGCCGGAGAGTCGTACCAGCTCGCAACCACCGCCTGTTGCAGTGTAAGATGAATGAGCAATACGTAACGA
>NZ_JAAVSH020000001.1:2205067-2210395 GCF_011947365.2 endosymbiont of Lamellibrachia barhami
TGGTACTTCGTTCAGTTACGTATTGCTTGCCCACCTCTTTGCCAGATATCAGGTGAGACAAGTGTCTGGGGTCCATGTTGCCCTGCAGTACAGCCTTGTCGCCAACCCTGCGCCGGGCGTCCGCCAGACAGGGTCCAGTCGACACCCAGGGCATCACATCCGGTTGCCGCCATCTGCTCCAACCAAAGGTCCGCCGCCTTTGGTGAATTTCTGCAGCTGCGCCACGTCCCTCTGGTTGTTACCGCGGGTCAGCCTGGATGATGTTCCATATATTTCAGGGAAGGCGTTTGTAGTACTGCGGGGATTCACAGCACCACCCAGGTATCAGATCATGACCGCCTGGGCGCGGCCACAATCTGGAGCATGAGATAGGCGTTACCGGTTCTGCGATTTTCAGCAGCCGCAGCCATCGCTCGGGCGATCGGAACCATCATCCCCTTTACTTTGGCTGAAATTTTTTCGTGCCGCTCCTCCACAATAGCGGTGGCAAACGTCAGGACGCCGCTTAAGAACCGATCAAGTACCGGCCATCAGGGGTTGTCCCGGCGAATGGTGCGCACCATTCCTCGCATAACGGTCATGCTCCATCCGGCTTCAAAGCGTGACCGCTGCCTCATCCTGCACCGGCCGTTCAAATCTGGGGCCCTCCCCTTGCGTGAAATAGAGCCCAAGGCCCATCGCATCCGGGACGGTAAGAATATCGGAGAAGAGGATCGCCGCATCCAGCGGGTAGCGATCCAATGGCTGGAGGGTAACTTCACAGGCCAGTTCGGGATTACGGCAGAGATCCATGAAGCTGCCGGCACGGGCGCGAGTGGCCTTGTATTCAGGCAGATAACGCCCGGCCTGTCGCATCATCCATACAGGGGTTACATCTACCGGTTCGCGCAGCAATGCACGCAACAGTCTATCGTTTTTCAGGATATTCACGCGAAATTCCTTTGGTACATTTCATTATAGATTTTCGCGAATTGTACACGGAATGTGAACGCGGAGGGAGGTGGGCGCCGTTCCGCTGCCGAATCAAGGCAGGGAGCGGGAGATCAACGTACCAGGCCCTTGCTTTGCAAAATTCCCATCAATGTCTGTTTGTGTCGTAAGAACCTTTCAGGGTTCGCCTCCACGCAGCCAACGCCAAACAGTCCCATTGTACCTATCGATTGCTGGCAACCCTGCAGTGCCCAACGCCCCTCATCCCAGGCCTTTTTCCCCAGATCCATCTCCAGCATGCTGAATAACCGGCTGCATTTCATCGACAGGTGTTTGGCATCCTGACAGTGGCCGAGACTCTCCTGCACTGCCGAGAGAGACCGTACCAGCTCTGCAACCACCGCCTGTTGCAGTGTAAGATGAATGCCCTTTATGTCTCTTCTTTTCAGTGCCCGTTCCAAAGCGCGCATCAGGCCTGGCGCATGCTCACGGTCAAGGTGGCGAAACGCATAGGCATTGCGCGCCACCACTGCTCCGGCGACTGCGAAGTCATCCCGACCGAGCGCTGTTAGTACCGCTTGTCTAGCGTGCAGCACCGGCTCTTTACGCCTGGACACAGTTGGTGCAAATAGAAACGGCGCTACGTTTGACAACACTCTTCGTTGCAATTTCATGCGAAATACTCTCCAACCAACCTTCCAAATGCACCCTGAGCCGTTAACCCTACCTCTCCATCGGCGCGTAAAATACCGCTGTCTTTCTCGCCTATAACCAATGGGAATTAGAGTCTATCCGAATCCGAAACCCTTGAGTGTGCCAAACCGTTAAACCTTTCACTGTCATCAACATGAAACAGCAAACACTTACTCTTGTATTCCGGTGTAAGATACTTCCTTAAATCATCAAATGTAGTGCTCATGTCGTCGATACAACAGAACATTCTGGAGAAAAAAGCCGCTCTTGCTAGCGCAATCGGAGAACCCCTCTCAGCACTTGCAAAAGAGTGCGCTGAGGTGTGGCAGGATCCAGATCAGCTCGACCAACGGCTATTGGATCATCAGTCCGACATCTCCAGTTGCGACTTTCTCTACGCTTGGGATCTCGATGGCCTCGAAGTCTCTTCCCTGATCAGTGCGGGCGTTGCCGATCGCTCCTGGCGGGGACGTGACCTTTCGGATCGCCCCTATCTAAAAAACAACCTGCCGTTCAAGGGCATCATGCTCTCATCGGTCTATCGCAGCATGTACTCCAGTACTGAATGTGTTACGGCCCTACAGGCAGTGCACATAGACAAGGGTCTGGTGGGATTCATCGCGGCTGATTTCTCCCTCGACAAATTGCTTACCGACAGCAGATTGGACAACCCTGAGTTACGCTGGCAGCAGTTCAAGGGCGATCCAGCGGTGCGTGGCACAGTTTTTATGCAACAGCGGATTCAGAGCCGACTGGATGATCAGCTCGATTCGGTGCACGACACGGTCCATGCTCTGATGACCGCCCACGGCATCTTCCACACAAAAATCCACTACTCCAGCGGACGCTGTTCATTCTGGCTGTTGGATGATCCATACAGTTACCGGATACACGGCGTGGAAGAGATCATCGACCCCGATCTCAGCCTTGTCTATCCACTGCACACTTACCCAGCGGAAGCCAAGGTCACCCCCGCGCAGATCCGTTCCGTACTCGATGGATTGAAGGCATTGCGGTTTGCAGACGAGACCATCTATCTGCGCAGCAGCTCGCTGAACATCATGAATGGCATGCTAGGACTCACCTTCTCCTGTGACGGCTCCCACTACATGCCGATGGAAGAATTTCTGGAAAAGAATCTCGCTTTCTGGATTGGAGACCTGGCAGGGTCAAAGGCTGACGGATAGTTCCCGCAGCCCTTCCTGGGCAGCAGGTTTGGGATGGTTCTATATGATCAGGGTACCTGATAGTGGCTCTGGGTCATCAGATCGATCCCGCACTCGAGATTTGCAACCCAGTTGATAAATTCGGCGACCGCCTTCTTGCCCACAAACGACCTGCCATGCTGAGGGACAATCATGTTGATCTCCAGGGAACTCGCCATATTCGCCCAGTAGCGGCAAACCCGGTTGGAGTTCATGTAGCGTTTATGAAAACCCTCCATATAGGGGAGGATTTCCGCCAGCTTTTTCACCGGTTTATCGAGATCCCCCGGCGGCAGGTTGGCGCCGAGATCACCGGAGAAGAGGATCTTGCTTATCGGATCATAAAACTGAAAATTACCTTCCGCATGCAGAAAGTGGGCGGGCAGGGCTTTCAGCCGGATATTGCCAAGCTCAAGGTTGATACCCTGGTCCGGTATGGAAACCACCCGGCCCTGCAGACGGCCGGGGCGGGTGAAGTGGGGGATAAAACGCTCCCAGAGAGAGGGCACAACCACCTTGCAATCGGTGCCCACCAGCCACTTGTTCACTGAGGCGACGATATCGGGATCCTGGTGGGAAGCGATAACATAATCGAGCTTTTTCACATTCATGTAGTCGCTGATCGCCATGAAGAGGCGGGAGTAGGTCAGCTCCCCTCCTGGGTCGAGTAATGCGGCGTGGCCGTGGTCAAAGATCAGGAACTGATTGGCCTGCACCGCATCCCCGGTCACCAGATCCCGAAAAGCGACACAGATATGCTCTTTTTTATTGTAAAGTTCGACTGACATAGTTTGTATACTCCCCCAAGACTGGCAATTCGAAGCCCGTCCGTTGCCATCCACTGGTTACCTTTTTCGTTTTTTGCGCAACCTGCCATGAATCTGCAACGGCCGATGCTCCACTTAAATGCCGTTTCTCGTATAAATATTATTCGTAACCTCTAAAGAGATAACAGAAATATTATTCTTAATCCAGGGATTTGCAATACATTTTAAGGCTAAAGGCTAAAGGCTAAAGGCTAAAGGCTAAAGGCTAAAGGCTTTCACAGTATGTGCCGGTGCTTTTGAAAAGCAACCACTGATTTTCCGGCACCGGCAACGATGTTTGGCCTATCCGGCGGCACAGTCTCCTTTGGTCTTTTACCTTTCGCCTTTAACCTTCTTTTTATTCCGGCTTAATATGCTCAATATAGTGGGGTCTGTCATCCATCGCCAACTTAATCCCCTCCGCATGGGCCTTCAGTATCAACTCGCTGTCGCGGACCTTCAAGGCACAGTGGGCTCGGCCCCGGCTCTCCAGCGGCAGCGGCACCATGTCGCGATAGGTATAGACGTTTTCACCCACATCTCCTCCGTCGCAGACACAAGGCGCAGCGGGCAGTTCACCCTCCACTTCCGCGCCCTCCAATATCATCTCACCTGCTTGCCACCAACGAGTGCGCTCTTTCGAACCTGTCAGGGTTTTGATGATATATGCACGGGAGAAGCGCACCCTGAGAACCCCCTTCTCCAAAGTGATTGATTCGATCTCACAACCCGGAAGATCAATACTTGTCGTTTCCATCTACTAACCTCTTAAACAGCAGTGCCACTCAGATTTTGAGTCCACTCCACTGGTTCAATTTTCATTATCCAGACCCAACTCTTTTATCTTGCGGGTCAGGGTGTTTCGCCCCCAGCCAAGCAGGCGGGCGGCATCCTGGCGGCGCCCTGCAGTGTGCTCCAGCGCCGTCTCTATCATCACTGTCTCAAAGTCTGAACCCGCTTCATCAAGCAGGGCTTCCGCACCGGATTGCAGACGGCTGCGCGTCCAGGCACGGAGCTGTTGCCGCCAGTCTCCACTGATTTCACTCCGCGACTCTTCCTGTCGCAGCTCCGGCGGCAGATCCTCGATATGGATCTCCTGACCAGAAGCCATCACGGTGAGCCAGCGGGCAGTATTTTCCAACTGTCGGACATTACCTGGCCAGTCAAGTTGGCGCAGAAATTCTGTGGTTTCCGGCAATAAAATCTTCGCCTCAACCTCCAACTCTTCAGAGGCATTGGCAAGGAAGTGGCGCATCAAGAGCGCAATATCCTCTTTTCGTTCCCGCATTGCGGGAATATGGATTCTTATCACGTTGAGCCGGTGAAACAGGTCCTCCCTGAAGTCGCCCCTTTTCACCAGCCCTTCCAGATTCTGGTGGGTGGCGGCTGGGCGTAATTCGCACATCGACCTTTCTACCGGTTCATGACCACCACGCGGTAGAACTGGCCATCCGCCAATACTCGCAGTGCTGGCTTGCAAATCGCCGGCATGCTCAATTCTATCCCCAGAAAGAGTGTGCCGCCAATTCGCCTGTTCAAAATGCCCTTTACGGTGCTCTGGTGCTCCAAAGCAACACGTTCATGCATCAGGCAGTTTTGACCTCCATCAGATCCTTGGGTGTGGCCGCCATGTTCAGGGCGAGGTGGCGCCTTCGGCACTGAGGGAAAGCAATGCTGCCGCACCGAACGCACGT
>NZ_JAAVSH020000001.1:2210695-2278161 GCF_011947365.2 endosymbiont of Lamellibrachia barhami
GCAGGCGGGCGGCATCCTGGCGGCGCCCTGCAGTGTGTTCCAGCGCCGTCTCTATCATCACTGTCTCAAAGTCTGAACCCGCTTCATCAAGCAGGGCTTCCGCACCGGATTGCAGACGGCTGCGCGTCCAGGCACGCAGCTGTTGCCGCCAGTCTCCACTGATTTCACTCCGCGACTCTTCCTGTCGCAGCTCCGGCGGCAGATCCTCGATATGGATCTCCTGACCAGAAGCCATCACTGTGAGCCAGCGGGCAGTATTTTCCAACTGTCGGACATTACCTGGCCAGTCGAGTTGGCGCAGAAATTCTGTGGTTTCCGGCAATAAAATCTTCGCCTCAACCTCCAACTCTTCAGAGGCATTGGCAAGAAAGTGGCGCATCAAGAGCGCAATATCCTCTTTTCGTTCCCGCATTGCGGGAATATGGATTCTTATCACGTTGAGCCGGTGAAACAGGTCCTCCCTGAAGTCGCCCCTTTTCACCAGCCCTTCCAGATTCTGGTGGGTGGCGGCTATGATCCGCACATCGACCTTCACCGGTTCATGACCACCCACGCGGTAGAACTGGCCATCCGCCAATACCCGCAGCAGCCGGGTTTGCAACTCCGCCGGCATGTCACCAATCTCATCCAGAAAGAGTGTGCCGCCATCCGCCTGTTCAAAACGCCCTTTACGGCGGCTCTGTGCTCCAGTGAAAGCACCACGTTCATGACCGAATAGCTCGGACTCCATCAGATCCTTGGGTATGGCCGCCATATTCAGGGCGATAAAAGGCGCCTCGGCACGAGGGCTGTGGCGGTGCAAGGCTTGCGCCACCAGTTCTTTACCCGTACCCGATTCCCCATTGATGAGCACCGTGATATTCGAACGGGCCAGCCGCCCTATGGCGCGAAAAACCTCCTGCATGGCCGGCGCTTCACCGATGATCTCAAGCCCCCCTATCTGCTCCTCATCCACCGGTTGAGAATGCGTAAGGTGCTGCCGGCAGGCGCGGCGAATCTGATCGACCGCCTCATCCACATCGAAGGGTTTCGGCAGATACTCAAAGGCGCCCTTATGATAAGCAGAGACTGCGCTTTCGAGATCTGAATGTGCCGTCATAATGATCACCGGAAGCGATGGATAGCGGGCCTGGATCATCTCCAGCAACTCCAATCCGTCGATCCCCGGCATGCGTATATCGGAAACGATGACGTCCGGCTGCTCTGCCTTCAAGGCATCGAGCACACCATTACCCGTTTCAAAACTGGTGACCACCATGTCCGCCTTCTGCAGCGTCTTCTCCAACACCCAGCGGATGGAGCGGTCATCATCGATTACCCAAACCCTACACTCTGTTTCCATCAGCTCGATTCCAAAGGAAGTAATACGGTGAAAATTGTCGCGCCGGGACGACTGGTAAATTCAATCAAACCGTTGTGCTGATTGATCAGGGATTGCGCAATCGAAAGACCCACGCCCATACCATCACTGCTGCCGGAGACCATGGGGAAAAAAATCCTGTTTTGCAGTGACTCGGGGATACCGGGACCGTTGTCGAAGATATTGACTTTCAATACCAGACGGTGGCGTTCATTACCGATAGTAAACTGCCTTAGCACCCGTGTTTTCAGACCGACCACTCCTTTATTGCCCACCGCCCGGACAGCGTTGCGCAAGATGTTCAGAAAGGCCTGAATCAACTGATCGAAATCCCCCACGACATCGGGAATACTGGGATCGTAATCCCTCTGAATCCTCAGTCGATCACCCGCCTCGACCTGCACCAGGTTGCAGATACGCTCCAGCACATGATGAATACTGAGGGGTCTCTTTTCCGGTAGACGGTTGGGACCCAGCATACTGTTCACCAGATTCTGCAGTCGATCTGCCTCCTCGATGATGATCTGGGTGTACTCTTTCAGCGACTCATCAGGAAGTTCCCGTTCCAGCAGCTGTGCTGCACCCCGCAACCCTCCCAGAGGATTTTTTATCTCGTGAGCCATACCCCTTACGAGGGCGCGTGAGACCTGGCCCTGGGAGAGCAACTCCTCTTCCCTGTTGATGCGCAGCTGTCGATCCAGTTGCTGCAGTTCGACGAGCAACTCCTCCTCCCCACTGTTATCCCGCAGCGGCACCACCGTACAATCGACGGTGATCTCCCTGCCATCCGCCAGCGGCAGAGTAATTTCCCGCTCAGTGAACGGCTGCCCTGATTCGCTGGCCCGCCCCAGGTTAGATTCAACCGTTCCACCTGGACAGTGGATCAGATCATCCACCCGCTGACCGATAACCTGTCTGGCACTCACTGCAAACAGCATCTCACCGGCAGGATTGATGTATTTCAAAATAAAAGCCTGGTCGAAAAGGAGAATCGAGTAACTCAGATTCTCCAATACCCGTCTTTCCAGCGTGCTTGTCTGCTGCTGTTTATCCATATCTGGCTGACATGCAATAACCGAACCAATTTGAAAAGTTAGGGATGCTATTCCGTTCCTGCACGACGCAACAGCGTACTAACCGGGCATACACGGGTGTTTGTAACCACCGAGCAGAACTTCCCGGATCGATATGTCTTAAACAAGGTTGAATGACTCTCCCTGTTATTGGACATAACGGAATGGAGCGCAGAGCTGTCGCACCATTATAGTGCGTACGGCTGTGGCAAAACCAGAGCCGGTATCAGGGAGCGGTAACCGGGGCCTTGCGGGAGATGAAGTGATAATGGGTGTGGAGATCAACCGTTTTCCGGTCTCATCAGAATTCGTGCCTCCCGGTGTATGGGTTCCCAGGCTCCAAAGTGCATTCAACGTAGACTGGGTTGCACCGCCGATATCTCCGCTGATCCGATTGCCATCCAACAAAGACCTGAATGGCGTCACCGGATAAGCTTACTGGAGGAAGAGACTCAGCCCACACCCCTGTGCCCTCGTTATTGCGAAGAATAGTGGCGTCATTCTCGGTTCGGCAATCTCGAAAAGCGGCATATCCGATTCATCCGGCAGATTCAGATGCTCCGCGGATGCAGTCCGCTTTTCGCCATCATGGGAACGGGTAGATGACTGCCCTGGAATCAAACCTTTTCCGCGCCTTCTCTGGAATTGATCTGAATAGTCGATATCCCCGTCGAGGTGAGGTCCACTTATAGACATCCTTTGCCACCACCGGAAGTGTCAGCACCACCAAGTAAAACTGGTATCAGAGATTCGCATGCACATCAAGCACTGAACTTAAGCCGGTTGCGATGGACAAGCGATCAATGTCGCAAAATGGTCAACGGATTACTGGGCGGGTGTACTGGCCTCCAGCAAAACAGATCATCAACACAATTCTACAATCATTCTTATGGTGCAGGCTATCTGAGCACAAAAAGCGTCTCCCGCAATCAGGCGGCTCACTATCAACCTACTGACGCAGGCGTCGGGCCTATGTGTCGCTTACTTCCTATGGCTTCCTTCAGACCCAGCCGTTACCAGCTACGCCCTTGCCAATCGGATTGTCTTCCCCTCGATCGGGGTGACGCCCTCTTCTTTCAGAGGGCCGGGTTTGCCTGCTTCGCAGGGCAAACGAAAAGGAGAATCGAGGAGCTCAGATTCTCCAATACCCGTCTTTCCAGCGTGCTTGTCTGCTGCAGTTTATCCATATCTGTCTGACATGCAATAACCGAACCAATTTGAAAAGTTAGGGATGCTATTCCGTTCCTGCACGACGCAACAGCATACAAACCGGGCATACACGGGTGTTTGTAACCACGGAGCAGAACTTCCCGGATCGATATGCCTTAAACAAGGTTGAATGACTCTCCCTGTTATTGGACACAACGGAATGGAACGCAGAGCTGCCGCACCATTATAGTGCGTACGGCTGTGGCAAAACCAGAGCCGGTATCAGGGAGCGGTAACCGGGGCCTTGCGGAGATGGAAATTGATAATGGGTGTGGAGATCAACCGTTTTCCGGTCTCATCCAGAATTCGTGCCTCCAGTGTATGGGTTCCCAGGCTCAGATCATTCAACGTGAACTGGGTTGCACCGCCGATATCTCCTTCGATCCGATTGCCATCAACAAAGACCTGAATGGCGTCACCGGATAGAAGCACTGGAGAGAGACTCAGCCCCACACCCACAGTGCCCTCGTTATTGCGAATAGTGGCGTCATTCTCCGGTTCGGCAATCTCGAAAACGGCATATCCCGATTCATCCGGCAGATTCGTCTCCTTGGATGGATCCCGCTTTTCGCCATCATGGGAACGGGTAGATGACTGCCCTGGAATCCAAACCTTTTCCGCGCCTTCTCTGAATTGATCTGAATAGTCGATAACCCCGTCGGGCGAGGTCCACTTATAGACATCCTTTGCCACCACCGGAAGTGTCAGCACCGCAAGTAAAACTGGTATCAGAATTCGCATGCATCAAGCATAGACAAGCCGGTTGCGATGGACAAGCGATCAATGTCGCAAAATGGTCTTTGGATTACTGGGCGGGTGTACTGGCCTCCAGCTAAAACAGATCCATCAACACAGCAATTCTACAATCATTTCTTATGATTGCAGGCTATCACAGGCATAAAAAAAGCGTCTCCCGCAATCGGGAGACGCTCCTCTCAACCTACTGACGCAGGCGTCAGACTAGAGGCTGTAGTACATGTCGAATTCCACCGGATGGGTGGTCATGCGCAGGCGAGTCACCTCTTCCATCTTCAGCGCGATGAAGCTGTCGATCAGATCGTCGGTAAAGACGCCACCGGCAATAAGGAACTCACGGTCCGCATCCAGTTCTTCCAGCGCCTGATCCAGACTGTGGCAGACGGTGGGGATCGCCATGGCTTCCTCGGCAGGCAGGTCATAGAGATCCTTGTCCATGGCATCGCCAGGGTGGATCTTGTTCTGGATGCCGTCCAGGCCGGCCATCATCATGGCGGAGAAGGCCAGGTAAGGATTGGCGGTCGGATCGGGGAAACGCACCTCGACGCGACGGCCCTTGGGGTTGGAATCCCACGGGATGCGAATGGAGGCTGAGCGGTTACGGGCCGAGTAGGCCAGCATGACCGGCGCTTCGAAGCCGGGGACCAGACGCTTATAGGAGTTGGTGGAGCTGTTGGTGAAGGCGTTCAGAGCGCGGGCATGTTTGATGATGCCGCCAATGTAGTAGAGTGCGATTTCAGACAGACCACCGTACTGGTTACCGGCGAAGATGTTCTCGCCGTCTTTTCCCAGGGACTGGTGCACATGCATACCGGAACCATTGTCACCCACTATAGGCTTGGGCATGAAAGTGGCGGTCTTGCCATAGGCGTGAGCAACATTCCAAGTCGCGTATTTCTGGATCTGTACCCAGTCAGCGCGCTCTACGAGGGTGGAGTAACGGGTGCCGATTTCGCACTGTCCTGCGGTCGCCACCTCGTGGTGATGCACTTCAACCGGCACACCCATCTCTTCCATTGCCAGACACATGGCCCCGCGCAGGTCGTGCAGGGAGTCGACAGGAGGTACGGGGAAGTAGCCGCCCTTAACACTGGGACGGTGACCGATGTTGCCGTCTTCATAGACACGCTCGGAGTTCCACTCGGCCTCATCAGAGTCGATCTTCACCATGCTGCCGCTCATGTCGACTCTCCAGCGAACATCGTCCAGCACGAAGAATTCCGGCTCAGGACCAAAGTAAGCGGTGTCGGCAATACCGGTGGACTGCAGGTAGGCCTCGGCACGCTTGGCAACGGAGCGGGGATCGCGCTCGTAACCCTGCATGGTGGCGGGCTCGAGGATATCGCAACGGATGATCAGCGTGTTCTCGTCCGAGAAGGGATCCATTACAGCGGTGGCGTCTTCAGGCATCAGAATCATGTCAGACTCGTTGATACCCTTCCAACCGGCGATAGAGGATCCGTCGAACATCTTTCCGTCAGTGAACATACTTTCACCAACTTCATGGGTCGGCAGCGTAACGTGCTGTTCCTTTCCGCGGGTATCGGTGAAGCGCAGATCGACAAACTTCACATCGTTGTCTTTCATCATCTTCAGAGCTTTAGAGGCCATCATCATCTCCAGGATATCGGGTTATTATCGGGGCGGCTGGTTAAACGCCGCTATACTAAACCTTAGTGTCGGGACGTGACTATACCAGACACCGTGAGTAACGCTTATGAGCATTATTCATGCCACGATTGTTTCTCTTGATCTTTCCAGACTGCAGGGCGGGAGGAATCCAGTCTTTTTTTTCTGGATCGCCAGAACCTTCTCCCAGACTCTGGGTCCGGACGGCCGGGTCGGCATATCTAAAAATACCAATAAAATTAATGCTCTATATCTGAAATAAGTCACTTCTCAATAAGTCTGCGTCGAAACCGCAGAATGTGGTGTGGTACAAACCGCATCTGCATACAGACGATAATTGAGAAGTTACTGAAACCACAACAGGCGTGCGCTATTATGGTGCGATCCGCAAGGCAAAAGCACTGTTATAGTGCGGCCGCTGTCGTCTAGGCCCGAGAGATGAATTTTCCCGTCGTTGTATTGACCTTCACCACTTCACCATTCTCCAGATACTCCGGAACCTGGATCTCGACGCCTGTGTTGAGCATTGCCGGCTTGGTTCGGCCTGTTGCCGTTGAGCCCTTGATACCCGGTGTCGTCTCCATGATCGTCAGGGCAACGGACTGTGGAAGTTCAATGCCGATGATGGCGCCATCCACCAGCAGGGCTGTTATGCCGTCCAGGCCTTCTGCCAGAAAGCCGGTCTGCCCCCCCAGGTCTTCGCTGTTCAGGCCGTACTGACTATAGTCCTCCAGATCCATGAAGGTGAAGATCTCCCCGTCCATATAGGAGAACTGGACCTGCCGGCGCAGACAGTCGATATCCTTCAGAAAATCATCGCCTTTGAACGACTCATCCAGTTTTTGACCCGTCTGCAGATTGATGAAGCGGATTTTATAGAGGGTCGCCGCACCCCGGGAGGAGGGGCTTTTGGCCTCGACCTGTTTCACGCTATGGGGCATTCCGTTGATTTCGACGATTACGCCCCGTTTTAAATCACAAGCTTTCGGCACCTGTTTACTCCTGGAGTTCGTTGATTGAATTTTCCGATCACCCCTGCTCCTCTGCCACTGTTGGGAAAGATATTTCCTTTTATTCCGTTGCAGGACGGAGACAAACTAGTTTCCGAACCAGAGGCGGATCTTGCCAAACACATCTGACTGGTTGAATGCCTTCTGAAATGCCTGGCGCAATTGTGCGATCCCCTCTTCACCTTCATAACAATCGAATGGCAGGTAGAGATCGACATCGATGCGACCGGAAAGGTAGTGCAACACCAAACGTTGCCTGCGGGCATAACAGGCGATATTCCTGCAGGCGACATCGAGCAAGCGCTCGGCCTCTTGCCGCAACGGGAGGTCACTACAGGGGGCATTGGTTTCATCATCTTCCGGGTCGATATGCACCGTCACATCGAACAGCTCTTCAACCTCGTTTATCAATCGCATCTGTACCACTTCCGCAATCCTGTGTCCTTCTGAAACGCTCAACCATGAGTCAACCTGCACATGAACATCCGCCGATGCGTGTCCCCCCATGCGGCGGGTGCGCAGCATGTGAATGCTATTGACACCGCTCACGGAATCGATGATCCCGCGAATCTCCGCCACTGTCTCCTCATCCAGCCCCGCATCCACCAGTTCCTGCATCGCCCCCCAGCCAAGATTCCAGCCAATGTGTACTATCATCACGCCGACCAGTACCGCAGCAATGGCATCCAGGTAGGGTAGACCCGCCAAGGTTCCCCCAATACCGATCAACACCACCACGGAAGAGATAGAGTCGGAGCGATGGTGCCATGCGTTTGCCCGCAGCAGATTTGAATTGATCCGTTGCGCCAGATATTGGGTGTAGTGGTAGAGCCCTTCATTGGCAAGGATGGAGAATGCCGCAACATAGAGTGTAAAGGAACTCGGGGTCAGCAGCTGTTCCGGTGCAAAAAGCCGCTCCACCGCATCCCAGATGACACCCAGTCCTACAAGCCCGAGCAGCGCGCCCAATGCCACGGTACCGGCAGTCTCGAAGCGGCCGTGGCCGTATGGGTGTTGCTCATCCGGCGCTTCTTTAGCATGCCTTGCGGCGAACAAGACCAACGCGTCCGACAGCAGATCCGAAAGCGAGTGCACGCCATCCGCCAACAGAGACTGTGACTGACCAAGCCAGCCAAACAGGATTTTGACGAAAGCGAGTACCAGGTTGACCACAGCGCCGACCAGGGCGGCCAACCGTGTCTCTCTATACCTCGCCTCCTGCATCTCATGATGTAGGTGTTGATGCTGATGCTGATGCATAAGCTACTCCGCCTCCCCCACTTCTATCACCACAGTATATTCGGCCCTGTCGGAGCGGGTCTCAATGACTTTATGGCCATTGATCCGGCACCAGGCCGGGATGTCATTCATCACTCCCGGATCGGTGCAAATCGCTTCCAGGATAGTGCCTGGCGTAAGCGTCTCTATCTTATCCTGCACCCGAATCACCGGCATCGGGCAGAGCAAACGCCGTGCATCAAGAGTGACCCTGCTCAAATGTGCCACTCCTGGGGAATTTCATGTGGCTTGATCGGTTCGACCTTCAGGGCGTGACTGCTGCCCTCCCGATCCACCACTTCGAGTTCCACCAGATCAGCATCGCGTCCCTGACTGTAGCGGGCAACCAGACGGGCGGCCAGTTCAATATCCGCTGCCGTGGGTTCGCCATCGATCAACGCCAGCGGACCACCGTGGCTGATCGTCTTGATCGTGACAAACTGCTTGCGGTAACCCTGCAGGAAATTGCCCTCCCCCTCCTCTCTGGCAATAATCACCTTGAAATGGGGTGCCGGGCGCAAATGGCGTCCCACCTTGAGCAGCATGATGTCATCCATCTCATACTGCTTGCTGCCGCGCGCGCGCCAGAGATCCGCGAGTTTCACTGAATATTGGGCATCGGTGAGGAAACAGCAGCCCCCCGCCGGCTGTGCGTAGTCTTTAAAGCCGAATTTTGCCGCCAATGCCATCTGGGGTTTGCGGCTTCTTCCGCTGAAGTCGTAAAGTCTCTCCCTGTCCACCCATCCCTCATGCTCCGGCAGGGTTTGCGGCAGATTCTTTGCGCAAAGCGGCCGCAGCAGCAGATCCTCCGCCCCCGACTCACCCGATACTACCGGCATGGTCTCCTTGCGTTGGGACATGGGGCGTTGCCCGATCACCTCGCCGGTAATAATGAAATCAAAATCCTTTTTTCTGAGCCACTCCAAGGCTTTGCTCACCATAAAGATCTTACAGTCGAGACAGGGATTCAGGTTGGCGCCATAACCGTGCTTCGGATTGAAGACGATATCCTTGTATTCCTCCACAATATCGACAATGTGCAACTTGATGCCAAGCTGTTCCGCCACCCAGAGTGCATTGTTGCGCTTTGATTTTTTCTGGTCTTTTTTGCGGATGGCATGGGTATGACCTTCGACACAGAAACCGGTGTAGAAGTTGATGCCCTCGACATGGATACCCTGTTCCTGGATCACCTTTGCGGCCAATAGTGAGTCGAGGCCACCAGAGATCAGAGCCACGGCTTTTCGCTGTTCGGTCATATATGTTTCGTCGTCTGGCGTGTAAAACCTGGATTATACGGAATTGCGCCAAATGCGGCATCTCATCGAAGTTAGCCAAGTTGTTGGCGCATCGTTATACTGACGCGATTTTTCCACCTAAACTATGGAATCCCGACGTGAATCGAGCTTCTGACAGCAACAGTCCTGATGTATCGACCTTTCAGGGTCTGATCTTTGCGTTGCAACAGTACTGGGCAGACCAGGGCTGCGTGATCCTTCAACCCTATGATATGGAGATGGGTGCCGGCACTTTTCACTCCGCCACTTTCCTCCGCTCCATCGGTCCCGAGCCTTGGAGTTGCGCCTATGTGCAGCCTTCACGCCGCCCCACCGACGGGCGCTATGGAGAGAATCCCAACCGCCTGCAACACTACTATCAGTTCCAGGTCATCCTGAAACCCTCACCGCTGGATATTCAGGAACTCTATCTGGGATCACTCAAGGCGCTGGGTCTCGACCTGCTGGTACACGATATTCGTTTCGTCGAGGACAACTGGGAGTCCCCCACTCTCGGTGCCTGGGGGCTTGGCTGGGAGGTCTGGCTCAACGGCATGGAGGTGACTCAATTCACCTATTTTCAGCAGGTGGGTGGCCTCGACTGCCGCCCGGTCACCGGTGAGATCACCTACGGTCTTGAGCGCATCGCCATGTATCTGCAAGGCGTCGAAAGCGTCTACGATCTGGTCTGGGCCAATGGCCCCGCCGGCCCGGTAACCTACGGTGACGTCTTTCACCAGAATGAGGTTGAACAGTCGGCCTTCAACTTTGAACACGCCGATGTGGATGCCCTCTTCGGTTGGTTCGACACCTGTGAAAAAGAGAGTCAGCGCCTCATCAAAATTGGTCTGCCGCTGCCCGCATATGAACAGGTCCTCAAGGCCTCTCATACCTTCAACCTGCTGGATGCGCGTCACGCCATCTCGGTGACCGAACGACAACGCTACATCCTGCGCGTTCGCTCCCTCTCACGCGCCGTGGCCCAAGCCTATTACGACAGCCGCGAAGCCCTTGGATTCCCCATGCTGAAAGAGAACAGGGAGGTTGCCAACCATGGCTGACTCCAAAGATCTGCTGATCGAGATCGGCACTGAAGAACTGCCCCCCAAGGCCTTGGCAAAACTCTCCACGGCGTTTCTCCGTGGCATCGATGAACAGTTGAAACAGCTGGGACTGCCACGCAATTCCATCAAACCCTACGCCACCCCTCGCAGGCTTGCCGTATTCATCGAGGCCCTTCAAACCAGCCAGTCCGACAAAGAGATCGAACGCAAGGGACCTGCGGTCAAGGCCGCATTCGATGCTGACGGCAATCCAACCAAGGCGGCCGAAGGTTTCGCCCGCTCCTGCGGGGTGAGCGTCGATCAGCTGGAGACTCAGGATACCCCAAAAGGCGCATGGCTGATCCACCGGCAGATTGAATTGGGCCGGTCCACCATTGAGTTGATACCGGAGATCGTGGAAAAGTCTCTCGCCACTCTGCCCATACCCAAACGTATGCGCTGGGGCAGCCGTAGTGAAGAGTTCGTGCGGCCGGTACATTGGGTCGTACTGCTGTTTGGTGATGAGGTCGTTCCCGGCCAGGTGATGGGACACACGGCAGGCCGCACAACCCGTGGACATAGATTTCACCATCCCGAACCGATTGAGATCGATACACCTGCAAACTACGCAGAACTGCTGAAAAGCAAAGGTTATGTCATCGCCGACATTGCCGAGCGCAAGGCCAAAATCGAGCAGCAGACCAGAGAGACAGCAGAAGCCGAAGGTCTCCAGGCCGCAATCGATCCCAACCTGTTGGACGAGGTCACCGCCCTCAATGAGTGGCCGATTCCTGTGATTGGCAGCTTCGATGGCCGCTTTCTCGACGTTCCCTCAGAATGCCTGATCCAGGCGATGCAGGATCATCAGAAATACTTCCCTGTTGTCGACAAGACAGGCGCTCTACAGCCCCGATTCATTACTATAAGCAATATTGACAGCAAGGATATTGAACAGGTTCGTTCCGGCAATGAGCGAGTCATCCGCCCCCGGTTCAGCGATGCCGCTTTCTTCTGGGAGCAGGATCTGAAAAAACCACTCGACCATCACATCGAGTCGCTGAAAAGCATTCTGTTTCAGAAAAAACTGGGAACGCTGTACGACAAGAGCGGGCGCATCGCCTCACTGGCAGAATCCATTGCCGATCAAGTTGGTCTCGACAAGGCGCTTGCATTCCGCGCAGCCTGGCTCTGTAAATGCGACCTTATGTCCCAAATGGTGGGTGAATTTGCCAGCCTGCAGGGCACCATGGGGCGCTATTATGCCGTGCGCTCAGGTGAGGACGGCCAGGTTGCTCAGGCAATGGAAGAGGTCTACCTGCCCCGGCATGCCGGCGATCGCCTGCCCGAAACCGACTGTGGTCGCACCATTGCCATCGCTGATCGCCTCGATACCCTGATGGGCATCTTCGCTATTGGCCAGAAACCGACCGGCGCCAAGGATCCTTACGGCCTTCGCCGCGCTGCTTTGGGTGTACTCCGCATCCTCATCGAGACCCCCATGGATCTCGACCTTGAACAGTTACTCTCCACTGCTGCTGAGGGTCTTGCCAAGCAAGTGGATACAGAGGAGAGCCTGGATCAGGTCTTTGAATACATGATGGAACGTCTCAAGGCGTACTACGCCGACCAATCCATCCCCGCTGATTCAGTGGATGCAGTGCTCGCCCGCCGTCCCACCCGTCCCGCAGATTTCAATCTCCGGGTCCGGGCAGTCACTGAATTCCGCAAACTGCCTGAAGCCGAGAGCCTTGCTGCCGCCAACAAACGCATTCGCAACATTCTCAAGAAGACCGATGAGACCTTCCCCGAGCAGGTAGCCAATGACCTGCTACAGGAAGCCGCAGAGAAAGCGCTCGCTGCAAAGGTCGATGAGTTACAGCCCAAGGTCGTCCCGCTGTTTGCCAAAGGCCATTATACGGAAGGTCTGCAAATCCTCGCCAGTCTGCGCGAACCTGTCGATGATTTCTTTGACCAGGTCATGGTGATGTCGGAGGATGAAACGCTACGGAGAAATCGTCTTGCCCTGCTTTCACGGCTTGAGGGTCTCTTTCTCAGTGCCGCTGACCTATCACGCCTTCAGTAACCGAGACTAAACATGAACCCCGATTCATACAAGCATATGCTGGACGCCGTACAGGCCTTCCACGATAAGCACCGTTTCAAGGAGACTGGCGGCGAGGAGATGACCTATCGCATCGCGTTAATGGCGGAAGAGTTGGGGGAGATCTCCTCCTGTGTCACAAAAGGTAAGAGCAATGAGTCACTTGCTGAGGAAGTGGCCGATCTGCTGATCCTTGTCATGGGCACAGCCATCGCCCAGGAGTTCGATCTCAAGCAGGCCTTTTGGGACAAGATGGAGAAGCTTAACAAGCGGGATTCCCGCATGGTCAACGGCCGCATCAGGGTCTCAGAATTCCGTGATGTCGACTGATATTATTAGATATTCTTTGATAGTAAGCACTTACTCGCAATGAAAATCATCATCCTGGACAGAGACGGTGTCATCAACGAGGATTCAGATGATTTTGTCAAATCCCCGGACGAGTGGATTCCTCTGCCCGGCAGCCTTGAAGCGATCGCCCGTCTCAACCATGCCGGTTTTCGTGTTTTCGTTGCAACCAACCAGTCAGGCGTGTCTCGCGGTTACTTCTCCATCGACACCCTGAACAAGATGCACAACAAAATGCAGACGTTGTTACAGAAACATGGAGGCCATATCGATGGCATTTTTTTCTGTCCCCATGGACCGGATGACAACTGTGACTGCCGCAAACCCAAGCCTGGTCTCTACCAGCAGATTTCACATCGTTCCCGGACGCCGCTGCATCAGGTACCCATCATTGGTGACTCGTTACGTGACCTGCAGGCCGCCTCTGCCGTTGGCGCAAATCCCATCCTGGTGAGAACCGGAAAAGGTAACAAGACGCTCTCATCATTGCCGAATGAGTTGAAAGATATTCCCGTCTACCAAAACCTCTCTGAGGCCGTTGATGCGCTTTTGACCTGATTGACATGCCATGACCTTTATCCGCTCCATTCTCTTTTTTACCTTTCTTGTTCTCAGTACTATCGTCATTGCCGGTTTTGGCAGTCTCTTTGGCTGGTTCTTCCCGTTGCAAAAACGCTTTTTCATCAGCAACGCCTGGAGCAGAGTCAACCTGGCTGCACTCTCGCTACTCTGTGGCCTCAACTATCGTATTGATGGTCTGAATAACATTCCTGATGACAAGAGTGTCATCATCCTCTCAAAACACCAGTCTGCCTGGGAGACCATCGCCTTTCTCAGTATCATTCCGCTCAACAAGGCCTGGGTGCTGAAACAGGAGTTGCTCAGAGTGCCTATATTTGGATGGGCATTACTTCTCTTCCAACCGATTGCACTCGATCGAAAAGCAGGTCGAAAGGCTGTGGTACAACTTATCCGTGATGGTACTGAAAGACTCGAATCCGGGCTTTCGGTAATCATCTTTCCCGAAGGCACCCGTGTCGCACCTGGTACTCACAAACGTTATGGAATTGGTGGTGCACTACTGGCAGAGAAATCCGGTTTTCCTGTATTGCCTGTCTCACACAACGCCGGGGTGTTCTGGAAACGCAGGGGCATCAACAAATTTCCGGGTACCATCGATGTAAGAGTAGGCCCCCTCATCGAGACCAAAGGTCTCGATGCCAACGAGATCAATGCGAAGGTGGAAAAGTGGATCGAAGGGACGCTCGAGACTTTGCCGCAAGGAAGAGCTTGAACCTGTGGTATTACTGATAGTAAGTACTTGCTTCGGCTAAAGGCTGGCAAATCTTGCGTCAAGCCTGATGAAGCCCTTCAGCCAGTAGCGACAACCTTCGGCTTGCCCGGTGACACGGCCACCTTTAGCCTTTAACCTTTAACCTTTAACCTTTTTAGCCTAATTCATCAAACATCCAGGTTTTCCACCGATAACGCATATTTCTCGATGAAATCTCTTCTGGGTTCGACCTGATCACCCATCAGGGTCGTGAAGATCTGATCCGCAGCAACAGCATCCTCAATACCGACTTGTAAAAGGCGCCGCGCGCTTGCATCCATAGTTGTCTCCCATAACTGCTCTGGGTTCATTTCACCAAGGCCTTTATAGCGCTGAACATGGTGACCCCGTTTAGCCTCCTCCAACAACCAGTCGAGTACCTGGCGAAAACTCTTGACTGGCTGGCTCTTCTCTCCACGTTTGACATAAGCGTCGTCGCTCAACAGACCCGTTAGTTTCTGCCCCAACTCTACGATCTTGCGATATTCCACCGTGGAGAAAAAATTGAATGGAAGAAAGCGATCAGTCCCGATTCCATGAACCTTTCGGTTCACCACGATTCCTGCTTCGCCGCTTTCACTATCACCTTCACCAAGCAGTCTCAGGCTACAGGATTCAGCAACACCAAGATCCAGGTTCAATCTGGGCTCCAGCGCTTCTACCCAAGCCAGCATATCCACCTCATTTTCACGCATCTCTGCCGTAACTTGAGGCATATAGATCAACTTTTCCAGAAATATCCCATCGTAGCGCCTCGATAAGCGATTAATCCCGGCTATTACAACCTGAAATGAGCGAACCAAATATTCAAGCCCCTCTCCTGCCAGTGGCGGAGCCCCTGCCGTAACATAGAGAGCAGCATTGTCGAGCGCTGACTGCAGAAAATAATTGTTTAAATCCTGGTCATCTTTCAGGTACTGCTCCTGTTTGCCTTTCTTCACTTTATAGAGCGGGGGTTGCGCAATATAGATGTAACCCTCTTCTATCAACTCTGGCATTTGTCGATAAAAGAAAGTCAGCAGCAAAGTCCTAATGTGGGCACCGTCAACATCGGCATCCGTCATTATGATGATTCGATGGTATCTTAGTTTTTCAATATTAAACTCTTCTCGACCGATGCCACAGCCCAGTGCGGTTATCAGTGTGCCGACTTCCACCGATGAGAGCATCTTATCGAAACGGGCCTTTTCCACATTCAAAATTTTACCTTTTAGAGGAAGAATCGCCTGGCGTTTTCTGTCCCTGCCCTGCTTGGCAGATCCTCCCGCTGAATCACCCTCCACCAGATAGAGTTCTGACAGCGCAGGATCCTTTTCCTGACAATCAGCCAACTTGCCCGGTAATCCAGCGATATCCAATACCCCCTTGCGCCGAGTCATCTCTCTGGCCTTTCTTGCGGCTTCTCTTGCTCTGGCTGCATCAATCATCTTACCTGCGATCGTTTTTGCCTCGGCAGGATTTTCCAATAAAAAGTCGTTGAGATGTTCAGATAACAGATTTTCAACGATGCCCTTCACTTCGGAAGACACCAATTTATCCTTGGTCTGTGAGGAGAATTTTGGATCAGGGACTTTCACTGAAAGCACTGCCACCAAACCCTCGCGCGCATCATCACCAGCGGTATTCACCTTGTGTTTCTTGGAGATGCCTGAGTTCTCGATATACTGATTAAGTGTTCTCGTTAATGCCCCTCTGAAACCCGCCAGGTGAGTACCCCCATCACTCTGTGGAATATTGTTCGTATAACAGAAGATATTCTCCTGGTATGACTCATTCCACTGCATCGCTACCTCTACGACAACTTCATTCTTTTCAGCAGAGAAGCTAAATACCTGCTGATGTAGCGGTGTTTTGTTCCGATTCAAGTGCTCAACAAACGCAAGTATGCCGCCCTTGTATTCAAAGACATCCTCTTTGTCTGTCGCCTCTTCCTTGATAACAATACGTACGCCAGAATTAAGGAAAGAGAGTTCTCTCAGGCGTTTTGCAAGAATATCGTAGTGAAATTCAATGTTTGTGAATGTTTTTGCGCTGGGCATGAAGGTTACAGAGGTTCCTGTTTTATCCGTCTCTCCTACTGCCTTCATATCCTCCTGCGGCACACCGTGTACGTAGTCCTGTTCCCATATCTTCCCTTGGCGATATATTCTCAATTTAAGCTGCTCTGATAGTGCATTGACAACGGAAACGCCGACGCCATGCAGGCCACCAGAAACCTTGTATGAGTTATCGTCAAACTTACCACCAGCATGCAGTACAGTCATGATGACTTCAGCAGCTGATCTTTTCTCCTCAGTGTGCATGTCGACAGGAATTCCGCGCCCATTATCCTGAACAGTCACCGATTGGTCCGAATGGATCATGACCTTGATCTCATCACAATATCCTGCCAAGGCCTCATCAATTGAGTTATCAACCACCTCAAAAACCAAATGATGCAGACCAGTGCCATCATCAGTATCACCGATATACATTCCTGGACGCTTCCGCACGGCATCCAAGCCTTTCAGAACTTTAATACTCGATGAGTCGTAGGACATTTTCCACCTATCAATCAGATTCTTTGGTTCCGGTTCGCGGACCCTGCATATAACTAAAGCATTATACAACGGGAACGGTTGTCAAAACGACAAAATCATTAGGGATGCAAATGCTTCAGATACAGAGGTGATTATGAAACTCTTAACTATTTTACTGCGCCATGTTCCACGTGAAACATCTTCACGTCATCACTATATTTTTCAATCATTGTGGCGCCATCGATTGCTGTAAGAAACGTTTGGAAGCCACAAGAATCGATAAGTGAGAGTAGAGCAGTATTTGTTTTTCGATCTAGCTCAGCGGAGAAGTCATCCATAAGAAGGATGGGGTTGGTGTTTGTGCGTTCTTTTTGTGCAATAAGCTGCGATAGAACCATCAAAGTGGCAACAATCTTTTGTTGGCCGCGTGAAAGAATTTCCTTCGCCGGAAGAGAATTCACAGTGATACGTATATCAGCCCTATGAGGCCCAGTGGTTGTAAAACCTGCAGACAGATCAGTTTTGACTTGTGCCTGAAGAGAATCTTCAAGTGAAAGTGAATTACTCCAGCCTTTATAGAACCTGAAGCTAATTATTGGAACACCCTGGAACATAGCAGCAAGAGACTCAAATACAGATTTCCAGCTACTATAATAATCTGTACGCAATTGGTTAATCCGCTCACCGTATTCGATCAGTTGAGAATCCCAAACATTCCAGCCTGTAACACCTGAGCGCAACGAAGCATTTCTTTGCTGCAGAGTTGTTGAATATTGCCGCATCAGTGAGACATACGAGTGTTCCACGTGAAACACTCCCCAATTCAAGAATCTCCTTCTATTGTCAGGACCTTCTTCAATCAGACGGTGAATTATTGGTGTGACTATCCCTATAGGGAGTAGTTTGGCGACTTCTGAGACTCGAGATACTGGTGTCCCATTGAGTTGAATTCTCTTTTTGTTATTTTCCAAACCAAAACCGACTCGCATTATCGAAAGGTTTGTGTTTTGAGTTTCTGAGTAGACGGAGAGTCTCTTTTTCCCCTCCTGGATAAGATTTTTTCCCTTAGTGCCCTTGAAGCTTTTTGCCCGGGCAAGTAGAAATATTGCTTCAAGTAAGCTTGTTTTACCTGCCCCATTATCACCACAGAAAATATTGATTCCAGGTTGTGGTGATATATCGACTGAGTCAAGAATACGGAGATTTTGGATTTGTAATTTCGTTATGTTCAAGATCAGGTGAAAAAAACAGCACTGTTTATCAATGCCGGTTTTTATCTCTTTTCTAATTTCTGTTTATATTCTCATGGGCATGACGACATATCTATTTCTACTGTTGTCCTTCCCGTAGATCAAAGCACTGCTGTTTGAGTCCTTGAGTTCAATGATTATTTCGTCCTCTTTGATTGCAGAGAGTACATCTATAAAATAACCCACATTGAAACCTATCTTTATTTCATCACCACTGTAATCGACTTCCAGTTCTTCCTCAGCCTCCTCCTGCTCTGGATTATGCGCTTGAAGCTGAAGCGTGTTGTTGCTGGCTGAAAACCGAATTCCGCGGTACTTTTCATTTGAGAGGATGGATGCTCTGGTCAGAGACTGTTTTAGAAGAGCCTTGTCAGCACGAAGTTCCTTGTTTGTGCCACTTGGCATAACACGCTGATAGTCGGGAAAACGACCATCAATAAGTTTTGATGTAAAAACAGCGCCATCCATAAGTACTCGAACATAGTTGGCGCTTAGCTCAATCTTAATTTCATCTTCACTATCTTTGAGCAATCTACCCAATTCCAAAACAGCTTTACGAGGTAATATGATCTGAACATCTAAATCAGTGTCTACAGAGTTTTTACACTCACTCAGTGCAAGACGATGTCCATCAGTGGCAACAGTTCTAACATCACCATCTCGTATTTCCAGCAACATCCCGTTTAGATAATATCGAACATCCTGTTGAGCCATTGCAAATTGAGTCATCTCTATTAGCTGTTTGAGCTCAGCCTCTTTAAGCGTAAACACTGAGCTGCTGGCCGTTGGCTCGATTACTGGATAATCCTGCGCAGACAGTATGCCGAGGGTGAAACGGCTTCGCCCTGAACGAAGTTTTGCCTTGTCACCATCAACCTCAAGAGTAATGCCAGCTCCTTCGGGCAGAGCTTTACATATATCCAGCATTTTTCTTGCAGGTACAGTGAAGTCACCTTCTCCACTACACTCGGCCACTGCCTGAGTCCTCAGTTCAACCTCCAGGTCTGTCGCTGTTATCTGGATCTCATTGGGTCTAGCGTTGATAAGGATATTGGACAGAATGGGTAGCGTCTGTCTTCTTTCGACAACCCCACCAATCCGTTGTAGTGGATCCAATAGCGCTTCTCGTTTGGTAACTATTTTCATATTCTCTACCCAAGGTAGTTATAGTTAGTTTATTTTATATATCTACTTATAGTTATTATTAGGCATTCGTATTTATGAGGATAAGTCATATAACACACTGTTTTTAATAGTTTTTATGACATTTTTGCCTGTTGATGACACTCACTGTAAGTTTGTGGTTTCCTGTTTATCTCTTGTGGATAAATGCCCATTTTTATTTTGAGCGTTTTTATCAACATCTTATCCACATTAACTGCTTAGAGTCCTCAACAGGTTTGAATAGTCCTCAGATATTCGTACATCACTATCCCGCAATTCCTTGATCTTTTTGTTGGCATGAATGACGGTGGTATGGTCTCTACCCCCGAAAGCGGTTCCGATCTCGGGCAGGCTATGATTTGTCAACTCTTTTGCCAGCGTCATCGCGATCTGTCTGGGTCTGGCGATGGAACGACTCCGCTTTGCTGAGAGTAGATCTGAAGTACGTATGTGAAAATACTCTGCAACGGTTTTTTGGATGTTGTCGATCGTGACCTGTTTGTCCTGTGCAGCGATCATGTCCCGCAAAGCATTTTTGGCAAAGTCGAGATTGATACTTGTTCCGGTGAAGGTTGAGTTGGCGATAACACGCCGCAAAGCACCTTCCAGCTCGCGAATATTGGAACGAATACGTTTGCCCATGAAAAAGGCAACCTCGCTGGGAAGTTCTGCATTCAGTTGCAGTGCCTTGCTCTGCAGAATAGCGACTCGGGTCTCCAGATCGGGGGGTTCGATAGCGACTGTCAGACCCCAGCCAAATCTTGATTTGAGACGCTCTTCCAGTCCGCCAACCTCTTTGGGAAATCGGTCACTGGATAAGATAATCTGTTGTTGAGATTCGAAGAGTGCATTGAACGTATGGAAGAACTCTTCCTGCGACCGCTCCTTGCCAGCGAAAAACTGAATATCATCAATCAGCAGTGCATTGACTGAACGGTATTTTCGTTTGAACTGATCGATTGTATTGTGCTGCAATGCCTTGACCATTTCTGAAACGAAGCGTTCAGAATGGAGGTATATGACCCGGGCATTGGGATTGTGCAGCAAAATAGTGTTACCCACCGCATGCATCAGGTGGGTTTTTCCGAGTCCTACCCCGCCGTATATGAATAGAGGATTGTAGGCTCTGCCGGGATTCTCGCCAATCTGCATCGAAGCGGCACGGGCAATCTGGTTGGATTTTCCCTCAACGAAGGTTTCGAAGGTGAAGTTAGGATTGAGATGGCTCTCAATGTACGGACTTCCCTTTGATGGAATAATGGTTTGAACACCTGTCCTGTTGGCCTGATGGGCATTTCTCTGTTTGACGGCAGCAGATTTTTTCTTTGATCCGATATCGATGGAGATGACCGGTGTTTTAGCCAGAGAGAGGGTGCCAAGATAGGTTTTGATCGATTCGAGATAGTGGTTGCGCACCCAGTCTTGTACAAAGCGGTTGGGTGCCAATAGACGGAGGCGGTTGTTTTCCTCAATAACCTGAAGAGGACGAATCCAGGTATTGAACTGCTGAGGTGAAAGCTCCTGTTCGAGGTGCTTGCTACAACGTTGCCAAAGATCCAACTTGTTTGTCTCCGAATGACAGCCATCGTGACCATCTGCTGATGATCCGATAAAATTATGTTGTTTGAAATGGAGATGGAATTCTCACTGTTCTGGTCACCAAGTCTACTCTGCGATTAGAGACTTATCCACAGTTTCAAGGTTGTAGGACGTCTGTTTTTTGTTCCTGATATTTGTTGACAAAATAAGACCCTACGTTATATGATGCGCCTCTTTTTTTCGTCCGTATTTTACGGGAACGCCCAGGCAATATCGGTAAAGATCATGAAAAGAACTTTTCAGCCCAGTAATCTCAAACGCGTACGTACCCACGGTTTCCGCGCTCGGATGGCCACGCGCAATGGTCGTAAGGTGATCAAATCCCGTCGTGCCAAGGGCCGCGCCTGTCTGACATCGTAATTTCTGTCCTTGCAGGCAGTTCAGGGGAGGTTTCCCCGCAGATCAAGATTATTGAAGCCCGACGAATATCGTCGGGTTTTTAGTCGGGCAGAACGCTCAACAGATAATCTTTTTCTGGTACTTGCGAGAGAGAATGGCCTGGAGTTTGCGAGACTGGGGTTGGCAATTTCCAAGAAAAATACGCGCCGCGCAGTGGATCGGAACCGATTGAAACGCTTGGTACGCGAAAGTTTCAGGTTAAATCAGAAATTGTTGGCAGGTCTGGATATCGTGGTATTGAATCGGCGTGGTAAGCTGCTTATGGACAACGGTCGATACACGGCTTCATTATTGCAGCACTGGAAGAGGCTGGCAGAAAGATGCGCCATATCCTGATCCTCCTTGTCCGGGCGTACCAGCTTGTTATAAGCCCTGTCCTGGGAAATCACTGCCGTTTCTATCCAACTTGCTCCGCCTATGCGGTTGAAGCTCTCGAAAAACATGGATTTTTTCGCGGCCTGATACTCTCTCTGCGTCGTGTCTCTCACTGTCACCCTTGGCACGAAGGTGGAATCGATCCGGTTCCAGAACCTACTGAAAAGAAGTCCCATGGATAATATAAGACTGATTCTCCTGTTTGCCTTTGCCTTCATCTGCCTGCTGCTTTATCAGGAGTGGATGACCGATTATGGATCACCCCAAGTCGCAGCGCCGCAGCAGACGGCTGAAGTCGTGCCTGCCGCAACCGAATCTGCCGGTGTGCCGACCGCTTCGGTAACTGCTGCGGCAACAGGCAGCGGAGATCAGGCCGTTCCCATGGCGGCGGGAATCACCGCCTTGGGTGGGAAGATGGTCCAGGTTGAAACCGATCTGCTGAAAGTCGAGATCTCTACGCTGGGTGGAACCATACAGCGTGTACATCTACTCGATTATCTGGTCTCGCCAGAGACACCAGAGCAAAAATTCGAACTCTTCTCTCCGACGATGCCGAATCTGTTCATCGCCCAGTCCGGCATGATTGGAAGCGAAGAAGGGAAGGCACCGACACACGAGGCCGAATATCAGATCGAACAGAGTGAGTTCCGTTTGTCAGAGGGGCAGGACACAATCGATGTGGCCATGACTTGGGCAGGCAGTGATGGCCTCAAGGTTACCAAACACTTTATCTTCAACCGCGGCAGCTATCTGATAGATGTTACCCACGAGGTGGATAACCAGTCAGCGAAGCCTTGGGCTGCGAGAGACTATGCGCAACTGCAGCGTACAGCTCCGGGGGATCAGTCGATGCTGAATACCTACACCTACACCGGTGGCGTCTACTACAATCCCGAAGCGAAATACGAAAAGGTCGATTTCGAGGAGATGGCTGAGAAAAAACTCAATGTCAATTCCACCGACGGTTGGCTGGCCATGATCCAGCACTATTTTCTGGGAGCATGGATTCCACCAAAAACGCAGTTGGAACACTATTATACTAACAGTCTGCCGGGTCCAAAATATCTTATCGGCAGCTACTCCCCATCCACGACGGTTGCCCCGGGCGACAGCCACAGTTTCAGTAAACAGCTCTACGCCGGCCCAAAATTGCAGGACCAGCTGGAGACAGTTGCCCCTGGTTTGGAACTGACCGTGGATTATGGATGGCTGACCGTGATTGCTCAGCCGATCTTCTGGCTGTTGAAAACGATCCACAGTTGGGTAGGCAACTGGGGCTGGTCGATCATCCTTCTGACTATCATCATCAAAGCGCTTTTCTTCAAGCTCTCTGAGACCAGCTACAAGTCTATGGCGAATATGCGCAAGCTGACACCGAGACTTCAGGCCATGAAGGACCGTTACGGTGATGATAAGCAGCGCCTGAACCAGGCGATGATGGAGATGTACAAGAAGGAGAAGGTCAATCCCCTGGGCGGCTGTCTGCCGATTGTGGTGCAGATCCCTGTTTTCATCGCCCTCTACTGGGTGTTGCTGGAGAGTGTGGAGTTGCGGCATGCGCCGTTTATGCTGTGGCTCGATAACCTCACCGCCAAGGATCCCTACTTCGTGTTGCCGCTGATCATGGGCGTCTCCATGTTCGTACAGCAGAAGCTCAATCCGGCACCACCGGATCCAATGCAGGCCAAGATCATGATGAGTCTGCCCTTCGTCTTTACCATTTTCTTCGCCTTCTTCCCGTCGGGTCTGGTGCTCTACTGGGTTGTGAACAATCTGATCTCCATTGCTCAGCAGTACTACATCACCCGCAAGATAGAGCAGGCAGGATAGTCAGTATCGGCTAATCAAAGTGCAGCCGCGAGATACCATCGCTGCTGTTGCCACCCCGCCCGGCCGTGGCGGGGTCGGGATCATTCGGGTTTCAGGTCCGCGTTGTGTCGATGTGGCCACAGCGGTGGCAGGTAACCTGCCGAACCCCAGGTACGCGCAATTCAGCCGATTTTCTGATGTTGATGGCTCCATTATCGACGAAGGCATCTGTCTCTATTTCCCTGCCCCCCACTCCTTCACCGGTGAGGATGTCCTTGAACTGCAGGGGCATGGTGGACCGCTTATTCTCGATCTCATGCTGCAGCGGGTGCTGGGGATAGGCGTTCGTGCCGCCCGCCCAGGGGAGTTCAGTGAACGTGCCTTCCTCAACGGAAAACTCGACCTCGCCCAGGCTGAGGCGATCGCGGATCTGATAGATGCAGAGACCACCTCTGCGGCCCGTCTGGCCAGCCGTACCCTGCAGGGTGTTTTCTCCGAGCGAATCCACACGCTGGTTGAGGGACTTATCAACCTGAGGCTCTATGTTGAATCGGCCATCGACTTTCCTGAGGAGGAGATAGACTTCCTCTCTGATGGAAAAGTGAGTACTAACTTACAGGCAATCATCGATGAACTCACAGCTGTACAGAAAAGTGCCCATACAGGACGCCTGATGCGCGATGGCATGACATTGGTGATTGCCGGTCGTCCAAATGCGGGAAAGTCGAGTCTGCTCAATGCGCTGGCGGAAAGGGATTCCGCAATCGTGACAGAGATTCCAGGCACGACAAGAGACCTGTTGCGGGAGCAGATTCAGATCGATGGCATGCCGATCCACATCATCGATACAGCAGGCATGCGTGAGAGTGCCGATCCGGTTGAACAGGAAGGAATACGGCGGGCGAGAATTGAGATCGATCAGGCAGATCGCATCCTCTGGGTCTTCGATGGCAGGGATGACCCCGATCACCTCGCGCTGGATCGGGAGAGCCTGCCTGGCCATATTCCTCTGACTCTGATCAGAAACAAGATCGACCTGAGCGGTTCTCCCCCAGCCCTGACGGTCGATGAGGGATTGACTGAGATTTCCATCGCCGCCAAATCCTCGCTGGGGATCGACCTGCTAAAGGATCATCTGAAACAGGCCATGGGCTACACTGGCAGTGTGGAAGGTGAATTTATCGCCCGTCGTCGTCACTTGAATGCGCTGGCAAACGCCATGAACCTTCTTCATCAGGGAATGCGGATGCTGGAAGAGACTGCCGCTGGCGAGCTGCTGGCGGAAGACCTCCGTCTCGCCCAGCAATCTCTCAACGAGATAACCGGGGAATTCACTGCTGACGACCTGCTGGGTCGCATCTTTTCCACCTTTTGTATCGGCAAGTAAAACGGGTTTTTTCAGCAGAAGTTTTTGTGAGAAGCGGTATGAGCAGCAAGGCGCATTGGGAAAAGGTCTATAGAGAAAAGTCACCATTTGAAGTCAGCTGGTATCAAAAAGCCTCAAGCATCTCCTTTAAAATGATGGAAAGGAGTGGGCTTGAGGATCAACCGGCTATCATCGATGTGGGTGGCGGCGCTTCAGTACTGGTGGACAGACTGTTGCAGGAAGGTCTGAACAATCTCACGGTATTGGATATCTCATCCACGGGCATGGAGTATGCCAAAGTGCGTCTTGGTGACAGGGCAACTTTGGTAAACTGGATAGAGTCGGATATCACCGAATTTGAGTCACCGAAACAGTACGATATTTGGCATGACCGGGCGGTATTCCACTTTCTCACCGATGCAGAAATGCGCGAGAAATATCTGGGCGTCATGCGACGTTCTTTGAATGGGGATGGTACTGTGATCATCGCTGCGTTTGCCATTGGCGGACCGACAAAGTGCAGCGGTCTGGATATCGTGCAGTACGATGCCGAAAAACTGCAGAAGGTTCTGGGCAGTGAATTTGTGCTGATGGAACAGCGTAATGAGAGACATATTACCCCGGCAGAGAAGCTTCAGGATTTTGGTTACTACCGTTTTCGCAGACAGGTATAGATACCGCTTGAGCCACCGCACTTTCCATTGAATGAAAACGCCGCCACCGGTCATGGTTGCCAAACAGCTGTTGAATAGAGGTTTAGTGAGCGTGTGGCAGCAAGAGCGCCTGCGCTGGCTGGATTTTGGCGATGGCGCAGTGCAGTCGATTATCGATATTGATCATCCCGATCAACTGATCTCCCCAGTTTACCACGCAATGTTGGCACCGATGCTGTTTGTGCCTATACCAAAGCGGATACTGTTGCTTGGTGTTGGCGGTGGGGCCTTGGCCCGTTATTTCAACTACCGATTTCCCGCTGTTCAGGGTGAGGCAGTGGAGATATTGTCACCGATGGCAGAGATAGCGAGGCGATATTTTGATTTTCCCGCCGAGGAAAATGGTTGGAGATTGATCGTTGAAGATGCCAGGCAATATGTGTCTGTTCCCTCTGAAAAGTACGATTTGATCATAGTCGACATTGCGCATCAGCAGAAGACGCCGGACTGGATAACAGCACCGAAGTTTCTGCAGGATTGCCGCAGAACTTTGACGGATTGCGGTGTTCTGGTGCTGAATCTGTTGATGCAGGATGCTGAAAGTTTCGGCCAGTCCTTGTGGAACCTGCGGCGCTGTTATGACAAACGAGTGGTTTGCCTTTCAGTTCCGGAGTACAAAAATATAGAATTGTTTGCCTTCCATGGATCAGTTCCACAGCAACTGTCCGGAGAACTCGAATCCCGTGCATCAGAGATGGCGAAGCGTTGGGGAATAGCATTTTTGCCGCTGGCGGAGAGGATGCGTCAGGAAAATCCTGTCGGCAGTGGTGTATTTTAAGATTAGTTCAGGTGAATTGGAGATAACAATGGATACGATAGAGGTCAGCTTTCCCGGAGGAAAGAGAATCGATGCCAAGGTTGGGAATTTTGTCATCCACACAGATCAGTCAGAAAAATATGGGGGTAGTGCGTCGGCGCCGGAACCCTTCGATCTGTTTCTTGCCTCCATTGCCACATGTGCAGGTATATTCGCCTGGAATTTTTGTGAAATACGGGAACTCTCAACAGAAGGTTTGGCGCTGCACATGGACTGTGAACGGGATGAGAAGAAGAAACTCTTCTCCCATATAATCTTGAGACTCACACTGCCGGCGGATTTTCCCGAAAAATATCAAAAGGGTATTCTACGGGCGATGGAACTCTGTGCGGTGAAAAGACACATGATGGATTCACCGGCGTTTTCAATTGAACTGAAATAACAGAGTCACCGGAGTTTAATGTTTTACACCGACACCTATGATGTGATTGTAGTGGGGGGCGGCCATGCAGGCACCGAGGCTGCGCTGGCCGCTGCGCGTATGGGTGCACGAACCTTGCTGCTGACCCACAACATCGAGACCCTTGGACAGATGAGCTGTAACCCGGCCATCGGAGGTATCGGTAAGGGCCATTTAGTGAAAGAGGTGGACGCACTGGGCGGCATCATGGCCCATGCAGCGGACCTTGGTGGTATCCAGTTCCGCATTCTCAACTCCCGCAAAGGCCCCGCAGTGCGAGCCACCCGTGCGCAGGCGGATCGGGTTCGTTACAAGGCGGCGGTGAGATTTGCCCTGGAGAATCAGCCCAATCTCGATCTCTTTCAACAGGCAGTGGACGACCTGTTGGTTGAGGGGGATAGCGTCACCGGTGTTACGACACAGATGGGGTTGAAGTTCAGTGCCCGCGCAGTGGTGTTGACGGTGGGTACCTTCCTTGGGGGCCGCATCCATATCGGATTGTCCAACTATGAAGGGGGACGCGCCGGTGATCCCCCGGCCAATGCCCTCTCCCTCCGTCTTAGGGAGTTGCCTTTTAAAGTGGAACGCCTCAAAACCGGTACCCCGCCACGCATCGATGGGCGCAGCATAGATTTTTCTGTGCTGCAGGAGCAGCCGGGGGATGAGCCGACACCGATTTTCTCCTTTCTGGGTCAGCGGGAGGAACACCCGCGACAGATCAGTTGTTACATCACCCATACCAACGAACAGACCCATGACATCATCCGTGGCGGCATGTCCCGTTCGCCAATGTACACTGGTGTGATCGAGGGGGTTGGACCGAGGTACTGCCCCTCCATCGAAGACAAGATTGTCCGCTTTGCCGATAAGAACTCCCATCAGATCTTCATCGAACCAGAGGGCCTGGATACCAACGAGGTCTATCCTAATGGCATATCCACCAGCCTGCCCTTTGATGTGCAGTATGAACTGGTGCGTTCTATGAAGGGATTTGCGCAGGCCCACATCATCCGTCCGGGTTATGCCATCGAGTATGACTTTTTCGATCCCCGTGGCCTCAAGTTTTCGTTGCAGACCCAGCATATGGCCGGGCTCTTTTTTGCCGGACAGATCAATGGCACTACAGGCTATGAAGAGGCGGCGGCCCAGGGTCTGCTGGCAGGTTTGAATGCAGTGTTATTCAGCCGGGAACAGGAGGCCTGGTCTCCCCGGCGGGATGAAGCCTATCTCGGCGTAATGGTTGATGACCTGGTTACCCAAGGTACAGCTGAACCCTACCGTATGTTCACCAGCCGGGCGGAGTACCGGTTGTTGCTGAGGGAAGACAATGCCGACCTGCGGTTAACCGAAACAGGACACGAACTCGGTCTGGTGTGTGAAAAACGCTGGGCCGCTTTTGATCTCAAGCGCGAGACGATAGCACGGGAGCAGCAACGCTTGAGGGATACCTGGGTACGGCCGAGGGATCTTTCGGAGGATGAGGCTGCTCGGGTGGTGGGTGCCCCTCTGACAAGAGAGGTGCGGGCTCTTGCACTTCTGGTGCGACCCGAGGTGACCTATGCCGGATTGATGAGTCTGCCCGGGATCGGGCCGGGTGAGTCGGATCGGCAGGTGGCCGAGCAGATCGAAGTTCAGGCCAAATATGCCGGTTATATCGATCGGCAGCGGGATGAGATTGAACGGCAACGGGCGAATGAATCCATGTCTCTGCCCGATGATTTTGACTTTGCGGAAGTCCGGGGACTCTCTGCGGAGATAAGGGAGAAGTTCCTACGTCACCGGCCGGAAACCCTGGGTCAGGCGGGGCGCATCCCCGGGGTCACCCCTGCGGCCATATCGATGTTAATGATCCATCTGAAACAGGTCGCGGAAAAGTGACGAGGATCTTAGTGGAGTCTCGATGGGGAGAACGGCTTGATTTGGGCCTCGATAGAATGTCACTGTCGATCCCGGTAGATGTATGTAAGCACTTACTCCGCTTTCATGCCCTGCTTATAAAGTGGAACAAGGCTTACAATCTCACCGCTGTGCGCGATCCGTTGGAGATGATAGGTCGACACTTGCTCGATAGCCTTTCGGTGCTTCCATATCTTCACGGTGAAGAAATTTTAGATATGGGAACGGGTCCGGGCCTTCCCGGTATCCCTTTGGCGCTGCTACGGCCAGATGCCCATTTCGTATTGCTCGACAGTAACAACAAAAAAATCCGTTTTGTTCGTCAGGTCGTGCTTGAGTTGGGAATTGTGAATGTTATTCCCGTGCATGCCAGGGTCGAAACCTACCAGCCGAATCAACCCTTCGACACCTTGATCTCCAGGGCCTTCACTGCCCTGCCCCGGATGGTTGAACTGACCCGCCACCTGCGCGCGCCCGGTTGCAGGTTACTGGCGATGAAGGGCATGGTGCCGGAAGATGAGCTTGCCGGGCTTCCGGCGGAGATGAAAAAGGAAGTGATCCGGTTACAAGTGCCGTTCACGGATGCTGAGCGTCACCTGATTATTGTCGAATAATCGCTTTTCGGTTTAATTCCCCCACATCTTGCTGCAAGGAGACGTAGGTCGGATTAGACACGCAATGGCACAGAGCTGGAATTTTCCACATCATTTTATGCGCGATGTCATCCGACAAAACAGCGTCGGGTTACGATGCGCGGCAAGCTAGGCACGGTGCGCATCTAACCCGACCTACAACTTGATGCCCTCAAATAGTCCGAACGGGGGGACTTACTTGTCAGAGTAATCTTCTCCACCGAACTGCTTCCATCGGCGCCGAAAAAAGACGAGTACCAGAATTGCCGATCCGAACAGCAGATAGGTTCGTGGTTCAGGTATTTGGGCGGAGTAGGCGAAGTTATCGATATTCAGAAAACGGCCAGAAAGAGATTCGAAGGAGATGGAACTGATGGCTTCATCCGAGATAAACCCGGCAAAAGTTCTATGGTGAGGCTTTGCGGTTGCTATATCGAAGATATCCCCGGAGGACAAAATGACCCGAACGTCCGAGGCGAACGGTCGGAAGGTCATCAAGTCCACACCGATGGCATAGATGGACTGAGGCAGATAGGCGGTGATGCGGCCTTCAGCGCGTTGGTCAGAGAGCACATCACCGGAGTCCCAGTCGTAGAATCTGCGGTAGTAGTCGGGATCCACAGTATAGAGATCACCGCTGCCCTGGAAAACAACATCGGCGAAATGGGCCTGATCACGGTAGGAACGCCAGCGCCCACGCTCATTTTCCTCGAAATCTATGGTGGTGACACTACCCAGCTTGCTGGAAAATGTGTCCCAGTCGTTAAAGGAGATAATGCTGGCTTGTGTGGCGCTGGCTGTTGCCAATAGCAGCAAGATAAACGCCCATTTACCCATTGAAGTCACGCCGATGCCTCAAATTCGATCTGTATTAAGGAGGTTGTCGGTCATTTCAGGGCGTAGTTTAATTATTCAGGATCTTGTTTCCTTTTCAGCTGCTGGCGTAAAACCGTGAAATTCCGATCTTCATCAACAGAGCAGGTATCGCATCGGCCTCCTGCCCGTTATCATAGCGGGTTCCAGTCTCAACCCGGTCTGAAATTCATGGGACATATCATTACCGTCGCGAATCAGAAAGGCGGCGTGGGCAAAACCACAACTGCCGTCAACCTGGCCGCCTCCCTGGCAACGCTGAAGAAGCGTGTTCTCATGGTGGACCTCGATCCACAGGGCAATGCGAGTATGGGGTGTGGGGTGGACAAGTACCGGCTTGAGCGTTCCAGCTGCGATGTGCTGTTGGGGGACGTACAGTTGCACGAGGCTGTGATGAAAACCCCTGAGGCCGGATTTGATGTGCTGCCCGCCAATGCGGATCTGACGGCAGCGGAGGTGGGATTGATGAACGCCACCCTGCGGGAAAAGCGTTTGAGCCTGGCGCTGGCGACGACAAAAGACGAGTATGATTTCATCATCATCGACTGCCCACCATCCTTGAACATGCTGACATTGAATGCACTGGTAGCAGCGGATGCAGTATTGATACCGATTCAGACCGAATACTATGCGCTGGAAGGGCTAACCGCGCTGATGGGCACGGTGAGGCAGGTTCAATCCCATCTCAATAGTGGTTTGGAAATCGAAGGTATCCTGCGTACCATGCACGACCCCCGCAATAACCTGGCGGTTGATGTATCCACTCAGCTGATCACCCATTTCAAGGATAAGGTGTTCAACACCATCATTCCGCGAAATGTACGGGTCGCCGAAGCGCCGAGTCATGGCAAACCGGTTTTACTGTATGATAGATCTTCCCGTGGTGCGACGGCCTATCTGGCTCTGGCGAGTGAAGTGGTGCGTCGGAATCGCAAGCGGGCATCCTGATACAATTTAATACAGCGACGGTACGCAGAGAGATGGCGGCGAAGAAACGGGGCCTCGGGAGAGGATTGGATGCACTGCTTGGCGGCATCAACAGTGACAGTGCAGCGGCGGATGACACCGCGGATAGAAAGGGGTCGAGAGGCAATCTTACGCATCTGCCGGTTGATCTGATCCAGCGGGGTCGCTACCAACCCAGACGGGACTTTAACCCTGACAGTCTGCGGGAACTGGCCGACTCCATTGCCGCTCAGGGTGTCATCCAGCCGGTAGTGGTGCGGGAGATCGAAAACAACCGCTATGAGTTGATCGCCGGTGAACGGCGTTGGCGGGCAGCACAGCAGGCTGGTCTCGATACCATCCCGGTGGTCATCAAAGAGGTCACCGAACAGGCCGCCATGGCCATGGGGTTGATCGAAAATATCCAGCGGGACGACCTCAATCCGTTGGAAGAGGCCAACGCCCTCAGCCGGCTACTGCTCGAATTTGAACTGACCCACCAGGCCGTGGCCAAGGCGGTGGGTAAATCCCGTACAACGGTCACCAACCTGTTACGTCTGCTGGAGTTGAACGAGGATGTCAAAATCCTGATCGAGAGCGGACGCCTTGAAATGGGCCATGGTCGTGCCTTGCTTGGCCTGAAAGACCGTGCCCAGAGCAATGCCGCAGAAAAAGTTGTCGCAGACGGGCTTTCGGTACGCGAAACAGAACGTTTGGTTCGGCGTATCCAGGGGGAGCAGGATGCACCTGCGAAGGTGGTCAGCAAGACCGAAGATGACCCAGATATCCGCAGACTGCTGAGCGATCTCTCAGAGCGTCTTGGTGCCAGGGTCAACCTGCAGCAGAATGCAAAAGGCAAAGGCAAGCTGGTCATCGCCTACAACAGCCTCGACGAGCTGGAAGGGATTTTGGATCATATAAAGTGAGGAATTGGACCCCTATCGATACAAGTTGTCGTAGTATTGTTTGTAGTCCATCTTCGCCTTGGCACCTTGTGCTTCGATATCAGTATATTTGAACTCCTGCATCAAGGTCTTGGGCCCGAGTTTAATAAGGCATTTTTAATTGCCGGACTCTTGAACATGGTTTCCAAGTTGCCCCTATATATGATCGTGTGCATATCCCAAAGGTTATGGCTCTCACTTGGTTTGTTTGCTTGGCTGCCAGAAAAACGCTCGTGATCAATTACTTTTCCATGTATATCAGCAATATAAATATCAAAGTCATATTGATATCTAAACTTGAAACCACCAGCATCCCATTTCGATTCATATACAGACGCAATAATAGCTTTGTTAAACCTTGGGTCGGCCATTTGATCGATGGCATCGTTTACAGACGTTCCCTTATCTACTTTAATAATATTTACCTCAATGCCGGAATCGTTAAAACCTTCCTTGATTATGTTGGACAGAAAGTCTACGAAACGTTCTTCTTTAGGCCTTTCTGGTCTATCTAAGGTCATGGGTATTCCAAAAGCACCGCGCACAAGTCCTTCAAACTTTTCGCTTTTATCGCCAGTCAAAACATAGGGTCTTTTGTCGATCACTGCTAGAGATATATTCTTATCACCAATTGAATAAAATTCTGGTGTTATTTGATCCCTTGTGACGGGAGATGCGCAGCCGGTAACGACAATCAGAAGCAGGATTGACAGGTTTTTAACAGCAAAATTCACAGTTCTCTCCCTAATGTTTTTCATTGCACTATCGATGTGCCCCTGTATATGTACCAGAAAACAACTTTTAATCGAGTATATTATCGACCTTCATTGATGCACATCAATCACAGATCGTTTGCTTTTTTATGAGTGATGAAGTGACTGTCCAGTGGCAACATAAATACCCGCCATATCAGATACAGTTGTGGTTTATAGCCGTTCCAAATTTATTCGCCTATCATTTGACCCTATATTAAAAAAAACTTATACTTGTCCACCTAAGTGAAAGTGGTTAAAGGGGTGCCGGGAACTCGGATGCAGCTTGCCGGAAACGACCAGATTCGCCTCATAGTTCTGACTCAGACACTATCCTCAATTGCCGTGGCTGTTATTCTCGGCGCTTTTGGGTGGGTATATGTCTGGTCCGGCCTCGTGGGTGGTCTAATATCCACAGCCACAAATGGTTTTATGGCAGCCAGAATTTTTGTAACCTACCGGGCGCAGGAGCCAGGCAGGATGCTTGCGAAGATGTACGGCTCCGAGTTGCAGAAAATCCTGCTAACAGGAATACTGTTCGGTGGGGTGGTTTTCTGGATAAAACCATTGAGCATCGGCGCCATGCTGGGGAGTTACCTGTTTGTTCAGGTCGTGGCTCCCACGTTTGTGCTAATCTACACTGATCAAATGAAGTCCAGGTTAAAAAGAAGATAATGGCCGGCGATACCCTGACCTCAAGCGAATACATCAGACACCATCTGACAAACCTGACCTTCGGTAAGACACCGGATGGGTCCTGGGCTTTGGCACACGATGCGGCAGAAGCCAAGGCAATGGGTTTCTGGGCGATCCATGTGGACACCATGTTCTGGTCCATCCTGCTCGGTGTCATCTTCCTCTACTTTTTTACCCGTGCTGCCAAGGGTGCAACCACCGGTGTTCCCGATGGCCTGGTGAATTTTGCCGAATGGGTCGTTGAGTTCATCGACAATAGCGTGCGTGGTTCCTTCAGCGGCAGAAACAGCCTGGTGGCGCCCCTTGCATTGACGATCTTCATCTGGATTTTCCTGCAGAATTCGATGGATCTGGTCCCTGTGGATGTCATTCCCAAGTTATCGGAGCTTTTGGGCATCCACTTTATGAAAGTGGTGCCTTCCACTGATCCCAACGCCACTTTCGGCATGGCGATTGGCGTGTTCGCTCTGGTTCTCTTCTACAGCATTAAGATCAAAGGTATTGGCGGTTTTGTCGGTGAGTTGACACTACAGCCCTTCTCTTCCACGAATCCGGCTTTGAAGCTGCTGTTCATTCCGATTAACTTTATCCTCGAATTTGTCAGTCTGATCGCCAAGCCGATCTCTCTCGCCCTGCGACTCTTCGGCAACATGTACGCGGGTGAGATGATCTTTATCCTGATCGCCATCATGTACAATGCCGGCTTGGTTCTCGGCCTGTTTGGCGGCGCCCTTCAGTTGGGCTGGGCGATTTTCCATATCCTGATTATCACGCTGCAGGCGTTCATATTTATGACCCTGACGATTGTTTACCTGGATATGGCTCATAACGAGCACTGAATTCTTAACACTTTTACTACTAATTCATTTTACGGGAGACCAAAATGAGTGAAGCACAAGCACTGCTGTACATTGCCGGCGCGCTGATGATGGGCCTGGGTGCCTTGGGTGCCGCTGTGGGCATCGGCGTTCTGGGTGGCCGCTTTCTGGAAGGCGCTGCACGTCAGCCTGAACTGATCCCCATGCTGCGTACCCAGTTCTTCATCGTTATGGGTCTTGTCGACGCGGTACCCATGATTGCTGTGGGCCTGGCCATGTACGTGCTGTTCGCTGTCGCCGGATGATCCGGCCGATAATCGAACCGACTATCATCTCGTCAAATACGAGGTAATTCCGGGATGAACATCAATCTGACTCTGATCGGTCAGCTACTCTCTTTTATGGTGTTCGTGTGGTTCACGATGAAATTCGTCTGGACCCCGATCATGGGCGCGCTTGAAGTGCGTAAGAAAGAGATAGCCGACGGTCTTGCTGCAGCAGAACGTGGGCAGCATGAACAGGAGCTCGCAAAAGAGCGTGCTAAGGGCGTGCTTCACGAAGCGAAAGCCCAGGCGGCGGAGATCGTTGCCCAGGCGCAGAAGCGAGGCGCTGAAATTGTAGACGAAGCGAAGGGTAGCGCCCGTACCGAAGGGGAGCGAATCCTGACCGCTGCGCAGGCGGAGATCGAACAGGAGACAAACCGGGCGCGCGAACATCTGCGTGGAAAGGTTGCCGAGCTGGCTATTGCCGGTGCGGAGAAGATCCTGAAGAAAGAGATCAACGCCGAGACGCATAGAGATATCGTCGACGGTCTGGCCAAAGAGATCTAAGGCACCGCTATGGCAGGAGAATCTACCACTATTGCCCGCCCTTACGCGGAAGCCGTTTTTGCCCGTGCCGAAGAGACCGACAAACTCGACCTCTGGTCCGAGATGTTGGGGCTGTTGGCAGCGGTTGTTCAGGATTCGACCATGGCCGGTGTCATCAAGGATCCGCTGTTTGATCGTCAACAGCTGACCGAATTGATGCTGGAGATCGGTGGCGGACGTCTGAACGAAGAGGGTTCAAACCTGGTCAGGCTCCTGGTGCAGAATGGACGTCTTGTGGTTCTGCCGGAGATCGTCGAGGTGTTTGAACTGCTGAAGGCTGAACGCGAGCGTGTACTTAAGGTACATGTCACTTCCGCCTTCGCACTCAACCCTGTCCAGGAAAAACATATTGCCGAGGCCCTGAAGGCCAAACTCGGACGTGATGTCACCATCACCAGCGAAAAGAATACCGATCTGATCGGCGGCATCCACATCCGCGCTGGCGACATGGTTATCGACGGATCCGTCCGGGGACAACTGCAGCAACTGGCGAACGAATTGGGAATCTAAGCGAGAAGCCATCATGCAACTCAATCCATCCGAGATCAGCGAACTGATCAAAAGCAAGATCGAGAAATTCGATCTTAAGACCGAGGCCCGTAACGAGGGTACGATTATCAGTCTCACCGACGGTATCGCCCGCATCCACGGACTCGAGGACGCCATGTCTTACGAGATGCTGGAGTTCCCGGGGAATACCTTTGGTCTGACCCTCAACCTGGAGCGCGACTCAGTCGGCGCCGTGATATTGGGTGACTACAAACATCTCACCGAGGGTGATGCGGTCAAGTGTACCGGTCGCGTACTCGAAGTACCGGTGGGTGAAGGTTTGCTGGGCCGGGTGGTTGACGCCCTGGGTAAACCGATAGACGGCAAGGGCGCGATAGAAGCCACTGAAACCGCAACCATCGAAAAGGTTGCACCTGGCGTTATCTCCCGTAAATCGGTCGATCAGCCGGTACAGACCGGCATCAAGGCAATCGACGCCATGGTGCCGATTGGCCGCGGCCAGCGTGAGTTGATCATCGGTGACCGTCAGACCGGTAAGTCGGCCTTGGCGATCGATGCGATCATCAACCAGAAAGGCACGGGTATAAAGTGCATCTATGTCGCCATCGGCCAGAAGAACTCCACCATCGCGCAGGTGTGGCGCAAGTTGGAAGAGCACGGCGCGATGGAGCACACCATCATCGTCGCCGCCCCAGCTGCCGACTCTGCCGCCATGCAGTTCCTGGCCCCCTATGCCGGCTGCTCCATGGGTGAGTACTTCCGCGATAAGGGCGAAGATGCGCTGATTGTGTATGACGATCTGACCAAGCAGGCCTGGGCATACCGCCAGGTCTCTTTGCTGCTGCGTCGCCCGCCGGGCCGTGAAGCCTATCCGGGTGATGTATTCTACCTTCACTCCCGTTTGCTGGAGCGTGCGGCCCGGATCAACGCGGATCAGGTTGAAAAGAACACCGACGGTAAGGTTACCGGCAAGACGGGGTCTCTGACCGCTCTGCCGATCATCGAGACGCAGGCAGGTGACGTATCGGCTTTCGTACCGACAAACGTTATCTCCATCACCGACGGCCAGATCTTCCTCGAGGCGGACCTGTTCAATGCTGGCATCCGTCCGGCGATCAATGCCGGTCTCTCCGTATCACGGGTGGGTGGCGCAGCGCAGACCAAAATCATCAAGAAATTGGGTGGTGGTGTGCGATTGGCGTTGGCGCAATATCGTGAGTTGGCCGCCTTCTCCCAGTTTGCCTCCGATCTCGATGCCGCGACCCGTGCCCAGCTGCAACTTGGCGAGCGCGTAACCGAACTGATGAAGCAGGGTCAGTACTCGCCCCTCAGTGTGGCCGATATGGCGACCACACTGTTCGCTGCCAACGAAGGTTATCTGAACGACATAGAGGTGAGTAAAGTCGTGGATTTTGAAGCGGCGTTGCACGACTACATGAAGAGCAACCAAAAGGCACTGGTCGACCAGATCAACGAGAAATCGGACTACAATCCCGAGATCGAGCAGGCGTTGCACGGGGCATTGAAGGATTTCAAGGCCAACCATACTTGGTAACCAAAGAGCATTGGAATATCAAACGATAGGGCCAAAATAGGGTTTTAGAGATATGGCAGGCGCAAAAGAGATACGCACCCAGATCGCCAGCATCAAAAACACGCAGAAGATTACTTCTGCGATGGAGATGGTGGCGGCCGCGAAGATGCGTAAGGCCCAGAACAGGATGGATGCGACCCGTCCCTACGCGGAGAAGATGCGTATGGTGATCAGTCACCTGTCCCATGCTCATCCTGAGTATCGCCACAGCTTCATGATCGACCGTGAGGTCAAGCGGGTCGGTTATATCATCGTCTCGTCCGACCGAGGTCTTTGTGGCGGTCTGAACAGTAATCTGTTCCGCAGGCTGGCGAAAGAGATTCAGTCTCAGACAGAAGCGGGCGTGGAAGTGGATTTCTGTACCATAGGCACCAAAGCGCTGGGTTTTTTTGGACGTTTCGGCGGTAACGTGACCGGGCAGGCGACCCATCTCGGCGATGCGCCGCACATTGAGGATCTGATCGGTACAGTGAAGGTATTGCTGGATGCTTATGGCGCTGGTGAAATTGATCGCATCTATGTGGCATACAATCGGTTCGTCAACACCATGACGCAGAATCCGACTGTTGAACAGTTGGTGCCGATCAGCGCCGAGGCAGATCAAGGCCTGCAGCACCACTGGGACTATATCTACGAGCCGGATTCCAAGGAAGTGCTGGACAACCTGCTTGGCAGATATGTGGAGTCCCTGGTTTATCAGGCCGTGGTAGAGAATGGCGCCTGCGAACAGTCAGCGCGAATGGTTGCGATGAAGTCCGCCTCCGATAATGCGGGGGATCTCATCAATGAGTTGCAGTTGATCTATAACAAGGCTCGTCAGGCAGCGATTACCCAGGAAATTTCCGAGATCGTCAGTGGTGCCGCAGCGGTTTGAAGCGCGGACCTTGCCACAGAATTAGTTTTTAACAATTAGAGAGTCGCCTGGTGCGGCAAGAGGAACCGAAATGAGTTCGGGCAAAGTGGTTGAAATCATCGGCGCCGTGGTGGACGTTCAGTTCAGCAGCGGTGACATGCCAAAGGTCTATGATGCACTCAAGATCGAAGAGGCCAACCTCACGCTGGAAGTCCAGCAGCAGCTGGGTGATGGTGTGGCGCGTACTATTGCGATGGGCTCTACCGATGGCCTGCGGCGTGGTGTGGTGGTCGAGAACACGGGTTCTCCCATCACCGTACCGGTAGGTCAGGGTACCCTGGGGCGTATCATGGATGTGTTGGGTGAACCGGTCGACGATGCGGGCGAGGTCGAGGTTGAGACACGCATGCCGATCCACCGCAATCCCCCGCCATTTGAAGATCAGGCAGCCACCACAGAGGTTCTCGAGACCGGCATCAAGGTTATCGACCTGATCATGCCTATCGTCAAGGGTGGTAAGGTCGGGTTGTTTGGCGGTGCTGGCGTAGGCAAGACCGTAACCCTGATGGAGCTGATCCGTAACATCGCGGTAGAGCACTCCGGTTTCTCTGTTTTCGCCGGTGTGGGTGAACGTACCCGTGAAGGTAACGACTTCTACCATGAGATGGCCGAAGGTGGCGTACTTGACAAGGTTGCCCTGGTTTACGGTCAGATGAACGAACCGCCGGGCAACCGCCTGCGTGTTGCCCTGACCGGTCTGACAATCGCGGAGAACTTCCGTGACGAAGGCCGTGACGTGTTGTTGTTTGTCGACAATATCTACCGTTATACCCTGGCAGGTACCGAGGTATCCGCGCTGCTGGGCCGGATGCCTTCTGCGGTGGGTTACCAGCCGACCCTGGCGGAAGAGATGGGTACGCTGCAGGAGCGCATCACCTCTACGAAGACCGGTTCCATCACCTCATTCCAGGCAGTCTATGTCCCTGCGGATGACTTGACCGATCCCTCTCCGGCAACCACCTTCGCGCATCTGGATGCGACCCTGGTGCTCTCCCGTCAGATCGCTGAACTGGGTATCTACCCTGCGGTGGATCCACTGGATTCCACCTCACGTATCCTTGATCCCAACGTTGTGGGTCAGGAGCATTACGATACCGCCCGCGCCGTTCAGGGTACCCTGCAGCGCTATAAGGAGCTGAAGGACATCATTGCAATTCTCGGTATGGATGAGCTCTCCGAGGAGGATAAAACGCTGGTACAGCGCGCGCGTAAGATTCAGCGATTCCTCTCCCAACCCTTCTTCGTGGCGGAAGTCTTCACCGGCAGTCCGGGCAAGTATGTCGGCCTGAAAGACACCATTGCCGGTTTCAAGGCGATTGTTGAAGGTGAGTATGACCATCTGCCTGAGCAGGCTTTCTACATGGTTGGCTCCATCGAGGAAGCCGCCGAGCGTGGCGGTGACGTCTGATCCCACTGTTAGGGAGTGCTAAGCTATGGCAATGACAATCCATGTCGATATTGTGAGCGCCGAAGGCGAGATCCATTCCGGTAGTGCGGAGATGGTCTATGCGCCGGCGGTAATGGGTGAGGTGGGAATTGCACCGCGTCATACTCCGCTGGTTACCCGGCTGAAGCCGGGAGAAGTTCGAGTCGACGCCGGTGGCGGTGAGATGCAGCACTTTTTTGTCTCTGGCGGCATTCTGGAAGTGCAACCCCATGTGATCACTATTCTGGCGGATACCGCCGCCCGTGCTGCAGATCTTGATGAAGTGGCAGCCCAGGCAGCCAAACGACGCGCTGAAGAGGCGATGGTGGATAAGTCTGCCGAATTTGAATATGCCAAGGCACAGTCCGAGTTGGCGGAAGCGGTTGCGCAGCTGCGCACCATCGAAAGTCTTCGTAAGAGGGGTCGCGGCTAGACCGTTCTGATTGCACCGTTCAACAGGGTCTCTCTGCTACGAGAGGCCCTTTTTTGGTTTTAAATCTATGTCTAAAGAAGTGATCAAAACAGGCAAATTTGTCTCCCTGACCTATTCCATTGTTGAGGGGGAAGGCAATGTCCTCGAACAGAGTGACCTGCCGGTCAACTATATTCACGGCGGTGAGACTGAGCTGATCGGTGGCATGGACGCTGCAGTTAAGGGCCGCTCTGCTGGAGATAATGTGTCGTTTACCCTCACCCCGGATCAAGGTTTCGGGGATCATGATCCAGATCTGACTTTTACCGATGACATTGAAAACGTGCCCCCTGAATTCCGTAAGCTGGGCGCTGAAGTTCAGATGCAGAATGAGCAAGGTGAACCCAAGAGTTTTTTCGTCACCAGGATTGAAAACGGCAAGCTGACGGTTGATGGTAACCATCCACTTGCCGGCAAGACACTCACGGTCAACATCAAGATTGTTGAAGTGCGTGACGCAACCAAAGAGGATGCTATGAGTGTTGGTGTTCCCGGCCAGACCCCAACCCTCAACTAAACACTTATTTCACTTTTGCTTCCCGCCAACAGGTGCGCTCCGCGCGCACTGCCGTTATACTCAGAAAAACGCATAAAAGGGATTGCCTGCACCACCCGCTGCCGGGCGATGAAGACCAGGAAGATGGACGCTTTTTTTGAGACCTTATTAATGATTTATTAGTGTTGGGCTTTGAATTCGCTCCCATTTGTGATGAATTTAAAGTCATGGCGTTTCCTGCCGACACCCTTTTTCAGGGCATCCTGAAACCGAATTGATTTGATGCGGTGAATGGTGCAACACAGAACAATTCTACTACCAGCAAGACAATCATGGAGCATGCATGAAACTCGGTGTTTTGATCCTCGCAGCCGGTCAGGGTACGCGGATGCGATCCCACCTTCCGAAGGTGCTACATCCATTAGCCGGCAAGCCGCTTCTATCCCATGTGGTTGAGACAGCACAGGCGTTTTCCCCCGACAGAATCACTGTCATCTATGGGCATGGTGGAGAGCAGGTCAAGACGGCGCTGGCTGATCAACACCTCGATTGGTGTGAGCAGAAAGAGCAGTTGGGTACGGGCCACGCCGTAATCGAGGCACTACCCCACCTCAAGTCAGACGATCGAGTATTAATCCTCTATGGGGATGTGCCTCTAATCAGCGGTGCGACCCTTGAGGCGTTGATGGCTAGATTGGGAAAGAGTGATCTCGCGTTGCTGACGGTCAAGCTTGAAAATCCCAGTGGTTACGGCCGGATCGTGCGTGATAGCGACCACCGCATCACCAGTATCGTTGAGCAGAAGGATGCCTCCGAGGCAGAGCTTGCGATCAACGAGATCAACACCGGCATCATGGCGGTAAGCCGCGCCAGGCTCGAGGATTGGCTTGCCCGTATTGACGATAACAATGCCCAGCAGGAGTACTACCTGACCGACATCATCGCCCTGGCGGTTGAGGATGGCGTAGAGGTCCAGTCGGTGTGCCCCACCAGTGAGGAGGAGGTGATGGGGATCAACGACCGTGCGCAGCTGGCCTTTCTGGAGCGTTACTATCAGCGGCAACGCGCCGCTGAATTGATGGCGGCCGGCGCCTCTCTGGCGGACCCGGCTCGGGTGGATATTCGTGGCGAGCTGGTTGTCGGTCAGGATGTGTTTATCGACTGCAATGCCATATTTGAGGGCCGGGTCGAATTGGCGGACGGCGTGAAAATCGGCCCTAATGTGGTAATAAAAAATACCCGCATTGGCGCAGGTGTGGAGATCCTACCCAACTGCGTCATCGAAGATGCGGAGATAGGCGCAGGTTCCCGTATCGGTCCCTTCGCCCGGGTGCGCCCGGAGACGAAACTTGCCGAGCAGGTGAATGTCGGCAACTTTGTCGAGATCAAGAAATCGACCGTGGGCAGAGGTAGCAAGATCAACCATCTGAGTTATGTGGGTGACAGCCTGGTTGGCCACTCGGTGAACATTGGCGCGGGCACCATCACCTGCAACTACGATGGCGCCAACAAACACCAGACGATTATCGGGGATAACGCCTTCATCGGCTCCGATACCCAACTGGTTGCGCCTGTGGTGATTGGCGATGGCGCCACCGTCGGTGCCGGTTCAACCATCACCCGGGACGCCGCTCCCAATAGCCTGACCCTGAGCCGTGCGAAACAGATCACCGTGAGCAGCTGGCATCGTCCGGTCAAACAACCCAAAAAATAATAGGCAGGAGCGCAAGTTATGTGTGGCATTGTTGGCGGAATCGCGCAGCGGGACGTAGTGCCGATTATGATGGAAGGCCTCAGCCGGCTCGAATATCGGGGTTATGATTCGGCGGGTATCGCAGTGCTGGATCAGACGGAAAAAATACAGCGTATCCGCTCTGTCGGAAAAGTGGCAATGCTGCAGGAGATGGTGGATAGCGGCAATGTCAGCGGCAATCTCGGGATTGCTCATACCCGTTGGGCCACCCACGGCATGCCTGCAGAGCGAAATGCCCATCCTCACATGAGTGGGGAGCAGGTGGCGATCGTCCACAACGGTATTATCGAAAATTATGCCCTACTGCGTAGAGAACTCGAAAACCAAGGTTACCGCTTCACCTCCGAAACCGACACGGAGGTTATCGCGCACCTGCTGGGCAGTATCCTGAAAGATGAACAGGATCTGCTAAAAGCCGTACAGAAATCGATTACCCGGCTGGTTGGCGCTTATGGCCTGGCTGTAGTCAACACGAATGACAAAGACAGGTTGGTTGTCGCCCGGGCCGGCAGTCCGTTGGTGATTGGTATCGGTGTTGGCGAACACTTTATCGCCTCAGATGTCTTTGCACTGTTGCCGGTAACCCAGCGCTTCATCTTTCTCGAAGAGGGGGATGTTGCAGAGATCACCCGTGAAAGCGTACGTATCTTCGATAACAAAGGGAACCCGGTGGAACGGCCGGAGCGCACTTCCGAGCTCTCCGCCTCCACAGCAGAAAAGGGTCCCTATCGTCACTACATGCTCAAGGAGATCTTCGAGCAGCCGTCGGTGATTGCAGAGACCCTGGAGGGCCGCATCCACAAGGGTCGCTTGCTCGAGGACAGTTTTGGCCACAAAGCGAAGGCGCTGCTCGATAAGACGAAAAATGTCCACATCATTGCTTGTGGTACCTCATACCATGCTGGAATGGTGGCGCGTTACTGGCTCGAAGAGGCCGGTGTCCCTTGCAGCGTGGAGGTGGCCAGCGAGTTCCGCTACCGCAAGGTCGTGGTGCCGGACGATACCCTCTTCATCACCATCTCGCAGTCGGGTGAGACGGCGGACAGTCTGGCCGCGTTGCGCGGTTCCAGAGAGATGGGTTACATCGGCAGCCTCACTGTCTGCAATGTGCCGGAAAGCTCCCTGGTGCGGGAATCCAATGCCGTGCTGATGACCCGCGCCGGTCCTGAGATCGGTGTCGCCTCCACCAAGGCGTTCACCACCCAGCTGGTGGCTTTGCGCCTGCTGACTCTGGCGCTGGCACGCCGTTTTGGCATGACCCCCGAGCAGGAAGAGGTCTACGTCAACGAGTTGCACGCGCTGCCCCGCCAAGTGGAAGTGGTGCTGGAACTCAGTGATGCGATAAAGGAGATGGCGAATGCCTTTTCGGAAAAGAACCATGCCCTCTTCCTGGGCCGGGGCACCTTCTATCCCATCGCCATGGAAGGTGCGCTGAAACTCAAGGAGATCTCCTATATCCATGCGGAGGCCTACCCTGCTGGTGAACTGAAACATGGTCCGCTGGCCCTGGTTGATGCGGAAATGCCGGTGGTCTGCGCCCTGCCCAATGACCCGTTGCTGGAAAAGGTCATCTCTAATCTGCAGGAGGTTCGGGCGCGGGGCGGTGAACTCTTCCTGTTCAGTGATCACGACGTTCAGATCGATCTTGACCGCTTTCAGAATTTGACCCTGGCGGACATCTACCCTTCGACTGCGCCCATCGTCTACACTATTCCGCTGCAACTGCTCTCCTATCATGTAGCGGTACTAAAGGGTACCGATGTGGATCAGCCGCGAAATTTGGCAAAGTCGGTGACGGTGGAGTAGGCTTGAAGAGGGGAATGTTGCGAATGGGGTGTTGTGACTTCATTGATAATTCGACCCCGGCCCCTCTAGAATAACCTGGACGAATAAGGACATTGGGCTATGACATGGAAAATTGTAAGCTTGCCGATCCGAATAATTGGGGATTACCACGGTTGTTAGAATGAACTGCAGGACTTTGCCTATGGACAGTTTGTAATATCGGACTGATTTGCTAAATATACTTGGTAGTTTTTCTGATGAGGACAAGTGGAAGCCTATAGTTTGTCTTACTTCGGCTTTTCTAATATACCAATTAGTTCGTCAATATCCCCGATGATCGTAGATTCGAATACCTCGCCGAGCACATCCATTTCCGGCATCATGTCAGAAAGATCCACAAGAAACTGTTTCGTAGGATCTCTTGTGTCATCTATATATGCATCTAGCAGCTTCTTTGTTGAATTCACTTGAAACCGCCCTAAAACGAAGTAACAATCTGAGACTGTTCGATCAAGGTCACCGATCAGCGAGTATAATTTTTTATCGATATCTTCAAAATCAGTTAGACGACTTACATCTGTTAAGTCGTGGATTTGATGGACCCAAGAATACACGTATTCTTGAACCCTTATTATAGATTGCTGATTCCCATGTATTTCTTTCACTTCACTCAATGACATAAAATCAGATCCCTTCGATCTTATTTCCCGTAATCGTTTTATGCATCCCCTTGCTTTTGATAGTTCATCTTTTAGCTCACGCTTCTTTCTAAGAATCCACCGATTCTTTATCCGGTTTTCCCGTATTGTAGACACGAAATAAATGAACGCTGCGGTTATGATCGCCCCAGCCAATTCTGGTGGAATATTTTCAACTACCCACTGATTTACCGAGTTTAATGCATACAGGGATTCTTCTTTTTCCATTGGTTCCTGCCCTAACGTTGTAATAATAAGGGACGTACCACGGTTGTTAGTATGAGCTTCCGCTGGCTGTTCCTTCCAGTTTAGACCAAACCTGAGGGTCTGCTTCTGGCCTTAAGCGCTCATTTGGAACGGGTGGAAATCCCCTCCGGCGGTGAAAGCTGGCTGCTTGCCCCTTACTCAATCGTCCGCGGTCAGTGAATGCTCTACCGTCTTTAAGCATTCTCTTCGTTTGGCATTGGGCGGTGAAGTGGGGGATACTTCACAGTTGCCACTCACCGCCGTGCTGCAGGGCCGGCGTAACGACCCTATCAACCTGGAGTCTGCAAGATGTTTCGTAAAGAGCTGAAGGTCCTGGATTGCACAATCCGGGACGGGGGCCTGATCAACAATTACCAGTTCTCGCTGGATTTCGTGAAGGCGGTATGGCGGGCGACCTGCGATGCAGGCGTCGATATTGTGGAGTTGGGCAAGAAGCTGACCGAGAGCGACGAGTACACCCGGGACAAATACGGCGCCTGGAACTTCTGCGACGATGACGACCTGCGGCGTGTTATCGACTCCCACGAGTGCGAAAACCCACCCCTGGTGGCGGTTATGTACGACGTGGGCCGGGTGGATATCCACAAACTGCAGCCGAGGGACCAAAGCCCCATCGATATGGTCCGCATCGCCTGCTATGTGCACCAGATAGATGCAGGCCTGGAGTTGGTGAAACGCTGCAAAGACTTGGGGTATCTCACCACCGTGAACATCATGGCCGCCTCTGCCGCCATCGAAACCGAGCTGGTGGAGGGGTTACAGGAGGTCGATCAGACCACTGAGCTGGACTACCTCTACCTGGTGGATAGCTTTGGCGCCTTCTATTCTGAGCAGGTGACCTATTATCTCAAGCTGTACCAGAAATACGCGCCGAGCAAGGAGCTGGGTTTTCATGCCCACAACAACCAGCAACTGGCCTTTTCCAATACCCAGCAGGCGATCATCGATGGGGTCAACCTGCTTGACGCCACCATCAACGGCATCGGCCGTGGTGCCGGCAACTGTAACCTCGAGTTACTGTTGAACTTCCTTAAGAACCCGAAGTTCCACGTGCGTCCCATCTACAAGGTGATTCAGGAGGATTTCGTCCCCCTGCGGGAACAGATCGAATGGGGCTTCAACGACATCTACGGCATCAGCGGCCACCTCAACCAGCACCCACGCGATGGCATGAAGGTGCGCGGCAATCCGGCATTGAAGGACAAGTGCTACGATTTCTACCTTGAGTCCCTGCGCCTGGAGGGTGGGGATTGAGAAAAACCAAGCGGGCGCCGTTCATGGCGCCCGCTGCATTATCATCAATGACTTCCCCAAAGTGACTCCACCCGCTGATCCCGCCGGCAGGCATAGCGGTAGTACTGATAGCGCACAGGGTTCTTGAGGTAGTAATCCTGGTGGTACTCCTCGGCGGGATAGAAGGTCGCAACAGGTTTCAATTCGACTTTGATCTGTTCTGCAAAAGGTTTGTTCTGTCTGATCCTGGAGAGTGACTGATATGCCGCTGCCTTTTGTTTTGACCCCCGGTAAAAAATAACCGGCCGGTACTGTTCGCCGCGATCGCAGAACTGGCCATCGTCGCGGGTGGGGTCGATATGGCGCCAGTAGTAGTCGAGGATTTCTTCGTAGCTCACCCGCTTAGGGTCATAGATCACCTCAACCGCCTCGATATGACCGGAGTCGCCCATTGAGACTTCTTCGTAGGACGGCATATCCAGATGCCCATCTGTGTAGCCGGAGATTGCATCCACCACGCCGTCCAGTTTTTCGTAGTCGGACTCGACACACCAAAAACAGCCGCCGGCGAGGATCGCCGTCTCATATTGGGTGCTCTGGGCTTGAAGCGGCGGGGATAAAAGTACCGTGAGCATTGCGATGCTGGGTATGTGTTTGTTCATGGTTTCCTGTCTCTGCGCTGAATGAGGCGGGATCGGAGTCAAGTTTGACTGGGATTCCTCTACGTTAGAACGAAGAATAGTGGGTATGTTCAGAGAAACCATCACGATTTGATAACAATGGTCTAACAAGTCGAAAAACAGAGGGTTTTTGTAAGAATAAACCCCACGGCTAGGTATCTGCTCACTGAATGGCAGCATAACGCGCCGCCCCCAGCAGGGCAGCCCGGTCGTTGAGGATTACCTTTACCGGTATCGCTTCCATCAGATGGCGCATGCGGCCTTTGTCGAAAAAGGCTTTGAGGAAGATAGGTTGCTTGAGACGTTGCAGAATCCTCGGCGCGATGCCCCCGCCAAGGTAGACGCCGCTGGACGCCATTATCTTTAGGGCGTGATTGCCCGCCTCGCGTCCGTAGAGGTGGATGAAAAGATTCAGTGCCTCGTCACAGATCGGATCTTTTCTCGCCATGGCAGCGTTGGAGATGGCCGGGGCGCCGCCGAGTTTGTGCACCTCCTGTTTCAGCCAGCCGGGGGTGGGGGTGCGGCGGTAGGTGCGCAGAAAGCTGTGGATGGCCTCCAGCCCTGGGCCAGAGACCAAACGCTCCCAGCTGACATGACCATACTTCTCCGCCAGGGTTTGGTAGAGAGCGAACTCCAGTTCGTTGCTGGGGCTGAAATCGGTGTGGCCGCCCTCTGATGAGAAGGGCCGATGGACGCTGCCGTCCCAGTAGAGTCCGGCCTCTCCCAGTCCGGTACCGGCGGAGACGATGGAAGCGTTCCCCGGCTGGTCGGCCCTGCCGGGATTGAGCAGGTGGAAGTCTTTGGGGGAGAGCGCGCTTATGCCCCAGGCGTTGGCCTCCAGGTCATTGATCAGCCAAGTGTCGTCGAAGCCGAAATGGTCGGTGATGGCGCGGGCGGTGATCTTCCATGGGAGATTGGTGGTCTCACAGCTCTGGTTGACCACTGGACCGGCGATACCGAAACAGGCCCGTTGAATACGCCAGGAGAAGTGCTCGCTGAAATCGTCGAGGATCGCCTCCAGCGAGTCGAAGTTCCGGCTGGGATAGGTGGATTCCAGCAGGGCCTCTCCCGGCCTGTTCTCTTCGATTCTGTATAACGCCAGACGTGTGTTGGTGCCGCCGATGTCGCCTGCCAAAACTTCCATTCAGATATGCCTTGTTCTAAGGATGTAAGACCATTCTAGCCTAGTCTCTATTCGGAAACCCATAACTCACCACGAAGAACACAAAGTGCACGAAGAAGGATTATTGCGAATCAATTTTTTGGCTTCGTGCCTTCGGGTTCTTCGTGGTGAAAAGGGGTTTCTTGGCGGATGCTGCGAAGGCAATAATTGATTAAGATAGGCGTATGGATGTCTCCCCTATTCTCGATCCACTGAATGAAGCACAGCGTGACGCGGTCAGCGCCTCGGTAGGCAATACTTTGGTGCTCGCTGGTGCCGGTAGCGGCAAGACCCGTGTCCTGGTGCATCGCATCGCCTGGCTGTTGACGGTGGAGGAGGCTACGCCCTGGTCGGTGCTGGCGGTGACATTTACCAACAAGGCGGCCAGGGAGATGCGTGGACGCATCGAGGCGCTGTTGGGTCAGCCCATCGGCGGCATGTGGGTCGGCACCTTTCATGGGCTGGCGCACCGCCTGCTGCGAGCCCACTGGAAGGAGGCGGGTCTGCCTCAGAGTTTCCAGATCCTCGACTCCGACGACCAGTTCCGCATGATCAAGCGGATCCTGAAGAGTCTCGACCTGGATGATGCCAAGTGGCCGCCCCGGCAGGTTCAGTGGTATATCAACGGCAAGAAGGATGAAGGGTTACGCGCCCAACATCTGGATGATGGCGGTGATCCCTACCAGCAGCAGATGATCCGCATCTATACCGAATACCAAGCTGCCTGTGAGCGTGGCGGGATGGTGGATTTCGCCGAGCTGCTACTGCGTGCCCATGAGTTGTGGCGCGACCGGGCCGATATCCTGCAACACTACCAGGCGCGCTTCCGTCATGTGCTGGTGGATGAGTTTCAGGACACCAACGCAATCCAGTACGCCTGGCTGAAGCTGTTGACCAAGGGTCAGGACAACCTCTTCGTGGTGGGCGATGATGACCAATCGATCTACGGCTGGCGAGGCGCGCAGGTGGAGAATATCCGCAATTTTGAGCAAAACTGCTCCAATAGCCGTATGTTCAAATTGGAGCAGAACTACCGCTCTACCGGCAATATCCTCAACGCGGCCAATGCACTGATCGGCAACAACCCCTCGCGTCTGGGCAAGCAGCTCTGGACGGCTGACGGCGAAGGCGAGCTGATCAATCTCTACTCTGCCTTCAACGAGGTGGATGAGGCGCGGTTTGTCATCGAACGTATCCGCCAGTTCATCTCCGACGGCAACAGCCGCAGTGAATCGGCGATCCTCTACCGTACCACCGCCCAGTCGCGGCTCTTTGAAGAGGCACTGATCCAGTCGGCGATCCCCTACCGGGTCTATGGCGGGCTGCGTTTCTTCGAGCGCGCTGAGATCCGGGACGCCATGGCCTATCTGCGTCTGCTCAATAACCCGGATGACGATGCCGCCTTCGAACGTGCGGTGAATATGCCGCCACGGGGGATCGGACCCAAGACCGTCGATGCGGTGCGGGCGCATGCCAGGGATTTCAACGTCTCTCTCTGGGTGGCGACCGCTGAACTGCTCAAAGGCGGCGCCATGCCCCGCCGGGCGGCCAACTCACTGCAGGGATTTCTCGATCTGGTCGAGGCGCTGCGGATCGATACTGCGGCCCTGGATCTGCCGGAGAAGGTCGAGCAGGTGCTGGCTGCCAGCCGTCTGCCGGAACACTTCGAGAAGAGCCGGGACGGCAAGGGGCAGGATCGCAAGGAGAATCTGGAGGAGCTGGTCAATGCCACCCGCCAGTTCGGTTACGAGGCCCACGCAGACGAGGAGATGGACGAGCTATCCGCCTTTCTCTCCCACGCCGCGTTGGAGGCGGGGGAGGCCCAGGGCGATCCCTTCGAGGACTGCGTGCAGCTGATGACCCTGCACTCCGCCAAAGGGCTGGAGTTCCCTCTGGTCTTCCTGGTGGGTGTCGAAGAGGGGCTCTTTCCCCACAGTATGTCGGCAGATGACCCGGAGCGCCTGGAGGAGGAGCGGCGACTCTGTTATGTGGGGGTGACCCGCGCCATGCAGACGCTCTATCTGTGCCATGCCGAAAGTCGCCGTCTGCACGGGCAGGAGAACTATCCCCGCCCCTCCCGTTTCCTGCGGGAGATCCCCTCGTCACTGATGCGGGAGATCCGCTCCGGGCCTCAGGTCACCCAGCCCCTCTACAGCAACCCGGCTCACGCTTACACCGATGAGTCGGTGGGTTTCAGTCTGGGTCAGCGGGTCATTCACCCCAAGTTTGGTGAAGGAGTCGTCCTGAATGCCGAGGGCCAGGGGCGCAGCGCCAGGGTGCAGGTCAATTTTGAAACCGAGGGCAGCAAGTGGCTGGTGGTCGCCTATGCGAACCTTTCGCCTTGTTGAAACTGAGTGAAACAGCCCGCCGAATGGGCAGAACCTGGAGAAGTTGATGAAACGCCGTGAATTTATAAAAAAAGTGGGTGCCGGCTCTTTGGTTGCAGGCGCGGCCCTTGCCGTTTCGCCGGTGGTGCAGGCAAAGGTGCAATTCAAATGGAAGATGGTTACCACTTGGCCGAAGAACTTCCCCGGCCTCGGTACTGGGGCGAACAATCTGGCCCAATTGATCACCGAGATGAGCGGTGGGCGTATCAAGGTTAAGGTCTATGGCGCAAAAGAGCTGGTGCCGGCGTTCGAAGTATTCGACGCAGTCTCCCGCGGCACCGCCGAGATGGGCCATGGCGCGGCCTACTATTGGAAGGGTAAGAGCGAGGCGGCGCAGTTCTTCTCCACGGTGCCCTTCGGCATGACGGCACAGGAGATGAATGGCTGGTTGTACTATGGTGGCGGTCTCAAACTGTGGCGCGAACTCTACAAAAAGTTTGGCATGATCCCCGCCCCGGCCGGTAACACCGGTGTGCAGATGGGTGGCTGGTTCAACAAGGAGATCAACAGCGTGAATGATCTCAAGGGGTTGAAGATGCGCATCCCCGGCCTGGGCGGCGAAGTGTTGAAGCGGGCGGGTGGCACACCGGTCAATCTGCCCGGTGGTGAGCTGTTTACCTCACTCCAATCCGGCGCCATTGATGCCACCGAGTGGGTGAATCCTTACAACGACCTCGCCTTCGGTCTCTACAAGGCGGCCAAGTACTACTACTATCCGGGCTTCCACGAGCCCGGCACCACGCTGGAGGCGGTCATCAACCAGAAGGCCTTCGATGTGCTGCCCAAAGACCTGCAGTCCATCGTGCTCAACGCCTGCAAGGTGGTGAATCAGGATATGCTGGCGGAGTACACCGCGCGTAATCCAGCAGCACTCAAGACCCTGGTGGAGAAACATAAGGTCGATATCCGCAGCTATCCGAAGGATGTCATAGCGACCCTGCGTAAATACTCGGAAGAGGTGGTGCTGGAGCTGGCCGGCAAGGATGAATTCACCAAGCGGGTCTATGACTCCTACAGCGCTTTTCTGCAGGGAGCCCGTGAGTGGGGCGCGCTCTCCGATATGGCCTATCTCGACGCCCGCGACCGGGGCTGATCGGCAGCGCCAGATCCCAGGAATCAGAACGTAGGGTGCAACCCGCGCACCCTGCGTTATGGACACTCAGCATCAGATGATCCCCCCTCCCCTCTCCCTCTATGTGCATATCCCCTGGTGTGTGCGAAAGTGCCCCTACTGCGATTTCAACTCCCATGCGGCGGATGGAGGCCTGGATGAAGCCGCCTATGTGGAGGCGCTGCTGGCGGATCTGAGTGTCGATACAGCCAATCTTAAAGATCACCCGCTGCAGAGTATCTTCATCGGTGGAGGTACGCCCAGTCTCTTCTCCCCAGCGGCGATTCAGCGGTTACTGGTTGGCATACGGGAGCGAATCGATTGCCCTGAAGGCATGGAGGTCACCCTGGAGGCCAACCCCGGAACTCTGGAGGCTGAATATTACACCGGCTTTCGCGCGGCTGGCGTTAATCGTCTCTCCATTGGTGTACAGAGTTTTGACGCTGAAAGTCTGCGGATCCTGGAGCGGATACATGGCCTGGACGAAGCGATCAATGCGGTTGAGTCCGCAAAGACGGCCGGGTTCAAGCGCATTAATCTGGATCTGATGTTCGGCCTGCCGGGGCAGTCACTGGAGGCAGCCAGGCGGGACGTGGAGTTGGCGCTACAGCTCGATCCCGGTCACATCTCCTACTATCAATTGACCCTTGAGCCCAACACCCGTTTCCATCATGCGCCCCCACAACTGCCGGATGACGACCTGATATGGGAGATACAGCAGCGGGGACAGGCGCAGCTGGCGGCTGGGGGATATGATCAGTATGAGATCTCCGCCTATGCCCGGCAGGGTGAAACGTGCCGCCACAACCTCAACTACTGGTCGTTCGGTGACTACCTGGGAATAGGCGCCGGCGCCCACGCCAAGATGACAGATAAGGCTGGCGGAATCAGACGCTCTTGGAAGATGCGGAGTCCTGGCGATTATCTGCAGGGACGTGCCGGTGGCTTGTTTACTCAGGGAGAGAAAACATTGGCGCCGGAAGAGCGGGTGCTGGAGTTTATGATGAATGGGATGCGCCTGTGTGAAGGCATCGAGATTGCGATGTTTGAAGCCCGTACAGGCTTGGATTTGTCGCGCATGAACCACGCGCTCGAAACGGCAGAATCACGGGGTCTGCTGGAGAGAGGTGAAGGACGCATCAGGCCGACTGAACTGGGTCAGCGCTTCCTCAATGATCTGTTGCAGCTTTTCACCTGAAAGCAAAAGATTTGGAGGGCAGGATGAAAAACGACTATGTGCCGATAGCTTGTTTGCTGCATGAGCAGTTTGAATATGCGGTACTCAAAAGGGCCTGGCTTGAGCTGGTTTGGCGGGATGAAATGGGGTTGGAGTTGCACGGCAAGCTGCGCCCAACCGACGTCTATACTCAAGCAGGGGCCGAATATCTGCAGGGGGTCACAGAGTTGGATGAGAGGGTGAAGATCCGCCTGGATCTGATCGGAGAGGCCCGCTGGAGTGACAGCGGGGAGGCCTTTGAGGGTTGGGACAGGTCGGCGTGCCGGAAACCTGACAGCCAAGAATAATGCATGATAACACCATGATATTTAAGAGGTTCCCTTCTTGCAATCGACGCTATGATTAAATCTGGGAAGCAGGTTCTGCGACAAGGTAAGGGAGCCGTGGTAGTTTTTTACCATCTCAGGCGTTTTAGGTGCGACTCGGATGAATAAGAATAATTTTGACACTATGGATTTTGATTCCATGCTTGCCGTGGCCAAGGAGCGTCCGGAGGATTTCGAACGCCTGCGTTTGGCGGCGATCGACGAATTCATCGAGAGTGCCCCGGAGGAGCGCCGGCAGCGACTGCGTTGCCTGCAGTGGCGCATTGACCAGGTGCGTCGCAACCGTACCCCGTTGAGCGCCTGCCTGCAGATATCCCGCATGATGTGGGAGCAGCTTCATGGGGAGTTTGGTCTGCTCGCAAGAATCAGCGGATTGAAGGACAAACCCAGGACAGATACGACGGCGGGGCCTTGCTCTGCCAAAGTGATCGATTTCAGGGCCTCCGGCGGGCACTGAATCTCCGCCTCTGCATCGCAAGTCCAGCGCGGCAATAGAATGCTTGCCTATAGCGCCGGTTTCTTATATGATTGCGCGCCTTCTCCGCCCGGTATGGCGGTAATTTATAGTTTCAAGATAGTGGGTCTGACATGAAAGCGGATATCCATCCTAAGTACAATGAGGTCAAGGTCGTTTGCAGTTGCGGCAGCGAGTTTGTTACCCGTTCCACCTTGGCTAAGGAAGAGCTGCACGTCGAAGTCTGCTCTGCCTGCCACCCCTTCTACACTGGTAAGCAGAAGATGCTGGATACTGCCGGACGCGTCGACAAGTTCCGCAAAAAATACGGCCGTTAATCTCGCCGCGTTGCCCGGTTCGCGGTCTGTGATCGCGCAGCTGGCGGACCAAACGAGGCAGATGACAGTAAAAAGGCTCCGCAGTGCGGGGCCTTTTTTGTTGTTGCTCTTTCTGGCGCTGCTGTTCAGCAGTTCAGTCGGTGCCGGCTGTCCATCCCTGCACTCTGGTGATCTGCAGGAAGTTGAGGAGGTCTTTGATGGCGACACTTTGCTGCTGGTCGATGGCCGCAGGATTCGCTTGATCGGTATCAATACACCTGAAACGGGTTGGAAAGAGACCCCCGACGAACCCCATGCGAAGGCCGCGAAGCGGCAGCTGGAACGGCTTATCGCCAAATCCGGCAACTGGATCCGCCTGGAGATAGGGCAGCAGCGACGGGATCGTTATCGACGCCTGCTGGCGCACATCTATAGCCAGGATGGAAAAAATCTCAACGAGGCCCTGTTGCAGGATGGGGCCGGTTTTCAGATCGTATTCCCGCCGAACCTCGACCATCTGCAATGTTATCGTGAGGCAGAAAGCCGGGCGCGCGCTGCTGGACGGGGTGTTTGGGTCGATGCGCCGGTGGCCGATGCGGTTGGGCTGGCGCGCTCAGTCGAAGGGTTTCGATTGCTGCGGGGCCGGATTGAAACGCTGCAACAGAGCCGCCGTTCTCTCTGGTTGAAAATTGCCGGGGTGAAGTTGCGCGTCGACCGCTCGGATCTCGACCACTTCGTGGACTGGCGGCCGGAAGACCTGGTGGGTCAGAGTATTGAAGTACGAGGCTGGATCCGGCGTTATAAGGGGAGCCAGCGTATACGAATCCGGCATCCGTCTGCCATCAAAGTAGTCTGGTAGGCCCGATCAAGCGTAGCGGATCGGGCGCGGGCTTGCCGGTTCCGCTACGCTTGAACCGGCCTACTTTGGAGATGGCAGATTAATCTGGACGTTTGGTTTGCAACCATCCTGGGTGGAGCAGCCACTCCCCTGCTTGCAGGCCCCACAACCCACCTTGTAACCCTTGTAATCGGGGTCCTGCCGTGACAGCCAGCCCTGAAACAGCACCCAGCCGCCGCACAGCAGCATCAATCCCAGGAGTGAAAGTATATGGATGAGCATTGGTAACCCTCCTCAGGTTGAGCTGAACAGCCCGGCAAACCCCATGAATGCCATGGAGAGGATGCCGGCGATGATCAGGTTCATGGCGGTGCCGCGAACCAGCACGGGCATGTCGATGATTTCGGTCTCCTCCCGCAGTCCCGCCATCAGGACCATCGCCAAGGTGAAACCGGCACCGGCGCCGAGGGCGAAGACCATCCCTTCGGCGAAACCGTAACCCCGGTTGGTGGCGAAGATTGCGAGGCCCAGAATGGCGCAATTGGTGGTGATCAACGGCAGGAAGATGCCCAGCGCCTTGAACAGGCTGGGACTGAGCTTCTTGATCGCCATCTCGATGAACTGCACCGTGGAGGCGATGACCACGATGAAACTGATCAGTCGCAGATAGGGGGCGTGGATCAGCACATAGGTGTTGAGAAACCAGGAACAGAGTGCGGTGATGAGCAGCACGAAGGTGGTGGCCAGCCCCAGCCGGAATGAGGTTTCGAGCCTCCCGGAGACGCCAAGAAAGGGGCAGAGCCCAAGAAAGTAGGCCAGCACGAAGTTGTTGACCAACATGGCGCTGACAAAGATCCAGATCAGATTATCCATGTGTGCTTACCCCCTGGCCTGTTCTGCGGCAACAACCTGTTGCAGAAACCGGGCCTTGCGCTCGGTGACCCAGTTGAAGAAGAGCAGGATCAGACCGAGGGTGATGAAGCCGCCCGGCGGCAGGATCATGATGACCCAAGGTTCAAATCCTGCGCCGAACAGATCGATGCCGAAGAGGCTGCCGTTGCCCAGGATCTCGCGCACGCTGCCCAGTGCAAACAGGGCGATAACAAAGCCGGCGGACATGCCGATGGCATCCATCACCGCGAAACCCACGGAATGCTTGGCAGCAAACGCCTCCTGGCGGCCGAGGATCATGCAGTTGGCCACGATCAGCGGGATAAAGGCCCCCAGCTCCTTGTGGATGGAGGGAAACAGGGCCAGCAGGGTGTAGTCGATCACCGTCACGAAGGTGGCGATGATGACGATGTAGAGGGAGATGCGCACCTGCTTCGGGATCAGGTTCTTGAAGGCGGAGACCAGGGCGCTGGAGCCAACCAGCACGAACAGGGTGGCAATACCCATCGCCAGCGCATTGATGGCGGAGTTGGTGACCGCCAGCATCGGACACATGCCGAGCACCTGTACGAAGACGGGGTTGTCCCGCCAGAGGCCTTTCATCATCTCCTGTATTGCGGAGGGGTCTTTGATGTTGATTGCCATAATCGATGTCTCACTAATTACCAGGGGCCGGGGTGGGAGACGTATCTCCCTTCCCTTCATCCGCCGCCTTTTTGCTTACCAGTTCCAGTTTCGGCTCATTGCCAGGGGCCGGCAGCCGATCCTCCCAGCGTACGCGGGCCTCGTTGATGATCCTCACCACCGCCTTGGCGGAGATGGTGGCGCCGGTGATGGAGTCGATCTCATAGGGGGCGGATTTGGTGCCCTTCTTGACGGCCTTTATCTTGGGGTCGACGGAGAGATCATCAAAGTTGGCGACAAAGGCCATATCTTTGAAAATCTTGTCGCCCAAACCTGGGGTTTCCCGGCTCTCCAGGATCTCCATGCCGACGATCTTGCGCTGCTCCGGCAGATAGCCGTAGAGCACGCGGATCGTGTCCTGAAAGCCGGGGCCTGCACCCTCCACGGCATAACCGATGAACTGGCCTTGATTGCCATAACCCCCATAGATTGTATCCTCATCGGCGCCTTTTTCAGTGCGCACCCGCAGTTTTCCGTTGTCGAACTGCAGTTTCTGCATGGTGGTGACCTTCGGCAGCACCTTGAAAACCGCCTCTCGCAACTCACGGGCCTTATTGGCGGTGATGGTGGGCAGGGTGGTCTCGTAGATGCTGATGATGATGATGCCGGAGATCAGACCGGCAAAGGCCAGTGAGAGGGCCAGTTTGGTGGAGCTGGGCTCCTGCTCCAGGGATTGCTGTTCGCTGGTCATGCCTTTTTCACTCCCCGTCCAAACACCCTGGGCTGGGTATAGCGATCGATGAGTGGCGTGGCGGCATTCATCAGCAGAATGGCGTACATCATGCCCTCCGGCATGCCGCCGAAGACGCGGATCAGAACCACCAGAAAACCGATACCGGCACCAAATATCCAACTGCCCCTGGGGGTGAGCGGTGAGGTGACCGGGTCGGTCGCCATGTAGATCGCCCCAAGCATCATGCCGCCGGAGAAGAGGGTGAAGAGTGGGCTGGGAAAGCGTTCGGCATCCACCGCAAACAGGATGCCGGAGAAGATGCAGGCGGTGAGAAAGATGCTGGCGGGGATGCGCCAGTCGAGGTCGCGGCGGAACCAGAGCCAGAGTCCGCCGAGCAGCAACAGCAGGCTGCTGGTTTCACCCAGGGAGCCGGCGGTGTTGCCGATAAAGAGGCTGGAAATGGCAGTGCCCTCATATTCGAACTTCATCAAACCGAGGGGGCTGGCGCCACTCATGGTATCCCAGGTCGCCTGCATGAAGGGGGCGGCCAGGGTGCTGGAGTAGAGGTCGAAAAAGTGTTCCGGGCCCTGCGCCGCATACCAGGTGGTCATGGCAATGGGAAAGGTGCCGAGCAGGAAGGCGCGACCCACCAGCGCCGGATTGAAGAGGTTGTTGCCCAGTCCGCCCCAGATCACCTTGCCGAGGCCGATGGCCACCACGCCGCCGAGGAAGGCTATCCAGACCGGCAAAGCGGGTGGAAGGGTCAATCCCAGCAGCAGGCCGGTGAGGGCTGCGCTGCCGTCACCCAGTGCAGTGGCGCGTGTTTGCGCCGGAGTAAACGCCCACTCTGTGGCGACAGCGCCGATGATTGAGGCGAGCAGAACCAGTAGGGCGCTGAGGCCGAAAAACCAGAGACCGGCCAGGGTGGCGGGCAGCAGTGCGTACCAGACATCGCGCATCGCCTGGGGTGTGGTCATGCCTTGCACTAGTAGTGGCGCAGGTTGTACCAGTAGATTTGGGTCTTTCTTCTTCATTGTTTGTTAAAAGGCGAAAGGTTAAAGGCAAAAGGCAAAAGGGGGCCGTGCCACCGGATAAGCCAAATGTTGTGGTTTCTGTCATTCATAAAAAAGTATTGTCTCTAACAAACACTGATAGCTTTTAGTCGTAGGCCGGTTCAAGTGTAACGGAACCGGCAAACTGATTCGTTCTGCCTAAGTCTGGATGCCCGATCCGCTGCGCTTGATCGGGCCTACATGTTTTTAGCCGTTTGCCCTTTTATGCTGCTGTCGTAAGTTATTCTTTGCGGTGCGGATATGCTGCACGATCGGTATCCCTGAGGGACAGGCGTAGGTGCAGGCGCCGCACTCCACGCAGTCGTTGACGTTCAGGGCGTTCATCTCATCGAACAGCCGCGCCTTGGCAAGCCGGGCGAAACGCGACGGATTGAGGAAATAGGGACAGGCCTCGAGACAGCGTCCGCAGTGGATACAGGGGTATTCGCGGGGGCGTCCGGTTTCGGCTGCGGTGAAGGCGAGGATGCCGGAGGTGCCTTTCAGCACCGGCACGTCCAGACTGGCGATGGGCGCGCCCATCATCGGACCACCAGAGATCACCTCACGGGTGTTTTCGCTCAGGCCGCCGCAGAATTTCAATACATCCCGGATAGGGGTGCCCAGTGGAACGGTCAGGTTTGCGGGGTAGTGAATGCCGGGACCGGAGACGGTGACCACCCGCTCCATCAGTGGGCGGCCCAAATCGAACCACTCTGCGACAGCCACTACAGTGCCGACATTGTTGACCACGATACCGCAATCCCGGGGCAGCTGCCCGGCAGGAATCTCGATGCCGTAGGTCGCCATGATCAGCATCTTCTCGGCGCCCTGGGGATATTTCATCGGCAACCCGACCACTTCGATGGGCTCGTCGCCGATGGTTTGGCGCAGAATCTCGATGGCATCGGGTTTGTTGTCCTCCACCCCGATGGTGGCTTTTTCCGCCCCCAACTTGCGGCGGATGATCTCTGCTCCCCGCACCACCGATTCGGGGCGCTCCACCATCAGCCGGTGGTCGGTGGTCAGGTAGGGTTCGCACTCGGCACCGTTGATCAGCAGATTACGGATCTTCTGTCCTTGGGGGATGGCGTACTTTACATGGGCCGGGAAAGCGGCACCGCCCATGCCCACGATACCCGCCCTCTGCACCTCGGCGATGAAGCCATCCATGGAGAGGGACTCCCAGTCGATGGCCGGGCGGGGTTGAAACTGTTGGGTGGAGTAGGGGTCGGCCTCGATCTCGATGGCTGGCTTGAAGGAGCCGTCCGTATAGCGATGCGGCTCGATACCCACCACTTTGCCGGTAACAGGGCTATGCAGGGCCGTGGACATGAAGGCGCCGGGTTCGGCGATCATTTGACCCCGTGTGACCGCGTCACCCTTCTTCACCACCGGCTTGGCAGGTACACCGATATGCTGTCCCAGGGGCATCACATAGCGGGAAACAAAGGGTACGCGTTGCACCGGCAGGTCAACCGTCTGCTCCTTGAGGGGATCAGGGTGGACGCCGTGCCGAAAGGTCGGGCGAAGATTCAGAAATGAGTTGAGCAGAGACATTCTTCAGAAACAGAGGAAAAAAAGCCATTAAAGTCGCCTAGTCTAGCAAAAAACGTCCCCTGCCTGCCCCTACAAAATTACAGCGAAATATGATTCCAGGAATCTGCTGCGCCAGAGGCCGTTTAGGAGAGGTGATGACCAAACATATCGGGATCCTGACTGCGGGCGGCGACAGCCCCGGCCTCAATGCAGCGATCCGCGGCGTCGGTAAGGCGGCGCAGAGTTATTACGACATGCAGATGATTGGTTTCATGGACGGCTTTCGGGGTCTGGTGGATAACCGCACCACCCGTTTGGACGGGGGTGTGCTCTCCGGCATTCTGACCCAAGGTGGCATCATCCTGGGCACCAGCCGGGATAAACCCCACCGCATGGTGTTTGCGGGCAAGAAGCAGGACATGACAGATGTGATTGTGGAGAACTATGCGGCGAATCACCTTGATGCGCTTGTCTGTCTGGGTGGCGGGGGGACCCAGAAGAACGCCCTGCAACTGATGGAGAAGGGGTTGAACATCATCACCCTGCCCAAGACTATCGATAACGATGTGGGCAAAACCGATACGACCTTCGGCTTCGATACCGCCCTGGGCATCGCCACTGAAGGCATCGACAGGCTTCACAGCACTGCTCACAGTCACCATCGGATCATCGTGGTGGAGATCATGGGACATCGGGCCGGCTGGCTCGCTTTGGGCGCCGGCATTGCAGGCGGGGCGGATGTGATCCTACTGCCGGAGATCCCTTACGATATCGAGAGCGTAGCCGAGGCGATTCGCGCCCGGGTGCGCAGCGGCAAGAACTTCAGTATTGTCGCCGTGTCGGCACCAGTTTTGGGGATAGCTGAGCCTCGTCCATAATTCTGCGTCGGTAGGATGCTCGCTATAGGAGCGGTTCCAAGGCTATGCAGAGAGTCTCTGATCGAGAGCGTGATGGGTATCGCACGGTTGCAACTGATGGTGGGCTACGCCTGCCTGCTGTAGTTGGTACTGAAGTTTTTTCAGTTTCTGCGGTGACAATAACTTGGTGTGAACAGTGGTACGGACCTCATAAGCCACGCCGCTGGCCATCAGCAGTTGCAGGCTCTCCCAGGCATTTTCTCCACTACCACTGACGCCGGTCAGGGCTGCGTAATCTTCTGGCAGTGCCTTGATGTCCAAACCGATCCAGTCGAGCAGAGGTAGCAGTTCGGCCAGTCTTTCAGGGTAGGCCCCGGCGCTGTGCAGGCCGATCTTAAACCCCAGCGCTTTGACCTGTTGAATAGCAGGTTTGAGGGCGCTCTGCAGGGTGGGTTCGCCGCCGCTGAAAACCACGGCGTCCAACAGTCCCTGACGCTGTTCGAGAAAGGCGATGATCTCATCCCATTCGATCAATGCAGGATCGCTGCTTATGCGGGGCAACAGATGGCCATTGTGGCAGTAGCGGCAACGCCAGGGGCAGCCCTGGCAGAAGATGACCGCTGCCAGTTCGCCCGGATAGTCGATGGTGGTCATTGGCGTGAGACCACCGACCTGTAGTGTTGTTTGCTGCATGATAATAATGAGGCTAAAGGCTAAAGGCTAAAGGAGACCGTGCCGCCGTAGGCCGGTTCAAGCGTAGCGGAACCGGCAACCTAAATCGTTCTGCAAAAACTAAACCTGGCCCTGGTGAAGTTGAGCCTGGCTCTCTTTGAAGCAGCGCCGATCCCTGTGTTCCGACTGCTTACCGGGATTGAAGGCCGAGACGGGACGGTGGTAACCCATCACCCGGGTCCAGACTTCGCAGCGGGTACGCTCTTCCTCTTTCAGTTCAATGGCAGCTTGCATGGTTGTGTAACTCCTGTTGTTTATGGGCGATCAATTCGTCGTCACAGCTTGGGCAGAACTCGTGCTCGCCGCTGAGATAACCGTGCTTCGGACAGATCGAAAAGGTTGGGGTGATGGTGATATAGGGCAGGCGGAAGCGCTCCAGTGAACGTTTGACCAGACGCCGGCAGGCCTCGGTAGAGCTGATGCGCTCGTTCATATAGAGGTGCAACACCGTGCCGCCCGTGTACTTTTGCTGCAAAGGTTCCTGGCGGGCAAGTGCCTCGAAGGGGTCGTCGGTAAATCCCACCGGCAGCTGTGAGGAGTTGGTGTAGTAGGGCTTCTTCAGCGTGCCTGCCTGGAGAATCTCGGGCCAACGCTTGCGATCTTCCTTGGCGAAGCGGTAGGTAGTGCCCTCTGCAGGCGTCGCCTCCAGGTTGTACATGTTGCCGGTCTGTTCCTGGAACTCGACCATGCGTTCGCGGATATGGTCGAGGAGGCGGATCGCCATGGCGCTACCCGCTTCAGCGGTGATGTCCTGCTCATCCGCAGTGAAGTTGCGAACCATCTCATTGATGCCGTTTACGCCGATGGTGGAGAAGTGGTTGCGCAGGGTGCCGAGATAGCGTTTGGTATAGGGGAAGAGTCCCGCATCCATGTGGCGCTGTATCACCTTGCGTTTGATCTCCAGACTGGTGCGGGCGAGGCGCAGCAGTTCATCGAGCCGCTGCATCAATGCGCTTTCATCCCCTTGGTAGAGGTGCCCCAGGCGGGCGCAGTTGATGGTCACCACCCCCAGCGAGCCGGTCTGCTCCGCCGAGCCGAACAGGCCGTTGCCGCGTTTCAGCAGTTCCCGCAGGTCGAGCTGCAGACGGCAGCACATGGAGCGGACCATATTCGGCTTGAGGTCGGAGTTGAGGAAATTCTGGAAGTAGGGCAGGCCATACTTGGCGGTCATGGCGAATAACAACTCCGCATTTTCGCTCTCCCAGGGGAAGTCGGGGGTGATGTTGTAGGTGGGGATGGGAAAGGTAAAGACCCGGCCCTTGGCATCCCCTTCAGTCATTACCTCGATATAGGCGCGATTGATGAGATCCATCTCGTGCTGCAGCTCGCCGTAGGTGAAATCCATCTCTTCACCGGCGATGACCGGTATCTGCTCGCGCAGGTCCTCCGGGCAGACCCAGTCGAAGGTCAGATTGGTGAAGGGAGTCTGAGTACCCCAGCGGGAGGGTACGTTGAGATTGTAGATTAACTCCTGAATGTACTGCCGGACCTGCTCGTAACTCAGACTATCCTGGCGAACATAGGGGGCCATGTAGGTGTCGAAAGAGCTGAAGGCCTGGGCGCCGGCCCACTCGTTCTGTAATGTGCCGAGGAAGTTGACGATCTGCCCCACGGCGGAGGACATGTGCTTGGCTGGACCCGATTCCACTTTTCCCGGCACGCCGTTGAGTCCTTCATGCAGCAGGGTGCGCAGGGACCAGCCGGCGCAGTAACCTGCCAGCATGTCCAGATCGTGGATGTGGATGTCGCCTTCCCGGTGCGCCTCCCCCACTTCGGGCGGATAGACATGGCTCAGCCAGTAGTTGGCGAGCATCTTGCCTGAGGTGTTGAGAATCAGACCGCCAAGGGAGTAGCCCTGGTTGGCGTTGGCACTCACCCGCCAGTCGGCCCGCTCAAGATATTCATTGACCGAAGTGGAGACATCCACCAGCGTGCGGCGATCCTGCCGCAACTTTTTATGCTGTTCACGATAGACGATGTAGGCGCGGGCGGTTTGCAGGTGGTTGGCGCTGATCAACACCTGCTCGACGATATCCTGGATGCGCTCGATATCCGGGATCTGGTGTCGATAACCCGTATGGGCCAGCACCTTCACTACCTGGGCGGTGAGTAGCTGGGCCTCAGACTCATCGAGTTCTCCTGTGGCCTGGCCTGCCTGCAGGACTGCGGTCCTGATCTTGGCGGCGTCGAATGCTGTTTGTGACCCATCCCGCTTTTCTACCTTGATGGGTAGAAATAACGGTGATTTTTCGAGTTTGACGGACATCTCGATCCTCCTGTATTTCCATTATAGATGCGTCATCTTGTGGCGTTACGCTCTGCCATACACAATATGTTGTGGTTTTGTTATTTTGTTTGACCCAGATCAATCGTTTTGGGAAAAGACGGATTTTGCTTGGATCAGGGAGAGACGAGGCTAAATATTTGGCAAATCCGGCCGATAACTTTTGAACTGTCGTGATCCCAGAAATTGAATACCAATGTCCAAATCTGTTTTTACACTGTCTGACGGCGCCGCCTTTGTTCCCGAGTCCTCGAAAGAAGCGCTGGAGCAGGAAGCGGCTGAGAAATTCTCCATCAGTGACTTCGTTAAGGGGTTGGGTGAAGATTTGGTCGCCAACCGACTGGCGCTGCCAACACTGCCAGCCCTCTCCATCGAGGCGCTGTTGGTGATCAACGATGTGGACAGCTCGGCGAAAGATCTGACGAAAGTGATCGAGAAGGATACCGCCATCACCGCACGCCTGATTCGTTACGCCAACTGTCCGCTCTATCGGGGGCGGGATCCTATCAAGGCGATCAAACTGGCAGTCACCCGTATTGGGTTCCAGAAGGTGAAAAACGCCATCTATGCAGTATCGATGAAAGAGGTTTTCTCAACCCACATCAGCGTCATTCAAAAGCGCATGGAAGTGCTTTGGACTCACTCGGTAAAGGTCGGGGCCTTGGCTTCGACGCTGGCGAAGGAGCAGCCGGGTCTTGAACCCGAGGTGGCGCTGGTGGCGGGATTGACCCACGATGTGGGCAAGATCCCGTTGCTGATCAAGGCGACGAAACATGAAGCGCTGGCGGAGAACCCTGCCTATCTGGATAAAGTTCTGCGCAAGGTGCATCCTGGACTGGGTGGCAAAATCCTGAAATTCTGGAAATTCGACCCGCAGCTGGTGGCGGTGGCAGCGGAGCATGATAATCTGCTGCGCAATCCGGGGGATGCGCCGGTGGACTATGTGGATCTGGTGCAGGTGGCCAATATCCTGGCCTATGAAGGTTCAACGCATCCGCTGGCTACAGTGGACAGAAGTCGTATCCCTGCCTTCGCCCGGTTGGGCTTTAGCTACGATGCAGAGGGACAGGCGGAGACAGAAGCCCATGCCGATGGGGTCGAGGCGGTGTTCTTTTAGTCAGCTGAGGATGTAGGCCAGATCAAGCGTAGTGGATCGGGCAATAGCCGAATTGGCCAAAAAGAATCAAAGGGGTCAGTTTCGATTGAATCTCAAGGTATCGCGAAACATTATTGACCCGCGATCCCAATCAATCGAAACTGACCATTTTGAGTTCTGGAACATACCTATATACTTTAGGAGGTCATTATATGAATCTGGATTTATTGCTCACCATGCAGAACGAAGACTTCCGTAAAACATTTGGGGTTCGCCTAAAGAATCTGCGCAAGCAGAAACGTTGGTCGCAAAAGGAATTGGCCGCTAAAGTGGATATCCGCTTTCAGCAGCTCAACAAGTACGAGAGCGGCCTGAACCTGCCTCCAGCCGAGATGCTGATTAAGCCCTTGTATCACTGAACGATCAGGCAGCCACCGGCTAACCTATTTTGGAGAACCATCATGCAAGCAGCTAAACAGGAAGCACTCAGCACCATCGGCAAATTGCCGGAAGATACTGACATGGATGAAATCATGTACCGCCTCTATGTACTGGATAAAATCAGGAAGGGACAGGAGGCCGCAGAACAGGGCAAAACCATCACCAGCGAGAAACTCAAGCGGGAAATCGACTCATGGTAATCTGGTCGGAGCCGGCCAAAGCTGACCTGCGTTCCATCCATGACTTCATCGACCACGACTCCCACCACTATGCCAAGAAGGTAACTCAGGATATTCGGGAGAAAACGGATGTTCTGAATGAACTGCCGAAGGTTGGTAAGAAAGTACCGGGTAAGATAGTAGAGAATGTCAGAGCTATCCTTCCTCTTCCTATCGGATTATTTATAGAGATCAGAACCAATTTATCTTCGTTTGCCTCTGGCCGTGATTATAAGCAGCAGGACTTGAAGGCGGAGGATGTTGGGAAATAGGTATACTGTCCCCGGAATTGCCCCAATCGTTCTTGATAGGCCTTGGATTTCCTATCACCCCCCTCCCCCAAATCGCAAGAGATACACTGCCATGGTCATGATTGTATCTAATGGCGTTGTTAATCAGTTCCTGCAATACCTGTGTGAGCCGTTTCCGGTCTACTGTGATCAATATGGGCTGAGGGGGTGGAACAGAAGAGAGCTTGATATGGCGTTCCGTGGCTTTAGTCTGAAGTTTGTTGAGCACATCTTTGATCACTTGCCCGACATCGACTCTTTCCAGGGTAAAGGACAGGTTTGTTGAGGTGATCTGATCGAGGTCCAGCAGTGAGTTGATCAAGTCCAGTAATCGCTTGCTGGCCTGGAGGATTTCATCTACCGACATCGCCTGGTCTGGCGTGAGTGGCTCATCCGGGTCGGCTGCCAATAGCTGGGAAAAACCCATGATGGTGTTCATTGGCGTGCGAAGTTCATGATTCATGCGGGCGAGAAAATCCGACTTTGCCTGATTTGCCTGCCAGGCCTCATCCCTGGCCAGGATCAGGGCCTGCTCGTTGGCCTGTAGTTTTGCTGTCATTTTATTGAAGGCAATGCTGGTTTGGGCCAGTTCATCCCTGCCCCGTACCTGAATGCGGTGTTCCAGGCTGCCGTCAGCCAGTTTACGTGAGGCATCCCGCAGTTCCTTGAGTTGGCGGGTCAGGTAGAGACCGAGCGCAAAGGAAAACAGTGCGGTGAGGGCCATCTCGATAGCGGCAATGCTCATTGCCCGGTTGCGCGCTTTCTTCATTCCTTCAGTGATGCGGTCGGTGGAGATACCTACCTCCACTCTGCCAAAATGGATACCACTTTCCACGATTTCTGCATGGGTGTCGAAAACCAGATCCCGGACATCTTCCAGTTTTGTGTCGCCTGCAAAAGAGCGGGAGAGCAGTTCTGGATCGCCGCCCTCCGCCAATACAACTTCATTGTCCATTACTCTCGCATAAAGCACGCCAGGATTGCGAAGTATCTCCTGAACAAAGCTTTCAAGGGAGGCCAGATCGGTAGAGAGAACAGCATTCTTGGTGGTTGTGGCGAACAGGGTGGCTGTTGTCGAGGCATGCTCGATGAGCTGTTCTTCGTTTGACTGGCGCAGAAAGTTCAGACCGCTCCATACCAATATCGTCAGCAGTATCGCCTCGATGCTGGCGATGCCGAGCATGGTTTTGAGTCTGAACGACACGCCTTATCAGCCTTCGGTCAGCTTTTTCAGGAGATCTATACCCAAAGCCCGTACGTCATCCCAGTCTTTGTCCTCTCCCGCTTCGATACCTTTGAAATTGATACTGGTAAGCAACTGTTTTCCTTCTGGATTGTTTTCCATGTTGATCATGACTTCTCTTATTCGTGTTATGACGGCAGGATCCACTCTTGGATGTGCCGCGAATGCATGGGGGGTAAAGGGCTCACTGGTCCAGAGTACCCGCAGTTGTTCTCTGACTGCTGGATCGACGTTGTTGAATGTGCGCTGAATGCCGCCACCGGCAACATACAAGCCTTTTGCAACGGTGCGATATACGGACGTGGGAGGAGACATATTTGGCAGTGAAGGGGATATCGTTGTTGGCGAGGTTTGCCCGGGGGAGCACACTTGCGGCAAATGCAGCGGGCGCGGGGAAAGCGAGGGTTTTACCGGAGAGGTCATGCAGGGGGTGAATGGCGCTCTCTTTGCGAACCACCATGATTCCGCGAATCCGTTTGTTTTTCTGTTGGGCAAATACCTCATACCCTGGAGAACGGTGGAATACAGCAATACGTAACTGAACTGAAGTACACACA
>NZ_JAAVSH020000001.1:2278466-2291173 GCF_011947365.2 endosymbiont of Lamellibrachia barhami
TCAAAACCCGCTTCTCACCTGGCTACGCTTCTTCCAGGGTCTGCCATGAATCTCCTCAAAAACATCTCCACCTGACCCTTTGGGCTCTCATGCTGAGTCCGAGTTCCTCGAACAATCTCAAAGGCCATGTCCGCTTTAATAAGTGACATACATCCCCATTCTCTCACAACTGCAACTGAATCTCTTTTTTAGACAATCTTTTAACAATATAGTAATGCAGGACTACACCCTTCAGTCCTTCTATCAATAAAGCGTGAGATTTTTCCTGTAAAATCAATCCCAATGCGAGGCTTTTTCGACCCAAATCTATGTTATCCCCAGTATAGACATCAAAAAGACGAATGTCTTTAACAATCTCGGGAGCTGCCTTACGAACACAGGCACGCACTGCTTCAAATGTAACCGATTCGTCCACAACCAGCGCGATATCACGGCGGATGGAGGGAAACTTGGAGAGCAACTCAAATGCCGGCAGGAGACCCTTTTCGACACTCTCCAATAATATTTCAAAGAGGTAGGTGGCACCTGAGAGATCGAGTTTTTTCTCCAGCTCGGGGTGCAACATGCCAATCCAGCCTACCGGCTGCCCATGGTACTCGATGGTGGCCGTCTGACCCGGATGCAACGCTGAGTGCTCCGCCGACTTGAATACAAAACCATCGGCATCACCGGTCAGTGCAAGTACCGCTGCCAGATCCGCCTTGAGATCGAAAAAATCCACTGGAGCCGCCTGCGCGCCCCACTGTTCAGCAATCCGCTTGCCGGTAATCAGGCCAGCCAACATGGGATCCTGAGCGATCTTTTCACCTTCACGACGGAAGCGCAGGCCGGATTCAAAGATCCGTATCCTGTCTTGTTGACGGGATTGGTTGTATTGGGCGGTCTGCAGCAGACCCGGCCAGAGGCTGGTGCGCATCACCGACATATCGGTCGAGATGGGATTTGCAAGCTTGACCCCGGACAGATCCGGATCAACAGACTTTTGTAACTCAGGACTGATAAAGGTATAGGTAACGACCTCCTGAAAATCCCTTGCCACCAACAGATGCCTGGCCCGGTTGAGATCGTAGGCGGTCTCCTGTTTGCCACGCATATCCATGCCGGACATGCCGCGATTGGTGGGAATCCTGGCGTAACCGTAGATTCGACCAATCTCCTCGATCAGATCCTCCTCGATAGAGATATCGAAGCGGCAGCTCGGTGCTTTGACCCGCCAGCCGCTATCAACCACTTCAACCTGCATCTCCAAGCGGGTGAGAATATCGACAATCTCCTCCGCTGAGACATCGACACCAAGGATTTTATTGACCCGCAGGTGGCGCAGCAGGATCTCGGGACGCGCCTCGATTTTGTCAGGACTGGCGACCTCAACAATCGGTCCCGGCTGACCACCGACGATCTCCATCAGCAATGCTGTGGCTCTCTCCACCGCTTTTGCCTGCAAAGCAGGATCCACACCACGCTCGAAGCGATGAGATGAATCAGTATGCAGACCGTATGAACGTGCCTTGCCGGCGATGGCAGTAGGGGTAAAGAAGGCACTCTCGAGTAGTATATCGGTAGTGGTATCTGTAACCCCCGAACCCTCGCCACCCATGATGCCCGCCAGCGCCAAGGGATGCGACCCATCGGCGATCACCAGCGTATCGGACTTGAGTTCGATCTCCTGTGCACCGAGCAGGGTCAATTTTTCACCCGGATTAGCCAAACGTACCTGGATCGGTGCACTCAGCCGGTTCAGGTCGAAGGCGTGCATCGGCTGCCCCAGCTCCAGCAGAACATAGTTGGTGACATCGACCACTGGACTTAGACTGCGAATGCCACCCCGACGCAACCGCTCCAGCATCCAAAGTGGAGTCTCAGATTTAGAATCTATCCCTTTGATTATTCTGCATATATATCTCGGACATGCATCAGGTACAGAGACATCCACGTCAAAGCGATCTTCAATGGATGCTGCGATGACAGGCATCTCCGGTGGTGTCACAGAGCAGCGGTTGATAACCCCCACATCCCGTGCAATCCCGAGCAAGCTCAGACAGTCGCCACGATCCGGGGTCAGATCGACATCGATCACATGATCTTCCAACCCGAGAAAAACCCGAAAATCCTCACCCACCGGCGCGTCCACCGGCAGTGGCATGATGCCATCAGAGGATTCGGCCAAGCCCAGCTCGCTGGCGGAGCAGATCATGCCCAGCGACTGCACACCGCGCAACTTAGCCTTCTTTATCTTGAAATCACCCGGCAGTCTGGCGCCCACCACAGCGGTCGGCACACGCATACCCTGGGCGACATTGGCCGCCCCACAGATAATCTGCAACGGCTCGTCACCTGCCACATCCACGGAACAGATGCGCAGCTTCTGTGCATCTGGATGGGCCTCGATGGAGAGCACCTCGCCGACTACGACACCACTGAATGCCGGCGCTGCAGGCTCGACGGAGTCCACTTCGAGACCCGCCATGCTGAGCTGATCAGACAGTTCTTCCGTCGAGACTTCCGGGTTGGCCCACTCACGCAGCCAGGCTTCACTGAATTTCATTGTTGTTCCTAATTTTTGATTTAACCGCAAAGGGCGCAAAGAACGCTAAGTTTCACCCTGCACAATCCAGGGGTTCCGAAATCAAGTGCTTTTCCTATGCGATCTTCGCGCCCTTTGCGGTTTCAATTTGTTATGCAAACTGCTTCAAAAACCGCAGATCGTTTTCGAAAAACAGCCGCAAATCGTTGACCCCGTAGCGCAGCATGGTGAGCCGTTCCACGCCCATGCCAAAGGCATATCCGGTGTACTTCTCACTGTCGATGCCGACGTGCCGGAACACCTCCGGGTGAATCATGCCGCACCCCAACACCTCCAACCAACCGGTGTGACTGCATACACGGCATCCATCACCGCCGCACATCACGCACTCGATATCAACTTCGGCGGAGGGTTCCGTAAAGGGAAAATAGGAGGGACGGAAACGCAGCTTCAATTCGCGTTCGAAGAAGCTGCTGAGGAAGTCGTAGATCACGCCCTTCAGGTCGGCAAAGGAGACATCCTCATCCACCAGAAACCCCTCCACCTGATGAAACATCGGCGTGTGGGTCAGATCGGAATCACAACGATAGACTCGCCCCGGGACGATGATCTTCATCGGCGGCTCACCCTCCTCCATGGTGCGGATCTGCACGGGTGAGGTATGGGTGCGCAGCAGCATATGCGCGTCGAAATAGAAGGTATCGTGCATCGCACGCGCAGGGTGGTGTGCGGGGATATTGAGGGCTTCGAAGTTGTGGTAGTCGTCCTCGATCTCGGGTCCCTCCACCACCTCATAACCCGCGTGGGCAAACAGGGTCTCGATACGTTCGAGGGTGCGGGTTACCGGATGCAGTCCACCGCTCTGCAGACCACGCCCCGGCAGGGTCACATCGACCCGTTCCGAAGAGAGGCGTTCTGCCAAGGCCTGCGATTCAAGCAGCACTTTACGCACATCGATGGCTACCTGCAGGGTCTGCTTGGCCTTGTTTATCGCCTGTCCAGCTTTGGGGCGTTCCTCTTTTGGCAGGGTACCCAATTTCTTGAGCTGACCGGTCAAGAGACCGCTTTTGCCGAGGTATTTAACCCGTACCTCATCCAAAGCCGCCAATCCGGCAGCCGCTGCAATCGCAGCTTCAGCCTCGCCGACCAGTAGTTCGATATCCAGCGGGGATTCCATCTGTTGCAAACCTTTTACCTGTGGATTGGAATACGCATAATGCGATCCGAATCAATACACACATCACCAATAAAAAAGGGAAAGGCCTTTAGGCCTTCCCCCTTTTCGAGTCATTTCGTCCACCGCATTGCGATGGACGACGACAAGCATTTAGCTGGAGAGAGCGGCCTTGGCCTTTTCTGCCAGCGCGGCAAAAGCCGGCTTGTCGTGTACGGCCAGATCGGCCAGCATCTTGCGATCAATCTCGATCTCGGCGATGTTCAGACCATTGATCATACGGCTGTATGAGAGACCGTTGTCACGGGCACCAGCGTTGATACGAACAATCCACAGGGCGCGGAACTGACGTTTCTTCTGACGGCGGTCGCGATAAGCATACTGACCGGCCTTGATGACGGCCTGCTTGGCAACACGGTAAATTTTGCGACGGGCACCATAATAACCCTTCGCTTCATCAAGCACCTTTTTATGGCGGGCGTGTGCTTGTACACCACGTTTAACTCTTGGCATTGTTCAAATCCGATTCGTTGTAATTAGGCGTATGGCATCATGCGACGTGCTACTGCTACGTCAGCCTTGGCCAAGGTTGCTGGAGAGCGCAAGTGGCGCTTCCGCTTAGTGCTCTTCTTCGTCAGGATATGACGGCGATGAGACGCGTTTCGTTTGAACGAACCGGATGAGGTGCGTTTGAACCGTTTGGCCGCACCACGATTGGTCTTTATCTTAGGCATTGCTTTCTAAACTCCGCGATTTGTAACGCCACATGACGTTTTGGATTACTTTTTCTTGGGACCCAACACCATCACCATCTGGCGGCCTTCCATCGCAGGTTTCTGCTCCACCTGACCATATTCGGCCAGATCGGCTTCCACCCGCTCCAGGAGTTCCAATCCCAGCTCGCGATGCGCGTGCTCACGACCACGGAACCGCATGGTCACCTTGGTCTTGTCCCCGTCTTTCAGGAAACGTATCAGGTTGCGTAGTTTTACCTGATAATCCCCTATTCCCGTCCCTGGCCGGAATTTAATCTCTTTGACTTGAACCTGCTTCTGCTTCTTCTTGGCGGCCTGTTTCTGCTTCTTTGCATCGAAGATAAACTTACCGTAATCCATGACGCGGCAAACCGGAGGCTCCGCGTTAGGTACAATTTCCACCAAATCCAAACTAGCCCCGCTGGCGACCGTTTTGGCCTCATCCAACGAAACGATACCCAATTGTTCGCCTTCAGCGCCCACAAGTCTGACTTGCGAGCCAGTAATCAGGTCATTCAGGCGATGCTTTTTAGGTGCAGCGATAACAGTTTCCTCCGAAGAACTTCAATCCCGATAAGCAGAAAAGCACCGACATTCCGGTGCCTTGCGCCACTTAGTTCACACGCTTTGTGACATCTTCATCCAAACGCTTTATGAACTCATCCATCGGCATGCTGCCGAGGTCCTCGCCCGTGCGCGTTCGAACCGCCACTGTGCCCTGCTCCATTTCCCGGTCACCAACGACCAACAGATAGGGCACCCGCATTAACGTGTGCTCGCGAATTTTATAGCCAATCTTCTCGTTTCTCAAGTCCGATTCGATCCGAAAGCCGTTATCTCGCAGGCGTTTGACGCAATATTCGGCATATTCGGCCTGTCGATCGGTGATATTCATGATCATGGCCTGCACCGGTGAGAGCCAAACCGGCATGGCGCCGGCATAGTGTTCGATAAGAATACCGATGAAACGCTCCAGGGAACCGAGTATCGCCCGATGCAGCATCACCGGTACCTGTTTGCTGTTGTCCTCGGCGATATAGTGAGCGCCAAGACGCTCGGGCATGGAGAAATCGAGCTGGATGGTGCCCAACTGCCAGACCCGATTGAGGCAGTCCCGCAGGGAGAAGTCGATCTTCGGACCATAGAATGCGCCCTCCCCCAGTTGCAGTTCCCATTCCAGATCCTTATGGTTGAGCGCGTCTTCAAGTGATTTCTCGGCCTTATCCCATATAGCGTCTGCGCCCACACGTTTTTCAGGTCGTGTTGAAAGCTTGACCAGGATCTCTTCAAAGCCAAAATCACGATAGACTTCAAACAGCAGATCGATGAATGCGGAGACCTCGGAGAGAACCTGGTCCTCGGTGCAAAAGATATGGGCATCGTCCTGCACGAAGTTTCGGACCCGCATCAGACCATGCAGGGTGCCGGACGGTTCGTTACGGTGACAGGAGCCAAACTCCGCCAGACGCAACGGCAGATCACGGTAACTCTTCAGCCCATGATTATAGATCTGGATGTGGGCAGGACAGTTCATCGGCTTGATGGCATAATCCCGATTCTCTGAATGAGTGGAGAAGATCATGTCGCCAAACTTGTCCCAGTGACCGGACTTCTCCCACAGGCTGCGATCGATGATCTGTGGCGTACGCACCTCCTGGTAGCCGTGATCCCGCAGTTTTTCACGCACGTACTGCTCGACAACAAGGTAGATGCTCCAGCCCTTGTCATGCCAGAAGATCATTCCCGGCGCCTCTTCCTGAGTATGGAACAGGTCCTGAGCCTTGCCTATCTTGCGGTGGTCGCGCTTCTCCGCCTCTTCGAGCCGGTGCAGGTAGACCTTTAACTCCTTTTTGTCACGCCATGCGGTGCCGTAGATGCGCTGCAGCATCGCGTTGTCGGAGTTGCCACGCCAGTATGCGCCGGCCAGCTTCATCAATTTGAAGCCCTTGCCAAGCTTGCCGGTACTGGGCAGATGGGGGCCACGGCAGACATCAAACCAGTCACCCTGGCGATAGATGGTGACCTCTTCCCCTTCAGGGATGATGTCCTGAATGATCTCGACCTTATACTCCTCACCCAGTTCGGCGAACTTTTTGACCGCCTCGTCACGGTCCCAGACCTCCCGCTTCAGAGGCAGATCACGCTTGACGATCTCCCGCATACGCTGCTCGATTTTTTCCAGATCCTCTGGAGCAAAGGGCTTTTCGCGGGCAAAATCGTAGTAAAAGCCATCCTCAATAGCAGGGCCGATGGTTACCTGAGTACCAGGAAACAGCTCTTGCACCGACTGGGCCATGATATGAGCTGCATCGTGACGCATCAGCTCCAGCGCGTCCTCATCGCGACTGGTGACAATAGCCAGTTCGCAATCCCCATCCAATATATAAGAGGTATCCAGCAGTTCACCGTCAACACGACCGGCGAGTGCCGCCTTGGCCAGGCCGGGACCTATATCGGCCGCAACATCGTGAATGCTGACCGGTTGGTCGAATTCACGCTGGGAACCATCAGGCAGGGTAATAACAGGCATTTCTACTCCTCATCAGTGGTAGCCCATACGAGAGGCCACTTGATCTTAAACCGCTAAAATTAATCATTTAGCCCGTCTGGATGGAGCATCGGCAATGCAGCGGCTGGCCGCTTCTCCCAATGTTCCAGATCCAGAGAATGCGCGACTTTAGCATAGACCTCACATGTCTGACCATTACCCAAGGCAGACAGGCAAAAATGTGAAGCAGTCGGCCTTCCATCACTTCAAGAAAACAGGATTTATGCCGATAATCAATATTGATCCGGAGCTATGGTTTGATTCCGGCAACTACAAGCAAGATCAAATGCAGACAGTGAGCGCAGAATTATTCGAAACACCCGCTTCGCAAGAAGTCCATGAAAAACCGGTCATTCTGATTGCAGATGATTCCCGGGTGGTGCGGGCATCTCTGCAAAAGATTCTCAGAAAAGATTTCACTGTAATCGAGACGAAGGACGGCGAAGAAGCCTGGGAAAAGCTCACTGAAGCTCCGCTGGTACACGTCGTATTTTCCGATCTGTCGATGCCCAACCTCAATGGCTTCGGCCTGCTCGACAGAATCCGTCAATCAACAAACCCCAATATCCGGGAGACACCCTTCGTGGTGATCACCGGCAACGAGGACAACGAGAAGATCCGCTCCAATGCACTGAAATGCGGTGCAACCGATCTTATCATTAAACCGTTCCAGCCAATCGAAATCACTGCACGCGCCAAGGCATGCGCCAACAACCACCAGAAGATGATCGATGCCGCCGCAAGGTTTCAGCATGAATCGATCATCGATCCGGTCACAGGCCTTGCCAATCTGCACTATTTCACCCAGCGAGCAAGAAAAGATCTCGCATTTGCCCTCCGACACAAAAACGAACTGGCACTGGCTCTGCTTGAGATTGATCAATTCGAGAAAATAGCTGCGCAAAACAGCAATGCTGTGACTAACAGAATCCTCAATGCAACAGCCCAGCTAGTGAAGAAACAGGCGCGCACAGAAGATACTGCAGCCTATTTCGGTGAAGGCAGGTTTGCTCTGCTGCTACCCGCAACAAATGACATTCGTGCAAAATACCAAGGTAAACGTATTCTCAACGGCATCAAGAAACTCGCACTCTCCAACGGAGATAAGATAACCGCCAGCCTGGGTATTGCAGCACCTGACATAAAACCCGGGATTCTGGTCAGAGACCTGCTGGTCATTGCTCAGAGACGGCTGAACAATGCGCTCACTGCTGGTGGTGACCGTATTATCAAGAAGGATTCATCGGCACTAAACAGCGTACCTGTTTTACCAGGAGAAACCCCGGACAGCCACAGTGCTGAACCGGCTGATCCAGTTTCCGGATCTTATCTAAATGCATCCATCCTCTTCCCGCCAGACACAAGCGATCTCCTTGACTCGAACAGTGAGACTCGGGGGCAGTTGGAAGAGGAAGTGGAAAATCTGCGTACAGAAGTTGAAATTCTGCGCATGCGGGCAGAAGCTGCGGAACGGTCCCAGGATAAATTGGCCAGATCAGTATCGGTGCGCCGGAAACTGGAGGAGGACCTACAGACCCTACAGGCCGAATATCAAGCGATGCGCAACCGGGCGAAAGCAGCAGAATTGACCAATACCCAGCTCTCAAAAGCCTCTTCCACGAGGCTTCAGGCAGAACAGGAGGTTCAACAGCACATTGAGGAAGAAAACTCTCAGTTGAAGGGGGATAACGATACCTTCCGACAACGCGCCGAAGCCGCTGAAATAGCGGCACACAGCGCCAGAGCTGAGGTGGAACAATTACAGACGCTACTTGAAACTGCCAATGAACAGTTCGAGGCACAACTGGCCAGCGAGCAAAAAGCCCGGGCAGAAGCTGAACACAGAGTCAAACAGCTCAAATCCGGCAATATCGATTGGACCCCAGTAAAACCACAGGAGACACCTGCAGCAAGCCACCAGCCGAGGGGGGTTCCTGTCGCCAAAGCTGCATTCAGAGAGATTGAGGCAACACCGAAAAACCACTGGCCACTACTTCTTGCGCTGCTCACAGTTGCCTTGATCAGCATCGGAGCAGCAATCTATTTCACCGACATCTTCGGCTCAACTGCAGAGCCCATCCGGCAGTCACTCATCAAAAAAATTGAGCCCGTTCAAACAGTCCTGCAAGAACCCATCCCCGTCCCCGTCCAAGACTCACTGGAGCTGGCGCATGTCAGCAATACAGCAGAAATCGTAGACGCGCCATCTTATGAAGGCTCCAGGGAAGAGGCGGAAGAGCGGGTTCGGCAAGCTGCCGAGCAAGAGTTTAATCGTTTAAAAGCGAGCGCCGGGGAGAACTGACTCTATTCAACCTGAATATGAGGGGTCAGGCTCAACGAACCAGTTGCCTATTCCGCTGGGTTGTATTCAAAAATCGACGCATGCAACGGCCAGCCGGACTGATCCACCACCACAACCGTCCATTTTCCCAGCATGTTGGGATTCAGGGTCTTCAGTGAAAAGACCCGCCAGCGGGGTCCACCCACTTCGAAGGGGATCTCGGATATCACTTGGCCATCAAACTCCCACCGGTGCGTAACCGTGCGCCCCTGCAAGTGCCGCAGGTCAGTGAAAAAGTAAATGCTGGTGGCAGAGTTTTCCAATACCACCATCCGATCTATAGGTTCACGCGCTTCAATTCCGGAAGTAAATACTGCACGGGCTACTCGTGCATCAGGTATGGGTGATGAGTCGGGTGGCTCAGCGAACGCTGGAAGGCTCACCACGACGAGTAGATAGATCCTTGCAAGGAAACATCGCCATTGCTTTATACCGCACATGAATTTAGCCTTCCCAAAAACTTTTTCTCATGACCCAGGATATCGAGAAAGTATAAACGCGAATTCTTTGGTGAAAAATGATCACAACCACAAAATCATTATATTTATGGTTTTTTTACAGGTGGTGTCAATGGACTAAATACCCGGCCATCCGCACGCAGAAACCGTATGAAGAATTCGAACAAAATCAGGCGCGTTGTTTGCACAAAAACCAGCAGCGCCTCGACACCAATAACCAATAGGTGGCCCATGACAAGAACCAGATAATGCCCTGTTGGGCTTTCAATCAAATTTGCCATCGAAAATACAGCAGAAGACATTGCCATATGGGCCAGTGCAAAGGCACCCAGCCGGATAAAAGAGAGGCTATTGACAACCAGTTCATAACTGCTGTGCAGAATACGCCCAATAATCCCAGGCAGTGCCGCAACACCCTCATCCCGATGAATAACAAGACTGCCAATCATGTACCACACGACAGCCAGAATTATCAGTGGAAACGCTTGCGAGAAAAACAGCGTGACAAGCGCGCTGATATAGAGGAATAAAACTGCGCCATCAACCATAAACCACTTTAACAGCCGCTTCTGCCAAGCCGCCTCAATCGCAGCAAACACCAGGCCTATCAGTATCAGTCCACTACCAAGCACCAATGATATGACAATAATTCTGACAGGCTCATGGAGCGGCCTGAACCATATCACCGGAATCCAACCTTCGAGACCGAACACCTCCCCAAAAGCGATGCCGAAGAGCATGGCGGCAATCCCGCATGGCACGAGGAAACGTAGCTGCGGCCAGCGAAAGGAGAGTACAAACCCCAGCAAAGCCAAAACAAATCCATGTCCAAGGTCAGGGAACATAAAACCAAATAACAACGGCACCACAAATGGCAGGATCACATAAGGATTGATCTCCCCTTTCCCAGGCTGTCCAGGCATAGTGGCAAATATCTGAAATGGCTTGCCCCACCATGATTGTAAAGAGCACTAAATCATGCTGCTCGCAGTAACGGCTGGCGTCGGATACCTTGTCAGCGCATTGATGCCCGCTTTTTCCAGAGTTTTGCGGATAACAGAGGGACCGGAAGCAGTCGTCCAACCAGTGACGTGGCAGACTTTTTGGCGGGTAGTCACTTGAGACGAATAATCAATGAACCAGCGAAGTACAGCGGGGGAGAGTTTGAGATGCTGGGAGCCTCTCTGCAGGCTCAGTATCGGCCGGCCGTCCTTATAGGTGAGGACAATCCTGTCGCCAGGATAGATCAGGTGAGGGTTGGCGATCTGGGGATTGACGTACCACACGTCCGGCCACAGCCAGGGCTCGTGCAGGAAGCGGGCTGAAATATCCCACAGGGTATCGCCCTTCACCACTTCATAACTTTCCGGGTGCGCAGGGTTTAACTCCACGGCCGCAACGGACAAGACTTGGCCGGAGATGAGAAGGCCGAGGATGACTCCCAGCAGTTTGTGGCTAAAATAAGGCATGATGATTCCTTTGGCTGAGATCTGAATCCGGTAGACTGTAAAAGGTTATTTGTTGCCGGAAATTGCCCGCAGATTCCAATATGATCATAATGTTAGCGCAATTTCTTGCAACTGTTCTATAACTGGGTCTCGAAAAACCGCTCCAAGAGAGGTTTCGGCCGGTAAGATGGAAACTTGATAATCACACAGTGCCATGTTTGTCGGCCTGTGTCTGTAAGCCACTGAATAACTTTTTACACCGGGCATGATCCCGGCAGATTCTGGAAAACCGATGGCCATTCTCGACATACTCCACTTCCCCGATCCCCGGCTGCGCAATAAGGCCAAGCCCGTGCCGGAAGTGGATGACTCCGTTCGCCGCCTGGTGGATGACATGTTTGAAACCATGTACGAAGCCCCCGGAATCGGTTTGGCGGCGACCCAGGTCAATGCGACAAAACGGGTGCTGGTGATCGACATCTCGGAAGAGAGGAATGAGCCGCTCTGCCTGGTCAACCCGGAAATAGTGGCGCGTGAAGGAGAGGAGAAGATGGAAGAGGGTTGCCTCTCGGTACCTGGTATTTACGAACCGGTCACTCGCGCCTCCTGGGTGCGTGTCCGGGCCTTGAACCGCGACGGCGAAGCCTTCGAGATGGAGGCGGATGATCTGTTGGCGGTCTGCATTCAACACGAGATAGATCATCTGAACGGCAAACTGTTTGTCGATTACCTCTCCAGTCTCAAGCGTCAGCGCATCCGCAAACGGCTGGAGAAGGAGAGCCGTCAAAAGGTGGTGGATGCAGACGGTTCACATCAGGTGATCTGAACTTATGCCCATTGGGTCAGATAATAGTTGTTCGTCATCATCCCGACTGCTGAGACGTTGTTCTCAAAGTGGCCGGTTGTCTGGCGACAGGAGATAATTCAGGAACAAAATGATGACAGATACGCTGAAGATCATCTTTGCAGGCACCCCGGAGTTTGCAGCCGAGGCACTGCAGGCATTGTTGCAAACCGAGCACCAGATAGTGGCAGTCTACACTCAGCCCGATCGGCCGGCGGGCCGCGGGCGCAAGCTGATGGCAAGCCCGGTAAAACAACTGGCCCTTGAACATGGGATCGAGGTGCGCCAGCCCAAGAGTCTCAAGGGCGAAACAGAGCAGGCCGAACTGGCTGCCCTGCAAGCGGATCTGATGGTCGTGGTGGCCTATGGTCTGCTGTTACCCCAGGCAGTGTTGATGCGCTACGACCTGGCTTGTGGATGAACATCCTACGTGCCTCCCTGCTGCCAGTGCTGGCGTGGTGCGGCGCCGATTCAGCGGCCATTTTGCCGAAGACATGAGCTGGGGGTCGCTATCATGCAGATGGAGGCTGGACTCGATACCGCCCATGCTGCACATCCACAATGCTGTCCGATTACGGAGGACGACAAGCAATATGCAACCAGAACGAAGTACCA
>NZ_JAAVSH020000001.1:2291288-2295733 GCF_011947365.2 endosymbiont of Lamellibrachia barhami
TTGGTACTGGACCGGTGCATGTTGCTCTAAAAATAGGCATATTTGATGATTCCTTTGGCGGAATCCGAATCGGTAATTGTAAGGTTATTTGTTGCATGATGCCTGAATTCCAATATGATCATAATGTTGGCGCAATTTCTTTTTGCAACTGATATTCTATAACTGGGTCTCGAAAAACCGCTCAAGAGGGTTTCGGCGGCCGGTAAGATAAGGAAACTTGATAATCACACAGTGCCATGTTTGTCTGACACAATATAAACCGCTGAATAACTTTTACCGGGCATGATCCCGGCAGATTCTGGAAAACCGATGGCCATTCTCGACATACTCCACTTCCCCGATCCCCGGCTGCGCAATAAGGCCAAGCTCGTGCCGGAAGTAAATGACTCTGTTCGCCGCCTGGTGGATGACATGTTTGAAACCATGTATGAAGCCCCCGGAATCGGTTTGGCGGCCACCCAGGTCAATGCGGCAAAACGGGTGGTGGTGATCGACATCTCGGAAGAGAAGAATGAGCCGCTCTGTCTGATCAACCCTGAAATAGTGGCGCGTGAAGGGGAGGAGGAGATGGAAGAGGGTTGCCTCTCGGTGCCTGGTATCTACGAACCGGTCACTCGCGCCTCCTGGGTGCGTGTCCGGGCCTTGAATCGTGACGGCGAAACCTTTGAGATGGAGAGTGACGACCTTTTGGCTGTCTGCATTCAACACGAGATAGATCATCTGGATGGCAAGCTGTTTGTCGATTACCTCTCCAGTCTCAAGCGTCAGCGCATCCGCAAACGGCTTGAGAAGGAGAGCCGCCAAAAAGTGGTGGATGCAGACGGTTCACATCAGGTGATCTGAGCCGCTGCCCATTGGGTCAGATAATATTTGTCTGCCATCATCCTGGCTGCTGAGACGCTGTTCTCAAAGTGGCCGGTTGTATGGCGACGGGAAATAACGCAGGAACAAAATGATGACAGATGCCCTGAAAATCATCTTTGCAGGCACCCCGGAGTTTGCAGTCGAGGCACTGCAGGCATTGTTGCAGACCGAGCACCAGATAGTGGCAGTCTACACTCAGCCCGATCGGCCTGCGGGTCGCGGGCGCAAGCTGATGGCAAGCCCGGTAAAACAACTGGCCCTTGAACATGGGATCGAGGTGCGCCAGCCCAAGAGTCTCAAGGGCGAAACAGAGCAGGCCGAACTGGCTGCCCTGCAAGCGGATCTGATGGTCGTGGTGGCCTATGGCCTGCTGTTACCCCAGGCAGTGTTGGATGCGCCACGACTTGGTTGTATCAACATCCACGCCTCCCTGCTGCCGCGCTGGCGTGGTGCGGCGCCGATTCAGCGCGCCATTTTGGCCGGCGACAGCGAATCGGGGGTCACCATCATGCAGATGGAGGCTGGACTCGATACCGGGCCCATGCTGCACATCCAACGTTGTCCGATTACGGAGGACGACATTGGTGGAACCCTGCATGATCGGCTGGCCGGTTTGGGTGCGGAAGCGCTGCTCGCGGTGTTGCCTGGACTTGTCGACGGGAGTGTTGAGGCAGAGCCTCAGGATGACAGCCAGTCGAACTACGCAAAAAAACTCGACAAGCAGGAGGCGCGCGTCGACTGGACGCAGTCAGGGAAAAAGATTGACCGGCAGGTGCGGGCCTTCAATCCCTGGCCGGTCGCCCAAGCCGACTTCGACGGCAAGGCGATGCGGATCTGGGAGTGTGAGCCTCTGGATGGTGATACCCTGGCTGAGCCGGGAACCATCGTCGCCAGTGGGCGGGAGGGTTTCGATGTCGCCACAGGGAAGGGCCTGCTACGCATTAAAAAACTTCAGATGCCGGGCAAGCGAGCCATGGATGCAGCCGACTTTCTCAATGCGCATCAGGTGGATGGCGTGGTGTTGGGCTAAGAATGGCAAAAAAAAATGATTCACGGGCGCTCGCCGCCAGAATCCTCAAGGAGGTGCTGGGGGGGCACTCCCTGTCGGAGGCAAGCGCACGCCTGCTGCCACAACTGGAGGATGCCAAGGACAGGGGCCTGGCCCAGGAGCTGTGCTATGGGGTGATGCGTTGGCATCCTCAGCTCGAAGCGCTGACCCGGCAGTTATTGAAGAAACCACTGAAACCGAAGGATCTCGACATTCAGGCACTGCTTTTTATCGGCCTCTACCAGTTGCTGTATCTGCGGGTGGCGGATCATGCGGCGGTGCATGAGAGTGCCGGTGCAGCGGAACGCCTGGGTAAGCGCTGGGCCGTAGGCCTGGTCAACGGTGTGCTGCGGGCTTTTCAGCGGCAACAGGGGATGTTACTGGCAAAGGTCGATGCTGATCCCGCAGTGCATTACCGCATGCCGACGTGGTTGCTGCAGCGTATTCAACAGCGCTGGCCGCAGAACTGGCAGGAGACCGTTGCGGCCCTCAACAGTCGGCCGCCCATGAGCCTGCGGGTCAATCAGCAGCTTGGTAGCCGCAGCGACTATCTGCAGAAACTTGCTGATAACGGGATCGGGGCTCAGATTATCGAAGCCACCCGCTCAGGGATTGTGCTTGATCAGCCGCTCGATGTGGGCAGTTTGCCCGGTTTCGACGATGGTCTGGTTTCGGTGCAGGATGGCGGCGCCCAATTGGCGGCGGAACTGCTTGATCCCAAACCCGGAGAGTGGGTGCTCGATGCCTGCGCCGCTCCCGGCGGCAAGAGCGGGCATCTCCTCGAATTGGTGCAAGGGTTGCAGCTGACTGCTCTCGATGTGGATGGGCGACGCCTGCTGAGGGTGCAGGAAAATCTTGAGCGGCTGGGACTTTCTGCGACCCTGGCCGAAGGTGACGCGGCGGCGCCGTCCGGAGACTGGTCAGCGCAGACCTACGACCGAATCCTGCTTGATGTGCCCTGTTCCGCCACCGGCGTCATTCGCCGTCATCCCGATATCAAGTTTCTGCGCCGGGAGGAGGATATTGCACCACTGGTAGCGTTGCAGCGGTCTATCCTGACTGCCATCTGGCCACTGCTCAAACCGGGTGGACGGCTGCTCTATGCGACCTGCTCGATGCTGCCGGAGGAGAACGAGCAGCAGGTCGCCGTTTTTCTGGCGGCAGAGGAGAGCGCCAGAGAATGGGGGATTGATGTGCCATGGGGTGAAGTCTGTGCCTTGGGGCGCCAGATCAGACCGGGCGACGCCTCCATGGATGGTTTCTACTACGCCTGTCTGGAGAAGAGGGCGAAATGAGCGGAGCACTCCGTCTATTGCGGCTTTTCCTCCTGCTCTCTGTGGGAACGTCAGCCTGGTCTGCCGACTTTAGTGTCAAGGAGGTACAGATCGAGTTGCAGGATCAGCGTTACCAGTTGAGTGCCAACATCGATTTTCAATTGAGCGAGCAGGCGATGGAGGCGCTGAGTAACGGGGTGCCGCTGACGCTGGAGGTACATCTCATCGTAGAGAAGACCTGGCACCGGTTTTGGGAGCCGCTGCCCTATGAAGGTTATCTGCGCTACCAGATCCGGTTTTTGGCGTTGACCGGACTCTACCGGGTGGTGGATCTGCAGAGTGGCGAAGAGCAGAGTTTCGTCACCCGTGAAGCGGCACTGCGGGCGCTGGGGGAGATCGATGAGCTGCCGCTGGTGACTCAGGCAGAGTTGATAAACGGTGAACGCTATCATCTGCGGTTGCGGGCAGGGTTGGATATCGAATCCCTGCCGCTGCCGCTGCGCCCCCTGGCCTATCTCGGCACAGGCTGGAAACTGACAACCGGGTGGACCCAATGGCCTCTACAGCCCTGAAATCCATGCGTATGGGCGGCCTGTCAGTGGTGGTGCTGCTGACGCTGCTGTTGACGTCGCTGCATCTGATGAGCAGCGCGGTACAGAACTCCGCTGAACTGAGTCGCTATTTCGTGCCTCTGCTGGTGGTTTCCATCACCGGCATGTTCATCCTGCTCGGACTGATCATCTACAACAGTATCCGCCTGATAAGACAGTATGCGCGGCAGCGGCCGGGATCCCGCCTGATTCTGCGCATGGTGGTGTTATTCAGCGTAATCTCGCTGGCGCCTGTCGGGGTGGTCTACTACTACTCCTTTGGTTTTCTTCAGGCGGGCATCGACAGCTGGTTTGATGTGGATATCGACCGGGCGATGGAGGATGCCCGTGAGTTGGGCCAGTCCGCGTTGGGTCTGAATCAGCGGCTGCTGCTCAAATACACCGAGCAGTTGTTGAGCAGCATCGATGATCAGTCGGAGACGGCCCTCTCACTGGCGATTGCCGAGCTGCGGCAGCAGTCAGGGGCAGTGGAGCTGGTGCTCACCGACCCGGGTGGACAGATCATCGCCTACGCCAATGTGGATCCGACCGTGCTGGCACCGGGTGTCCCGGACAGTGAGATTCGCCAGCAGTTGCGGGCGGGTAATGATTATGTGGGTTTGGAGTGCCGGTAAGGAGCAATACGTAACTGGAATTCAGCGCTACCAA
>NZ_JAAVSH020000001.1:2296198-2365331 GCF_011947365.2 endosymbiont of Lamellibrachia barhami
GATCTGGTTGGATATCGAATCCCTGCCGCTGCCGCTGCGCCCCCTGGCCTATCTCGGCACAGGCTGGAAACTGACAACCGGGTGGACCCAATGGCCTCTACAACCCTGAAATCCATGCGTATGGGCGGCCTGTCAGTGGTGGTGCTGCTGACGCTGCTGTTGACGTCGCTGCATCTGATGAGCAGCGCGGTACAGAACTCCGCTGAACTGAGTCGCTATTTCGTGCCTCTGCTGGTGGTTTCCATCGCCGGCATGTTCATCCTGCTCGGACTGATCATCTACAACAGTATCCGCCTGATAAGACAGTATGCGCGGCAGCGGCCGGGATCCCGCCTGATCCTGCGCATGGTGGTGTTATTCAGCGCGATCTCGCTGGCGCCTGTCGGGGTGGTCTACTACTACTCATTCGGTTTTCTCCAGGCGGGTATCGACAGTTGGTTCGATGTGGATATCGACCGTGCGATGGAGGATGCCCGTGAGTTGGGTCAGTCCGCGTTGGGTCTGAATCAGCGGCTGCTGCTCAAATACACCGAGCAGTTGTTGAGCAGCATCGATGATCAGTCGGAGTCGGCCCTCTCCCTGGCGATTGCCGAACTGCTGCAGCAGTCAGGGGCAGTGGAGCTGGCGCTCACCGACCTGGGTGGACAGATCATCGCCTATGCCAATGTGGATCCGACCGTGCTGGCACCGGGTGTCCCGGACAGTGAGATTCGCCAGCAGTTGCGGGCGGGTAATGATTATGTGGGTTTGGAGCATGGTAAGGACGATCTGATGATTCGGGTAGCGGTGCGGGACCCGTTGAGCCGACCTTTTATCCTGCAGGGACTCTACCCGACGTCCACCCGCATCAGCGGGCTTTCGGAGAAACTGGAGCTGGCCTATAACCGGTACAAGGAGCTGGGGTATCTGCGTCAGTCGCTGAAGTGGAATTTCTCTCTGACCCTATCGCTGGTGCTGCTGTTTGGTGTTTTGTCTGCTATCTGGGCCGCCTTCTTCACCGCGCGCCGCATGGTGGCGCCTATCGCAAATATTGCGGAGGGTACCCGGGCGGTAGCGGAAGGTGACTACGATCGTCAGCTGCCGGTGCCGCGCCGGGCTGACGAGCTGGCCTTTCTGGTCGCCTCGTTCAATGCAATGACCCGGCGCATCGCCCAGGCCAGGGATCAGGCAGATCGCAGTCAGCGCGAGGTGGAAGGGCAGCGTGCCTACCTGGAAACAGTGCTCGGCAGCCTCTCCTCCGGTGTGCTGACCTTTGATGCCACGCGTAATCTACAGACTGCCAACCCAGCTGCGGGAAAGATCCTGGGGAGCGATCTTGGTAGCTTGATTGGGGCGCAGTTGCAGGAGTTGGCGCTGGGATCCCCTGTGTTGCGCCAGTTTGTGGAGATCCTGCAGACACCGCTATTGAATCCGAACGAAGAGTGGAAGGGTGAGGTGACGCTCTTCGGCGGTGAAGGGAGAAAGGTTTTGATCTGCAGGAGCACACCCTTTGCGCAACCCAATGGGCGCAACGGGCATATCATCCTGTTTGATGATGTTACCGCCCTGATCCGCGCCCAGCGGGATGCGGCCTGGGGTGAAGTGGCGCGTCGCCTTGCCCATGAGATCAAGAACCCGTTGACGCCGATCCAGCTCTCGGCGGAACGCCTGCGGCACAAATATCTTCACACCATGCCGGAGCAGGATGCCAGGGTACTGGATCGTGCAACCCACACCATCGTGCAGCAGGTGGAGGCGATGAAGGAGATGGTCAATGATTTTTCTGAATATGCGCGCCCCCCCCAGATGCAGGCCAAACCTTTGCAGGCCGACAGTCTGATCAGCGAGGTGGTGGATCTCTACAGGGGGGTCGATAAGGAGATCTGTCTTGATGTTTCTCTGCAGGCTGGCACCAGTCAGATTGAAGCGGATTCCCTGCGGCTGCGCCAGGTGGTGCATAATCTAGTGAAAAATGCTCAAGAGGCGGTTGCCGCCCAGGATAATGGCTGCGTTTCGGTTTCCACTCAGATCATTGAGCGGGCAGACCATGCCTTCTTTGAGATGCGGGTGCAGGATAACGGTCCCGGTTTCAGTGAAGAGATGCTGCAACATCTGTTTGAACCCTATGTAACCTCAAAACCAAAGGGTACCGGTTTGGGGCTGGCGATTGTAAAGAAGATTGTGGAGGAGCATGGCGGTATCATCTGGGCCGAGAACTGTTCAGACGGTGCCTGTTTGACCCTACAGCTGCCAGTGCTATGTGGTACGGAGGAAGAAAAACAATGAGTACATCCCATATCCTGGTGGTGGATGATGAGCCGGATATCCGCAATCTCGTCAAAGAGATCCTGGAGGATGAAGGCTACGAAGTGGTGGTCGCAGAGAACGGTGCAACCGCCCGTCAGGCTCTGCGGGATCGTCGCCCAGACCTTGTGCTGCTCGACATCTGGATGCCTGACGTGGACGGCATCACCCTGCTGAAAGAGTGGGGTGAGGACGAGGGCCTGCCCTGTCCGATAATCATGATGTCGGGGCACGGCACGGTGGAGACCGCAGTGGAGGCAACCCGTCTTGGGGCCTACGATTTTCTTGAGAAACCCCTCTCCCTTGCCAAGCTGCTGTTAACGGTGGAGCGTTCCCTCGAGGCCGAGCAGTTGAAGCAGGAGAATGTGGGACTGCGTCGCCACTCCATGCCGATACATGAGCCGACCGGCAAGAGCCCAATGATGCAGCGTCTGAAGGAACAGGTGAAGCGGATCGCCCAGCACGACACCTGGGTGCTGATCACCGGTGAACCCGGCAGCGGCCGGGAGACGCTGGCCCGGTATCTCCATATGCAGAGCGTGCGCCGGGATCGCCCATTTGTCGATGTGGCGGTGAGTTCCATCGCCAGCGAAAATTCTGCCCGGGAGTTGTTCGGCAGCGAAGAGGGGGGGCGTATCCACTATGGCCGTCTGGAACAGGCCGCGGGTGGCACGCTGTTTCTGGACGAGGTGGCGGATATGGATCTGGAGGCGCAGTCTCAGCTGCTGGGCGCGCTGGATACCGGCGCCTTTCTGCGGGTGGGTGGTACTGATCCTGTGAGCATCGACGTGCGCATCATCGCCGCAACCCATAAAAACCTCGAAGAGTCGGTACAGAGTGGCGATTTTCGGGAAGACCTGTTCTATCATCTGAACGTAGTCCCACTGCGTGTGCCCCCCCTGCGGGAGCACCCGGAGGATGTGCCTGACTTGCTTAACTTCTACGTCGATCATTTCGTCGCACATGAAAAGCTACCCTACCGGCGTTTCAATGTGGGGGCACAGAATTTTCTGCGCAACCACCCCTGGTACGGCAATGTACGAGAGCTTAAAAATCTGGTGCAGCGACTGTTGATTCTCGGAGCGGGAGACGAGGTTTCCCAGGATGAAGTCGAGGCGGCGCTGGGTGCGCCGGAGCTCAGAAGCGGAGATGGTGGGGGGGGTGTGGTCTCCTTCGATTTGCCGTTGAGGCAGGCCAGGGAGCAGTTTGAAAAGGCCTATCTTGAATACCAGCTGCACAAGCACGAAGGCAATATTTCACGCATGGCAAAAGACGTGGGGATGGAGCGCACCCATCTCTATCGTAAGTTGCGTTCGCTGGAAATCGAGATAAAGGATCGGCGCTAGTGCAGAGTCAGTCTTGAAGTCCGCAACTTACCACGAAGACCACGAAAAACACGAAGATAAGAAATTGATTCAAAATAAGTTTCTTTGCGTTTTTGTGGTGAAAACGGTGTTTCTGAACGGGCAATAGTGTAGGGATAAAAAGAATGAAAATTATCATCCTTGGCGCCGGGCAGGTGGGGCGCTCGGTCGCCAATGCCCTGGTGCATGAGGACAACGACATTACGGTGGTGGACCAGAAAAACGACCTGCTGCTGGAACTGCAGGATCGGCTTGATCTTGGAATTGTGCAGGGGCATGCCGGGCATCCGGATGTGTTGCGTCGCGCCGGGGCTGAAGATGCCGATATGATCCTGGCGGTGACCAACAGTGATGAGACGAATATGGTTGCCTGTCAGGTTGCCTACACCCTGTTCCACACCCCCATGAAGATTGCCAGGGTCCGGGCGCAGGGTTATCTCGACTATCCCGGGATCTTTGCCCCAGAGGTCTTCCCTGTTGATGTGCTGATCAGTCCGGAGCAGTTGGTCACAGAATATATTCTGCGCTTGGTGGAGTACCCCGGCGCCCTGCAGGTGCTCGATTTCGCGAGGGGACGTGTTCGCCTGGTGGCGGTCAAGGCTTACTATGACGGCCCTTTGGTCGGGCATAAGCTCCGCACACTCTATGACCATATCCCGAACACTGATGTCCGCGTGGCGGCGATCTACCGGGAGGGTGAGGTCATCCAGCCGTTAGGTGATACGGTGATTGAAGTGGATGACGAGGTTTTTTTCATCGCAGCCACGGAGGATATTCGTGCGGTGATGAGTGAGTTGCGCAAGCAGGAGAAGCGATACAAACGGCTGATCTTCGCCGGAGCCGGAAATATCGGCAGGCGGCTGGCGCAGGCTCTGGAGTCGAAATACCGGGTAAAACTCATCGAATCCAACCAGGATCGGGCGCGGGAGATCGCTGAGCGTCTCGACAAGACAATCGTGTTGCACGGCGATGCGGCGGACGAGGATCTGCTGCTGGAGGAGAACATTGAGAATACTGATGTTTTCTGCGCCGTCACCAACGACGATGAGGCCAATATCCTTTCGGCGATGCTGGCCAAGCGGCTCGGCGCTGGCAAGGCGATGGCGCTGATCAATCGGGCAGCCTATGTGGAACTGGTGCAGAGTGGTCCCATCGATATCGCCATCTCACCGGAACTGGCCACAATCGGCAGTCTCCTGACCCATGTGCGGCGGGGTGATGTCGTGGTAGTACACTCCCTGCGGAGGGGCGCGGCCGAGGCTATAGAGGCGGTGGCGCACGGTGATCGGGGTTCCTCCAAGGTAGTGGGACGCTCCATTGATGAGATCAAATTGCCCAAAGGGGCCAGCATCGGCGCAGTGGTGCGGGGCGAAGAAGTGCTGATCGCTCACCACGATACCACCATCGAGAGCGGTGACCACGTGATCCTCTTTCTGGTTGATAAACGGCAAATTAGGGATGTAGAGAAGTTGTTCCAGGTTGGGGTTACGTTTCTTTAAGGCAAAAGGCTAAAGGTGAAAGGATAGAGAAAATGGTTTCATTATTACTCGATGACAGGCGTCCAGTTCTGGGCTGTGTTCAAGGCTGTGAGCCTTTAGCCTTTAGCCTTTAGCCTTTCCCTTTTTTATGCACTTCTCCGTCGTCCAACGCATTCTCGGTGTCCTGCTCATGCTCTTTAGCCTGACCATGCTGCCACCGATGCTGGTGTCGCTCTGGTTTGGAGATGGGGAGCTGATTGGTTTCACCGATGGCTTTATCCTGACCTTGGGGCTGGGTTTGGCAATTTGGGCGCCGGTGCGCAGTCGGCATCAGGAGTTGCGGGTCAGGGACGGCTTCCTGGTGGTGGTGATGTTCTGGACTGTATTGGGTTTGACCGGTGCATTGCCGTTTATGCTCTCAGAAAGTGCGGACATGACAATAACCGATGCGATATTTGAGTCGGTCTCCGGGCTTACCACTACTGGGGCAACAGTGATCATCGGGATCGATTATCTGCCTCCGTCAATCCTCTATTACCGGCAGCAACTGCAGTGGCTTGGTGGCATGGGTATCATCGTCCTGGCGGTGGCAGTGTTGCCGATGCTGGGTATTGGTGGCATGCAGCTCTACCGTGCGGAGACGCCGGGACCGATGAAGGATAGTAAGCTGACGCCACGCATCACCGAGACGGCAAAGGCGCTCTGGTATATCTATCTTGGACTCACTGTCAGTTGCGCCCTGGCCTATTGGGTGGCGGGCATGACGCCCTTTGACGCGCTGGGACATGCTTTTTCGACAGTGGCGATTGGCGGTTTTTCAACCCATGACGCAAGCATAGGGTATTTTGACAGTACCCTGATAGAGATGATTGCAGTCGTCTTCATGGTGCTCTCCGGGGTAAATTTTGCCCTCCATTTTCTCGTCGTCCGGCGCAGGTCGCTGGGTATCTATCTGGGGGATTCCGAATTTCGACTCTATATCGCAACGCTTGGAGTGGTCACCCTGATGGTGGTAGTCGCACTCTATGGCATGGGCATCTACTCCGATTGGAGTGAAGCGTTTACCCAGGGGCTGTTTCAGGCGGTCTCCATCGGCACAACCACCGGATTTACCACAACTGACTACTCTCTTTGGCCCGGCGTGATTTCGATTCTGCTGCTCTTTACCAGCTTTATTGGTGGCTGTGCCGGTTCCACTGGCGGGGGTATCAAGGTGATTCGCTTTCTGCTGCTGATCAAGCAGGGGATGCGAGAGATCAATCGCCTGATCCACCCCAGTGCCCAGATTCCCATCCGGGTCGGAGACAAGACCATTCCCAGGCGGGTCGTTGAGGCGGTGTGGGGCTTTTTCGCCCTCTATGTGGCCAGTTTTACCGTTATGTACATGGCATTGGCATTCACCGGGTTGGACCTGATGACCGCCTTCTCTGCAGTGGGTGCGAGTATCAATAACCTGGGGCCGGGACTTGCCGGTGTCGGCGCCAACTATGCGGGTCTAAATGACACGGCGAAACTGATCCTCTGCTTCGCGATGCTTCTTGGGCGGCTGGAGATTTTTACTTTGCTGGTGCTGCTGACCCCTGCCTTCTGGCGCAAATAGCGTGGGTCAAAACCATTTTAGGAGTTTTGGTTCTTGTTCTGCGATCCAGGATGTCGGTGGGATTTATTTCCAGTAAAAATAAATGGTTGAGGTTTTTGCGAGCCGATGAAGACTATTTTTCATCAGTTTTGAACTATCTTTGACGATACCGGTCTTATTTTACAAGTCGCGACGACTGATAGGGCTGCTTCCCTCCCTTGGCGGCCCGCCCTTCCCGGTGACCCCATCCGGGAAGATCGACCCCGGACGCCTTTCCCCTTTAGGTGCTCGGGGTCTTCTTTTTTGCCCTGTTTATTTCCTGTCGCGAACTTCTTTGGGCTTATTGCGCTTCGTCCTGGTTCTGGTCTAGGTCAAACCAAATGTCGAGCAGGTGATGCACTTCGGCAATACCCTGGCGTTTTGGGGATGAAAAAAGCTGCAGCGTAATCTCAGGGTACGCCTTCAGCGTTTCTCTGACCTGCAAGAGTGTGCTGTTGGCTGCTCCCCGTTTCAGCTTGTCCGCTTTTGTCAGCAGGATGTGAGTGGGGAGGCCCTGGTGGGTGTTCCATTCCAGCATCTGCCGGTCAAAATCCTTTAACGGGTGGCGAACATCCATTAATAATATCAGTCCGCGCAGAGACTGCCGCTGAGCCAGGTAGTCTGCGAGTGCTCCCTGCCACTGGCGTTTTACCGCCTCCGCCACTTTAGCGTAGCCATATCCCGGCAGGTCGACCAGACGCCTGTTTTCATCCAGAGAAAAGAAATTCAGCAGCTGGGTCCGCCCTGGGGTTTTGCTGGTGCGCGCCAGGCTTTTTTGCTGACATAGAGCATTGAGGGCGCTGGACTTTCCGGCATTTGAGCGGCCGGCAAATGCCACTTCGATGCCTGTGTCGGCGGGACTTTGAGAGAGCTTGGCCGCGCTGGTGAGGAACTGTGCGCGGTGGTAAAAGGGGTTCATATTAAGGTAGATCAACTGCCCCAAAGGCGCCGGATCCAGGATTTTTTGCTCAGTTTCGGGCTGGCGCCTGCGGCAAGAAAGAAGCCGGTGTACCGCATGTCCTCCTCCATAATGTGCTTGGTGAGCCAGGTCTTGAGAAAATGCAGCAACTCGAAGCCGATGGCGGTTTTGCCCGACTCGACCTTCTCTATGAGCTCGACGACGTGACTAAGCAACTCGTCATGGATCTCTTTGTGCTCATCATAGCCGGGGTAGTTGAGAATACGCATCAGGCTCTCTTCCACGGCAAAATGGATACGGGTGTAGTCCGCGAGTTCTGCGAGAATGACTTTGACGACATCGCTGCCATGGCGCTCGTGGATTGCCTGATGCATGCGGTTTATCAGATTCACCAGAATTTTGTGCTGTTCGTCGATCTCCTCAATTCCAACGCTTAGCGAATCTGACCACTCTACAAAGGCACCCATGGCGTATCTCCTCGGGTTGGCATATCGTTCAAAAGATGCATGTTAAGAAATATGAAGAACACTCATGCTATTTTACATTATTTTGCATTTGTTAATATGATCGTAGTTACTCAGAACGCTTCCAGTGCCCCGATTTGCCGCCGGCTTTTTCCAATAGCCGCACCTGATTGATGGTCATGCCGCGATCGACAGCCTTACACATATCATAGATGGTCAATAGCGCCACCTGGGTTGCACAGAGCGCTTCCATCTCGACGCCGGTCTGACCACGGGTCTCCACCCTGCTTTGGCAGTAGACACTGTTGCTGTCTGGCTCAGGGATAAGATCGATATTGACCTTGGTCAGTGCCAGTGGGTGGCATAGGGGCACCAGATCTGCGGTCTTTTTGGCGGCCATGATGCCGGCTACCCTGGCGATACCGAGCACATCGCCCTTTTTATGCCCTCCCTGCATGATCAGTCGGAGGGTGTCAGGCTCCATTTGGATGCGTCCTTCAGTGACGGCTACGCGGTGGGTAACGGTTTTATCACCCACATCGACCATATGAGCCTCGCCGATAGCGTTGAAGTGGGTGAGTTCAGACATCTGTTTGTTACTCATCGTCCTCGTGTTCTATCTTCTTCGAGATCTCGCGGACCTCAAACTGCATGCTTTCAAGATCGGCCATGACGTAGGTGGCTGCGGATTTTCCGACGCCACCAATAGTGCCGGGATTGACCAGCGGGGTCTTGCCGCCCTTGATGTTGGGCAGGTCTTCAAATTTGACTTTGTGACTGTGGCCACAGCAGACCAGATCCCAGTTGCCGGTTGCGGCGATCGCACGCGCATAATGGGGGTAGTGCACCAGAAAGATGCGTTTTCCCGCCAGTTTCACCCCGGCATCCATACCATGATATTCAATCACGCTGTCTTCATGACTGGTGAGACGCCCCAAGGTATAGAGGTCGCCGGTATTGTTGCCATGAATGACGTGTACGGGTAAACGGTGTTTATTCAGGCATTTCAGTGTGCTGGGCGCGACAACATCGCCACAATGCAGGACTGCTTCGGCACCCAGCGACTTGGCCTCGGCTACCGCAGCGTCGAGCAGGGGGATATGGTCATGGCTGTCGGATAAAATGCAGATCTTCATGGATTTTGGTTGCTTTGGGGAGGGGCAGGCTATTATAGCCCGTTCACGCCTCCAGTCGTCCCGTTAGAAATTGGGTTTTTCAGGGGCATCCTGGTACATCTTGACGCTCGATAGAATCTCGTCTTTCGCTTCATCGATGCCGTACCAGCCGTCGACGCGCACCCACTTCCCTTCGTCGAGATCTTTGTAGTGTTCGAAGAAGTGGGAGATGCGGTTGAGTACGTCACCGGGCAAATCCCGGAAGCTCTGCACATGACGGTAGGATTTGCAGGACTTGTCGATCGGCACAGCGAGAATCTTGGCGTCATCGCCGGACTCATCCTTCATCTTTAGTACGCCGACCGGGCGGCAGGAGATGACCGACCCTGGGATCAATGGATAGGGCGTAAGCACCAGCACATCGACCGGGTCGCCGTCTGGTGAGAGCGTATGGGGCACATAACCGTAGTTGCAGGGGTAGTGCATTGCTGTGGACATGAAACGGTCGACGAACATTGCACCGGTTTCCTTATCCAACTCATATTTGACGGGATCTGAATGAGCTGGAATCTCAATGATGACATTGATTTCATTGGGTAGGTTGTTGCCGGAACTGACTCTGTCCAGATTCATAAATTGCTACCTTTATGGGCGCAAAAGGCCGGATAGATACCGGCCTATGTGTGTAAAACGTATTTGTTGATTGGCGGCATCGAGCTGAAATATCGATTTTTTGGCCATGCAATTTTTGGCTAGGTTAAGGGTATGCGCGGTGGGTGTCCAGTGTGTTGAGTATTTCCCTTTTTTATGGCGTGGGAAATTATTTTGTTGGGATGCCTGGTTGAGGCTCAAAAATGAACCCAACAAAAAAGGGGAGCCGAAGCCCCCCTTTTCTCTCAAACCAAAGGTCTGAAATTACAGCAGCGGTACGATCAGCAGTGCAACGATGTTGATGATCTTGATCAACGGGTTGATTGCAGGACCGGCGGTGTCTTTGTAGGGGTCGCCTACGGTGTCACCAGTGACTGCCGCTTTATGTGCATCGGAACCCTTGCCGCCAAAGTTGCCGTCCTCGATGTACTTCTTGGCGTTATCCCATGCGCCACCACCGGTGGTCATGGAGATAGCGACGAAGAGGCCGGTTACGATGGTGCCGATCAGCAGGCCACCCAGCGCCTGAGCACCGAGGGTCAGCCCCACAATCACGGGAACCGCGATTGGCAGCATTGACGGGATGATCATCTCCTTGATGGCAGACTTGGTCAGCATGTCCACAGCCTTGCCATAGTCAGGCTTCTCACTGTAATCCATGATGCCAGGCTTCTCCTTGAACTGGCGACGCACTTCGTTGACGATGCCGCCGGCGGCACGGCCAACAGCTTCCATCGCCATGGCGCCGAACAGGAAGGGCACCAGACCACCGATGAACAGGCCGATGATGACCATGTGGTTGGAGAGATCGAAGCTGACCAGCTTGCCGGCAGATTCAGGCTGTGGGTGTAGTCGGCGAACAGCACCAAGGCGGCGAGACCTGCGGAACCGATAGCATAGCCCTTGGTCACTGCCTTGGTGGTATTGCCAACGGCATCCAGCGGGTCGGTGACGTTGCGGACCCTTTCGTCCAACTCGGCCATCTCGGCGATGCCTCCGGCGTTGTCGGTGATCGGGCCGTAAGCGTCCAGGGCGACGATGATGCCGGTCATGGAGAGCATGGAGGTGGCGGCGATGGCGATGCCGTAGAGGCGGCCAGATCGTGGGCACCCCAGATGGAGGCGCAGATCGCCAGCACGGGGGCAGCGGTGGACTTCATGGAGAGGCCTAGGCCGGCGATCACGTTGGTGCCGTCACCGGTGGTTGAAGCCTCAGCGATGTGCCTCACTGGGGCAAACTCAGTTGCGGTATAGTACTCGGTGATCACAACCATTGCCGCAGTCAGCACCAGACCGATCATGGCGGAACCGAAGAGGCATAAAGTCAGTTGTTGACGCCCTCGATAACCACGTCAGCCATCATGTAGTCAGTGACAAAGTAGGAGGCCACTGCGGCGATAACGCCGGCAACCGCCAGTCCTTTGTAGAGCGCGATCATGATCTTGGAATCGCCCTCATTCGCCTTGACGAAGTAGGTGCCGATTATCGAAGCGATGATGGAGACGCCGCCGAGCACCAGTGGGTAGGTGATCCGAGGCCTGGGACATCGGCTACTACAGCGAAAAACTACGCCAACACCGCCACAACATAACGCAGGAGGAGCTCAAGCCCTACTTCCCGGAGACGCAGGTGATACCGGGTCTGTTCGCTGTTGTGGAGCGCCTCTATGGCATCAGGATTCAGGAGATCCTGGGCGTCGACAGCTGGCACCCGGACGTCCGCTTCTTCGAGATTCGCGACGCCGACGGAGAGGAGCGGGGGCAGTTCTACCTCGATCTCTATGCCCGCCCACACAAACGGGGCGGCGCCTGGATGGATGAGTGCGTCACCCGTTTCTTTAGCGACACCGTCGACCAGTTGCCGGTCGCCTACCTCACCTGCAACTTTTCACCACCGGTTGGCGACAAACCGGCGCTCTTCACCCACGATGAGGTGGAGACCCTGTTCCACGAATTCGGCCACGGCCTGCACCATCTGCTCACCCGCATCGACTATCCGGCAGTGGCAGGCATCAACGGCGTGGCCTGGGACGCCGTGGAACTGCCGAGCCAGTTCATGGAGAACTTCTGCTGGGAGAAGGCGGCCCTCGATCTTATCTCCGGTCACTATGAGAGCGGCGAGTCGATTCCCGAAGTCCTGTTTGAGCGCATGACCGGCGCCAGGAACTTTCAGTCCGCCATGACGATGATGCGCCAGTTGGAATTTTCCCTCTTCGACTTCCGCATCCACCGGGAGTACGACCCGAAGAGGGGTGGGCGCATCTACGAGATCCTCAACGAGGTGCGTAAACAGGTCTCGGTGGTGACCCCGCCTGAGTGGAACCGGTTTGCCCACGGCTTCTCCCACATCTTCGCCGGTGGTTACGCAGCAGGTTACTACAGTTATAAATGGGCGGAGGTGCTATCGGCTGATGCCTTCTCCCTCTTCGAGGAGCAGGGTGTTTTCAATCCAGAAACTGGCAAAGCCTTTCTGACGGGCATCCTTGAACAGGGCGGTTCCCGGGATGCCATGGAGCTGTTTATCGACTTCCGTGGACGCGAGCCAAAGATCGATGCGCTGCTGCGTCACAACGGCATCACCGGTTAATGCCACACATCATTAGGGGTCGGAGTCAAACCGCAGCAACCTCGTCAGTGTTACCATCATTGTTGCGCGGTTTGACTCCGACCCCTTCAGCCTCTTAAATCTGCAGGGCTTCAACCGTCCAGCCGACAGCGCCAATCTCTGCCTCGGGATGTAATCTGCGGATCTCACGACCGACCTCTGAAACCCTCCAACGGGGCACATCGACCATCAGGAGGATCTCCCCGTGTTTCAATGCGCTCCGGCACTCGTCCATGTGGGCGTGTGGCACATGTCTGACAAAGTACCGGCCAGCCAAAAAGGTGGCGGCCATAACCAGACCATTCAACAGCGCCCAACCCACCAAACCGACAAACAGGCTACCGACCAGTAGTATCAGGGCCAGAAAAAAGGTCAGAAGGTTCAGGTTCCATAAGGCGCGTTCCAGGCGGGCTGCAAAATCGGTGCGCTGGCGCACCGATGCCTCGGGAAGCCCGGAGATATCAATACCTTCCCTCGCGACGGTATGCATGTGGCGCCTGTCGACGCCCAGCCGTAGCAGATCAGGCAGCGCCTGTTCAACATGGTGCCGTTGCGGAAACAGCAGATAGATTCGTCTCAACATGGCCCCACCTCAACCTTCGGCAACGTAATCATCGGTATCGTTTCCCTGCACTATCTTGTGATCCTCAGTCTCCATCTCCATATAGAGACGTTTGTTCTCCTCATTTTCGAAGTAGATCTCAAGGCCGTTCTTGCCATCCCCATCATAGAGGCAGGGGTGGTGTTCAGGATCAGAGACTTCGTGCAACGTGATGGGATCTGTTGTCGTACGAATATGCATGATTATTCCCTCAGAATGTTGACTGTGTACTGCTTTTATAGGAATACCAAGCAATTTAGTCAAGTATGATGGCGCGCCAAATACTGACGCAGAAAACATGGGTTTTCAGGCGGCAGGAGTAATATTGCTACTGTGCAAGGCGTAGGCCCGATCAAGCGTAGCGGATCGGGCAATACGTGGTTTAAGCACAGGACCGCTGCCGGTTCCGCTGCGCTTGAAGCGGCCTACTTCAGTCACCAAATGGTCATCTAAAGATGTCGAAGAAGAGGGTATAGAACAGACTGGCCAGAATCAGGCTGAAAAAGGTGGTCGGTATGCCGATGCGCATCCACGCGGCTGGCGTGATACGGGCGCCGGGAATATTGGAGTGCTCGGACTCCGCCACCGCGATAATATTCGCCGTGGCCCCTATGTGGGTGCCGTTGCCGCCCAGACCCACGCCCAACGCCAGCGCCCACCAGAGGGGCGTGATATTGACCCCGCTGGACTCCAGTCCCAGGATGATGGGAATCATGGTGACGGTGAAGGGGATGTTATCCACCACCGCGCTGAGAACAGCGGCAATCCACATCAACATCAGGCCCGCCAGCAGCAGCTGACCCGGTTCCCGCGCCATCTCCGCCAGTGAGTTGCCGAACAGGTTCAGCAGTCCCGAGGCCTCCACCCCGCCGACGATCATGAAAAGCCCGGCAAAAAAGAACAGCACCGACCAGTTGACCCCGTTGAACAGCACATCCATGTCGGGCTTCATCAGCACCAAGGCCAGCGCCAAGCCGATAAAAGCGGCGTAAGCGGGGAAAAAGTGAAAATGGTGGTGAACGAAAAACAGCCCCACGACCAGCGCCAGGGAGACAAGTATTTTTTGTAATCCAGCCAAGTCCTTGATGGCATGAGTGTCGACCAGCTCCCGAACCTCTCCAGTGCCACTGCGCATCTGTTTGCGGAAAAGAAAGAGCAGTAAGAGCACAGTCCCGGCCCAGACCACCACCACCGGTGGCCCCATATGGAACAGAAAATCGTTGAAGCTGATATCCCCCGCACTGCCGATCATCAGATTGGGCGGGTCACCCACAAGGGTCGCCGCCCCGCCGATATTGGAGAGCATCGCCTCAGCCATCAGATAGGGCATGGGATTGAGTCTTAGCAGACGGCAGATCAACACGGTCAGGGGCGCAAATACAATGACCGTGGTGACATTGTCCAGGATCATACTGATCAGGCTTACCGCAAGACTGAGGTAGATCAGCAGCAGACGCGCATCGCCCTTCGCCCAGCGGGTGAGATAGACGGCCATATATTCGAAGGCGCCGGTGGGACGCAGCAGCGAGACCAGCATCATCATCGCTGCCAGCAGCAGGATGGTATTGGCGTCCACCGCCGCTATAGCCGCCTCCTGAGTATAGAAATCCATACTCATGCCGACACCGATCATCACCACGGCACCCAGTATCGCCGCACTGGTACGGTGTAGTTTTTCCGAAAAGATCAGCGCGTAGGCCAGCACCAGGATCAGCGCGGAGGCCAGCATGGAGTCACTGAAAGCGGTCATGCTTCAGCAACAGCCCAGATTCAATACCAGACGGGCAATCCCCACCCGGGTAATAACCCCTTTGTACTCATCCCCGTCAGTCAGAAACAGATAGCCGGTATTGAACTGCTCCATGATCGCCAGCGCCTTCATTACCTGCGCGCCGGGATTGAGCTGGATGGCATCCTCCAGCACATACCCTTCGACAGGTTGCGGCAGAATCATCTCCGCTTTCTCCTCGGCCATATCCATATAATCGAGATCATCACCCAGCAGGTGCGCACCCTGAATATAGTCCCGTGGCACGCAGGTGAGGCGAAACGCATGCCGCAGAGAAAAACGGCCAACGATCTTGCCCTGGTCATCCACATAGGGGATGCCCGGCACATTCCGTTTTACACACTCCGCCAGGGCATCGCCGAAGCTCATGCCGGCATGGGCCACTTCCGTTGGGATCAGGACCTCTTCCAGGTTCATGGGTCAGCTTTCTCCGGACGCTCGTCCATCAGGGGTTTCATGGCATGCAGCATATTGGCAAACAGATGTTTGTTCTGCCGCTCCTCTCTCGCCAGCAACTGCTTCATATAAGCGCGTTGGGTGGGTGCCGTAAAGCAGGCAGGGCAGCTGTCGGGTATCACCGGCAGTCCAGCCTCCAGGGCAAAGGCCCCGGTCTGACTCTCGCGGCAATAGACCAGCGGGCGGATGATGCGGATATCGCCATCATTGTTCTGATAGTGCGCCTTCATGGTACGTAACTGTCCGCCGTGAAAGATCGACATCATCAGACTCTCCGCCAGATCATCGAGATGCTGAGCCAGTGCCAATACATTATAGCCCTCACGGCGACAAGTGGAGTACATGATGCCCCGCTTCATGCGGGCGCAGTAGGCACAGAATGAGTCGCCATCCAGACGTGTCTTTGCCTCTTCCATGATCGGCTGCTCTGCATAGATCCAGGATACGCCCAAGCTTTCATAATAGGCTTTCAGCGGCGCGGGATCGAAACCCTCCACCTCAGGATCAACAGTGATGACGCCCAGCTCAAACTTAACCGGCGCATAGGTCTGCAGGTGACTCAGTATCTGCAGCAGGGAGAGGGAGTCCTTGCCGCCGGAGACGCCCAGGAGTATCCGGTCCCCCTCACGAATCATGTCGTAATCGGCAATCGCGCGACCGACTTTGCGCAGCAGGGATTTGGGAGGTTTGGCATAGTGTGTCATGGGGTTATTGTGACACGCGGAAAACCAAGGATTCCAGCAGGATTACCAGTGCCCAGGAAACCGGGACAGGAGTCAACTGGCACTAACATTAGGCAATATTATTCGTATTATCAATAATTTGCCAAACACCTAAAAACTGTAGGTCGTGTTAGCGCAGCGTAACACGACAAGAGTCGCGCACATTGTTGGGTTACGGCCAAAAAAAACGGCCTAACCCAACCTACCCAAGCGGTTGATTATTAGTGATTTTCGCGGCGAGGGCACCGTTCCTACAGGATCTGCTGCAACGGCGGTTTCTGTAACACGGAACGAACACCCAATACCCCGGAGGCTCCCATCAGTAACATGCCGCTCAGCAGGCTGCCGGGCCAGATCCAGAGGTTACCCTGATAGCTGAGACCGAAGAGCTGATCGGCAAGCAGTGCGGCGATGAGGCTGGCGCCAAGGGCCGCCAGCAGACCGGCAATTGCACCCAGCACCATGAACTCTGTGACGATTGCGGTACGGATCTGCCTTTTCATCGCCCCCAGGGTGCGCAGGATAGCCGCCTCGCGGATGCGCTCATCAAGGCTCGACTGGACTGCAGCCAGCAGCACCACCAGCCCTGCCAGCAGGGTGAAGAGGGAGACGAACTGCACCGATAAAATCACCCGGTCGATGATCGAGCGGATCCGCTGCATCAACGCACCCACATCGATATCGGTAATGTTGGAAAAATGGACGATCAGCCGAGTCAGGAACCGTTCCTCGCCGGGAGGCAGGAAAAAGGCAGTGATATAACTCGCCTGGGTGGCATCGAGCTGCCCCGGCGGGGCGATGACGAAAAAGTTCACTTCAAAAGAGTCCCAGGCCACCGTCCGCAGGCTGGTGACGGGCGCACTGACCGTCTGCCCGGCAATCTCGAAGTTGAGACGATCACCAAGCTGGATACCCAGAGTGCGGGCGATACCCTTCTCCACCGACCAGCCACGTTCATCCGTCCGGCTCCACCAGTGACCTGAGACAAGCCGGTTGGTGGTCGGCATTCGTTCCATCCAGGAGAGATTGAACTCCCGCTGAATCAACTGTTTGGCGCGGGGTTGAGAGTAGCTTTCAGCCTCAACATGGGTGCCGTTGAGACTGTGCAGACGACCACGAACCATCGGATAGATAACTGGGGCAGGCTGCTTTTGCTGGCGGAAGAACTTCTCCAGCGGCGCCAACTGATCCGCCTGAACGTTGATCAGGAAGTGATTGGGCGCTTCAAAGGGCAGTGTGGCGCGCCAGGCATCGAGCAGGTCGGTGCGGATCAGGATCAGCAGCAAAATCACCATCATGCCGAGACCGACGGCGACCAGTTGAATGATACTGACCTCTGGATGACGGGCAATATTGGCCAGACCCAGCCGCCAGGGCTGGCCGCCGGAGAGAGAAACATGCTGCAGCATACGGGTCATCAGCCAGGCAACCAGAGTGAGCAGACTCAGGGTAGCCAGCAGACCGAGACTGACCAGCAGGGTCAGCTGCCAGTCGGCGGCCTGCCAGGCCAGCAGTCCTGTGAGTACAGCCAGGGCGGGGCCATAGATTGCCAGACGACTGAGGCGTGGCAGGGGCATCTCCCGTCGCAACACCCGCAGGGGTGGCGTGTTACGCAGGGCCAGCAGGGGAGGCAGGGCAAAGCCGGTGAGGGTGACCAGGCCGATCAACAACCCCAGCAGCAACGGCTGTAGCGTGGGAGGAGGCAGCTGCTGAATAAACAGACCGGCCAATAGTGCAGCAAGCAGATGCTGGACCAGGTAACCGAACAGCAGTCCGATCAGCGAGCCTGCCAGACCGAGCAGCAGAAGCTGCCCCGTGAAGATGCGGGTGATGAGCTGGCGGCTGGCGCCCAGGCAGCGGAGCAGGGCTGCATTGTCGAGATGGCGGCGGGCGTAACGGTTGGCAGCCATGGCTATCGCCACGGCCGCCAGCAGCAGACTGACCAGCGAAGCCAGGCCGAGAAAGCGTTCAGCCCGCTCCAGGGCGGAGGTCAATTCCCGGCGGCTGTCCCGAGGCCCAAGCAGACGTTGCCCGGCCTGCAGGCGGGGTTTGATCCAGCCACGAAATGCCTCGAGGACATCTGCCTCACCCGCCAGCAGCAGGCGGTATTCCGCCCGGCTGCCGACAGTCAGCAGGCCAGTGGCCGGCAGATCGACCGGGTTCATCATCAGGCGCGGGGCGATGTTGAACAGACTCCCACCCCGATCAGGCTCCTCGATGATCAGACCACTGATGCGGAATCCGGACTCTCCCAGCTGTAAGTCATCTCCCGGTTTCAGTCCTAGGCGATCGAGCAGCTGGCGCTCCAGCCAGACAGAGCCACTCTGCGGCGGGGTTTGGCGCTGTTGTTCCAAATGCCCGGATGTCTCTGCCACCAGCAGCCGACCCCGTAGCGGATAACCACGGGTCACAGCCTTCACTTCGGCCATCTGCAGCCGTTCTCCCGCCAGGGTCATGGAGCGAAAGCTGATGGTTTCGGCCAGTTGCAGGCCCATCCCGAGGGCCGATTGCCTCCAGGCTTCGGGCAGTGGACTGGAGGATTGAACCAGCAGATCGGCAGCCAACAGTTCACCGGCCTGATGGGTCATCGCCTGATGTACCCGCTCGTTGAACAGCGCCACTGAGGTGAAAGCACCAACACCGATGATCAGCCCAAGCAGCAGCACCCGCAGTTCGCCGGATGCGAGCTCCCGCCAGAGTGATCGCAGGGTGAAGGCTAGCATTCTGATGTCTGCAGCAGACGGCCCTCCGCCAGCTCCAGCCTGCGGCTGCACTGATCCGCCAAAGCCGCATCGTGGGTGACCAGAATCAGGGTGGTCCGGTGCTCACGGTTGAGTTCGAACAGCAGGTCGATCACCTTGCGGCCAGTCTGCTGGTCGAGGTTGCCGGTGGGCTCGTCAGCCAGCAACAGTTGCGGCGAAGTGGCAAAGGCGCGGGCAATGGCGACCCGCTGCTGTTCGCCGCCGGATAGCTGATTGGGACGGTGCAGGCGCCGGGGTTGCAGACCAACCCGTTGCAGCCACTCCTCAGCCAGTGGTCGGGCATCACTGTGCCCGACCAGCTCAAGGGGCACCATGACATTCTCCAGGGCGGTCAGAGAGGGCAGCAGGTGGAAAGACTGGAAAACAAAACCGAGCAGCTCCCGACGTAAACGGGCGCGGCCATCCTCATCCAGACTGTTGAGATTTTGGCCATTCAGTTCGACCCGCCCCCGGCTGGGCTGGTCGAGGCCGGCAAGCAGACCCAGCAGGGTCGATTTGCCTGAACCCGAGGCACCGACCACAGCGAGGGTTTCGCTCTGCTGCAGGTCGAAGTTGACCCCCTGCAGAATATCCAGCGGGCCATCGGGACTGCTGACTTGTTTTGAGAGATCCTCTGCCCGCACAATGGGGCGGCTCTCTGCGCGCTTCTGCTGACTCATGGAAATGGTTTCTATGTTCCGACTGCTGCCAAGTTTACTGCTCTGCTCACTGCTGCTCCATCTTACGACGCTATTTGCAAATGACAGGCCGGTAATCCTGTTGTTGGGTGACAGCCTCAGCAGTGGTTATGGCATCGCCCTCTCGGAAAGATGGACAACCGCTTTGCAGGATCGTTTAATCGACCAGGGATTTACGCACCGGTTGGTCAACGCCAGCGTCACTGGCGAGACCAGCCGTGGCGGCCTGAGTCGTCTGCCCGAGCTGTTGCAACGCCATCGGCCCCGGTGGGTGGTCATCGAGCTGGGTGGCAATGACGGCCTGCGTGGTCTCGGCCTGGTGCAGACCCGGCAGAATCTTCAGCAGATGGTTCTCCTCTCCCGCACGAAAGGCAGCAACGTGTTGCTGATCGGCATGAAGATTCCACCCAACCTGGGGCCGGTTTACACCCGCAGGTTCGAAGCGATCTATACCGGCATCGCCCGTAAGGGGCAGATACCGTTGGTACCCTTTCTACTGGAGGGTGTGGCAGGGGATTCCACCTTGATGCAAACAGATGGCATTCATCCGAATGCCCATGGTCAGGCGGTTATTCTGGAAAATGTCTGGACGGTTCTGGAACCGCTGTTGCAACCTCAGGGAGCGAACTCTTCTGAAGACTGATCACCGGAGCCTGAAGCATCAGGGTTGCCAAAACAACATCACCCTCTTGCGCAACGAAGAGCCGGGCACCCCGGCCTGGCAACATGGATTTGACCAGTTCCAGCCCGGTGCCAAACCCGACACCCGTTGCAAAATCAAAGCCCTCAGGTAGAGAGCCACGATTGCTGACCGATAGTAACAAGCGGTTCTCTTGCTGCCATTGGACCGTCACCTCCACCGATGGTGGTGAAATTGTCTTGTCGCAATGTTTGGCTGCATTGATCAGCAGCTCATTGATCACCAGGGCGATGGCAACAGATTTATCCTCGACCACCCGGCAATCCTGAACCGATTCTGTAACTGAGCAGCGTTCAATCACTATACCCGTCAAAAACTCAACGGATGCCACGATACTCTCCAGCATCTCGGCAAAATCCAACACCCGATCCTGTTGCTTGCCCAGCAGGCCGTGAACCAACGCCACACTCTCGACCTGACTGATGGCGTCGTTGAGGATATCGTGCACGTTGGGGTGTTGTTGGGAACGCTCCCGCAACAGTCCGATAACCCCCTGCAGGTGATTCTTGATGCGGTGATGAACCTCCTGCGTCACGACATTTTGTTGCACCAGGCGCTGCTGCTCGACACGCCGTTTCTCGGTGATATCCTGGAGCAGGGCGACCCCGGATGATGTCTTACCGGCTTCATCACGAATATATCCTATTGAAACCAGACACCAGATGGGGGAACCATCCTTGCGTTGGTGGCAGACTTCCACCTGATACCCGGAAATCTGCTCTTTGAGTGCATCGCTGATACGTGTCCGGGCGGCTTCCCGGTCATCCGGATGAATCACGTCCAGCACGCTTTTGGTCAGTAGCTCCTCTTCACTATACCCGAGCATGCGGCAAAGCTCGGGGTTGACCCGGGTGAATCGCCCGCCAGGAAAATCCGCCATCGCCATGCCCGCTGCAGCGTTGCGAAACATGGAGTTGAGCCGCGCCTCACTCTCGCGCAAGGCTATCTCTGCCTGCTGCTTGGCAGTGATATCCTTCAGCGTAAGGACAAAACCGGCCAACTGATGGGTATCGTCCCAGATGCCAAAAACACGGGCATCATAATATTCAGTTTGCACCTTGCCCTTCCGGGCAATCGGGTAGTCGTAACTGCCCATACCTGGAACCAGTCTGGCGCCATGAGTAAAGATTCCGGACTCCATGTCGGAACGCCTCAGGACTTCCGTCAGCTTCTGGCCATAGACATCACCCTGACTGAGATCCAGCAGACGGTCCGCCAACTGGTTGCAGAAGGTGATCCGGTAATCGAGGTCGGTCGAAATGACCGCGATATCGCTGGATGAGCGCAGCAGATTGTCCAGCAGGGTCTTCTCACTGAGCTGTTTGCGAACCTGCTTCAGCGTCCCTGCCTGACGTGTAATCACCTCTTTGAGCAGCTCCACATATTTCCCGTGTACCCCCTTGACGATGTCGTGTTCAGTGACAAGCCCTTCGATCAAACCCGCCTTATCCACCACCACCAGACGGCGAATGCCCAGCCGCTGCATACGCACAGAGGCCTCATGGACGCCGATCCCCCCATCCACCGTATGCACAGGTGAAGCCATCACCTGCTCCAGGGGGACCGAGGAGAAGTCGATGCCGTCATCCAGCAGCCGCACCGCATCCCTCTCCGTGACCATGCCCAGCGGAAAACCCTCCTCTTCCACCAGGATGCAGCTGATCCGCGCCGATGACATCCGTTCAATTGCCTGATCCAGGGGCACCTTGGGGCCAAGCGTCGCCACACTACGGGTCATGACATGGGAGAGTCCCGTGTACTGCAGGAAATGCTCCAACCCCATGTGGCGCATGATATCCGTTTCGGTGACGATACCGGCGAGTCGACCTTTATCATCCACCACCACAAGATGACGGATCTGGTTCTCCGCGAAGCGCTCATACCCTTCCCGATAGTCCAGGGTATGTGGTGCGGTCACCAGACCTGTACTCATCACAGAACCGACCTGATGGCGATGGATGTCAGCGACCAACGAGGCATGACGCACCAGATCACGCTCGGTGATGATGCCCACCGGCCGCTCGTCCTCTTTGACCACCAGACAGCTGATCTTTTTCTCCACCAGGAGATGCAGGGCAACAGCCAATGGAGTATCCGGACTGACAGTCACCACCGACGAGGTCAGCAGATCCGCCAGGGTCTTGACTGGCTTCATGTTCTGCCTTTGCGGGATTTGTGATCCACCCCCCCCTCGAAAGCCGTTAACTCATGGAGTGAGTCCCAGGCGTCCAGCAGTTCCGCCGCCACATCACGCACCTTGCGGCGCTGCGAACGGGCACGCGAGCGAATGACCTCAAACGCCTCCTGCCGGTTGATACGCTGACGCTCCATGATCAACCCCACCGCGACATTGACCAGATTGCCGGTATCCAGCGCATGGTTCAGGCGCTCACCGACCAACTTCAGCTCTCCCAGTTCCTGGGCTCGTCCCAGCGCCGCCTCTATGGTGGGTATCATCCGGGATACATCGATGGGCTTCACCACATAACCGAGCGCCCCCTCCAGTACGGCTGATTCGACGATCTCCCGGCCGTCATAGGCGGAGAGGAATATCACCGGAACACCGATTTTACGCATCTCCTTCGCCACCTCGACACCGGACATACCCGGCATGCGCACATCCAGGATGGCCAAATCGGGCCGATCATTTTGCGCCAAACCAATGGCCGCCTCCCCCGAATCGGCTTCCATTACCGCATAACCTGCATCCCTGAGCCCTTTTCCGAAGGTTGCCAGCACCACGCCGTCATCATCTGCCAACAGTAAGCGTGTCTCTTTCATTTCAAACTCATACCCATCAAATCATCATCCAACACTCGGGGAAAGTCTCCCGCATAATCAACCTTACTCACAACCTTTCTTTTTTTTCGCTTGGTACATGGCGCTATCGGCATGCCTTAACAAGCTTTCGCAATCGCCATGGTTGGGGTAGAGCGCATATCCGACACTCATACCGATGGTCAGTTTCTCACCACTTTCAAGATAGAAAGGGGGCGCAATGAGATCATTCAATTTCCTTGAGACCACTGCCGCATCCTCCGCTGCCGATATATCTTCCAGAATGATCGCAAACTCATCACCACCAATACGGGCTACTGTATCCATCTCCCGCACGGCAAGACGAAGCCGCTTGGTCACTGACTGCAACAACCGATCCCCGGCATGATGCCCATATTGGTCATTGACCGGTTTGAAACGGTCCAGGTCGATATAGAGTAGTGCCAATTTGGACTCTCTGCGCCTTGCCCTGGCCACGCCCGACTCCAGCCGATCCATGAACAGGGTGCGGTTAGGCAGCCCTGTCAGATGATCATGCTCTGCAAGGTAGACCAGCTGCTGCTGCTTCGACAGACGTTCGGTGATGTCGAAAAAGGTGACAGACAGACCGACGATCCTATTATCGTGGAAGATGGGGTGACTGCGGTACTCCACCGGGAAGCTCTCTCCACCGGCGCGCAGAAAGTGGCCATCATCCAGGCAAACTCCGCAACCTGAATCCAGGGGTTCGTAGATCCGTCCTCTAGTTTCTCCATGACAGGAACCTGCCCCGTTATCAGGCAGATGCAGATTCATGCTGCTGCCAATCATCTGTGACGGCGCTCTGTAACCGAGCAGATCTGCGGCAGAGGGGTTGGCAAAAGTGCAGCGTCCATCAAGGTCAAGCGCCACTATCGCCGCACCTGTGGATTCCAGTAATCGCCGGAGCTGCACCTCGCTATCACGCAGCGCGCTTTCCGCCCGCCGTCTCTCGGTAAAATCCCGGCTCACGATGTTGAGCAGTGGCTCCTCACCTGGCCCACTGCGCAGATAACGGATCCGCGTCCTCATCCAGCGTGGCTTGCCATTCTTATGTATCTTGCGGCACTCAATCTCCGAATAGGGGGTCTCCCGTTGAAAGATTTCGGCCAGCATCCTACGCACCCGTTGCAGATCGTCCCTGTGGAGCAGTCGCCAGACTGAAGATCCAATCAACTCCTCTCTGCTGTATCCCAACAGATCGACGACGGAAAGATTGATCTCTCGAATCGTCCCATCCTCTCTGACGGTGAGCAGGATATCCGGGGCATTGTCAAAAAATCCACGGCACCCTGCATCGCCCGGCACCGAAACCGAGGCCATTGTTGCAGTCTGGTTGTTGAATTCGACCCGCTTCATTTCGTCAACAATACAACCTTCCATAGGCAGCCCCGACGGGACAGCCTCCCAAGCCAACCAGGGCACAGGGTTCATTTTTCAGCCAGGAGAAATGGCTATATCGAACACTCAATCATTGAGTGGAGGTGGCGGGAGGACGGCCGAACAGTCACCGAACCGCTGCTATGCAATGGCAGTGGGCGGAGCCGAAAATGGGTCGAAACGACCCGGTCAGAATCAGCCATGCCTTACTCAAACAAAGGGCACGGCGAATCTCTAACGCTTAGAATGAATCTAGCACATTTTGAGGTTTACGTCGAAAAACGCTCCGCATCACTTTCGTGATATATGTCAGTATAAACCGAGTAAAATCTCACACTTATGTACGCCTCAAGCATTGAAATAGAGCCAACAATGCCCCATCCTTTATCTTAACCCGCTTTATTAAATCAAGGAGTTCCGCCATGGAAGTATTTGTCATTGCCGCACTGGTCCTGGCCATTGCTATCGTCGTCATGGGCGCCAAGCGCGTGCCACAGGGCATGGAGTACACGGTTGAACGTTTTGGACGCTATACCAGGACGCTACGTCCCGGTCTCAATCTGATCGTGCCGGTCATCGATCAGATCGGCCAAAAAGTGAACATGATGGAGCAGGTGGTGGACGTACCCTCCCAGGAGGTCATCACCAAGGACAATGCCATGATCACCGCTGACGGCGTGATCTTCTTCCAGGTGCTGGATGCTGCCCAGGCCTCCTATGAGGTCAACGACCTTTTTCGGGCAATTCTCAACCTGACCATGACCAATATCCGTACCGTCATGGGCTCCATGGATCTGGACGATCTGCTGTCACAGCGGGATGCGATCAATACCCGGCTGCTCAACGTGGTGGACGACGCCACCACCCCCTGGGGCCTCAAGGTAACCCGCATAGAGATCAAGGATATCTCCCCGCCCCGCGACCTGGTGGATTCGATGGCCCGTCAGATGAAGGCAGAGCGTGACAAACGCGCGGCAATCCTCGTAGCTGAGGGGCAGAGGCAGGCGGAGATCCTAAAGGCGGAAGGCGAGAAGCGGGGCACCATCCTCAAGGCGGAGGGGGAGAAAGAGGCCGCCTTCCGCGAAGCCGAAGCGCGGGAGAGACTTGCCGAGGCGGAGGCGAAGGCAACCACCCTGGTCTCTAAGGCCATCGCCGAGGGTAACATCAATGCCATCAACTATTTCGTGGCGCAGAAATACACTGAAGCACTGGCCACTATCGCCTCCGCTGACAATCAGAAGGTAATTTTGATGCCGTTGGAGGCCTCCAGTCTGATCGGCTCCATCGGCGGCATTGCGGAGATCACCAAAGCTGCTTTTGCCAAGAAGGATGACTAGTGGAATTTCTACCGCAGCTGGACTATTGGCACTGGTTCATCCTGGGTGTCGGTCTGATCATTCTGGAGATCTTCTCACCCGGTGTCTTTTTCATCTGGCTGGGTTTTGCCGCCGGTCTGGTGGGACTCCTGCTATTGGCCTTGCCGGGGATGGAGTGGGAATACCAGCTGCTCGCCTTCGCCGCGTTCAGCATAATCAACATCCTCATCGCCCGCGCCATCCTGCAGCGGCGGCCGATCAAGACGGACCAACCCAATCTCAACCGCCGGGGCGCACAGTACACCGGCCGGGTTTTCACCCTGGACCATCCCATCATCAACGGCGAGGGCAAGATCCATGTCGATGACAGCACCTGGAAGATCAGGGGTGCGGACTGCCCTGCCGGCACTCAGGTAAAAGTCGTCGGCGACGAAGGGGTGGTGCTGCGGGTTGAGTCGGTCGACTAGTGTAGGATGCCGGTGAGGAACGAACCGCATCATTCGCCACCGATGCGGTTCGCAAGCTCACCGGCATCCTACGCCGCTACCGGTTGAGTCGCGCCCATTATGCAGAGGTTTGTCTACGGACAAATTCAATTCGCCCAGTCCGTATAGTCATCATGGCACCAGCACCAACTTACCTTGCAGGTGCCCGGCTTCGACTTGGCGATGCGCCTCCGCCGCCTCTGCCAGCGGCAAACGCCCGGCCACTTCGATGTGCAGACTGCCTGCGTCCACAAGCTCATCACAACGTTCCAGTATCTCACCGTGATGGGCGCGGGCTTCCGGCAGGTCACGCAGCAGCGGCGTCAACATCAGCGTGAAACCGATCCGCAGATTGCGATTGCGGGCCTCTTTCCACACCATATCCGCCCCTGGATCGAGCAGGGTCACCAGATCACCGTAGTGAGCCACCGCCGGAATAGAGCGGCGAAAGACCTCGGAACCCACGGTGTCCAGCACCACATCGGCGCCCCGCCCACCGGTCAGGTCGTTTACCGCCTCGACAAAATCTGTCTCTGGATAGAGAATGGCCTCATCCGCGCCAATGGATTTAACGAACGCCGCTTTCTGGGTCGTACTCACCGTGGTCAATACCCGCGCCCCGGCCTGTTTTGCCAACTGAATCGCCACATGGCCCACACCACCCGCACCGGCGTGGATCAATACCGTCTGCCCAACTGTGACGCGGGCGCGATCGAACAGCGCCTCCCAGGCAGTTATCAGCACCAGCGGCCCTGCTGCGGCCGTCGCGAAGTCGATGGAAGTGGGCTTTTTACGCACCACGGAGGAATCAACCAGCACAAACTCGGCATAGTTGCCCTGCACACCACCCAGACCACCACTGCAAAACCAGACCGCATCACCCGCCTTGAACCCACCGGCCTCAGCGCCCGTCTCCACCACCACACCGGCCCCATCACAGCCCAATACCGCCGGTAGTCCGGCAGGCAGAAAAACACCCCGGCTACGCAGCTTGGTATCGATGGGATTGACTCCCGCCGCCTCGATGCGGACCTTGAGCTGGGTCTCTGTAATCCGTTCAGGTTCCGGCAGATCCTGCAGGGAAAGCACCTCCGGCGGACCGGGTTCGTTCATCACCACCGCTTTCATGACGCCTTTTTCTCCAAGGGGGCCAACAGCGCATAGAGTATCCAGGCGAACCAGGAGACAAACAGCACCGCAAGCAGCCAAAACAACTTCTCCATACCAGAGGTTTTGTCAGAGCGCAGGATCAGCACAATCGGCAAAAACCAGATAAACAGGGCGATCAGCATGGCACCGACCCCCATTCCCAAAATCATCTGCATCAACTCAATTCCAATAAACCGTAGGCCTGATCAAGCGTAGCGGATCGGGCAAAATGTGTTATGAACAGATAATCCACGCCGGATCCGCTACGCTTGATCCGACCTACACTCCATTTCTGTTAGTTTAACGCCTCATGACCCCCCTTCAAGCCATCAAACAGCACCAATCGAATCTGCGGGCCTGCCGGCTCTGTCCTGATATGACCGGGCCGGTGGTCATCTGCCAGCCGGTCGTCTCTCCAATCATGCTGGTCGGCCAGGCGCCGGGCGACAGGGAAGGCCCCGCAGGAAAACCCTTTGCCTGGACCGCCGGAAAGACCCTGTTCAAATGGTTCGACGGCATTGGATTGGATGAAACGCAGTTTCGCAGCCGGATCTATATGACTGCAGTCTGCCGCTGCTTTCCCGGGAAAAATCCGAAAGGCGGTGACCGGGTACCAACCAGGATTGAGATAGCGAACTGCAGCCGCTGGATCGACGCGGAGTTCGGACTGCTCAAACCCCGGCTGCTGATCCCCGTCGGCAAACTGGCCATGACTCGTTTCATGAAGGTAGACAAACTGGTCGATATCGTCGGCAAAACCCATCAGATCGAAATCAATGGCCTGACCACGGACGTAATTCCCCTGCCCCACCCCTCCGGCCTCAACACCTGGTTCCGCACCGAACCCGGCAAGAGCCTGCTGCAACAGGCCATGTCACAAATAGGGGCGCATCGCGCCTGGCAGTCGATTGTCGGTGAATAATCGAAGCGGTTAATACCGTCTACCCTCTTTGGATATAGTGTAACCTCATCAATGATTTACAAAGGAGATTGTTATGTCAGAAGTCGGTCGTTTCACTATCCACCTGGAGCAGGAGGAGGGTTACGCCTTCAAGGTCAAATTCGATCTCAAAAAAGCAGAGGACATCCTGCTGGATGAACCCCCACCACTGGGCGAACGCAACGGTCCCAACGCATCCCGTCTGCTGGCCGCAGCTACTGCCAACTGCCTCAGCGCCAGCCTGATGTTCTGCCTGGCAAAAGAGGACGCTCCGGCACACAGCATCAAAGCTGAGGCCACCTGTACCATGGTGCGCAACGAGAAGAAGCGCCTGCGGGTGGGCGGCATCGAGGTCAAAATCACCATCGACGACGAACTGGCGGAATCCGCAAAACTGAAACGCTGCACGGATCTGTTCGAGGATTTCTGCATCGTCACCGCAAGTATTCGTGAGGGCATCCCGGTGGGCGTCCAGGTGGTGGACAAGGCGGGTCAGCTTCTGCACAAGGCAGAGTAGCCACGGGCCAATGTAGGCCGGATCAAGCGTAGCGGATCCGGCGCAACCCTACGCAGCCTCGATAAAGGCCTCGACCACCGCGCACCATGCCACAGCCAGATTCTCCAGGTTGTAGCCACCACCTCCCAGCGCCAACAGCCTGCCGTCACAGTGACGCTGCGCCAACCGGCGAAGACGTGATGCAGCATGGCGATGAGCAGCGCCTGAATAGCGCAGATCGGTAATGGGGTCACCCGCCAGGCTGTCGGCACCGCACTGGAAAAGGATGAAGTCGGGCTGCGCGCGATCCAAGAATGACTCGGCAACCTCCCACGTCTTGAAAAACTCCTTATCATCCGCCTTCGGCGGCATCGGGATATTGAGCTTGGTCCCCTTCGCCTCACCGCGCCCTGTCTCGGTCACCGAACCGGTACCGGGATAGAGATAGCGGCCATCTTCATGCAGGTCGACGAAGATGAGATCCGGGTCATCCTCGAACGCATAGAAGACCCCGTCACCATGGTGGGCATCTATGTCCACGTAGGCCACGCGCCTTATCCCATGAACCCGGCGCAGGGTCTCGATGGCGACCCCGCAATCGTTGAAGACACAGAAACCGGCGGCACTGTCACGACGTGCGTGATGCAGACCGGCTATGGGCACAAACGCCCGGCGGCAATTACCGGTGACGATATCGTCCACCGCCTTGAGCACCGTGCCCACGACCCGGGCAGATGCCTCCATCACGCCGGGAAAGGCTGGGGTATCACCCGCATCCAGCAGGCCCTGGCCGTCCACCGAGGCCCGCTCCACCCGATCGATATATTCGCTCGTATGAAATCTGGCGATCGCCTCCCGGTCAGCCAATACCGGCGCTTCCACAGCGCAGCGCGCCTCGAGTCCCCGCCGCCTGAACTCGTCGAAAAAGGCATCGTGACGGGAGGGGCCGAACGGGTGATCGGCGCCGAAGTTGTACTCCCCCAGTCGTCCTCCTGCGTAGATGGCGGTGTCTGACATGGGACCAGACTCTACGGGAGACAGACGCCGGTTCCACCCAGACCACAGTAACCCTGCGGGTTCTTGGCCAGATACTGCTGGTGGTAATCCTCGGTAAAATAGAACTCGGCGGCAGGTTGGATTTCGGTGGTGATCTCCGCGCCCCCGGCGGCGGTCAGCGCAGCCTGGAACAGCGCCCGCGTTTTTTCCGCCTCAGCCAACTGGGTCTTGCTGTAGGTATAGATGCCGGAGCGATACTGCGTCCCTGCATCATTGCCCTGGCGCATGCCCTGGGTCGGGTCGTGGGACTCCCAGAAATGCTTCAATAGTGTCTTGTAGCTCACCAGGGCCGGATCGAAAACCACCCGCACTACCTCATTGTGGCCTGTTTTGCCGGTGCAGACCTCGTCATAGGTCGGGTTCGGCGTGAACCCCGCGGCATAACCCACGGCGGTGGAATAGACCCCCGGCAACTCCCAGAAGCGCCGCTCCGCCCCCCAGAAACACCCCAAACCGAGCATGGCGAATTCCATCCCTTCCGGAAATGGGCCTGCCAGTGAATTGCCGTTAACAAAATGCTCCGACAACACGGCCATAGGCGTATCTCTGCCGGGCAGGGCCTCCGACGGCGTCGGCATCTCTCTCTTGCTGTCCAATCCGAACATGGGGCTCTCCCGGGATCTGTTAGGGCCCCGCATGACAAAAGCCGGGGTCGATTCAATTATAGATGATCAACCCGGCGGCCACCGCCAGTAACAACACCGTTATCCCCAGATAGAGCAGGGTCCGTTGACCCTGCTTGCCGGCCTTGCTCTGTGCGCTGTCGACCTCATCACTGAGTCGATGATCGATGAGTGCTTCAGCCGTTTCGATCGCCGTATGGTGCGCCACCTCCTGTGAGACCCGGGTGGCCGTTTCTGTTGCCAGCGCCTCCATGGAACCCTCCGTAACCATACGGATATGTTCGATCATGTCGTTCTTTTCCGGCACCTGCCCCAAGACCTCGCTGCGGAACGCTTCAAGCTGTTGAGTTATCTGTCCGGAGACCTGCTGCCACTGTTCACGAAAATGGGTCTCTATCACCTCAGCCACGATGGAGTCGTTAACCTGTCTGACGATACCTTCCAGCTCCCCGCTGACCTGTGTGGCGATCTCTTCACGCAGCTTGTCGACGTCGATCTCCAGCGGCCGTTCTGCCAGCCGCTTCTCCACAGCGGCCTCCGCCAGAGGCCCTATGACCTCCCCGGCCGCCTGCTGCGCCGCCTCCCTGGCAATCGTCCGCACCTCTTCCGCTGTAATGACAAATGCCGGAACAGCCGGTTTGGCGCCCGCTCCAGTGGACACCGCTGCAGGAACAGCCGCGCCTTCAACACCGTCGATGAGTTCGATTATCTCCTTGAGACGCTGTGTGGTCGGCGGCTTGGTAAGAATCCCCATCGCACCGTAAGATTGCGCGGCGGTTGCGTAGTCGGCCCCCTCGTTGGCGGTACACATAAAGATCGGCACCTTAGCCAGCCGCTGATCCTTTTTTATCGCAGCGATCGTCTCCAACCCATCCATGCCATCCATCTGATAATCGACAAATATGGCATCCGGCACCGTATCCTTGAGCAGTTCGAGGGCCTGTTCACCCGACTCGGCCATCACCACCTCATCAAAGCCGTGCCGGCTCAACAAACGACTGAGCACGATGCGCGCAGATTTGGAATCATCAATCAGAAAGGCTTGTCTCGCCACAATTCATTCTCCGTGAGGATAAGGAAGCGCCGAGATGCAAAAAACAGAGGGATTCGCCTACATCAACGCAACGTCTTATAATTGTCGGTTCCGTACCAAATTCTGAGTTCCCTGAATGGCCGATCCGCACAGACAAAATAGTACTCCGGAAATCGAATCGATTCTACGCCAGCGCATCCTCATTCTGGACGGCGCCATGGGCACTATGATTCAGCGCCACAAGCTCGATGAGGCCGACTACAGAGGCGAGCGTTTTGCCGACTGGCCGAGCGACCTGAAGGGAAATAACGACCTGCTGGTGCTGACCCGGCCAGCGGTGATCCAGGGCATCCACGAGGAGTATATGGAGGCGGGCGCCGATATCCTTGAGACCAATACCTTCGGCGCCAACCGGATCTCCATGGCCGATTACGGCATGGAGGCATTGGCTTACGAGATGAACGTTGCCGCGGCCCGACTGGCCCGCGCTGCGGCTGAAAAGCATACTACCGAAAACAAACCCCGTTTTGTCGCCGGGGTACTCGGCCCCACCAACCGCACCGCCTCCCTGTCACCGGACGTCAATGACCCCGGCGCGCGCAACATCACCTTCGATCAGTTGGTGGAGGCCTATGCCGAGGCGGCGCGAGGCCTGATCGAGGGCGGCGTGGACCTGCTGCTGATCGAGACCATCTTCGATACCCTCAACGCCAAGGCGGCGATCTTCGCCTGCGAGCAGGTCTTCGATGAGGACGGGATACGGCTGCCGATCATGATCTCCGGCACCATCACCGATGCCTCCGGCCGCACCCTCTCCGGCCAGACCACCGAGTCTTTCTACAACAGCCTGCGCCATGCCAAACCGATCTCCATCGGCCTCAACTGCGCCCTCGGCCCCGAACTGATGCGCCAGTACGTGGAGGAGATGTCACGCATCTCCGAGACATTCGTCTCCGCCCACCCCAATGCGGGCCTGCCCAACGAGTTCGGTGAATACGACCTCGACGCGGCCCACATGGCGGAGTATCTCAGCGAGTGGGCCGAGGCCGGTTTTCTCAATATCATCGGCGGCTGCTGCGGCACCTCACCACTGCACATCCGTGCGATTGCCGACGCGGTGGCGGGCAAGGCGCCGCGACAACGGCCGGAGATCCACCCCGAGTGCCGCCTATCCGGCCTGGAGCCGCTCAACATCGGGCCTGACTCGCTGTTCGTCAACGTGGGCGAAAGGGCCAACGTCACCGGCTCCGCCAAATTCAAGCGCCTGATCCTCAACGAAGAGTATGAAGAGGCGCTGGACATCTGCCGCGCCCAAGTGGAGAACGGCGCCCAGGTGGTGGACGTCAACATGGATGAGGCGATGCTCGATGGCATTGCCGCGATGCAGCGTTTTCTCAATCTCTGCGCCAGCGAGCCGGACATTTCAAAAGTGCCGGTGATGATCGACTCCTCCAAGTGGGAGATCATCGAGGCAGGGTTGAAGTGCGTGCAGGGCAAGTCCATCGTCAACTCCATCTCCATGAAAGAGGGGGTGGAGAAATTCAAGCAGCATGCCAGACTCTGCCGCCGCTACGGCGCGGCGATTATTCTGATGGCCTTCGACGAGACGGGTCAGGCCGACACCCAGGCGCGCAAGGTGGAGATCTGTACCCGCGCCTATCAGATTCTGACCGAAGAGGAGGGCTTCCCGGCGGAGGACATCATCTTCGACCCCAACATCTTCGCCGTCGCCACCGGCATCGAAGAGCACAACAACTACGGCGTCGACTTCATCGATGCAACCCGTGAGATAAAAGCGGCCTGCCCCCATGCGCTGATCTCCGGTGGCGTCTCCAACGTCTCCTTCTCCTTTCGCGGCAACAATCCGGTGCGCGAGGCGATCCACGCAGTCTTCCTCTACCACGCCATCAAGGCAGGCATGGACATGGGCATAGTCAACGCCGCCCAACTGGCGGTCTATGATGATCTGCCCACCGAGTTGCGCAACGCAGTGACAGACGTGGTGCTCAACAAAGATCCTGAGGCCGGTGACCGGCTGGTGGGGATCGCTCCCAACTACGCGGGCGTGGCCCACGTGGAGAAGAAGGAGGATCTGGAGTGGCGCTCCTGGCCTGTCAGCAAGCGGCTGGAGCACGCCCTGGTGAAGGGCATCACCGAGTATATCGACACGGATACCGAAGAGGCCCGCCAGGGTTTCGACAAATCCCTGGAGGTGATCGAAGGGCCGCTGATGGACGGCATGAACGTGGTCGGTGACCTGTTCGGCGCGGGCAAGATGTTCCTGCCCCAGGTGGTGAAATCAGCCCGGGTGATGAAAAAATCTGTGGCCTATCTGAACCCCTTCCTCGAAGCGGAAAAAGCAGAGTGCGGCGCTCGGGCTCAGGGCAAGATCTTGATGGCCACGGTGAAGGGCGACGTACACGACATCGGCAAGAACATCGTCGGCGTAGTATTGCAGTGTAATAACTACGAGGTGATCGACATCGGTGTAATGGTGCCCGCTGACACCATCCTCAAGGAGGCTCGGGAGCAGAACGTCGACATCATCGGTCTCTCGGGCCTGATCACCCCGTCCCTCGAGGAGATGGTCCACGTCGCCAAAGAGATGAAACGACTCGGCATGACACAACCCCTGCTGATCGGCGGCGCCACCACCTCCATCGCCCACACCGCAGTGAAGATCGAACCGGCCTGTGACCACCCGGTGGTCTACGTGCCGGACGCCAGCCGCGCAGTCGGCGTCGCCAGTAACCTGCTGTCGAGTAAGCAGCGGGACGACTATATAGCCAAAATCCGCGCTGAATACGAAGCAGTTCGCCAGCGCCGGGCGAATAAGAACGAGGCACGTAACCTGATCCCCATCGAACAGGCCCGCACCAATGCGACCCCAATCGACTGGTCCGTCTTCGAGCCGGTTGCACCCGCCAAATACGGTATTACAACCCTCAGCGACATCGACCTGAAGCAACTGATTCCCTATATCGACTGGACCTTCTTCTTCCACGCCTGGCAGATGAAGGGGCGTTACCCCCAGATCCTTGAGGATGCGGTCAAAGGCGAAGAGGCGCGCAAGCTCTTTGCCGACGCAGAGGCGATGCTGGCCAAGACCATCGACGAAAAGTGGCTGCAAGCCAATGCTGTTGTAGGGATCTTTCCCGCCAACGCCGTGGGCGATGACATAGAGGTGTATGCCGTACAGGGAAGTACCAATGCCGCGGGAGGCACGCCTCCAGGGATGGAGGTGGTAGAGTCGAGTCTGGAGCAGAGACCGAGGACGCCGGGAGCGGCTGCGGATGAATCCCGCGCACAAATCCTCACGACACTGCACAATCTGCGCAAACAGGGCAAACAGCCCAGCGGCAAGTACAACGAGTCACTGGCAGACTTTGTCGCACCCAAGGAGAGCGGCAAGCTCGATGCCATCGGCGGCTTTGCCTGCACAACCGGCATCGGCATCGACGAAAAGGTCGCCGAGTTCGAGGCCGATCACGACGACTACTCATCACTGATGCTGAAAGCACTGGCCGATCGTCTGGCCGAAGCCCTGGCCGAATGGCTGCACGAAAAGGTGCGTAAGGAGCTCTGGGGTTATTCGTCAGATGAGCAACTCAGCAACGCGGAGCGCATCGCAGAGAAGTACACCGGCATACGTCCGGCAATGGGTTATCCGGCAAGTCCGGACCACTCCGAGAAGGATCTTCTCTGGACACTGTTGGATGCGGAGAGGAACACCGGCATCTGGCTCACGGAATCCAAGGCGATGGTGCCCACCGCCGCAGTCAGCGGTCTCTATTTCGCCCACCCGGAGGCCCGCTACTTTGCCGTCGGCAAACTCAACAAAGATCAGGTGGCGGACTATGCCGAACGCAAAGGCATGGATCTGAAAGAAGCGGAAAAGTGGCTGGCGCCCAATCTGGCCTATGAGCCGGAAGTGTAAAACAGAGGGCTTGGGGCCGCTTCTCATTACTGCAAGGCTCAGGTATGCCAGGGTAGGCAATCTGTCTATATCTTCAGCATTGAGCCCTATCTCTACCCCAATCTCAATGTTTTCCAGGTCATGGAAAACATCTGTTTTTTCAGCTTTCTTATTGCGTTACACATATCTTGGCCTGCCAAATAAACATATTAATAAAATAAGGGTAGGGTTTTTTTTCCGCAATGGTAGTAGTTCTGCCCAAGGTCAAATCTCGTCTGTTTTGTAAGGTTGTTTGTAGATTATCGGCAACAGTCAAATAAGCCAATAATCACAATATAACTAAATAATGATTCTGGGGAGGAAACATGACCATAGGCACAAGCAACATGCTTCAACGTATTTCCCTAACGGGCTTAATACTAATAAGCGGCGTTTTGACAATACCTAAAGAAGCCTCGGCCGTTCCGGCCTTTGCACGACAAACGAGCATGCCCTGTACCGCATGCCACTTTCAACATTTTCCCGCGCTCAATACCTTTGGTCGCGCTTTCCGTGCTGGCGGCTACACCATGACAGGCGGCCAAGGGCTGATTGAGAGTGACGATCTCTCCATGCCTGCAACACTCAATGCCTCAGTCATCGCAAAGCTCCGTTATGTCAAAACCAACGGAAACTCAGATCAAGGAACAGACCGGGGAGAAATTCAGTGGCCTGATGAAGCCGCACTGCTTATCGGCGGACGATTGGCTGCCAAGGCGGGATTCCTCATGGAACTTGGCCTTGTCAGTGGCGTTGAAGATGACACCGCCAACGCTTTCCTGTCGACAAAGGTTCACTTCAATGTTGCACAAGTAGGCAACACTCAACTCAGCGCCATCCCCTTTTCCACGGATGGCCTGGGCTCTGGTTACGGCTTTGAGCTTCTCAATACCGGCGCTCAGCGCTCCCAGCGCCCCATCGAAGATCGCAAGGGATTCAGTGCTGCCCAGGCACTTGGGCTTGCAAGCGGGGCCGCCACCGGTCTCGCCTTGGTGGCTTCCAGCAACAACTACTTCCTCAACTACTCGCCTTGGGTTCCTGGATGGGGTGGTACCGATATGGAGGTCGCACCATCCGGACTCGCCCACTACTTCAGGGCTGCCTATACGCCATTTATCGGAAGTTGGGACACCGGTTTTGGCGTTCAATACTGGACCGGCGATGCCGAAGTGGCAGATGGTCCTGTCGACAAGATCATAGCTACAGATGGTTGGGTCATCGACGGGCAGGCACAGGGCAATGTGGGTGGCATGCCGTTGGGAATCTATGCAAGTTACGGCGAGTGCTCGCATGATGCTGACCATTTTGTCGGTAATTGCAGTAATGCCAATAACGCGGATTCCTTTGCTATTCTGGGACAACTCGGGTTGATACCCAACAAGGTTGATATCTATGCCGCCTACCGCATGCTGGACGATGGATCGACTACCGATTCAGAATTCAACTCGGTCACGCTTGGTGCAAACTACATGTTCGCTCAGAATGTTCGACTTGAATTCTACTACGTAACAGAAGACGGTTCCGGCGTGGATGCGCGAGCCGATGGTCACGACAACAAGTTTACTCTGCAACTGTTTGCGGGTTTCTGAGGGTTAACCTCATTTGTTCGATCAGCCACCACACGTGCTAGTCACAAATAATGTTGCAGGAGTTAGAGATGATAAAACGACATACGGTAATACTGGCATCGGCACTACTTGCCGGTGCGATTTTCACTTCGCCCGTTTTTTCCGCCTCATCCAAGGCGTATGAGGGAAATCAATTATTCAACACGACCTGTTTTCTTTGCCACGGAAAAAGCGGCAAAGGGGATGGCCCGCTGGCAGGGAAACTGGACACGCCTGTCACGGATCTTACCAACGGAGGCCATGTCAGCCAATTGTCGGATAGAGAGTTATTCCGAATCATTCAGGGGACCATGGCCCACGGAACGGTCAATAAGAGCATGCCAAGATGGGGTTTGGCGATATCCGAACCGCAGATACACTCTCTGGTTGCCTATATTCGGTTTCTTCACCGATCAAAACACGAGCTTGCAGGCGATCCGGAGCTTGGAAAAAAGGTGTACCAAAAAAATTGCGCAACCTGCCATGGGAGAGACGGCAAAGGGGATGGCGCTTTGACCAATGTCATTACAATGTCACCCGCAGATCACACTGATGGGGTTACGATGAACCAAATCAGTAACGAACAGATGCGCAAAAACATCACCATTGGAAGCACAGGAAAGGGTTTGATGCCTGGCTGGAAAGACTTGTTATCTGATGCAGAGATTGACGGACTCATCAGTTACATCAGGTTGCTATCCAACCATTAACTTACAACTTTACGGCACATTGCCACGTCCCGTTTACCCAACCGGTAAGCGGGACGTTTTACTATTGTCCTCACAGTTCATTCAGAATGCGATTACGGATTGTTTGATACTCTTTCTCGGAAACAAGACCTTCCTCATACAGGTCGTTCAGGTGTATAAGACGCTCTTTACTTGTCTTCGGTACAACCTGCTCTACAGCTTGCGCGGCTTGAGTCTGAGAAGCCTTGGCTGCCTCTGAGGAGACTTCTTTTTCCACTGGCGCAGCAACCGGCGAGGCAGCAACGGCAGAAGCAGAAGCAGAAGCAGTGCCTTTTGACTGGACTTTCATAGGCTCGCCACACTTTAACTTGGCATCAACTCCACGACTGATAACCCGTCCGCTTACACGCTGAGAGAGTGGCTCGCATCCATCCATTTCCAGCTGAATGATTCCGTAGAGTGCTATCTTTTCCGGATCGTAGACCAGCGGAAACACATCCTGCTGCTTCACATCGACCGGCGTATTCCCCATCGATTTACCCATGACATAAACCGCTGCACCTGAAGGCTCGGAACGAACCGGTATCGTGTCAGTATTCGGAACAATCAGTGAACTGCCGCATCCCTGCAACAGCATTGCTGAGAAAAGAATAGAATATTTTTTGAACATATCACTGACTCCACGTAGTTTTTCTTGTGTCCGATACCATGAATTATTCAAGGCAGGCGATTAAGCCAGACTTCGTCCTCACAACCAATTTGTACCAGCTCCCGATTAAAAAATCGACGTTGGCTTCTCACATCGCGTGACATAGATCATACCAACATCCCGTATCTTTGGGGACGATATATGGGAACCCTATTGAACCGGTTTTTCGAACTAACGGGGAGAATGAGACATCTCTACCTGGCCGAAATGACGTAATCACTTTTGCAAAACAACTTTAGAACGCCTCCACCCTGGAAGTGGTTTTCCATGACAAGAACTCTCCGGCTCACTCTCTTGTTACTGCTCGGCAGCCTGCTCGTCAGCCCTGCCTATTGCCTGCCGTCACTGCAGCTTTTTATTGACCTGACACCGCTCGGCACCACCCTGCGGCCGCCCGCAGGCACCTATCGCGGCCCTATCATCATTTCACGTCAGATCACCCTCGACGGGCAGGGAGTGGTCACCATCGACGGGGGCGGCAAGGGCACAGTCCTCACCGTAAAGGCCGATAATACGGTTATCCGGGGACTGCATCTCACCAACTCCGGGGAGTCCCACAATGCCCTCGATGCAGGTCTGCAGCTTAACGCGAATAATGTGACATTCGAACAAAACACCCTCGACAATGTGCTGTTCGGCATCAACATCCATCAGGGCAACGACAACACCATTCGGGGCAACCGAATCTCCTCCAAACCTGTCGTATCCAGTCTGCGCGGTGAAGGAATACGATTATGGTACAGCCGCAACAATCATATTGAAGAGAATGAGATTATCGGCGTGCGTGACCTGCTTCTGACCAACTCTGCCGATAACCACATCATCGGCAACAGACTACAGAACAATCGCATCAGTATGGAGTTCATCTTCTCACCAGGGAATGAGATACGGGGCAACCATATCGGCAACAATGACACCGGCATCGTCGCCATCTATTCAGATGAACTGGATATCCGGGACAACCGCATCGAACACATACGCAACACCGGCAGCTCAGCACTTGCCATCAAGGAGAGCTCCCAAGTCGCCATCGTCAACAATGAGATCGTGCACAATGCCGTGGGACTGACGGCAAACTCACCGATTCACCCGGAGAACATCCTCTATATACGTAACAACCACTTCACCTACAACAACATCGCCATCTATTTCTACGGCGAGAAGGGCGGCCACATCATCCATAACAATCATTTCGACAATAACCTGATGTCCGTTGCGGTGAGCGCGCCAATCAGTGCTCGTTATAACGATTGGCGCAACAACCATTGGGATAACTATGAAGGTTTCGACTTGGACGGGAACCACATTGGAGATCTGCCGCACGACATCTATCTCTACGCCGACCGTATCTGGATGGATCGGCCAACAACGCAGTTTTTCCGCAGCACACCCACTATGGAGTTCATCGATTTCATAGAACGCCTCGCCCCCTTCTCCGATCCCGAACTGATTCTCAGCGACCCGGCCCCCCCGCATACACTGACATGTGCGGCCGCCTATGCCGGGGCTATACTGTGCCTATCTATCCGGACAAGCATTGAAGGCGTTTCATGCAACACAAGGACCAGCCAGATCAAAAACTCTGCATCGCATGCAAAGAGCCGATCCACGAAAACGCCTCTCTCTGCCCCCACTGCGCCACTCCGCAGCACCAGAGCAAATGGCACTATTTCACTCTCTCCCTGAAGTGGATCGGTGGCTTTACCGCCATCCTCTCGCTGGTGATCGTTGCCAACCAGACTCAGGATCTTCTCGGCCAGTGGAAAAATACCCAGGAGACCGTCAATGAGCGGGTGGAGGGGGCGAAACTACAGCGGGAGATAGGCGACTTAAACGGCGCATTCCAGCAGTTGAAGCAGGCGCTTGAACTCGATCCTTCATCCAGCGAAGCGCGCAAGTTTGAAGTTGAGCTGGCGATGGAGCAGTTGCGCAGAGTCATGGTGATCGACGTGCGTCACTCCCATCGCGATCAATACCAGTCCATACAGGAGAACCAACTCGGCCTGGTGCTCTACCGTGGAGCCGTCTCCGCCGCGGACGAAGAGCGGGCAACCATCATGGCCCATCTCGGCTGGCTCGATATACTCAGACATCGCAATGGCATCGAAGGCCTGAATATTGACCTCCATTTCAGCAAGGCGCTGAAACTGGATCCAAACAACCTCTACGCGAACGTCATGTGGGGGAGTTGGATCCCCAACCGATATAATCCGAGCAAAGATACAGAGGACAAAGTAGCGCTCTCACGAAAACACTTCGCCAGAGCTTTGCAGCATAAAGAACAGCGTCGCTATGTACGCAGGCTCCAGAGACAGGCCTACAGAGACCATCCGTTGGAGCTGTTACGCATCGGCTATGAGATGTACAGATCTGGTGAGCTTCCCGCGCTCCAGCCCTATCCCACCCGCCCCTTCGTTGACTTGATCTCCCAAGCCCACCAGCGGCAGCGCAGTTGGGATGCACTCACCCAGCAGTTTTCACTGGAGGAACTGCTCGCACTCACCGCGTGGCTGCTGGTGGAATATCCCGACCTGGAGAGTGAAAGCGGCGTCTATGCCAACGAGCAGAGGAAAGAGGCGCTCTACTACGCCAAAGGCAAGATCCTTGTCGAAATGGGGAAGGATAAAAATGCACTGGATGCCTTCCTGAAATCCCAGAGCCTATTCATCGAACGGATCAAATTCACCAGCTCCCGCTATGCGGAGAAAGAACTGCAGAACTCCATCAATCCCCAACTCGAGGCGCTGGCGAAGAGACTGGACATCCCCCTAAAACCCGCCCTGGTCTCCTACGGGGGATATGCAAACGGCGGCGCCATGACCGCCGGACTGGAGAATGGCGACTTGATCCTTTTCTTTAACGGGGCCCCCCTGCACTCGCAATCGCGACTCCCCGAAAGAGGCAGCGACCCGACAACCGCTTCGATCGAGGTATTGCGATCAGGAAAGCTGCTGACGATCGAATTTCAGGCCAACCGCCACGGCATCAACAGCCGGCAGATCCTTGTGCCTGCAGCGCTATGGGACAGGGAAACGACCGAGATGCAGCGACAGCAGCTGCACCAAACCTGGATCAACCCGCATGAGACTATTCCCCTTGACGCAGGATGAGGGTTTTGCCTTTCTGCACCAGTTCGAGATGTTTTAGAAAACTCATCCCCAGCAGCACTTCATCGCCCACCATACCGGGCATGATGGTGGCACGCACATCCTGTCGGATTATGGAACCGAGCTGCACCCGATCCAGCCGGGTCAACCAGGTTCTGACCCGGCCGTTTGCGGTCAAACTGATCGACTGGGCGCCACGTTTGAGTGCGAGGCGCTCTGCCAGCGAGGCGGATACCGCGACATTGGTGGCGCCCGTATCAAGCAGGAAAATTACCGGGGCGCCGTTGATGAAGCCGGGGGCGACATAGTGTCCGGCCCGGTTGCGCAACAGGGTGATCTCTTTGGGACCGGATTCCGTTGAGGAGTTCACCAGGTCCCGGTTTGGATTGGACTGCTGTTCCAGCAGATTGGAGAAGAACATGGCCAACAGGCCAAGCAGCAACGCCCAGGCGGCAAAGATCATCCAGCGACCCATTTTTTCACCTGGACGCCTTGGACCTCTGCCTGGTTGCAGTGATGGTCTTTTCATCAACAGTTAGACTCTCCAACAAACGCGATGCCGGATCCGCTGCGCTTGATCCGGCCTACATTTGTCAACTTGTGTAGGATGTGGTGAAAGAATGAACCGCATCATTAGCGGCCGATGGGTTCGCAAGCTCACCACATCCTACAAGTTCCTTCAGACACAAAAAAGCCGGAGCCGAACCCGACCCCGGCCCTTTTATTCCCAGCTCAATCAGCCGCGATGACCACGCCTCTGACCTTTATTATCCCGCAACTGCTTCGAAAAGTGCTGCCGATAGTAGGCAAGAGCGCTGGTGCCGTTGGCGGAGACATCAAACACCTTCCAGCCGTCTTCAGCATGATAGAAACGAAAATCTATCTTCGCTGGGTAACCGCCGGAGTTGAGGATGCCGACGCTCACCTTCACCTCGTTTCGTCCCGCGCGGCGGGGACGATAGAAGCGCACATCCTGGTCTTCGTAGCTGCTGAGGCGTTTGGTCAGCGTGCCCAGCAGCATCTCTTTCACCTGCTGGCTCATAGCCTGACGCTGACCCCCACTCATGTTGCGGTAGGCCGGTCCGGCCGCCCACTGCGCCATATAGTCAAAATCGAAATTGGGCGCGATTACAGTTTCGAGAAACGCCGTGATCTGCATGGGGTTGCGCTGTTCCTTGGTGCGCAGAAACTTCAGCAGCTGGGTCAAACCCTCGCGTATGATCGTATCCGGGCCGACTTCCTGCTGCTGTTGGGACTGTGGATAACCATAACCCGGCATGGCGTGTGCCTGCACAGCGCCGAAAAGCATCATTGCGCATACTGCAACCAGTCTTAACTTCATAATTTCCTCCAGTGGTCAAAATAACTCCGACCCTCTTTGTGGCCGTTGTCTGTACACTTTCAAGCGTGTGCTGGGAGGTTGCCTACGCGCTCGAAGAAAATCAAGCTGTATCAGCTCGTTATTCTTTTATAAATATCTGAAACTTTGAGGGGGAGTTTCTCCACGTCCTTTACTACAGCATAGTTTGCCGCCCCGTACATATGGGGCAGATAGTCCTGCCCTTCCTCATCGATGGTGATGCAGAAGGCATGGATACCGTCACGATGGGCTTCGTAGAGGGCCTGTCGCGTATCCTCAACACCGTACTCTCCACGATACGGGTCGGGATAGTCCTCCGGTTTTCCGTCGGACAGGGTTATCAGCAGCTTGGTGCGCGCCTCAACCTCTCTCAGCAACTGGCTGAGGTGGCGGATCGCCGCCCCCATGCGAGTGTAGTCCCCCGCCTCTATACCGCTGATCCTCGCCTTTACCTCATCGTCGTAAGGTTCATCGAAGGTCTTGATCCGATAGATTTCGCAACGCTTGCGGCTCGAACCGGTGAAGCCATAGATGGCATAGCGGTCACCAAGGGTCTCCAGGGCCTCCGCCATCAGCACCAACGCCTCTCGCTCCGCCTCATTGATCCATCCCTTGGTGGAACCCGACATATCCACCATGAATATGACCGCGATATTGCGCTCGTCCCGGTGCATGCGGGTAAACAGCCGGTCACTCATCTCCAACCCGACATGCATATCCGCCCAGGCCTCCACAAAGGCATCGATATCCACGCCGTCACCGTAGACCTGGCGTTTCAGCAGCCGGTCCTCGTCCCGCATCGCCTCGAAGGTCTTACGCAGATTACCCAGCAACCGCCGGTACTTGGTCACCACCCGGCCGGCAAATCCATCGTAAGAGGGTTTGGCCGGCAACTCGCGCACCACGCACCAATCCTTGCGATAGTGTTTGCGGCGAAAATCCCACTCCTGGTAGAGAAACGCGCCCTCCTCATGGTAGGTGCCGCCCCAGACATCTTCAGGATCGAGCCGCTGCTCCGCATAATCCTTCAGCTCGTATTCACCGGCTCCCGCCGGGACGAGATATTCATCGGGGATATCGCCGAGATCCTGCAGGATCGAGGTCATGGTGCCCTTCACATCGTCCGGGATGGGGATGGACTTGCCGTCCAGCATGAGTTCGATCTGAAACCCCTCCGGCACCGACATATCAGGCTTCTTGTCCACCTCAAACTTTCCAGGCGGGGCCTCTTCATCTTCCCGCCCCTCCTTCAGTTCATCCTCGATCAGCTTCAGGGCCACCCGCAGTTGTGCCTGCTCGCGCTGCAGGCGTTTATCCAAAACAGCCGTCACTTCTGCGGGTTTCAGGCGCCCCCGGTAACAGCTGGATGCAGGTAACCGGCTACCGATGACTTTGTCGACCAACCGCAGGGAATCCGCTGCGCTGGCCTCCCGCCGGGTCAGCTCGGCGGTCACTGATGACCAGCCATCCGGCACATCCGCATCACCAAGCTTATCCCGCAGTTCACCCATCTCCCGAAACAGGCCGGGCAGTTCACGAGCGATACAGGTGTCGAGACGCACCGACTCGAGTGCATGAAAACAGCGCAGCGCCAGATCGGGCGTAGGATGTGCTGCGATGTATTGTTCGAGATCGACCCTGAAGGTGCCGAAACGGGCCTGCGCCCAAAGGTGCGCCACTGCAGATTTGTAGAGCTTGAAGTTGTCCTGCTTGTCGGGCAGATGGGCCATCACAGCCGGTAGAAAGATCACTTCACTGTCGGTAAAAGTGTGGTCGCCCTGCTCAACCTTCAGTTTGCGCCCGGAGAGGCCCTGGACAAAGGGCAGCAACACCCCCACCTCCTCTTCGAAAACACAGCCGGATGCCCGCTCCCGCCCCTGGCGCACGAAGAGATCGATCTCCCGAATCACCTTCAGGCCGGGATAGAGGCCGGAGCGGTCGTAGATATCCATGGCATGCAACACCCAGGCCTCGATCATGTGCTCATCCATCAGACTCAAGGCGCGGCTGGACTGCTCGACAAACTGGAAGGCGATCTCGACATGCGTGCTGGCGATGCGCTGTGTCCAGTCGAGTACAAAGGCCTGTTCACCCGCAGACATCAGCGCGAGGGCAGCGGCGAGAACACCGGTATTACGGAAGGTAAATTCCACCTCGAACCAGTCGTCCAGGAGGGGTTGGATTTGGTCAGCGGTTAGTTGGGGCAGTTTTGGCATAGGTTGGGGGCTAAAGGCTAAAGGCTAAAGGTGGCCGTGCCAAGGGAGATGCCGAGTTATGCCGCCTGATGTGTCGTAGTCGTAGGCCGGTTCAAGCGTAGCGGAACCGGCAACCTAAATCGTTCTGCCAAAGCCTGGATGCCCGATCCGCTACGCTTGATCGGGCCTACATGCTTGACGCAAGATTCGGCCAAATATTCGATTTGCCAGCCTTTAGCCTTTTGCCTAAAAAAGTGACGCGCTAAGTTCATTCACCGCCGTCAGCATATCCGCATCGTCGGTCAGCGCCTGGGCGATAGATGCCCGGCAGGCAACCACGGGATCGACGCCATCGTGAATCAACTTGGCAGCATGTACCAGCAGACGCGTGGAGGCGCCCTCGTCCAGACCGCTGCCTTTGAGGTTGCGGGTCATATGGGCGAACTTCACCAATCGATGCGCCATCTCCGAGGCCACTTCGACCTCGTTTTCGATAATCTTCTGCTCCAGCGCCGCGTCCGGATAGTCGAACTCCAGGGCAATAAAACGCTGTCGGGTACTCTGTTTGAGATCCTTCAACACACTCTGGTAACCTGGGTTGTAGGAGATCGCGAGACAGAAGTCGGCGTTCGCCTCCAGCAGTTCCCCAATCTTCTCCATCGGCAACACCCTGCGGTCATCCGCCAGGGGATGGATCACCACAGTGGTGTCCTTGCGCGCCTCGACCACCTCGTCCAGATAGCAGATGGCACCGGCCCGCACCGCAGCCGCCAGGGGACCGTCCACCCAGACTGTTTCACCACTTTTGACCAGGAAACGTCCGACCAGATCAGACGCAGTCAAATCATCATGGCAGGAGACGGTGATCAGCGGGCGCTTTAGCCGCCACGCCATGTGCTCCATGAAGCGGGTCTTGCCGCAACCCGTCGGCCCCTTCAACAGAACCGGCAGTTGATTGCGATAGGCGGCCTCGAAGACCTCTATCTCATCACCTACCGGCTGATAGTAAGGCTCTTCGTTAATAAAATACTCTTCAGGCTTCAGAATGCGCGCTTGCAACGGGTCTAACCTCTTCCACAAAATTAAAGTATGTAATGAAGTATCAATTCAGCGCATAGTGAAGACTGAGGCAAGGTATAGGATGCGGTGAGTAAAACGAACCGCATCAATCGCGACAGATGCGCATCGCACTGCTCAGCACATCCTACAATCCCATATTTTCCGCACTTACGTGAGGTAGCTGAATAGTTATGTAACGAATAATTAACCCGGAGCAGGTCTCTTTACAAGAGTCGTGTCCTGTTTGAACCCAAGATAATCCGTGAGGTAGAACCTCTCTTTAGCTGAGTGCATATTCCTGGATTACCCCACTCAAAGGTCAAGTATTAATTAGCGGATGCTAATAAACTATAACTGCTTTCTATCAAAGCATTGGAAAATTCGATGGGGAATTAGCAGCTTTTATATGGCGGGGAATCCCGAAGGCGGGTATCGTATCGAGTCCAGAATCTGGGCGCAGTAACGCTGACGCCAATCATGGAATAACCTAGCAGGCAAGTCAAGTATTATTGCGCTGCCGGTTATTTCGGACTTTGAAAAGCCATTCCGCGACGGAGGAGATTCCATGACGGAAGTAATCGCAACCAATGAGACCATTCTGGTGGTCGGCGGCGGGATCAGCGGCATGACCGCTGCCCTTGAAGCTGCTGAAACCGGAAAAAAGGTCGTACTGGTTGAAAAGCGCCCCTATGTTGGCGGTCGCGTCACCCAGCTGTACAAATATTTCCCTAAGCTCTGCCATCCCACCTGTGGTCTGGAGATCAACCAGCGCCGGGCCAAGATGAACCCCAATCTCACCATTATCACGATGGCTGAGGTAACGGACATCAAGGGCGAGGCCGGCAACTACACTGCCACGGTGAAGATCGCCCCCCGCTATATCAACGACAACTGCACCGGTTGCGGCGATTGCGGCAAGGCTGTCGAGGCCGAGTTCGACGATGAGTACAACTACGGGATGGGCAAGCGCAAAGGCGCCTACCTGCCACATCGCATGGCCATGCCCCAGCAGTACATCATTGATCCCGCCATCATCGGCACCGATGACGCGCAGAAAGCCAAGGACGCCTGCAAAGTGAATGCAGTCGACCTGGACATGCGGGAAGAGACCATCGAATTCAACGCCGGCGCCGTGGTCTGGGCCACCGGCTGGCAGCCTTACGATGCAAACAAGATCCAGCCCTACGGCTACGATCGTTTTGAAAACGTCATCACCAGCGTCGAGTTTGAGCGCCTGGCAGATCCCACCGGCCCCACCGGCGGCAAGATCCTGCGCCCCTCCGACGGCAAAGAGGTGAAGAGCGTCGCCTTCATTCAGTGCGCCGGCTCCCGTGACAAGAACCACCTGCTGCACTGCTCGCGCATCTGCTGCATGGCGTCACTCAAGCAGTGCACCTACCCGGCTGACGACGTGGACATCTCTGTCTACTACATCGACATCCGCGCCATCGACCGTTTCGAGGACTTCTATCAGAAGGTCAAGGCGCAGGATAACGTCAAGTTCATCAAGTCCAAGGTTGCCTCCATCGTCAAGGGCGAGGACGACAGTCCCGTACTACACGGGGTGGACACCGAAGGCTACAACCGCTACGCCAACCAGCACGACTTGGTGGTACTGGCGGTCGGCATGGAGCCCAGCGTCGATAAAGAGAGCTTCCCGGTGGATATCGTCATCAATGAGGAGGGCTTCATTGAGCCTGCCTCTGAGAATGGCGGCATCTTCGCAGCGGGTTGCTCATCCGACGCACTGGATGTAAACCGGGCTGTACAACATGCGACCGGCGCTGCACTACGCGCCATCCAGGTCATTAACCGCGTAGCTGGAACGGAGGGCTAAACAGTGGCTGAAGAAAAGAAAATGGCAGGATTTGTCTGCACCGGCTGCGGCATCGGCGAGCGACTCGACGCCGGCCAGCTGGAAACCACCGCAACCCGCGACGGCAAGATGAACACCTGTGTACAGCACGACATGCTGTGCAGCAAGGAAGGTGTGCAAGTGATCCGTGACGCCATCGACAACGACGGCGCCACCCATGTCATGATCGCCGCATGCTCCCGTCGCGCCAAGGTCGAAGCCTTCAACTTCCCTGAAGTCGCCATGACCCGCGCCAATCTGCGCGAAGGCGTCATCTGGGTTCGCCCGGACACCGACGAAAACAAGGAAACCACTCAGGAGATGGCGGACGACTACATCCGCATGGCCTGTGCCGAAGCCAAGTTCAGCACCAAGCCGAATAAATCCGGCGAACAGGAGCTGAACAAGACCATCATGGTGGTTGGTGGCGGTATCACCGGCATGACCGCCGCGATGGAAGCTGCTGCTGCAGGCTACCCGGTTCATCTGGTGGAAAAGAGCGGTGCGCTGGGCGGACGGATCGCAGAATACTATAAAGTTCTGCCGACCCGCTCCCCTTATGCGACCCCTCAGGAGAGCGGCATCGCCGAGATGGCTGCCGCCATCGAGGCTGACGACAAGATCACTGTTCACCTGAACAGCACCCTCGCCCAGACCTCCGGTGCCCCCGGACGTTTCAGCGTGGATGTCGCTACAGAGTCCGGTTCCACCAGCAACTTCACCTGCGGTGCGATCGTTCAGGCTTCCGGCTTCACCCCCTACGATGCCAATAAACTGCCTGAGTTCGGCTACGACAAGAGCGCGGACGTGGTCACCAATCTCGAACTCGAAGCGCTGGCCAAGGCTGCCAACGGCGAACCGATCAAACGTCCTTCCGACGGTAAGGAGATCAAGTCTGTCGCCTTTGTACAGAACGCCGGTCAGTGTTCCGATGAAGAGGGCAAGCTTGCTTACTTCTCCGGCGTCACCGACCTGGTCTCCATCAAGCAGGCGATGTACTTCAAGGAGCTGAACGGCGACTGTGACACCACGATCCTGTTCGACAACCTGCGCACCCCCGGCGCTGCCGGTGAGGATTTCTACCGCGCCGGACAGGAAGCGATGGTTCTCTTCTCCAAGGGCATCGTCTCAGAAGTCGTTCCTGGTGATAGCCTGACGGTCAAGTTCAAGGACCTGATCCTGAACGAAGATACCGAGATGGATTGTGATCTGGTGGTACTGGCGGTCGGCATGGAGCCCAACTCCGGCCCCGATCCCTACTACGCCACAGAAGGTGCCGGTGCGCCAGGACCAGGCGAAGAGGCCAACCCAAACGCTACACCGGAAGTCAGCGTCGACTCCATCCTCAACCTCGACTACCGTCAGGGCACCGACCTGCCGCAGCTGAAGTATGGTTTCAACGACTCCCACTTCATCTGCTTCCCTTATGAGACCCGCCGTACCGGCATCTACGCCGCCGGCCCAGTGCGTCGTCCCATGGATATACAGCAGGCGCGTGATGACGCAGCCGGCGCCACCATGAAGGCAATCCAGGCTGCGGAGAACGCAGGCAAGGGTATGGCGGCCCATCCCCGTGCCGGTGACCTCTCCTATCCGATATTCCGTAAAGAGGGCTGCACCCAGTGTAAGCGCTGCACGGTTGAGTGCCCCTTCGGCGCCATCAACGAGGACGAGAAGCGTTACCCGCTGTTCAACGAGGCCCGCTGCCGCCGCTGCGGCACCTGCATGGGCGCTTGCCCGGTGCGCGTCATCTCCTTCGAAAACTACAGCATCGACACCGTCGGTCAGCAGATCAAGATCGTCGAGATCCCGGAGGAGTGGGACGAGAAACCCCGCATCCTGGTGCTGGCCTGCGAGAACGACGCCTACCCGGCGCTCGATCAGGCAGCCATGAACGGCGTTGAGATCAATCCCTGGGCACGTGTCATCCCGGTACGTTGCCTCGGTTCTGTGAGCCTCTCCTGGATTACCGACTCCCTCAACAACGGCTACGACGGCATCGTTCTGATGGGTTGCCAGCATGGAGAGGACTACCAGTGCCACTTCGTACGCGGTTCTGCCATGGCGGCCGAGCGTATGAGCAAGGTCGGCGATACCCTGCAGACCCTCAACCTCGAACCCGAGCGTGTTGTGGTCTACGAGGTCGCCATCACCGATATCGAACGTGCGCCCAAGCTGATCAACGACATGGCTGAGACCATAGAGAAGATCGGCATGAGCCCATTCAAGTTCTAAGGGAGCCTTCAATGAGCACAAATAGTCAAAAATACCGCAACAGCTTCCTGAAGGAGGTTGAAGCGAACGTCGAAGAGGGCGAATGGGTCAAGATGTGCATGCAGTGTGGTGTATGCGCAGGCTCATGTCCTTTGGGCAAGCACTGGGACCATCCACCGCAGGAGATCTTCATGATGATCCGGGCGGGCAAGCGTGAAGAGGTTCTGACCTCCGACTCCATGTGGATGTGTACCTCTTGCTACAACTGTATCGCACGCTGCCCACGCGGCCTGCCGATCACCCACATCATGCACGGTCTCGCCACCTACGCGAAACGCCTCGGCCTGGCGCCGAAGAACCAGCCGACTCAGGGATTCTCTCAACTGTTCTGGGACAACCTGATGAAGAAGGGCCGCGTGAACGAACTCAAGATGGGCCTCTCCATGTACTTTAAGGACGGCTTTGCCCAAGGCGTCAAAAACGCCATGGCCAACCAGAAGCTGGGCCAGAACATGATGAAGGCAAAGCGCATGAATGCGATGGAGATCATGGGTGGACACGGCGTCAAGAGTCCTGGCGATCTGGCAAAGATCATCAAAAAGGCCCAGGAAATCGAAGACGGCAAAATCCAGGACTTCAGCTGAGCGAGGACATACCCAAATGGCTAAGATAGAACTTTCATTCTACCCGGGGTGCTCCTCACAGACAGGCGCATCCTCATCCAACTACCTCGTCTCTGCACAAACCATGTGCGAGGAGCTGGATATCACCCTCAATGAGATCCCCGACTGGAACTGCTGCGGCGCTTCCATCGGTTACGGCGGTGGTGGCGAACTGCCACGTCTGACCCTCTCTGCCCGTAACATTGCACTCTCCGAAGAGCACAATGCCGGTCAGGAGATCGTCGCGACCTGTGCCGCCTGCTGGCTCTCCACCCGCGAGGCAAAAGAGCGTCTGCATGAAGACGAGCAGATGTTCAAGGATGCCAATACCGCACTGGCCGAAGGCGGACTTCGCTATAAAGGCGAAGTCGGCGTCCACCACATGGTTGAGGTGCTGATTGAGGACATCGGTTTCGACGCCATCAAGGAGAAGGTCAAAAAACCTCTTGAAGGCATCAAGATAGCCGGTTACGTCGGCTGTCAGACCAACCGCCCCTTCGGTATCGCCGGAGAGTCTTTCGAAAATCCGCAATATCTCGACAAGATTGTCGAGGCTGTCGGCGCCGACTCGATTCCCACCTACGAGAAGAAGGTACAGTGCTGCGGCGGCGCCCTGGCATTCTCCGAGCCTGAAAAGTCTCAGGAGATGATCCACGGCATCATCGAGGCGGCCTACGACAATGGTGCAGACATGATCGTCACCCCCTGCCCGCTCTGTCAGGCCAACGTTGAGATCTATCAGGATCAGATCAACGAGACCTACGGCACCAAGTTCGACATGCCCGTGGTCTACTACTCCACCCTGATGAGCGTCGCCTTCGGCCGCAATGCAAAAGACGCCGCACTAAATGGCCACATCATCAAGGCCAAGAAGCTGGAAGAGATCGCAAACAAATAGACCGATCTTTACCAGCGCCCCCCTTGCGGGGCAGACTGAAAGCCCGCTTCGGCGGGCTTTTTGTTGCACGCCCTAAAAGACACCTGAGGCGACGAAGGGATATCAACGCTCCATGCTATAGTGAAATGCAACCTTCGCACAGGCATCTCTTTATGGTCACTCCAACGAGTCCCGCTCCCTGGGCAAAACTCATCGAACTGGCCCTTCTGTTCTCGCTTGTGGCGCTGCTCGTTACGCTTTATACCCAAGGCTACCTGGATCGTATTCTCGGCAATCTCCTGACCCTATGGTTCTTTTGTATCATCCTCACCATCGTCCTGCTGGTTGAATCCTTCGCCTTCGCCGGGCGCGATGCCGATGACCACTTCTGGTCCTGGCTGACGACCGGGCTTGGCATGTTGGGTACGGTTCTCGGGTTTTCCATGGCGCTGGCCGGACTTGAAGTTGACGCCCTGCATGAGCCAGCCACCCTGTCGGCCGAGATCGGACGATTCCTGAAAACCGTCTCGTTCGCCACCGATACCACCATGATCGGTTTGTCTGCAGCCATGACGATGGAGGCCATGAACAAGGTTCGCAAGATGCTGTATGGCGAAAGAACTGCCGAATCAAGCACACGAGCGATTGCCTCAGAGAAGGATTAAGCCATGACCCGGCAGCGCGAAGACAGCATGTCCATTGTTTTCCGTGATCTGCTGATGCTGCTGGCGCTCCTGATGCTTACCCTGGTGGTGTTATTGATTCCTCTCATCGAGGTCAAGCAGGAGACCACACAGACCGAGACCGAGATAGAGAAGGCTGCAGGGGATATGATCGCCGAGATCAGCTGGGCCTCGGACAGCCCTGCCGATATCGATCTGTGGACCGATGCGCCGGGCGAAGAGAAGGTCGGCTACTCCATGCCCTTCGGTAAAATTTTCAACCTGGTACGGGATGATCTTGGCCGCGACGTGGACTATTCCGGCCTGAACTACGAGTTCTCCTTCTCCCGCGGCATCCCCGATGGCCGCTATCGCTTCTCCATCGTCTACTACACCGACAACGGTCAAGGCGAAACACCGGTGGATGTGCGTATCTCCATCCGGCACCGCCAGGGAAAGCTCATGATCCCGATATACGAGGATGTGATGACGCTGGACTACCCCGGGCAGGAGAAGGGCGTCGTGACCTTCACCATGGAAGATAAAAAACTGCTCCCGGACAGCCGATCATTTGAGCCATTTGATATTTTCCACAACACACTGAAGCAGAGCCAGACAAAGAGCAAATAGATGTTCACCGATCCGCTAACGCTGCAATATCTACTGCTGGCTGTTTTCGCCATCTGGGGAAGCTTGGCTGTCATAGCAACCAGACGCAGCTTCGCCTCTTTTCTGCTGGGCGCCTGCGTGTTTCTCACCATCGCCTACATTGCGCTGGGATCCGGCTTCTCTATCCGCTTACCCTACCTGCACGAAAAGATGGAGGTTATCGTCTACACGGTTCACAATGACCGTGTTCACGCCCTCGCCCACCCCCTGAATCGTCCCGGCGAACCCATACACATCGTCTTCAGTATCGACCCCGACACCCACGCTGGCGCCCAGATGCGCAAGAGCTTCTTCGATGCAGTCCGCGCCCGTGAAGGCAAGCGCCATCAAACAAAAATTGTTATCGACATGCGTGGCCACTTCACTGACCTGGGCGTCTACAAATATGAGATACCACCAGCCATGCCACCGAAGATGCCACCGTAGGCCGGTTAAAGCGTAGCGGAACCGGCAAACCAGATGCCCGATCCGCTACGCTTGATCGTGCCTACGCCTTGAGCTAAACAAGCCAATCTTCACAACCGATCTGAATAGACACGATTGAACGAACGCTTCATGTTTTATTCCGCAGCAAACAACTTGATATCGATACGTTGGTTCTGGCTGGCAACCTGGTTCCAGGCACCGACATCCTGCGCGACATAGGGCTCTGGATAGGGCACCTTCGTCGCGTCAAACCCCGATACCTCCAACTCGACGAATATATCTCCATTGATCAATGAGGGGGCATTATTCAGATAGTTGGAAAAACCGATCGTTGGAACCGCCTGCTTTTTGCCCTCGGTTTCCGCCAGATCACGGGCGAATACACAGTCTGCAAATGTCGTCTCGCCGGAAGCAGGCACAAACCGGCTCTGATCGTTTCTGCTCAGACAATAATTACCATAGTTGGCCGCCAGCCTTACGGTTCCGGTAAAACCTGCTGCAGCCAGATGGTCGATGATCTGGGAGAGCCAGATGACCCGCTTATCACTAAACGGCCCTTCGCCATAGGGGAAACGCGAATCACGGTTAACCGCCCACTCAAGCAACGGCAGCGCTTCTGTACCAACCTGTTTACCTAAATCCTCCAAGCGACTTTTCAGCGTCTCAATGGCTGTTTGCTGCTGCTGTATCAGCGCATCCACCTGCGTGACTTTTTCTGTCAGAATATTCCGTCCTGACTCCAGCAGCAGCAGGTTTTCCGCCACATCCCTCTGTGTCCTGTCGCTATTGATATTCCAGAACCACACCGTTGCCGAGATCGCCAGGCAGGCAACGAATACCATCAGCAACCACTTTGGGACACCCCCTTTTTTGGGAAGGCTCGCAGCAATCGATCGCTGGGTATCATTCAGACGTTCATTCACCCCGGAAAATTGCTGTTCCATGGAGCGCAATGACCTTGCTGCATTCACATCCATGCGCTTTGAAAGCAACTTATGCTGTTGCGCCAACAGCAACGCCATCTGTTTACGGCTGCCCCCCTGCTTGAGTGATTGCTCCGCCTGTTCAACCAAGCCCTGAAATCGATCGATATATTCTGCCTCGGCCCTGACTTCGTCACCACCACTCGCAGCCCCCACTACTGCGTGCGTATAACGCGCGACCAGGGAATCCTGATCGGGGTTGAGATGAAGCGCATGAATGACTTCGTCGAGATCCTGCGTCTCCAACTCCTTCGGCAGGACACCCAGCGCACCTAGCGCCCTCGCCTGGCCAATCGCCAACCCTCCTGCTCTGGAGGTATACATCATCACTGGGATCGCGGCCGTATTGGGATTCGATTTGATCGCTTTCAAGGCCTGAAAGCCGTCCATACCAGGCATTTCATAATCCAGGAAAACCGCGTCCGGAATATGCTCGCTGAGATAGTCTATGGCTGCACCGGCTGATTCTACGGCATCGACCTCGATATCGTAGCCGGCCAGGCGTTTCGCAAGCACCTCTCTGGCCGTTTGCGAGTCATCAACAATGAGCGCATGTTTGCGTGCCATATCGATTACCATCTGAATTCGACTATTCCATAAACAATAACAGTATTTATCTTCCAAGAACTATCGAATAATTCGCATCCTGTGAAGTCTCAAAGATTAGAGGATCGGTATAAAATGTCCACGAATGAGCTGACAAGTGTCCATTGCGAAGCCTGCAGGGCGGATGCACCCAATGTTTCAGATGATGAACTCGCCAGTTTGATAAAAAAGATTCCAGATTGGAATCTAGAGGTCAGAGACGGCATCATGCAGCTGGAAAAATCTTTTTCCTTCAATAACTTTGTTGATGCAGTCGCCTTCACGAACCGGGTCGGTGAACTGGCGGAGTCTGAAGGGCATCACCCTGCACTGCTGACTGAGTGGGGCAAAGTGACCGTGACCTGGTGGTCTCACAAAATCAAAGGACTGCACCGCAACGATTTTATTATGTCTGCAAAGACCGACCAGATTGCGGCCTCTTAAGGAGACTGTCGGGTTTAACGCTGTTCAATCCGCGCCTGCGGATTAGTCGCTTCGACCGCCATGGATGGCGGAAGTGCGGGAAACGCAGGAGCAGTTATCCGTCAAACGGATAAACCCGACAACCTCCTGGAGAAATAAAAAAGCCGCACAGATGTGCGGCTTTTTTGGATTTGAGGGACGAGATCAGGAGATCGCGTCTTTCATCTTCTCCGCTTCCCTCTGACGATGAATCTCCGCCTCGGCCTCGCGGCGCATCTTCAGGATATCCTCCCGCTCTGCCATGCGCGTTTCATAAGCCCCCTCTTTTTCCGGGATGGTCTTGTCGCCAAACAGTACCTGTTTGAGCAGACGTGCACCAAACAGCATCAAGGCAACGTCCTCTTTTTCGACAGTCGCGTAGAAAGCCTCTTCAAGGTCGTAGGTGGCCCGGAAAGAGTCATTCATTACATAGTGGCGCAGCCGGTCTACATCATAGGAACACATGAAGAAGAACTGCAGACTGGTGTCCGAAGGACGGCCGATGCTGGGACCCGCCGAGCGCTTTTTAAGCATCAGCTGCAACCACTCACGGTTGATCTGGTCGTACTGCTCCACACCCTGCTCACGACGGTAGGCATCGATAGAGATCTTTCGATCCTCGTTATGCCCCATGCAGTGATCCTCCTTGATCATGAAATAGCGGGTTTCATCCTCAGTCGCTCCTGCCTCGTGCAGCGCCATATGACCCAGCGGATAGTAACGGCAGGCGGTGGGGCGGTCAGCATAGACACTGCACCCTTCATCGGTGACAAACAGGCAGGCACCCTCATCGTCAGTGCGCAGCTTAACGCCGGGTATGCCATCCTTATCCATCTCGAACGGCACCGTGTGATTCTTCAAAAACTCGGTTCCACTGATCCCCAGATTATCCTTCAGACGAATGATGTCGTAAGGCATCAGCTGAATATCTGCGCGGCGGCAGCACTCATTGAAACAGGATATGCCCTTGGAGCACTGAAACTGGATCTTAGTACCCGGATCCAGAATATTTGGCACCAGGTCACTTTTGAAAGGGATATCAAACTTTTCGCTCATTTTTCTCTCCGCTGGATCAATTCGGCAAAGGAGCCTGCCGAACCCTAATCAGCCAGACTATATTGATTGACTATCGGATTATCATAATCCGCAAATGAGTACCGATTACCCTACAATTTACAGGCGTTGAGAAACACTTGATAACACAGGATTACCGTCCTTCATTTACAGACTCGCTAGAGGCAAAAAAGTCCGGATGCCTTGCGACACCCGGACTTTTCACGCCATCAGGCTATCAAGTAAGACTTACTTGAACAGCTTGGACTTGTCGACCAGATCAACGTGGGCGCGCTTGAAGCAGGTCCACTCTTTGGTCTCTTTGTTGTAGATGGAGTTCACGAAGCAGTGCCAGTTCTCTTCGTCCACGAAGTTCTTGTCCATGCGGTAGTAGAAGCCCGGGTAACGGGACTCCTGGCGGAACTGGATGTGTTTCATGTGGGCTTCCGCGGTGAGGATGCGGTGATAGTTTTCCCAGGCACGAAGCAGCTCGTGAAGATCCTTGGCGCGCATCTTCAGCGCATCTATCTTCAGCTCAGTCAGCTTGCCTTCAGCCACTTCCAGCATGTTGGCGTTGGTGGTGTAGTAGGTAGCAACACCGGCAACGTACTCATCCATCAGTTTCTGCAGACGGAACTGCAGCATCTTGGGAGTGATGTAGTTGGGGTTAACGTCGATCGCGGTGCTGTAATCCTTGTGCTCAAGGTAGGTACGAACAGGGCGATAGATCTCTTCAACCAGCTGATCAACCGAAGTATCCAGCTCAGGCTTCCAATCCTTGTTGTCCATGACGAACTTGACCATGGACTTGGCGCACATGCGACCTTCAGCGTGAGAGCCGGAGGAGAACTTGTGGCCAGAGGCGCCAACGCCGTCAGCTGCGGTGAACAGACCGGTTACGGTGGTCATGCCACGGTAGCCCCAGTTCCAACCAGAAGGCAGGTGACCAGGAACCTTATCAGCTTCAGCGTGCCCTTCTTCAGTTGGCGCGCCAACATCGTCAGGACCGGAAACCCAGATGCCGCAGCAACCGGAGTGAGAACCCAGCAGGTAGGGTTCGGTAGGCATCAGCTCGGAGTTCTTCTTCTCAGGCTCGATGTTCTCACCAGCCCAGATACCGCACTGGCCGATACACATGTCGAGGAAGTCTTCCCATGCCTCTGCTTCCAGATGCTTGACCTCACGAGGAGTCAGGGTCTCACGCAGGTTGGCGAGGGCGGTAACGGTGTCCATCCAGATGGGACCACGACCTTCCTTCATCTCTTTGAGCATCAAGTGGTTACGCAGGCAGGATGCGGGAACGGCAGCCGCTCCGTAAGGAGGATAGTCGTTCAGCATCTCCTTGTTGCGATCCATGTACACTTCGCCGAAGGCGTTGGTGGCCTTGGACTTGAAGAGCAGGAACCAGGCGCCTACCGGACCGTAACCGTCTTTGAAACGGGTCGGTACAAAGCGATTTTCCATCAGGGTCAGCTCGGCACCGGCCTCGGCAGCCATGGTGTAGGTGGAACCGGCGTTCCATACGGGGTACCAGGCACGGCCCTGACCCTCACCCACAGAGCGGGGACGGAAGATGTTCACACAACCACCGGCAACCAGCAGGCAGGCCTTGAACTTGTAGACCACAACCTTGTCTTCACGAACAGAGAAGCCAACAGCACCGGCAACGCGGTTCTTGTCGTTCTTGTCGTTAACCAGCTTGACAACGAAGATACGCTCTTCAATGTTGTCCATGCCCAAGGCTTTCTTGGCAGCCTCAGCAACGATCCATTTGTAGGATTCGCCGTTGATCATGATCTGCCACTTGCCGGAACGTACAGGCTTGCCACCGTCTTTCAGGGAGGTCATGCCTTTGGAGCCGTCGAAACGCTCGCCGTTCTCATCAGTCTTCCAGATGGGCAGGCCCCACTCTTCGAACAGATGTACGGATTCGTCAACGTGACGACCCAGATCGTAAGCCAGATCGTCGCGGGTGATACCCATCAGATCGTTGGAAACCATACGGGCGTAGTCTGCAGGATCCTGGTCAGGACCGATGTAGGTGTTGATAGCGGAGAGACCCTGTGCAACAGCACCGGAACGATCCATAGCAGCCTTGTCAACCAGCTTTACGCTGATGTCTGCACCGGAAGCCTTGATCCAGGGACCAAGCTCATAAGCGGCGCCGCATGCACCCATGCCACCACCGATGATGAGGATGTCTACCTCTTCTTCGACGACATCAGGATTACCGAATTCAGCCATTTCTAAATACCTCAGTTAATTCAAGTTCTGTAGATTCTGTCTGAATCCGACTTATTTGCAGATCAGCTCGCTGGGATCGCCAGCGCGGTAACCGTTCTGCTGATTATGGTTGAAGAAACCGGTATCGGAGATCTTCGCATAGTCAGCATCAGGCGTATCGCCATAGGGATCAATAGAACCTTCAGGCGTGGTGCGGATCGGGAACTTGAAACGCTTCATGGTGCCGTTGCGGAACTTGATGGTCCACATGATGGAATCGGTACCGCGCAGAGGCTGTACAGAGGCGCCCATGGGTACGATGTCGGCGTAGGGACGCGCTTCGATCGCCTGCTGAGGGCAGATCTTGATGCAGGAGTAGCACTCCCAGCACTGCTCAGGCTCCTGATTGAAGGCTTTCATGGCATGGCCGGTCTCAGAACCGTCCATATCCAGCTTCATCAGGTTGTGAGGGCAGATGTACATGCAAGCGGTCTTGTCCTGGCCTTTACAGCCATCGCACTTCTCAGTACGCACAAATGTTGGCATGGTTTTATTTCTCCTAGGTTTCACTGCAGTGATTTCTGCCGCCGCAAAATGCCACGGCTTAGAAGCACTTTTTTAAGTCCAGTCTCCATCCTTATGCGGTCGAGACCTGCAATGCAGACTGGACTACTGAAGATGGTTTGATCCCCCCATGTGGCCGGCCTTTTCGGCCAAAAATCACGCACACGCGGTCATCAGGGCGGTAAACAATACGGTTTTCCTCCCTGATACGCCAAACAATTTTCAATCTGGCATCATAAAATCCGCTTATTGAGCTAGCTTATTGAAATACCAACCAAAACAGTGGGATTAGTAAATGCTTATTTTCTCTGGAAAAACAGGCCAGAGACCTGCACCAGTACAAACAGCAATCCCGCAGCAACTACCATAGACGGGCCGGTGGGCGTATCCCATTGCAATGATCCCCAGAGCCCTGCTGCAACAGAAACAGCCCCAATAACCGCTGCCAGCAGTGCCATCTGCTCAGGCCCCACTGCAAATCGCCGGGCCGCAGCCGGCGGTATGATCATCATGGAGGTAATCAGCAGAATACCCACAATCTTCATGGACACTGCAATCACCAGGGCGATCAATATCATGAACAGCAGACGCACTTGGGTGACCGGCACCCCCTCGACCCGAGCCAGCTCTTCATGCACGGTCAGCGCCAGCAGTGGGCGCCAAATCAGCGTCAGTACGATCAGCACCAGCAGACCGCCACCATAGATCCAGTAGAGATCGAGGGTGGAAACCGCAAGGATATCCCCGAACAGGTAACCCATGAGATCGACCCGTACCGTCTCCATGAAGGCCAGCAGCACCAGACCCAGGGAGAGCGCAGTATGCGCAAAGATTCCCAGCAGGGTGTCACTCGCCAGCTGCCGCTGCTGTTGCATCGCCACCAGCAATACCGCCAGCGTCACCGACACCAGCATCACCGACAGCTGGGTGCTCACACCCAACAGCAGTCCAAGTCCCACCCCCAACAGGGCCGTATGGGACATCGCCTCGCCGAAGTAGGCCATGCGCCGCCAGACCACAAAGGCCCCCAGTGGTCCAGCCAGACAGGCCACACCCAGCCCTGCCAGCAGAGCCCGCAGCAAAAAATCATCCATCGGAGTCACCTGTTTCGCAATGCGCTTCGTCCCCCGGGATCACATTGCCATGCAGATCATGGGCATGATCGTGATGGTGAGAATAGACAGCGAAGGCTGCGCCGCCGAAGAGATCCAGATAGGCAGGGTGACGCGTCACCACCTCAGGGGTGCCCGAACAACAGACATGATGGTTGAGACAGAGTACCCGATCTGTGGCGGCCATCACCAGATGGAGGTCGTGGGAGACCATCAGTATTCCACAGCCACGTTGGTCACGAATGCGGCCGATTAAATTGTAGAGCGCGACCTGACCATTGACATCGACACCCTGCACCGGCTCATCCAGCACCAGCAGGTCCGGCCCCCGCAACAAAGCCCGAGCCAGCAGGACACGCTGCAGTTCCCCTCCAGACACACTCTGCAGGGGATGATCAGACACATGATCGGCACCCACCTCTCGCAGAACCGCTGCCACCTTCTCCTTCGCATAGCGACCGGTGAGGGTCAGAAAACGGGCTACGGAGAGGGGCAGAACCTCATCGACCTGCAGCTTCTGCGGCATATAACCAATACGGAGTCCATCCGCACGGCGCAGAGCACCCGCCGTTGGCCTGAGCAGACCCAGCAGCAGACGCACCAGGGTACTCTTGCCGGAACCATTAGGGCCGATCAGGGTAAGAATCTCACCCCGATGCAGAACCAGGTTCACATCGCGCAGCACCTCACGGCCGCCAAATGCCATGCAGACGCCGTCGGCCTCCAGTAACAGATCGCGCTCAACCATCCATCATCTCCTGCGCCACTCCCGCTCCCAACCTTGGCATCAACTCAATCACGGTCCAAATCCCGCACTCTCTTTAATAAAGGGAGTGATAATATAGCGCCCCAGCCGGTCAATTACCTCTCTCCGCCAAACCATAAACGATAATGACTCACCCTAGACTTTCCCTGCATCTCGTCCTTCTGCTGCTTTTTTGCTGCTCTTCCTGGACCCAGGCCGCCGTACTGGTGAGCATCAAACCGATCCATTCGCTGGTGGCGGGCATCATGCAGGGGGTAGAGGATCCACAACTGCTGCTATCCGGCGGCCAATCACCGCACCGCTACACACTTAAACCCTCAGATGCGCGAAACATCCAGCAGGCTGATCTGATCATCTGGATAGGGCCGGAAATGGAATCTTTTCTGCCGAGAATTCTGACCGCTTCAGGACGGCCCAATATCGCACTACTGGATCTGCTCAAGATTGAGGACAGGGCAAGCCACAATCACGACGGTGAAGACCATGCCGGGCGCGACCCCCATCTCTGGCTCGATCCTTTGCGGGCAAAACGGGTCGTGCGGCTGATTGCCGATCGCCTCAGCCTGCTGGATCCAAAACACCGCGGGTCATATGAAGAGAATGCACGGACACTGCAGCAGCGCCTGGATCTGCTACATCAAGAGTTGGAGTCCCGCCTGGCGCCTGTGCGCACTATCCCCTACATCGCTTTTCACGACGCCTATGGCTATCTGGAAGCACGCTACCAGCTCAACTCAGTCGGCACGGTAACCCTCGACCCTGAACGCCTGAGTGGCGCCCGGCATATTCACGATCTCCAGCAGAAGATCCGCCGCATCGGAGTGGACTGCATCTTCACCGAGCCACAATTTGAACCCCGGCTGGTGGAATCACTCAGCGGGGACACGACAACACGCAGTGCGGAACTCGATCCATTGGGGAGCGATCTGCCGCCCGGTCCGGATGCCTATTTCCAACTGATGAGAAGGGTTGCCGACCAATTGGTGCAGTGCCTGGCAAATCAGTAACTCAAGCAATCATGGTGCGCGCGGCGCACCCTACGTTTGTCACTGATGAGTTCGTAGGCCTGATCAAGCGTAGCGGATCAGGCAAAAGACTACAAACGGCGACTGCCGGTTCCGCAAGCTCGAACCGGCCGACAGTTCACTATAGTCCGTCGATACAGTCCAGTAAGATCACTCACCAAAATAGAGCTTGGGTTTGATCTCCGGCGGCATCTGAAGATGAAATCCCAACTCGGACAGGTTTGCCATTACCTTTGACACATCCTCACGGGCCAGGACTCGGCCAGCATGCAACTCCAGCTCCATCACCAGTGCTGGCACGCCGAAACGCTCCAGCAGTGGTGCAGGGACCAGGTCGAAGCCCTCCTCTTCTCTTAGATAGAGGTACATCTGCTCGTTACGCGGGCTGCGATAGACCCAGCAAATAAGCTTGTCTTCCGCCACGGTTACGCCGGAGCGACCGGCGGAGCCACCACGGGCTCAAGCCGCCAGATATCCCGGTTGTACTCTTCCATTGTCCTGTCGGTGGAGAAGTGACCGCTCTTCGCGGTATTGATGATGCTCATGCGCACCCTCTCATCCACAATTCTGATAGGCCGGTGCGCCTCCTCCTGAGCATCGACATAACTGCGAAAATCCGCCCAACATGACGATATCTACCTCGCGTGATGTTAACGATGCGCGATCTGGGCCGCCGCATACTCATGCACTTCCAGCAGAAACAGTCTGGCCCGGTCGACTATCCGGAGGACACCATCTTGGTGGGTGGTGAGGTCAGCGTCATGCAGCTTGCCGATGTACCGATGGAACGCCTTGCGGGCCTTGTTTCGGCGAAGGGCGTTTCAGCTCTCCCATGTCGCCACATTGGCTCAAGCATCTCCCAGTGAGCTGACCCGCCCGTGGACGGGTCGATGGGCGTTTCCTCATCAGCGACGGTTACCGGGGGCGCATCTGCTCTGTCGGCGCCGTCGGTGCGAAAAACCGAGTACCTGGTACAGCAGTGAAGAGGATCGGGCACTGAGTGCAGAGCTGGAGGCGACCCGTGATCTGCCTTCAGGAGAATCTATCGGGGTGACGGTGCGCCCCCCATTCGAACACCCCGCCCGGTTCCGAGATGCGAGCAATCTCCCGTCTCTACGATATTGCGTCGGTCTCTATCGAACAGAAGTCCCCTTTATGGTGCGCGACCGTTTCCCCAGTGAGGAGGCGCAGACCGCAAACTATCGGAATGTTCTTGAGACCTTTGCCCCCAGATCCGTCACCATCCGCACCCTCGACATTGGTGGCGATAAACCCTTGCCCTATTTTCCGGTCAATGAGTCCAACCCATTCCTTGGTTGGCGTGGCATCCGCATCTCACTGGATCATCCGGAGATATTTCTCACTCAAGTGCGTGCCATGCTGCGTGCAGCCATCGGCTTGGATAATCTGCAGCTGCTATTGCCGATGATCAGCAATGTGAGTGAGGTGGATGACTCACTGCTGTTGATTCAGCGGGCACACGATGAACTGATCGAAGAGGGACATGGGGTGAAGATGCCCCGTGTCGGTGTGATGATAGAAGTGCCGGCTGCGGTCTATCAGGTGGAGGCGTTGGCGCGCCGGGTCGATTTTCTCTCTGTCGGCACCAATGATTTGACCCAGTATCTGTTGGCGGTGGATCGTAACAACCCCCATGTGGCGGAGATCTACGATGATCTGCATCCCGCTGTGTTGCGGGCCCTGATTCAGGTAGTGGAGGGGGGCAGGCAATTTCACCGGGAGGTCAGTGTCTGTGGTGAGATGGCGGGCAACCCTGCAGCGGCGGTCTTGCTGCTGGGTATGGGGGTCGAAAATCTTAGTATGAATGCCAGCAGCCTGCTACGGGTGAAGTGGGTGATTCATTCCATCAGCCGCGCCAGGGCGAGGGAACTGCTGCAGGCGGCGCTACGCTGCGAAAAGGCTTCTGAAATCAGGGCGTTGCTCAGTAATGCGTTGGAAGAGATAGGGCTGGGTGGCTTGGTCAGGGCGGGGAAATAGAGTGACCATGGACGCATTTTCATGGCAGAGATGGCGTAAACCGATTCATGGATCTTCCCTGAATATTATCTGGATGAACCTGCTGTCCAACCACTTACAATGAATCATAAGCCCGCTACCGGGCAACCAGAGGAGTGAGAATGAGAAAGCTGTTTTTGATGGTCTGTCTGCTGCCTGCGCTGCTGCTCGCGGCAGAACGCGGTCCGGCGGTGAAGAATTATCCTGCAGATCAGGTGGCGGATGGCGTCTATGTTATCCATGGCCCGCTGGGGCGGCCTTCGGTGGAGAATCAGGGTTTCATGAACAATCCGGCCTTTATCGTCACCGATGAAGGCGTGGTGATTGTCGATCCCGGAGCCAGTGTGCAGATTGGCGAGATGGTGCTGCGGCAGATCCGCAAGTTCACTGACAAGCCGGTGGTTGCGGTGATGAACACCCATATCCACGGTGACCACTGGCTGGCCAATCAGGCGATTCGGTCTGCCTATCCGAAGGTGGCGATCTATGGTCATCCCAATATGATTGCCAGGATCGAAGAGGGCGAAGGTCAGAGCTGGGTCGATTCACTGCTGAGTATGACGGATAATGCAACCAGGGGAACGGAGGTCGTCGGGCCAAATCATGCGATTGATCATGGTGGTGAAATCACCTTGGCCGGACTCAGGATACGTTTTCTGTTTGAGCCCAAGGCCCATAGTGACTCCGATCTGATGATCGAGATTCCCTCGAAGAAACTGCTGTTTCTGGGGGATAATGTGATGGCTAACCGCTTTGGTCAGATGCGCCACGGAACCTTCAAAGGCAATATCGCCGCCATCGATATGGCCCTGAAGGTGGACGCAGTGATCTATGTGCCTGGCCACGGCCCAACCGGTGGCCGCGATGTTCCGAAAAATTACCAGCGTTATCTCTCCACACTCAGAATCGAAGTGGCGAAATGGCTGGATGAGGGGTTGAGTGATTACGAAATGAAGCCCAAAGTGGTCGAGTCACTCTCTGACTACAAAAACTGGGTCGATTTCGACCATGAAGTGGGCAGTCATATCAATATCGCCTATCTCGAAGTAGAAGCAGAGATGTTTGAATAGATCTTTAACCGGAAGATTTCACGGACTTCAAGAGGTGAAGTATGAGTCAGTCTTTGAAAGGAACCCGCACGGAAAGAAACCTGATGACCGCCTTTGCCGGTGAGTCTCAGGCGCGCAATCGTTATACCTACTATGCGGGTGCCGCCCGCAAAGAGGGACTGGTGCAGATCGCCCATATCTTTGAGGAGACTGCAAACCAGGAGAAGGAGCACGCCAAGCGTTTCTACAAGTTTCTCGAAGGTGGTGAGGTGGAGATCACAGAAACCTTTCCGGCGGGGGACCTGGGAGATACCCTGGCGAATCTGCGCCATGCCGCTGCGGGAGAGGAGCATGAGTGGACCACCATGTACCCGGGTTTTGCCAAGGTTGCCCGTGAAGAGGGTTTTGAGCAGGTGGCAATGGCGTTCGAGGCGATCTCCATTGCGGAGAAACAGCACGGCAAGCGCTACCAGGATCTGGCGGACAATCTTGAAGCCGGACGGGTTTTCAGGCGCAACGGCAAGGTGGTCTGGCGCTGCCGCAACTGCGGCTACCTGCACGAGGGAGAGGAGGCGCCGGGCGTCTGTCCCGCCTGTCTTCATCCGCAGGCCCACTTTGAGTTACTGGGGGAGAACTGGTAGACGTTTGCCTGATCCGCTGCGCTTGATCAGGCCTACAATCCACGCTGAAATCCACCGGCAGATCCCTTGCGCTGCTATTTTGTCGGTTTTGCTCTAAAATGCGTGCTTTGTCGGCGGTTCGTCGTTGAATTCATAAATATTCGGAGTCCCTCCCATGCAGCGCACAGCGCAGGTGGAACGCAATACACTGGAGACCCGGATCAGCATCACGCTGAATCTGGACGGTACGGGTAAATCCCGTTTCGAGACTGGTGTCCCTTTCCTTGATCACATGTTGGATCAGGTGGCCCGCCACGGCCTGATCGACCTGGAGGTCAATGCCAAGGGCGATCTGGAGATCGACGCGCACCACACAGTAGAGGATATCGGCATCACTCTGGGGCAGGCTTTGGCCGAGGCACTGGGGGATAAAAAGGGTATTCGTCGTTATGGACACGCCTATGTGCCGTTGGACGAAGCGCTTTCCAGGGTGGTGGTCGACTTCTCCGGTCGTCCCGGTCTGGAGTACAACGTGGCCTTTACCCGCGCCCGTATCGGTGAGTTCGATGTGGATCTCTTTCGGGAGTTTTTTCAGGGACTGGTCAACCACGCCGGTATGACCCTGCACATCGACAACCTGCGGGGCATCAACGCCCACCATCAGGCTGAGACGGTGTTCAAGGCGCTGGGCCGGGCGATGCGCATGGCGCTGGAGCCGGATCCCCGCATGTCCGACGTGGTGCCTTCCACCAAGGGCACACTGTAAACCTACCCCAATATTTTAAAGAGCGGTATTTCGATGGCACAACGCATCGCAGTCATTGACTACGGTATGGGCAACCTGCGCTCCGTCGCCAAAGCGGTGGAGCATGTCACCGCTCCCGGCGACGAGGTGCTGGTAACCGATGATCCGACCTTGATCCTCAACTCCGACCGGGTGGTCTTTCCCGGCCAGGGGGCGGCCCGCGACTGCATGGCCGCTATCTCCGATCACCATCTGAACCGGGCAATCCTGGATGCGGCACAATCCAAGCCGTTTCTGGGTATCTGCATGGGGCAGCAGGTGTTGATGGAGTTCAGCGAGGAGAACGGTGGTACCGAACTGCTCGGACTCTATCCCGGCAGGGTGCGCCACTTTCCCGGTGGCAAGAGCGCTGATGGAACTATGCTGAAGATCCCGCATATGGGTTGGAATCAGGTTATTCCTACCCACGATCACCCGCTGTGGGCGGGTATTGAACCGGGAAGCCGCTTCTATTTCGTCCATAGCTACTATGTGGATCCGTCCGAGAGCGGTCTGACGGCGGCCACCACCGAATTTGGTGTGAGCTTCGCCAGCGCAGTGTCGGACAAGAGTCTCTTCGCGGTACAGTTTCATCCAGAGAAGAGCGCTGACGATGGCCTGCGGTTATTGAAGAATTTTGTGAATTGGAATGTTTCGTCATGAGGGGTCGGAGTCAAATTAAACTGACTTATTGATTTTAAATGATCATGATCAGATTAATTTGACTCCGACCCCGGAGCATTAATAAACGATAGGGCTTTGATGTGTTACTAATCCCCGCAATCGATTTGAAAGATGGCCAGTGTGTGCGCCTGCGTCAGGGTCGCATGGAGGACGATACGGTATTTTCCAATAACCCGGTGGAGGTGGCGGGCCGCTGGGTGGATGCTGGTGGACGACGCCTGCATCTGGTGGATCTCAACGGCGCATTTGCCGGAGAGCCGGTCAATGGCGACGCTATTCGCAATATCGCCAAGGCCTATCCCGATATGCCGATACAGGTGGGTGGCGGTATCCGCGACGAGGCGACCATCGAGGCCTATCTGAAGGCGGGGGTGACCTACTGCATCATCGGCACCCAGGCGGTGAAATCGCCTGATTTTGTGGCCCGCGCCTGCAAAGCGTTTCCCGGTCATATCATCGTCGGCCTGGATGCCAAAGAGGGGATGGTGGCGATCAACGGCTGGGCGGAGGTCACTGATCAGGAGGTGACCGAGCTGGCGCGCCGTTTTGAAGATGATGGGGTTTCTGCCATCGTCTACACTGACATCGGCCGTGACGGCATGATGACCGGTCCCAATGTGGAGGCCACAACGGCGTTGGCCAATGCCATCAGCATCCCGGTAGTAGCCTCCGGCGGAATCACCAACATCGGCGACATCGAGGCGCTGTGCAAAGCCGATACCACCAACATCACCGCCGCCATCACCGGCCGGGCGATCTACGAAGGGACGCTCGACTTCGCCGCAGGCCAGAGACTGGCGGATGAGTTGACGGCTTGATTTTTTTACCGCGAAGGGCGCGAAGCACGCAAAGTAAAAAATCCTTAGCGCTCTTTGCGCCCTTCGCGGTTAAACAGTAGGTACACAACATGCTCGCTAAACGCATCATCCCCTGTCTCGATGTGGACAACGGCCGAGTGGTCAAGGGTGTCAAATTCGTGGAGATCCGCGACGCGGGTGATCCGGTGGAGGTGGCGCGCCGTTATAACGAAGAGGGTGCGGACGAGATCACCTTTCTCGATATCACCGCCAGCTCCGATAATCGGGAGACCATCGTCCACGTGGTGGAACAGGTGGCATCCGAGGTCTTCATTCCCCTGACCGTGGGTGGCGGCATCCGGGTGGTGGAGGATGTGCGTCGCATGCTCAATGCCGGCGCGGACAAGGTGGCGATCAACACCGCAGCGGTTTTCAACGCTGAGTTCGTCAGGGAGGCCACCACCCGATTTGGCTCCCAGTGCATCGTGGTTGCTATCGACGCGAAGAAGGTGAGCGGCGAGGGAGAACCCCTGAAGTGGGAGATTTTCACCCACGGCGGACGCAAACCCACAGGCATCGACGCCATCGAGTGGGCGAAGAGGATGGCCGACTATGGTGCAGGGGAGATCCTGCTCACCAGCATGGACCGGGACGGCACCAAGATCGGTTTTGACAATAGACTGGCCCGAACCCAGCCCATCTGCCGAGCAGTTATGATCCCGGTGATCGCCTCGGTGGCGTGGGCAACCTGCAACATTTACGGTGGATGGGGTGAAAGGGCGCGGCAGATGCTGTTTTGGCCGCCAGTATCTTCCACTTCTTCGAGTACAGCATTGAGCAGGGCCAAGCGTTTCATGGGATCAGGGCGTCGAGGCAATACGTAACTGA
>NZ_JAAVSH020000001.1:2365681-2394998 GCF_011947365.2 endosymbiont of Lamellibrachia barhami
TGGAGGCCACAACGGCGTTGGCCAATGCCATCAGCATCCCGGTAGTGGCCTCCGGCGGAATCACCAACATCGGCGACATCGAGGCGCTGTGCAAAGCCGATACCACCAACATCACCGCCGCCATCACCGGCCGGGCGATCTACGAAGGGACGCTCGACTTCGCCGCAGGCCAGAGACTGGCGGATGAGTTGACGGCTTGATTTTTTTACCGCGAAGGGCGCGAAGCACAAGCTCCCTCGCGGTTAAACAGTAGGTACACAACATGCTCGCTAAACGCATCATACCCTGTCTCGATGTGGACAACGGCCGCGTGGTCAAGGGTGTCAAATTCGTGGAGATCCGTGACGCGGGCGATCCGGTGGAGGTGGCGCGCCGCTATAACGAAGAGGGCGCAGATGAGATCACCTTTCTCGATATCACCGCCAGCTCCGATAATCGGGAGACCATCGTCCACGTGGTGGAACAGGTGGCGTCGGAGGTCTTCATTCCCCTGACAGTGGGTGGCGGCATCCGGGTGGTGGAGGATGTGCGTCGCATGCTCAATGCCGGCGCGGACAAGGTGGCGATCAACACCGCAGCGGTTTTCAACGCTGAATTCGTCAGGGAGGCCACCACCCGATTTGGTTCCCAGTGCATCGTGATCGCTATCGACGCAAAGAAGGTGAGCGGTGAAGGGGAGCCGCTGAAGTGGGAGATTTTCACCCACGGCGGCCGCAAGCCCACCGGCATCGACGCCATCGAGTGGGCGAAGAGGATGGCGGACTACGGTGCTGGAGAGATTCTGCTCACCAGCATGGACCGGGACGGCACCAAGATCGGTTTTGACAACAAACTGACCCGGGCCATTGCCGAGGCGGTGCCGATCCCGGTGATTGCCTCCGGTGGCGTGGGCAACCTGCAGCATCTGGTGGATGGGGTGAAAGAGGGCGCGGCAGATGCTGTTTTGGCCGCCAGTATCTTCCACTTCGCCGAGTACAGCATTGGTGAGGCCAAGCGTTTCATGCAGGATCAGGGCGTCGAGGTCCGTCTGTGAGCTGGCTCGGCAATATAAAATGGGATGAGCAGGGTCTGGTGCCCGCTATCGCCCAGGAGAAAGGGACGGGCACTATCCTGATGGTGGCCTGGATGGATCGGGAGGCTCTGCGGTTGACGCAGGAGACCGGTCACGCGGTCTACTGGTCCCGTTCCCGCAAGAGACTCTGGCACAAGGGTGAGGAGTCGGGACACCAGCAGATAGTCAGCGCGATCCGGGTCGATTGCGATGCGGATGTAGTGCTGCTGGAGGTGGAGCAGAAGGGCGGCATCGCCTGCCACACCGGCCGCCACAGCTGTTTCTACCGGGAACTGCGGGATGGCGAGTGGGTCGAACTGTTACCTGTGCTGAAAGATCCGAGTCAGATATATGGGTGAATAGCGAGTTAAAGATGAGCGATGTACTGGAACAACTGGCCCAGGTGCTGGAGGAGCGCAAGCAGGCGGAGCCTGACAGCTCCTATGTGGCGAGACTCTACGCCAAGGGGCTGGACAGCATCCTGAAAAAGATCGGTGAAGAGGCCACTGAGACTGTGATGGCGGCTAAGGACGGGGTGCCGGAGAAGATCATCTACGAGATTGCGGATCTGTGGTTCCACACCATGGTCCTGCTGGCTCAGCAGGGTCTGGGGCCAAATGATGTGCTGCAGGAGTTGGAACGCCGTTTCGGGCTTTCCGGGTTGGAGGAGAAGGCCAGTCGTGGCAAATAGTGTCACAGGAATTCAGCCTGAGTGACAGCGGTGCTTACCGCCGGGGCATAACTGGGGTATTATCCCCCGCATCGATGGCCGAGGTTTCCTCTGGCCGGAACGAAAATAGATAGATAGACATCCGGTTTGAACCGGGGAGTGGAGAAGATTATGGGTATTGGTGGTATCAGTATTTGGCAGTTGTTGATTGTTCTGGCGATCGTTCTGTTGTTGTTTGGCACGAAACGGTTGAAAAATATCGGCTCTGATCTCGGCAACGCCGTCAAGGGCTTCAAAGGCGCCATGACTGACAGTGAAAAGGCCGAATCCAGTGAGAAGCGCGAACAGATCGAAGAGTCTGAGTCCGGCACTGTAGTGGAAGGGGAAGTCACCTCCAAAGAGAAAGACAAGACCTGATTCCTTTATCCCGTCTCTGGGACAGCTTGAGATCCAACAATGTTTGACATCGGTTTCTGGGAACTGGGTATTATCGCGCTCGTTGCGTTGGTGGTCATAGGTCCTGAACGTTTGCCCAAGGTGGCGCGTGTCGCAGGCCATTGGCTTGGCCGCGGCCGCCGTTTTGTGGCGAATGTTAAGGCGGATATCGACAAGGAGATCAAGGCGGACGAGCTGAAACAGATCCTCGAAAAGCAGATGTCCAACCCGTTGGAGGAGATCATCGAGGATACCCGAAAAGATCTCTACGATGTCGAACGTTCCGCCTCCAAGTCGTTGAATGACGCCAAGAACACCCTCGAGGATCGCGAGATCCCCGGTACTGACAAGTAGGTTTCCGTTGGCTGACAATTCCCAGGCTACTCCTAGTTCCGAACAACCGCTGGTCGCCCACCTTCTCGAACTGCGGGATCGTGTGCTGCGCATGGTGCTGGTGGTGTTGGCGATCTTCCTGGTGCTGTTCCCTTTTGCCAACGACCTCTACATCATGGTTTCCGATCCGTTGAGAAGCGCGTTGCCGGAAGGCAGCACCATGATCTCGACCAAGCCGATCGATCCATTCCTGATCCCGTTTAAACTCACTCTGCAGATGGCTGTGTTTTTGGCTATTCCCTTTATTCTTCACCAGTTCTGGGCCTTTGTGGCGCCAGGACTCTACAAGCACGAGAAGCGTCTGGTGATGCCGCTGCTGGTCTCCAGCACCCTGCTCTTCTATCTGGGCGTGTGCTTCGCCTATTTCATCGTCTTTCCGCTGGTCTTCGCCTTCCTCACCAGCACTGCGCCGGAAGGGATTGAGATGGCTACCGACATGGGCAGCTATCTCGATTTTGTCATGACCCTGTTTTTCGCCTTTGGCATCGCCTTCGAGGTGCCCATCGCTACCATTATTCTGGTGTGGATGGGGGTGACGACCCCGGAGAGCCTGAGATCCAAACGTCCCTATATGATCGTCGGCGCCTTTGTTGTCGGCATGTTTCTGACGCCGCCGGATATCATCTCACAGACCCTGTTGGCCCTGCCCATGTGGGTGCTGTTCGAAATAGGCATCTTCTTCTCCGCGCATTTTGTGCGCAAGAGAGAGGATGAAGCCGAAGACGCGGGTGTCGAGCCTGCGATGGCGGCGGCCACAGCCGGTTCGTCACCGGCAACCCCCGAGCCTGAGCCACCAATGGGTTCGGAGATAGACCCTGCGAATGACCACATCGACCCTGATCGTTTCGTGCCTCTGACCGATGATGAGATGGAGGCCCAACTCGATGCCATCGAGGATGAGGAAGATGAGGACGATGGACCCTCGGTGGAAGAGATGTTTCGTCAGGTTCAGACATCCCGTGACGTCGGCGATGTGGAGCAGGCCCGCGAACTGCTCTATGAGATCCTGGAAGAGGGCAACGCCGACCAGCGACGGGTGGCCAGAAACATCCTGGCCCAGTTGGATACGCCGTAGGATGCTGCGAAACGTTCGGAGTTGTAGGTCGGGTTAGTCGCACGAGAGCACAAAAACTTGAATCCGACACGGCGCTCTGTGTGCGACGTAACCCGACAAATCACCGTCGGGTTACGATGCGCGCAGAGCCAAGTGACAGAATTGATGTTCTTGGCAATGCGCATCTAACCCGACCTACATAAATTGTCTTTTTCGACAGACTTCTGGGCCTTTATCGGTAGCGCATCCGCGTACCGTGTACCAGTGACAGGGAAATCTCTTCCGGTGTCAACTCCTTGGGAAAAAAGGCCCCGGAGATCTTTGCTCCGTTGATGCTGGTTCCCTCCATTTGTGTTTCCGACAGATTCAATCCCCGCAGGTCTGTCTGACGCAGATAGGCGCCACGCATGTCCAGCCCCCGTGCATCCAGTTCGCGTAGATCCAGTCCCCGCAGATCCGCCTGCTGCAGATTGCAGGACTCTCCATCTGCCCTTCGCTGATTGAACTCGGTTATCTTCTCATCCCGCAGTAACTGATACATAACGTCCTGCTTTATTTCGGGTTTCTGCATGTTTCTCTCCTATATGCCCAGCGTGGCATGAAGTGCCTGTTGAGTTGCATAGACGGCTGCCGCAACAATGATGCCGGTAAAAATTACGCCGATGATGCCAAGAAGAATAGCCAATAATCTGGACAGGGGTTTTTTTGGCGTGAAATCACCGTAACCAACGGTCAATGCAGTGATGAAGGACATGTAGATGGCGAAGTTGATGGGCATGGGCTCTTTCCTGGCAATGATGGTTGCGATAAGCAGGATAAGCATGATGTGAAACAGGAGAATGGGGGCGGTATAGAAAAGGGCTTGGAAAAATATCTGTAAAAAGTGCAGCGTTGTCTCCATGGTGTCCTTTTGTCTCTTGATGTTACTTTTAGCTATCTCAGGCTAAGCCGACCCTCACCTTCAATCAAGTGTTGAGTGTGTTTTATTGTGCAGGCAAATAGTTTTTTTATCTTGTATTGGTTATTGTGGGGTATAAATCGATCCCTGGTTGAGCGAAATTCATGGAGCACCCATGGCTTCCACCCCTCAAGTCTACTACAAACAAAACCGCCTGAAGCAGCTGCGCGCTTTTTGTCATGCTGCCCAGACCGGTTCCATCAGCGAGGCGGCAGAACGCATCTACCTCAGTCAGCCGACCGTATCCTTGCAGATCCAGGCGCTGGAGCGTGAATTCGACACAGTGCTGTTTGAACGTCGCGGTCCAAAGATCAAACTGACGTCGGAGGGGGCGATTCTCTACAAGTTGGCGCAGCCTCTGGTGGAGGGGATGGACAAGCTGCGGGAGACCTTTTCCGCTGCTTGCGGCAAGCTTGAGAGTGGCGAACTCAATATAGCGGCGGGGGAGTCGACGATACTCTACATCCTGCCGGAGCCGTTGCGGCGTTTTGCCGAACGCTTTCCAGGTATACGGTTGAAACTGCACAATGTGACAGGGCGCGACGGGATGACGATGCTGCGCGCTGATGAGGCCGATTTTGCCATCGGTTCCATGCTGGAAGTGCCGGACGATGTGACCTACGAACCCATTGTGAACTATGGACCCGCGTTGATAACCCCGCTGGGACATCCTTTGGCGGGCAAGTCGAGGGTTACCCTGAAAGACATCAGTCCCTACGGGCTGATTTTGCCACCCCACCACCTGAGTACCTGGCGCATGGTCGACTTGGTTTTTGAACAGCACAACGCCAGCTACAAGGTCACCCTGGAAGCGGGAGGCTGGGAGGTGATCAAACGATATGTCGAGAATGGCATGGGCATCTCGATCGTTACCGATCTCTGCCTGACCGGGGATGAAAAGGTCGTGAAGATTCCCCTCGGGGAATATTTCCCGGATCGCAGTTACGGCATTGTGCTGCGACGCGGTAAGTTCATTTCACCTCAATCAAAGCGGTTCCTTGAAATCATGCGGGAAGTGTTTGGTGGAAAGGCAAGTTTGGACGCCGGGCCGGGGTAGGAATACTGCACCTGCTATCGATGGAATCGGGTGATGCTGTGAAACCTGTACCGGTAATCTTTGGCGAAGTGCTTTTTGACTGTTTCGAGGACGGCAACCGGGTTTTGGGTGGCGCACCCTTCAATGTCGCCTGGAATATGCAGGCGTTTGGGGCTGCCCCCCTGTTGATCAGTCGTGTCGGAGACGATGCTTCGGGGCGGCGGATTCGGGACACTATGCAGCAGTGGGGGATGAATGCGGCAGGGTTGCAGCGCGATTGCACCCATCCAACAGGCACGGTGAAGGTAACCCTCAGAGAGGGTGAGCCTGATTTCGAGATTGTTGCTGACCAGGCCTACGATTTTATCCAGGATTGCGCAATGCCGCCTTTTGATGCGGCACTGATCTACCATGGCAGTCTGGGTCTGAGGCGTCCTGAGGCGAAAGTTGCCCTGGAGTCTTTGAAAATCAGTCATCCCGCCCCGGTCTTTTTGGACGTCAATCTGAGGCCGCCCTGGTGGGAGGCTGAAGCGGTGCGACAGATGCTGGATGGCAGCACTTGGGCGAAACTCAATGAGAATGAACTAAAGACGTTGTGCGAGGGCCAGGGAGATTTGCGAAGCCGGGCGGAGAACTTGCTGCATGACCACGCGTTGGAACTCATTATCGTGACTCGGGGAAGTCGGGGCGCCTTCGCCCTGAACCAGTTCGGCGATTATGAGGTGGTTGTGCCACAGGATGAGATTTCCGTGGTGGACACAGTGGGTGCCGGGGACGCCTTCGCCAGCGTATGCATTCTGGGACTGCTACGCCAGTGGGATCTCAAAACCCTATTGTTCCGCGCCCACTCTTTTGCTTCGGCACTGGTCGGCCGGCAGGGTGCAACAGTGCTGGATCCCGTTTTTTACCAGCAGCAGCTTAGGACATGGAAAGTCTGATTGGTATTTTGGTACGCCTACTGGGAACGCCTGAAATCCCCTGCCAGGATGATTTTCTGAATATCCCTTATCGGACGCACCCACGCCTGCAGTCTCTTCAGGGATGGATTGAGGCGTTCGATGGTGGCAGCGGCCTCTGCCCTGCTTGTGTAGATCCCGAAGACTACCCCCGTCCAAATCACCTTTTTTCTTGTAAAACGGAACAGTAGCGCCTTCCCCTGAAGCTTATGTTGTTGCACAAAGTGGACTGCGGTCTCAGGGGTCTTGGCGGAGAGGAAATGGATGGTGTAGTGCTCTGCCGGCAGGGTAAGCAGGCGGCTTTCGCTGCGGAGTGGTTCGCGTTGCCAGTCGGTCGTTATCCGATCATAGGCAATCGGTTCGTCGAACTCCACGAGCTTCTGTGCTGCCTGTTCTTCACCCTGTGAAGCAGCGGTACGGAACCAGGCGATTCCCTCTTCGTGGTTGGCCTGACCACTCCTTTCGCTGGTGAGCAGTGAGCCGAGATTGAACTGCGCCCGGGAATAGCCTTGCATGGATGCCTTGCGCCACCAATATTCCGCGTTGTTGATATCCTGTTTGGCGCCGCGACCATTGAGATAGGCGTTTCCCAGATTGAACTGGGCGGGCGCATGGCCTTTTTCGGCAGCAATGCTGAACCATTGGGTCGCCTTTTGCAGATCTGTTTCAACGCCAATGCCTTGAAAATAGAGCACACCCAGACCGTAAGCACCCAAGCTATTCCCTGCGGTGGCTGCTTTCTTGAACAGATGCAGCGCTTGCTCCGTTTTGCCCTGTTCGATCAGTCTGGCACCCTCCTCTACAAGGTTGGCCCGGGTCGCAGTAGAGAACCCCAGCAGGAGCAGAGTGACAATCAAGAAAGGTTTCAGGCCGATGAGAGAAGTCATTGTTGATAAGTGGATGAGACGACAGTGGCGCCGGTTTTCATGGATCTGTTACTGGGCAGTCTAATTTCATGATTCGGCAGCGCAACTGCGTGCACGATAAAGTGGGCTTTATATCACGAAAAAACGCCGGTTGGAGTGACCGGCGTAAATTAGACATCCTTGTCCAGGGAGGATTGAATCAGAGTTGCACGCTGACTTCGCTGGAGAAGCTTGACTCGTGGCCACCGAGATTGACAGCGGTAACTACGAAATAGTGGTTGCCTACTCCGTCGACATCCAGGTCGTGGATGACGACGTTACCGACTGCAATCGGGTCACCATAGTTGCCGCTGCTGGTCCGGTGATAGAGGTTATAGCTTGCCACATCCGCGCCGGTGCTTGCATTCCAGGCAATGCGTACGGTAGAGCTGCACTGGCTGAGGCAATTCACGGTCAGGCTGACGCTGGCGGTTGCCGAGTCGCCATCGGCATCAGTGACCTGATAGATGAAGCTGTCCACGCCGCGGTAGCCACCTGCAGGAGTGTAGGTCACGGTGCCGTCACTGTTCACCTGCAGAGTACCGTGGCTGGCGCTGCCGGAGACGGTCAGAGTCACCGGACCGTCCTCAAGGCCACTGTCGTTGCTCAACAGATTGATGGTGACGGCGGAATTCTCAATGGTGGAGGCGCTATCTGCCTGAGCCACTGGCTGGTGGTCAGCTGGGGTTGTGCCACCATCGGTGCTGCCACCATCAGTGTTGCCGCCATCGGTATTGATACTGACCAGGCTGTTGGCGGCCACGTTGATGTCGCTGACGCCGCTGGTGTTGCTGCTGGCGGCAAGCGAGATGGACTGGTCGATTGAAATAGTGACGCTGCTGTTCATGCCGTTATCGCCCAAACCTTGGGAGACCACGCTAGTGGAGACATCGCTGCCCAGGCTGAAGAGAACGGTGAGGAGGTTATCGAAGTTAACATTCGGATCGATGGCCCGGGCAGCAGCCAGTGCAAACTTGGCCTGCTCAATCATCAGGTCATTGATCGTCACAGTGGTTGTGGAGCGGTTGGCGATGCCCGCGTTACCCATGATCTGCTCGATAGCGTTGTCCAGCGCCAGGGTGGCGGAACTATTGTTGACCTGCAGATCATTGAGCATGGCTTCGATCAGTACTTGGGCGGAAACTACATGGGCGATGGCGGTATAGCGTGCGTTGGTGCCTGGTCCGCCAACACCATCCAGTGCCCCATCGATCAAATCGGCTGCCAGTGCGGCGAAAACTGCATCTTCATCGATGTTGTTGCCGATCCAGTAGCTGGCACGGCGTACCATTTCACCGAAGACTTCACTGGCCTTGGTAATCATTGCAACATTGTTGTCGTTGATATCGTTGGTGATCGGGTCGGTTACCAGAGCGGTGTCGAGGCCGAAGTTCATCTTGGTGATTACCGCTTCACGGGCGCTGTTGAGGTTTGCGAGGTTAAGTCCACCCGACATGGCCAGGGCGGTCTTCACGATCATGGTGGAGTGGGGGTTCAGGTTGATGCGGGTTTGACTGCGATCCATGACCACTGCGGTGAGGGTGAAGTCTGGCTGTGCATTGGTTACCAGGTCGATACCAAGAGTGGCTTCGATGATCAGAGGGAACTGCTCATCGGCGATCTCGCCGACATAAGAGAAGTTGGCCTGGATGTCGCTGGTCGTGGAGGAGATGACCTCGAAGTTGTGGTTGCGGATAGTCACGGTGGCACCCACCACAGGCCCGTCGCCTACACTGCCGCCGAACTCCACCCTATTGGAAGTGGTTGTCTCACTGATGCTGCCACCTCCACCACAAGCGGTAACCAGGATTCCGCTAAGTACCATTGCGAAGATGTTTTGTAAGGCTTTCATGGCTGCACCCGTTGATTATATTTCCGTTACCCAGGATATCGGTGCCACAGCGGGACTTCTTCAGTCGCCAGTTCACACTTTTTCCGGTATCGACGCACGCATTTTTGCATCCCCCGAAGAAGTGAGATCAGGTTCACGTTATTTGTCCCGAAATGGGTAAAAACCCCACTTATATCTTCGTGTTCTGGGAAATAAAACCGTGCAGGTGGGGAACGATATTCACCTTTCCACACCTTAGATTGAGTTTCGTTTGATCGAATTCTGATGGCGACGGGAAGGTACTTCTGATCTTTGGGAAGGTATAGACTAGAGAAGGAGTGACAGGCGTATTTTGTCCCACTCTTTCATTGGCAGACAAGGAAATGTTACATGACCGTTGACTCGCTAATAAAAATCATAACCGCCAGGCTGAAATCGAGGCGTTTTTTGGCTGTAACGGGTGGGTTCACGCTGCTCATCATCGGTGTACTCGTCTTTATCCCGTTTGGCATACAAATGGGTATCAGCAGTTATTTTCTTGATAGTGGGATGCGAAAGGTGGAGATCGAGGATGTCGATTTCAATCCCTTTAGCGGCCGTTTCCATCTGCGTGGACTCTCCGCTATAGGCGAGGGGGAACGACGTGTGGAGTTGAAGCACTGCAGCGCTGAGATAGTCTGGCACTTCCTCTTCAGTCGCCGCGTCCGGCTTCGCATGGTTGAAATCGATGGCCTGCAGCTCGGCATGGAGCAGAAGGCGGAGGGCGTGGTGCATTTGGGCGGTATCGTGATACGCACACTTGGCGGTGAGGCTATGGGCGGAGAGGGAGAGCCTTGGGGATTTGCGATTGATCAGTTGAAGATCGTCAACACGACGGTCATGTACACCAACGACGATTTTAACAGCGAACTGGAGATCGATAGTCTCCAGCTTGAAGATTTAATGAGTTGGGAGCCACAACACAGTGCCCGTTTCAGCCTGACCGGCAAGCTCAACCAGGCGCCTCTGAAGCTAACGGGAGAGAGCAGACCGTTCGTTGATGAGCCCTGGGTTGCCGGGCAATTGGGACTGGAGCAGATTTTACTGGACCCGATACAGGCGTTGGTCACGGGGGTGGTGCCACGCTTAAAGGGCCAGCTAACCATCGATAGCGCCTTCAAAGTCGAACTTAAACCGGAAGGTCGATTCCACTGGAGTACCGATGGCAACCTGGGCACGGATGCTCTCCAGCTGCAGACCCCTTGGGTTGAGGTGACTGATAAGTCGACCCGGTGGAACGGTAGTATGCAGGGTGGTTGGTCCTCTGCGGCGGGATTGGAACTGGATATGAACGGCAGTCTCAACCATCAATTGACCCAGGTGGATCTGCCCAAGCCAAAAATGAAGATAGTGAGCAGTGCAACCCGTTGGAAGGGAAGGGTTCAACTGACTCAGGGTACTCAGGGCCTGCATCTGCAGGTGATTGGCGATCTTGGATTAAAGCAGACAAAAATGGATGGCCGTGCCTCTGATCTGGGAGAAGTGGCTACAGAGGCAGTAGAGATCAGCGGTTTGGATCTCAAACTCGTTATCGATAAGGCGGGGCAGCTTGAACTCTCCAATCGGGCCAAGGTGATGACGAATCAGCTGCAGCTTTCTGATCCGCAAAATGCCCTCTCGCTGGAGAAGATCAACTGGCAGGGTGAAGTGACGCTAAAAGGTCAGGCACTCAAGGTCGAGGGGGATGTGGATCTGGGTCACCTGTTGATCAACCATGCGGGTGAACAACAGGCACAGATTGCGGTTGCTGCCCTGAAGCTCGGCAAGCTGCGATTCAAGATGGACAGAAATGAGGCGGGGGGACTGCAGCTCTCGAATCACAGCGATCTTAGGGTGGATGGGATGGACCTCTCCATTCCGCAGGGGGCGGTGCAGTTGGCGGAGGTGCTTTGGTCAGGGGATTTTTCTCTGGATCAACCTGACCCTGATATGGCTGCCATGACATTGGCAACCGATGGCCGCCTGGGGTTGAAATCATTTGAGGGAAATCTGCCTGATCCTGGAATGGCGCTAACCAATGAGCAGTTTGAGTGGAATGGCCGTTTTGCGCTGCAGACCGGCGGTGAAGCGCCGGCTGTCACTGCAGAGGGTAGTTCACAACTCGATGGCATCACCTTTCGCGACACCCGCAGTCAAGTGGTCTTGCTTGCCCTGGAGCAGCTGAAGATGACGGAGGTGGCCATAACCGAGGGTAACCGCCTGGCTATGGCGGAGACCGCTTTCAAAGGGCTGGAACTCTCTGCGCCGGTCGAGCAGAAGGGGGAGCGTATCCTGTTCACTGAATCGATCCATCTCCGCGACTGGTCATTTTCGATGGAGGACGGATTAGTCATAAAACAGATCGAAAAACAGGGCATTGAAAAGACCCTGAGAAGATCCTCCAAAGGTCACTGGAACGTGGTCGCCTTTCAGGCAGTGATGACTGAACTGTTGACAGGGGAGGCTGCCAAGGCCGAGGCTGAAGCACAGCCCGCGGTCTCGCTTCAGGAGGCCGGGAAGAAACTGGAGGAGACCGAAGAAAAACCGGCGCAGTCTGAACCGCAAACAGAGGGGGCTGTCGAAATGCCGCTGCCGATTGTGATCGATCAGATCGTCTGGCAGGGGGAGAATAAAATCCATGTGCGGGATGATTATGTCGATCCCCCCTTTGCAATGACGACAATCATCGAAGCTTTCGAGGTAGAGGGAATAGACAGTACCCAACCGGAGAAGCTGACCAGTCTCAATCTTAAAGCCAATCTTGGCAGGCACTCCCGTCTCACATTGGATGCTGAGTACACACCTTTTTATCGTCCTCCCAGCGGTCATATTAAAGGTGAGATCGATGCGTTTGAGCTGCCTAAGGTCTCCGCTTATTCAGGAGACACCATAGGTTACATGATAGATAGCGGCGAGTTGGATCTGACCATGGACTTCAATCTCGACAAGGGACAGATTGCGGCGGACAACAAGATTGAAATCAACAGGCTTGAGGTTTCTCCGGTGAGTGACGAAAAGGCGCAGAAACTCACTGCAAAGATCTCCATGCCCCTGGATACCGCCCTCGGCATACTGGAGGATAAAAACGACAATATCGTATTGAATATCCCCGTCTCCGGGGAGATGGGTAATCTCCAGATAGACCCAAGCGATGTGATTTCGATTGCGTTGGGTAAAGCGATCAAGACGGGTGCGCTGGTCACGCTTGGCGCCGCGTTTTTCCCCTACGGAACGGCGATTGCGCTGGCCACGCATCTGGCAGGCAGCAATTCAGCGGTCCGCCTCGATCCGATTACTTTTGCAGTAGCTTCCGGAGAGTTGGAAGGTGAACATCGGAAATATCTGCAAAAGGTGGCCGAAGTGCTGAAGTCACGTCCGGGCATTGCCATTAAGCTATGTGGTTTTGCCACCGCAGCGGATCGGGCGGAGTTTGACCGTCGAAGTCAGGAGGCGTGGCAGGCCAAGGTTGATGCGGCCAAGGCAGAAGCGGCCAAGGCAGAAGCGGCCAAGGCAGAAGCGGCCAAGGCAGAAGCGGCCAAGGCAGAAGCGGCCAAGGCAGAAGCGGCAAAAGTTGCAGTAAAAGACGATAAATCCGGAGTAAAAGAGGGCAAAAAGACGAAAACGGCACTCAAGTTACCCCGTAAGCCCCAACCCGTCACAGACGAGAAGTTGCTGGAGCTGGCGCGCCAGAGAGCAGAATCGGTGGAGGATTTTCTGGTCGACAAGCATGCTGTCGATCCCAGCCGGACTGCCGTATGCCGTCCGGAGTTGGATAAGGATGAGAAGGCGGCGCCCCGTGTGGATGTTTTGATCTAAGGCATTTCACCCAAACATTGAAATGAATTATGATGCCTACCATGAATATTCAGAATCAGACCATGCTCGGTACAGCACCAGAGTTTCAGACGGTGCTGCGTGCAGCCAGAATCGTTGCCGCCACTGACGCCACCGTGCTGGTAACCGGTGAGAGCGGTACCGGCAAGGAACTGCTGGCCAACGCGTTACACCGCTACAGTCGGCGCTCCGATAAGGCCTTCGTGACCGTCAACTGCGCAGCTGTGCCGGAGCAACTGGCTGAGTCGGAGCTTTTCGGTCACCGCAAGGGTGCTTTTACCGGCGCGGTGCAGGACGAGATCGGCAAGGCGAAAGCGGCTGATGGTGGTACGCTTTTTCTGGATGAGGTGGGGGAGCTGCCCCTCTCGATTCAGCCGAAACTGCTGCGTTTTATCGAGTCGGGTGAGAGCCAGGCCGTGGGCTACCCTCAGTCTGAAAAACTGAACGTGCGGGTGATTGCCGCGACCAACAAGGATCTCGGCAAGGCGGTAAAAGAAGGCAGTTTTCGTCGGGATCTATACTACAGGCTCTATGTCGTTCCCCTGGAACTGCCTGCATTGCGTGAACGTCCAGGTGATGTGGAACTGCTGTTCAACAGACTGACGGCAGAGTTGTCAGCTCAGTACGGCCTTGATGCACCAAACTACAGTCGCTCAGTCTTGAAAGTTCTGCGGCGCTACAGCTGGCCGGGAAATGTCCGGGAACTGAAAAATTTCTGCGAAAGGATGCTGATCCTGTTTAGCGGCCGGGCGGTCCAGCCTGAAAACCTGCCGAGGGAGTTTCGCCATGAGGTGATTCCCCAGTCGCAACAGCGCGGTGATTTTGTCTTGCCTGCTGCTGGCTTGAATATGGATGAACTGGAAGCCAACCTGATCCGCCAGGCGTTGAGTCGGACTTTGGGGAATCGAAGCAAGGCGGCGCGTCTGCTTGGACTCTCTCGAGATACGCTGCTGTACCGCATCAAGAAGTACGCAATAGAAAGCTAGCTTGGTTCACTGTCCCCGCTATCGAATTCGTAGGCACGATCAAGCGTAGCGGATCGGGCGTCCAGGCTTGGAATAATGTAAGGGATGTTGCCGGTTCCGCTACGCTTGAATCGGCCTACTTCTAACCTGACCTACAGAATCGTAGAATGTGCTGAGCATAGCGGTGCGCATCTGTTGTGATTGATGCGGTTCGTTCTACTCGGCAACTGCTCCATGCGTTGCTCTACCTCCTGCATCCATGCAGTCGTCACCACATCCTACACGTTACCTCAGTGTTCACTATGTGCTGAATTGGTACGTGTGGTATTCGGCCAGATTCCCCGCGTTTCCGTAAAATTGTGTCATTTGCCACACTCTTCATTTCTTTTTTGGCAGACTGATTGTTGTCAATGAGCCGCCGCATTCCGGCGCTTTAGACTGGTTGCCATTCACCCCATTTCTAATAGTGATTACGCAGTCAATGAGGCGATCAAACACACTTCTGATAGTTTTTTTCAGCGCCGTTCTGTGTCTGATGTTTACCCTGGTGGATGCGGAACTTCGCCGTCAATCGGCAACTGCGGATCTGCAACATCGCTCAGCGCTGGTGGCGGAGTTGGGATTGACTGACTTGGCCTTGTTCACCGAAGCACGCTATACGCGTCACCCGAGTCAGTCGGACCTGCATTCAGCGTTTCAGGATCATCCGATGGCTTTGGAGCACTTTCCCAGCGGCTCATTGATTTCCCCCCCTCAGAGGCTTGGTCAGTGATCGATTTTTTCCGCAAGCAGAAGTATCTGATCGACTTTACTCTGGCTTCACTGTTTCGGCGTAAAGGCAAAAACTTTGGTCTCCTGTTTGTCTATACGCTCATAGTCTTCATGCTTGCCTCCGTGATGCTGTTTACCCATGCGCTACGACATGAGGCTGGAATTATTCTGCAGCAGTCACCGGAGATCATTCTTCAACGCATGGTTGCCGGTCGGCATGCCTTGATGCCTGCGGAGTATTTGGATCGTATTGGCCGGTTGCGCGGCGTGGTGGAGAAGAAAGGGCGTCTTTGGGGGTATTTCTACGATCCCGCGGTAAAGGCTAACTACACCATGATGGTGGATGAAAAAAAGGGACTTTCCACCACGGAAACGATCATTGGTGCGGCTATCGCACGCACTCGGGGTATCGGTATCGGAGACTGGATCACTTTCCGCTCCCATGATGGCGAGGCCTACTCTTTTCAGGTGACAGAGATACTCGATACGGCGTCGGAACTGGTCAGCGCTGATCTGGTTTTTCTCTCTGAGAAGGCCTATCGGGTCACGTTTGGCGTTCCTGACGGTTATTTTACCGATCTTGTGCTGTCGGTGCGCAACCCGCGAGAGGTGCAAAAGATCGCGGAGAAGCTCTCGTTGAAACTGCCGGATACGCGTCCCATTCTGCGTGAAGAGGTGTTGCGCACCTACGACAGCATCTTCTCCTGGCGTCAGGGCATCGTTTTTGTCCTGTTGGCCGGTGCGGTGCTGGCCTTTGTGATCTTTGCCTGGGACAAGGCATCTGGTCTCAGCGCGGAAGAGAAGCGGGAGATCGGTATCCTGAAAGCGGTGGGTTGGGAGACCGGTGATGTATTAAGGATGAAATTCTGGGAGGGGGCCATTGTCTCGCTTGCCGCCTTTATCATTGGGTATCTGGCGGCCTATGCCCACGTCTTTTACGGCTCGGCCAGTCTGTTTGAACCGGTGCTCAAGGGCTGGGCAGTGCTCTATCCCGATTTTCAGCTGACGCCATTTATCGATGGCATGCAGGTGGCAACGCTCTTCTTCTTTACGGTCTTTCCCTACACCGTGGCAACCATCATTCCAATATGGCAGGCCTCGATCACCGACCCCGATGCGATTATGCGGTAGTTGCAGATGTTCATTGAGTTGACTGATATCAAGAAGGCCTTTAACCAGGGCCGACCTAATGAGTTTTGGGCGATCCAGGGTGTTTCCCTGAAGATCGAACCCAACAAGGTCACCTGTCTTAAAGGGGCGAGTGGTTCCGGCAAGACCACGCTGCTCTCCATGATCGGTTGTCTCTCACGACCGACCAGTGGCCGCATTCAGCTTGGGGATCGAATCATATCCGGTTTGCCGGAACGTTTTCTGACCGATATCAGACGCCATACCTTTGGTTTCATCTTTCAAAAATTCAATTTGATCCAGGGACTGAGCGTGCTGGAAAACATCATGCTGCCTGCCTATCCGCTTGCACCCGACCATAAGGTCTTGGTGGAATCGGCACGCCGCCTGCTGGATCACTTCAATCTGAGCAGCAAGGCCGATAACCCGGTGGAGTGGCTCTCTGGCGGCGAGGCCCAGCGGGTGGCGATCTGCCGTGCCCTGATCAATGATCCTAAGATTTTGATTGCCGATGAACCGACGGCCAATCTCGATACAAAACTCTCACGCGAGTTCATGGGTCTGATTGATGAGTTGTGCAAGTCGGGAAAGACCATTTTGATCACCAGTCACGATCCTGTCGTCTTCGATTCACCGGTGGTGAACCGGGTGATGGAGATGTGTGATGGTTTGCTTGTGCGGGAGTGAATCATGCTGCTGAATCCAGCTATCATGGCGCTTGTCCTGGTCTCTGCTGTGGTCAGTTTGATGTTGTTGCTGGCTGCGGGTTTCGGCTTGCAGGTCGTTCGCCATTGGGATATCAACAGTGGTAGTGAACGCCAACTGAATCTGGAGCGGCGCACCTATCTGATCTCGACCCTGCTTACCTGGGCCTTTGCCTCGGAACTGGTCTCCCTGCTGCTGTTCATCTACAACGCCGAATCGATGTCAGGTCAGTTTGTGGGCGCCATGTGCGCAACCGGTGTGCTCAATGTGAACGAGTGGGGGTGGCCCACCCTGTTTCTGAAGATGATGATCTTCTTCAGCGGTGCGGCCTGGCTGGCGCTCAACTACCTGGACAACCAGGGTTATGACTATCCACTGGTAAAACTGAAGTACGTCCTGCTGCTGCTGATCGTGCCGATGGTGTTGGCAGAGTTTTACGTACAACTCCGTCACTTTCTGGAGATGGATCCGGATGTCATTACCTCCTGCTGCGGGGCGCTCTTCTCTGCGGATGCGGAAGGTGTGGCTGCAGAGGTCTCCAGTCTGCAGCCGAGAACCGCGATGTTCGCCCTCTACGGTACAGGTGTTGCAGCCCTGGGAAGTGGGGTCTGGTATGGACTGAGACGTAGCGGCGGACCGCTGTTTGCGATTCTGAGCGGTGTGGCTTTTGTGATGGCGTTGGTGGCCATCGTCTCGTTTGTATCGCTCTATATCTACGAACACCCGCATCATCATTGTCCGTTCTGTATTTTGAAATCGGGCCACGACTATGCAGGTTACTTCCTTTATATACCGCTGTTTTTTGCCACAGCCATAGCCTTGGGAGCAGGCATGATTGCACCCTGGAAACGGGTTCCGAGCCTAACTGAAGCGGTAGAACGAAATGCACCTCGACTGACTTGGGTGGCCATAGGTCTTTTCGGGTTGTTTTATCTGATTGCCACTTGGGCTGTGGTGAGTTCCAACCTGGTGATGTCGGAGGTTTGGTGGTGAATTTTATCCAGCCCCCGCGTTTTTGGCGTCATTTCACGATTGCTGTTTTGCTTTTGATGATAGTGGCAGGCTGTAGTGATGAATCTCCAAAGCTGATCAAGGGTCAGCCTATGCCGGGTTTTATCCTGGATCGGTTGGAGAGCGGCTCGTTGGACTTTCCGAATGCATTGCGGGGCAAGGTGGTAGCCATCCGTTTCTGGGCCGACTGGTGTCCTTTCTGTGAATCAGAGATGAAAAATATCGAACCGGTCTATCGACAAAAGCAAGAGCGGGGATTGGTCATCCTGGCAATCAATGTGCGGCAGGATCGGAAAACCGCCGCTGCATTTATCCGCAAGTTGAATATCTCCTACGATGTGCTGTTGGATCGGGATGGAGAGGTGGCACGCCGTTATGGTGTGATCGCGCTTCCAACCACTTTCATTGTTGACCGTCAGGGTAATCTGCATACCCGGATACTGGGTGAATCCACGTCGAAGCTATTCCACAAGATTGTCGAGGAACTGCTGTGAACGGCGAGTTCACCCTTGCGCTTGCATTTGCCACGGGTATCTTCGGAGCCTTTCACTGTGTCGGCATGTGCGGCGGCATCAATGGTGGATTTTTTATCCGCTATGGCAGCTTCCTCAATCCGCTTCCCGTGTTGGCATTTCATGGGGCGCGTATCGGAGTCTATACCCTTCTTGGTGTCAGCGGTGCTCTGCTTGGGCAGGTGGTGGTACAGGCAGGCATTGTAGGCAAAGCGCAGGGAGTCCTGATGATTCTTGCCGGGGTATTGGTTGTCATCCTTGGTTTGAACCTGCTGGACCTGATTGGAAAGAAGAGAATACGGCAATCCCGGAAAGTGTGGTTTTCAGGGGATGATTTTGCAAATCACAAAAAGAGTCTTCCCTTGGTTGCCGGTCTGTTCAATGGTTTCGTTCCCTGCAGCCTGGTCTTTTCTGTGGCAATCAAGGCAGTGGTCAGTGCTGATCCACTGAATGCAGGTCTGCTGATGCTGGCTTTTGGAGCAGGGACACTGCCTGCCATGGTGGCAGTCAGTCTCCTGGGAGCATTTATTGGACAAAAAGTACGTGGCAGCATGGCAAAGCTAGCTGGAGTTGGCGTGGTTCTGCTTGGACTCTGGACGGTCTACGAAGGGGTGATCTTCTACGACATCATGCGTGGGTTAGCCAACTGGTAGTGTCCATTCGCTGAGTCATATCACGCAGATGGTGTTTTTGACGGACTATGTGAACAGTGTGAATTTGGTTAACTGACTGAAAAGCCGTTAGATCTGTTATGCGGTATAGATCTTGCGGCGTACCTTAACCGCAAACCCTTTTGTTATTGGTGAAAGTAAGGAGCAGTAGATCATGAGCGAAGAAAAAAAGATCGATCGTAGAGATATGATGAAGATGCTGGCTGCCGTCGGTCTCGGTGGTTTGGCGGTTACGGCAACGGCGGGACAGGGCATTGGTGTTATGGTTCCCGGCAAGGGTTGGGTCAAGGCTAGCGGTGAGAAATGTTTTGGTGACGGTACGCCACTGCAGTTTATCCCCAAGACAGCACCGGATAATAATCCACTCGAAAACGAACTGCAGAAATATCCCAAGTGTCCTTACTGCGGTATGGACCGCACCAAGTTTCATCACAGCCGTCATCTTGTGCAGTATGATGATGGCCTGGTGGACGGCACCTGTTCCATTCACTGCCTGGCTATCAGTCTGTCGCTGAATATTGACCGTGGACCCAAGGCGATCTATGCAGCCGATTTCGGCTCTGATGAGAAGATCAAGCCGCTGCTGGAAGTCGACAAGGCGAGCTACCTGATCGGAGCCAAACTTAAAGGAGTCATGACTAAGAAGAGCAAGAAGGCCTTCGCCTCCGCCGATGCAGCCAAGGCTGCGCAGAAGAAACATGGTGGTGAGTTGGGTGCTTTTGATGATGCTCTGCGGGAATCCTATCTCAGCATGGCTACGGATACCGTCATGGTCCGCATGCGTCGTGCAGAGCGCCGCAAACATATGATGAAAAAAATGAAAATGGAGCAGAAGGGCTGATTGGCACAGGTCGCGGCAGAGGTATTGGGATATTTTCCCCTGCAACTGCCGCGAAAGTTTTTGTGGAGTGAAGCCCCGTCGCTCCTGCAATTGAATGCCATGCCTAAGATGCAGAAGTTATGAACACTGATAATCGCTTCCTTCTAATAATTATTCTGGGTTTACTGTTGCTGGCACAACCAGCTATTTCAGGACCTGTCGACCTGCCAAAACCTGGCCCGACAGACACCTGCCCGGTATGCGGTATGTTTGTTGCCAAGTATCCGGAGTGGGTGGCGACGGTACGTTATAAGAATGGTCACTCACATCACTTTGATGGTGCAAAAGACCTCTTCAAATATCTGCTGGATTTGCACAAATGGGCGCCGGGCCACCAGGCTGAAAACATCGATTCAATCGGCGTTACAGAATACTACGGACTTACCCTCATAGATGCGCGTGAGGCCTTCTACGTGATTGGCTCAGATGTGCTGGGTCCAATGGGTCACGAGTTGGTTCCCCTTGAAACGAAAGAGGACGCAGAGGAGTTTATGAGCGATCACAAGGGATTGAGCATTATTCGTTTTAACCAAGTCGCTGAGGAAATGTTGATAAAACTGGATAACGGGATTTTTGAATAATTTGCTGGCCTCCCGCTTGTGGCACTGCACTCGATCAGTGGGGATTCTATGGTTGTAATAAGAACTGAATTCCTCAATAAAGCCGAATTTAGAATTATCAATGCTGATTGCTGACAGATGTGAATAATGGTGATCGTCGGGAAAGGGCAGAAAGAGCTGTCACTATGCTCAAGCAGTATCGCTGCCCCTTCCTCGATACTCCTTAGAGACAGACGCGCAACAATGGAAACTGGCCCCATACCCACATCTTGGTATGGGGTCATTTTTCAGCCATGACAGATGGCTAATCGAACTACCAGATTGAGCAGTGAGGTATGACGATGAGTACGAAAACTCAAACCCATTTAGATACAGTTGTTTTGATTGCCGCCGTAGTTTGGGGCTTGGCCACTTTGGTTGTTCTGATCATATAAGCTAACTGTTTCAGTCCATTTCAGATGATAGGAGTCCGGCGAGCGAGGATTTAGCCACGCTGGAGGTTTTGTCTCGATGGGTTTTATCGCCTGGACGTCGGTCTGCGCCACGAATATAGCGTTGGTCATTAAGTTGTGGATTTCGCTATACTGAACCGAGTCTGTGGTCGGAAATTAGTTCCTTAGAATTCACGAAATGCGCGTTCTCTTCATCTACTCGAATCACGTCCGGGATCTTTTGCCTGCTCCGCCGATCGGGTTGAGCTATGTGGCCAGCGCCACTCTTGATGCCGGGCACGATGTCGAGTTTGTCGACATGCTGGTGAATGATTCCGGCCTGCGTCACCTGCGAAATATGTTGATACGCTTTCAGCCCCAAGTGGCAGCGATTTCGGTACGTAATATCGATAATGTAGTGCATCAGCGTCTATTGACCCATCTGGACGTGCTGGCTCAGCAGATCGCATTGATCCGGGAAGTCAGTGACGCGAATATTGTGCTGGGTGGCCCGGCAATCTCTATCCTCGGGTGTAATGTCCTGAGCCATATCGACGCCGATTTTGCCGTATTGGGCGAGGGTGAGTTGGTCTTTCCCCAGCTTTTGGAAGAGATACAGGGGGAGGGGCGCTACCGCGATGTTCCCGGTGTCTGTTTTCGGGAATCTGCCGATATTATCCCGGCGCAGGCTCGGCGGTTGCCCGGTTTCGGTGCTTCCGGCATGGAGCGGTGGATCTCCTGGAAACGTTATGAACGCCTGGGTGCCACCTGGCCGGTTCAAACAAAGCGTGGATGCCCGTTACACTGTACCTACTGCACCTATCCCACTATCGAGGGCAGGCGCTTCCGCAAGCGTTCCCCTCAGGATGTCGTGGCTGAGATGCGGGAAGTGATGAGGGTGAAAAATCCCCGTTGCTTCGAGTTCATCGACTCGGTCTTCAACGCTCCGGAAAGTTACGCCATCGAACTCTGCGAAGAGATCATCCGCTCGGGTTTGAAGGTGAATCTGACCACCATGGGTGTCAATCCACGCCATCTCTCCGATGAATTACTGGCTCTGATGAAGCGGGCTGGATTCAACTCAATGATGGTCACGCCGGAGAGTGCGAGTGATCGTATTCTCGATTCCATGCGTAAGGGGTTTGATGTCGAGGCGGTCCGCCAGTGTGCCGAGCGGGTGCGACGTTCAGGTATCCCGAGCATGTGGTTTTTCATGCTCGGTGCGCCGGGTGAGACCAGGGATACTGCCGAGGAGACTGTCTCATTCGTGGAGTCTCATCTGAACTGGAAAAACTGCCTGCCGATGTTCACCACCGGCATCCGTATACTGCCTGGCACAGAGTTGGCTGAACAGTCGTTTCAGACAGGTTATCTGCCTAAGAACATGGATCTTGCTCAATCGGTTTTCTATTTCTCCCCGGCAGTTTCAGAAGAGTGGTTGTTACGTCGGGTGAATCAGGCGGTATCGGTTTGTCCTAATGTTGTCCATGCGGCGGAAGACCCATCCAGTCGTCCGATGACTGTGCGTGCTTTCAGGCTCTTGCACATGATGGGCGTGGCGCCACCCTATTGGCGATTCTTCTCCCGCTTTCTCTCGCTCAGTCCCGTGCATCGAGGTCGGGTCAGACAGATTGCCAGCGGGAAGTTGCAGTTCCAGCTTTCGGAAGCTGAAAATAGTTGATCTCTTAACGCCCGATCCGCTGCGCTTATCGGGCCTACGCCCCCCATTTCAATCAAGATATTTTTTCTGCCACGCCAGATATTTTTCATGCACAAACCGGCAGTATGATTCCTTGTCTTCAAACTGTTCAGGTTGAATTGCATCGTACAGATAGTAATTGACCCGGTTGTTTTTCGTCAGCATGAATTCAACGATTTTTTGCGCTAGTGGCTGATCGCCCCAATGAAAGTCATCCTGTGATTCGTAGTGCAGATAGACGGGTAGAATAGGGACGCCGGTGCGTTTCGAAATATCAAAGATGCCGTAGCGGAAATCATCCTGCAGACGTTTTCCGTTGATGCCACCCTCAGGGTAGATCGCAATATTGAGGCCATTGCGCAACGCATTGGTAATCTCTTCGGCAACATTCTTGCGGGACTCTTTGGATTCCCTGCGAACAAAGAGCGTTCCTGCCGCTGCACTTATTCTGCCCGTGATCCACCAGTCGCGCACTTCAACCTTGGCCACGGAATGGACATCGAACAGAGCGGGGATGCCAATATCCTCGAATGCAGAGGGGTGATTGGCGATCAGAATAAACTGTTTTGGCAGCGGGTGTTGATTCTTCTGATGGAGGCGCAGATCGACACCCAATGCGTGAACGAAGGTTCCAGACCACAACCTGAACAGGCGTATATACCAGCGTCTGGGTGTAGGTCGTGCCGGCAGGTAAGAGAGTGTATAGAGCACCAGCGTAAGCAGGATCAGCTCAATCCAGCCCAACAAAATCCATGCTAAACGTAGGACAAGACGACTCATCTGTTATCCCTGTGTTCGATCTCTCTGGGTATAGCACCGATAGTTATCCGATACTCTCCACTATAGGGTAATTTTCTAAGCTGCGCTTTTCTCTGCTTGACGAAGACGATCCTCCCCTGTTTTTCTAAAGGTTGAATCAACTTGATGCCAAACCGATATAGATTGATAGTGGAATCGTATTCCAAACAGAGGTGCTTTATGCAACTTCGTCAGCTCTTTGATAATGCAACGGGTACCTATAGCTACCTGTTATGGGACAGTGACACGGCTGAGGCCGTTATCATCGACCCTGTGATCGAACAGTTCGGCCGGGACAGTCGTTTGATTGAAGAGCTATCCCTGAATCTACTCGATTCGCTTGAGACCCATATCCATGCAGATCATGTCACTGGTGGCGGTCTGTTGCGCGAACGCTTTGGTTGCCGGATCGGTGTGCATAAAAACAGTCGGGCGGAGTGTGCCGATCTGTGGCTGGATGAGGGGGACCAGGTTTGCTTTGGCGGTCATAGGCTGAATGTCATCCATACGCCAGGCCACACCAATACGGATATCTGTTATCTGGCTGACGGCGCTGTCTTTACCGGTGATACGCTGTTGATTCGTGGTAGCGGCCGCACTGACTTTCAATCGGGAGACCCGGGTACTGCCTACGATTCCATCACTCAGCGACTGTTTACGCTTGCTGATGAAACAATGGTCTATCCCGGTCACGACTACCAGGGTTTTACCGTCTCCTTCATTGGTGAGGAGAAGCGCCTGAACCCTCGCCTCAGTGGCAAGAGCCGCAAGGATTATATTCATATCATGGATGCCATGGCATTACCTGCGCCGAAACGTATCGATATTGCACTGCCCGGCAATATGGGTTGTGGATTGTAAGGCAGGCGATATGGATAGAAAAGTATTGGAGGATATGCTCAGTCGGGGTCAGGACAATGCCATCCTCAGGTATACATTGGGCACGCTTTGCCTCAAGGAAGGGATGGTGGAATCTGCCTTGGAACATCTTGAGCAGGCACTGCGGCAGAATGGCAACCATTCAGCCAGTTGGAAGGCTTATGGCAAGGCGCTGGTGGCTGCAAAAAGAGATGACGCGGCACGGCAAGCCTACGAGCAAGGCATTGCCGTGGCCGAGTCATTGGGCGACATCCAGGCCGCCAAGGAGATGAAGATCTTTCTGCGCCGGTTGACGTAACAGAGAACAGATCCTTACTTTGCGGGTTGACCCCCTCAATCACCGCGCGCAGCTGCGATCTCCTTCAGGCTCTCTGCCGCCTTGACGCAGCCCATCGGGATAACGATCAGCGTAAGGACGGTGGAGACGAAGACCCCGAACATCAAGGCGATCGCCATGCCCTGGAATATGGAGTCGGTGATGATAACGCTGGCACCGCCCATCAGGGCGAATGCGGTGATCATGATGGGACGGGTACGGGCCTTACAGGAGCGCAGCACAGCCTCCCGGACATCATGACCTTGGCGCACCTCTTCCATGGCGAAATCCACCAGTAGAATCGAATTGCGCACGATGATGCCCGCCAGGGCGATGAAGCCGATCATGGAGGTGGCGGTGAACTGGGCGCCGAGCAGCCAGTGTCCGGGTACTATGCCAAGCAGGGTCAGGGGGATTGGCGCCATGATGATGGCAGGTACGGTAAAGTTGCCGAACATGCCCACCACCAGCATATAGATCAGCACCAGTGCCACGGCGAAAGCCGCGCCCATGTCACGGAAGGTCTCATAGGTGACTGTCCACTCTCCACCCCATTCGAAGGCAGACATGCCGGTATTTTTTGGTGGGCCGGTCATGGTGCCGGAGAGGGTGACGCCATCCGGTGTTTTGTACGCCTGCAATTTTTCGTCGATGTCGAGCATCGGGTAGATAGGGGCTCCCAGGCGGCCCACCGCATCGCCTACCACATACTCCAGAGGGCGCAGATCTTTGTGATAGATGATCGGTTCCTCCTCGACTTTTATAAAGCGGCCCAGTTCGGCCAGCGGTACACTGCCGCCACCGGGCTTTGCTACCGGCATGTCGCTCAGGGCCTTGGGGTTGGCGCGCAGGGAGAGGGGCGCCTGCATGACGATCCAGGTAGATTCCAGTGCCGAGCCGGCGCGCACGTCGGTGATTTGGTAGCCGCCCATGGCGGCCGACAGAGCCTGTATGACGGCATTGGTTGAGATCCCCTGCATGGATGCCTTACGAGTGCTGATCTCGAAACGCCAGGATTGATACGGCTCGATCAGATAGTTGTCGACGTCAGCCAGACCCTCGGTGGCATCGAACAGTTGCGTCATGTGACGGGCAACCTCACGGCGGGTTTTGTCATCCGGACCGTAGATCTCCGCAACCACCGACTGCAACACGGGTGGCCCCGGCGGCATCTCTGCCACGGTAATTCTTGCCCCCATGGCCCGGGCAATCGGGGTCAGGGTCGCCCGCGCCGCTTCGGCGATCTCATGACTGGTACGCTTGCGCTCTTTTTTGTCGAGCAGCTGAACCTGGATTTCAGCCAGCCAGGATTTCTCCCGCAGGTAGTAGTGGCGCACCATACCGTTGAAATCGAAGGGGCGGGCAGAGTCCGCATAGGTTTGCAATGCTGTAACTTCCGGCATCTTGCGCAGCTCCTCCGCCAGCTCCCTGGCCAGATTGCTGGTGGTCGGCAGGGCGGTGCCCTCCGGCATGTCGATGATGACCGCGAACTCGGGTTTGTTGTCGAAGGGCAGCATCTTCACTGTCACCGCAGTGGTGTAGAACATGCCGCAGACAGCGAAGAAGGTGAGGATCAGGCCGATCAGGAAGCCCCAGCCTAACCGTTTGTTGTCGAGTAGCGCGGGGATCAGCTTGCGAAACAGCTTGTCCAGCTTCTCGTTGGAGGCGTGCTCCCGTTCTTCGGCTTTTTTCAATTTCTCCATGGAGGGACGGATGCGCATCACCAGATAGGAGGTAAACGCGAAGGCGGCGAACAGGGAGATCATCATCGCCACCGATCCGAGCACCGGAATCGGCGCCATATAGGGTCCCATGAGGCCGCTGACGAAGGCCATCGGCAGCAGGGCGGCAACCACGGTAAAGGTGGCGAGGATGGTGGGGTTGCCCACCTCCCGCACTGCGTCGACAGCGACATCGGTGTCCGGTGAACCGGCGATCAGCCAGCGCCGGTAGATATTCTCCACCACCACGATGGCGTCATCCACCAGGATGCCGATGGAGAAGATAAGGGCGAAGAGGGAGACCCGGTCGATACTGAAACCCATAACGAAGGCAGCAAATACCGTCATCAGGATCACCACGGGAATCACCACGGTGACCACGATCGCCGGTTTGATCCCCAGCGCCCACCAGACCAGCAGGGTGACGATGCCAGTCGCCACGACCAGTTTGAAGAGCAGTTCGTTGACCTTGTCCTGGGCAGTGGCGCCGTAGTTGCGGGTCACCTCCACCCGGACCTGATCCGGGATTAGCCGTCCCTTGAGGGAGTCGGCCATCTCCAGGATTGCATTGGCTACAGTGACTCCATTGGAGCCCTCTTTCTTGGCAATGGCGACCGTTATCGCCTGCTCGCCGTCTGCCACGATCTCTTCGCCGTAAGCTTGGGCATAGGCTGGGCCGGTGTAGTAGTTTACATAGTTGTCGATCTCTTCAATCGTGTGGCTGACACGGGCCACATCGCGCACGTAGACGGGTTTGCCGTTGTTCACACCGACCACCAGGTTTTGCACATCCCGTGCGTTACGCAGGAAACTGCCGGCATAGACCCGCAGGTTACGGTTATCCGCCTCCGCGTGGCCCACCACATTTTCGGCATTGGCGCCACGGATCACGTTTGCCACCTGTTCGGCAGTGACGTTGGAGCCGGAGAGTTTGTTGGGCAATATTTCGACCCGGATCTCATCGCGCTGGCCACCCACCACAAAGCCCTGGCCGGTATCGGGGATCTGTTTGAACTCCTGCAGCAGATTCAGACCCAGGCGTCGCAGGCTGCCGCCGTCCAACTCGCTGGACCAGAGGGTAAGGGTTACCACCGGCACGTCGTCGATGCCTTTCACTTTGACCAACGGCGGCATCTGCACGCCGCTGGGCATATTGTCGAGGTTGGAGGCGAGTTTGTCGTGCACCTTGACCAGCGAGGGTCCAGTCTCCTCACCGACCTTGAAGCGGACGGTGACCACCCCTTCACCGCGGGCGCTGGCGGAGTAGACGTGTTTGACACCGGGGATCTCGCTCATGATCCGTTCCAGCGGGTTGACCGCCATATCAGCCACCTGCTGGGCGCTGGCGCCGGGATAACTCAGAAAGATATCCACCAGAGGCACGGAGATCTGCGGATCCTCCTGCCGGGGGGTGGCCATCAGACCCAGGATGCCCATCGCCAGCATCGCCAGGAAGAGCAGCGGGGAGAGGGGAGAGTGGATGAACGAGCGGGCGGTTTTGCCCGCCAGGCCAAGGTTGTTCTGGTTGATCTCAGTCACGGCAGGCACCTGTTATCGATTGTTGTTCGGAGCTTGTGCGGATTCAGCAGGCGTCATCACCTGGGTGCCTGCGCGCAGACCTGGTGGTGGATTATTGATTAGCAGGTCGCCTTCCCGAATGCCGGAGAGGACCACCGTGTTACCAGCGCTGGCCGACTCCCCGAGACGCACCACGCGCAGCTTGGCAATACCCTTGGCATCGACGGCGAAGACCAGTGGCAGTCCGCCTTTCTTACGTACTGCGCTGTTCGGGATGACCAGATTGCTGTTTTGACGTGTGCTCAGGTCAGGTACGCTGACCTCCGCATACTGGCCGACGGTGGTGATTGTGTTGCCGGGCAGATCCAGTTCGAAACGCACCGTATGCTGGGTGCGGTCGGCAACCGGGAAGATGCGGCTGATCCTGGCGTGGATGACGGGATCCGCACCGTCCAGTCTGACCCCAAGCGACATTCCTTCACTCAGGCCTGGACGCAGGCGAACCGGTACGTCGGCCAATACCTGAAAACCTGAGGTCTCACTGTAGACCAACAGAAGCTGGCCCGGCTGCACTGTGTCGCCCACCTCGACATTGACCGATTCAATCACACCGCTGAAGGGGGCGATGCTGCGGGCATCCCGCAGGCTGGCCTGGATCTCCTTGATCTGCGCTTCGGCCTGTTTGTACTCGGTGTTGGCCTGGGCGACCTGGGTCTGGCGGTTAACGACATCGGAGTGGCGTTCCGCCCCCCGATTGCGCATGCCCATCATATTCTGCATCGGGTTGGTAAACGCCTGATCCATCATCGAAGGCATGCCCATACCGCCCGGGGCGGTGCTGCCGGCAGTGGACTGGGGTGATCTGACCTCCCGGTAGAGTTGTACGTTGGCGTTGCGCATGGAGGCGAGGGCCGCATCTCTCTGGGCAACAGCCGCATCCAGTTTTGCACGCAGGGCGCTGTCATCGATGCTGATCAGTTCGTTGCCCCGGTTGAACCTGTCACCCTCCTGCCCGGCGATCTGTCTGATGCGTCCAGGGATCTGGGCAGTGAGCTGCGCGGTCTTGCGCGCTGCCACAGTGCCTGCGATATCGATGGTCAAGGGTGTCAGTTCACGTTTGACTGTCATGATCTGATAGGCTTGTTCGGCTTGCACGGTGAGTGGGCCGAAACTGAGAATACTGGCCAGAATGGCTATCAGCAGAGGCTTCGTGTGCGGCATCGGCTACTCCTATTTGAGGTCTGAAATCGGTTTGAAAATTGCAGGCAGATCTGATGGATCAGGTTGAGGCAGCGCCCCCCAAGGGAAACTGGGTCTCCCGGGAAAAGGGCGGTCTCAGGTGCTGTGCCGCTGCTGACGTATAGTGTCAGTCGGATTGGGACGAATTGCACCCGGATCGAACTTGACGTAAAGCGACCCGATTATAGGTAATTTCAAGGCGTTTGGGTAATGAGTGAATACCTATAAAATCCCGGGTTATTTCCGTGTGGATCAGGCGGCTGTGGACTCAATTTTGCCGAGCAGATCCTGTAGTGGCACAGGACGACTAAATAGATAGCCCTGAAAATATTCACACCCTTTCTCTTTGAGGAATGCAAAGGCTTCCTGGGT
>NZ_JAAVSH020000001.1:2395173-2432687 GCF_011947365.2 endosymbiont of Lamellibrachia barhami
CAACTCTCCGGTGGGGGACAGCAACAAATCGTGCTGGCCCCGGAGAATCTGCTCGACACGTTGTGTCAGCGCTTGCCACTGCTCACGCGGAAAACTGAACTGAGTTCCAAGATTGAGCAGGGTACGCTGGCGAATGCGATCGGCTACCCGATAGTTCTCAACCAGGCGGTGGCTGTAGTAGCAACTGCCGTCTTCGGTGGTCCGGGTTTTGACGCGGCGAATGAACATGGGGACACCCTAACCATCTTGGCAGTGTGCCGTCAATAGGCAAACGTCACTTTATGTCACTACATTTCGGTTTTCAGCAACGCTAGAAATTTATCTCTTTGTTTTATAAATGAATATTATTTTTCGCTTTTACGGAAATTCAACAGAATTAGTCGATATTGGGAAGTGCAGTGACAAAGATGGGTTAGGGATCTGATTTCAGTTTGAAAATTGCCGGCAGATCTGGTGGGTCAGGTTGAGGCGGTGCCCCCAAGGAAGGCGAGTCTCACGGGAAAAGGGCAGTCTCAGGTGCTGTGCCGCTGCTGACGTATAGTGTCAGTCGGATTGGGACAAACTGCACCCGGATCGAACTTGACGTAAAACGATCCGATTATAGGTAATTTCAAGCTTTTTGGTAATTGGTGAATACCTATAAAACCCCTGGTTATTTCCGTCTGGATCAGGCGGCTGTGGACTCAATTTTGCCGAGCAGATCCTGTAGTGGCACAGGACGACTAAATAGATAGCCCTGAAAATATTCACACCCTTTCTCTTTGAGGAATGCAAAGGCTTCCTGGGTCTCCACGCCTTCGGCCACGACCTTCAGCCCCATGTGTCTTGCCATGTCGAGAATCGTCTCCACAATGATGGCATCGTTGGGGTCGGTAGAGATGTCGCGCACGAATGAGCGGTCGATTTTCAGCATCTCAACAGGCAGTCGCTTGAGGTAGGCCAGTGAAGAGTGGCCGGTACCAAAATCGTCGATCGAAAAACTGATGCCACACTTTTTCAACTGCTGCATGCGCTCTACTGTCTGTTCGAAATTCTCTATCAGCACATTTTCCGTGATTTCGAAGCGCAGTAGTGAGGGGTTGATCCGGCACCTGTTGATAATGTTCTGCACACGTTCAACGAAGTTGGTCTCGCGAAACTGTTTTGGGCTGACGTTCACGGAGAGGTTGATTGGCCTGTGGAGTCCGATCTGTGCCATATCCCTGCAAGCGGTGGCGAGTACCCAGTCACCAATCTTATAGATGAGTCCGGTCTCTTCCGCCACGGATATGAATTCATTCGGGGCGATGAGTCCGCGTTCCGGATGGTTCCACCGCAGAAGTGCTTCTGCGCCGATACATGTCCCGGTAATATCCACCTGCAGTTGATAGTAGAGTTCCAGTTCACCAGTCGCCAAGGCTCTGCGCAGACCCTTTTCGATCTCCAAGCGCTGATGAACAGCCTCCTGCATGCTTGGTAGAAAGAAGCGGCTCTGATCCCGCCCCTCTGCCTTGGCGCGGTACATCGCCACATCGGCCTGTTGCAGAAGGTCTTCCGGTACAGCGCCATTGATGGGAAACAGGGTGATGCCGATACTGGCGCTCAGGTGCAGTTCGTGCTCCTGGACTATGAAGGGTTCAGTGAATAACAGTTGTATCTGCGCTGTGAAATTCTGCACCCAACTGGAGGTTACCTCCCGGCTATCGCCGATCTCAGTGAGCAGGATGACAAACTCGTCACCGCCCAGGCGGGCGGCGGTATCTTCATTGCGGATTCGATGCCGGAGTCGTAGGGCAACCTGCTGCAGGAGTTTATCACCCACCCGGTGACCAAGGGAGTCGTTGATGTTTTTGAAATGGTCGAGATCGAGAAACAGGATTGCGCCAAAGTGTTGATGCCGTTGCGCACGGGTGATTTCCTGATTGAGACGGTCTATGAACAGACGGCGATTCGGTAGTTGGGTCAATTCGTCATAGTGGGCCTGGTAGATGATCTTCTCTTCAGCGAGCTGCCGTTCATAACGTACCTTGAGTGACTCCTGGATAGACTGGTTGAGCCGCTTGGAGGAGATGACCACTATCAGCATGAAGAGGATGCCCATGGCTGTCATGGCATAACCGACATCTGACTCCAGGAAGAGAAAACGCCAGACCAACGGTATCAATGTCAGCAGCAGAAAGGTTGCGGATGCTGTAAAGATGGAGGAGAGGGTGGTGACCGCTCCAGCCGACATGCCGGCTATGACAAAAACCAGAAGTGCCTGATAGGCAACATGTTCCAGTGGAAAAAGCAGCAGAGACGCAGCGCCCCATAGTGCGCCGGAGAGAGTGGCGCCGAGGATTGCCAGCCTTCTCCAAAACTCGATCCTACCCTGCGCTGGCGTGGTGGAGAGGAAATTGCGATAGGTCAGAAAGCGGTAGAGCGTTGTCAGGTAGACAGCAACAAGCCAGCCGATGATCGTCGAGTGGTCAATGACCTGCCACAACACGAGCGACAGTATTGAACTGTTGATCAGGATGGCGAGCAGAGAGAACGGCATCGACCGGTAGATCAGCCGGGTCTGCTCTGCTTTGATATTTTGTTCCGCACCAGCGTCCTTTGCCAATTCGCCAGTATCTTGAATCATAGTAATAGTTATATTCGAATTCAGGGTTTGCCTTGGATTAAATGGAGTGATACTTAAAAGCACTCTTCTGCTTATAGCGGCATGATAGCCCAAAACATGAATTTAATATGGGTATAGTTCTGTTTTTGTCTACGGGGTCCAGGAGAGATCCGGCTCTTCGCAAGTTTCGAGTATGACTCGTCGTGTGCCATCGCGGAGGTCAATGGCGTCCTGCCACTCATCCCCCGATGGGGTAATGGGTTCCCCCACGATCACTTTGAGAGGATTTCTTTGGGGTTTCCAGCAGTTGGCGGGCAGCAGTTTTCGGCTGCCCTTGAGGGTTACCGGTATGACCGGAACCCTGTTTTGTGTGGCGGTGACAAATGCCCCCAAGCGGAAATGCTGCAGGCCTTCACGGGCGGTAAAGGTGCCTTCGGAAAAAAACAGCAGTGTCTCCCCCTGTTGTGTCTGTTTAGACAGAAAGGCTGTGTCGCCGGCTCCGCCGCCATGGTCGAAACGTTCGACAAAGAAGGTGCCGATGCGGCGCAGAAACAGACCGGGAATGAATTTTTCCTGCAGTTCCGCCTTTGCCACGAAATGAAAGGTGAACGGCACTGCTGCGATCAGAATCAGACCATCCAGATAACTTGAGTGGTTGGCCACCAGTACCGAGACCCGGTTTTCCGGTATATGGTTCAGTCCCTCGACCTGCAGGCGGATGCCGCAGAGTTTCATCAGCAGCCTGGCGCTGTGGTGCATGATGCGGCGACGCAGGCCGGTGCCTGGAAGCAGAATCACGAGCAGCCAGACAATCGTGGCGCCGACAAGGAACAGGGTCCAGGCATATCCGGCGTAGAGCAACTCGCCGGTTTTGTGTCGCCATCTCTGCAACTGTACCGGCAGACCGGCGGCAATCAGATCCGCAAACTGCCGCCAGACTGCTGGGCGGCCTTTGATCAGTTCACCCTGTTCATAAGCTTCACGGCAGGCAGCGCGGCGTATCTTGCCACTCGATGTCTTGAGTACGGTGTGTGGCGGCACCAGGGCGATGTCGTCCGGTGGTGCATCGATCAGTTGGCTAAGTGAGCGTATGATCTCGGTGCGTAACCGCTCTTGTGTAGCCGCTGCCGTCTCCCGGATTTCGGCCATCACCACCAACCCCTCGGTGCCTGTTGCCTCATTCAGGTGACCGAAAACCGCCACGCAGCCCTTGCGGATACCTTCGAGCTCTCCGATTTTCTCTTCCACCTCCTGCGGATAGATATTGCGACCGGCACGGATGATCATGTCCTTGCTGCGGCCAGTCAGATAGATCTCATCTCCAACCCTATAGGCCATGTCGCCGGAGTCGAGCCAGTCGCCGTCAAACAGCTGGTGGGTGGCTTTGGGGTTGCGAAAGTATCCACGGGTGGCGGATGGCCCCTGAAACTGCAGGTGGCCCTCCTGTCGGTCAGGCAGCTCCTGGCCGGTTTTGTCCAGGATACGGATGTCGTGATTCGTTAGTGGCGCTCCACAGGCGGCGAACTCCAGGGGGTACTGATCACCCTCCCCGGCCACAAACGCCAGACCGGACTCCCGCATCGGGCGGCGCTGAATGCGATCGATAGGGGCGATCCTGCCGGGGGGGGGGAATGCCAGACCCACTGAACACTCCGCCAAGCCGTAGACCGGCGCCATTGTATTGTTAGCAAAGCCATAGCTGGAAAAGTGGCTGCTGAAGCGACGGATAGTGGCGGGGCTTACGGGCTCGGCACCATTGAAAGCCATGCGCCAGCTGCTGAGATCCAGGCCTTCGATCTCCTCGTCCCGGACTTTTTTCAGACAGAGTTCGTAAGCGAAGTTGGGTGCGGCGGAGAGAGTGCCCTTGTGATCGTGAATCGCCCACAGCCAGCGTTGTGGTCTGACCAGAAACCGCAGGGGTGACATCAACACCAGGGGAATGCCGAAATAGAGACTGCCGAGCCAGGCGCCGATCAATCCCATGTCGTGATAGAGGGGCAGCCAACTGACGAAGACATCTTCTGGAGTGATCGCAATCGCCTCCCCCATAGAACGGATATTTGCCAGCAGATTGTAATGACTCAGCTGCACACCCTTTGGTGAACCCGTGCTGCCGGAGGTGTATTGGATGAAGGCGATGTCATCAGGTCGGGAACGCGGCAGTGGCGTCGAAACGGACTCACGATTTAGATCATTTGATACCAGGATCTGCAGATCCTGATTGAGCAGATTCCTCAGCAGGATAGAGACGCTCTTTGCCTCCGGGACGGTGATCAGCATGACCGCGCCGGCATTTTCCAGGATGCGCACATGCCGTTTCAGATGATCCTCGATCTGGGAGAGTCTGACGGGTGGATAGATGGGAACAGGGGTGGCGCCGGCCAACAGAATGCCGAAGAAACTGAAGAGATAGTCGGCCCCTGTGGGCAGCATGATCGCAACTGTTTGACTGGGTTGCAGGCCGCGTTCAATCAGAGAGATCGCAACCCTGCGCGCACCCTGCCAGAGTTTTTTGTAACTGATCGGTGTGGGTTGCTCGCCGTCACCATAAAGAAGGATATGGGTGTGGTTGGGGCTCTGTTTGCTGTGCCATTCGAGTACCTCCGGCAGGGTTACGGCCTGTTCCGGGAGTAGGGCGAGAGATGCGACTTCGGGTGACTGGGGTCGGGCGCGCATCTTCTCCTGCAGCGTTGGATCTGCGGAGAGGATGCTTTGGAGGATATCCGCCGGTGTTTCGACCGTTGCGAACAGCTGCTCGGGCAACTGTACGGCAAATTGTTGTTCCATCCGGGTCAGCAGTTCAACCCGGCTGAGGCTGTCGAAACCAAGGTCGCTGTCCAGCCTGTCGGCCAGTTTTGGCTCAGGAGGATTGGCTTGTCCGGGATGAAGTTCAGCCACCAGTTCACCCACGACGGCAAGCAGCTGCGTGGAAGTCTGTTTTTCATCCAAGTCTTTGATGTCGGAAATAATGGGCACTGCCTGGAAAAGTCCGGATTTTTGTTAGTCGATATATCTAATCATAGTTGGGAATGGATTTGGAGGCAGTGCCTCAGAAAGCCGCTTTGAAGTTCTCGTTTACTTGAGAATCGAAGCTGGAAACAGGTCGATCCATCTCAGCTGAAAATGGAGGAACTGCCTTGGAATTTATCCCTTTAATTTATAGGAGAAATGTCCAATAATGTCAAAATGTAAAATGGCAATGGACGTAGTGCCTCTATGGATATTGGTTTTGGAAAGCGATTGTCCCAACTTGCCGGAGAACAGGGTCTCTCTCTCAGCGAGCTGGCGAAAGCGTTGGGGGTCTCACGACAATCGCTGCATAGCTGGCTCAACGGTGGAAATATATCAACGGCCAAGCTCAATCGTCTGACCCAGTATTTTCATGTGAGCAAACGATGGCTGGTCGAGGGAGAGGGGGCGCCCAGCGGTGAAAATATCGGGCAGGGGATTTATGGGGTACAGACCAGGGAGCTGATCCAGGGTGTGGTCAACAGTGAGGCCCGGTTGAGCCTGGCCGTCAAGGCTACGGGGCTGATAATCTGGGAATACGATCTCTACTCAGACGAGTTGCTGTGGAGTGAAGAAACCTGTCCGTGCTCTGAAACGCCGTTTTCAGAGGCCTACCCAAACATGGATAGCCTGGTGGAGGCGCTCGAAAAGCCAGACCGGGCTGGATTCCGCAAACTGATCGAAAGATTGTTGTCCTCTGACCAGAAGGGATACATCGAGCTCTCGCTAAATTTCTCCAGTGGCAGCGGCATTTATGGAATCTGGGTTGCCACCCGCTTCGATGGCATGGGGAGACCGAATGGTGTCATCGGCGCACTCCAGGACATCAGCGAGCGCAAACAAGCCGAGTTTGCCCTGCTGAAAAGTGAAGCGCGATACAGCGATCTGGTGGAGGTAAGCAGTGACAGTATTTGTGAAGTGGGGCCGGACGCACGATATACTTATGTGAGTTCCAAAATCGAGAAATTGCTCGGTTACAGGCCCGAGGAGGTAATTGGCAAAACGCCGTTTGACTTGATGCCACGGGATGAAGCGGAAAGAGTGACGGCTGTGTACGACGCCATCGTAGAGTCAGGTAAGCCGTTTAAGGGACTCGAATATGTCAGCCGGCACAAAACAGGGCGGCTGGTGTTCCTTGAGACCAGTGGTATCCTGAAATTCGACCAAGATGGGGGCTATCTGGGTTATCGGGGAGTCGTGCGGGATATTACCGAGCGTAAGCAGATGGAAGAGCGCCTGCGCGCCAGTGAACAGAACTTCAGGCAGCTTACCGAGCACATCCGTGAGGTCTTCTGGCTCGTGACTCCCGATTGGCAGAAGGTCATCTATGTCAGTCCCGCCTATGAAGAGGTATGGGGCCGTTCCTGTGAATCGCTCTATCAGAAGCCACTCTCCTGGCTGGACGCGATTCATCCTGATGACCTAAGCAGGGTCACGGATTTCATCACCGAGAAGAGCCAGGGTGATCTGGCGGAAATCGAATTTCCTGAATATCGTGTCGTTCGCCCGGATCGTTCTGTGTGCTGGATCAAGGCGCGCGGCTATCCAGTTCGCAATGCCGAGGGTGAAATCTATCGCGTTGTGGGTATTGCGGAGGATATCACCGAAGCCAAGCGGGACGAGGCGGAGCTGCGTCTGGTATCAAGCGTGTTTGAAAACGCTAACGAAGGCATCCTCATCACAGACATCGATAGCAGGATTCTGCGTGTCAATCGGGCCTTTTCAGAGATCACCGGGTACTCACCAGAAGAGGTCGTTGGTCAAAAAGCGGGGTTCCTGCGCTCCCAGCATCACGACGACACCTTCTACCAGAGATTATGGCTAACTCTAACCGGGAAGGGACACTGGAGCGGCGAGATATGGAACCGGCGTAAGGACGGGGAGGTTTTTCCGGTTTGGCAGAACATTTCCGCCGTTCGTGACCAACAGGGGAAAGTTACGCAATACATTGGGATCTTCTCCGATATTACAGAACAGAAGCTCTCTGAGGAGAGGATCTCCCGGCTGGCCCATTATGATGTACTTACCGATCTGCCCAATCGGCTGTTATTCAACACACTCTGTGAGCACGCGCTGCAACAGGCACAGCGTGAAGGCCATCAGGTGGCGGTGCTGTGTCTCGACCTTGACCACTTCAAGCGCATCAATGATGCGTTCGGGCACCCGGTCGGTGACAAAGTGCTGTGGGAAGTTGGTGCGCGCGTCAGATCGATCCTCAGGGAGGAGGATACGGTTGCGCACCTGGGTGGAGATGAATTTGCGGTCGTCCTGGAAAGAGTTCCCGATACCGGCGCCGCCGCAGTGGCGGCTGAGAAGATATTGTCGGTGTTCAGTCAGCCCATCCGCATCGGAAGCCAAACGCTGCAAACGAGTGTGAGCCTGGGGATCAGCGTATTTCCGGAGGACGGGACCGATGTCTTGACACTGCTCAAGCATGCAGACACGGCGATGTATCGATCCAAGTCGCAAGGGCGTGGTGCGTTCAGTTTCTATCGCAAGGAGATGACAGCAGTCGCATACGAGCGAGTGAAACTTGAGGCGGGACTGAGAGAGGCGCTCGAACAAGAGCAGTTCAGAGTCTATTACCAACCCAAATACTCACCAGTGAAGGGAAAAATCGTTGGTGCAGAGGCGCTCATCCGCTGGCTTCATCCCGAAGAGGGTATTATCTCACCCTTACGCTTTATTCCCGTTGCGGAAGAGAGCGGCCTGATCATCCCCATTGGTGAATGGGTGCTACGAACCGCCTGCGCCCAAGCTGCGCAATGGCGGCGAAGTGGACTTCTCATGGAGCATATCGCAGTCAATGTGGCGGGTCCTCAAATGATGCGTGATAACATCGTGGCCACCGTCGAGCGAATCCTGGCTGAAACCGGTCTTGAACCCGGCGCGCTGGAGATTGAAGTTACCGAAACCTTCATCATGCAGCAGGCCAAAAAGACTATCGGTTCTCTTGAAAGGTTGCGTTCAATGGGAGTCAGCCTGGCGATTGATGATTTCGGTACAGGCTATTCATCACTGGCCTACTTGAAACAACTGCCAATAGATCGTCTAAAAATCGATCGTTCGTTTGTGAAAGACATATTGGATGACCCGGAGAACCGCGCGATTACGACGGCTGTGATCTCGCTTGGCCACAGTCTAGGTCTCAAAATCACCGCCGAGGGCATAGAGAATGAGGAACAGGCACGGTTTCTCTATGCGCTTCAGTGTGATGAGGGACAAGGATACCTCTACAGCCGACCCGTTCCGGCGGAGGAGTTCGAGGTGCTTTTAAGAGGGCAGTGAGGCCAACTGTACCCGATGCTGAAAAAGAAGCATCATGGATTTTCAGACACGCACAATGTTCTTCATGTGGTGCACCATCATAAATGGCGGTCAGCCTTCTTACCGTTTTGCGGCTGCTGTTGCCGTTTCAGCAGCCGTAGCGGGGGCATGGCAATCTATCGCTCGACGGCGCTGGTTCAGCAACTGCTTGGCCATTTGTTCGAGTGGGTTTGCTGGAAGGGTCTGCCCCATATCGCTGTCTTCCTCCTATACTTTGAACATAGGCTGCATCGACCGTCTGTATTGAGTTTAGCTGTGTGGATGCTCCTAAACATAGAGTATGACTTTGCGTTAGAAAGGTACATTGAACACAAAAATAGGCATCATCAGCGACCCTCATGCCACGCCAGGGCCGGTTGAAGAGGCGCTGTCTATATTCCGGCATGAGGGGGTGGAGCACGTCCTCTGCGCTGGCGATATCGCCGGTTATGGAGAGGAGTTGGACAAGACTGTCGAGCTGTTGATGGCGAATGGTTGTGCATGCGTTACAGGCAACCATGAGGTCTGGTATCTCGATCGTGCGGCAGATAAGGTGGATTCATTCACCTATCGTTATCTGAGCGGTCTGCCTGCCTCGCTGGAGATGGCGGTAGCAGGCAGGGAATTGTATATGGTTCATGCCAGCCCACCGGATTCTTTCATGGATGGGATCAGGTTGCTGGATGAGTGCGGTGAACCAATTGACGAGCAGCGAGTATACTGGACCGGCCGTTTGCAGGGATTTTCTTACGATGTGTTGGTGGTCGGCCATACTCATCAGGTGTTTGTCGAGCGGCTGGGCGACACCCTGGTGATCAACCCCGGCAGTACCCTGTGCAATCATAGCTGTGCCGTTGTGAGTTTCCCCGAGCTGCAGGTCGAGTGGTTTGCTCTGTCTGGCCAGACCCTGTTGAAGTCATGGAACTGGGGGATGAATCAGTTCAGTCAGGGATAAAACGGGGGTTGAGAAATCCGCCTGTTTATTGACGTGGTCAACCTATTTGTGACGCCAAGTTAAGCAACTTTTCTCATCTTAAACAATTGCTGCTCATAGTCATCATAGCTTACGCTGTCTGGGTTTAGGTTAGAGTTACCTCAGACTAGTGCTCGCCATGCAGCCATCAAAGCGAACGTCATGAATAATCCACCACTGAGCAAGTGCAGCCAACGAAGTGGTATACGTTGCAACAGCGTACGTCCTGCCCAGACCCCAAGCGCTGTGACCAATATCAGGGCTGCTGTTGCCCCCAGCCACACAGGCCAAGGTGCCATACTGCCAGCCAAGCCCGCCACCGCGATCTGGGTCTTGTCACCGAATTCCGCCACCAGGATCAAAAGCAGCGTTGTGTAGAAGATACCGTGGCCCGGCATTTCCTCTATCTCATCCGACTCCTCATCATCCTTGTGAAGAAGAGTGTGAATACCGAAGACACCGAACATCACCGCTACAACGCCAGCAAGTATGCGCTCAGGAACCCATGCTGCAATACCTGCGCCGAACAAAACCGCGAGTGCATTCAATATGAGAAATGCCAACGTAGCACCGAGCAGTACGGGCCAATGACGGTGGCGTGTTGCCAGAGTCATACACACTAGCTGACTCTTATCTCCGATCTCCGCCAAGGCGATGAGGGTAAACGACGATAAGGCAGCAGAAACCGATTCAGGAGGGATCATGGTGGACTGCGCTGGCACGATTCAGTGCTCATATTCGCTTGTATTACCTTCAATTGTAATACGACATAATTTTATAAAATCATTCAGATATTTAGGTTCAGAGTAATAACTGTCGGCGCTTAACAAACCACCGCTCATGGCTGCATGCGCCAATTCAGTCAGGATAATATGTGCTCTAATTCCTGTTTAGAGAAACCGGCTTTCTCTCCGTACTCCTGTCTCAGATCCTTATCTGCAAGATCTCTGGCATTGGGTTTGTCATGGCTGTTTTCAAGATGGAAATCGTACCTGTCCCGTAGGTAACGATGGCGCTTCCAGGCATTTCTTTGGGCAACTGCTACTGTGTTTGACTGTTGAGCCCGCAGGGATTTCACGGCACTATTACCCGGCTTCCTCTTTTTGCTTTTTTCGGTTTTGTTGTCCTTGACTTGGTGGCGCAGGGCCTCAATTGTGTTTTCGCAGTGTTTGAGTTCAGCCTCCAGTCGTTTGATCCTCTGTTTTAGGTCCTGGATGTCTGCCTGATTCTTTACGGCGCCCGGTACACGAATCTTGTCTTTCTTCTTTAGCTTTTTCTTTTCTTTCTTTTTCATCATGCATTCAACCGCGAAGTGCAACTGTAAGTTTAATCTCAAGTGTCATGGAAAACATCGAAAGATGTCAAGTAACCGAGGCACTTCGAGGTTGAATACAAGAACCAATACAGCCGACAATGGTACAGAGTTTCATGGATACAAAACCATTGAACAATCCACTGGTGTCGATTTCTATTTGGGTGAAATTGGTGGGAGAAATTAGGGTACGTCCCTAATAATCCCACAGGTAGCAGACTTTCAGTCAGCTAAAAACGTGGTGCGTCCCCTATTGGAATAGTGGAATAGTGCTAACTGTTCTGTGTTCTGGAAGCAGACGTTCAGGTAAAAATTGGGATCGACGCACCAAGTGAACTCAGCATAGTGCGAACAGGGCTGGCCGATTAGCTGGGCCATAGCAGTGAAGACCAGCGGTATGGGGGGCGCGGGTACAGCGCAAGAAACGGGTAGGCTTAGCGTTTTTTTGGTTCTTGTTGCTTAAGTTCAGCTCGAGCGTTTGTGCGAGCGAAGTCGATCAGTGTGTGGCCGACGCTTACAACATGGTTGTTCTGAGTGGCGTCCCTGCTGTGATACTTTTGCCCTGAGTAGTTACTCTGATTTTTCTTGGTGTGCATATCAGTGTTGTCCTTATTCGGAACCTTGAGCAAGTAGCTCTTCGACAGCAGAAAAAGTAGTCGAGTAGTCTACGTATGTGAGGCTGTTTATTAAATACAAAGATAGCATATCTGCTAGGATATAACCGATTGTAATGTCGGGTTTTTTATTAAAATAATTTATCTCTTGATGATCAAAGCATAGAAAGCCATAGATGGATCGAGGGGAAACTTTCTCTTCGATTTCAAAGCGTTGTATGAACTCGCCAGATAAAGTGTTGTTCAACAATGTCATCGGTATGATAAGCGTGGACTTATAACAGGTTTCCAATGGGGGATAGTTACGTTCACCTGCTACCCCTTCAACCTCGTTCCAGCATTTTGCCCAATCAGTGTCATCGACCTTTCTGAGTCTCTCAAAGATGTTTTGTTCCTTGTAATGTGTAACTCGATCAGAGTTTATTCTGGCGTTCACATAGGAATTATTCTTAATTGCGGCAGGAATATTGTTGCACAGGAATTGATACCCAGTTTTATTGGCTATCTCGCTAAATCCTGTATTGGCTTCGATCGGGTATGATTCGTCATCGATTGATCTCCGATCACGGAATAAAGGGACAATTTTTCCTTCATTGTGGACCTTAATACAGATCCTTGGTTCTAGTTCGGACCTGCCTTCAAAATATTGTTTTAGAAACTTGAAGTTTTCGTCAGAAGCATTTTTAAGTTCGAGATTCAGATAATTGGTGAGTTCGTCACGTAACGTTTTGATGTCGCTTTTGTTTTTTTCTCCAGTCCCTCTCATTGCGTCTTTGAGGGCTTTGTGCTTTTCTCCCGCAAGGTAGCCATATTCAGCTAATTTCCCTTGATTGAAGCAAACAACTTTACTGATGAGATCAACCAGCCGGCAATTTTTCTGCTTAAGACTTATGTTTGGGGATAGGTCGAGGTTGAGGTCAAACATGAGTATCTGATTATCCTTTTTCAGACTACAAAGAGCTTCATGATCGTGCACTGAATGTGCACCGTTAGAAAGTGTCTGTAGTTTAAATTGCCTGTAACTTGTTGATTTTAAATGGTGGGCCCTGAAGGACTTGAACCTTCGACCAAGGGATTATGAGTCCCCTGCTCTAACCAACTGAGCTAAGGGCCCGAATAGGGCGTGAGGATTGTAGCAAAAAGGCCGTGGGTACGCTCGCCGTACCCGCGGTCTTTTTGTGCTGTGGCGTTCTATTCGTTATCCAGGAAGCTGCGCAGTCGGTCGGAGCGGGAAGGGTGGCGCAGTTTGCGCAGGGCCTTGGCTTCGATCTGCCGGATACGCTCGCGGGTGACGTCGAACTGTTTGCCGACCTCCTCCAGGGTGTGATCGGTGTTCATATCGATGCCGAAGCGCATGCGCAGGACTTTCGCCTCGCGACCGGTGAGGCCGCTCAACATGTTTTGGGTCGCTTCGCCGAGGCCTTCAGCAGTCGCAGACTCTACCGGTGAAACAACGCCGGAGTCTTCGATGAAGTCGCCGAGGTGGGAGTCTTCGTCATCGCCGATGGGGGTCTCCATGGAGATCGGTTCCTTGGCGATTTTCAAGACTTTGCGGATCTTGTCTTCAGGCATCTCCATGCGTACAGCCAGCTCTTCGGGCGTGGCTTCCCGGCCCATCTCCTGGATCATCTGACGGGAGATGCGGTTGAGTTTGTTAATGGTTTCGATCATGTGCACCGGGATGCGGATGGTGCGGGCCTGGTCCGCAATGGAGCGGGTGATGGCCTGACGAATCCACCAGGTGGCGTAGGTGGAGAATTTGTAACCGCGCCGATATTCGAACTTGTCCACCGCCTTCATCAGGCCGATGTTGCCCTCCTGGATCAGGTCGAGGAACTGCAGGCCGCGGTTGGTGTACTTCTTGGCGATGGAGATAACCAGCCGCAGGTTGGCTTCCACCATCTCCTTTTTGGCGCGGCGTGCCTTTGCCTCGCCGATGGACATTTTGCGGTTTACCTCTTTGATCTCGCCGATTGTCAGCATGCATTCGGTTTCCAGGGCTAGGAGGCGTTTCTGTGACCGCAGGATCTCGTCTGCGTACTCTTCCAGTGCCTCTGAATAGCCTTTGCCGCTTTTGATCTGGTCGTGAATCCAGTCCAGGTTGGTCTCGTTGTCTGGAAAAGAGACGATAAACTCTTTGCGGGGCATGCGGGCTCTGTCGACGCACAGACCCATGATGATTCTCTCCTGGGCACGGATGCGCACGATGGCGCTGCGTAGCGTATTGACCAGCAGGTTAAAGGTGTTGGGTACCAGCTTGAATTCAAGAAAGCTCTCAATGACTTTATCCACCGCCTTCTGGGTTTTGGTGCTGGCCCGGCCGTTTTTCTTCAGTGTGGTGCAGAGTGCTTTGTAGCACTTGCGCAGCTCTTTTGCCTTGGCGGCGACCTCTTCAGGATCGGGGCCGGTATTTTCCGGTTCCTCCTCCTCTTCGCCGTTTGCCACTCTTGCTTCTTTGGCTTCCTCGCGGGCCCTGTTTTTGGCGGCGATGCTGGCAGGGGTGGGGATCTCGTTAATTTCTTTCAGGTCGATGAAACCGTTGGTGACATCCGCCATGCGGGTTTCGCCAGCCTCGACGTTTTCCAGTCTGGTTGCCAGCAGGTCGATGGTGATCGGGAAGGTGGCAAGCGCGGCAGAGACCTGGATGAGGCCGTCCTCGATGCGCTTGGCGATACGGAGTTCGCCCTCACGGGTCAGCAGTTCAACGGTGCCCATCTCCCGCATATACATGCGGACTGGATCGGTCGTGCGGCCAAATTCACTGTCGACACTGGCGAGGGCGGCAGCGGCCTCCTCGGCGGCGTCTTCGTCGGTGGAGACGGCGTTGTCGCTGAGGTTGCTGTCTTCGAGGTCGGGAGCGGTTTCGTGGACGGTGATCCCCATGTCGTTGATCATCCGCACGATATCTTCGATCTGTTCCGGCTCGACAATGCCTTCGGGCAGGTGATCGTTAACTTCCGCGTAGGTCAGGAATCCCTGTTCCTTTCCCTTTGCAATCAGTTGTTTTAGCTGGGATTGCTGTTTTTCCTGATTCATCTTTTACCTTGTTATACGGGTGCATACGAGCCGATAAACGAACTGCCCATTCTAGCACGTTTGTTTAATTATTTTCCAGTAATGCCTTGAATTGCGCCTTGTTTCCATGCGTTTTATCCGAAATGTGACGGGTCTGTGTTTTACGTCAGTTGTCCCTGTGCGCTATTCGTTTTCATTGTCGGCCTCTATTTTGCCGGGAAATCTTTGTCTAAGCTCCGACAGCTCTTCAGACATCTCACTGAGCGGCGCGTTCCTTGGCGCCAATGTATTGGCTTTTCTATATTGATCGACAAGCCTGTTTAGTACGTCACGAAACTCCGCTTCATGATCCATGCCTGGAAAATCAAATCGGCGTGCCGCAATTTTCGCCAGTTTGGGATACTCATCCCGATCACGCCAACGTTCGAGTAGTGTTGCTTTATTAAGCGTAGGATGGGTATGGATAATTTCAAGTAATTCATGCAGTAGAGGGATTCCCGGTGTGTCCCAGTTTTTCCAGTCGTCGGATACTTCTTTTGCTACCGGTGCCACGGTTGGCATGTCGAGCAGCAGGGCGATGGCGTTGCTGATCAGTTTGGGCCGCTGTTTCCGATACTCCCCACCCGATGCGGGAGGGCGCATGCCGGGTTGGGGCGGATTGGCGCTATTGCCAAGAGTGCCGCTCTGCAGGCCCACTGTCTGCTCCAGTTGCTGATACATCATGCGACGGAAGATGCCGGGAGGCAGTTTCTCCAGCAGGGGTCTCGCCAGTTCGGCCAGCCGGGCGCGTCCATCGATGGTGTCCATGCGAACCTGGGACGCCTGGTGCTCGAGCAGGAAGTTTGAGAGTGGCTGTGCCTGATCCAGACGCAGGTCGAACGCTTCGCTACCCTCCTTGCGGATCAGGGTGTCGGGGTCTTCGCCGTCCGGCAGGAAGAGGAAACGGGCTTCGCGCCCCTCGCGCATCACAGGCAGGGCAGTCTGCAGTGCCTTCCAGGCAGCGTCGCGTCCCGCTCGGTCGCCATCGAAACAGAAGACCACCTCAGGACAGGTGCGAAAGATCAGCTCCAGATGTTCCGGTGTGGTGGCGGTGCCCAACGTGGCCACGGCATTGCGAATGCCGAACTGGGCCAGGGCAACCACATCCATGTAACCTTCGACCACCAGCAGACGCTCGATCTTGCGCAGTGCCTGCTTGGCCTCATAAAGCCCATAGAGCTCACGGCCTTTATGGAACAGGGGGGTTTCCGGTGAATTGAGGTATTTGGGTGTGCTGTCATCCAGTACACGCCCGCCAAAGCCGACAGTTCGGCCGCGCTGGTCTCGAATGGGGAAGATGATTCGGTTGCGGAAACGGTCGTAACGTTTTTCGTCGGGTTCCGAGATGAGCCCGGTTTCGCGCAGTCTGCCGATGGCCTGTTCATCGGTGCCAAAATGTTTCAGCAGGTTGTCCCAGCCGGGCGGGGCGTAACCGATGCCGAAGGCGGCAGCGATCTCGCCGCTCAGACCCCTGTTTTTCAGGTACTGGACCGCTTGTGGGGCCTGTGGATGTTCGCGCAGTCGACTGCGGTAGAAGTCAGCCGACTTTTCAAGCAGATCGTAGAGCGGTCGCAGATCCGGCCCTTGCGAGACTCCAGCCTCTCTGGGGACTTCCAGACCCGCCATGCCTGCGAGATCCTCGACGGCTTCGACGAAGCCCAGGTTGTCATACTCCATCAGAAACCCGATGGCGGAGCCGTGGGCGCCGCAACCGAAGCAGTGATAGAACTGTTTTTCGGCGCTGACGGTGAAGGAGGGGGTTTTTTCGTCGTGGAACGGGCAGCAGGCCTGGTAGTCTCTGCCGGCTTTTTTCAGGGAGACGCGGTGGTTGACCACGTCGACGATATTCACGCGCGTGAGGAGGTCATCGATAAATTGAGGGGGGATTCTTCCTGCCATGATGTCTGGCGGCTCTCAGCAACAGGGTCCGCTTAAGGATAGCGGAAAGTGGAGTTGCCGGCGGAAGATCTGGATGTGGCTGTCAGCCTGCCAGTTTCTGCTTTACCAGTCCGCTGACCTTGCCCATGTCGGCACGGCCCTGCATCTTTGGTTTCAACTGTCCCATCACCTTGCCCATGTCCTGCATGGCACTGGCACCTGTGGCGCTGATGGCCTCGTCGATCATTGTGACAATCTCTTCGTCGCTCAGGCCCTCCGGCAGATAGTCCTGAATGACTTCGATTTCGCGCTGTTCCTGTTCAACCAGCTCGGTGCGTCCTGCTTGTTCGAACTGACTGATCGAATCCCGGCGCTGTTTGATCATCTTGTCCAGGATGGTCAGCACCTGCGTGTCGTCGAGTTCGATACGCTCGTCGACTTCGCGTTGTTTGATTGCAGCAGTGATCAGGCGAAGGGTGCCAAGCCGGGGCTTGTCCCTCGCCTTCATGGCGGTCTTTACATCATCCAGAATCCGTTGTTTCAACATTGCCGAAGCGTCGGTCAGATAGGATCAGTACTGGCGTTCCCAGCGACGGTTCTCGCGCGAGACCTTCTTCAGGTGACGCTTGACCGCTGCCGCAGCCTTGCGCTTGCGCTCCCAAGTGGGTTTTTCATAGAACTCGCGGCGACGGACTTCGGCGAGGACGCCGGCCTTCTCGCAGGAGCGCTTGAAACGGCGCATAGCAACTTCAAAAGGTTCGTTCTCTTTGACGCGTACGTTGGGCATCTGTGTGTGCTTCCTAGGACTCTGTTAAGCTTTGCAAACGGTGAAAGGCGCGAATTTTACGCACAGATGCCGGGTTTTGCAAAGTTAATCGTACATGCTCTATGGGGAAACGACAGAATATGCGGGTTTTGGGAATAGAGACCTCTTGTGATGAGACCGGTGTGGCTGTCTATGATAGCGATGGTGGCCTGCTGGCTCATGCGCTGCACAGTCAGATCGAAATTCATGCCGAATACGGGGGAGTGGTGCCGGAGCTGGCTTCGCGTGACCATGTGCGCAAGGCTTTGCCGCTGATTCGGGAAGTTTTTCATCAGGCGCAGATCCGCAGTGAGTCCATCGATGGCGTGGCCTACACGGCTGGCCCCGGTCTGGTGGGGGCCTTGCTGGTAGGTAGTGCGATTGGGCGCAGTCTGGCCTGGGCCTGGCAGGTGCCGGCGGTGGGCGTGCACCACATGGAGGGGCATCTGTTGGCGCCGATGCTGGAGAAGGAGCCGCCCGGCTTCCCGTTTATCGCCATGCTGGTCTCCGGTGGACATACCCAGCTGGTCGAAGTGGATGGGATCGGCAGATACCGCCTACTGGGGGAGTCGCTGGATGATGCGGCGGGTGAGGCGTTCGACAAGACCGCCAAACTACTGGATTTACCCTATCCCGGTGGACCGGAGCTGGCGAAACTGGCGCTGGATGGCAATCCCAAGCGCTACCGTTTTCCGCGTCCGATGACAGATCGTCCCGGGTTGGACTTCAGTTTCAGTGGACTCAAGACCTTTGCCCTCAATACCCAGCAGGCGGCCAAGCGGGAGGAAGGCGATCCGCTGCCCCGGCAGACCCTGGCGGATATTGCCCGGGCCTTCGAGGATGCGGTGGTGGATACCCTGATGATCAAGTGTCGCCGTGCGGTAAGGCAGACCGGCGTCAAGACCCTGGTAATGGCGGGCGGTGTGAGTGCCAATCGCCGTTTGCGTGAATGCATTGGTGAGATGATGGTGAAAGAGGGCGGACGCGCTTACTACCCGCGAGCGGAATTCTGCACCGACAATGGGGCGATGATCGCCTACGCGGGTTGGCAGCGTCTGCGGGCCGGGCAGAGTGAGCCGTTGCGGTTTTCCGCCAATCCCCGCTGGAAGATGGAGAGCTTGGGGGCGGTTTAAGAAAAAAGGCAAAAGGTGAAAGGGCCGTAGGCCGGTTCAAGCGTAGCGGAACCGGCAACCTCAATAGCATCCTGATTGCCCGATCCGCTACGCTTGATCGGGCCTACATGCTTGACTCAAGAATCGGGCAAATCGTAGATTTGCCAGCCTTTTGCCTTTAACCTTTAACCTTTAACCTTTCCCTCCACTCCCTGCAGTAGGTTGCGGATGTTGCTGCGGTGACGCCAGAACAAAATAGTGCTCATCACTGTCTGCATGATGATCAGCTCCGGTGCCGGCCAGAAGTACCAGACAAAAACAGGGGCCACTGCCATGGAGACGAGGGCGGCCAGGGAGGAGATGTTAAGTACCTTGGCCATGAAGAGCCAAACCAGTGCCACTGAGCCACCGACTGCCCAGTGCAGGCCGAACTGCACGCCCAGCGCAGTCGCCACACCCTTGCCTCCCTGAAAGCCAAAAAACAGTGGATAGAGATGACCGAGGAAGGCCGCCATGGCGGTGAGGGCGAGGATCAGCGGTGAGTCGGTGAGCAGATGGGCGATCAGCATCGGGATCAGCCCTTTCAGCATGTCACCCAGCAAAGTGATTGCTGCGGCTTTTTTGCCGCCGATTCGCAGCACATTGGTGGCGCCGGGGTTGTTGGAGCCCTGGGTGCGGGGGTCGGGCAGCCGCATTAATTTGCAGACGATGATGGCGCTGGAGATGGAGCCCAACAGGTAGGCGCCGAGTACGAGCAGTATTTCAATGATCATAGGTGAATTGGAACCCTAAGCCACTACAAGGTCAATACCTGCTGACACGGAAGGTGCTCACCGGATTGGATTTTCTCCTCCGTATCTCTAACATGTCATTTCTCAATAGCTAAACAATAACGAGAAACTATGGATATTGTCTTCATCAGAAACCTGCGCATCGAGACGGTAATCGGTATCTACGACTGGGAGCGGGAGATCAGGCAGCCGGTGGTGCTCGATCTCGAAATGGGGGCTGATATCGCCCGCGCGGCAAAGAGCGATCATATCGACGATACCCTGGATTACAAGGCGGTCTCCAAGCGGCTGATTCAGTTCGTGGAGGAGAGTGAGTTCCAGTTGGTGGAGACGCTGGCGGAGCGCTGTGCGGAGATCGTGCTCGATGAGTTCGAAGTGCCTTGGGTGCGGTTGACCATGAACAAGATCGGTGCGGTAAGTGCGGCACGGGATGTCGGGGTCATCATCGAGCGGGGCAGTCGTGACTGAGCCTGCGGTGGTCAGAGTCTGGTTGAGCCTGGGCAGCAATATCGACAGACAGCGCCATATCACTCAGGCACTGCATGATCTGAAGGCTCAATTCGGTGAACTGGTGGTCTCCCGCGTCTATGAGAGTGAGGCTGTCGGTTTTGATGGAGAGAGTTTTTACAATCTGGTGGTGGGGATTGAAACCGGTTTGCCTGTTGAAACGCTGGCCCAGCGGCTGCGGGGGATCGAAGATGCCAATGGCCGGGTGCGCTCGGGAGACAAATATACCCCCAGAACCCTCGATATTGACCTGTTGACCTACGGTGACCAGGTGATAGATACACCAAAACTGCAGCTGCCGAGGGATGAAATCACCCGTTACGCCTTTGTCCTGTTGCCGCTGTCTGAGGTTGCGGGTGAAGAGATGCATCCCCGGAGCGGGAAAAACTACCAGGCGCTTTGGGATGTTTTCGAAGGCGCAGATCAGCGTCTCTGGCCCGTGGATGACCAGCCGGCAGACAGAAAAGAAAAAGCCCCGGCTCCCTGATCCGTGGGAGCCGGGGCGATGTCGCCCTGCTTGGTTGGCAAGTGTTTCAATCCCTGGTGCATCCGTGCGCCTTGGTGTCATCCATAATGTCCCTACGGCGACAACTTAATCTTGGCACTTGAAGCAAATTTTATCTGCGGGAAATATCCGGCGTTTATGTAGGAATTTTCTGACATGGATCAGGGAATGTGCTTGATCTGTGGCTCGTGCATTTGAAACAATCCCCTGGTTAACTTTTTGTTGGCGCCGTAGCGTCACCCCTACCTGAACTTTAAGGATCTCAACATGCCGTTGATCAGAGCATTTCCGGGGCTGCGTCCCGCCGCTGGTCGTGCCGCCGATGTGGCCGCCCCACCTTACGATGTAATGAACGAGGCGGAAGCCCGCGAGATGGTGGTGGGCCGTCCCTGGAGTTTCCTGCATATCTCCCGTCCCGAGGTGGATCTGCCTGAAGGCACAGACCCTTACGCGTCCGAAGTCTATGCCAAGGCCGCGGAAAATCTGGCGAAGATGGTGGAAGAAGGCGTGCTGGTGCGGGATGAGAAGCCCTGCTACTACGTCTATCGGCTGACCATGGGTGAGCATGTGCAGACTGGTCTGGCAGCGGCTGCTTCGGTTGAGGCTTACGATAGCAACCGCATCAAGAAACATGAATTCACCCGCCCCGCGAAGGAGGATGACCGGGTGCGCCAGGTCGATGCCCTCAACGCCCAGACAGGTCCAGTGTTTCTGGTCTACCCCAGCACCCCCAGTGTCGACGACACCCTTGCCAGGGTCTCCGAGGCCGCGCCGGATATGGATGTCACCGCCGCTGATGGTGTACGGCATGAGATCTGGGTAGTGGACGATGAGAACACGGTTGCCCGGTTGACCGACGCTTTCGATGCCATGGATGCCCTCTACGTGGCCGACGGCCACCACCGCTCGGCGGCGGGTTCCCGGGTGGGTGCCGCCCGTAAGGCGGACAATCCAAACCATACCGGCGACGAGTCCTACAATTACTTTCTGACCGTAATTTTCCCCCACAACCAGATGCAGATCCTCGACTACAATCGGGTGGTGAAGGATCTCAACGGGCTGGATCCGGCTGCCTTTCTCTCTCAGGTCGGTGAGGTCTTCAGTGTCGAGACCAGCGATTTGCCGGTTAAGCCGTCGCAGCCTGCCGAATTCGGCATGTATCTGGACAAGCAGTGGTACCGGCTGCGCCTGAGTGGCGAACGTATCCCCAGCGACGATCCGGTGGGGCGGTTGGACGTGAGTCTGTTGGCCGACAATCTGATCGATCCGATTCTTGGGATCTCCGATCCCCGCTGTGACAGCCGCATCGACTTTATCGGCGGCATTCGCGGTCTGGCGGGTCTGGAGAAAAGGGTGGACAGCGGTGAGATGCAGGTCGCCTTCTCGTTCTTTCCCACCGGGATGGAAGACCTGATGGCGGTAGCCGATGCCGGGGAGGTGATGCCCCCCAAATCGACCTGGTTCGAACCCAAGCTGGCGGATGGACTTGTGAGCCATGTACTCGACTAATGTTAGCAGGCGCTAACACAGTGAATCGCCAATGGTCAGTGTAACCACCAGTCTGCCTGCAGGAACGGGTGTCGATCAGCAGGGCATCGATGCCTGGCTGGCGGCGTATGGGCAGGAGAACAGCCGGGAAGATGTCGACTATCTGCGGGACGCCTGTGAACTGGCGCTAGGTGCGGGTGGCGACGTCTTTCTTCCCTCCGGTGAGACCCGGCTGCGTCATGGCCTGTCGGTGGCGGAGATTCTGTTTGGCATGCGCCTCGACCGCGAGACCCTTGCGACGGCGATACTGCTTGGGTCGCTGACCGATTCAACGATCACTCTGGAGCAGCTGGAAGAGCGCTTTGGCAAGAGTGTTGCCACCATGGTGGATGACCTCACCCGTATCGACGCCCTGACCGGTCTATCCTCCGAAACCAAACATGTGGATGAGGCGGAGCACGCAGAGAACCTGCGGCGACTGTTGCTGGGGATTGCGGAAGATGTCCGCGTCGTGTTGGTTGTTGTGGGCGAGCGGTTGCATCTGATGCGTATTGCCAGAGAGCTTCCCGAAGAGACCCGTCTGCGTCTGGCGCAGGAGACTCGTGCCATCTATGCGCCACTGGCCAACCGACTGGGCATCTGGCAGGTCAAATGGGAGTTGGAAGACCTGTCGCTGCGTTTTCTCAATCCGGATGATTACAAGCGTCTGGCCAGTCAACTGGATGGACGGCGCGAGGAGCGGGAACAATTTATCAACGAAGTGATTGAACTGCTTGACGGGGAGTTTCGCAAACAGGGCATAGAGGCGGATATCAGCGGCCGTCCCAAGCATATCTACTCTATCTGGAGGAAGATGCAGCGCAAAGCGGTGGATATCGAACAGATCTTCGACCTGCGTGCGGTGCGGGTGTTGGTGAGAGACATTGGCCAGTGTTATGAGGTGCTTGGTATCGTGCACGGGCTCTGGAAACACATCCCCGGTGAATTCGATGACTACATTGCCACACCCAAGGCGAATATGTATCAATCTATCCACACTGCGGTGATTGGTCCTGAGGATAAGACTCTGGAGGTACAGATTCGTACACAGGATATGCATCACCATTCGGAGTTGGGTGTTGCAGCTCATTGGCGCTACAAGGAGAACGCCAAACATGATGCTGATTTCGAGCTGCGTGTTGTCTGGATGCGCCAATGGCTGGAGTTGAAGGAGGGTAGCGAATATTACGGTGACCATCTTGAACAGCTCGACACGGAGATGGAGGTGACCCGCATCTATGTCCTCACGCCGCAGAGCAAGGTGGTCGAGTTGCCGAAAGGCTCGACGCCGCTCGACTTCGCCTATGCGGTCCACACCGTGGGCACGAATGCGGGAACAGGTGGATATGGCCACATTGGTAGCTAATAACGCGCCCCTGAAGAGCGGTGAAATCGTTGAAGTGTTGACCTCGAAAAAGGAGCAACATGGCGGTTCGGATCAATCCTCATCTCGGCTATCTATATGAAGAGTAGTCAGGCGCGAAAACCGGGTGCATGATGATTCAACACCTTGGTACTATAATGTCGAGCGCTTGGCCGCGCGGCATGGACAGGAGATCATCCGTCCTCAGTGTGATCGAAAAGCCCGATCTGAAGAAGTCGCGGAAACCTGCAATCTCGGCTGGAGTTGACGATGTCTATACCGCCATCGGCCGTGGCGACTGTCGCCATTACAGGTGGCTGGTTCGGGATAGAAAAGCAGTCGGAGCCGACCGAACTGCCCCTGGAAAAGGCGTGCCAAAGCGCAGATCAAAGGCGAAGTATGGTGGTAGTGGATGGGAATGTCGATGATCTGTTGACCAGCATGGCCCGTTAACGCAAACGATCCCCTATGATTCTATTGTCGGCTATGTCACCCGCGGTCAGGGTGTGACAAGCATATCTACTCTATCTGGAGGAAGATGCAGCGCAAAGCGGTGGATATCGAACAGATCTTCGACCTGCGTGCGGTGCGGGTGTTGGTGAGAGACATTGGCCAGTGTTATGAGGTGCTTGGTATCGTGCACGGGCTCTGGAAACACATCCCCGGTGAATTCGATGACTACATTGCCACACCCAAGGCGAATATGTATCAATCTATCCACACTGCGGTGATTGGTCCTGAGGATAAGACTCTTGAGGTACAGATTCGCACACAGGATATGCATCACCATTCGGAGTTGGGTGTTGCAGCTCATTGGCGCTACAAGGAGAACGCCAAACACGATGCTGATTTCGAGCTGCGTGTTGTCTGGATGCGCCAATGGCTGGAGTTGAAGGAGGGTAGCGAATATTACGGTGACCATCTCGAACAGCTCGACACGGAGATGGAGGTGACCCGCATCTATGTCCTCACGCCGCAGAGCAAGGTGGTCGAGTTGCCGAAAGGCTCGACGCCGCTCGACTTCGCCTATGCGGTTCACACCGATATCGGGCACAGATGCAGGGGAGCAAAGGTGGATGGCCACATTGTGCAGCTCACGCGCCCCCTGAAGAGCGGTGAAATCGTTGAAGTGTTGACCTCGAAGAGCGGCACGCCCAGCCGGGACTGGATCAATCCTCATCTCGGCTATCTGAAGAGCAGTCGGGCGCGAAGCCGGGTGCGCCAGTGGTTCAAACACCTCGATTATGAGCACTATGTCGAGCTTGGCCGCGCGGCGCTGGACAGGGAGATCATCCGTCTCAGTGTGATCGAAAAGCCCGACCTGGAAGAAGTCGCGGAGAGACACAATCTCAAACAGGTTGACGATGTCTATGCCGCCATCGGCCGTGGCGAACTGTCGCCCGTACAGGTGGCTGGTTCCGGAATAAGAGAAAAGCAGTCGGAGCCGACCGAACTGCCCCTGGAAAAGGCGCGTGCCAAAGCGCAGATCAAAGGCGAAGTGGTAGTGGATGGGGTCGATGATCTGATGACCAGCATGGCCCGTTGCTGCAAGCCGGTCCCCTATGATTCTATTGTCGGCTATGTCACCCGCGGTCGGGGTGTGACGGTGCATCGGCGAAATTGCTCCAATATCCGCGCGATGGATGAGGAGGAACTGGGGCGTCTGGTGGAGGTGTGCTGGAGTACTCAGCATGAAGATTCAACCTACCCGGTCGATATCCGTATCTTTGCGGCAGACCGTAAGGGACTGCTGCGTGATATCTCATCGATCTTCACCGGCGACGAGGTTGATGTCATCGGCGTCACAACGAACAGTGATCGCAAGACCGATACCGCCACGATGCAATTTACCGTCGAGGTGAACGATATGGAACAGCTCAGCCGTCTGCTGACCAAGGTCGAGCAGCTGCCTGACGTGATGGACGTTAAAAGGGTGGTTTAAGGAGCTTCTGAACGAATCATGATCAAGTGCCTTGACGCCAGAATTCGCCACTTTTTCGTTGCAAATCTTCGCAATAGCTGGCTATTACGTACGATTTGCGCCTCAAATTGGCGTATTCTGATCGCCAATTCATCTTGCTCAGATTCATTCAGAGGCTCCTAAATCGATGGCAAAATATTCCAAAAAAGCGCAGGTTTCGGATGAAACCAGGGACGAAGCGATGAAGATTGCGCGCGGGACGCAAAAACCGGGACAGACCAAGGAGCAGACGAAGCTGATTGCCCAGGGCATCAAGAAGGGCATTGACCTCTATAAGAAGCAACACAAGGTCAAGGCGCGGGAGCTCGATAAAAAACTGAAAAAAGCCACGACTTCAGCGGCACCGGAACCCACACAGCCGGAAGCAGTCCCGTCCACTACACCGCGGAAAAGCAGCAAACTTCCCTGGATATTGCTGTTGCTCTCCTGGCTCTGTTTTGCCGCCTATTTTTTTCTATTCAGAGTGTAGGCTCGATCAAGCGTAGCAGATCGGGCATTTTTAAATTGACGGGCTGCATGGGATTGCCGGTTCCGCTGCGCTTGAACCGGCCTACTCCTCGGGGTATTTCAGAGTGCCGCTCCTACGTTAATATCCCGCAAGCCCTCGAAGGCTCGACTCTGGCAGCGCGGTACCCCGCCAGGGTGGCGGCGAGGATAGCGGCGGTGCAGGTCAGTCCCAGAGCGATGAGAAAATGTTCAGGCAACAGTCGGCAGACAGTGTCGCTACTCTCCAGTTGTGAGGCGAACATCTCATTGATGGTGTAGGCGACGCCCAGGTAGATCAAGGATGCACTGGCCCAGCCGAGGACGCCGGTAAAAAGTGACTGGATCACCGGGAACCAGATGATATCACCAGTGCGAAATCCCACCAGTCGCAGTACGCTCAACTCTTTGCGCTTACGGTCAACATTGGCCCATAAGCTGGCGCCGAGAGAGAAAGAGAAGCCGATCAGGCCGATCACGGCGATCAGCCAGAACACCGCACTCAGGTTACGATCCATGTTGCGCACGATCTCGATATCCGCTGCGCGGGTGCGGACCTCTATACCCTGCTGCAACAGTATCTTACTGATCGGTTCGACATCATAGATGGAGCGGGTATAGAGCCGGAAACTGGGGTAGGTTCGCCCCGTGCCTTCCGGTTTGTTGCCCTTCCAGCCGAGGGCAGGCACCGCCTGGCCGTCACGAAACGCCTCTGCCGACTCCACCAGATAGACAGGGGCGAATGCGCCGTCACGGCTGAATGCACCCGGTTTGGCGATATCCGCGACCGTCAGTTCGATATGCACCCGTTCGCTGCGGCCACGGAATCTCCGGGCCAGGCTGCCGCTTATCTTGTCGCCCTTGCTGGCCTTGAGTTTGCGTGCCGCAGATTCGGACAGGACGAGTTGATGCAGCCCTGTGGGTATATCGAGTCCGTTCAGCAGTGGGTCACCACGATCCGTGGGCAGCATCTCCACCGACAGGATGCGGGAGGCATTTTTGCTCTTGAGCTGAATAGTGGCGGCAATGGCGCGGGTGCGGGGCACGATGAAGTTGACGCCGTCCTGGCTGCGCAGGTTTTCGATCCAGGTTCGGTCGTAGCGGCCGCTGCCGATGGGGCGGATCTCCCGGTTGCGGGGATCTTCGATCAGATTGTCCAACATGCTGCCGATGATGCCGAACTTGAGTCCGAAGAGGATCATCATCGGAGCCAGCACGGCGGCCAGGGCGATCACGAAGAAGCTGGACATCTGCCATTCGTTTTTGTAATCGCGATTGGCGAGCCAGAAGACGTTTTTAAAGCGGCGCAGCACTTACCCACTCACCACGGTTTCGGTGGTATTGCCATTATCCTCGCGCCGCGTGACGTGGGAGAGGTGACGCAGACCTAGCCGGTTGATATGCCGCCAGGCATGGCTGGCGATGATGACGGTGATATGGAGTTCGTCCACCAGTTCGATGAACAGCGACATGATCTTCTCAGCGGCGATCGGATCGAGGGAGGCGGTCGGTTCGTCGGCGATGACGATGGAGGGGCGATGAGCCAGGGCGCGGCCGATGGCAACCCGCTGGCGTTCCCCTACGGAGAGCAGGTGCGGCAGCTTGTCGAGATGGCGCCGAATGCCGAGATTGCCGGCGAGTTCTTCGATCATTTCATCCCCCGGCATATTGAGCAGCCGCCGCGAGAGACCAATGTTTTCCCGCACCGTGAGATAGGGCAGCAGTCCTCCGGTCTGCATGACATAACCGATACGCTGACGGCGCAGGTCGCCAAGCCGGTTGAGCTGGTTTCTGCGCCAGTACTCTGAGATGTCCACGGGTTCGGTACCGGGTCCCGGGCGAAAGCGGAAGGAGCCTATTTCGCTGGGCTTCAGGGTCATGGAGAGCATGTCGAGCAGGGTGCTCTTGCCGCTGCCGCTTTCGCCGATCAGGGCGACCTTCTCCCCCATTGCGATCTGCAGGCTGGGCACGCGCAGGCGAAAGGCCACGCCCTCTGCCTCACGGGTCTTTACCACGTCGCGCAAATGGTAGATGAGTATCCTGTTGCCGGTGGGGTGGGGTGCCTCCGGCCGCTCATTGGAAAAACTGCTCACAGTCAATTTAAGGCAGCATTTCCAGCGCGATAGGGAATACCGAGTCGCCGGATACTGAACCGCCATCGAGGGAGACCCAGAGGTCGGTATGGTCGTGCAGAACCTGGTAGTAGTTGATCTTCTCCTCCATCCGGTGGATGAAGGCAAGTTGATCCCTCGCCGGCCAGTCCTGCCAGTTCTCCAGGGAGAGATTCATCACCTCTCCCGTGTAGGGCAGGTCTTCGATATATTCGCGCATGAAACCCATGTCCGCCAGATTGCCTTCGAGGGCGCCGCTGACACGGGTGGTGCTGCCGAGTTGCTCCGGATCCCGGGAAATGGTAGCGGCCAGACTTTTCAGATCATTGAGAAAACTGCGTGGGGAGAGCAGACCCTCCTCCGCGGTTTCCAGCACCTGACGCATGATGCTGTGCAGATCACTCAGTTGGTCTCGAGTCAGCAGGACGCGCACGTCCAGTGTCTGGCGCTCCGGGTTTTTGAAATCCCGATCCACCAGCCAGGCATTGAAAACGCTGGGAATCTGCTCCGCCTTGTCCTGCTGCAGATAGCGCATGCGAAGGGCATAACCTAGCTTTGCGACCTTGGCCTGGAACTGGGCCAGTTGATCCGGTTCCTCATCCGGCTCTTTTTTATCAGGTGCAGGGGCCGGCTGGCGCTGGAGTTCTTTACCCGCTGCGGCGATGGCAGTGACCTTTACCTGATCGGTGATCTGGTGGGCCAGAGCGTCCATGACGCGGCCAAAGCGGTTTACGTCGCCGGTCTTGACGCCAAAATAGAAACTGCCAATGCCGGGGTAGTAGGAGAGCGCCTTGTAGCGTTCCGCAGCGCTTTCGTGGTTGGCGTATTGGCTCGGGGTCAGCAGATGCAGCACCGAGAGGGCGATACCTTTATTGCGAGCGAGCCGGGCGAGGCTTTCGGCATTGAGACCGGTGCCGGAGAGGGGGTCGGAGGCGTCTCGCGGGCCAGCGTCGGTGATCAGCACGACATAGCGGGCGTCCTGTCCCTCCCAGTCGATGTTGTCGATGGCCTCGTTGATGCCGGCAAAGCTGTCTTCGATGAATCCTTTGCTGGAAACGGTGGCGGCCTTCAGCGAAGAGACCTGCCTGAAGAAACTGTCGGCGTTCTGTCCCTGTTCCAGGGTGACGTAGGTGCGGGTGAGGTACTCCAGTTCCGGCACGCTTTCGGGGTTGTCCCGAAAGGCGATCAGGCCAAAGCTGACATCGCCGGTCAGCTCTTCTTTGATGATGGTTTCGTAGACCTTGCGCACCGCCTCGCGGGTGCGGTCGATGTAGGGATCCATGGAGAGGGTGGCGTCGATGACAAAAACCACGCCTGAACGGAACCGTTTGGCTGGCGTTGCTGTTGGGTTGGCCGATTTAGCCTGTTCTCTCTCCGGTGGCTGCTTTTTGGCTGTCTGCAAGGGTACGCTGGAGACTTGCAGGATGCGCGCCTGCTCACTATCGAGATAGACATCCTCATGGCTGCGGATAGGGACCAGATAGAAATCCTTGAGTATGTCCACATGGATTTTTGGCTGGATGGCGATGACCGGAGATTCGGCGGTCAGTTTGCCGCTCTCAGCCTCCGCATAGACCTGCTTGTAATGCTCCAGGTCATAGCTATCCACCAGTGATTTGAGTCCCTCTTTATCTCTGAACAGAAGGACGCGGTCGTTGCCCAGGGGTTCTCTAAAGGCGATGGTCAGTCCCTGATTCCAGGGGATCAGATCCGTCTCTCTGATCCAGCCGGCAAGCTGACCATGGCGATTATGTCCCACCTGCTGCCAGCCCTCGCCATTGACTTCCCGCCGCGCATAGACATAAAAGGCGGTAAAGGGGATGGCTTTCTCCCCTGCTTTACTCTCAGGAGCGGAGTGGATGAGCGCATCCGGTTTGGCCAACACACGCTGATAGAGCGACTGTTTGTCCGGCATCAGCAGGGGGCGAAGAGGGGTTTCCAACGCGGCAAACAGTGGGCCGTTCGCCAGGGTGAGGAGCAGAATGAGGGAGAGGATTCGCAGTTGCATAGTCATTGCCAGTTCAGCAGCAGTCGTTGCGCTTGGGGGTCTCCGTCGGCAGCCGCCTGCTCGAGGGTATCGTGCAGTGTGGCGAGACAGGTCTGTGCCTCGCTGAGTCCATTCCCGGCGGCCATGGAGTACCACTTGAAGGCCTGAGTCGGGTCAGGGCGCTCAAGCACGTCGTTGTCGGCATCGAATGTGGCCGGGTCGTTCATCTTGCCCAGGATCAGGGCCGAGTCCGCGTGACCCTGCCGGGCGGTAAAGAAATAGAGCAGATAGGCGTCAGTGGTTTTCCCCTCCTGCTGGAATGAGTCTGCCCGTTGACTCAACTGATCCAGTTCCAGGTTCTCCCTGCCATTACGGATAGAGGCGATGAGGATTCTCGCAGCCTCACCCTCTTCCAAATCCGGGGTAGGGGGGGGGAGAGTCTGAGGCATCTCTAGCTTCGCTGCCTGAGTATCGATTGTTTCGGGTTTGGACTCAATCTCTACCGGCGCCGACTCTGCCGACTCCTCGTCCGGTTGCCTGGCCGCTTCGATCTGGGCGCGGATGATGGGGTCGATCTCTTCCTGCGATATCTCGGGACTTGCCTCTTCCGTAAAGAGCATCGGGTAGAACCAGAAGATCAGCAGGGCAACGGCCCCCAGTGCCAGGATCAGCCTGATACGCCCGTTGCCGCGGCGCGGGTTGCCGGAGGCGGGATCATCGTGGGTTGTCGGGTCAGGGGAGTTCATGCTGCGTCCAGGTCGACCTTGTTTAGGTTGGAGAATCCGTCTGCAAAACGAGCAGGAAGACGATGAATTTCACCAGAATGGACGACGAAAATCCACCGTTGGGGTGGTCTATTTGCAGACATTTTTGATTTTTTCCCCCAGTAGCGACACAATCTGCGCCCAATTCCCGTGTGAGCGGGGGAAACAAACTCATCAACTCGATTCACCATCTTAAGTAAAAGGGTAAGACTATGCGACTGATTCTTCTGGGTGCGCCCGGCGCGGGCAAGGGCACTGTAGCCAAACTGTTGACCGCTATCGACGGTTCCGTGCAGATCTCCACCGGCGATATCCTGCGCGCCGCCGTCAAGGCCGGCACCGAACTGGGCAAGAAGGCCAAAGCTGCCATGACCGCCGGTGAGCTGGTTTCCGACGACCTGATCATGGGTATCATGGGTGAGCGCCTGCTGGAAGACGACTGCAAGGCCGGTTTCCTGCTGGACGGTTTTCCCCGCACTATCCCCCAGGCAGAGGCGCTGAAAGAGCTGCTGGCCAAGCTGAATATCGGGCTGGACGGCGTGGTCAACCTGAATGTGCCGCGTGAGGTGATCCTCGACCGTCTGACCACCCGTCGTACCTGCGTGGACTGCGGCGCCATCTACAACGTCAAGAGCAACCCGCCGAAGGAAGAGGGCAAGTGTGACGCTTGCGGCGGTGCCGTGGTACAGCGTGACGACGAGACCGAAGTGGCGATCTCCAAGCGTCTGGACGTCTTCAACGAGCAGACCGCGCCGCTGGCCGGTTTCTATGAGGGCGAAGGCATGCTGTGGGACATCAACGCCACCTCCAGTGACGTCGTTGTCGAGACCATTCAGGCCAATCTGAAAGGCTGAGAATGATGTGTGGTATCGGTCCCAGTGGGGGCCGGTACCATCCAACCTGATTTCCTGGTCATCAACTTCTCGGCTTCTTTCGACGTGACAGGTGGAGAGAAGATATAGCCTTGAACGCTGTTGCAACCCAGTTCCTGAAGTTTTTCCAACTGCTCCTGCCTCTCCACTCCCTCGGCAATGACATCCATTCTGAAGCTTTTCGCGACGGCAACGATGCCCCCTATCAGATCGGCATATCGAGCTCCCTTGCCGATGTTTGATACGAAGGAGCGGTCAACCTTCAATGCGTCGAACGGAAAACGATGCAGGTAGCTCATCGACGAGTAGCCGGTGCCAAAATCATCGATATAGAGGCCCACTCCGAGTTGCTTGATCTGGTCGAGGATAGCGCAAGTGGTTTCCACATCCTCCATCAGAATGCTCTCGGTGATCTCAAGTCTCAGGCTTCTCGGCGGCAACCCCGTTTCCCGCAGTACATTCTCCAACCAATCGATATACCCGGGGAAAAGAACCTGTTTCAGCGAAAGGTTGACGCTCACGTACAGGTCAGCCTGGGAGGGGGATTGGCTAATCCATTGCTGCATCTGCCGGCAGGCCTTGCCTAATATCTGCGCTCCCAGCGCTTGGATCAAACCACTCTCTTCAGCGATCCGGATGAACTCGTCCGGTGAAACCATGCCGTATATTGGATGATCCCAACGGGCGAGGGCTTCGAAGCCGGCAAGACGGTCTGATTCGATGTCGATAATAGGCTGATAATGGACCTGCAAAGCTTCATTTTCCACTGCCTGGCGCAGATCTATCTCTTTGTTCAGCAGCATGATTGCCTGTGCATGCATTTCGCTGTCGAACACTGCAGTCTGCCCGGGGCCCTGGTTCTTGGCTCGGTACATCGCACTGTCAGCGTTGCGTAGCAGTTTCTCCGCATCCTGACTATTCGGCTTGGCGAGGGCAATGCCCACGCTGGTGGTGGAAAAGACCTCGTGTCCCGCCAGTTCAAATGGTCGTTTGAACATCTCATGTATGCGTCCGGCGATACGATAGGGTTCGGCGACATCATCAATCTCATCCAGCAGAATGATGAATTCGTCACCCCCTAGACGGGCCACCGTATCACTGGGGCGAATGCATGCCTGCAGTCGCTCCGATGCACCGATCAGCAGTTGATCACCTGCCGTATGGCCGAGACTGTCATTAACATTTTTAAACCGGTCAAGATCCAGGAAAAGAACCGCAAACAGGCTGTCAGGATGCCGCTTCGAATGCTGTATCAAACGATCCAATCGCTCCATGAACAGCGCCCGGTTCGGTAGTTTGGTCAAAACATCGTAAAAGGCATGTTGCTGCAGTTCCTGTTCAGCCTGATCTTGTATGATCATACCTGCCAGCACGTGGGTCACAGCCAATAGAAAACGGACTTCATCCTCGCTCTTCCGATGGTGCGCTTCAACATAGAGATTCAATATGCCGATGGTTCTATCGTTGGAGAGAATGGGGACGCAGTAGTGGCCGTGGTCCGCCATTGGCATGCCGGTATCCAGATGTCGCTCATCCACGCAATCCGTAAAGATTATTTCACCACTCTGTGCTGCACGACCACAAAGACATTTTCCGAAAGGTACCGTTGCGCAAGCCGTTTGCAGGGGTTTTGATAATCCCCGCTGTGCCAGCATTATCAACGAAGGATCGTCGCCCTCTACAAGAAAGATGCAGCCTTTCTCCTGAATGTAAAACCAAGGGATGGATAGTACCTGATCGAGGGATTGCTCCAGCTTCTCCTTCAATAGAACGGACTGCATGGAGATTTTGAGAATAGAGGAGAGCACCCTCTGCGAATGGTAATCCTGCCGGATCTTTTTCTCACTTTCCCGCAGATTGCATTCCGCCTGTTCCCGTTCCTGGATATGCAGGGACTGACGGCGGTAACCCATACCCAAACCGGCCATACCCACCAGCCAGATCGTAACAAGTATGGCTATCATTACCTGTGTATGCTGTCCGGCCTCCTCTTCAAGCTGGGCCATTGGTATCGATACGCTGATAGCTCCACTGAGGTCATCCAGTTTGAATCCCTGTTGAATATGGCATTTGAGGCAGGGCTTCGTCATCACCAATGGTCGAATCAGACGCAGATAGGGTTGCCCATCCAACGTTGTGACAGCGGTGATCTCCCTGGCTCCACCCTCGAAGGCCTCCAGCGCCTCCGCTTCCCAGGTATCTGGTTTGTTTGCCGGGTTTAACGGCCGTAATCCGCTGATGTGGCCACGGACTCCCGTGTCACCCTCATCGACCAGTTCGTAGAACCGGCGTGTCATCAAAGCCGGATTGATCAGGGTCAGGAGACGTCCGGATGGAGTGGATACATCCCGTTCCGGATAGTCCGCCAATAGTGGATCGGGTTGGGTCTGCTCGGTAACCGGTACATAGACGCCGCCGTGTTTGGCACCCCAGCGCCGGAAGGCGAGATCCTTGAAGAAATTGGTGCGTAGTTGGGTTCGCGCCTGCTCCTGAACGTTTTGGTACTCATTGTGGACACCCCAGGCAAGGGCGCTCAGAATGCACAATGTCCATGCAGCCGCCAAGCCGATAAACCAGGGTTTAACATTGTACTGCACTGACCGATCCGTCCCTTCCAAGCGATGATCCGATACGTTATTCTCTCGTGACATATTCGCCCTGCCTTCAGAGAGAAATAGGTCACCCGGCGCGTCATCTTTTCCAACAGACTACCCGTTACCTGAAGCAGGTCAACTACCGTTTCGTTAAAATTTAAGATCCACGATCCAGAATCTCGGCCTCGACTCTCCCCAATAGCCCAATGATCTCATCAGAAAGAGGTCCGACCTTTTGATATAGAGTCTCCGCATCAGCCGTTTCCCCCCTCTCCTTCAGCGTGACGATATCCTTGATGATGCGGTGCATCTCCGCATGGGGTTTATCTATCGCTTTCATCTGTGGGATATCACCATAGGTCTTGATCCCATCGGAATAATACCATTTACCCAACACACAATCGTGATGCGATACCGCTTCTTTGTGAGAGAGCGACTGTCTGCCGTCGAGGAAAGCTCGCAGCCGGGCCTTCCAGGCTAAATGCGCAGACTTTGCGGACTCAAAATCCAAATGCTTCTCACCTGCAATCGTAAACTGCTGAATGTTACCCTGGAGTTCTGCGGCCAGATTGCCCAGTCTATCTGTAATTTCTGTCGTCAAACGGGCATCCTGAGCTGTTTCCTTGCTGACCTTGCTGATGTTGGCAATGTTAAAACTGATCTCCTCAGCAACTGTGCGCTGCTGAGCTGAAGCCGTGGCGATCTGGGTGTTCACGGTGTTGATGGTGCTGATCGCCTCAGTGATCCTCTGCAAGGATTCAAGTGTTTGTCTAGCCTGCTCGACGTTGGCCACTGCCTTTTCCCTGCCTGCGCCCATCACGGAAACCGCACGGTGTGTGCCGGTTTGCAGGCGCTGGATCATTGCCTCGATTTCACCCGTCGATTCCTGCGTCCGGTTGGCCAGACTGCGAACCTCATCCGCAACCACGGCAAACCCCCGTCCATGCTCGCCGGCACGGGCCGCCTCGATGGCCGCATTGAGCGCCAGCAGGTTGGTCTGTTCCGCAATGCTTTTGATTACGTCCAGCACCGCGCCGATGTTTTTGCTGTCCGCTTCAACCTGTCCAATTACCGATTCGGCAGTTCGCACTTCGGTCGCAAGCGACTGGGTGGCGTCGGCAGTCACAGAGACAATATCGTGCCCGGCACTCGCCTCTTTCCCTGCAGCCTGTGCCGCTCTTTCAGCCGTTGCGGCATTTTTGGCAACATCGACAATGGTTGCTGTCATCTCATTCATGGCGGTGGCTACTTGCTCTGTCACTGTTTCCTGCTGACAAATCCGGCGCGTGATCTGGCTGGTTTTTTCCTCGGTCTGTGTCACTGCGGCGATTACTCCACTGGTAGAACGTGCAGCTTCACCAACCAGATCCCGGATCTTGTCTGAAAAGGCATTAAAACTATCGGCCAGCTGACCGATCTCGTCATCACCACATTTAAACAGGCGTCGTGTCAGGTCACCATCCCCACAGGCAATTTCATCCATGGTAGCCGCAGCATGCCGCAAGGGTTTGCAGATCACCCGGGCGATAACCCAGGCGATCAGCAAACCGACCAACAGGCCAAAAGCAGACAACGCCCAGACAAGCCGGGTTGTGCCTGAGGCATCAGCCAGCAGGGCATTACTGGTCTGTTTAATCTTGTATTCCTGTTCCTTTACCAGGGTATCCAGTTTACCTTCTATGTCCCGGAACAGCGGACCGATTTCACTGCGTATCAACCAGGCATCGGTACGCCATTTTTGACTGCCATGGATGGTGCGTAACTGCTTCAAATGTTCCTTGAATAGCGGCGCTCCCGCCTTGATCTGTTCCAATGCATCTGCCTGGTCCAGCGTCAATTCATCCCCATAGCCGGCAATTTTTACGACCAATTTGTCTGCTTGTTGAATATACAGTTCCATATCTGTTAATGCGGATTCACTCCGAAACGCCAAGTAACCACGAATACCGTTCATCACATTGCTCCAGACGTAGCGCAGATCAGCAATATCGGCCAGAAGCTGTTTGCGCATCTCATCAGACTCTTCCTCCAGTTCGGATAAAATCATCTGCGAGGTGAGCTGCGCCATGGTTCGGGTAATGGGGTTGATGTTGGCATTGGCGAAGGCGATGCCGGGGAAATTCTTCTCGGAATTGGCTGCCGCTTCAAACAGGCCAGTCTCAAGAGCGCGGAAACGCTGCACGTCGGTATCGATCGCTTCTACCAGCGCCAAGGCCTCTGTATCCTTGTCAATGGCAGGTAACTGTTTCAACGAGGCGATCACCTTGTCCACCCGGGCAAGCCCTTGCTGGTAGGCGGTCTTATGGGTCTCCTCCTTGCTGAGGAGATAGAATCCCAGCGCACTTGCTGACTGCTGGAGTTGGGTTGCCAGCTCTTTGGAGAGTATGAGAGTAGGTTGGCGCGCCTCCACCACCTCCGTGACTCGTCCCTGTACACCGCTCAGGCTGACCAGCGTCAAAGAGGATATAACGACCAATACTGATAGCACCAACCCAAACCCCAACCAGATTTTGAGATTGATTCGCAGGGATCCTAATAACTGTTTCATACTTCAAATTCCGTTGATTTTGCGAATAAATATTCCTTTTGGCACTGTGCATGGCGGTGATGCCAAGCGGCCGATGATCACCGTCGAAACCAGTGCAAAACCGACTAGAAAGATCAGACGGGATTTAATTGTTAAGTGATATGGGATATTCATAACCATCTCCCTTTGGTAATTTATTATTGGTATTGATTGAGGTGTACTTGAGAAATCCAATATTCTTGGAAAATACATCTCTCTATGCACCTTTCGGCTGGCTTGGCAAATACTTTAGAAAATTAGTGCGTCTATTTTTCTTGTCCTGTGCAGTGCTATCCTCCACTAATAAATTTTCTGTTTGTGTTAGTTTTGCAAGATGCGTTCAAGATAACCCTGGATGCAGTGACGAAGTCGCTCAATTGCGAATGAGTTGGCCCTGTCATTGTTAGTGATATTGGAGGATAGGTATTTGCTGAAAACGGCCCTACTCGGCAAGCTCTCATTCTGGCTCATCATCATCGGTGTTTTTGCCCTGATAACCCCAAATCCGGCCTGGCCGGAGTGGATGGCACGCATGGCGCTTTCCACCGGTATCGCCCTGGGCCTCACCACGATTGGCGTGGGACTCTGGAACCGGAATAAAAAATAAGCCGTTGACGGCGCTGTAATAGCGGGGCATGCTGTCTTCCATGATCCCTTTACACGTTAAACATCTGTTCGTCATGCGCCGACTGTCCATTTGGGCGGTGGTCATGCCGTCTGCGTGTCTGGAGGAGAAGATCAGCGATTGATCCGCTGAATTAAGTAAGATTCCGCAAGGCCGCAGATGGAAACATCTGCGGCCTTTTTTGTTTGGTG
>NZ_JAAVSH020000001.1:2432879-2436593 GCF_011947365.2 endosymbiont of Lamellibrachia barhami
TATCCTCAGAACTGCCAACCATGATGCCCGCCAGCGCTGGCGGAGGACCCGACGGCGACGCCTGCCTGGTATCTGCCTGTCATCATCGTCGGTAAGCTACCTGATAAACCTAACCGGCCCGCCGGAGTGGATGGCAGCGCATGGCGCTTTCCAATCGGTATCGCCCGGGCCTCACCACGATTGCGTGAATGCGAACCGGAATAAAAACAAGCTTTCGTTGACGGCGCTGTAATAGCGGGCATGCTGTCTTCCATGATCCCTTTACACGTTAAACATCTAGCCCGTCAGCGCCGACCGTCCATTGCGGGTGGTCATGCCGTCTGCGTGTCTGGAGGAGAAGATCAGCGATTGATCCGCTGAATTAAGTAAGATTCCGCAAGGCCGCAGATGGAAACATCTGCGGCCTTTTTTGTTTGGTGGTATGAAAAAAGGAGGAATTTGTCATGTCCGTGCCGGCCGCCTATCTGGGGGTTATTCTGATCTGGGGCACCACACCGCTTGCAATAAAGTGGAGTGGTGAGGGTGTGGGTTATCTGTTCGGTGTTACCGGGCGCATGGTCATTGGCGTGGTGCTGGCATTGGCGCTGGTGCAGCTGATGCGATTGCGCATGCCCTGGCATGACGTGGCGCGCCGCACCTATCTGGCTGCCGGTCTCGGCATCTTCGTGGCGATGCTGTCGGTCTACTGGGCTTCCCAGTTCATCCCTTCAGGATGGATTGCGGTGCTCTTTGGTCTGACCCCCATTGCGACCGGCCTGATGGCACGGTTCTGGTTGACTGAGCCGGGGTTGACGCCAATGCGTCTGATTGCCGTGTTGATTGCACTCTCCGGTTTGGCAATGATCTTCAGTGCCGGATTGGATCAAGGTGTGCAGATGGCCTGGGGGGTAATCGGTGTACTGTTTTCCGTAGTCGTTCACTCTGCCAGTGCGGTCTGGGTGAAGCGAATCAACGCTGAACTACATGGCCTGGTGGTCACTAGCGGTGGGCTGATGGTTGCGGCGCCGCTGTTTCTGCTGACTTGGTTTCTGCGTGGGGAGACATGGCCAACTGACGTGGATGAGCGGGCGCTCTCCTCGATTGTCTATCTCGGGATTATTGGGTCGGTGCTGGGTTTTGCGCTCTACTTCTATCTGTTGCGTCATGTAGAGACGATGCGTGTGGCACTGATTACCCTGATAACGCCGGTGATTGCTTTGCTGGTCGGGCAAGGGTTTAACGGAGAGTCGGTGGATGGCCGGGTCTGGTTCGGCACCCTGCTGATTATGCTCGGACTGCTCGGTTTTGAATTGGGCAGCCGGTTCTGGCCTCAACCCCGGTCGAGCAGGGCCAGGGAGAGGGATGGCCAGTAGGTGATGATCAATACCGCGCCGAAAAGGAGGAAGAACCAGGGCAGGGTGGCGCGGTAGATCTGCGTCACCGGCTTGTTGAAACGGTAGCTGGCGATAAAGAGGTTCATGCCCACTGGTGGGGTAAAGTAGCCGATCTGCATGTTGGCGAGGAAGATGATGCCGAGGTGCACCGGGTCTATGCCGTACTGCAGGGCTACCGGCAGCAGCAGCGGCACTATCAGCACCAGTGCCGAAAAGATGTCGAGCATGGTGCCCAGCACCAGCAGAAAGAGGTTGAGCAGTATCAGGAAGGTCAGCGGGTCCGACACCCGTTCACGGATCCAGTCGAAAAGCTGGGTGGGGATCTCCTGATCGATCATATAGTTGGTGGAGGCCAGCGACATGCCGAGGATGACCAGGATGCCGCCTACCAGCAGCATCGCCTCGCGCATGACTTGGGGCAGCCTGCGCAGAGAGATCTCCCGATGGATGAAGACTTCGACCACAAGCACATAGAAGGCGGTGACCGCTGCGGCTTCGGAGATGGCGAAATAGCCGCTGTAGATGCCGCCGAGCACGATGATCGGCAGCGGAATCTCCCAGGCAGCTTCCCGGATGGCCGACAGCGCCTCTGCCTTGGAAAAAGTGGTCAACTTGACGCCGCGGCTCGACCAGAGGCTCCAGGCCACCAGAATCAGCAACATCAGCAGCCCCGGCAGGATGCCGGCCAGGAACATGTCGTCTACCGTGATGGAGCTGCCGATGCCGAGCTGCTGCGCCACTACTGCGTATAGGATGAGCGGCAACGCCGGGGCGAACAGCAGTCCCAGGCTACCGGAGGTAGTGACCAGCCCCAGACTGAAATTCTGTCGATAACCCGCTTCTGTGAGAGCCGGATAGAGCAGGGCGCCAAGGGCGACGATAGTAACGCCGGAGGCGCCTGTAAAGGCGGTGAAGAGGGCGCAGGCGATCAGCGCCACGAAGGCGAGTCCGCCGGGCATCCATCCCAACAGCGTCTGAGTGACGCGCACCAACCGGTGAGGGGCATTGCTTTCGCTTAACAGATATCCGGCGAAGGTGAAGAGCGGGATCGCCAGCAGCACCGGCATCTCGGCAATGCGGTAAAATTCGATGGCGACCACGGCGAGGTCGATCTCGGACTGGTGGAAGCCGATCAGGGCGCTGGCGCCGATGACGACAAACAGTGGGGCGCCGAACAGGGCGACCAGGATGAGACCCAGCGCGATGAGCATTACAGTTTTCCCCCCGGCAGGAATCGTAGGGGTATATTGAACAGAAAGCGCAGGGTCATGATGCCAAAGCCGATGGGGATGATGCTCTCTCCGGCCCAGGCCGGGAAGCTGCCGAACAGAAGGGAGCCGTCTTCGTACTCAAAGGCGACGAAGCGCGCAGCATGCCAGGCGATGATGCCGCATACAATGGCGCTGAAAAGATCGGTGACAGCCTGGATAAAACTGCGTCTTGAACCGGATAGATAGCGGGAGAGCAGATCGATGCGGATGTGCCGATCCTCCCGAGTGGAGGCGATGGCGCCCATCAGGCTGACCCAGAGGACCAGCATGCGCAGGGTGGGGTCGGCCCAGATAATCCCAGAGTCGAAAAAGTTGCGCAGCAGGATCTGGGCGACTGCAAGCAGGATCATGACCGTCAGGAGAAGCGCCATTACACCATCCTCGGCAAGCAGTATGAACTCTCTGACGCGCTTTAGTTTGACTTCCATGATCGGCCTATTATACGGCGTATCTGTGCAGAAACTATAGATTCTGAATGGAGTCGTACCATCAGGATGACGGGTGAATATGTACCGCCAGCCAGATGCAGATTGGATCGGTGCTGGTCTCCAGCACCCGATGGGGTGTGCGGGCAGGAATAAACAAGGTATCACCGCTCTGCAGGGTGACAATGCGATCCTCTACCTGCAGAGAGGCCTGGCCCTGGAGCAGGGCGATCCACTCATCCTGAGCCTGATCGCAGGTTTCGGTGCGGGTCGATGGGGGACTCTGAATCTTTTCTATTGAGACATTGCCACACTGCAGCAATGTTTCGAACGATTCCTCTTCTGCGGGGATTTTCGCCGGTTGATACAGGTTAGTGGCGGCCATGGATTCATCTCGTAGGCCTGATCAAGCGTAGCGGATCAGGCAACAGGTTTGATGAGAATCAGGTTGGGTTAATCCGTCTTTTTGGCTGTAACCCAACAATATTCACCATTATCGTCAGTGGCTGGATTGACGGTATTCATCGAGTAGCCCCTGAACCTTTCTAAACAGTTCGGGAGAGAAGAGTCCGTCGTTCTCCAGCGCCTTCACCGTGGCCGCAGCGGTTTGTGCCCACTCCTGTTTGCCTTGGGTGGTCGGCTCAA
>NZ_JAAVSH020000001.1:2437040-2458214 GCF_011947365.2 endosymbiont of Lamellibrachia barhami
TTGGTGGAGGCCAGCGACATGCCGAGGATGACCAGGATGCCGCCTACCAGCAGCATCGCCTCGCGCATGACTTGGGGCAGCCTGCGCAGAGAGATCTCCCGGTGGATGAAGACTTCGACCACAAGCACATAGAAGGCGGTGACCGCTGCGGCTTCGGAGATGGCGAAATAGCCGCTGTAGATGCCGCCGAGCACGATGATCGGCAGTGGAATCTCCCAGGCAGCTTCCCGGATGGCCGACAGCGCCTCTGCCTTGGAAAAAGAGGTCAACTTGACGCCGCGGCTCGACCAGAGGCTCCAGGCTACCAGAATCAGCAACATCAGCAGCCCCGGCAGGATGCCGGCCAGGAACATGTCGTCTACCGTGATGGAGCCGCCGATGCCGAGCTGCTGCGCCACTACTGCGTATAGGATGAGCGGCAACGCTGGAGCGAACAGCAGTCCCAGGCTACCGGAGGTAGTGACCAGCCCCAGGCTGAAATTCTGTCGGTAACCCGCTTCAGTGAGGGCCGGATAGAGCAGGGCGCCGAGGGCCACGATAGTGACGCCAGAGGCGCCGGTAAAGGCGGTGAAGAGGGCGCAGGCGATCAGTGCCACGAAGGCGAGTCCGCCGGGCATCCAGCCTAGCAACGTCTGGGTGACGCGTACCAACCGGTGAGGGGCGTTACTTTCGCTTAGCAGATACCCGGCGAAGGTGAAGAGCGGGATCGCCAGTAGTACCGGCATCTCGGCGATACGGTAAAACTCGATGGCGACCACGGCGAGGTCGATCTCGGACTGGTGGAAGCCGATCAGGGCGCTGGCGCCGATGACGACAAACAGTGGGGCGCCGAACAGGGCGATCAGGATGAGACCCAGCGCGATCAGCATTACTGTTTTTCCCCCGGCAGAAATCGTAGGGGTATATTGAACAGAAAGCGCAGGGTCATGATGCCGAAGCCGATGGGGATGATGCTCTCTCCGGCCCAGGCCGGGAAGCTGCCGAACAGAAGGGAGCCGTCTTCGTACTCAAAGGCGACGAAGCGCGCAGCGTGCCAGGCGATGATGCCGCATACAATGGCGCTGAAAAGATCGGTGACGGCCTGGATGAAACTGCGTCTTGAACCTGACAGATAACGGGAGAGCAGATCGATACGGATATGCCGATCCTCCCGGGTAGAGGCGATGGCGCCCATCAAACCGACCCAGAGAACCAGCATACGCAGGGTGGGGTCTGCCCAGATAATGCCGGAGTCGAAAAAGTTGCGCAGCAGGATCTGGGCGACTGCGAGCAGGATCATGGTCGTCAGGAGAAGCGCCATCACACCATCCTCGGCAAGCAGTATGAACCCTCTGACGCGCTTTAGTTTGACTTCCATGATCAGCCTATTATACGGCCTATCTGTGCAGAAACTATAGATTCGGAATTAAGCTGTACCATCAAGATGGCGGGTGAATATGTACCGCCAGCCAGATGCAGGTTGGATCGGTGCTGGTTTCCAGCACCCGATGGGGAGTGCGGGCTGGGATAAACAGGGTATCGCCGCTCTGCAGGGTAATAATGCGATCCTCTATCTGCAGAGAGGCCTGTCCCTGGAGCAGGGCGATCCACTCATCCTGAACCTGATCGTAGATTTCGCTGCGGGTCGATGGGGGGCTCTGAATCTTTTCTATTGAGATATTCCTGCATTGCAGCAGTGTTTCGAACGATTCCTCTTCTGCGGGGGCTTTCGCCGGTTGATACAGGTTAGTGGCGGCCATGGATTCATCTCGTAGGCCTGATCAAGCGTAGCGGGCCAGGCAACAGGTTTGATGAGAATTAGGTTGGGTTAATCCGTTTTTTTGGCTGTACCCCAACAATATGCACCATTATCGTCAGTGGCTGGATTGACGGTATTCATCGAGTAGCCCCTGAACCTTTCTAAACAGTTCGGGAGAGAAGAGTCCGTCGTTCTCCAGCGCCTTCACCGTGGCCGCAGCGGTTTGTGCCCACTCCTGTTTGCCTTGGGTGGTCGGCTCAATAAACGTTATGCCCTGTTTTTTCAGTGCCACCAGCGCTTTTTTCTCATCCTCGCGATTATGGGAGTTGAGTGCCTGGAATGCTGATGCCAGTTCAGTATGCAGAATCTTGCGGTCTTCTGAAGAGAGTTTTTTTAGTGCCTTCTCCTTGATCACCAATGTGGCATAGAGGTAGATCAGAGGGACATCGGTCAGATACTTCACTCGTGTATGCCACTGCAGGGCGATGGCGCCGATGGCAGAACTGGCGACGGTGTCGATAAGGCCAGTCTGCAGTCCGGTAAGTACATCGGTAATGGGCAGAGGGATGGGTGAGACGCCGGTGGTTTTAAAGGCGACGCTATTGACCCGGTCACCTTCGGGTATCCAAATCTTCTGTTTTCTCAGGTCCGCACTCTCCCGCACAGGACTGTTGGACATCAGGTAGGCGAAGCCGCCTTCGCCAAGTCCATAGCTGACAAACCCCTTCTTGCTTAACCCGTGGATGATCTCCTGATCGAAACGCGTCCGCACATAGTCCACTTCATCCAGGCTGCGGAACAGGAAGGGCAGGTTGTAGAGCTGGGCATCCGGATAGACCCCCGCCAGCCCTCCGCCTGTGATGGCGCCGCCATGAAGTTGGCCGACCCGGATCTTGCGCAGTACGCTTTTGTCGTTGCCCATCACGCCGCCGGGATAGAAGCGCAGCTTGACGCGACCGTCGGTCTTCTTTTTTACCTCTCCTGCTGCTGTCCGCATGATATTCATCCAGGCGGTGCCGTCTGGCGCCAGGGTGGCGATCTTGAGGGTGGTGGCGTGGGCGACGGATGTCAGACTCAGGCTAAATAACAGCGTTATGATCACGCGGATCATAGGTAACTCCTTACTACAGGCGATAACTGGAAAAATGGATATTGTAGATGGGTGCGGGCGGATTAGAAATAGTCGTCGTTCAACATCTCTTTGGCCTGGCGCTGTGCGATAACATTGCTGAGGGTCAAGCCGGGGACGGATGGGTTTGCAGCGATGACTTCGTGCAGGAGATGATCGTGCAGTTCCTGGTCGAACAGCAGACGGGCGTAGCGGCGGGCGAACTCCACCTTTGCCATGAGATCTTTACCCTTTGAATAACGGATGGCAAGCTCGAAATGTTTGCGCCCGATTTCGGGTTTTCCCCCAAGGGCGGGAGGGAGTTGGGTGCGAATTACGCCAAGATAGAGTTGTGCGCGTCCCGCCTCGTAAGCTGGGTCGAGATCGATGACCCGCTGCAGCACGGCTTCGATTTTTGGCAGTTCAGCGATGGCATTCCAGTCATCCAGGTTGGCCTGAATCCAGCCTGCCCAACTGGTGCCGAAAACGTAGAGCCCTTCGATATCCCATGAGGCCACCTTCAGCACATTCGGCTCGAACTCGGTAAAGGGTTTGTCCATCGTTGCGCAGATATCCGGCTGGGACTGGCAGAGTCCCCGGCTTGCATAGTCCAGCGCCTTGTCCGCCAAACCTTTTCGTCGTGCAGTGTCGTTGACCAGTCCGCCTCCATAGGCGCTATACAGCCTGGCGCCGGCAAACAGCAGCGCCGGGTCATCACCGTCGTCGGCAATCAGGGAGTCGAGCAGCAGCAGATAGGCAGGAGCACCGCTGCGGACGATCTCCGGGTCTGACTGATTCAGTATCGCACTGGAGAGGTTACCCGCCAGCCGGTTGGTCGCCATAGAGGTGCAGCCTGAGATCAGTAGCAGGAAGAGGCAAAACGCAGTGGCTTTGATAGTTAGGAATCGTCTGGCCATGTGGACCCGTCGGAAAAGTACGTTTCAGGATACCGCTTCAAAACATAAAAGCGGCCTCAACGATGCTTTTTACCAACGTGTTCCATGTGATGCAACCAGCTGTTGAACATCATGCCGAGGGAGCCGGTACCTGCGCGCCGACCCTTGAAGGTGTGGAAACAGCCTTCTTCCTCTTCTGAAAAACGGGCGGCGCCAAAATTCAGAAAGACGAATATCATCGCCACATCAAGCACCAGCCCGCCAACGGTCAGTAAGCCGTGAACGACGACGTTGGCCATAATCCAGTTGAGAATCAAGGAGTGGTAGGTGAGACTGAGAAACGGGGTGGCAAAGAAGAGGGCAACAGCCATCAGAGAGAAAAAATCCGCCAGGCGTTCGTGCTTGCGGGTATACCCTTTGATGTTTTTACAGACGGACATGACGATGACCTCTCAGTCAGGTTCTACACTGCTTGGCCTGAATGGCAATTTCCAGATTTGTTCTACGGTAACCTTACATGGTGAAAAGTCAAGTCAAAACTTGGTCAGTGTGACCGCTTCATCGGCGAGTGTATAGTTGGGTGGATCACCCGGCGCCTGAAGGCCGGGAAGCATAAGAACTATCGAGGAGGATCTGCGTGGAGAGTGTTACCGAACTTGTCAAAGGGCTGAACGGCATCGTCTGGGGACCGTTGATGCTGGTGCTGATCCTCGGTACCGGGATGTTTCTCATGCTGGGCCTGAGGCTCATTCCCCTGACGCGTTTGGGCCACGGTTTCCGCATGTTGTGGCAGGGGCGCAGAGACCAGGGGGAAGGTGAGATCAGCCCTTTTAACGCCCTGATGACCTCTCTCTCCGCCACCATCGGCACCGGTAATATCGCCGGCGTCGCCACTGCCATCGCCCTGGGTGGTCCGGGCGCACTCTTCTGGATGTGGTGTACCGCGCTGGTGGGCATGGCCACCAAGTATGCCGAAGCCGTACTGGCAGTGCGCTACCGCGAAGTGGATGAGGAGGGGAACCACATCGGCGGCCCCATGTACTACATCAAAAATGGTCTCGGCAGGCGCTGGGCCTGGCTCGGCACCCTGTTTGCAATCTTTGGCGCACTGGCGGGTTTTGGCATTGGCAATACGGTGCAGGCCAACTCGGTGGCCGACGTACTGAAGACTAATCTGGCGATACCTGCTGCGGTGACCGGCGGCGTAATGGCGATACTTGCCGCACTGGTGCTGATCGGTGGTGTGCGGCGGATCGCGGACGTTGCCGGCAAGCTGGTGCCCTTTATGGCGATTGCCTATGTTGCGGTTGGTCTGATGGTGCTGTTTACCCATTTTGGTGAGATTCCGTCTGCGGTCGTCATGATCGTCGAGCACGCCTTTACGCCGACGGCGGCCACAGGGGGGTTCGCTGGCGCGGCGATCTGGGCCGCGATACGTTTTGGTGTGGCTCGCGGCATCTTTTCCAATGAGGCGGGGCTGGGCAGCGCACCGATTGCGCATGCGGCGGCGGCCACTGACAATCCGGTGCGGCAGGGCACCATCGCCATGCTCGGAACCTTCATCGATACCCTGATCGTCTGCACCATCACCGGCCTGGCCATTGTGGTGACCGGCGCCTGGACCAGCGGTGAAACCGGGGCGGCGCTCTCTTCCATGGCCTTTGAGCTGGCGCTGCCCGGTGTGGGTGGTTATGTGGTGACCTTTGGACTGGCGATCTTTGCCTTCACCACCCTGTTGGGCTGGAGTTTCTACGGCGAGAAGTGTGTGGAGTATCTGTTTGGTGTGCGGGCGATCACGCCTTTCCGTGCGCTCTGGATCATCATGATCCCGGTGGGTGCGATGGCGCAGGAGCAGCTCGATTTCGTCTGGCTGGTGGCGGACACCCTGAACGCGATGATGGCGTTGCCGAATCTGTTGGCGTTGCTGTTGTTGAGTCCGGTGGTGTTTGGGCTGACGCGGGATTATTTCAGGAAGTAAGCTTTGCGTCCCTTATGCCTATTTCCGGACGGACACTCAGTCGTTTTTCGTCCACATGGGCAAGGCAATAAAGTTACAATACCTCATGCAACGTGCCCTCAAAATCCTCAACAATATTTTCGGCTACGAATCCTTCCGCCATAATCAGGCTGACATCATCGAAGCGCTGCTTGGAGGGCAGGATGCCCTGGCCCTGATGCCCACCGGCGGCGGCAAGTCGCTCTGCTACCAGATTCCGGCCTTGATAAGGCCAGGGGTGGGTGTGGTGATCTCCCCTCTGATTGCGCTGATGCAGGATCAGGTGGATGCCCTGACCCAACTTGGTCTAAACGCTGCATTTCTGAATTCCACACTGGATATGGGGTCCATCCGCGCCACTGAGCAGGCGTTCCTGGCCGGGGAGCTGGATCTGCTCTATATCGCTCCGGAACGGTTGCTCAATGAGCGGACGCTTTCACTGCTGGAGCAGGTGCAGCTGGCGCTCTTTGCCATCGATGAAGCGCACTGCGTCTCTCAATGGGGTCATGACTTTCGCAAGGATTATCAACGGCTGTCGATACTGCAGGAACGCTTTCCAGGCGTACCACGCATCGCCCTGACTGCGACGGCGGATGAGCGCACCCGGCATGAGATCATTGAGCAACTCGGTTTGCAGAGTGCAGCGATCTTCATCAATAGTTTTGACCGGCCCAACATTCGCTATGCACTGTCAGAGGGTCAGAATGCGAAAGAGGCGTTGTGGCAGTTCCTGCAACGTGAACATCCGGGCGATGCCGGAATCGTCTATTGTCTCTCCCGCAAGCGGGTGGGGCAGATCGCCGACTGGTTAAGTACCAAGGGCCGCAAAGCGTTGCCCTATCATGCAGGACTATCCGATGCCGAGCGGCGCAACAATCAGTCCCGGTTCCTGCGGGAGGATGGGGTGATTATCGTTGCAACCATCGCTTTCGGCATGGGGATCGACAAGCCGGATGTTCGCTTTGTCGCCCATCTGAATCTGCCCAAGAGTGTCGAGGCCTACTATCAGGAGACCGGACGCGCCGGCCGGGACGGCGAACCGGCCAATGCCTGGATGGCTTACGGTCTGCAGGATGTGATCACCCTGCGCCAGTTCACCCAAACCTCGGACTCGGAAGACCAGTTCAAACGCGTCGCTCACCACAAACTGGAGGCGATGCTGGGGCTTTGCGAGTTGACCGGCTGCCGTCGTCAGGCACTGCTGGCCTACTTCGGTGAAACTTTGCCGGAACCCTGCGGCAATTGCGACAACTGTCTGCTGCCGCCGGAGACCTGGGACGCCCAGGAAGCGGCCCGCAAGGCGCTCTCCTGTGTCTTCCGCACAGGTCAGCGATTCGGTGTGAACTATGTGGTCGATGTGTTGCGGGGCAAGGAGGATGATCGCATCCGGCGTTTTGGGCACGACCGGCTCAGTACCTTCGGTATCGGGGCTGACCTCTCCATCAGTGAGTGGCGCTCCCTGTTCCGTCAGTTGATTGCCCAAGGGTATCTCGATATCGATGTGGCGGGTCACGGTTCACTGCGGCTGACCGAAAAGAGCCGGCCGCTGTTGCGGGGTGAGCAGGGGCTGATGCTGCGTCGTCAGCGCAAGGTTGAAAAAGAGAAGTCGAAGCGGGAGCGCAAGCTCTCAGGACTGCGAGCCTTTGATCGTCCTCTTTTCGAGTCCTTGCGAGTCCTGAGACTGGAATTGGCCGAGGCACAGGGGGTGCCGCCCTACGTCATTTTTCACGATGCCACGCTAACCGAACTGGCGCGTCGACGCCCTGCCTCACTGCATGAAATGGCCGCCATCAGTGGCGTGGGCGAGAGTAAGTTGGCCCGCTATGGCCAGCAATTTCTGCTGCATATCCGTGAATATCCCCTGCCCGATCTGCTGCGCAACAATCTCAGCGACACTGTCAACGAAACCCTCTATCTGTTCAACAGCGGCAAGGATGCACAACGTATCGCTCAAGAGCGGGAACTCAAACTCACCACGGTATATTCGCACTTCGCCGAGGCGCTGGAGGTCGGATTGCTGGATATTACCGATGTGTTGCCCGTCGAGGCTGAAGAGTATACCCAGATCGTCAGACTTATGGAGCATCTGGACGTCTGTGAAGAGGGGCGTTTGAAGCCGCTCTATGAGGCCCTCGACGGGGCTTGGGATTACGGCATTTTGCGCTGTGTTCTGGCTGCAGAGTGCGGTTAATTCACAAACACTCAAGGCAGGAAATAGATTCCGAGTGATCCACGTCGCATTTTGGTAGTATGCATCCTGTCATTTTATAGGGATATTCCTATCGGGCCTTAACCATCGTCCCACTGGTTGGGGGACCGGTTCCACGCAGTAGCCCATCACACGCGAAATAGTTTCAGTAACGCGCTGAATCGCTGAAGGACAGATGCCAGGAGTGGTTTCCGTCCAGTGCTCAATTGCGCGCGTGGTACCCGCGTATCTCTCTGTCGCTCCCTGAGTGGCGGTGTGAAAAACTGATTTTACGGACACAAGATTGAAAACAGATAACAACAAAAAAATCTTGCTGGTATTGAAGCGCCGAACGCCGGTTTTGGTGTTGCTGTTGGTGCTTTCGAGCGTGGTGCTGCTTTGGATGGACTGGCAAAAGCAGGCACTCCTGGATGCACTGCAACTGCGTGGAGTGGAGTTTTCACGGGCAGTCGCGCAGCTTGTTGAAACCCCCATGCGCGAGAACCGTGACCTGGATCTACAGCGTTTTTTAGGTCTGGCGAACCAAACTGAACCGCTCTATCTGGCCGTGTTGCGTCCCGACCAGACTGTTCTCTCCCGCTGGACGGCGACCCGTTTGTCACTGACAGCGCCTCCTGCAGGCATCACGCCAGGAGAGGGGAGGGTTGTGGTCGATCGGTTTCCTGATCCCGTCACCGGTGAACCCTATATCCGTTTTCTTACACCGATCCCGCCTGAACAGTGGACGGCAGGGAGCATGCCTCTCGGCTATGTTGACCTGATTCTCAGTGAGACGCCTGCGCTGGAACTGGCACGTAACTCTGCGCTCTCACTGGCCATGATTTTGCTGATAGCGGCGGGCCTGACGGTAGCCGGCAGTGCGCTCTTGATCAGACTGATCGACTGGAGGGTGCATCAACCCCCCTCTGTGTCCTCAACCCGGCTGGGATCAGCGGTACCCGCTATAGGTGAGAGCAGCACTGGCTTGGTGACGACAGTGTCAGAACCGCTCGATGCGGAAAAATTAATGGTTCTGAAGAATAATTTTCAGGGTTTACGGGTAGGCCGTCTCACGCAACTGATCCATACCTATCTCTCCAGTGCCGAGACGCTGCTGGAAAAGATGGAACAGACTTTCGACAGACGGGATGCAAGAGCGCTGTTTCAGCTTGCGCACAGCCTGAAATCGTCAAGTGCCAATCTGACTGCCCTCCGGCTTTCGGCCCTCTGCAGGAATCTGGAAAAAGAGGCCCGTGATGGCAAGGTTCTGGAGGGAGATAAACAGTTGCGGGCGATCAGGGATGAGTTTTCCCGTGTCAGCCAGGCTTTGGAAGTGGTGCTTAGTGAATTGCCGGAGGATGAACCCTGGCAGATCGACCGGGAGCAGGACAGTAAGCTGGCGAGCCCCTATCTGGTGGGCGCGGACATCGTCGGCCAAGAGCCGGTCAATGGGGAGCAGCGGCCAAGGGTGATGGTGGTTGACGATGACTCGACAGAACGGGAGATGGCGAAATCCCTGCTGCAGGAGGGAGGCTTCGATGTGGTGCTTGCCGAGAACGGTCGCATAGCGCTCGATCGCTTCTTCACAGACAAACCTGCCGTCATGCTGCTCAATCTGGAAATGCCTGAACTTGATGGTCTCCAGGTCTGTGAGAGGTTGCGCCTGCTTCCTGGCGGAGAACATCTGCCGGTGATCATGGTGACCGGTCATGATGATCTGCCTGCGATTGAAAAGGCTTACGCGGTTGAAGCCACCGACTTTGTGACAAAGCCAGTGGTGTGGCCGGTGTTGGTGCAGCGTATCCGTTATCTTCTGCGGGCTGCCGCAGCTTTCGAACGGGTCAACGAGCTGGCTATCTCTGATGCACTGACGGGGTTGCCCAACCGCCGTCACACACTGGAACGAATGCAGCAGGGGTTGGCAGAGGCGCGCCGAAACAAGCTTCCCTTTTCATGCACTCTGGTGGATATCGACTATTTCAAGCGCATCAACGATACCCATGGCCATCTGGTGGGAGACATTGTCTTACGTGAATTGGCCGGAGTGCTGCGTATGACCGCCCGGACATATGATGTTATCGGCCGCATCGGCGGAGAAGAGTTTTTGATGTTCAGCATCGGGTTGGATATCGACGCGGCCAATCAGATGGCCGAACGACTGCGCCGCGCCGTGGCCGATCACTCTTTTGGGACTAGAAATTTCAATGAACAGGTGACGGTGAGTCTTGGTGTTACTGCCGCCAGTAGCGAAGATGAGAGTTATGAACAGTTGTTGAAGGCTGCTGACAAAGCGTTGTATTCCGCCAAGGATAGTGGGCGAAATTGTGTGGAGAGCAGGTGATTTTCTGTGTTGATTTTACAGACAACTTTTTGTGAGTGTCTTTTCTTCCGACGCGGGTGACAGTTGAGGATGGACGGAGAGAAAAATCCGGGATCATCTCAGCTACAGGATAGTGCGCAGCTGGATGCTTTGTTCAGACTGGAGCAGGCCCGGGTGCTATACGGCAGTGCATTGCTGCCTAATCTGATCGTTGCGTTTGTAAGTGCTTTGCTGGCTTTATATTTTGCTCCGCTTTTGCCCGTGGAGTCGATCCTGGTCTGGCTTGTCCCAGTGAATCTGTTGGTGATGGCGCGCCTGCTGACAGCATGGGCCTATGGGAACTACCGGACGAAATTTGGGACGACAGATATCTACGTCTTTCTGACTGCCTTGGTGGGGCTGAGCTGGGGTCTGGCTGCCTGGGTGCTTTTGTCGATGCTGCAGGGCAATTCTGCTGGTGTGATGATGGTTGTGCTTGTTGTCGCAGGCATGATATCGGCGGGGGTTCATGTCCTGGCAATCAGTTCAGTGGCAGCGATCTTTTACATTTTGCCGGCCCCTATTATTATTGCTCTGCAATTCTATTCCAGTAGCCCGGATGGGGTGTCGCATATCTTTTTCATGATGCTGGTTTACAGCCTGTTCATGACAATGGTCGTGAACAAGCAGAACAGGACTTTGCGAGCTAATTTCCTGCTGCAATATGAGAATGAGGCACTGATCAATAGTCTCCAGCAGGCAAAAAGTGCGGCTGAGTCGGCCAATGCCGCCAAGTCGTCCTTTCTTGCCAAAATGAGTCATGAGATCCGTACGCCAATGAATGGTGTTTTGGGCATGGCGGAGCTGCTGATTGAGAGCAGTCTCAATGAACGTCAGCGCCACTTTGCCCAAACCATCAAGCGTTCAGGCGGCCGCTTGATTCATCTGATCGATGATGTGCTGGATTTCTCCAAAATTGAAGCCGGCAGGCTTGAACTGGAACTGCAAAGAGTCAATCTGCGGCACCTCATTGAGGACGCAGTAGAGCTGCTAGCCGATCGGGCCTACAGAAAAGGCCTTGAGTTGACTGCAGTGTTACCCCCTAACATGCCCAATTATTTCAGATGTGATCCTGTACGCCTGGAGCAGATATTGGTCAATCTGTTGGGAAATGCCATCAAGTTTACCCAGGTGGGTGAAGTGGTATTGGAGTTGGTGGTGATGCCACTGTCTGAGAACGAAGCTCGTCTCTCATTCAAGGTAAAAGACACAGGCATTGGCATCGATGCCGGTAGCCAACAGCGCATCTTCAGAGCCTTTACGCAATCAGATGGTTCAATTACACGTGAATATGGTGGTACTGGTCTTGGGCTGAATATCTCCAATCAGCTTCTTGGCCTAATGGGTGGGAAACTGAAGGTTGAGAGTGAATTGGGACGGGGAAGCTGCTTTCACTTCGATCTCCGGCTGAACATAGAGAGAGAAGCGTTTTATCCGAAACCTGCATTGCATGAAGATCTACAGCACAGGCGCCTTTTGATTGTTGATGACAATGCGACGGTGTGCGGTTATTTGATGAATCAGATCGGCGCATTGGGTCTCTCGGTTGATAGCGCAAAAAATGGGAGTCAGGCCTTGTCCATGCTGAATACTGCAGCCGACAGGGGAAATCCATACGATATTGCTATGCTTGACCGGCAGATGCCTGGGGCCAGTGGCGCGGTGCTTGCCCGGATGATTAAAGAGAAACCTGCGCTGGCGGCTATCCGAATCGTGATTTTGAGTCCACTGAATCAGCAACTGTCCGATATGCCGAATCGACTTGTGCATTTTCAGCTGACCAAGCCGGTGCGCCTGGATCAACTATTGCGTTGTTTGAATGTCGTCTTTGATAGAGAACCCGTGTCTGTAAGAAGAGAGACAGAAGTTTTTCCCCAACAGCTACGAGAGGATAGATGGATCGGTGTAAAAATCCTGCTGGTGGAGGATAACCCGGTCAACCAGGAAGTGGCGCTGGGTATGCTTGAATTGCAGAAGTGCCATGTTGTGGTGGCGGAAAATGGACTGGAGGCGTTGGATGCGATGAAACTGGATGTCTTTGATCTGGTGCTGATGGATTGCCATATGCCAGAGATGGACGGGTTCAGAGCAACCGAGGGAATTCGCCTGTATGAATCACAACAGGGCGAGGGAAGGCGCGTTCCCATCATTGCGTTGACCGCCGATCTGCAGAAGGGTATCCGTCAGCAGTGTCTCCGGGCTGGTATGGATGATTTGCTTGGCAAGCCTTTCTCCACGGATGAGTTACTGACTGTAATGTCTCACTGGTTACAGTTGGAAAAATCAGCGGGAGCAGCAGACCCCTCTTCAGTGGATGACGAAGCGGTCATCGATGTTCTTGTGCTGGATAAGATCAGAGCCTTACAGCAGCCGGGAAGGTCAGACATAATCAGCAGAGTGGCCAATCTCTTTCTGGATGTCACCCCCAGCTTAATAAGGAAATTGCATCAGGCAATTATTTCCAATGATGGAGAAGGCGTCCGTGAGGCAGCCCACAGTATCAAGTCCAGTAGCGCCAATGTAGGAGCACTGCAACTCTCCAAAAAGTGCAGAGAGATGGAAGTGCTGGGTGAACAGGGCGACGTTGATGCCGCAAAAGAGATGGTGGAAGCGATCAATGATGAGTTTGTTGCGGTGCGGGCGGCATTGCTCGATGAGCTTGCCGGGGTTGAGCAGACGACGGTTTGAGTCAGATGGAATAATGTCGTTTGAGATATCGTATAATATCTGCAGATTCATACATCCACTGCACTGAGCCATCCTGATGCTCAATGCGCAGACAGGGTGTCTGATAGAGGCCTCCCTCTCTGATGAGCGCCTGCTTCCACAGCTGATTGTTAGCTGCATCGCGATATTCGATATTGAGATCCAGTTGCTTGATGACCCTGCGAACCTTTATACAGTATGAGCAGGCGGAGAACTGATAGAGTGAGAACCGACGGGTTTCCTCATCAACTTGCTGTTGCGCGTCCATACTTCTTTGTATAGGCGAGGCGGCACCCAGAAGCTTTTTTATGATATCCAGCATTGCGTCATGTAATCTTGGAACCACCCAAGCACTCTGGTGAATCCCGTACGCTGCCGTTACGTTCGAACCACTCTTCTGGTGTCATGGTGTGTAGCGCCAGTGCATGCACGCCTCCCTGTAATTCGTCGGCCAGGATTTTGTTGATCAAGCGGTGGCGATTGAGCAGTTTTTCCCCTTCGAAGCGTTTGCTTGCGATGACGACCTTGAAGTGGGACTCTGATCCTTCAGGCACATTATGCATATGGCTTTCGTTGTTCACTTCGAGAAAGGTCGGCGAAAGCGCCGCCTGAAGTTTCTGCTGAATGGATGTCTGTATTGTCATAATCTCGTCCGATTGATCTGTTTGGGTACGAAATTATAGTCTTACTCGAAAAAATACTGACAAATACCCGTCAGATCAAATGGTTTTGGAGAACAGCTGTCGAAAATCGGTTTCCGGGAGAGGATGGCTGTATAGATAGCCCTGGGCCATCGAACACCCGGCGTTGTGCAGAAAACGATGTTGGTCTTCATTCTCCACGCCTTCTGCAATGAGGTCCAGCCCCAGCCCTTTTGCCATGGCGATTATGGCCTCGATTATAGAGTGTTCATCCCTTTGTGAATTTATCGCATGAATGAAGGAGCGGTCGATTTTGAGGCTGTGAAGCGGAAGAGACTGAAGATAGCCCAGTGATGAGTAACCTGTGCCGAAATCATCCACAGCAACACGGATACCATAGCGATGCAGAATGCCAAGATTCTCTACGGCCTTTTCCATATTCTGTACGATTGAACTTTCGGTGATCTCCAATTCGAGGAGTTGTCTGGGAAGGTTGAACTCGCTGGTAATCCCTAACACGGTAGCGGTGAAATTGTCTGATTCGAGCTGCTGAGCAGACAGATTGACTGACAGACTTATGGGATGAGTATGAAGCTTCATCCAGTTAAATGCATCTTTGCAGGCTTGTCTTAATACCCATTCACCAACTTGGATGATCAGTCCGCTCTCCTCGGCGATAGGGATGAATTCGGAGGGCGGCAATAGTCCCAGATCAGGGTGCTGCCATCTGACAAGGGCCTCTGCACCAACGATTTTCCTGCTTTTTAACTCTACTTTCGGTTGGTAATAGAGTCTCAGCTCATTGTTGAGGAGTGCCCGTCTCAGGCCGTTCTCAATATCCAGTCTCTTGTGAAACTGTTCCTTCATGTGGTCGGCAAAAAATGCGAAGCCGTTCTTACCGGAGTTTTTGACCTGATACATTGCCATATCGGCATTTTTCACCAGCATCTCTTTGGAATCGCCATCGTTTGGATAGACCGCGATACCGATGCTGAAGGTAACGAATACCTCCTGCAGGCTGGGGTGGAATGGTTTCTCAAGCTCTTTCAGAATCTTGTTTGCAGTTGTGGTTATATCGTTTCTATCGCTGACCTCAGGCAACAAGAGATTGAATTCATCCCCCCCGACCCTCGCCAGGGTATCAGCCTCGCGGAGGCAGCCTTTCAATCGTGCGGCAATGGACTGTAGCAATTCATCCCCTGCAAGATGCCCCAGAGTGTCGTTGATGATTTTGAAGCTGTCCATATCAAGGTAGAGAACAGCCAGCATTTTTTTGTTTCGTTTTGCCTGGGCTAAAGCGATGTTGAGTCTGTCTCGGAACAGTGTTCGGTTTGGAAGACTGGTCAACAGGTCATGGTAAAGCTGATATTTTATCAACGCCTCGGACTGTTTTCGTTCTGTGATATCACGTGCGACTCCATAAGTACCGACGAATCTTTTTTTGCTGTTTAGCCGGGTGGAGTAGATGCCCACTGAGTTCAGTTCGATAGCGACAGAACGAACATCGACGTAGTTGGGGGAATCGAAGTCTTTGCTTCTCAGTTTAAGTTCTGTATTGCGAGTCGTTCGGTCACCGGTGCGTCTTTCATTGAAGATGTATTTTGCCTTTTCAAGGTCGTCTGGAGGTATCAAACAGGTGTAAGGTTGTTTCAGCAGTTCCCCAGCAGCGAATCCAAGGTTTTTTTCAAATTGATTGTTTACGAAGGTAAATCTTCCTTCCTGATCCAGCATGTAAATCAGATCGGGGGAGTTGTTGATGAGAAAACGGTGAAGCGTTTCTGAGCGTCTTAATTTATCCTGAATACGGCTGTTCTCATTAGTCAGGTGTTGTCTCTCCAGTGCATTGGATACCGATAGCAACAGTTCGTCTGCCATGTAGGGCTTGCGGATAAAATCCTTTGCGCCTTTTCTCAGTGCACTGGCCACATGGTCGAAGCCCGATTCCCCGCTGATTACGATGATGCTGGTTTTGTGGTTGTCGCTTTTGATGAATTCCATTACCTGGTGGCCATCGATATCCGGCATATTCAGATCAAGGAGCGCCAAATCGAATGTGTCTGTTTTCAACGCATCAATCGCCTCTCGACCACCATTCGCAATGACGATGGTATAGCCGGAGAATTGCAGGATCGCTCTTAAACTTTCGCTGGCCCGGGGTTCATCATCGACTATTAAAATACGGGCGGAATTCCTTTCTCTGTTGCTCTTGGTCTGCTCCTTTATCTGTGGTGCCTGATGTGCGTTACCTCCTTGTGGTCTTGATGTCGAATGCTTGATGATCGTCATCGCTACGTGTCCCCCATGGGAATTCTCCTGGGTAAGAGAATCTGGAATGTTGTGCCCTTTTCATGGCTTGAGGTGCAACTGATGGAGCCTGAAAGCTCGTTAATAAGATTTTTTACGATGGTGAGACCAAGACCTGCATTGCCGGCTCCTTTGGTGCTCTTCACTGGCGAAAAAATATTCTCCATGATCTCATCGGGAATGCCGGGTCCGTTATCAATGATCTCTATCCCAACGTAGTGCTTACCATTCATGTTGATTTTGTCTTTCGTGATTAAAGTAATCTTTCCTCCATCACTCATCGCTTCAACCGAATTTTTTATCAGGTTGGTAAGTATCTGTTTAAGGGTATTACGACTGCCGGCAACCGGAGGCAGAGAGGTTTCGAGGTCAAGCTGGGCACTGATGTCATGGGTTACGAAAAGTGAGGTGTGAAAAATCTTTTCAACATCCAGGATCAGACTATTGAGGTCAACGAACCCTTGCTCAAGTCCGATATCGGAAGGCATGTCGCGCAGGCGCAGGATGATTTTTCCTACACGTTCGATCTCATCCTTGATGATACGAAGTTCCTCGTGGGCAGCATGATCCTCTCCCAGTTTCGTGCCAAGAATATGCAGGTAGTTATTAATGATCCCAAGAGGGTTGTTGGCTTCGTGAATGATTTTTCTTGCGTGCAGCTGGAATTCTGATCGTGCTTCTTCAATCCGCTCCTCCTCGGAGCGGATGATGGTAAGTTGTTGCTGGATAGATTTTGCTGCCCCATCGGCAAAGGTTGATACCAGCATTAGGTGGGATTCGATTCTGTTCCAGTCCACCTGTTCAATGCCAGCGACCAATGCGCCGATGGTACGCCCTTCAGTTATCAAGGGAATCGAAAGTAACCCGTTATTTTTCATGAGGGTCAGGATTTGACGATCCACAATAGAGATGGATCTGTTTTCGTCGTTTTCAAGCCAATGCCTCGGCTCGCCCTGCAGCAGGGAGTCAGTAATCATGCTTCTGCCCGCTTCCAGGAATATTGAGATGTTAGCGAAAGGTCCGGGCTCTGTCTCTTCCGAGGGGGTATATACGAGTTGATTCTGCTCCTGATGGTAGAGAAAAACCCTGATTGGGGTCAGGTCGAAAAGGATGCGGGCATTTTGGACAATAGAGGCGAGTGTCTCATGTAATGGAACCTGTGGTCCGGTTCGATGTGAGGCCATGCCGACGATGGCCGCTGTTTTTATCCGCTCTTTTAACTGCTCTTTCAGCTGCTTGCGTAAGGGAGTCGTGTCTATCCCCCTATTACCAGTCTTTGCTGATTTTGTTAGTGAGATTCCAAGACTACTGGCAATGCTGCTGACCTGCTCATGAACGCTGTTCAACATCTCTTCGAGCAGTGGCTGGGTCAATCCAAACAGCTCATCAGCCTGTTTGAAAACCGTGTTGTCCGGAGTGCCGTTGAGGCCGCTTAACTGGCTTGCAAGGTTAATGATTTTTACCAGGGGTGTGCTGTCTTGAATCAGCGCAGCAGGCTCGTACTGGTAGTGCACGGCATCGGCCATGAAAGAGTGCAGATGCCAGCTGTCGATCAGGTAGGCCCCTACCTCGCTGTGGGTGAAGCCCAGTTTTTCATTCTCAAGTTTTTCCAGTTCCTGCCCGGAAAAGGGCTCCACGGAAATGCCTGAGTATTCAGTGGGGAAGTTTCGTAGCAGGACCAATTGTCCTACGCGATGTAACAGCCCGGCAATGTAGGCCTCATCGGGTGATTGGTAGGTGGTTAAACGTGCAATTGCGCGTGCTGTATGAGCGCATGTCAGGGAGTGCAGCCAGATTTCATCCATATATTGACTGACAGAGTCGTCGACCTGGGAGAACAGGTCTTGCACCGCACTTGTCATGGCGATGGTTTTGACGGTATTTAAGCCCAGTACAACCAGTAATCGTCCAAGGCTGGCTTCAGATCCCCACTGTCTGTAAATCGGGGAATTTGCTGCTGCAAGGACCTTGGATGAGAGGGCAGCGTCCTGGCGGATGATATTTTCCAGGTCGCTGAAACTGACATCGGCATGGTTGCAGATGTCTATTAATTGAAGAAGTACGTGAGGAACGGATGGCAGCCTGCTCGCATCCAATTCCAACATCACACTAATAACTGATTTTTCCATGGCCAATTTATAATAATTTTAATTGGTGGCAACACATAGCGGGTTTGCAGCGGGCGCAGCTGCATGATTTGAAAGCGATGTGAATCCAAGCCATTGTTTTTGTTTTGCCGAGCGGCATCGATTTCGCCGGATCAGCATTCCTACTATCTCACCCCAACAATAAACTTATAGCATTAAAGCCGCAAGATTATTAGGGACTTGAAGTCCTATTTTAATATTGTTGAATAGGTTTGGAGGAAGATAAGTCAGAAAACTTTGCTGGCCTCAAATACAGGCCCATCCACACAGACACGTTGCATAACCGGACCTTCTGCTGTTTGTACCTCAACCACGCAGCCGGCGCAGCCGCCGACGCCACAGGCCATGAACTCTTCCAATGAGACCTGACAGGGCAGATCGAATTCCGCTGCCAGTTCAGCCACTGCCTCCAGCATGGGATGCGGGCCGCAGGAGAAGATCTCCACTTCACCCCTGGCCTGCTCGTTCAGGGATGTCAGCCAGTGTCTGGCAAGCTCGGTAACATAACCCTGGAAGCAGCCGGCGAAGTCCTGCTGGCTGGCCAGACGGCAGGGAATGCCCCAGTCGTCCATCAGCGGCATTGTTGCAATCACGTCGGCAGGCAGTTCCGGTAGAAGCAGCTGTGAGGGTTGGGGATTGAAAGGGAACGGGACTTCGGAACCGAGTATCACAAAGGGCTGTTTCTTTCGTTCCCGGTAGAGAGACTCCGCCAGAAAGACCATTGGCGGCATGCCGACACCGCCGCCGATCAACAGCGGTTTTGTGCGGGAGGGGTCGGGGCGAAAAGGGTGGCCGATGGGTCCGAGCAGGCTGACGCTCTCACCGGGCTGACGCCTGGAAAGCAGTGTGGTGCCGGTGCCCACCCGTTTATAGAGAAGGTCGACCCAGCCATCTTCCGGCGATACCCGCATGATGGAGATGGGACGGCGCATCGGCTGTAACGGATCGCACTGTAGGTGTACGAAGCTGCCGGGCTGTGCTTTGGTGGCGCACTCAGGCGCTGCTACCCGCAGGATGAACTGCTCGCCCGCGAAGGCCTCGTGAGAGAGGATTTCAGCACTTTCCAGATAGAGGGTATCGCGGTGGGGTTTGTTCATAGGTACAAATTCACTAATTTCGTTGATAGACAATGCGGCCATTCAACAGTGTATGGGTGACGATGCCGGGCAGTTCCCAGCCGCCAAAGGGTGTGTTTTTCCCCTGGCTCGTCAGTTGATCCGGTACGACCGTCCAATAGGTATCCGGATCGAAGATACAGATATCCGCTGTTGCCCCCACCTGCAGTCTGCCCAACGGCAGCCCGAGTATCTCGGCGGGGCCAATGGTAAGACGGGCAATCGCGGTGCTGAGATCCATCACGCCCTCGTGAACCAGTTTGATGGTTAGGGACAGCAGGGTGTCCAGCCCGGAGATCCCTGGCTCGGTCGCCGGAAATGGCGCTGCCTTGGCGTCGGCTTCATGGGGCTGGTGGTCGGAACAGATGGCGGAGATGATATTCTCAGCCACCGCCTGGCGCAGGCCGTCCCGGTCTCCCGTTGAGCGCAGTGGCGGCAGTACGTGGGCATTGCTGTCGAATCCCTCAATATCCATCTCCGTCAGATGGAGTTGGTGGACGGCGACATCGGCGGTGACCCTGCGTTTTTCCCGCCGCGCCCAGGCCAGGGTGTTGGCGGCGCTGGCGCTGGAGAGGGTGTGGAAATGGATCGCCGCGCCGGTGGTTTGCGCCAGTGCCAGATCGCGGGCAACGGCGACAGTCTCAGCGGCTTCAGGGATTACCGGCAGTCCAAGCCGGCCAGCGACTTTTCCCTCGTGGGCACAGCCCTGATCGCTCAGGTGCCTGTCATTGGAGCGGATAATGGTGAGCAGATCGAAGGTGGCTGCATACTCCAGGGCGCGGCGCTGTACCAGGGTATTCGCAAGTGGGGCGTAATTGTTGCTGATGGCAATGCAACCCGCTTCTTTCAGGGCCGCCATTTCGCTCAGTTTTTCGCCTTTTAATTCCTGAGTCTGAGCACCCAGGGGAAGCACTCGGCAGTAGCCTGCCTTACGGGCCTTGTGTTTGATCTGGCCCACAATCGCCGGGGTATCTATCACCGGCAGGGTATCCGGTGGGCAGCAGAGGGTGGTGATGCCGGAATGGGCTGCAGCTGCCGTCTCGCTGGCGATAGTCGCCTTGTATTCCGCCCCGGGCTCCCGCAGATTGACACAGAGGTCGATGATGCCGGGGCAGACTACCTTATCGTTTCCATCGATGATGGTTGCTGTCTGAAAACCCGCTGGTGCTTCTCCTATCGCCGTGACTTTGCCGTTCTCGATATGGATATCGGTAACCGTGTCGACGCCATTGGCGGGGTCGATCAGGCGTCCCTGGAGGATGGTTATCATATTGGTGCTGTTCATCCCTTGTTATCCTGGCTCTGTTGATTTTGCGTGCCGATGATGATCGATATCACCGCCATGCGTACTGCTATGCCATAACTGACCTGTTGCAGGATCACTGAGCGGGAACCATCAGCCACTTCCGAAGCCATCTCCACGCCCCGGTTGATGGGGCCGGGGTGCATTACGATGGCCTCTGAATCCGCTACGGCCAGGCGTGCTTCAGTCAGACCGAAGAGGCGGTAATATTCGTGTTCGCTGGGCAGCATCGCCCCCTGCATGCGCTCCTTCTGCAGCCGCAGCATGATCACCACGTCCACATCGCGGATGCCTTCGTCCATGTCGTGATAGATGTGGACGCCGAGGCTGCGGGCCTCTACGGGCAGCAGGGTGCGGGGCGATGACCCTGACTTCGGAGACGCCCAGGGTATTGAGGGCAAGAATCTGGGAACGTGCGCGACCCGGGAGTGGAGTATGTCGCCGACAATGGCGACCCGCAAACCGGTGAACTCTCCCTTGTGGCGGCGGATGGTGAACAGCGCATCGCTCTGGTTGATGTATGGCGTCCGCTCGTCGCATGATCACACCGACGCCGGGAGCCGCGTGCTTGGCGATGAAATGGGCTGCGCCACTGACGCATGACGTACCACGAACATGTCGACATGCATCGCTTCCGATAGCAATACAACTGAACTGGGTGCTACCGATGCAA
>NZ_JAAVSH020000001.1:2458423-2514912 GCF_011947365.2 endosymbiont of Lamellibrachia barhami
AAATAATTTATCGACAAAGGGAGTCGACCGTGAATTGATTGAGGTATTCAACACCAATATCTCTGTCGCCTTCGAAAACCTGCACCTTACTCAAGAGATTGAACACACCCAGCATGAGATTATCTATACGCTTGGCGAGGTAACTGAGGCAAGATCCTACGAAACAGGTTTTCATGTAAAGCGTGTGGGTGAATTTTCACGAATCATGGCCCGACGCTATGGACTGGATATAAAGCAAGCTAACCTGTTGAAGGTGGCGGCTGCGCTGCATGATGTGGGCAAGGTGGGCATTCCAGATGCGATATTGAATAAACCTGGCGCTCTGACAGAAACAGAGTTCGAAGTAATGAAGGAACACGCCCTGCTCGGCCATAAGATTCTTGGAAAGTCAAAACGGGAAATGCTCAAGACAGCATCAATCATAGCGCATCAGCATCATGAGCATTTTGATGGCAGCGGCTATCCTCAAGGGCTAAAAGCCGATGAGATCAATATTTTTGCCCGTATCGTTGCAGTTTCAGACGTTTTCGATGCGCTGAGCAGTGATCGTATCTATCGCCCAGCCTGGAATGATGAAAGGATCTATGACTATTTTCGGGAGCATAGGGGCAGCAAGTTCGATCCTGATATCGTTGATACCTTTTTTGAAGCACTTCCAGAACTGTTGGAGATCCGAGCGCTATTTTCTGATTGATCTGTCATTCTCGCCTGCCGGTCTGAGCGTTTCTATTTGCGACGACTCTGATCTATTCGTCTATTCCAACCCCTTCTGTCTACAGAGCAAGGAGGTCTCGAAGTCATCGAGGTGAAATAAGTCCGACGGCCACGAATATCTCTACCGGGAAATCCCCTTGCATATAATCTCAGTGGAGAAACAGCCTATTTCTTCACCTACATATTGAAAAGTTAAGTATCAGGCCCCATATCCAAAATTCTCAAGCAACTAATGGATGGATCAAATGCCTCAATCTATCAATGACGCGCTGAAAGATGGATCCACCTGGAAACGAATCATCAGTATGCTGGTGTTGGGTTTTGCCTATGGCGTGGCGGAAACCGTGCTGATCGCTCTGGTAATCGCTCAAGTAGTGTTCCGGCTGGTCAGCGGCAACACCAATGAGCCAATGAGGGCAATGGGAAAAAAGGTGGCCGATTATATCTACCGCATCCTTATGTTTCTGACCTACAACAGCGATTTCCGCCCCTTTCCCTTCAGCGCCTGGTCGGATGCAACAAACTCAAATGTGATCGTGCCGCCTGCCACGCATGGCACGGACTGAGAGAGTGGGCATATTCCAGCGATTCGTTCAGCAGTTGACATCTGGGTTCCGCAACCTGGTGATGTTGTATCACCCCGGAACCTTACGGGAAAAAGGTTGGGGTTGGGCCGGTACAGTCGGCTTGATGACACTACTGACCATCATGGCCGGCCTTAGCGTCTATTGGAGTCACGAACCCGGGCCATTGGATATTCAGAGGGTCACCCGCGCCCAGCTGTCCCCGGAACTGGAACCGGTCACAGGAAGCTATACCACGGCCACACTGATTGGCGTGATAGAGACCCTGCTGGACAAGCCGGGGGGCTATCTGAGTAACGATGTCATTCTCCCGTCAGTATGGATGGACAATATGCCAAACTGGGAATTTGGTGCGCTGGTCCAGGTGCGGGATCTGGCGCGCTCGCTGCGGAACGACATGAGTCGATCTCAATCCCAATCGATTGAGAACAAGTACCTGTCTGTCGCCGAGCCTCAGTTCAACTTCAACAACGACTCCTGGATTCTCCCTGCGACTGAAAATGAATACCGCAAGGGCATTAAGGCCTTGCATCGGTATCTGCATGACCTTTCAAGCAAAGCCAATCAGGGCACTCAATTCTACGCCAGAGCCGACAACCTGAGAGACTGGCTCTCCATCGTCGAAAAGCGGCTTGGCAGCCTTTCGCAGCGCCTCAGTGCCAGCGTGGGGCAGGAGCGGGTGAATACTGACCTCGCCGGTGAACCGGACGCCACCCAGTCGACCAACGCCCCTGACCGGCTGTCGATCAAGACCCCCTGGCTGGAGGTCGACGATGTTTTCTACGAGGCCCGTGGCTCGACTTGGGCGCTGGTGCAGATTCTGCACGCCATCGAAATCGATTTTCGGGCGATCCTGAAAAAGAAGAATGCCCTGATCAGTCTGCGTCAGATCATCCGTGAACTGGAGGCGGCACAGCAGCCGATATTCAGTCCCATGGTGTTGAATGGTCGCGGCTTTGGCTTGGTCACCAACTATTCCCTGGTGATGAGTTCCTATGTCTCGCGCGCCAATGCCGCAGTGATCGACCTGCGAAACCTCCTGCAACAGGGCTGAAGTATGAATCCAGATCACTGCTATCTGGTCACCTCTGCCGCCGCCTGACCTGCACAACTACTGACAGTACTTGTAACTCTGGCTAATCTGCTGTCACAACTTCAGATAGGCAACCGGACAGCCGGTGATAGAGTCGCCCCACTGCTGGAGAGAACATCCCGCATGCTCCTTTCTCCGACCTAAATATGCGACAATGTTGCGCTTTCACCCTGCGCCAGGGTGAACTTGAAACCCGATCCACCGGAACAGCTATACGATGAACAACACACCGCGCAAAATCCTCGTCACCAGCGCCCTGCCCTATGCCAACGGACCGATCCATATCGGCCACTTGGTGGAGTACATTCAGACCGACATCTGGGTACGATTCCAGAAGATGCGTGAAAACCAGTGCATCTACTGCTGCGCCGACGATGCCCACGGTACACCGATCATGCTGCGTGCCCGGTTGGAAGGGATCGAGCCGGAACAACTCATCGCCCGGGTTGCCGAAGAACACCAGGCTGATTTCAGCGCCTTTCGCATCGCTTTCGACAACTACCACTCGACCCACTCGGAAGAGAACAAAGTCTGCGCCACCACCATCTACGAACACAACCGGGATAGTGGACACATCGTGCGACGCGAGATCACCCAGGCCTACGACCCGGTGGAGAAGATGTTCCTGCCGGATCGTTTCATCAAAGGCACCTGTCCCAAGTGCGGAGCCGAGGATCAGTACGGCGACAACTGCGAGGTCTGTGGCGCCAGCTACTCCCCCGCCGAATTAATAAACCCGGTCTCCGCCGTCTCCGGCGCCAAACCTGAAGAGCGCAAATCGGATCACTACTTCTTCAAACTGGCCGATTTCGAGGAGATGCTGCAGAGCTGGACCAAGGGCGGTCACCTGCAGGCGGAGGTCTCCAACAAACTCGACGAGTGGTTCGACGCGGGTCTGCGAGAGTGGGATATCTCCCGCGACGCGCCCTATTTCGGCTTCGAGATCCCCGATCACCCCGGTAAATATTTCTACGTCTGGCTCGACGCCCCCATCGGTTACATGGCGAGTTTCCGCAATCTCTGCGACAAGACCGAGGATCTGGACTTCGACGCCTTCTGGAAGCCGGATGCCGACACCGAGCTCTACCACTTCATCGGCAAGGACATCATCTATTTCCACGCCCTGTTCTGGCCGGCAATGCTGCACGGCGCAGGTTTCCGCACCCCCAGCGCCATCTTTGCCCACGGTTTTCTCACCGTGGACGGCAAGAAGATGTCAAAGTCCCGCGGCACTTTCATCAAGGCCAGCACCTATCTGGACCATCTGAATCCGGAGTATCTGCGCTACTACTTTGCCGCCAAACTCAGTTCAGGCGTCGACGACATCGACCTCAACCTGAAGGACTTCGCCCAGCGGGTAAACTCTGACCTGGTGGGCAAGGTGGTCAACATCGCCAGCCGTTGCGCCGGTTTCATCAAGAAGCGTTTTGACGGCAGGCTTTCTGACAGCCTCTCCGAGCCGGCCCTGTTCGACGAATTCATCGCCGCAGGTCACACCATCGCAGAACACTACGAGAAGCGGGAATTTGGCCATGCCGTACGCGCCATCATGGGACTTGCCGACAAGGCCAACCAGTACATCGACGAGAAGCAGCCCTGGGTGATCGCCAAAGAGGATGGCAAGGATCAGGAACTGCATGATATCTGCTCCATGGGCATCAACCTGTTCCGGGTGCTGATCGGCTATCTGTCGCCCATCCTGCCGGGCACTGCTGAGAAGTCCGAGGCTTTCCTGCAGGTGGAACCGCTAACCTGGGACAGACTCGCCACGCCACTTACCGGACACCCGATCGCAAAGTTCAAACCGTTGATGACCCGGGTCGATGAAAAACAGATCGATGCCATGCTGGAACACTCCAAGGAAGACTTGAAGGAAGAGGGTGCAAAACAAACGCCCGAACCCGAGAAGACCGCCGGTCCCCTGGCCGAGAATCCCATCGCTGACACTATCGATTTCGACGACTTCGCCAAGCTCGACCTGCGTATCGCAAAGATCGTCGAGGCCAATCCTGTGGAGGGCGCTGACAAGCTGCTGCAACTGACACTGGATATCGGTGGCGAAACCCGCAACGTCTTTGCCGGTATCAAGTCGGCCTATCGGCCCGAAGACCTGCAGGGCAGGCTGACGGTGATGGTGGCCAATCTGGCGCCACGAAAGATGCGCTTCGGTCTCTCCGAGGGCATGGTATTGGCAGCCGGCCCTGGCGGTAAGGAGCTCTTTATTCTCAGTCCGGATGAAGGCGCGCAGCCTGGGATGAAGGTAAAATAATCCACCGTCGCGGATGTAGGCCCGATCAAGCGCAGCGGATCGGGCAATTCAGGATTAGCGATTTGCCTTGATCGCCGGTTCCGCTACGCTTGAGCCGGCCTACGAACCCAGCTAAGTTGCGGATCATCAAGGAACTGAAGACTCCACCTGCCCATAATGACAACGGAACCTCTGAATAGAAGCGGCTCCTGCAAATAACCTATAACTAAATAGTTGTTTCCATTGGCCCGGTTGCCTATTCTTAGACGGATGTTTGAATTTAGTGCTAACAGGCCCTGACACCCATTAGATGAAAGAATACGCCCTCATCCTAATCAGCACCGTCCTGGTGAACAACTTCGTATTGGTGAAGTTTCTGGGACTCTGCCCCTTCATGGGCGTCTCACGCAAGCTGGAAACCGCCACCGGGATGGGGCTGGCCACCACCTTCGTGCTCACACTTTCATCCGTTTGCGCCTATCTGATCAACGAATATCTCTTACTGCCCCTTGGGCTGGAGTTCCTGCGCACTATTGCCTTTATTCTGGTGATCGCGGTAGTGGTGCAGTTCACCGAGATGGTGATGCACAAGACCAGTCCGATGCTCTACCAGGTGCTCGGGATCTTCCTGCCCCTGATCACCACCAACTGCGCCGTACTCGGCGTCGCACTGTTGAATACTCAGGAGCAGCACAACTTCGTCGAATCCGCCCTCTATGGCTTTGGTGCTGCCGCCGGCTTCTCCCTGGTACTGGTCCTCTTTGCCGCAATGCGCGAACGGATCGCCGTAGCCGACGTTCCAGAACCCTTTCAGGGCAACGCCATTGCGCTGATCACTGCTGGTCTGATGTCGATGACCTTTATGGGTTTTGCCGGTCTGGTGGCCAACTGAGAGTGGTGAAACCATGCTGATCGCCATTCTCACCATCACCGGACTCGCCACCGCCTTCGGCCTGCTGCTGGGTTATGCCAATATCCGTTTCCATGTGGAGGGCGATCCAGTTACCGATCAGATCGAGGCACTGCTGCCCCAGACCCAATGCGGTCAGTGTGGTTTTGCGGGCTGTCGCCCCTACGCAGAGGCCATCGCCGGTGGGGAATCTGAGATCAATCTATGCCCTCCCGGTGGTGAAGCCACCATGATTGCCCTCTCCGACTTGCTGGGGCACGATCCGGTACCGCTCTCCGAAGAAACCGCCGAAGAGAAACCCAAGGCGATTGCTCTGATCAAAGAGCAGGAGTGCATCGGCTGCACCCTCTGCCTGCAGGCCTGCCCAGTGGATGCGATCATCGGCGCCGCCAAGCAGATGCATGTGGTCATAGCTTCCGAATGCACCGGCTGCGAACGCTGCCTGCCGCCCTGTCCGGTGGACTGCATCGTGATGGAGCCGGTTTCACAGGAGAGCAGCGGCTGGCGCTGGCCCTTCCCGGACAGTGAACACCCCGGGATCGTCTCGGCACCGCAGTCGCAGTAGACCAGCAGCATGTACGTTGAATCAAGCAAAGGAAAGATGCGGCGGTTATGGGATTTTCATGGCGGCCTGCACCTGCCGGATAACAAACGGCAGTCTCTGCAGACTGACCTCACATCCGCCACGATGCCTGCTCTGCTGATCCTGCCGCTGCGTCAGCACATCGGCGAACCCTCGATCCCTCTGGTAAAATCTGGCGACCGGGTGCTGAAAGGAGAAAAGATCGCCGACAATACTGCTCCCGTCTGCGCACCCATCCATGCCCCCACATCGGGAATCATCAAAGGGATCGAAACACATCCAATTCCCCACCCCTCTGGTCTGAACGGCCCGGCGATACTGCTCGAAGTTGACGGTAAGGACGAGTGGACCGATCTGCCGGCACCCATCAGCGACTTCAAAAATGTTGATAAAAGCTTGTTGCTGCAACGGGTTCGTGAGGCGGGTATCGTCGGTTTGGGCGGCGCCACATTCCCGGCAGCAATCAAGCTCAATCCAGGCAGAGCGATCAAGACCCTGATCATCAACGGCGCGGAGTGCGAACCCTTCATCACCTGTGACGACCGGCTGATGCAGGGCGCTCCGGAGCGCATACTGAACGGTGTACGCATCCTGCAGCACATTCTCGGCGCGGAAGAGTGTCTGATCGGTATCGAGGACAACAAGCCGGACGCCATCAGCACCCTGCGCAGTCACCTCACAGACGACGACCCGATTGAGGTAGTGCGCATCCCCACCCTCTATCCCAGCGGCGGCGAGAAGCAGCTGATCCGTATCCTGACCGGGCGCGAGGTGCCCAGCGGTGGCTTTCCCGCACAACTCGGCGTGATCTGCCACAATGTGGCCACCGCCGCAGCCATCGCCGATGCGGTTCTCGAAGGACGACCGCTGATCTCACGTCTGGTAACCCTCACCGGAGAGGGCCTCGCGAACCCCTGCAATATGGAGGTGCCCCTCGGTATCACAGCGGCCGATCTGATCGAGCAGGCCGGCGGTTATACCGGCAAATCGTCCCAACTGATCATGGGCGGCCCGATGATGGGCTTCAACCTCTCTACCGATCAGGTTCCGATCACCAAGGGCAGCAACTGCCTGCTCGTCCCCAGTGAGGAGGAAGTGCCCGCCGCAGGCCCCGCACTCGCCTGTATCCGCTGCAGCCGCTGTGCCGAAGTCTGTCCGGTAAACCTGTTGCCCCAGCAGATGTACTGGTTCAGTCGCGCCAAAGAGCTGGAGAAGGTTCAGGACTACAATCTTTTCGACTGCATCGAGTGCGGTTGCTGCTCCCATGTCTGCCCCTCCCATATCCCTCTGGTGCACTATTTCCGCTTTGCCAAAACCGAAAGCTGGGCAAAGGAGAAGGAACAGCTGGCAGCAGATCACGCCAAGAAGCGGCACGACTTCCGTATCGCCAGGCTGGAGCGACTCGACGCAGAACGAAAGGCCCGCCTGCGCAAGAAGAAGGAAGATCTTGGCAAGAAAAAACCGGTCAAACCGGCCGCCAAGGGGGAGGATGCAAAAAAGGCAGCCATCGAAGCCGCCATGAAACGGGCTGCAGCAAAAAAGGCAGCCCGGCAGAGTCCACCCAAGAACACAGATAATCTGACGCCGGCGCAGCAGAAGCAGGTCGATGCGGTCGATCAACACCGAGCTGAAACAACAGCCGATCAGGAGTGATTTACGGAATGCAGTTCCAGACCTTCAGTTCCCCCCACACCCGACTGCCCAACAGCGTCGACAAGGTGATGCTGCAGGTGATTCTTGCGCTGCTGCCGGGCGTGCTGGCCATGGCCTGGTATTTCGGTCCAGGCGTATTGGTCAATATCGTCATCGCCACGCTCTCGGCAGTAGCCTTCGAGGCGCTGGTACTGAAACTGCGCAAGCGCCCGGTGATGCCCACCCTCTACGACCTCAGCGCCGTAGTCACCGCCATTCTGTTTGCCATCGCCGTACCACCACTGCTGCCCTGGTGGCTGACAGTCATCGGCATGGCCTTCGCCATCATCATGGTGAAACAACTGTACGGTGGACTGGGTTACAACCCATTCAACCCTGCCATGGCCGCCTATGTGCTGCTGCTTATCTCATGGCCGATCCCCATGACCAGCTGGCTGCCACCAGCGATGCTCAGCAACAACCCGCTGGATATCATGCAGATAGTCAGTGCCATCTTTACCGGATCACCACCAACAGGACTCGAGTGGGATGCCATTACCATGGCGACACCGCTGGACGGAATGCGCACCAATCTCGACCAGGGCCACATGATCAGCGAGATATTCCAAAGTCCGGTCTGGGGCGATTTTGGTGGTCTCGGTTGGGAGTGGGTCGGCAACTGGTTTCTGATGGGCGGCCTCTGGCTCATCTACAAGCGCACCATCACCTGGCATATCCCACTGGCATTCTTTGCAGGCCTGACTGGGCTGGCGATGATCGCCTTCCTGTTCGACCCGGAAAGTTATCCCTTCGCCCTGTTCCATGTCTTTAGCGGCGGCGCAATTCTCGGGGCCTTTTTTATCGCCACTGATCCGGTGACTGCCTGTACAACCAGAAAGGGACAGCTGATCTACGGCGTCGCCATCGGCATGCTGGTCTATATCATCCGCACCTGGGGCGGCTACCCCGATGCCGTGGCCTTCGCCGTACTGCTGCTGAACATGGCGGCCCCCACCATCGACTACTACACCCAGCCGCAGGTGTTCGGCCATGGGGATAACCATGGTTAAACATCCGGTAGTGATTGCGGGTTCGATTCTGGCCATGTTTGCCGTTGCCGGTAGCACACTGGTGGCCTTCACCCATGAATTCACCAAGGATCGTATCGCCGCCAACGAGCGGGAGACCCTGCTGCGCAGTCTGCGCGCCATGGTGCCCTCCGACACGGTGGACAATGACATGACCACCGACAGCCTGATCATCAGCGATCAGGAGATGCTCGGCAGTCCACAGACCACCGTCTATCGTGGCCGTTTGATGGGGCAACCGGTGGCCACCGTACTGACCTCTGTGGTGCCCGGCGGCTACAGTGGCCCGATCAAGCTGCTGGTAGCCGTACGTTACAACGGCACATTGGGTGGCGTGCGCGTCATCTCCCATAAAGAGACGCCAGGACTCGGAGACAAGATCGAAGAGTCACGCGCCGACTGGATCTATAGTTTCGATAACAAATCCCTGGACAATCCAAAACTCCAGGATTGGAAGGTCAAACGGGACGGCGGCGTCTTCGATCAGTTCACCGGCGCAACCATCACGCCTCGCTCTATCGTCGAGGCGGTCAAGAAAACCCTACTCTATGTCAAAGACCATCGTGATGCGCTCTATGACAAAAAAGCCGCCTCCGATCCAGAGCCACAAGGGAATAAGAAACCATGAGCAACAGCGGATTAGGCCGGATCATCAAAGATGGCCTCTGGAGCAGCAACCAAGCACTGGTGGCCCTGCTCGGTCTCTGTCCCCTGCTGGCGGTAACCAACACCGCAATCAACGGACTGGGGCTTGGCATTGCCACCACCGCTGTGCTGGTGGCTTCCAACGGCACGGTATCGCTGATCCGCAATCTGGTCAGATCAGAGGTGCGGCTGCCGGTCTTCGTACTGGTCATCGCCTCCTTCGTGACCGCCATCGAATTGAGCATGAACGCCTACTTCCATGAACTGCACAAGATCCTCGGTATCTTTATCCCGCTGATCGTCACCAACTGCGCCATCATCGGTCGCGCTGAAGCCTTTGCATCCAAAAACAACCTGCTGCGTTCGCTGGTGGATGGTCTGAGTGTCGGTGTGGGTTTCACCCTGGTATTGGTCACACTGGGAGGCATGCGCGAATTGATCGGCCAGGGCACACTTTTCGACCAGGCCCATCTGATGTTCGGTGCTGCCGCAGAGGGCATGAGTCTGTCACTGGGCAGTGATTTCCAGGGTATGCTGCTTGCGATCCTACCACCGGGGGCATTTATCGGTCTGGGCCTGATGATTGCAATAAAGAATCTGATCGATAAACGGCTGGCACAGACAACTGCGACAAAACCTGAGGCCATCGAATCCGGAGCTGAAGCCGGCGTCTCCTGAGATGCGTATCCCCCGCATCTTTACCAACCAGGATCTTGCCGACACCGGTTCGATCACTCTGGAGAAGGAACCCTCACACCACCTCAGCCAGGTGCTGCGCCTCAAACCGGGTGTAGACCTCGTGCTCTTCAACGGTAACGGCAATGAATATGCCGCACGCCTGCTGACCTGTCAGAAAAACGCCGTTGAGGCTGAATTAACCCGCTGTCTCCGGCATGAGGAGCCGCCCCCACCGTTGCATATCCATCTGACCATCGGCATCTCCCGTGGCGAACGCATGGATTTCTCACTGCAGAAATCGGTGGAACTCGGCGTTGCAGAGATCCAACCAATCTTTTCCGAGCGCTGCGTGGTTAAGTTGGACGGCAAGCGGCTGATGCGGCGCATGTATCATTGGCAGAAGATCATCGTCGGCGCCTGTGAACAGTCCGGGCGCTGCCGTATCCCCATCCTGCATAAGCCAGCCGGCTATAGCTCCGCGATTGAAAACAGCTCAGCCAGTCTCCGTATATTGCTTGACCATCGAAGCGATCTCACGCTAACAGACATCCCTGCTCCCAAAGGGGATGTGCAGATACTGGTTGGCCCGGAGGGAGGACTCTCCGGTGCAGAGAGAGAGATAGCAAAAGAGATGGGGTTCACCGGCATCAGGCTGGGACCCAGGGTACTGCGCACCGAAACCGCCCCACTGGCAGCCATCTCAGTCATGCAAATCCTGTGGGGGGATTTTGCCGATTGACGCCTGTCTGTCCTATCATGAACCCATTCTGGTTCAACGTGAACACTTTTTTGGTTTTCCGGAATCAGTATTCACCATCCCGGTAATTCTAGTCTTTTCATTGAAAATCATTGGATTTTCTGGATTATTGAGGAATCGTATGTCGACTAGCCCCCTTAGAAAAAAGGGTATAGCGTGAAGTCAGGAGAGGACCGTAAAGGTGATGGGGTAGAAAGAGTCATCCAGTCAGTATGATGCCGCAGGACAGACACGAGTCACATCTGTGCCAAGGCATCCTGAACAAGTAACTCCAACTCATCGAGGTCTGGAATAAGCGCGGATTCACCACCAACGATTACCGGTTTCTGTATCACAACTCCCATCTCTTCATCTGTAGATGCTGGCAGAATATTATCACTGGTTACACGCACCAAACGGGGAATTGCCTGAGCAACCAAACCAATGTACGGCAGCTCCTCATCACCATTCAGGGTATGGGTCACGATAATTCGGCCTCGATGACCCGGTTCTTGAATCGGCTTGCCTATCAACCCATCGAATGAAACCACTGGAATGTCATACTTCCGCCACTCAATAAATCCAAGCAGCCAGTCCGGTAAGTTCGCCTCGGGCTTAGGTTTCCGGTAGCCGACCACTTCCGCCACTGCGGCATTCGGCAGCAGCAGCCGTTCCGATTCGAGCGGTATCAGAACGCTTCGCACCTCTGATGAGACAGGAAAGCCGGCGTCTCCTGAGATGCGTATCCCTGCATCTTTACCAACCAGGATCTGCCGACACCGGTTCGACTACCGGAGAAGGAACCCCTTACACCACCTCAGCCAGGTGCTGCGCCTCAAACCGGGTGTAGACCTCGTTTCAACGGTAACGGCAATGAATATGCCGTACGCCCGTTGACCTGTCAGAAAACGCCGTTGAGTTGAATTAACCGTCTCCAGTATGAGGAGCCGCCCCCACCGTTGCATATCCATCTGACCATCGGCATCTCCTGTGGCGAACGCATGGATTTCTACTGCAGAAATCGGTGGAACTCGGCGTTGCAGAGATCCAACCACCTTTCCGAGCGCCGTGTTGTTGGACGGCAAAGGTTGATGCGGCGCATGGATCATTGGCAGAAGATCATCGTCATGCCTGTGAACAGTCCGCGCCGTATCCCCATCCTGCATAAGCCAGCCGGCTATAGCTCCAAGTGATTGAAAAACAGCTCAGCCAGTCTCCGCATATTGCTTGACCATCGAAGCGATCTCACGCTAACAGACATCCCGTTCCAAAGGATGCAGATACTGGTTGGCCCGGAGGAGACCTCCGGCAGAGAGAGATAGCAAAAGAGATAGCTCACCGGCATCAGGCTGGGACCCAGAAAGGGTACGGTGCACCGAAACCGCCCCACTGGCAGCCATCTCAGCCATGCAAATCCTGTGGGGGGAATTTCGCCGACTGACGAGTCACTTTCCCTTCTTTGCTAATCGCCTCGAAAGTTTTCGCAACAAGGAGCAGTTAGCCAATGCAATTTACTTTCACCTTGAAGGACTGGATATTTGTCCTGCTGGGTTGATTAAGCGAGAGTCACCCACTGGACCAGGGAAAGAACCAAGATTAAATTGCACTGTTTTTAGAGTAAACATACATTTACTTGAGTGTTTCCCGATATATCAACTTTCCTTTTTCCATATTAATTTTGTATCTCAAACAACAAAAGGATATTGCCGAAAGCCCTTCGGTTTTATTAATACCAACGAAATAATCAGGCTCATTTGAATTTAAGTATGGAGCACCCATGAATTCCAAGTCGACTCTCATCCCTTCGCTATCAACTAATTTTAAATTAATTTTATTTCTCGGCACACAAACATCAGCAGGAATGTCATATAAATAAAGACGAAAACCACCATACTCTATGCTATCTATTACTGAACCAAGCATGTCACCATCTTCCTTCATCTTGCTTTTAACCGTTCTGACACTTTCTTTCCTATAGGAATTGCCTTGGACACCTTCAAGTCAATCTTATTGAAAGATTTATTTTGGCGATTATATTGTGGACGCAGCTCATACTGAACACCTCCACCCAGCGCTGTCTTACCATTCTTTCGATAAGTTTGCCTACCCGCAATACCTATTGAAACCTTGGTCTTTTGCGGAACAGTAACATGAACAAAATGCGTGGGAACATGAGGCAAGGCAAATTTTCGTTTGATTTGGGCCGGAGTCAGACCACGAATGTCTCGGGCTCTCATAAGCCATTTTCCCTGTGCAGCAGTTTTTCCTTTTGTGAAGACACGTACAAATTTTTCAGGCTTCGTTGTTGTCCTAGTTAATACTGAAGTTCCACGCTTGTAAGGATTATTATAATTCTTTGCCCTTAGTCTGGAATTCTCCCGACCAGATTTAGTAAGCTTTACTTTGGCTTTGCTTAGTAGCGATTTTACAGAATCTACGTTTTTAAAAGCCTTCACAGTGCCAGGCTTAAGATTAACTTTCTGACCATTCTTAAGCTTCAGATTATTACTTAAAGACTTTCTTTTAGGCTTTAATTTTTTCCGAAACCCCAGACTGCCAGAAGATTTCTTTGGCTTGACTGACTTTTGTTTTACCCTCCTAGATTTGACTTTCTGTGGAGGTGGTTTCTTTACACTCGCATAGGCAACACCTTCACTACTAATATTGGCAACTGGGAAAAAAGTAACGATAAAGAAACATGTGACTATTAACGCAGCAAGAACAGATTTCATATCTAATTCTCAACAACAAACTTTTTTAAACCTCTATAGACACGGCGAAATGCATCTGGATCCGAATCATAAAGAATCGCAAGGCGCTGAGCATCTTGATAAGCTTGCTTCTTGAGTACATCCAACTTTACTAGCGGGCTATTTACAATAGCTGTATTTGAGGCCAGTAACTCATCCTGAATTGAACCACCACTTTTACGAGTGTTCGCTATTGCAATAAAAGGGGCAAGTATAGATTTTAGCCCGGCATCCACTGACTGATTCAATCCACGTTGAGTCGTCAGTAATTTTTTCTCTATCTCATGAGACAAATTTGGATCAATTTCAGTAACAATCATCCGATTATCTGTGATAAATAATACGCTCGTCGTGTCGGACAGAAAGTTGTGTATAGTTGAGGCATATGTGATGTTATTGAGAAGCTCTGTCTGAAGTGGAGTGGTATTTCCTGTATAAAAAGCATTGATCAGGTCTGGGCGATTAAAGTTATCTGGATTGAATTGAGGAAATTGACTGGATGGCGGAGCGGAAGACATTTGCACCTGTTCCTCTGCAATAGCAGCTTCCACTTCCGCAAGCCAATCTTTAGCTGGCCCAAATCCTCCTTCGACCGCACGACGGAGATGCTCCGCCATCTCATCCAGATCTTCTGTTAGGTGCGCAATATACGCATCGGCAGCTGATGACCCCCGCTGGGAAGCTTTTTCGAGGAGCTCTAAGGCAAGTTCTTCATCACCGTAAACCAATGCCGCTCTCCCCAAGGCAAATAGATATCGGGGCTCCCCTGTTTTCGCTTCGGCATAAGGCAGTGCGAATTCTATAAGCTCAGCAATTTCTTCAGGTGGTACCTCCGCTAATTCCTCATCACTCCTGCCTACCACATCCATTGAGTTCTGAGGATCAGAAGGATGTGCAGCTACTTCATCTATTAATCTAAATGCTAATGCTGCCATATCTTCTTCATTTAAACTTTCGTTCGATTCTTCCTGTGTAATTTCTCCAGACTGATTTGAGTTTTTCTTCTGCGCGGAGCGATTTTCCGTCTCAGAGTCGGTATCTCTACGGTAATTGCTCGTTACACTATTGGCAGAAGCTACCTTGCTTGCGGCGATCGGGGCAGACTGTTCGTTCTGGTTACCAACCACTAAAAACAATCCAAGGCTGCCAATGGCAATGCCAGCCAATGTCATACCCGCAAGCAATAACGCAATATTTGTCTTGCTCCCACTCATAATGTGACTGCCTTACACCTTGTGCGATTCACTCTGTCTCCAGAGCATGTTTGGCACGGACTAAGAGGATTCGGTCAATAGAACGCTCAAGGACGGCAACCTCAGCCCCCAGATCTTCAATCTCAACCTCATATTCCGCCATTCTCTCCTTGACTATTTGTTTATCTCGTTCTTTTGCTGTAGCTAACAAGGATTCGAACTTCGCCAACTCTACCTTGAGTCCTTTTACCTCTTTAACCACGCGAGCCAGCTCTGTGCGTTTTTTACTGACAGCTCTCTCTATTTCGCGTTGTTTATGTTCAATATTTTCTGCCTTTGCAGACTCAGCCTTAAGGCTGCGATCAAGGCTCTTCAACTTTTCTTCCCTGTCATAAAGCCGTGATTCCAGTAACAATGCATGTTTCTGCATACTCTTTAATTCGCGCTTACGAGATTCCAGATAAGCCTCAAGACGATCGTTTCCCCACCAGAGATCACCAGCAGAAACGCGCGTTGGGTGTGTTTCCTTTGTGGTTGCACACCCAGTTAAAACAATGGCAACCAATATAAATAATATCAGGGAAATTCTCATGATTATCACCCTAACGACAAACTACGTAAATCTTCTTGCTGCTCTTCCAGCTTTGGTGTTATGCCGTTTATCGTGTTGAGGGATACGATCAGTTCAGCCCGTCTTTTTACAAGCTGATCACGACGCAACCTAAAGCCCTGATTTTCCGGATCGGCTTTAATGATGGTTTCCACCTCAGTGATATCATCTTGGACAACTTTAATAGCCACCCTTGTCTTCTTGGCTAGCTTATGACTTAGAGTGATATCACTATCCAGACTTTTCAGCAGAATGTTGGTCTGTGCTACTACATCCTCACCTTTCTTGGCACGATGCTGCACCGCAATAATTTCTCGTTTTCGCGACCTCACATTTGAGTCAACTAAAGATATTGTTGACTCCAGTGCAGATATTTTCTTGTCGGTTGCGTTAATTGATCGATCAATCTTGTCGTATTTCTCTGCATACTTCCCTCTATTATCAGCCGTCATGCCCCCTACTACGTAGCCACCAATGCCGCCCACCGCTGCACCGGCCGCTGCACCTTGCCCCTTGCTCAGGCCTAATTTATCCGCAAGCATTGTCCCAGCTATTGCACCACCCACTGCACCAATAAGTGTTGCTTGCTGCTTATCTTTCTTTTGTGCGTTTGCAAGCTCTTGGGAATCACTAACGTTTTCGGACGACCTAACACCATTTGTTGCATCTGTTAGTTCATCCAGTAACCCCAGCGTCACAAATCCATCTGAAGAGGTTCCGCGGCTACGCTGGAAGGACTTGATCGCATGAGAAGTCTTTTTTCCATAGATACCATCAACAACACCAACATTGTAGCCTAGCCGGGAAAGCATCCGCTGAGCATCAGCTACCGATTGCCTATCAGTCAATCTAGTTGATGTGTCCCGCTGATATTGCGTGCTCCTTTGTTGATACCGAGTTATGTCCTGATGCTGTGGCTGTGGCTGTGTTTGCGTGTTCGCACCGCCTCCTGGTATGGGAATGGCATCGATCAAGTCATCCATCCAGCTTGCGTTGGACACTGATCCGTTTAGCAGGCCAACACCTGCAATAATCACCAGCATTTTTCTCATGACTCATAACTCCCCTATTTTCAACATCTTGGCTCGTAATCAGAATCCTACTCTGGCAAAGAGAAAACGGACACTTGTGAAGCCACCATTACATATATAAAGAAAATACTTGCCCGCATTAAAATTACGTTGAGACAGCGCATACCATACTAAATTCAGCTGGACAGAAAATTGCTATAATCTATCCTCAACCGCTACCTTCATATATTCTCGTATATCAGCATCCCTCGGAGATCCTTCCAATACTTTCAGCCCCATTTTCAACAAGCGAACGGTCTCCGAACTATCCCTACCTTCCGCTGCAGCAATCGCCTTATTAAATTGCGCTTCAACTGAATCCGAATGCTCAGAATAGACGTGATTAAGTTCCATCAGTAAGGCAATAAGCTTATCTTTATATTTCACAAGGTCTTGTCTTTTCTTGTTGACGACAATCTCTAGCGCGGAAAGCACCGCCGCACCACCGATTTTTTCTGCCTCGATCAACGACAAGACATTTACTTCAAATTCTTTCTTAGAAAGCGAGGTAAGCGAGCCTATCTTCACAAGCCGTTCCAGATTCATTGATATATCAACCTCAGCGACCTGAACTCTTCTCTCCTCTTGCTTATCACGAGAAGCAGCGGAAAGTTTCCCGTATAGATAGTAAGATCCCAGCGGAAGAAGTATGCCTAAAACCAACGCTAAAGCTGACGGAAGCAGCAGACTACTACGGCCGACCTTGGGCTTCGACGGCTGCGTCACATCCTCGCTAGCAGTGGGAGCATTTTCATTCTCTTTGCGCAATACTTCTTCCGCAGGAGAAGCAGGTTCAATAGGAGTTCTTGATATTGGTTTTTCAATTATGGGCATAATCTTTATCCGAACTCGGTTGGCTGCCTATTTGTTTTTAACAATCGCGGTAAGAAGGTAAGCCAACATTTTCCCAGGGTTCTGAGTAAAATTATCCGGCTGCCCCGACTTGGCAGCAACCTCTCTAAAAAACCGAAGACTTTCTTTATGCCGGATGTGATATCCCTGGGGCCATGAGGGCTCAGGAGTAGCACCAGAAAACAGGCTGATTACACGCCGTTTGTCAGATCCCTTTACCCATGAGGCAATTTTCCTGATTATAGGAGCCTCGTGCCGCTTCTTTTGTTGGCTGAAAAATAGATCTTCAAGACTATACTCATATGGACCAACATCCCCCAACAGCAAGAATATCTGATAGCCGTCGTAAGCGTTTGATGAAGATAGTATGCCTATAGCCTTATCAACAGCCATACCTACTGGAGCTATACCGTTAGACGCTTTAAGGCCTTGCAGAAAGTTGCTGATTTTTGCGAAAGACCGGCCTCCGTCTTTTGAATCCACAACAATTCTATGGGGTGGAAATATTTTCAAAGGTGTTCTGTCGTCTGGTCCCTGCCGATAAGCCACTATACCTACCCGAAACTCTGGAGTGATCTTCGGCAAAACCTTCCCGATCGTCGTAATGGTTTCCACCAAATGTCCCAGCGCCTCGCCCATACTGCCTGACACATCGACAGCAATCACAAGCTCCAGCCCTTGCGCCTTTACCGAATCTTCCAACTTGGTTAACTGTTCAGTCAATTCCTGAAGCTGTTCGCGCGCTTTATCTCTTTCAAATTCAGCTTTTGCGATTTGTTCAGACTGTTCAACAACCCGCTTTTCTACATCTTGAAGCATCTCCTTCAAATCACCTTCGCTACCTGAGGATTGAATAAGAGTCAAAAAAATAGTCATCAGCAATACGAAAATCGCCATGGTCGCGAATATCAAATCGCTGAACGACTCATAAAAGCTTGTGAACCTGGATGGTGATTCTAGCTTCATGACTAAGAAGCTGTAGTTTCTATCATTTCGTGCGTTTTCTTGGCAGTACGTCGCATATAGGGCAATACATACACCTCAGTCAGCTCCGCAAGATGGGCCGTATAACGCATAATATTTGCATCTACTACGCTGGTTAAAACCCGGAGTATCACACCACCAAATACCGCGCCCAGCAACGTCGTGTAAAAAGCAATGCCAAGTCCAGAAAGGGGACCACCCTCTGGATCAGCCAATCTGGCCAATAGGTCATCGCCTCCTTGCAACATAACTTCAGTCATGCCATCCATCATGATAATCAGACCGACTATCGTCCCTATCAGGCCGAGCGTGATTAGTATACTTGAGAACAATTCTATAACTCGATTTCTTGCCATCAAACGCGTGTGCAACACCTCAATCAGATTGTCTTGATTGATTTCAGTATGGGAAAGAGAAATCGTATGTAAATTGTCTATATGCGACCTGAAAACACTTTTTTTTGCCTGATCCAGAAAAGACTCAAAGTCATCAACCCGCTCAAGTATCTTCACCTGCTCAGAGGCCAACTTCATTTCCCTATCGAGAAACTTAGCGTCCTGATACCCTTTGTAGACCAAACCGATTGCCAGAGAGAAGATGACGAAATACATCCCTGCGCTAATCTGACCGAGAAGGAATGTCACAACCAGGACCACGCAAATTGCCACCATAACAACCAACCACGCAAGCCAACTGCTGAGGCCAGAGACGGTTTCAAATTGAGATGCAAAGCTTTCTGGATGATGTTGATTTTCGGCGGGACGGGCCATCTTATCCTCCTTAATAAAACGCGGCCGTTTATAGTACCTACCCGTTGTATGTAAATCCAGCCTGAAAACGGATCCCAAAAATGCCTAGGGACAGGCAGGGTTAGAAGCTATATTGGCCAGCAATTCTGCCGGTATTATGCGCACTTTTACCCATATACGATTTCAATAAATAGGAGTATGGAGTGAAGTAAAAAGAGGGTAGTAAAGTGGTGGGGTAGAAAGAGTCATCCAGTCAGTATGATGCCGCAGGACAGACACAAGTCACACCTGTGCCACTGCATCCTGAACAAGTAACTCCAACTCATCGAGGTCGGGAATAAGCGCGGATTCACCACCAATGATTACCGGTTTCTGTATCACAACTCCCATCTCTTCATCTGAAGAGGCGGGCAGAATATTGTCACTGGTTACACGCACCAGACGGGGGATTGCCTGAGCAACCAAACCAATGTATGGCAGCTCCTCATCACCATTCAGGGTATGGGTCACGATAATTCGGCCTCGATGACCCGGTTCTTGAATCGGTTTGCCTATCAACCCATCGAATGAAACCACTGGAATGTCATACTTCCGCCACTCAATAAAACCAAGCAGCCACTCCGGCAAGTTCTCCTCGGGCTTAGGTTTCCGGTAGCCGACCACTTCCGCCACTGCGGCATTCGGCAGCAGCAGCCGTTCCGATTCGAGCGGTATCAGAACGCTTCGCACCTCTGATGAGACAGTTTCACTCATGCACTGCCTTCCGCCAGTACTTCATTGATGTTCTCCAACAGATCGCTCTCCTGATATGGCTTGCCGAGACAGCGTTTCACACCAAGATCGAAGGCCCGCTGACGGTGTTTTTCACCAACGCGAGAGGAGATCATGATGATAGGAACCTTTTTGTAATCAGCTGAGTTGCGCATATGACGCGCCAACTCGAAACCATCCATACGTGGCATTTCGATATCCAGCAACATGATATCGGGAACCTGTTCCTGCAACAGCGCCACAGCATCTACCCCATCTTTGGCGGTCACCACATCCATTTCATGACGCTCCAAGAGGCGGGTGGTGACTTTTCTCACCGTAATCGAGTCATCCACGACCAAAACCCGCAGTCGTTCTTTTTCAGCCCCGGCTTCAGCACCCTTGTCAGCATCCGGCACTGCAAGTGCGTGGGCAGCACCCAAGCGTACCAACGTACCGACATCAAGGATCAGGGCCACCCGTCCGTCCGCCAGAATTGTTCCGCCGGTAATCCAGGGCACACTGCTTACCTGCTTGCCCAACGGCTTCACTACAATCTGGCGCGTACCCAACAATCCGTCTACCTGCAGTGCCACCTGATGTTCACCTGTATGCACAAGCAAAATAGGGAACCACTTGGCACTCTCATGCAGATCGGGGGCACCCGCCATCATCAGCTGCCCCATGTTCTCGACTTTGTAGCTTCTGCCCGCGTAACTGTACCCCACCTGCTCACCGGCGTAACAGGCGCTCAATTCCTCGTGACTGATTCTGACCACACCCTCCACACTGCCGTGGGGAATGGCATAGACCTCTTCACCGATCCGCACCAAAAGCGCATCAGTGATGGCCAGGGTCAGCGGCAGTCGAATGGTAAAACTGGTACCACGACCGGGTTGCGAGTCGATGCCAAGCGTACCGCCCAACTGCTTTACCTCACTGCTTACGACATCCAGCCCCACGCCGCGGCCAGCAATCTGAGTCACCTCATCCGCTGTAGTAAATCCGGGCATCAACACACACTGCATCAAATCATCGTCACTGATCTCCGCATCCTGGACAATCAGGCCGTGGTCGATAGCCTTGGCCTTGATGGCATCGATATCCAGTCCACGTCCATCGTCTGAGATTGTCAGTACGATATCGGACGCTTCCCTCGCCATGTAAAGCGAGACTACGCCTTGCTCGCCCTTTTCAGCTTGGGCACGTTCTGACAAACTCTCGATTCCATGGGAAACCGCATTGCGCAACAGATGCTCCAAGGCGGGAATCATCCGGTTGAGTATGCTTCGATCCATCTCGCCATCGGTGCCGAAGCTATCGAGACGCGCCTTTTTCCCTAACTGATCGGCAGTCTGCCGAACCACGCGCTGCAGCCTGGGCAACAACTGCGCAAAGGGGACCATGCGAGTACGCAACAGACCATCCTGTAGATCGGTGGAAATACGCGACTGCTGCAGCAATAGTGTGTCTGTCTCACGCTGAAGATCGTCCATCAGGTGATAGATACTGTCGAGATCGCTAACCGTTTCAATCAGTGCTCTGGAGAGCTGCTGCATATTGGAAAAACGATCGAGTTCCAGCGGATCGAAAGCCGCCTTGTCCACATCGTCCTTCTCGTAGTCGTCCCTTTCCCAACGATAGAGAATCTGGGCTTCTGTCTCTATCTCCAGCTTGCGCAGCTGTTCGTGCAGACGGGCCACGGTCTGCTCCAACTCAGTCAGGTTAAACCCAAGCACACTGTTCTGTTGCTCTAAACGGGTGCGATAGATACTGATCTCACCGGCATTGTTAACCATGCGATCCATCAGTGTGGAGCTGACACGCACTTGGTCTCGGGCCGGTCGAAAGATCGAACCGGACTCATCGGCCTGGGACTCGACATCAGTCTCACCTTTAAACAGAGAAAAGGCTTTCTTCCAGACATCATCGGCTGGCGACACACTCTCCTGCAGAGGCTCCGCCTCGTCAGGCTGTGGTGCGGCTCTCTCCTCAATACTCGGGGGTGGCGCTTCAGCCTCCTCCGTTGCCGGCAGAGCCCGTCCGCCATCAACCTCAGCCAAACCCATTTCTGACAGCAGGCCCTCAAGCCCAGCGATCAGATTTTGCGGTTGATGTACCCGGCCGATACTGCCCACCTCATCCACCTGGGTGGCCAATCTATCCAGTGCTTGACGCGTCAGATCAGTGACTGACTCGCTAGCTGACAGCTGACGGTCAGCGACTCCGGTAAAAACAGTCTCCAAAGCATGGCTGAGATCCCCTACGGGCAGAATGCCAGCCAGTCGTGCACTCCCTTTCAGGGTATGAAGTGTACGTTGAATATCATCAATGAGCGTGTCGTTTTGAGAATCCCCCATCCACTGCTGGTAGGTGGACTCGATGGATTCAAGCAGCTCTCTCGCTTCCTCAACGAAGATCTCGATCAGCTCCGGGTCTTCGCCGACCTCGAACAGCGGCTCTTCCTGCATAAACGGCAGAGAGATATCCTCACGGCCGGCCTCTGCTGCAATATCCTCTTCAACGCCCTTTGCAGAAACCGGTTCAAGCTCAATCGTCTCGGAGATTTCAGCCTCTTGGACATCGTCCTCCATCTGCGCGTCCTGCTGGGCTTCAGATGTTTCCTCTCTGCCCTCTTCTTTTTCGAGCAGTTCGTGAGCGTGGTCGAGGCGATGCAGAAAATCCTCGGTCTCCGGTTCCTGCAGATTGTGGTCAAGAAGCCACGCCAGCAGACCACGGACAAGTGAAGCACCATCATCAATAAAGGCAACGACCCCCTCATTGGTAACCTGATGGTGAGACATCAGCGAATTCACATAGTATTCGAGCGCCTTGCTCAGACCCGCAATGGATGTGACGCCCGCCATGTGAGCACTGCCGTGCAGGGTATGAAAAGCGCGTGAAACCTTTTCGGTCAGCGGAATGCCTTCGGCCTTCGCTTTCGCCCGTGTAACAAACTTATCCAGGGTTTTGAGATGCGCTGCCGACTCCGCTTCAAAAATCTCAAGCAACTCGGTATCGAGTTCAATTTCCAGATCCGCAGCCGACAACTCTTCCTTTTGCACTTCGGCTTCAGCTTCAGCTTCAGCTTCAGCTTCCAGGGAAGCATCGACGACTGATTCTTCTATTGCAACTTCGTATCCGGCAACCTCGTCTCCTGTATCCAGATGGGCCAGGGCTTCATCAATCTGATCCAGTGCCGGTGACTCCACCACTGGCTCGGTAGAATCAGTATCCTCTGACGCTGCAAAACCGGCCACTTCGAGCAGATCTGTATCGACGAGTATCTCTTCCTCAGCGGATGGGTAGTGCTCAGAAGGAGTGGACTCCTCCCCCTGCTCAGGCAGTGGTTCCACCTCTTCCGTTTTGGCAGTTGCAGATTTCGCCGCACGCCCTTCGGACAATGCGAAAATGCGATTGATAACAGCATCGACATCAACTGCCGGCAACACCGAGCGTTCCTGACAATCGATGAGTTCCGGCATTATATTCTGCACGGTATCGAGCAGATCGAAAATCTCGGGGGTGACCTCAATGGTCTCGTCAATCACCCGGTTGATCATATTCTCTACCGACCAGGCCAGTTCACCGATGATCTTTGCACCCACCAACCGCCCACTACCCTTCAGGGTATGGAACGAGCGACGAAAAGTGATGAGGGCGTCCTTGTCATCATGATTCTGCTGCCAGCGAGGCAGGTATTCCTGAATAACCTCCAGCTCTTCCCGTGCCTCTTCGATGAAAATTTCCAGGATTTCCGAGTCGATATCCTCAAGCGCAGGTTTGTCTGCCGACGGGATCGGGATCTCCTGCGTCGACGCCTCAATATCAGCCTGTTCCACTTGCCGGGAGCTAACATCAACGAGGGATGGGGCCTCCAGGGCTTCACCCGGAACGGCTTCTTCAGTCTCTGACTCCTCGGCAGGATTTATCTCCGGGGATACGGGAAGGGGAACCACCGGTGCCGGCACATCGCTGACAACTTCAGTCTTTTCAGAGGGCAGTGCGCCACGCGTCTCAAGTAGGCCAGCCAGCGCCGCTCTTGCAATGCTGACAATCTCATTGCGGTCACCGGCTCCGTCGATCAGGGATTCGAGGAAGTACTCAATACTGCTTATGACATCAGCCAATGAATTCAGCTGTTGGCGTTCTGGAATCTGCCCATCTTCTATAAGGCGAGCACGGATAAAGTCTGCCGTCAGGCCAAGTATCCGTGCGGGCTCAACCAGCCCGAGCAGATTCAGGGCGCCGTAAACCCGATGAAATTCATCGTAGACATCCTCCAGTACCGAGGCATCGTGTGCCGTTTCGGTATAGCTGATGATCGCCTCTTTGGCTTTCGCAATGTCCACTTTTGCTTCGCGGACGGTTTGCCTTACCAGGCTTTCATATTCGCCTTGAGGCAGGTCCTGTCCCCAGCCGCCATCATCGACTACGTGATCGACGGGGGCCTTTCCACTGTGAATATTGCTCAGAGACGACTCAACAAACAGCAGGTCGCCCGCCATTTCCATCAGTTCAAACTCTTCCGGCTGAGTCTCCCGCTCGACGATAGAGTGGACACGGTCTGCCTGCCGAATCAGACGGGTACGAAGCGCGCCTTGGCCGATCATGCCAAGGGTGTCACCCAGCTTGCGCAGGGGGGTCTCCATCTTCGCCAGCGCACCGGGTTGGAACTGCTCTCCGCGCATGAACAGATCAAGGACATCCTTGACGTGGGTAAGTTCAATGTGGATAGCATCCCGAACCGACTCGGCAAGTTCCTCATTCGCTCCGGTCAGGCCCTGCCTGCCCAGCACCAGATCCGCCTCGCTGGGCAGTACCTCATTCAGATGATAGGCCTCTTTGACCTCCAGAATACGAGGACTGCCGGAATCGGCACGGGCAACATAGTAGAGAAGATTTTTTAAAAGGTCTTTCGGTGGGTCATTCACTAATGACGACTCACCTTCATCCACGATATGTTTGAGTTGGCGGTCCAGCTTGCCAAACAATTGTTTGACAGCGATACCGGAATCGATGGTGAATTCGCGCAGACCCTGGATTAGCGCGCCGGCAACCCACATAAGGCGATGGACCTGCTCAGTCCCGGCACTGCGTTCCAGCTCGTCGACCACATCCTGCAAATAGCCCCAGCCTTTCTCAACATTCAGTTTGCGGTACCAGTTGAGTAGACCGAGATGGAACTTGTGCCGTGAACGGCGAGCCAACGCGGGCAGATCCTCATTGGGCTCCCCCGTGATACGGCCTGCCACCTGGACATCATCCAGATCAGGATTGAACAACGCAGCCTCAGAAAGCAGCGGTGCTTCCCGCACGGCACGGAGATCATTCAACAGTGGTAAAACGATGAACGGAATGTCCGAATCACCGGCCTGCAGTTTTTCCAGATAGTCAGGCAGCTGTATCAGCGCCAGCATCAAGGCTTCGGCAGCGTCATCGATCTGCCGCACCTTTCCGCTATACATCGCCCGTGCGACCTGCTCCATCTCTTCCGCAAGCATGCCGGGGCCATAAGCCTGAACCATCTGCAACACACCAGATATCTGGTGCAGGCGATCGGCGCAAACCTCCAGGGATGAGGCATCTCCCTCGCCCTCGATCCGCTCCTCAAGCGCCTGTCGCGCCTGACGAAGGGTCTCGTCAATCTCTGCTTTGACCCAGTTCAGGGCGCCAAAATCGTGAATGTCGGTCACAGGCGTACCTCAGTAGCCCATTCACGTATCGCAAAAAAAACTTTGCTCAGCATTTTGCCCCTAATACCCCTAACCGCCATTGAACTGAAAAAATGAAACCCCCCGCCTTTACGGAAGACGGAAACCGGCAACAGTTTTCTGCAATACATCAGAGAGATCAGCCAGCTCTCCGATGGATTGCGCGGTCTGGTTGGTGCCGTCAGATGTCTGGGTAGTAATCTCCTGAATAACCGCCATGGTGTCATTGATCCTGGCGGACTCATCGGACTGTATCTTGGCTGAACTTGAAATCTTCTCTGTCAGATCGGAGATATACTGAGAAACGTTCTCGATCTCCATCAGGGCTTCACCGGCATCCTCTGCGAGCTTGGCGCCTTTCACTACACCTGCGGTACTGGCATCCATGGAGATAACCGCCTCGTTGGTATCCGCCTGGATGGTTTTAACCAGCGCCTCGATCTGCTTGGTTGCATTGATGGAACGTTCAGCAAGACGCTGTACCTCGTCTGCAACCACCGCGAAACCACGGCCCGCCTCACCTGCCATCGCCGCCTGCATAGCAGCGTTCAGGGCCAGAATATTCGTCTGGTCAGCAATGTCATCGATCAGCTCAACGATATCCCCGATCTCCTGAGAGCTTTCACCCAGTCGTTTGATACGTTTCGAGGTTTCCTGGATCTGCTCACGGATCGAATCCATGCCCTGGATAGTATTGCGCACGGTGTCGGCACCCGTGTTGGCGATATCAACCGAACGCTTCGCTACCTCGGCCGTCTCCGCTGCATCCTTCGTCATCTGATCGATAGCGATCGTCATCTCCTTGATGGAGGCATTCGCCTGGGTGATCTGCTCTGCCTGATGCTCACTCGCTTCTGCAAGATGCATTGCGGTTGCACGACTCTCCTGTGTCGAGGACGAGACCTGTTCCGAGGTGGTATTGATGGTGGTAACCAGCTCCCGCAAGGCCTCGATAGCATAGTTGATGGAGTCGGCAATGGCGCCGGTAATATCCTCGGTGACGCTGGCGGTCACTGTCAGGTCACCATCCGCCAAGTCGCCCATTTCATCCAACAGACGTAGAATCGCCTTTTGGTTGCTTTCATTCAGCTGCTTACTCGCTTCTTCACGCCGGCGGGCATCAACAACGAGCTGCACACCCAACAGGATTAGAAACAGCGCCGCTGCGGCGCCAAAAAGTGCCACCGCACCTGGACCAGCCTTGATGCCGAGCAACTGAAATCGTCCGGGAGATTCACCAAAGACCTTGATCAGCTGTTCCGCTTTATCACTGGTTCGGTCACTGATCTCGTCGACCGTAGATGCCGCCTCAAGTGCCGGCAGTACCGCCGGAATACTGTCGATGATCTCTTCTGCATGATCGTTGATCGTGCCGAACAAGGTGGCAACATCCCGTAAACTTGCTTCTGCGGCAGGATTCGTTACTTTTTCCACGCCCAAGTCAGGATCACCCTCCAACAACCCGTCCAATACACGGCCAAAACGATCGCCATCCCGACTAAACTGGTCAATGGCAGATGCTGTCTCCTGTCCCCCAAGCAATACTGCATTCACCTTGGTATCGATTCGCTGTGCCAACATCAGCTGTTCAGTGGCGATATAGATTTGGCGTGGCGACGCCTGCTCGTTGATCAGGCCCTGCACAACCTCGTTTGAAAGATCCTGTAGCTGAGGAATAAATTCTGAAATGACGTTGGAAAACTCGCCAATTGCCAAGGTGGGTTCTTTCGCAGCAATAATCTCATCCGCATTCTGGCGCAATTCAAGCCAGGTATTTTCAACCTCACGAAGGGTTGGGCGCACCTCGTCCGGCGCAGGGGGCAATCCCTCTGAGCGTGCGCCATTCTTGAGTTCCCACATGATCTGCTCAAAGCGGTCCCGGACGTTCTGCAGGGAACTGAACGCCTGTCGCTCGCCACGAGCGGCCAAGAGGGAAAATTTAGCCAGTCGCTGAGCCAGAATCCTCTGTTCAGCGGCTCTAAGCAGGTACTGTTCGTCAAACGACTCTTGCCTGGTGGTATGCACAAAGGTCAACAGCGCCAGAACCAATGACACCAACAGTAGTACGGAAAGTACCGTTATGGCCCTGTTTGACGGTGATTTAGCACCTCTTACTTTCATTACTCTTTCTCCTGAAAGCGCATCTTCAAGCCCCGCTGCAAGCGGTGCGTGACACGGACTTACACGGCCGCAACCTGAAAAGCAGGATCCTGCGCCAATGAAAACAGACTTAAAACCGGCCAGATTTCACCATCCAGATCAAATCCAAGCCGTACATATTTTTCCATACGACCAACAACACCATGATTGGCAATTGCCATCGTTTCGCTGAAATGGCGCATACCCACCATTTCACCCACCAGGACACCGGTAAAAACGTCATGATGAGCAAAAACCAGTACTCGGCTGCGCCGGCTACGTTCTGTTTTATTGCCGACAAGATAGGATTGCAAGTCGATAACGGGAATCAGATTGCCGCGAACATTTGCCACCCCCAGCATCCAGGGTTTCGTTGCAGGGACCGGGGTAATATTGCTGGGATAGTTAAGGATCTCTTTTATCTCATCGAGTGGAGCGACCAGTCTTTGCTCGCCAACGAAGAACATGACACCTTCCCACTGCGCCTCGGCCTGCTCCTGCTGGGGAAGCCCCCGGGCAAACTCTCTGCTACGATGTTCGATAACCTGTAAAAGCTGCAGCAGCTCTTCAGGATCATCAAACATTGGGTCAGAAAGCATTTCAGCCATTCAGCAACACCTTGATCTTGGCCAGCAAGTCTGCAGGCGCCACCGGCTTGACCAGGTATTCACTGGCCCCCTGGCGTTTTCCCCAGCTCCGGTCCGTCTCCTGATCTTTCGTAGTTACCATGATCACAGGAATTTTCGCGGTCCCCTCGTCATTCTGCAACTGCCGGGTCGCCTGAAAACCATTGAGTATAGGCATCACCACATCCATCAATATCAAATCCGGATGGGTGCGCTTTGCCGTATCAACGCCCTCCTGACCATCACGCGCCACCTGAACCTGAAAGCCCTGCTTTTCCAGGATCTTCTTCAGAACATGCACCTCCGTCGGAGAATCATCCACGATCAATATCGTAGCCGCATCTGCCCCAGGCAACACAGTAGCCGGATCAAGCCCTTTTGGAGTCCTGTCTCTATTAAAAAATCTTCTTATCATCGATATAAAGCGCCGAAAGCTCTCATGCTCGTTGGCCGCAGTCTATGCGGCCCCCCATAATCATTACTCTGATCAGGCTGCCTTAGTGGCGTATCGCCTTATCGCACCCAAGAGTTCATCCTTTGTAAAAGGCTTGGTCAGGTACTGCTCAGAACCAACAATACGCCCGCGTGCCCGGTCAAAAAGGCCATCTTTACTGGAGAGCATGATGACAGGAATGCCTTTATAAACTTCATTATGCTTTATCAGCGCGCAGGTCTGGTAACCATCAAGACGCGGCATCATGATATCGACAAAGATAACGTCGGGATGATGGTCGGCAATCATCGCCAGCGCCTCAAAGCCATCAATAGCGGTCATAACTTCACAACCGGCTTTTTTCAGAAGACTTTCAGCGGTACGTCGGATGGTCTTACTGTCATCAATGACCATCACCTTGACCCCTGAAATATCCGTCTCCGTATCTTCAGCACTCAACTTGACATCCTCTCGATAATGGGGCGGCGCAGCACATAGTAGGCCAACTATTTCTTAGGAATTACAGTTGTCAGGCCCCACAACTGCCACAACTGCATACCTCCCCGGTAGTAAAAAAGCCTTTCAGGTGGATATCCCACTTTCAATAGCCCCTTTATCGCCCTGGGAGACTGACCACAAGATGGACCATTACACCACAACACCAGGTCCTTGGCTCTGGAAAAATCCCATTTACTGCTCTTCAACTCCCCATCCATGAACCCCATCTCTTCCATTTTGCGGGTAAAAAAACCGACGCTGGAACGCCGTGTGACGCCAAACGACTCCAGCGCCTTCACCATTTCCGGGTCGTCCACGTCTTTGGAAAGCGTGGTGAAAGGGATATTGACGGAGCCTGGGATAGTGCCACGCTGATGCCACTGGGGAGTTCTGGCATCGATCAGCAGCCCCTCTCCATCCCGCAATTTTGTCTCCATAAACTCGAAGATCTCGACTTCACCAATGGTCGACACCCGTGGATCCGCCTGCTCCGGCCTAATACAAAACGGCGGACATTTACGCACCGTCCTGGCAAAATAACCCCTGAGTTCGTAGTCGGGATCCTGAACCCGCTGAATCTTTACGGAACGTCCCTCATGCATGACATGAAGATAGGGCTTGTCGGCAGTCAAACCAACCACACCGCTGCTTTCACCTACCTCTAACTCATCTGACGAAGCAGTTCCCGCCATCATCAGCAGAAGAAAGAAGACGAAAGTATATTTAACGAATAATTTCATGCCTGTCCCCGTAATTCTATTCTTATTTTGAGAAATTCAAAGCCGCTGCCCCAGGCATTCAAAAGTACCCTGCTTGTTTAGCGATGCAGGAACCGGTCCATGATCTTTTTACGAATGTCTCCGATGGGGACCCCACTCTTGTAATCAAGATAGATCTCCTCCTGACTTCGGCCAGGCAACTTTCTATAAAAAGTAAAGCTGCCCAGGTAACGACTCTTCAGGTTAGCCTCAAATTCCTCCTGGGTTGGCCCACCCTCAGCCAATGGCTCCTGCTCACTCTGCCCACCAACGTCGGCCCTCTGCTCCACCTTCTTGGCCTCTTCAGCGATGGCGGAGAGGAAGGCATCCTCCTCATCCTCCGCTGTGGCCATGCCGTTCACAAATATGAGAATAAGAAAGAACAACCACCGAAAACCCGGCCGCAGCATCGCCAAACCGCTCTGACGGCTGAATCCTACCGGCATAGCGCACCTCAAATGATTAATGATTTAACAATTGTGGTTCGCTGCCCTTCTCACACTGCCAGGATGAACAACGAATCTCTTTATTATACGGCCGAATCCCCTTCAACCTATGCCAACCATCCTGGACTCGCCCAAAATAGCAAGATGTCCATCCCGCATCAAGGTTAGCTTTCTTCGCATCAGGTTTGAAGGATCTTTATCGATAACCGTGACCTCTTCGCTGTTTTATTGCATGAAAAAAGCAAAGTCGCTTAAAACCATCCCAATTCCAAAGTAAACTGTAACACCATGAAGATCAGAATTGGCGTAGTCATGGATCCTATCGGGTCCATCAAGATTAAAAAAGACAGTACTTTTGCCATGCTGCTCGCAGCTCAGGCCCGGGACTGGGAACTCCACTACCTGGAGCAATCCAGCCTTTTTCTGTCAGGCGGACGCTGTCTCGCGGCAACCCGCACAATACGGGTCAGCGACGATCCATCGGGTTGGTACGAGGTTTTAGAGAAACAGACACTCCCTCTGGATCAGCTCGATGTTGTGCTGATGCGCAAGGATCCACCCTTCGACATGGAGTATATCTACACCACCTATCTGCTGGAACAGGCGGAGCGCCAGGGTTGTCTGGTCGTCAACCGTCCTGGCAGCCTGCGTGACGCCAACGAAAAACTCTTTACCAGTCTGTTCCCCCAATGCTGCCCACCCACGCTGGTGAGCCGCAGAAGCGATGATTTCCGTGCATTTCACAAGGAGCACCGGGATATCATCCTCAAACCCCTCGGCGGCATGGGCGGCGCCTCTGTTTTTCGCGTCAAGGAGGATGACCCCAATATCAGCGTCATCATCGAAACTCTGACCAGCTACGGCACTGCATACACCATGGCGCAGCGATTCATCCCCGAGATCAGCGCAGGCGACAAGCGTATCCTGATGGTTGAGGGCCAACCCGTACCCTACGCCCTGGCCCGCATCCCGGCAAAAGGGGAGACCCGGGGGAACCTGGCCGCCGGTGGCCGTGGAGAGGGAGTGCCACTGTCAGAGCGGGATCGCTGGATCGCCGGCGAAGTCGGACCGGAACTGAGACGGCGCGGCATCCTCTTCGCCGGACTCGACGTGATCGGCGATTATCTCACCGAGATCAATGTCACCAGCCCCACCTGTATTCGGGAGCTGGACAGACAATACGATCTGGACATTGCCGGTGATCTGATGAATGCCATTCAGGGGAAACTGCAAAAATGAGATCCGTCTGCAGCAGAGTCTTCCAACAACTCCCGCTTGCCCTCCTCATCCTGTTCACGCTGGTAGTTACGGGCTGTCATGGAGAGCACCAGCCCATCCACCACAGTCGGTTCCTCGCCTTTGGCACCCTGGTTGACCTCGACATCGTCGGTGCAGACCGGGAAACCGCAGAACAGGCCAGCGCAGCCATCCAGGCCGACTTCAATGAGATGCATCAGGCCTGGCACGCCTGGGACCCCGGCCCACTGAAACGGGTCAACCAATTGATCCACAAGGGAAAACAGTTTGCCGTCCCACCGTCAGTGCAGCCCCTGATCGAACAGTCCAGTCGGCTCTCCGCCCAGAGCAACCATCTTTTCAATCCCGCCATTGGTCATCTGATCGATCTCTGGGGCTTTCAGAAAAGTCCCGAGCGGTGGGAACCGCCGCAGCAGGAGGCTATCGACAAACTGCTCACAGCCAATCCGCGCATGTCTGATCTGCAACTGGACGACATTCTGCTGCAATCATCAAATCCGTCAGTCAAACTCGACTTCGGCGCCTTCGGCAAGGGGTATGGCATCGACCTGGCCATCGAGCATCTGCGCGAACTGGGTATCCACAGCGCCATCCTCAATTCCGGGGGTGATCTGCGAGCTATCGGCAACCGTGACGGACGCCCCTGGCGCATCGCCATTCGCCGGCCCAGCGGCCACGGTGTCTTTGCCATGGTTGAGGTGGATGGAGACGAAAGCGTTTTCACCTCCGGCGATTACGAGCGGAACTTCACGTATGAGGGCCATCTGTATCACCACATCGTCGATCCCCGCACCGGTTACCCCGCCACAAAATCCCACTCTGTCACCGTCATCCACCAAGATGCCGCCACCGCCGACGCTGCCGCCACCGCACTCTTTATCGCCGGGCCGGATGAGTGGCATGGGATCGCGCAGGCTATGGGGATAAAATTTGTTCTTCTGGTCGGCAGCGACGACCGTATTCATATGAATCCGGCAATGCAGAAACGGATCATACTGGTGGACGAAATTCATCAGGAAATCGTCGTGAGCAAGCCGCTCTGAACGTGGGAGTCCCGGAAACCGAATAACCTATGGGTATGACCGCATCACTCCCACAGACCGACCGCTTGGGGATCACCCTGTTTTTAGCGGCCTGTCTGCATGCCTTGCTCATCCTTGGCGTCACCTTCAAATTCGAAGATAGAAAACCACCGGATCACCGCCAGCAGAGCCTTGAAATCATGGTGGTCAGACAACCGCAGGCGCCACCAGAGAAAGAGGAGAAGGCCGACTTTCTTGCCCAAGTAACACAATCAGGTGGCGGCAGCGAAAAAACGCCCAAAAAGCCGGCTATCGAGGCGATAGTGCAGCCGGTACCGGAACCCGCACCTAAACAGACCCGCTCCACGCCAAAGATGAGTCTGCCCCAACCCTCCCCAAGAGCGGAAAAAAAACTCATCACCCAGGCGAAATCAACCATCAAACTCAAGGCCGAGCAGGCTCAGCCTGAACCCAAAAAACGTCTGACCGCTGCTCAATTGCTGGCCAGCAAAAACCTTGAGATCGCCCGCCTTACCGCAGATCTGGAAGAGAAATCCCAGGCCTACGCCAAACGGACCCGGCGCAAGGCGGTCAGCGCCAGCACAAAGGAGTATAAATATTCGGCCTACCTGGAATCCTGGCGGCGCAAGGTGGAACGCATCGGCAATCTGAACTATCCGGATGAGGCCAAGCGCCAGCGGCTCTACGGCAATCTGGTATTGCATGTTGCGGTCAAGGCAGACGGCGCCATAGAGCGGGTCCGCATACTGCACTCATCCGGACACAAGCTACTTGACGACGCAGCAATCCGCATCGTCAGACTGGCGGCGCCCTACTCACCTTTTCCAAACAACATCAGAAAAGAGACTGACGTGCTCGACATCACCCGCACCTGGCAATTCCTGCGCAGCAACAGATTGGGTTCGGAATAGTCCTTGTGGCGGAAAAAAACCTCTCCGATTTGGTTGCAGACAGGACGCCACGATCAGATACTATGGGGATGGATCCTAAAACCAGCCTGACAAATCACTTCCTCATTGCGATGCCGGCGCTGACCGATCCCAATTTCTTTCATGCCGTCACCTATATCTGCGAGCATAATGAGGAGGGGGCGATGGGTATCATGGTCAATCGCCCCATCGAACTGCAACTCACCGACGTCTTTGAACAGTTGGATATCAAGGTCACCGACGGAAACCTCTCCGAACAGCACGTCTATATCGGCGGCCCGGTTCAGACCGACCGAGGCTTCGTCCTGCACACCGCCACCTCAACCTGGGACTCCACCCTCAAGGTAGCGCCGGAGATCAGCGTGACGACATCACGGGATATTCTGGAGGCCATCGCTATCGGCAAAGGCCCTGATCAGGCATTGGTCGCACTGGGTTATGCCGGTTGGGGACCGGGGCAACTTGAAAGCGAAATTGCCGGAAACGCCTGGCTGAGCGGCCCGGCAGACAACAATATCATTTTCCGACTGGAGAACGGTGCTCGCTGGCAGGCTGCTGCGGATCTACTGGGTGTGGATATCACTCTAATGAGTGGCGAGGCCGGCCATGCCTGAAAAATGATCAACCGGGTACTTGGCTTTGACTATGGCACCCGTAAAATCGGTGTTGCCGTGGGGCAGACCATCACCGCCACCGCCACCGCGCTGGAGACCCTTCTACCGGTAAAGAACAAGCCTGACTGGCAGCGCATCTCACAGTTGATTGACGAATGGAGGCCGGATGCTCTGATCGTGGGTCTGCCGCTGAATGTGGACGACACCGAGACCGATGCCACCGCCCCGGCCAAACGCTTCAGTTGAGGGATTGCCGATTGCTTCGTAGTGATGACGGATGAACGCTTCACCTCCTTCGAAGCGACCGGTCATCAGCAAAACGTATCAGGGAGGCGATGCCGTGGCGGCAAACTCATCTGGCTGAGACATGGCTGAGTGAAAATTCGTAGGCGGCCAGGATACCCATCAGGTGGTAAGCTACGACAGAACGATTTTCCAGCAGATTCAGAAAAGGTAAACAATGCAGTCAAATAGCTTTATGAACGCGGATGCGGTCGAATCGCTGGTCGATGAAATGGCGGGAAAACTCTGGTCCCTGATGAATGAACGGGGAACTGCGCCCTCCTGGTGGGATTCCGCACCGGCGGCGTGTCTTGGCTGGCCGATGCTTTATCAGAACTGGGCCAGAAAGAACCCTCGCACCCTGGAGGAATTCTTCTACCGCTAGATGATTCCCACCCGCATCGGCATGAACCCGGAAGTCCACCCTCCGACCTGCCGGTACCGGTGGATGACCGCCATATCGTCCTCATCGACGATGTACTGCATACCGGCCGCACCATGCGCGCGGCCCTCAACGAGATCTTTCAATGGCGGCTGTGCAATACGTAAACTGAACGAAGTATACCTTCTCGATGTCTGGCACGTCAGAGGAAGCTATGATTGTCAGCACGCCAAACGTGACGACGGTTAGGACAGCGAGGAATTGCGTGAGGGATAGGAATTTGCTTTTCGCGGATGCAGCGCCTTGCGCCATCAACCCGCCCAAAAATCTGGCAATCGATTGTTGGGCATAACCCCAATTACCCGTGTTGGCCATCTCACCCCCTCCTTTTGCGAGAACCAGAATCCTTTCTGTTATGCGTTCATCGTTTCGAGGCTTACTGACCTTTTCCTAACCGGATTTAGGTCTATCTCCTCTTCCGAACAGGGCCTGAGCAGTGGCTTGAGGATTTCACGCTTGCGAGCATCAGAATCTACCCAAGCTTCATAATGTTCAGTGTGCAGGGTGATGGGCATCCGGCCATGAACGGGATTTACTACCTCGTTGGCCTTACCTACGAGTATAGTTCAAGAGTCGATGCTCTTCCCCGCCTTGTTGTCCCAGTGCCCATACAATCCAGCGAAAGAAAACTGTGGTGCTTTACTGGGTCGGAAGCAATATGGCTGTTTGCCATCCTTCTCCGCTTCCCACTCGAAAAATCCACTGGCAGGGATTAGGTATCGACGTTTCTTGAACGCTGTTCTACCTTCCCACATCCATGTGGGTCGCCTGCCGCCGACACCCACGAGTACGACATGTTCGCATTTACCGACAGTCTCCCAATCAGATTGTGATCATATTCCTAAAATACCTCAGATTAGTGCCGATAATACATGTGCATTCGGTTTTTCTGAATTAGGATCATATGATCATGAAGCTTAAACACTTGTTTTTTATCACTGCGTTTCTTGCCATCGAGGTGAACGCGGACAGTTCGACCCTAGAAGCGGCAATTGGTGGTGCCATCGGTGGTGCTACTGGCGCGGCAATCGGTAATGAGATCGGTGGCCGCGATGGTGCCATTCTCGGAGGTGCTCTAGGAGCAGCTGTAGGGACTGCGATTAATACAGATAAAGATCCACGCTACTCTCCCCCCCCGTCGCCACAAGTACGATATGAAAGCAACCCATCTCGAGGAGAGCATCCCCGCAGCTACCACTGCCCGCCTGGCCAAAGAAAAAAAGGGCGTTGCTGATGCCATCTAATTCCGTCCGCACTAATACTTCGAAGGAGAAGTAGAATGAAATATCAAATTTGGAGGATCGTGTGCGCCAGTCTGCTTGCGTTTTTTGCAGTTGCCGTCCAAGCCGAAGGGCATGAACCCAGTGCCTGGGAGAAGAGCAAACAGTTTAGTTCAGAGGCCTGGGATGCCACTAAGAAAGCCTCAGGAAATGCCTGGAAGGCGACAAAAGAGACATCAGGCGAGGTTTGGGACGTCACCAAGGAGACCTCTGGGAAAGCCTGGAAGGCGACTAAGCAGAAGTCGGGTGTGGTCTGGCATGCCACCAAGAAGATGGGTAAGGAAGTGTGGGACGATTCCAAGAGGATGGTCGGTAGCAAGGATAAACCTGATAATGAAAAACAGGGACAGGGTGCTCCGGTCAGTGGAATCTGAGTCATTGATTCAGAACAGCTAATCGTTCCTCCGAACCTCTCTCAAACCCCTGTTATGTCCTTGGTTCCAGGGCATTCAGGGGTTTTTTTATGTGCTCCAGTTTTCCAGGGTAGACTAACCTTTCGGTAACATCAGGGTCGATAGTGGACAAGGGACGGTTTTGCTGAATTGCACTGCCGGTAAACTATGCCATAAAGGGCGCCAGGCGGGGCAGCGGATCGCCAAGCTTTTCTGTAGAGTACGCTATCAGACTCTCTCTGCATGGGTCTTTTCTCACTGCGATATCTGGGGTATGGGATGCACTGGTCTCTTCCAATGTTTTTATTCCTGCTGATTCTTGGGTTTCTGTCGGGTCCCGCGTCGGTGCAGGCACTGGAGGCGGCAAAGATTGAGGAGAGGATCTCCCTTCTGGAAAAGCTGGAAGAGCCAAGGGATGAGGCGGTCCAGATGGAGCTGAATCTCTATCGGGAAGCAGTCGCTTCGTTGAAGTCGGCGAAGGCGTATGCCGAAAAGACAGCACTCTTTAAACAGGCAGCGGTGGATACGCCGGCAGAGATCAAACGGTTGCATGCTGAGATCAAGGGGCTGGCGCGTCAACCCACGGAAGAGACGGCATCTTTGCTTGGTGGGCTGCCGGATATTCTGTTGGAGGCCCGGGTGAGGGAGGAGAGTGCCGCAATCGTCAGTCTTGGTGGGAGATCGGCGGAGCTTGTCCAATCCATCAGCACATTGCAGGCCCGTCCCGAATCAAATCGTCAGATGCTCTCTCTGGCCAATACCCGCCTGGAAGAGGTGGATGAGACCCTGCGAAAGAGACCGCCGGCAGATAAGAGCCAAGAAGCAACCGAGGCCATGCTGGTTACCGCCCAAGCTGTGCGTAAGGCGCTGCTGGCAGAAATAGAGATGCTCAACAATGAGCGTTTGAGTCACGATCTTCGTTTGCAGTTGCTTCAGGCCAAACGCCAGTTGCTTGAAAAACGGCTTGTCATTGCCAAACAAAATGAGCAGGAGGGCAGGGACGAGATCAACCGGCGGCAAGCCAACGAGGCGAAGGCGGCGGAAGCGGAAGCTGCCCAGGCGAGGCAGGAGGCGGTCGGTAAGCATATCCTCATCACTGCTGCTGCGGAGATGAATTCGGAGTTGAGTCGCCTGCTCAGTGAGTTGAGCCGGAGCAATGAGGAAGAGACCGCACAGCTGAAATTGACTCGGGCTCAATTTCAGCGGATCGATCGCAACTACCAACGCTCCCTGCAACAGTTGGAAATCACCAGACTGGATCAACAGTTGGGGCAGTTTCTTCGTACCCAACAGACCAAATTGCCCAAGATTGCAGCGCATGAGAAAGAACGGTCACTGAAACAGCGTGAACTGGATGAATCGCGGTTGGCCCAATTCCGGCTACAGGAATCGCTGAACAATTTGCAGGATATCGGACAGGTGGTGGCGACGCTGCTCGCCAGCGAAAAGAAGGAGACCGAAACACTATCCCCCAGCCAGTTGGAACAGCTGACCGGTGAACTGCATCGATTGATGGAGGATCGGAAGGCGCTTCTTACCAAGCTCGATGTTGCCTATACACTCAAGATAGAGTTGTTGGGGGAGTCGATCCAGGAGCAACAGAATCTTATCGACCGTGTAGACAAGTACGACCAGCTTCTGGATGAGAATCTATTGTGGATCGCGAATGCGGAGACGGTGGATCTCAGGTGGGTCGGAAGTTTCGGCAAACCACTACGGGTTCTGTTCTCCCCTGCAAATTGGTTTTCCGTCTTGCAGGCATTGGTAAAAGCCGCCTTACAGTCTGCGCCATTCACCCTGATTGTGCTGTTCTTATCAGCGGCGCTGCTGGTGGGCAGGCGCCGATTGAAAAAACGTTTGGGGGATATTGCCGCCAAGGTAGGGCTGGTTAAACGGGATCGATTCAGTTACACACTGGTCGCATTGGTTATCACGTTGCTGCTGGCCATGCCCTGGCCGGTGCTGATGGCCTATACAGGGTGGTTGCTGGGTAATGTGCAGGCAGATGCCTTTGTCGAGGCGGCGGGATCTGGTTTCAGGCGCAGTGCCTTTATCTTGGTAGTCTTTCTCTTTCTGCAGACACTCTATGTCTCCAACGGTCTCGCTGAGATCCATTTTCGCTGGAAAGCCAAAACCCGTCGGCGTGTTTCCGGCAACCTGACCTGGTTGATCCCGATCATGGCATGGGTCGCATTTTTGGTCGCGATGACGGAATCATCCGATGCAGGCCTCTATCGGGATACCATCGGCAGGCTGGTGTTCAGCGCCGCGATGCTGGCTCTATTGCTCTTTATCTGGCGAGTGCTTCGGTTAAAAGAGAGTAAGGTCGAGCGCCGTACTACCAGCCTCGTCTGGCGCAGTCGATATATCTGGTATCCGCTGCTGCTGTTGATCCCCTTTGCCCTGGTCATGTTGGCGGCGCAGGGCTATCACTACACCAGTCTGCGGGTTGCCGGACTGATATTTGGCTCTCTCATTGTCCTTCTGATAGCACTGTTGATCTATTTTCTCGCGGTACGCTGGTTGTTGGTGGCGCAGCGCCGTCTTGCTCTCGCCAGGGCGCTGGCAAAACGTCAGGCAGATATTGAGTCGCGGGCCAGCAGGGAGACGGTGGAGCAGACGGGAGAGATTACACCGGAAGCGATCGAGATTCCCGAGATCGGTCTCGCCACCATCAATGACCAGACCCGTCGGTTGCTGCGGCTGTTGCTTACCGTTTTTGTGGGGTTGATTCTCTGGACATACTGGTCTGCGATAACACCAGCCCTGGGGGTGTTGGACAACGTTACCATTTGGGAGCATATGGCAAGTGCGGAAGCGGGTGGCCAACTTTTACCGATTTCTCTTGCAGACGTTGGTCTGGCCGCCCTGGTTCTTTTGTTGACCTTCGTTGCCGAGCGCAATCTGCCAGGCTTGCTGGAGATTGCACTGCTGCAGCCTCTCCATGTGGAGCAGGGCAACCGCTACGCAGTTTCCGGTCTGATTCGTTATCTCATACTGGCGGTCGGCATCGTAATGTCGATTAACCTGGTTGGTGTCGGCTGGGGAGAGGTACAGTGGCTGGTTGCGGCAATCGGCGTTGGTTTGGGGTTTGGCCTGAAGGAGATCTTTGCCAATTTCATATCTGGAATAATCGTCCTGTTTGAACGGCCGGTTCGGGTTGGCGATACTGTGACTCTCGGTGATATCAGTGGTGTAGTGACGCGGATACGGATGCGGGCCACAACCATTACGGATTTCGATAACAAGGAGCTGATCATTCCCAATCAAAATCTTATCGTCGAGCCGTTGGTGAACTGGACTCTTAGCGATCAGATCACCCGTGTCACCTTTATGGTGGGCATTGCCTATGGATCCGATACTGAACTGGCCCATCGCATTATGCTCAAAACGGTAACCGAACATTCGTTGGTGCTGGATGAACCCAAGCCAACGGTTTTTTTTACGGGCTTCGGCGACAGCTCCCTCGACTTCCAGGTGGCAGTGCATGTCAAGGAGCGAATCCACCGTCGTCTGTTGACCCATGAACTCCACATGGCGCTGGAAAAAACATTGCGCGAAAATGGTGTGGAGATCCCTTTTCCTCAGCGTGATCTACACTTGCGTAGTGTTGATGAGAACATTCAGCCTCTGGCCAATAGCAAGGAAAATTAGCCGTTCTTTCAACTCAGGAACGCATCTGTTTGGCTGATGTTGGTGGTATCGATCGTGGTGGATTAGTGCTTGGCGCGGTGGCCCGCCGTTTCAAACAGGAGGAAGATAGACGAACTGGGGAACCGGTGCCGGACAACGTTGCATATCTGGAGAAGAGAGAGTCCGGAGAGTGATGCTTTCCCCCGAACAGCAACAGAAAACAGGAGAAATGATCCATGAGCATGAAGTGGGATACCCGTTTTCTCGGGCTGGCAGCTCACATCTCCGGATGGAGTAAAGACCCTTCATCCCAGGTGGGCGCCGTCATAACCGACGGCAATCGTATTATCTCGCTTGGCTACAACGGCTTTGCGGCCGGGGTGGAGGATACGCAGAGCCGACTCTCCGACAGGGAGTGCAAACTGAATCTCACCATTCATGCGGAAGAGAACGCCATGATCTTCGCCAAGCGTGATCTGCGCGGCTGCACGGTCTATGTGACCCATCCCCCCTGTCCCCGTTGCGCCTCGAAGCTGATCCAGGAGGAGATCGGCCGGGTGGTATTTATCAATCCGAGTGAGGATTTTCTTTCACGCTGGGCCGATGACATCGAACTGTCGCGGCAGATGTACCGCGAAGCCGTAGTCGAAATAACGGGATATGAGGTGGAACAGGTCAATGTTGAGGATGCGCAGATAACCGTGGCGCCTGGCGGTTTTTTCAGCAAGATCTTGAGTCGACTGCTGCGGGTGTAGGCCCTCTTCAATCATGAGGAGGCGGGCTCAATTTGACGCCGGCCTTTCCCCTGGGAATTGGAGGGGAGTGCATCCCCCCGGGCTGCTATTTCAGCGTTAAATATTTCAACTCCATGCGATAGCGGCCCAAGATCCGATCCCGCTCGATGCGCACCGGCAGGTAGTCGAGAGAGGGGGCGAACCAGATGGTGTAGTCGGGTGCCAGACCCTCTTTGCTGCGGTTGACCTTGAGACACTTCAGTCGGCCCAGAGGGGTCTGAATCCACTCCCTGCCAACCACCCGGAACTGATAACGCTTCAGGCGTCCGCCATCCGCCACCTGGTAACTGACCTGCTGCCGACCATTGGCCAGATCGAAACGGATCGCCAACTGTTGGCTGAACTTGTCCTGCACGCCCGGTGAGATCTCCTGCGACCAGCGGGTGCCGCCACTCTCTGTCCAGACCCGTTGGTCGGGCCAGTCGAACTGGAGCCGGGTCAGGTTACTGGTCTCCCCGTTGCCGAGCCGGTATTCGTAGGCGTGGGGCACGATGTGGCTGTTTTGCAGCACGCCTTCGCTGGTCTCGTTGACCTCGTCGGACTGTAGCCAGCCGACCATGCGCGTGGGGCGGGTGTGCGCATGATAGAGGTATTCGCCACCCTCAGTGAGGGTGAGTTGGAGCGTCAGACTTCCGAGGGGGACCCCGTAGTTGGTGACCTGAAAACCGGCGTCGAAAGATCTGAGCTGGAAGGGGATTCCGCACTGAGTAGCGAACTGCACAGCAGTAGTGGGATACCAGCCAGCCAGTAGCGGAGGAATCCGGTAACCTTCATGGATCAGGCGATCTCCTGATCCGGCGTGAAGAGGACCGGCTGCTGTAACGGCTGGTCGTCCAGATAGACCTGGCCATTTCCCGCCAACCACAGTCTCTGCTGGGCAAACCAGCGTATCGCCAGCGGATAGATAAGGTGTTCGCGCTGCAGTACACGGTTGGCTAAAGTCCTGGCATCGTCACCATCCTGGACAGGTACCTGGGCCTGCACGATCAATGGGCCGCCATCCAACTCCTCGGTGACGAAGTGCACACTGGCGCCATGCAGGGTCTCTCCTTCATCCAGGGCCTGCTGATGGGTGTTGAGGCCACGGAATTTCGGTAGCAGTGAAGGGTGGATATTGAACATCCGGCCGGCGTAGTGGCGCACGAATCCGGGCGTGAGGATGCGCATGAAACCCGCCAGCACTACCAGCTCTGGTTGATACTCGTCGATGAGTTCGATCAGCGCCTGGTCGTAACTCTCCCGGTCGGGGAAGGCCTTGTGGTTCAGCACCCGAGTGGGGATATTGGCGTTATCTGCACGGGTCAGGCCATGCACATCGGGCCGGTTGCTGATGACGGCGCGGATCTCCACCGGCAGATCGCCCACTGCGCCGTCGATGATCGCCTGCAGATTGGTGCCGCTGCCGGAGATCAGGGCGACCAGCGGCAGTTTATGGTTATCGCTCATGCACCCAGGCTTCCGCTGAACTCTACCCCCGGTTCATCGCTGTCGCTGGTTTCGATCTGTCCCAGTCGCCAGGCGGTCTCGCCGGCATCGTTCAGCATCTGCATCGCCCGTTCTGAGTCTTCGGCGGCGACGCAGACCACCATGCCCACGCCACAGTTGAAGGTGCGCAGCATCTCCGACTGCGCCACGTTGCCTTTCGACTGCAGCCAGCTGAAGACCTCCGGCAGTTGCCAGGAGTCACTGTCGATGACTGCCTTGCTTCCGGCAGGCAGGACGCGGGGCAGGTTCTCCGGCAGGCCGCCGCCGGTGATATGAGCGAGGGCGTGAACCTCAACCTCAGCCATCAGCGCCAGCAGGGATTTGACGTAGATGTGGGTCGGTGCCAGCAGTGCTTCGCCCAGCGTCCCTTCGCCCATGGGTTCGGCAAGATCGGCGCCGCTCACTTCGAGGATCTTGCGGATCAGCGAATAGCCGTTGGAGTGGGGGCCGGAAGCGGCGAGTCCGATCAGCACGTCGCCGGGCTTTACCTGTTCGCCCTGGATCAGCTTGCGCTTCTCGACGATGCCGACGCAGAAACCGGCCAGATCGTAATCCCCCTCGCTATACATGCCGGGCATCTCGGCGGTCTCGCCGCCGGTGAGGGCTGCGCCCGCCAGTTCGCACCCTTTGGCGATGCCACTGATTACATCGGTGGCTACGTCCAGCTCCAGCTTGCCGGTGGCGTAGTAGTCGAGAAAGAAGAGCGGCTCGGCGCCTGCCACCACGATGTCGTTGACACACATGGCCACCAGATCGATGCCGATGGTATCGTGGCGGTTGAGTTCCAGCGCCAGTTTCAGCTTGGTGCCCACCCCGTCGGTACCGGAGACCAGTACCGGCTCGGAATAGCGGTCGAGGGGCAGTTCGAACAGTGCGCCAAAACCGCCGAGGCCGGATAGCACACCGGGTCTGAAGGTCTTTTTGACGATAGGCTTGATGCGTTCTATCAGGCTGTTGCCGGCATCGATGTCGACACCGGCATCCCGGTAACTGAGTTGGGTTTCGCTGTTGCGGGTACTGTCTTGGGCCACAGGTTGACTCCCTGGTGGGCGGTTACTGTTGGCGGGGGATTTTAGCAGATCTTCCGATACACCGTGATAGAGTTGCTGTTGGAGGATTTGTCCGGCTTTTCCGTTTCTGGATGAAGACTAACTACTTAGACAGGCTTTCTGCACCGCGCTAGAATCCCAGCGGTCAAAACGACTGAGATGAATTTAACTGGACTCATATTTCAATGATCTTTAAACAGACATGGCTGATATTACTGCTTCTGCTCTGGTGTACCGGAGCGGTGGCGGAGCGTGTGTCCGGACTCTACGAAGCGGCGGTGCCGGTGGTGGGGCAGGGTGCCGAAGCCCGTGCACCGGCCATGCGGGAGGCCTTCGGTCAGGTGCTGATCAAGATCTCCGGCAACCGTGACCTATTGCTACGGGAAGATCTTGTCAAGCGGCTGAAGAGAGCTCCCAGGTATGTTCAGCAGTACCGCTACCGCATGTTGGAACAACCCCTGGCGGATGATCCCGCACCTGTGGTGGATCCGGAAAACCCACTGCCGGATCGGCAGCTCTGGGTGCGTTTCGATGAAAAAGCCGTGAATCGCCTGCTGCGCGAGGCTGGAGTGCCGGTCTGGGGCGGCACCCGGCCATCCACGCTGGTCTGGCTGACTCGTGATGCCAAAGGCCGTCGCACCCTCTACCAGCAGGATATGGAGCCGGAACTGGCAACTACGGTGACTGAAACGGCGGAACAGCGAGGTCTGCCGGTGGTGATGCCGCTGATGGATCTCGAAGATAGAAACACCCTTCAGGTAAGTGACCTCTGGGGCGGTTTTGAAGAGAACATTCGTCGTGCCTCCCAGCGTTATCTGCCTGATGTGATCCTGGCAGGCTGTCTGCACCGGCAGGGCAGTCAAGCCTGGAGTGGTGACTGGACGCTCTATCTGCCGGATGGAGTGGAGCAGTGGCAGATTCAGGGCGAGAGCGATCTGGCGCTGGCCCGCGAAGGCGTGCAGCGGGCGGTGGATCTGTTGGCTGCCAGGTTTGCGCCCCAGAGTGCTTCTCAGGGAGTTGAAGCACTGCGGATAAGGGTTTCAGGTATGCTCAATCTGGCTGACTATGTTCTGGTCAAAGACTATCTGCATTCACTGGTGATGATAGAGCAGCTGGATCTGCTGGCGGCGGGTCCGGAGCAGGTCAGTTTTCTGGCCGGAGTGCAGGGGGGGCGTGAAGCACTGGAGCGGGGTATCGTACTCGGCGGTGTGCTGGAGTCGGTGGTTACCCCTGATGAGGTGGTGGAGGCAGAGGCGTCGCCACCGGAAGATTTCGATGTGCAGAGTCTCGACTACCGTTTGCGGTAGTGAGCCGGCTTGGATTGCCTTCACTGATTGGTGTTCGTCCAGAACACTGTTTTTTACCGCGAAGAGCACGAAGTACACGAAGAAAATTTATGGTTAATCAATCTCTTTACCTTAGTGCTCTTCTCGTGTTCTTTGTGGTTAGATATGAATTTTTGGACGGGCACTAATTAATCTGTCCAGTGTCACCTGATAATTTGTAAAAAATGCAGCCCAGAGACATACCCAACCTCATCAGCTTTTTACGCATACTGCTCTCGGTGCCAGTCGTCTGGCTGCTCTTCGAGCGGGAGTTTGCTGCGGCACTGACATTATTTGCCATTGCGGGCATCTCCGATGGCCTGGATGGCTTCCTGGCCAAACACTACGGCTGGGAGAGCCGCCTCGGCGGGATGCTCGATCCCCTGGCGGACAAGGCGCTGCTGATGAGTTCTTTTCTGGTGCTCGGTGCGCTGGGACTGGTCCCTGTCTGGTTGGTAATCCTGGTGATATTCCGGGATCTGGTGATCATTGGCGGTGCGCTCTATTACCACTTCAGTGTCGAGGAACTGCAGGCCGATCCGAGTCTGGTCAGTAAACTCAACACCCTGTTGCAGATATTGCTGGTCATCCTCGTGGTGACGGATGCAGGCCCCTATCCACTTCCAGCAGTGCTGATTTCAGTCCTGGTCTGGAGCACGTTGGCCACTACGGTAGCCAGCGGAGTGGGTTATGTCTGGGTTTGGTCGCGCAAGGCGAAGGAGAAGGGGTTGCGGAGTTGATGGCTGGCATCCACATTGGCTTTCTGATGTGCAGGGTATTTGGCGTTGGTCCTACAACCCTAGCACTTCCCGTACAAACGGGATGGTCAGTTTTCTTTTCGCGGCGAGCGATGCCTGATCGAGCTGTTCCAATAGACCGGTTATCGAACTGATGTCCCGGGGAATCCGCTGCAGCAGGTAGCTTGCGGTGTCTTGCGAAAGTTCCAGTCCACGCTGCTGCGAGAGCTGGGTCAGCAGTATCAGGCGGCCATCGTCGTCCAGGGGTAGCAGGTGGTAACAGGGACCCCAGGTGAGGCGGGAGGCGAGATCCGGTAGACGGATGTCCACTCCGGCAGGCGCAGAGTTTGCTGTTATCAGCAGTCGGGCATCACGCTCCCGAAGCTGGTTGAAGAGGTTGAAGAGGGCGATCTCCCATGCCGGGTTGCCGGCCACTTTTTCCAGATCGTCCAGACAGACCAGATCCAGGGCCTCCAGTCCCTCCAGAATCCCGGGTTCCAACTCGCTGGTTTGCGCCAGAGGAATATAGGCGCAGGTGCCGCCGGACTCATCCTGTTGGTGACAGGATGCCTGCAACAGATGGGTTTTGCCGGAACCGCTCTCCCCCCAAAGATAGATGAACGGATCGGTGCCCGTCAGCAGACGCGAAAGGGCCTCGCCATTCGGGCCGGGAATAAAGCCGCTGAAGTTAACTGTGGGTTTTAACCCTATCCCCAGGGCAAGCTGACTGGACATGATTCTGGCGTGGTCAATCGTTGGATGTGAGCTGCACAGCCTTGGCCGCGACCCGTTTGCCCAAGGCGCGGCAGAGCGTTTTCTCTTCATCGCTGAGGGGCAGATTGCTCTCTCCACCGGCCAGGTGGCTGGCACCGTAGGGGGTGCCGCCGGTTCTGGTGTGCAGCAGATCGGTTTCACTGTAAGGCAGTCCCATGAGGATCATGCCGTGGTGCATCAGCGGCAGCATCATTGAGAGCAGCGTGCTCTCCTGTCCACCATGCATGCTCGATGTGGAGGTGAAAACGGCTGCGGGTTTGTCGATCAGCGAGCCGGTCATCCAGAGGCGACTGGTCTGGTCGAGAAAGTATTTCAGTGGTGCCGCCATATTACCGAAACGGGTGGGACTGCCGAGGATCAATCCAGCACATGCCTGCAGGTCAGCGTCAGTGGCGTAGGGTGCGCCCGACTCAGGAATGGGCTCGGCGGTTGCCTCACAGATGCTGGAAACCTCCGGTACGGTGCGCAGGCGGGCGGTCATGCCGGCGACATCCTCTACGCCACGGGCGATCTGCCGCGCCATCTTTGCGGTGGCGCCGTGGCGACTGTAGTAGAGAATCAGGATCTCGGCCATCTCAGATAATCTCCAGTACCTGTTCCGGGGGACGGCCGAGGGCAGCCTTGCCGTTATTGATGACGATGGGGCGTTCGATCAGTTTGGGGTGGGCAATCATGGCGTCGATCAATTGATCCCGGGTCAACGAAGCGTCGTCGAGATTGTTCTCTTTGTACTCGCTCTCCTTCTTGCGCATCAGATCTCTGGGTTCCATGCCGAGCATGTTGAGTACTTGTTCCAGGGTATCCCGGTTCGGTGGGGTCTTCAGATACTCCACGATCTCAGGTTCGACGCCGTTATCCTTCAGCAACTGGAGGGTCTGGCGGGATTTGCTGCAGCGGGGGTTGTGAAAGATCTCCACACTCATTGGATTATTCTCCGGCTGAAAAACGCCTATTGTAACCATCGTTCAGGACGACGTCTCCCCACGGTCGCTGGTTGGTGGCATACTGTTCTTCTACTCTTTGCAAGGTAATGACATGAGCATGGATCCTGCGGCAAGAGGCCGCTTCTATCTGCACCGCATCAGGCAGTTCAGTGCGTTGCTGTTGCACCATTTCATCAAGGATGGCGGGGTGCAGAATACGGCGGCCCTGACCTACACCACGCTGCTCTCGCTGGTTCCCCTGATGACCGTCATGCTGGCACTGTTTTCGGTCTTTCCCGCCTCGGAACGGGTGGCGGTGGAGATCGAGGAGTTTGTCTTCAAAAACTTTGTGCCTGCGGCGGGGGAAGTGGTGCATGAGCATCTGAGTAATTTCAGCAGCAAGGCGGCAAAACTCTCCGGTGTGGGGTTCGCTTTTCTGCTGGTTGCTGCGCTGATGTTGATGGGCAATATCGACAAGGCGTTCAATACCATCTGGCATGTGCGCAAGAAACGTGGGGCCATGTCGACCTTCATGGTCTACTGGGCGATCCTCTCTTTGGGACCGGTGTTGATCGTGTTCAGTGTGGGCGTGACCTCCTATCTGGTCTCAATCCCGATTCTCAACGATGATGAGACGGTGCAGCAGTTGCGTTCGCGCTTTTTGAGTATGAGCCCGGTCCTTATCTCCGCCTTTGCTTTTACCCTGCTCTATGCTGTGGTGCCGAATCGGAAGGTGCCGCTGCGCCATGCCCTTGCAGGCGGCATTCTCGCTGCCCTGTTGTTTGAGAGCGCAAAGCGGGGTTTTGCACTTTATGTCACCCATTTTCCCACCTACGAGGCAATCTACGGTGCGATGGCGGTGATCCCGATATTCCTGATCTGGATCTACCTCTCCTGGTTGGTGACACTGCTGGGGGCGGAGTTTACCTACTGCCTCGGCATCTTCCGGGACGACTGGCACGAGCGGTTAAACACTCGCGGCAGTAACTTTCTGTTGGCGCTTCGTCTGATTGGCCATCTGCGGGAGGCGCAGATGCTGGGGGAGCAGCGTTCATGTCAGGATCTGTCAAAGCGGGAACCGGAAGTCTCTGAAGAGCACCTGGAGGCGTCGCTGTATACCCTGCAAGGGGCTAAGCTGGTGTTGCGTACCGAGGAGAAGAGTTGGGCGCTTGCCAGGAACCTGCAGGAGGTGAAACTTAGCGATCTCTACCGTGCAGCGCCTTTTGTGCTGCCGGATGCAGATAAGCTGGATGAGGGGTCAGTGGTATTGTCGAGTATTCTGCAGACTATCGAGAGAGATGTTGAAAAGGGTATGAATTGCCCGTTGGAAGATCTCTACCGTCAGGTTTAGAATCAGAATTGCTGAAGCGATGCTATTTGTATCTGATCCTTAGCCGCTCGTAATAGGGACTCGATGAAGCCTGTTCCGTCGGCACTATAACCGGTGCCGGTATCTGTTCCTCCACAAGATATTCGCGTCCGGTTTTGAGCTGTCCTTTGGTAGACAGTAGCGTGTTTTTTTTCGGGGTTCCCCGGTCGACGTAGAGACAAGGCTGTGTGCGAAGGTCGCCACCACTCCCTCCGATGGGGTTGAGAGTAACCGGCATTACGTGCCCCTTTAGAAACTGTACCCCCAACTCCAACATTTCGCCGCCTCTCTTGAGCGCGCGTCTTACTTCACCGATTTTCAGGCTGTCCGGCTGGTCGGGATGTTTTTCAGTGATCAATACCAGTTGACCGACCAGTTTAAGACTCGAACTCTGCAGTGGCAGATGAATCGCCACACCGGTTTTGCTGCAGTTGGTCAGTTTGCAGGTTAAGCGTTGGTGGCGGGGTTTGAAGCCTCCGCCCAGATTGCCGGATGCCAGGGTCACCGACTCTCCTTCCTCCTCATCGGATCTGCTGGCTGCAGGAGTGGCAATACCAAGAAAGTGGTGGATCGAACTGATGCCGATGGCAACGGTAACCTGACCATAGGTATCCTGTCTTTTGCTGCTGCGTTCCTTGCGGATATGCCAGGATTTTAACATGTCGCGCAGCGTCCCTGCCGCATCTTCCGAACTGAGGTGCTGCAGTCCCATTGGAGGCGCTTCACCACGTAACTCGATCTTTCGCAGACTCTGGTGCAGGCGTTTGCTGACTGGATTGATGTTGAGCAGGCGGAATCGGGGAGATGCCAATGTGTCGGAGGTATCCGGATCGAAAAGCCGTGGTGGTACCTCGCCCAGCATATCGATGATATAGCGCCCGGCCGGGTCCGCCTCGGATTTCAGTTCTTCGAAACGTGCTTTGCCTGCAAATTGGTTCAGATAGCCGTAGCAGAGTCGTGCCTCCCCTGCCTTCAGATGGCAGGGGTCGAGTAGCGCCAGCAGCAGGATACGTTTCAGCTGGTGGGCGACAGAGGCGTTCTTGGGTACGGCTTGGTCACGGTCGTCAATCAGATCGTGTTGTTGGTTCTGCTGTTCCGCCAGATTATAGAGCTGGAGAATTTCACGCCAGGCATTGGTGGCCTGGCAGTCATAGCCTTCGAAAGTGGTCAGTTGGTCAAGAGAGAGGAACTTGATGGCGTAGTAGATCCCCTCCAACAGTCTTTTGCGGTGTTTGAGCCATGATTTCTGGCGCAGACTTTCATTGACGATATGTTTGTGACCGTAGGCCATCTCCTGCATCAGCTGGCGGATCTGCTTTACGCTGGGTGCACCGGGTTTGTTTGAGGCGATCCGGCAGAGCCGGGTTGTGGGTAATCGGTAGAGTTCCATCAACTCTATGCGGTCAGGGACCCGTCCAGGAAAACGGTTGAGTTGTGCAAGATTGGTGATGATCGCCTCAGCCACGCGCGCTGGACTGGCGTAAGGGAGGGCAGCGATCCATTGGCGCAGGGATCCGGGATGTGTCTCCACATGCGGGTTTTCGATGGTATCGGGTGCAGGAACAGTAAACTTGGGACGCCGCATCGAATCATTTGGTCTGCTGAAAATCTGAAACATATTGATAGTATCGATATTCCGTGGCGGGTTCACCCTTTATAGTTTCTGCTGATTGATGCAGTTCGACGCTTCTTGGAGAATTATCGGCGGTCATCGTCAAATCTTGAAAAATTGTGCTGCGGACTATTTTTCATGATTGAATTTCCCGGAATTTATCCCGACAATGGGGGTCGGATTATTGAGAGTGCCGTTGCCGGTGCTTCTCTCCAGAAGAATCAACAAGTACCAGAGGCACTCTATGCACAATCCACCCCCAGCGTGGCGGCTACTACTATTAGGCTGTTTGGCCCTGTTCAGCACGGTATCGTTCTCAGAGTCCGTGGACTTTGAGTTGCAGGGACTCGATGGCAAGACTCACAAGCTTTCCGACTACCGGGGCAAGTGGGTGCTGGTCAACTACTGGGCGACCTGGTGTCCTCCCTGCAGGGAGGAGTTGCCGGAGCTGGAGGTCTTTCACTCCAACCACAAGGACAAGGATGCAGTGGTGTTGGGTGTTGCCTTTGAACGCATTGATATAAAACGCCTGAAACGCTTTGTCGAAGAGCAGTTTCTCAGCTATCCGATTTTGTTGGGCAAACCTGCTGCTGGCTCGGAGTTAGGAAAAATTCCCGGTCTGCCGACCTCTTTTTTAATCTCGCCAAGTGGTGAAGTGGTGGCTCGGCAGGTGGGGCCGTTAACCGCAGAGGACCTGGAAAGTTTTATTGCCAACAATGCTGAGTAGGTGGCTCGATGTGAGGATTTTCCTCTCCATTGTCCTGATGCTGTTCATGCTCTCTGCCGGGGCGGTGGGCAGAGACCCTGATGATCACTTTTTTGATCAGTCGCTGGGGGATTTCAGTGAGGAGTTGGAACTTGCCCGCGAGGAGGGTAAAACGGGTATCCTCATCATGTTCGAAATGGATGAGTGTCCCTTTTGTCACCGTATGAAAGGCACCGTGCTGAATCAGTCCGAGGTTCAGGACTACTATAAACAGCACTTTCTGATCTTCACCGTGGACATCGAGGGTGACGTGGAGATCACCGACTTTCAGGGGGAGCAGGTCTCGCAGAAGGATTTCGCCTTTAAACAGTTTCGTGTGCGAGCCACGCCGGTATTCGGTTTTTTCGATCTGGAGGGTAAACTGATCAGTCGTTTTACAGGTGCCACCCGCGATGCCCAGGAGTTTCTCTGGCTCGGAGAGTATGTGGTGAACGGTGAGTATAAAAAGATCAGTTTTTCCCGCTATAAACGACAAAAGAGAAAGGAAAAAAGAGCGCGGTGAGCCGCCTTCGAATCCCGATAACCTTGATTGTTGCTCTGGCTGGATGGATCTGTTTCGCGCCGGTTCGGGCCGACGGCCTATCTGAGCCGCTCCCATCCCCCTGACACTGCAGCAGGCACTGAAACTGGCCGATGGCGTGCATCCCGATCGGGAGCTGGCTGATGCGGCGCTGCAGCGCGCCCGGGCGGAACAGTCCGGTGTCGATGCCAGCGATGACCTGCAGCTTGGTTTCGAGGCGGCTCTGAAGGTGGTCAACCCCTCGTACAACGCCGTCGATCAATCCAGCAACGACAGCTGGGCGAAACTGAAACTGAGCAAACGGCTGTATGATTTTGGCCGTACCGACAATGCGTTGGCCGCAGCCGATGCGGCACGGCGAAGCCAGGAGTGGAATCTGCTGGATGTACGCCAACAACGGCGACTGGAAGTGATGGCCAGATTCTTCGACGTGCTGCTGGCGGACCTGGAGTATGCGCGGGAGAATGAAGCGATGTCGATCGCCTTCGTCCGGTTGGACAAGGCTCGCAGCCGGTCCGAACTGGGCGGGATCTCCGATCTGGAGCTGCTGCGGCTCGAAAATCTCTTTCAGAAGGTAAGGCGGCGTACCGTCGGCAGCCAGAACAAGCAGCGTATTACCCGTTCCCGCCTCGCCATCAGTCTCAACCGCCCCGATGACCTGCCTGCCGATCTTGTTTCTCCTGAGCTGCCCGTCCGGCCGATACCGGAGAGTGTGGAAGCGCTGACCCAGCGCATTATTGAGAGCAATCCCGGGTTGAAATCGCTGCGTGCACAGAGGGATGCAGCTGAACAGCAGATGCGTGCAGCCCGGGCGGGCGACAATCCGATAATCCGCGGGGAAGTCGAAGCCGCCACCTATAATCGGGAGTTGGGGGGGCGTAATCCTCTGTCGGCGGCACTGGTGCTGGAGGTGCCGCTCTTTACCGGCAACCGGGTTGGCGCCGAGGTTGCACTGGAGCGCGCCCGTCTACGGGAGCGCCGGGCGGAGCTGGCCGTGCTGGAACTCGATCTGCGGCAGTCGGCGTTGGAGCTCTGGCTGGAACTTGACCGGCTACGAGTAAGACGGGAGGAGTTGGTGGTGACCGGAGACTATCGTGATCTCTCTCTTGATCGCAGCCGTACCCTCTACGACCTGGAGGTCTCCACCGATCTGGGTGATTCCATGGTAAGAATCTCCGACTGGCGCCTGCAGCAGGCTGAGACCGATTTTGAAATTGCACTGGCGCAGGCACGACTTGATGCATTGGCCGGGGTGCTGTTGGATGAATTTGATATCACAGTGGGAAGTAAGGGGGAGGGAAAATGAAGAGAATGAGTCGTGTGGCTATCTGTTGTGGACTGCTCTTTTGTAGCACATTGCAGGCCCAGGATCTGGATGCCCAGTTGGAGTGGCAGCAACGGGTGGAGTTGGGAACTGTGGTGAACGGGATCGTCGGCCGGGTCAATGTGACTGCAGGCGAGCCGGTTACCCGGGGCGCTTTGCTGGTCGAGTTGGACCAACGGCCGCTGCAAGCCAGACTGGTAAAGGCAGTAGCGCAGAAAGAAGCAGCCAAGCAACAGATGGATGAGGCCAAGCGGGAGTTGGACCGTTCCCTGGAACTCTATGATCGAACATTGCTGTCCGACCATGAGCGGCAGCTTGCTGAGATCGATGCTGCCAAAGCGGATGCCTATCTGCGTGCAGCGGAGGCGGAGCTGATTCTGATAAAACTTGCGCGTGAATACAGCCGCATCAAGTCGCCTTTCAACGGCCGGGTGTTGGTGGTGAACGTCCAGCAGGGGCAGGCTGTGGTTAACCATCTGCAGATCATGCCGTTGGTGGTAGTGGTTAATGATCGGGAGATGAAAGCGGTGACTGCCGTTGATAGTGAAATGGCAGCAAAGCTGAGGCCGGGGCAGGCAGCCAAGGTCGGTGTTCATGGCGAATGGCTGCCGGGGGTCATTCAGTCCGTCGGGCTGGAACCTTTGGCAGGTAGCGGGATGCCACGTCACTACCGTCTCGAAGTCGGCTTCAAAACCCCGAAGGGGCAGCAGTTGCGTCTTGGAGAGAAGGCCGTGGTGAGAATCGATGGGTAAAGCGGTACAAACAGGGCACCCGGTCTGTGTCCGCTGTCTTGTGGCAGGTCGGGTGCAGGGGGTCTTCTTTCGGGCCAGTACCCGTTACGAGGCGCAGAGACGGGGTATCACCGGTTATGCAAAAAACCTTCATGACGGCCGAGTCGAAGTGATTGCCTGTGGTGATCTGAAGGCAATCAATGAACTGCGCGACTGGTTGCGCCAGGGACCGGCCAATGCCGATGTTTCAGGCGTTGCCTGTGAAAACCTGCATTTCCAGGAGTATTCCCACTTCTCTATCTCCTGATACCCGCTTCCCGCTATGCAATAAAGCGGAATCGTAGGATGTGCTGAGCGCAGCGATGCGCATCTGTCGCGATTGATGCGGTTCGTTTTACTCGACAACATGCTCCATGCGTTACTCTACCTCCTGCATCCATGCAGTCGTCACCACATCCTACAGGTTACCTCAGTGTTTACCATGCGCTGAATAGATACCATGCAGGAACGATGTGCTATTGGGAAGTCGGGGTCTCAACGCCCACATCGTCTGCCGTTTCCTCCACCGGACGGAAGACGGCGGGTTTCCCGTTGGCCAGGGTGGCTGTCTGTTCCTCTTCAAGGACAGGCGCCGTAGGAACCTCCGCCGTCTCATGCATCATAGGGGCCGGTTCCGGGTAGCTGAGGGGTGCTAGAGGTTCCTGGAAAGCAGGAGCAGGAGTCGACACTGTGGGGGGCTCAATCGGTGCGGGTTGTGATACCACTGGCGCCATTGGCTGTGGCATCTCCATTGGTGGAGGTGTCATCTCACCAGTTGCTGCCGGTTGCATCGGACGATAACTGTATTCGACCGGTGGAGTGTAATCGCTTTGCGGCGGCTGTTGTGGTGCGTAGCTGGGGTATTGCGGATAAGTTTGGCTGCTGCCGCTGGTTTCGTAGTCGTAGCTCGGCGCATATTGCTGTTGTGGCGCTGTGTCATAGGTTGGCGGGTTATAGGCCGGCGCGCTGTAGACGGGTTGCTGCTCACGATACGGCTGGGTGGTTGCGTAGTCGTTGTATTGTTGCGGATAGCCGCCCTGAGAGGGGGCATTGTAGTAGCTGGGGCTGTTTCCATAGGGGGCATAACCGCCGCCAGGCTGAGTCCCGTAACCGTAAACCGGTGGTGCCTGGTAGGCCGGTGCACCGCCATATCCGTAGCCATATCCCTGATTATAATTTGGTTGTTGTGCGGGATAGTAGGGTTCCGGGTAGCGGTCTTCACGCCGATTGGAATTGAACCTGTTGTTCATGGGGTTTGGCGCCCCCTTCATCATGTTCATCGGATTCATATTGAACTGTTTGTTGTTGTTCCGGTTGTCGCCGCGATATGCCGGAGCGGCGTATTGAGGCGTTTGTGTGCTGTAGCCTTGAGCGCCATAAACCGGTTCGTTGTAGGCGGGCGCCTGCTGTCCCGTTGCGGAAGGATTGTCGTAGTATCCCCACTGCGTCGGATAGCCCTCGTCAGCCTGCGCATTTGTCAGGCAGAACGTAGTGATACAGGCGGTGAGCCATAGTTTACGCTTCATTATTCACTCCTCTTTAGAGAGTTTTTCCGTTGATTCGGCGAAGACCCTAATATAAGCCCCAGCCGTGGTCGTGTAAAATTAGGGATTGCCCTAAGAGTTTCCCGAGTCAGGCCCATGTTGCTCCCACTACTCACCAACGGACATATACTAAAACGCTACAAACGCTTTCTGGCGGATGTCGAATTGACCGATGGTTCCGTCGTAACCGCCCATTGTCCCAATACCGGTAGTATGCGTGGATGCTGGGAGCCTGGAGCGCTGGTACAGATCAGCCACAGTGACAATCCGCGTCGCAAGCTTGCCTGGACGCTGGAACGGGTGGATATGGGCGCAGGCTGGATCGGCGTACATACCGGCCGGACGAATCCGGTGATCAGCGAGGCGTTGCGTGAAGAGAGGATTCCAGGTCTGGAGGGGTACCGTGACGTGCGGACTGAAGTGACCTTCGAGGCGCCGGGTTTTCCCCGTTCCCGCTTCGATATGTTCCTGAGTGATGGTCCTGCGGCGGATGTCTGGGTCGAGGTCAAAAATGTCACGCTCTGGGAGGGGGGGGAGTCACTCAGTTTCCCGGATGCGGTCACTGCGCGGGGTTTGAAGCATCTTGAGCTACTGGCGGAGGCCTGTCGTCAGGGCTATCGTGGCGTGATGATCTATGCGCTCAATCGGCCGGAGGGGGCGTGCTTCCGCCCAGCCGATGAGATCGATCCCGTATATGGAAAAGCTCTGCGCAGGGTGGTGGAGGCTGGTGTTGAAGTGGTGGCTGTGCGTATTCTGCATCTGCCGCAGGCGATGATGGTGGGTGATCCAGTGACCGTGGATCTGAGCTGAAATTTTTCTGAGGGGTCGAAAATCAGCAGGGATGTTCGGTTCAATAGCCGCTGGAATTGAAATCCAGGCCCTTGCGTATTTCCGGCAGTAGTTCCACGCCGCGCGATTTCTTACCATCCGGCAGCAGGCGACGCAAAGGATACCTCGGTATTGTCGTCAATGCTGAATTTGTCCTGACCTGGCGATGAACTGAATGCAGGTAGAGGAGAACCAAGCAGCAGCAGGTTGTGTTGCGTCAAATTTGGTGGATATGACCGTGATGTGATGCCTTTACCCGTTTTGTGCTTTGCTGTGCCCGAAGAGAGCACATGTAACCGGTCGAAGTACAACAA
>NZ_JAAVSH020000001.1:2515050-2523401 GCF_011947365.2 endosymbiont of Lamellibrachia barhami
TGTTGCGGAAGGATTGTCGTAGTATCCCACTGCGTCGGATATACCGTCAGCCTGCGCATTTGCTGGGGCAGAACGTAGTGATACAGGCGGTGAGCCATAGCTTGATGCTCATTATCTACCTCTTTAGAGAGTTTTTCCGTTGATTCTGGCGAAGACCCTAATATGCTTCCCAGTCGTGGTCGTAAATTAGGGATTGCCTAAGAGTTTTCCCGAGTCAGGCCCGTTGTTCTACTACTACCAAATGACATATACTAAAACGCTATAAACGCTGGCGGATGTCGAAATTGACGATGGTTCCGTCGTAACCGCCCATTGTCCCAATAATGGCAGTATGCGTGATGCTGGAGCCTGAGCGTTGGTACAGATCAGCCACAGTGACAATCCGCGCCGCAAGTTGCCTTACGCTGAACGGTGATATGCGGCGGATCGGCGATACCGGCCGGACGAATCCGGTGATCAGCGAAAGTTGCGTGAAGAGGATTCCAGGCCCGAGGGGTACCGGGATGTGCGGACTGAAGTGACCTTCGAGGCGCCGGGTTTTCCCCGTTCCCGCTTCGATATGTTTCTGAGCGATGGTCCGGCGGCGGATGTCTGGGTCGAGGTCAAAAATGTCACGCTCTGGGAGGGGGGGGAGCCACTCAGTTTCCCGGATGCGGTCACTGCGCGGGGTTTGAAGCATCTTGAGCTACTGGCGGAGGCCTGTCGCCAAGGTTATCGCGGCGTGATGATCTATGCGCTCAATCGGCCGGAGGGGACGTGCTTCCGCCCAGCCGATGAGATCGATCCCGTATATGGAAAATCTCTGCGCAGGGTGGTGGAGGCTGGTGTTGAAGTGGTGGCTGTGCGCATTCTGCATCTGCCGCAGGCGATGATGGTGGGTGATCCGGTGACCGTGGATCTGAGCTGAAATTTTTTGAGGGGTCGAAAAACAGCAGGGATGTTCGGTTCAATAGCCGCTGGAATTGAAATCCAGGCCCTCAGGCATTTCCGGCAGTAGTTCCACGCCGCTACGGATTTCACCATCCGGCAACAGGGCGAGCCAGCGATAACCCGGTGGTTTGTCGTCAATGCCGAATTTGTCCTGACCTGCGATGAACTGAATGCAGGTAGAGGGAGAACCAAGCAGCAGCAGGTTGTGGTAGTTGCGCTCAAATTCCTGGTGGATATGACCGCATAGGATGCTTTTTACCTGTTTGTGCTTTGCCAGCAGTTCGAAGAGCGGTTCAGGATTGTTCAGGGCCATGCTGTCCATCCATGCGCTGTCCACTGGAATCGGGTGGTGATGCATGCAGACCAGCGTATGCTTGTCCGGGTGTTTTTGCAGCTCATCCTCGAGCCGCTCCAGCTGACTCTCGTCAAGATGGCCACCGGGTTCCTTGGGAATGGTGGAGTCCAGAAAGATCAGTGACCAGTTTCCCTGCTGTGTGCTGGGAAGGGTGGATATGCCATCCTGATTTAACAAGCGGGTCATAACCTCGGGAATATCGTGGTTCCCCGGCAGACAGAAGGTTGGAGCGCCGAATCCGGCAAACTGCTCCCTGAGTCGCCGGTAACCGGTTTCAGACGCGTCGTGAACCAGATCGCCGGTGGCAAGGATCATGTCTGGAGTCCCCATCTGCTCCAGCGCCATTGCAGAGACCAGGTTGAGTGTCTCCTGTGTATTCAAGCCGAGCAGACAGCGCGAGGTGTCAGCATAGAGATGGAAGTCCGTCAGCTGTAGTACTTTCAGACTGCCCTCAGGCAGGTTTTGGAATGTATTGGTGTCTGCAGACATCGTTGAAGGTTGGTCAAGCCTTGAAAGTTCTGGTTACCGGGCAACTCCGGCGAACCCTTGTATAACAGATTTTCAGTCTGATTATAGTAGTCTAATAAAATCTGTTGAAACAATGAAGCGGGTGCGCTTTTTATAGAAAATGTGCATTAGATTCTGTTTAATGTGCATAATTTAACCTTTATTGTGGGCTTTTAGTGCTGATGCCTGCCCATTTTTCCTTAAGGCCAGTTTGCCATGACCCTGAATGAACTCCGGTATATCGTAGCTGTTGCGCGTGAGCGTCACTTTGGGCGTGCCGCGGAAGGCTGTTTTGTCAGCCAACCTACCTTGAGCGTGGCAGTGAAAAAACTGGAGGCGGATCTGGGCGTCAGTCTGTTCGAACGTGGTCTGGGTGAAGTTACACTGACACCGGCGGGTGAACGCATCGTTGTTCAGGCTCAGAGGGTGCTGGAGGAGGCCGGTTTCATCCGAACCCTGGCAATGCAGAGTAAAGATCAACTGGTGGATCCCCTACGGGTTGGAGCCATCTACACCATTGGTCCCTACCTTTTTCCCCATCTGATTCCAGAACTGACCCGGCGGGTCTCCAGGATGCCGCTGGTCATTCGGGAAAACTTCACCGCAGTGCTGTCAGAGCAGTTGAAGCAGGGTGAATTGGATGTGGTGATCATCTCGCTCCCCTATGATGAACCGGGCATCCAGACCCGGCCACTCTATGATGAGCCCTTCTCCGTGCTACTGCCCGTAGCGCATCGGCTGACTGAGTTGAATGCCATCTCCGCCGCCGATCTCAGCAAGGAGAGTGTGCTCCTGCTGGGTGATGGGCACTGCTTCCGCGATCAGGTGCTGCGGGTCTGCCCGGGCTGTCTACAGCCCAGTTCCAGTGAAGGCAGCCTGCAACGCAATCTGGAAGGGGGTTCTTTGGAGACCATCCGCTACATGGTCGCTGGTGGTATCGGGATAACCGTGTTGCCGGATACAGCAATCAACCCAAATCCTTCGTCGGATGAATTGGTCACTACCCGACCCTTCAAGGGAGATCCCCCCTATCGCCGGGTCGCCCTTGCCTGGCGCAAGAGTTTCCCCCGTCCGGATGCTGTCGATCTGCTCTGGGAGACGATACGGGCCTGCCCGATTCGAGGTGTTTCTTTGGTCGAGTAGTCGCGCAACCCTCAGCAGAATTCCGGCGGGTGTAGGCCGACTCAAGCGCAGCGGAACCGGCAACTCTCGTGTCCTGCAGATATGAAAATTCGGGGATCACTTTTTATAATGTGAACTGAGTCACAAAAAGCCACTGCCGGATGGGATTTTTCTTCCCTTCTCGTGTTATCTATTCCACCGCGAACAGGGAACACTCGCCAGACAGGGATTTGATGCAGCGTCATCAAAGTTAAAAAACAGTACATGGACCGTATGAAAAAGAACAATATCGGACTGGATATTTTGGCCCTGCTTGCCGGCGTGGCTTTGGTTTTCGCCTTTGCCCCCTTTCATCTGCCGTGGCTGGCGCTGGTCTCCTTTGCTGCCCTGTTTCTGATCTGGAGCCGGTCAACACCCCTACGTGCCGCATGGCGCGGTTTTCTCTTCGGTTCGGCCTTCTACGGTGTAGGTCTTCATTGGCTCTTCAGCACACTGGGTGGGGTTGACGAGAGCTTTCTGCCGATACTCACTATTGCCATGACAGGTCTGGTCCTGGCGAACATCTGCCTTCCCGGCGTTTGTGGTTACATCCATGTCAGCTTGAGCCGACAGAGATCACCTTTGATCTCTGTTCTGCTGTTTGCCTCGGTCTGGACACTCGGTGAATGGGTCAGAACCTGGTGGATGACCGGCTTTCCACACTATATGGCGGGTTACGGCTTTATCGACACTCCGCTGGCAGGGTTTGCCCCATACATTGGCGTCCTGGGTCTAACTTTTTTTGTTTTACTGGCGGGTGGTTTGCTCGCGTTGGGGTTGATCGGTCCCGGGAAAAAGATGAGGCTGTCGGCATTCGCCGCACTATTGTCTCTGTTCCTGTCAGGAACCGTTTTGGGTCATCTGGAATGGACTCAGCCAATCTCCCAACCGCTTGAAGTGCGTCTGATACATGGAAATCAGGATGGGGAGCGGAAGTTTCGGCGCTACAAGGTGATCGATACCATCGAACGCTATCTGGCGATGAGCCAGATAGAACCTCGTCCGGATCTTGTATTGTGGCATGAGTCCTCAGTGGCCTACGATCTGAAGGGCGTCTATCGTTTTCTGGATGCGCAGGTGGACAGCCTGCGTGAAGCGGGAACAGAGCTGTTGCTGGGCAGCTATATCGAACGTGACGGCAAATCCTATAACGCCCTGTTTGTCGGCGCGGAACCAAAACTTCGCTATTTAAAACGTCACCTGATCCCCTTTGGTGAGTTTACCCCCGATATCCCGTTTTTGAGCGATATGGGAGATATGCCCAATGTCGCAATGGACGCTCTGACAAGTGGGCCATCAGAGCAGGGGCTCTTGCGGGTAAAGGGCGTGCCACTGGCCAGTTCCATCTGTTTTGAAAATCACTTCGGCAACGAATTACGGTACGACTGGAAAGATGCGCAACTACTTGTGCATGTGAGCGATGTGAGTTGGTTCGAAGAGACGTGGTTACCGGAGCAGTCCCTGCAGATAGCCAGAATGCGGGCGCTGGAGAGCGGCAAACCCATGCTGCATGCCACCAATAAGGGGATTAGCGCCATTATCGACCCTCGCGGCGGACGGACTCGTTGAGACCCGAAGCAGGGGAGAGGGCTGGTTTGACGGCAGCATCCAGCCCAGGCGTGGTCAGACCCCCTATACGGTCTGGGGTGAGTGGCCACTGCTGCTTGTGACGTTCACGCTCCTGTTGTTCGCACTGGCGGCAAAGATACGGATTATTCGATATCCGTCATTTTCAACGCATAGAACTCCGATGCCTGTTGCCTCGACGGTTGAATAAACAAAAATGAAAAACAGAGAATGAAGAAACCAATGGCAATTTTTGGGGCGAGTGTTATCTCCGTTATGGCAGTGGTGGTTGTCGCAATGAATACCGGTGAGATTGAGCCGGTGTCAGTTGACGAAACGGTCTCACTGCCGGAACGAACATTACGCAAAGTGGTAAAGGATTTCCTGCAGATTGAGGATGAGACATCTGAAGATCCGGTCAGTGAACTTGCTGTGGGTGAACTGCGAAAAGAGCGAGACCGCCTGGTGGTGAATGACGCACTCCCACCCGCAGCGGAAACGTTGCGAACATCGGTGGAAGAGATGCGGCTGGAGGTTGAACGGATCAACCAGGAAGCGGAGGAAGCGGAAGGCTGGGTGGGTGGCAAGGATGTCTACAGCAAAGAGACCGACCAACTGCTGCTCGAAGCGGATCTTCTGATTGCGGAGGTCAGCCAGAAGTACGGCATCACCCAGGATGAGATCTCAGCGTTGACAAATATGCAGCCCGAGACAACCGACCCTGAACTGATCGAATTGGATAGTAAACTCGAACAACTCGATGATGAGATGATCGAATTGGAACGCCGCGCCGGCAGTTTCTGATAACGCATAAAAAACACTGAATTAAGGGAATTAAACTCATGGATATGAGGTTTGCGGCCAGGTTTTCTGGCATCTTCTGCGCATCATTGATCTTTCTTTCAAACGTTGCGGCCAATAGCGGGCTGGTTGGCTCCCTGGAGGGCGAGGCCCAAGTCAATCAGGGTACCCTCGACTACACGTTACCGGTTGATCTGCCGCAAGGGCCGAATGGACTGGCGCCGGGATTATCAATTAGCTACAGCCCGCGCAGTCCCAATGGTGTCCTGGGTATTGGTTTTAAACTGGCTGGTGAGTCCGCCATTACCCGCTGCCCGGCCAACAAGGAGATCGACGGTGAACGGGGTGGCGTGGGATTCGATAACAGGGATCGTTACTGTCTCGACGGACAGCGGCTGATTGCCATAGCAGGTCAGGATGGTGAAGACGGTACTGAGTACCGCACAGTTGCAGAGAGTTACGCACGAATCGAATCCCACGGCTCGTTGGGCAGTGGGCCGGAGCGCTGGACGGTTTGGAGCAAGCGGGGTTATATCCTTGAGTATGGCGACTCATTAAATACGCGAACCTCTGCAGCCGGGCGGGATGAAGCTGCCGCCTGGAAACTCAGTAGCCGGCGTGACCGTTTTGACAACCGGATTCAATACCACTACCGCAAAGATGGTGGATTAAGCGTCCCGGATTTTATCGAGTACAGCGTGCATCGGGTCGAGTTTGAATACGAGACTCGTCCCGACAACCTCAGCGCCTATCAGTTTGGAGAAAGACGTGATTTGGGACTTCGGCTTGCTTCGTTGAATATCCTGAGTGATGGAGAAAAACTGCGGGAGTATCGTTTTAGTTACGAGATCGACGAAACACTGCCTTTCAGCCGCATAAGTGCGATTCAGCTTTGCGATGGCTTGGGTGAGTGCAGTCCTGCGACCCGGTTTGAGTGGAATGAAAATACCGGTTTCGACTTTTTCAACGATCCCTCAATTCTGACCGGCAATGCCTTCTCAACCTTTGCCCTGGGAGATCTAAATCAGGACGGACTGACCGATCTCTGTTATCTCGATCATGGACTCTACTGTGGATTGAGCAATGGGGATCATCCGGCCGAATACTCGAAATGGGCGGATCGGCTTGATGCAAAACATTGGCATAAGCCCAAAATCTCCGGGACTTTAATGTTGCTGGACCTCAACGGCGACATGAAGTCCGATTACTGCATCCAGGACAATTCCGGCATCATGTGCGGCTTGAGTGATGGGCAGGGATTCAACAACAGTCACTACTGGACCCATTCCCTCAATCGCAAGGATACCCTGCGTTTTTTCGATATCAACAGTGACGGCTATGTGGATATCTGCGCTTTTGGCAACGATGGCGTCACCTGTTTACTGAATCATGATGGCAAAAGGTTCGGACCGCCCGTGACACTCTCAGAGAGTGGCTGGCCCGCCGGTAGTGACGATATCAAGAACAACACCCTGAATTTCACCGATATCAATGGTGACAGCCTTATCGATATCTGTGGCGCAGACAGCCAGGGTTTTCGTTGCGCCCTCGGCCTGGGGGTTGACGCGGATGATATGCCGCTGTTTGGCGAGAAAGAGAGTTGGTCAGCGGAGTTTGGCAGTCAGTGGGCGAACAAAAGTTTTGCCGGTACCTTTCGGTATGGTGATCTCAATGCCGATGGTCTCTCGGATATCTGCTTTCGTCAGTCACGCAACTACACCTGTGCCATCAATACCGGAAAAGCCTTTACGCCACTCAAAAAATGGGCGGACGTTACCTATGAGTGGGGAACGGACGAGGATCTGGAGAGGAATCATAACGACAACAGTCTGAATCTGCTCGATATCAACGTGGATGGACGGGCCGATGTCTGTACCGGTTCCGGAAATGAAGCTTTCAGTTGTGCGTTGAACAATGGTGAGGGTTTCGGTGCCATGCGCAAGTATGCCAGTCTGAAGCCAAGTGTGGACGTCATAACGTTGTATGACGGCACCAAGGTCATGCCGAAAGAGAACCCATTGCGCATGACCGACATCAACAACGATGGTTCACCTGATGTCTGTTACCGAAGTTACAAGGGCATCAACTGCACCATCGGCAATGATAACAAGGCGACACTACTGGCTGCGGTTACCACAGGATATGGAACCCGTACGGAATTTGAGTATGGTCGCCTGAGTGACGATGATCTCTACGAGCGTTACACAGATGCCGTCGCGCCCGTCTTTGATTTGCGGGGTGTCACCAGGGTGGTGCGCAGTATTTCAACCTCTGATGGCATCGGTGGTATGAACCGCATCAGTTACCACTATGCCGGGCTGAAGACCCACAAAGACGACGGCAGCCTCGGGTTTGCCGAAGTCAGCAGTCATAACCACACTACCAACAGAAAACATATCACCCGCTACTATCAGGACGGTGATTTCAGCGGTCGGGTGCGGGAGATAGAAGAGCTTGTTGGTGATGTGGTTATCCTCAGGAACAGTTTGACCTATCGAAAAATGCCGATGGTTCACGACAATGTCGTCAGCGTGCAGCCCCATACCCAAGTGCTGGAACACTATGAAATTGATGGCAGTCACATCAAAACCGAAAATACCAACCACGCGGAGTACGATGAGTACGGCAATGCGTTGCGCATGGTGGTGGAGATCAACGGCGAAAATGGCGATTTTGTCAGAAAAGAGACCAGTAGTGTCTACCGCAACGATGCGTCTGCCTGGCTGATCGGCAAGCCACTCAACGTGGAGGTTACCCACACTACCCGTGAAGGTACGCTGACCCGCTCGACCGGTTTTGATTACGATCACGCCACCGGCGCATTGCGCAGCGAAGTGATCGAACCGGGCAGCAGCCTCAGCCTGACCAGTGAGTTTGAATACGACGAATATGGCAATCGTACCGGCACCGTCTTGAGCGGTCAGGGCGTGGAACCTCGTCACTCATCTGCCACCTATGATGAATTCAGGACGTTTCCCCATCAACCGTGCCAACGCGCTGGGCCACAGAAACCATCAGCAATACGTAACCA
>NZ_JAAVSH020000001.1:2523519-2545798 GCF_011947365.2 endosymbiont of Lamellibrachia barhami
TGCCGAAAGAGAACCCATTGCGCATGACCGACATCAACAACGATGGTTCACCTGATGTCTGTTACCGGTTGGCGCGGCATCAACTGCAACTATCGGCACGATAACAAGCGATTAATTACTGGTTGCGGTTACCACAGGATATGGAACCGTACGGAATTTGAGTATATTCGAGTGACGATGATCTCTACAGGTTACATTAGATGCCGTCGCGCCCGTCTTTGATTTGCGGGGTGTCACCAGGTGGTGCGCGCAGTATTTCAACCCTGATGGCATCGGTGGTATGAAACTCGCATCAGTTACCATCATGCCGGCCGAAGACCCACAAAGACGACGGTAGCCTCGGGTTTGCCGAAGTCAGCAGCCATAACCACACCACCAACAGAAAACATATCACCCGCTACTATCAGGACGGTGATTTCAGCGGTCGGGTGCGGGAGATAGAAGAGCTTGTTGGTGATGTGGTTATCCTCAGGAACAGTTTGACCTATCGTGAACTGCCAAGGGTCTACGACAATGTCGTCAGCGTGCAGCCCCATACCCAAGTGCTGGAGCACTATGAACTGGATGGCAACTACATCAAAACCGAACAGACCAACCATGCGGAGTACGATGAGTACGGTAATGCGCTGCGCATGGTGGTGGAGATCAACGGGGCAAATGGCGATTTTGTCAGAAAGGAGACCAGTAGTGTCTACCGCAACGATGCGTCTGCCTGGCTGATTGGCAAGCCGCTCAACGTGGAGGTTACCCACACTACCCGTGAAGGTACGCTGACCCGCTCGACCGGTTTTGAATACGATCACGCCACCGGCGCATTGCGTAGCGAGGTTATCGAACCGGGCAGCAGCCTCAGCCTGACCAGTGAGTTTGAATACGACGAATATGGCAATCGTACCGGCACCGTCTTGAGCGGTCAGGGCGTGGAACCTCGTCACTCATCTGCCACCTATGATAGTTCAGGACGTTTCCCCATCAACCGTGCCAACGCGCTGGGCCACAGGAAACCATCGAATACGACCCGCGCTGCGGCCTGCCGGTCAGGCAGACCGGTCCCAACGGCATCAGCACCCACTGGGGTTACGACAGTCTCTGCCGTAAAACAACGGAGCGCCGCGCCGATGGCACAGAGACCCACTGGGCCTACGAGTGGAGTGACGGCGCCAACGCCGGTCTTATCTTTGATGACTTCAGCGTCTACAAGATCACTGAGCACGCCACCGGCGCACCACCCAAGGCCGTCTACTATGACGCCCTGAGCCGTGAGGTGAGAAGCGTCACTCGTGGATTCAATGGAAAGAACGTCTACCAGGACAAACAGTACAACGCAAAGGGTCAGATTATCGCCGCCACCTTGCCTTACTACGAGGGCGAGTTCCCCGGCGCGAACTCATACTGGGTCACCAGTGAGTACGACGAGATGGGCCGGGTGGTGGTGCAGAACAAACCCTCCGAGACGGGCCATATCCCCACCTACTACAGCTACCAGGGATTGACCACCACAATGATCGATGCGGAAGGCCGCGCAAGGGTGGTAACGAAAAACCTGCTGGAAAAAAATGCGCAGGTTGTCGAAACAGGCATATCCAACATCACCTACAGCTACGATCCCATCGGCAACCTGATCGCAACAGACACCAATGGATTCATCATTCGCAATCGCTATGACAACCGAGGCAACAAGGTCTCCATGGATGATCCCTCAATGGGGCATTGGACATATCGATACAACGCCTACGGTGAATTATTACGGCAACAGGATGCCAAGGGGCAGGTGGTCAAGCAATACCATGATTTGCTTGGCCGTTTGGTCAGACGAGAGACCGTAGAAGGGGTTGCAACCTGGGAGTACGACACAGCGGAAAACGGCATCGGTAAACTCGCCATAACCACATCACCTGGTAACAGACGTTCGTTTGAGTACGATGCCCTTGGTCGTGCTTTATCCACCAAGACAAAGATAGGAGAGAAGAGCTTTACGAAACGGGTCGCTTACGATGCCAAATCCCGTCCCTTCAAAGAGATATTTCCTGACGGTGTAGAGATCGAACGGGTCTACAACCAAGACGGCTATCTAAAAACCGTACGCATGCCGAAAAAGCAGGTGTGGGATTATGACTATGTTCGGCTTGAAGAGTCGTTGAGCGCTTTCTTGAGGGAGATCTATAAGCTTGAGGGGCGCAAGGTCTCCTCTCAACGGCAGGCTGCAGCACTTGTCGAAAAATCTGAAACGATCAGAGCGCTTGAGTTGGCAGCGCTTGAGGCTGAAAAACAGGCTGAGGACGACTTGGTTCGGCTTGAAGCGACAGCAAGCAAGTTATTGGCTAAAGCCAGTCATTTCCAGAGCCAATCGGATTATTATGCCAAGCAAGCCAGCAGGCTCTGGCGCGTGTTTGGCAATGCCTATTTTACCTATTCGAAATCATCGGGAGGGAAAGCCTACTACAAGTATTCCTATTGCAGTGCATACGGGAGGAAAGGAAAGTGTGCGAGTTATGGATCAACGACTGAAACAGTGAGTTCATCCTGGCTGCCAAAACCACAAGATTGTGGTTGGAAGGAGTACGATCCGTGGAATGTCTCTGGAATCAGCCAATTTGAGATAAAGGTTCAGGAGGCAAAGCGGACAGGGAATACCCGAACGAGGTGGGTCAGAAACAAAGATCCTGAGATGTTTGGCTTAGTCCAGGTCCATGAAGCGAAATGGTGTGAATCTGGGCCACCCAAGCAAATCAGGCTCTCGAGTCTCTATTCAAAACATGCGAAGAGCACTAAAGCCCAATCAGAAAGGTTGTCAAAACTGGCCGCCGAAAAAACCAAGAGGCAGAAATCTATCGCACCATTGAGCAGAACGCCCGTCGGGATGCTGAGCTGTATGCCAGACAGGCAAAAGAACTCTATCTGCAGGCCAGGCAACAGGCAAACATTGCTCGAGAATTCATGGATAAGATCGAAGATTATAAGGCTTCGATGGACACCATCGAACGTCAACTCGACGAGCACAACAACAATGAGGGTTTTGTCACCCTCTGGTCAGCCACCAGCCGGGATGCCTCTGGTCGTCTGAAAGGTGAATTCACCGGCAACGGCTACCTGACCCAACGCATCTTCGACCCCTATAGCGGCCGTCTCAAGGAGATCAAAACCGGCGTCGCAGAGAACAACCCGATCCGCAACCTGCACTACAGCTACGACAACACGGATAACGTCATCCAGCGAGATGATCGGATTAACGGCATCACCGAAAGCTACCAATACGATAGCCTCGACCGTCTGCAACAGGCCAGCTACTTCGATGCCGCCACCGGCGTGAGTGAAAACCTCAGCTACAGCTACGACATCAACGGCAACATCCTGTACAAATCCAACACTGGCGCCATGTCCTACGACCAAGGCAACCGCATCCTCTCACTCAACCGCAACAACGGCACCTACGAAGATTACGCCTATGACGCCAACGGTAACATGGTCTCCGGCAGTGGACGTGAAATCGAATGGACTTCATTCAACAAGCCATCGAGGATCAAGACAAAAGATGCCGACGTGAGTTTTGAATACGGTCCTGACAACAACCGAGTCAGTAAACAGAGCCTCGACAAAGAGGGACAGGAGACCACTTGGTACATCGGAAAAGGCTACGAATTGATTGATGCCGTGGATATGGACGGCAACCACATCGAACGTAAAAAACACTTCATCTACGCCGATGGAGAAGTCATCGCGATCCAGGTCAGAACTATCGAAAACGGTCAGAAGCAGGCAGACCAGACCCGCTACCTGCACAAAGATGCACTCGGCAGCGTTGACACCATCACCGACTCTCACGGAGCAATTATCGCCCGCATGGGTTACACCCCCTTCGGCCAGCGCCGGGCGGTCAATGGACAAGAGATCGACCAGTCGTTCCAGCGCAAACTGACCAACCGGGGCTACACCGGCCACGAACAGATCGACAATATCGGTCTGGTGCACATGAACGCCAGGCTCTACGATCCCGAGATAGGCCGATTCCTCTCGGCAGACAGCTACATCCAGGAACCCGGCCTGTCGCAGAACTTCAACCGCTACATCTACGTGATGAACAACCCGTTGAAGTACAACGACCAGTTTTGCCGGACGTGTTGGCGGCAAATATTTTCTGCGCCATCATATCCGGCAATGCTCAATGAACTACAGCGGAAAACGCTTGGTTGTTCAGTCGACACTATTATGCTGGCAATTGATAACCGCGTCTATGAGTTTTTATCCAGAAAAGCCTTCAGCTTGAAGACGTTTCTATTGTGCAATTGGAGCAGATTGAGGGGACTATTAAATCGATTTTACGGATTTTGAAACTCGAACCTTGAGTTAAAATATACAATGCAGCTAAAGTCAGCCCCAGTTGCCAGTCAGGATCATTGGAGTGGATTCGAATGAATTGATAACCCAAGCTGATAATGCTGCAGATGGTCTATCTGATGCAGCCAAAGCAATCGCGCAACAAATAGCTGCTGAATTGTAAAATTAAAATGGGCAGACTCGATTGATAAATAGTCAATCAGCTAGTGGAGCATCGACAGCCCCTGGAACCTTCTTTTTCGCAACGGTGACATTAACAGATGGCTATTAATAAAACTTCGACCAGGAACTGAACGTCAGCGGTCTCGACTGCCCGCTTCCCATCATTCGCACCAAGGCAGCATTCGCCAGAAATGATTCGGGCCACACCCAAAATTACGGCAACCAATCCTGAGTATGGCAGTGCGAGATCTAGGTACCGGACTGCACATGGTCTCTACGAATTGATCGATGAGTCCATCACCGAGCAACGGCTGATCTATCTGGTGCGGAAGAAGTAAGATGGTACCCTGCGAAATGCAGTGACCAAGTCATTATCGATTGAGTCTGACCCTATCGATTGGACATGAAAAGGCCCCGGCCGGGCAACCGGTCGGGGCCTGTGATGAATGGGCAGCGTCCGTGCCGCTTGTCGCTACAGTTTAGGCCGTTGTCACAGCTTGTTGCTGTGACATTCCGAGCAGGTGACGGGTGTACCCTTGGGCACAAAACCACCATCTTTTATACCCCGGAAGTCGCGGTCGGCCGCAGTACGTGAGAGCACAGAACCTTCGCCGTTCTGACCATGGCATGCACGGCAGGCATCCTTGTCGAGTTTCTCCTTATGCTTGGCGTCGGCAAAGCTGGTGATACCCACCGCATGCATTCCGTGAGGACCTTGCAGACCCTGGAGAGAACCGTTGGGGCTCAAGCTGTCGGCATTGGTGTGGCAAGTGTCGCACTCGACGATGGTGCCCGTGTGCCCCTGCAGCTGGTTTGCTGTGACATTGTCGTTGGACATCGGATTGGCATTTGGCCACTCCGCATGGGTTGCACCATGACAACCCTCGCACATCACGCCACCGTGACCCGTGCTCACCCGGTAGAGCTGCGGATTGCCCGCACCCGGGTTGGCCGTGCCGTTGAAGCTGGCTGGTACGATATTTTCAGCAAAGCGGTTATTGTCCGGTACGATCGGTGTCGCCTTGGCATCACCTGTTAGGAAGGCCTGACGCAGACGGATACCGTCCACATTGCCATCCACGTCCCGTGTGTTGACCACAGTGCCGGCATCTCCTGTCTGGTTGGTGGTGACATCACCGGTATGGCATGAGCCGCAACCTGGCTCATTGGCCCAGGGAACGCGCGGCTGCGGGTCATTCGGATCATAGAAGTTACCGGTCAGTTCAAAGGCGCCCACATTGGTCGGAGAAACATTCTGTGAGAAGTCTGCACCGACCTGCTGCATGTTGCCGTGGCAGTCGCTACAGAGCATGTCTCCGTTGAACATGGCACCGCGCAGACACTGGGTGTCCTTGCCCGGATGACACTGGTAGCAGCTCTCCTCCATGGCGGTCACACGTGCAGCCTGGTTGGTGACGATGCCATCAGCGTTTTGGATTGGCGCCGGAATCTCCGGGAACAGACCCGTGGCACCGTGGTGGCTGTGCATGACGTTGGACATGGTGCTCTGAGTCAGCTGTGTCCGGCCATTGGCGTTGACGGGGTCGTTCTCTGGTCCCAATGGACCCACATGGGCCAGGTCCAGCGCCGGTGTGTAGTGACAGCGCTGGCAGACTACCGGGGCCTCACTCTCCAGACTGGTGTTATGTTTCTGGTCGTGCAGACGCAGGATGTTGATGTCGGTGGCATACTCGATGCTCACGTTCAACGGTAGATTGCCCAGAGCTGGATCATCGAGCTGGTCGGCCACGTTCGCCAGATCAACCAGTGCTGCACCGGCATGCGGTGTGTCGGTTACGTCCGCTGAGTGGCAGTTCTTACAGCTCGCCTCACCGGAGATCGGCAGCACCGTATCAGTGGTTGCTACGGTGTTGCCTCCCACGTTGGCCTGCACCCGCACCAGCGGATAGGGATTCTCGCGACCGAAGTCGTCAAATGCAGCGAATGGAATGCCGGCACCCTCAAACCAGTTCAATTTTTCCGCCACATAGCCAAAGGGGAAGTTCACGAAGAACGGCTTGTCATTATAGAACTCCTCGGCCACATGGGGCATGTTGCCCAGATAAGGCGCCGTCATCCCGGGCATGGCGTGCATGGTGGCCACCAGGCTCTCGTCACCACTGTTGAGTAGACCGTCAGCACCTATGTAGAGCTCTTCCAGGTTGGGTACCGGCAGGCCAATATCATCTGTCATACCCATAACGCCACCAGCCAAAGGTGTCACCTGTGGGGGATAGAATGCGTCATAGGCCCCTGCCGCGACAGTATTCCAGAAGTTTGTCTTGAACACACTGCCGTCCGGTGCCACGCCTGTAAAGACGTTGGGATTGTTCAGGATCGGATCATTGGGATTGGACACCGCTGAGTAGACAACCTCGGCCTGTGTATTATCGAGCAGTTTAGGAGTGGCCCCCCTCTGCACCACCTGCGCCAACAGGACCTGGAACGGCGGCAGGATGCTCGCAATACGGGTATCGAAATCGCCGCAGTGCATGCCCAGATCGTTGATGGCCATTACCCTGTGGGTGGTGTTGCCAACAAAGGGTTCCTCCGCTACCGGACCCTCATTGTTTGGGACAACACCCATGTCAGTCGAATTCCGGCTGGTGGAGTTGATGGAAACATCCGGGGCCGGGACGACTGGCGGCGGCGAAATATCCTGTACCGTGATGGTGCGGGTCTGCTGTGCACAACCGGCCTGGCCGTCACTGGCGTTCAATGTGGTGGTGAATACACCTGCTGAGTTGTAGCTGATGTTGCCAGGATCCACAACGCTGCTGCTGGCTGGGCTACCGCCGCCGAAGCTCCAGCTGATAGTCAGCGGGTCGTTGTCCGCATCGGTAACCGTCGCGCTGTAGTTCACGGAACCACCCACGGTGATGGTGACGTTACCGGATGGCGTGTCGATAGCGCAGGTAGGCGGATTGTTAACCGCTGGTGGTGGCTGATCGTCAGTTATAGTCGCCGTGGTGGTATCCGTGTCGGTAGCGCCGTCATTGTCGGTGATGGTCAGGATTACCTGGTAGGTGCCTGGTGCATGGTATGTGTGGCTCGGGTTGTCCTCGTTGCTGGATGCACCGTCACCGAATGTCCAGGCATAGGAGGCAATGCTGCCGTTAGAGTCGCTTGAGCCATTGCTATCGAAGCTAATGGACTCTCCTACAGTGCCCATGTAGGGACCGTTGGCGTTGGCAGTAGGCAGCACATTGACTGGAGGCTGATTGTCGCCGTCTTTAGGCGCACAGTCATTGGGGGCGTTCTTGACGTCCCGTTCGACCATCTTGCCATCAGACTGGGTGGCCAGCACGCGACAAGGTACGGGCAAAGGACGTTTGGCCTTCACCTTCCATTTGCCGTGTTCCACCTCGTCCTGTCCAAACACCTGGCTGGTGTCAAAGGCATTGACCACGTTTACCCTGTGGCCGTCTCGTCCCTTACCCTCAACCTTCAGTTCCCGTTTGTCAGCTCTCCATTCGACCTTTTTGATAACAAAATTATTTTCAACGCGATATCGATCATCGTCGGCCCAGACCGCGCCTGTTGTGGTTAATGCAAACAGTATCGTGGCAAGCACGATGAGAAATCGCTTCGGCCAGAAAAGACTATTTAGCTTTACTGATTTCCAGCCGGTGTTACAGGGAGAACATATCATTTCTAACCCCTAGTGGATCAACTGCCCGCTACATAAGCCATGTGTTGGACACGCGTGGTTGGAAAATCACTGCAATCCTTGTGAGTGATTTTATTGACTGCCTGAGGCAGTTGAGCACCTGATGGAACAGACTGTTTTCAACAGCCAGTACATTAGTGTTTCCAAGACTGCGGGAGCCGGGTGCCCGGCGACTCCTGGAAAAAGTCACAAACCCGGAATATTTTTTGATCGTGAGATAAGGCGGGTCGCGGGATTCCTGTTCCCCTTTTTCTGCCCGAAAAGAACGTGTCGCTTGTTAATTCTCAGTCGTCACAAATGGGCAATTCACACGCCGTATATTACCCACGCAATGCTGGCAGAATTGGGACTTTCGTCCCAATATTACTTAAGCATATTGCAGGAAACGAGGGTGAACAGCCCTCTTTGTCATGAACGGAAACATGAACCAAATCGATAACCATATGGTTGACATGAACGATAACATTGGGCAGATCAACACCCAGGTGAAGGGTATGAATGGCAGTATGTCCCACCTCAATCGTAGTGTTGGCGTGATGACCCATGATGTCGGCAACATGTCCCACACAATCAGTCCGGTGATGTCGGGTTTTCGCACCATCATGCCTTTTTAGAGCCTGCGACCACAGAGGCCTAATCAGAGGGTGTTTGTCTGCTAAGCTTATCGTTAATCCTAGAGTGTATTTTAAGCAGCCGATAAGGATTGAGGCATGAGCAAAATCTTTGTGAGCTATAGACAGCAAGGCACGTTGATGCGAGCTGGAAGGATTGCTGACACGCTCGTTTCGCATTTTGGAGCAGGCAATATTTTTCAGGACCAAGCGACCTTGCACGGTGGCTCAGACTGGCAGCAAGCTATCGATAAGGCACTAAAGGACTGCTCCGTGTTAGTTGCCGTGATTGGTCCGCATTGGTTGGAGCACAAGGGTGCGAGCGGCGGCCGGCGTATCGATGAGCCGAACGATTACGTTCTCCTGGAAATTGCCACGGCGCTTAATCGTGACATACCTGTTATTCCGGTTCTTGTCGGCGGTGCGAAAAGGTTTCACCAGGAAGAGTTGCCAGATCCTCTGAAGAAGCTCGCATATATCGAGCCGCTGAGCATAGAGGATAGTGCATGGCACGCAGGTATGCATTCACTGCTTGAATCGATCAGACGCTTTGATATAAATCCCAAAAAGATTGGTTGGAAAACTTTTACAAGTCTCGCGCTGTCTGTAGTTGGCATGTTTGCTATAGGTTCAGATGACGTGCCGTTAGAGGCGGCCATAGTTGGGTTGGTTCTTGGCCTACTTGCTCTGGTCTTGAGCCTGCGGTCATATTACGAGTTCCGTGAGGGTGCTCAACGGGGGAGAAGCTGGGCAATCGGTGCCATAATTTACTCTGGATTGATCGCGTTAGTCGCATTGGATGAAATAATCCCGGATAAATATTTCTAACGTTTGTGGCTTGCCGAGCCTCGTGAAATCAATCAAATCCGCCCCTATCGATTTGTCGGGTCATTGGCTTGCCACGAAAGCAATGCATCTATATCCACCTTGTCGATTTGTTCAGGTAATAGATACTCTTCTGCATAGCGGGAATAGACGCCTGATGTCAGAAATAATTCATACAAGTGAGGGCAAATTTTATTCTCCTTGCTCATTTGGCTCATAATTTTAAGCGCTGTGTTGATTGACTTGGATTTTTTATAAGGTCTGTCTGATGCTGTCAGGGCTTCGAAGATATCAGCAATCGTCATGATGCGTTCCGGGATGGAAAGGGAGTCTGCGAAACGACGACGTGGATATCCGCTTCCGTCAAGCTTTTCATGATGACTGCCAGCCCAATCAGGGACATGCCGCAGTTCTTTTGGAAACGGCAGTTGCTTCAGCATGATGATGGTTTGTGTGATGTGCTCATTGATCTTAAAACGTTCTTCTTTTGTAAGCGTGCCGTGTTCAATACTGAGGCTGTAAAGCTCACCCAGGTTAAAGGCATACTTCGGCGCCTCCATTTGAAAATCATAGGGGTTGTCTGCAAATGGGCCGAGCTCGTCTCTGTGAGGAATAATATGTTCGGCTTTGTTTGCCAGAAGAGGTTCATTGGTAGGAAGTGTAGGTGGAATCCCTTGTACGGACTCCTTTCTGGACAGCTCCTTCGGTGAAATACCAAGGCGATCATCCAGGTTACGCGTCCATGTTTGTGTTGCGATTTCGTTCAATCGTAAAATCTTTTCAGCCGCCATGCGTTCTTCCCCGATATTGCATTCAGCTACAAAAGCATAGTCTTCACGGATTTGCTTAATCTGTGCGCTCAATCTTTTTTGCAGTGCCTCCTTATGGTCTTTTTCTTCTGAAAGTGCCTTTAAATAGCTGATTTCAGCATCCCGCCAAAGGAGTTCAAAGCGTAATCGTATCTCATGGATACGGTTGTAGATGGTCTCAAGTTTTGTCGCTTTGTCGACAACATATTCCGGTGTGGTGACTTTTCCACAATCATGCAGCCAACTTGCAAGATAGAGTTCATACCACTGTTCCTCTGAAAGGGTGAATTTCCTGAATGGTGGGGCTGTTGATTGGGTGGCCTCAATAGCCAGTTCATGCGCCAGGATTGGTACCCGTTGACAATGCCCGCTGGTGTAGTGTGACTTTGCATCGATGGCGCCAGCCAACACCTGGACGACAGCATCAAACAGATCCTTTTGTTCTTTTAGCAGGCGTCGATTATCGAGGGCAATGGCGGCGCTTGATGAGAGGGCCTCCACGTAAGAGATTACCGCTGGGCTGAAGCCAATCAACTCGTCTGTGGTTGGATGACGGGCATTGACCAATTCGATGACGCCGATGATTTCAGTCCGTTGATTGATTAACGGGAGGGCTAGCATGGAAACACACGGGTAGTCCTTCCTCTCAAATCGCTGCCGAATCTCACTGCAGTCGTCATGGACAGACAGATCTTCAATGGCCAGGGTTTTACCTGATCGAACAACACTCTCAGTTACCGTTACGCTGTCTTTTTCCTTTTCGCTGGAGAGGAAAATCGGCTCGAATGGGGGTTTGTTCGCTGTTGATCCACCATAAAATTCATCTGTTTTGTCATTTCTCAGAATTGAAAATTCAAGTTTGTCTTCATCATCATTTAGAAGACAAATAGATCCCGCATCCGCATTGCAAACTTGTTGAGCCTCAAGAAGAATCTTCTCCATGAGATGATCCAGATTCCTCTCAGTTGAAAGCGCCTTGCCGATATCAATGAATTGTTGAATGGACGTCTTCATGACTGACATGGTTTCAGACAGAGTGTGAATCTCGTTGATATGCGAATGCACCTCAATCGGGATATCCAACTTCATTTTTCGAATTTCCTGTGCCTCTTGCGCAAGAAGATGAATAGGAAGAGAGATGCGCCGTGATATCCACCAGCCAATCAAAATTGATATAAAAAGCAGCGCCAAGGACATCTGTACACTCTCTGTTCGGATCATTTCCAGCGGCGCCAGGAGTTCATCCCGTGGAGAGAGAATCGCAAGATAGGCGCTCTCACCGCTTTGCAACGGCAACGGCGACAGGGTTCCTATCCACTCCTGCGTCTCAGTTGATATATTTAGCTGCCTGTCATGGCTATCTGAAGTAAGGGTCTTATATAACTGATGCAAAACTGGATTACGGAGATCAGATAAATGAGCAGTAATCAAGGATTCATGACCTCCCTCTCCAGCATGGCGGCTTACTTGTTCCACATCTGAGTAAGCGATTACAGTCCCTTCAGAATCAAATACGACAACCTCTGTTGATGGTGTAATTAGATGACTCGACAATTCCGTCGATATTTCATTCAACCTGAGGTCTACAGCCACAACTCCAGAGGATTGCGGCAGATGTCGCGCCAGCGTGACACCTACATCACGGGTGGTAAAAAAGATATACGGTGCGGTCTGTATCAGCTTTTCGCTGTTAAGAGCCGTTTGATACCAGCTCCGTTGCCTGGGGTCATAGTTTGAATCGACGCCTTCCAGACGACCAACAGGTTTGAGATCCGAATCATAATAGACATAGCTGATCTCCTGTTGGCTGTCTTCACGTTGCGCCCCGTACTGAACCATGAACGCAGTATCAGCAGGCAGGTTTGTGTCGGACCATTCATCCTTACCTTCGCGTGTAGTCCTTACAAGATAGTGTTTCCCATCCGCATATCCAATGTAGATGGATGCCAAATAGGGATTCCCCCTCAGTGCGGCAATGAACGCATGAAACAGTTTTTGATGTTGTGCTGCTTCACTATTTTGTGCCTGCTCAAGCTCAGCAGTGAGATTGACCAACATTGCCGCTGGCGAATAGATGCCCTGTATACGTTCAGACGTCTGCCGTTCAATGCGGTTGAACAGCGCCTGTGTGGCGGAGAGGGTGATGGCCTTGTTTTTTTCGAAGTTATACCAGGATATCGAAAGGCTTACCGAGCTAAGCAGTAAAGTAATAAGAAACCCGATGATTATCTGAAGCGGGAACCTCACAAGCTTTCTGGTGGATCTCTCAGAATGTTTCTGAGAATCAGAAACCGGGATGTCTTGTGCGATCCTTTCTGACACTTGCATCTCCAGCAGTGGTTGGATTTTTTACCTAAATCAGGTTTTGAGGAGCACTAGCTGTAAATATAGCTCACGTTGAGGCTATTGGATGTCAGGGTAAACATTGCCTCTTCACAAAGAGGCCAAGGTCTATCCGCCGGGTCAGCAGGCGATTGAACTGCTCCGCTCGTTGATCTGGGTCGGGATACTCCAGAGGCGGTCAGGGAGGACTGCCCCGGCGTTATTTGCCGCAGTGAAGGTTCTGCCTAAACAACCCGCTCGTTTCCCCCATCAATCGGGATCTGCGCGGCTGTGGTTTTGGCGAACAACGGACCGCAGAGTTCGGCGGTGAGTTCCGCCACGTCGTGGCTGCTGATCTCTGTCTTCAGCAGATTTCTTGTTTTGTAATCCTGCACGCTCATGCCGTAGTGGCCGGCGCGGGCCTGCAGCACCTCCTGAGTCCAGATGCCGGTGTCGAAAACAGCATCGGGATGCAGGATGTTGATGCGAATGCCGTCTTTGGCCCACTCCAGTGCGACTATCCGGGCAAGCTGGGTGAGTGCGGCTTTTGATGCGGAGTAGGCTGCCGCGCCTGCGCCTGGGGCGGGCACGTTTTTTGAACCGATCACCACCACCCGGCCACTGTTTGGCGCCTGTTTAAGCAGAGGGTGAGATGACCGTAACAGGGCCAGATTGGCATTCAGATTGACCTGCATGACCTGGTTCCACTCGTCGTCGGGAAGTTCCGCCACCGGGCAGCCACCGGGGAACATGCCCGCATTCAGCACCAACATGTCGAGACCGCCGAAGGCGAGGGTCGACTTTTGTAAGGATCGTTGCAGGGCAGCGCTGTCGGTAATGTCGCAGCAGATACCAAGAAAATCGGGCCGTTGGTAGAGGGTTTCGATGGCGGGATCTATATCCAGACCTACTACGGCGGCTCCCCGTGCCAACAATGAATCCACGCATGCCTTGCCGATGCCTGAGGCTGCACCGGTCACCAGTGCCACCTCCCCCTGAAACAGTGGCGCCTTTCCGCCTTTGCGCAGCTTGGCCTGTTCCAGCTCCCAGTACTCCACATCGAAGATATCCCGGGCGGGCAGGGCGCGCCAGCCGCCGAGTCGTTCGGCGCGCTGAATGATCTCGATGGTGTGACGATAGATGTCGGAGATGATCTTCGCTTCTTTGGGGCTCTTACCGACGGTGAGCAGACCGAGCGCCGGATCCAGCACCACCCGGGGTGCCGGGTCGAGCATCTCTACTGGTGTGCGCGACTGGGGCGATTGCTTTTCAAAGTATTGGCGATAGTCCCGGACATAGCTTGCTACATCGCGACCCAGCTGAGGAAGGCGTTTGGTGCGGATGACGTGATCCGGTGTTGCCGGGCCCTGCTGCGAGATCACGGATAGATCATCCCGTTGGCAGAAGGCCATCTCAGTGGGTTTGCGGTGGCTGCGCAACACCACCGGGAAACCGGCGGCAGCGGAGATGTCACGGCGCAGTGACGCCAATACAATCGGGTCAGTTGCCGTTACCTCATAGGTGTGTTCAGGCAGTTCCCAGGCCCCCTCGGCCTGAAGGTATCTCTCCGCTCGCTCGACCAGCGCTATCATGCGTTCATAGGAGGCCTTTGCGGTGTCACCAAAGGTGAAGAGACCGTGGTTCATCAGCACCATGAAGTAATGCCTGTAGCTGTAGCTGCCTTTCGGCAAATACACCGCTAGGTGCCTCGTATCCCCGTCAAACCTTGAAACGACTGGTGACGGAAAGCTGCTTTGGCTTACCAAAAGGTCGCCGATAGCGCCTGCATTCAAAGGAAGAACGAGACCAATAACAACAATGACCCAGAACATCGCCCGCAGACGTGTACACCCACAGGCTCTAGTAACAAAAAGAGTATGACTGATTGCTCATGAGAACCTCCAAATTCCACAGTTTTGCATGCTGAAGGCCTTCTGCTTTATAAGCATAGCAAGCCATCTGGAACCGAACGCGGGGTACTCGCGCAATCAATATCCCTGTTCTGTTGTTGGAGGGACGTAGCAGGGTGCGCATAGCGCACCAATGCCATCTTAAACCCGGAACTTCCCAACCAATCCCTGCAGCGTTGCGGCCATGTGCGCCAACTCTTGCCCGGCCTGGGAGGTCTGCTCGGCACCAGTGGCGTTTTGGTTCGCCATGTCACTGATCCGCACGATGTTACGGTTCATATCTTCCGCCACAGCGCTCTGCTCTTCTGCGGCTGTTGCAATCTGGGCGCTCATTTGATCGATCTGAGATACGGATTCTGCGATGACGGTCAATGAAGAACCTGCCAGTTCGGCCTGGTCGACAACAGACCTGGCGTGTTCACGGCTCTGAGTCATCACCTGCACCGCATTCCGGGAGCCGGTCTGGAGCTTGTCGATGATCTGGTTGATCTCTGCGGTGGATTCCTGGGTCCGGCTTGCCAGGGTGCGCACCTCATCCGCCACCACGGCAAATCCGCGACCCTGCTCACCAGCGCGGGCCGCCTCTATCGCCGCATTCAGGGCCAGCAGATTGGTCTGTTCAGCAATGCTTTTGATCACTTCCAGTACGGCGCCGATATTATCGCTTTCCGTCTCTACCTGGGCGATGACATCCGCTGCGCCTTCAATCTGTGCTGCCAGTTGCTGAATTCCCTGCACCCCTCCTGCAACTATCTTTCGTCCCTTCTCAGTTTCGCTGCTGGCCCCATTTGCCGCAGAGGCTGTACTGCCGACATTCACCGCCACCTCTCGCACAGTGGCGCTCATTTCGTTCATCGCCGTTGCTATCTGTTCCGTCTCGGACTGCTGTTGCTGAATATTGGCGCTGGTCTGTGTCGTTATCACCGACACCTCTTCTGCCGCCGTAGAGAGTTGACCGGTGGTGGTGCTGATCTGCGAGATCATCTCCAGCAAGTTGTTGCGCATCGTCTGCATCGATTGTTGCAGTTTGCCGATTTCATCCCGACCATCGACTGTTACCTTGTGGGTAAGGTCACCCGAGGCAAGAACTTCGAGTCCACGGGCCGTTTCACCTATGCGATTCACGACATTACGGGAGATAGTCCAGCTCACGAAGCCACCGAAGAGAAGCGCCAAGAGGGTAAAGCCACTCAGCAGGTAGATCGCAGTCTGTTCATGCTCCGCCGCACGGCGCACGGCTACCTCGGTGAACTTCTCGATCTCAGTCAGCAGGGCTTCGAGCTCTACCGTCAGTTGTTCCTCCTCGTGCTCGATCTTTTCAGCAAGCGTTTCGGCCTCGTGTCTCTTCCCATCCGCTAGCATGACAAAGACCTGATGGGCATGGTGTTCAAAATCCGCATGCTCTTTCTCGATCTTCTTCAACGCTTGATCCACATGCTCGAACTCTTTTGTCTCTTCCTCGCTATGGGCTTTGGCCATAGCCGCTTCAGCCAGGCGTTCGCCCGCACGGATCTCCTCATCGACCTGCTTGCTGAGTTTGTCGAATAAAGCGATCTCTGCCTTGAAACGCGCAGTTGCCTTGTCCTCTTGCTGCAAGAGTTCTCCAAAGCGCATGGCCCGTTCAAAATGGATGGCCTGCTCCAACTGGTGCTCCGTGATCGCGGTAATATTCTCCGTCATCGGGATATCCTGTTCGGCAATGGCATCGAGTTCATTGCCGACCTGGCTCATTGCGTATAACGCATAACCCGAACTGGCAAGGAGTAGGGCCAACAGGATCGATGCGTTGCCGATGATTTTGGTTTTAATAGTGAGATTGTTGAGAAGGTTATTCACTAAGTACTCCTTTGAGTATGTTCTTAAATCAGCCAACCTTTCTTGTTTATAAAAAAGCTGTTTACTTCCTTTCGGCCAAAGTCAGGATTTCTTTAGCTGAATGTAGGGTGCGCCGTGCGCACCATGATTACTGCTCAGGTTGAGTGATTCCCGTTCCAGCAAGTGGGTGATATCGGCAGCAGCCAGTGGGCGTCCATAGCGAAATCCCTGACCCTGATCACAGCCCTGCTCCTTTAAGAACGCCTCCTGCTCCAGGCTCTCAATACCCTCTGCCGTGATGGTGAGCTGAAGCGTCTTTCCCATGGCGATAATGGCCCGTGTAATGGCTGCATCATTGGGATCCTTGACCAGGTCACGGACAAAGGAGCGATCGATTTTCAGTTTGTCCACAGGCAACCGTTTAAGATAGCTCAGGGAGGAGTATCCGGTTCCAAAATCGTCGATGGCCAAGTGTGTGCCGAGCTTTCTCAGGTTGTCCAGTGTCTTCATGGAGTGACCTGTCTCCTGCATAATGAAGCTCTCGGTTATCTCCAGTTCGAGCCACTCTGCCCTGCAATGGGTGGACTGAAGCGTCTTTTCAACAGTTTTAACCAGGCTGTTGTCACGGATCTGTCTGCCTGAGAGATTGACCGCCATGCGTTCAAGCCGGAATCCCGACTTTTTCCAAACACTCATCTGTTGGCAGGCAGTCTGTAGAACCCAGTTTCCCATAGATATGATAAGGCCTGAGTCTTCAGCAACTTGCAGGAACCGTCCCGGCGGAAGCAGGCCCAGTTCAGGGTGTTCCCAACGTATCAGAGCCTCTACGCCTGTAATCCGGCCATCTGCAAGTGAGATTTGTGGTTGGTAATAGAGCACCAGATCCTGTGCTTCCAGCGCATTTCGTAAACCACTCTCCAGCATAACCCGCTCATATGCAGTCTCTGTCAGCTCATGGGTGTAAAACTGGTAATTACGCCGCCCCTGCTCTTTTGCCCGGTACATTGCGGCATCGGCATTAGCGACCAGCTTTTCAGCAGAATCGCCGTCTTGTGGGAAAAGGCTGATGCCGATACTTGTTCCGATAAATAGCGCCTGATTCTGGATCTCGAATCTCTCTTCGAGGGTAGTCATCAGTTTTTGTGCCAGATGTTCGATCACATTCTGGTTTTCGACCTGTTCCATGACGATGACAAATTCATCGCCACCCAATCGAGAAACCGTATCATCCTCTCTTATGCCGGTGCGGAGGCGTTCGCCGACCATGCGCAATAGTTCATCCCCTGCGGCATGGCCCAGACTGTCGTTTATATTTTTAAAGTTGTCCAAGTCCAGGAACAACACGGCTACCTCAGTCTCGTTTCTACGCCCTCTTTCAATTGCGTGTTCAAGCCGGGCATCCAGCAGTAGACGATTGGGAAGATTGGTCAACGCATCGTGGTGGGCCAGGTGTTTGAGATTATCTTCGGCGCGCCTGCGCTCACTGATTTCGTTTTCCAGCGACCTGTTGATCACGACCAGCTGATTGGTACGTAGATCAACCTGCTTCTCGAGTTGCTCACCGTGTTCTTTCAGTGCCTGCTGTGCACTCTTTCTATCTGTAATCTCTCTATTAAGTTCTGAAATAAGGGCCTGGTTTTTATATTGAAGTATCAGGGATTCTCGCAGGTGTCGATTGGTATTTATCGCCGTCTGCGCAATTAACGCGGCATAGACAGGCACTGCAACACCAATACTAATATTGAATACTGAACCTTCCAATATGAATGCAGTCGCCAGTCCGACAGTCATCGGGGTGATGTAAGCGTAGAATGCAGGCAGTATGCTGGAGAGAACGGGGACGCTTGCGGCAATAGCACCAATAATCATCATAAAGACCAGGCTTCGCACAACCAGGTCATCAGAAAAATAGAGGAACAGGGATAGACTTGCCCAGAGCAGGCCGACAAACAGAGTGCTCTGTAGATATCGTCGCACCCAGATTTCCGGGGAAACGGCATATTCATTGTGATTGTAGCGCTTCCATATAAACAGACGGACGCCGCAAAAAAATATCATTGAACCCACCCACAGAACCAGCAGTGAGCGGTCAAGACTATCTTTCATAATCATAGTGAACAGGAGCGCTGCTGCAATCACGGCAAGGTTTGCGGAGACAGCATTTCCAAACAGCAGGTGAACCTGTTCCTTGAGAACCCACTCGGGGTGTTTGGTATTTATCTGATTAAATCCTCAATTGTCACCGTCAATGCTGCCGGGAAAAACGTCCACCGCAGTAGGCAAGTTGTTAATGGCTAGTGTGAACTTTTTCATGCAATAACCTATCGGCTGTTCATCAATAAACATTAATCTATGTAGATATTACTTCACAAACTAAATATAACATATTGTTTTTTATACTTGTTATTTCTTTACTCCCCTTTTATTTAAACAAACCGCGCAACCCTTAACCCGATAAGACTGTCTATACTGGGAAGTACCATAGTAAAACGGATGGTTATTAATCATGAGTGATGTTGTGCAGTGGTTATCGAAGACGCTCTCGGATTGGCTGGTCAAAGATGGCCCACCACCTAACTCCCCATTGTGCGATTTCAAACGCCTCAATTTTGAGTTACGTCTTGGCGATGTTCTTTTGGTTGAGGGGCGTAGCAGGATCAGTGAGGTGATCAAAATCATCACGCAAAGCGCCTGGACACACTCCGCCATCTACATCGGCCGGCTGTACGACATCAGAGATCCCGACCTGCAGACTCTGATTGCAAAGCACTTTCAGGGCGATCCCAGTGAACAGTTACTGATCGAGTCTCTTCTGCATGAAGGAACCATCGTTGCTCCGGTATCCAAGTACCACATGGATCACCTGCGCATCTGCCGTCCAACAGGACTTGATCCGGATGACGCTCATGCAGTGATAGGCCATGCAATACGCGGCCTTGGAAGCAGATACGATGTCCGCCATCTGCTTGATCTGGTGGCCCGCTTCTTCTTCCCATGGACGATACTGCCGCGACGCTGGCGATCCAGTCTCTTTGAACATAATGCAGGTGGTCCTACCCGCACGGTCTGCTCCTGCCTGTTGGCTGAGGCGTTTAATCAGGTGAATTTCCCCATCCTGCCTTTTATTGATCGCAGCGATGACGGCAGCATCCGTTTTTTCAAACGCAATCCAAGGCTCTTCACGCCCAAGGATTTCGACTACTCCCCCTATTTCAACATCATCAAATACCCGTTTCTTGGACTCGATGACCTGGGTGTCTATCGGCGTCTGCCCTGGTGCGATGAAGCCATGATGTACAACGACAATGAGTCTGAATTCACGGAACAGGCACAGAACTACTGCGAACCCTGTGCCACCGTGACACATCTGCATGAGGTGAAACCAAAAACCGGAGATGGAACGTATCAGCAGTTAGAGAATTAAACCCAATGTAAAGCTGCGCAGCAGCGGGAGCGTGAAGATGGCGGCAATAGGCACTCTTCTGATTCTGATCGTCCTGTGGGCTCTGGCCTACAGTTCAGCTAAAGCTATCGTCTGGGTTTTATTGCCCCCTGCTTTGCTCATCTCTCTGCAGTTGGGTGGCCTGATCGGCACATTCGGAGCAACTGTCTCCTGGATCGTCTACGGCACTGGTATGTTTTTCTACCTGCTTCCGGATCTTCGTATTCGCTTGATAAGCGGCCCGCTGTTAAGGCAATTCCGGCGTGTCATGCCCGCCATGTCATCAACAGAGCGTGAGGCATTGCACGCAGGAAACGTGTGGTGGGATGGTGAACTCTTCAGCGGTCAACCCGATTGGCAACGCCTGCTGGAACAACCCGAACCCCAGTTGACGGAACAGGAGCAGGCCTTCATCGACGGTCCAGTCGAAAGACTCTGTAAGATGCTGGACGACTGGCAGATCACCCATCACGACAAGGATCTGCCGGAAGCGGTTTGGTCATTTATCAAACAGTCGGGTCTCTTCGGCATGATCATCCCCCGCGCCTATGGCGGTCTTGAATTCTCCGCCCTTGCCCACTCCACCATTGTGATGAAGATTTCCAGCCGCAGTATCGCTGCAGCCGTCACCGTGATGGTTCCCAATTCTCTGGGACCGGCAAAGCTGCTGCTGCACTATGGGACTCAGACGCAAAAAGAGCGTTATCTCAGAAGACTTGCCAAAGGTGAGGAGATACCCTGCTTTGCCCTTACCGGTCCCGATGCCGGCAGTGATGCAGGCGCGATCCCCGATCGCGGGGTGGTCACCGAGGGTGAGTTTAATGGCCAACGGATGCTCGGTATTCGTCTCAACTGGGAGAAACGCTATATCACACTGGGTCCGGTGGCCACACTCATTGGACTGGCCTTCAAACTTTACGATCCTGATCACCTGCTGGGTGGTGATACCTCCCTGGGAATCACTGTTGCATTGATTCCCAGTGAAACCAAAGGCGTTGAAATCGGGCAGCGTCACATGCCACTGAACATCCCGTTCCAGAATGGCCCCATCCGGGGTAAAGATGTTTTTATTCCCCTCGACTGGGTGATTGGTGAGCAGTCAGGCATCGGCCAGGGGTGGCGGATGTTGGTTGAAAGTCTCTCCGAAGGACGCGGTATCTCACTACCGGCACTGGCAACAGGGGCCGGCAAGGCAGCCAGCCGTTACACCGGCACCTATGCTGCGGTACGCCGTCAATTCGGGCAACCCATCGGTAATTTTGAAGGTGTCGAGGAGGCACTTGCCAGAATCGCCGGCAGCACCTATCAGATGGATGCCGCCCGATTGCTGACTGTCAGTGCGCTCGACAGTGGTGAAAAACCGTCGGTGATCTCTGCCATCGTGAAATACCACCTCACAGAACGCTATCGCCAGGTGGTCAATGATGCGATGGACATCCAGGGCGGCAGCGGTATCTGCCTGGGACCACGTAACCTCATGGGCCGGGTCTATCAGGCCATTCCCATTGCTATCACTGTGGAAGGAGCGAATATCCTGACCCGCAGTATGATCATCTTTGGTCAGGGTGCAATTCGCAGCCACCCCTACATCCTGCAGGAATTTTCCGCCGCGCAGGAACAGGAGTGGAAGCGTGCGTTGAGTACCTTTGATAAGGCGCTCTTCGGACACATTGGTTTCCTCGTCACCAATCTGGCACGTACGTTTTGGCTCGGCATCACTCGTGGTCGTTTCTCCGAGCGCCCCGTGAAGGGTGTGGCAGGGCACTATTTTCAGCAGCTCAACTGGATGAGCGCCGCCTTCGCACTATCGGCGGATCTTGCCCTGATGACCCTGGGCGGCGCACTCAAACGCAAAGAGCGTCTCTCTGCACGGTTGGGTGACTTGCTGAGCGAACTCTACATTGCCAGTGCCGCCCTCAAGCACTTTATCGACGGGCATCAGCGCTTTACCGATATTCCTCTGCTGCAGTGGGCGATGGAGGACTCTCTCTATCGAATGCAGGAGGCCTTCGTCGGCATCTTTCGCAATCTGCCGTTTCGCCCGTTGGCCTGGATAGTAAGGCTGCTCACCTTCCCACCGGATCTTACCACAAACCCTCTGACCGCCTGATCATGCCGTAGCGGGCGCCATCCTGCAGCCGGGTGAGGCAAGGGCGCGACTTACCGCCGATATTCCCAGCAGTGATCTCCACGAACTCGTGGCGACTCGACCAGGCGTTAGCAGTTGCAGCGGCATCAGTCCCCGATCGAGAAGACACTGCGACAGGCACGGCGGGCCGGACAGATTCACCCCGGCACTAAACGAAGCGATAATGCCGGAAGCAGTGAGACGGCATCTCTACCGAGAGCGCAATACGCAACCAAACTAAAGTACAACA
>NZ_JAAVSH020000001.1:2545908-2551327 GCF_011947365.2 endosymbiont of Lamellibrachia barhami
TTTACGTATTGCTCCGCCGCAATTATCGGCGATCTGTCTGATGACCCTGGGCGGCGGCACTCAAACGCAAAGAGCTTCTGCACGGTTGGGTGACTTGCTGACAAATCCTACATTGCCAGTGCCGCCCCTGCTAATCTTTATCGATGGGCATCGCGCTTACCGGATATTCCCTGCTGCAGTGGGCGATGGAGGACTCTCGGTCGAATGCAGGAGGCCTTCGTCGGCATCTTTCGCAATCTGCCGTTTCGCCCGTTGGCCTGGATAGTAAGGCTGCTCACCTTCCCCACCGGACTGCCTTACCACAAACCCTCTGACCGCCTGGATCATGCCGTAGCGGGCGCCATCCTGCAGCCGGGTGAGGCAAGGGCGCGACTTACCGCCGGGATATTCCTCAGCAGTGATCTCCACGAACCTGTGGCGCGACTCGACCAGGCGTTAGCAGCCGCAGTGGCATCGTCCCCGATCGAGAAGACACTGCGACAGGCACGGCGGGCCGGACAGATTCACCCCGGCACCAACGAAGTGATGGTCGCCGAAGCAGTGGAGATCGGCATCCTCACTGAGAGCGATGCCCAGCTCGTGCTGGAGACGCAGAGGTTAAGAGACCAAGTCATACAGGTCGACGCCTTCGACGATCTGTCATCCAGAAACAAGGAAAAATCCCAACAGGGTGAGACATCGATCAGACATCTTGGTGCTGCGTAGGCCCGATCAAGCTTGCGGATCGGGCAATCCGGGATTGGTACAAAGGCTCGCTGCCGGATCCGCTGCGCTTGATCCGGCCTACGGCGAATTAGTTTCAGGTTTTGAAGGAGAAGGAGAATGGAAGAGAAGAGACCCGTCTATATCGTGGATGGCAGCCGTACACCGTTCATCAAGATGAAAGGCTATCCAGGCCCCTTCCGGGCATCTGATCTTGCGGTTGCCGCAGGCCGGCCACTGCTGGCCCGCCACAATTTCAGTCCGGCCCAACTGGATGAGGTTATCCTCGGGTGCGTCTCCTCTGGTCCGGATGAGGTCAATATCGCACGGGTTACCGCGCTGCGTATCGGTTGCGGCGACAAGGTGCCTGCCTGGACGGTACAGCGTAACTGCGCCTCGGGATTACAGGCGCTGGACAGTGCCGCACAAAATATCTCCACTGGGCGAAGTGATCTGGTTCTGGCCGGTGGTACCGAGGCGATGAGTCACCACCCGGTACTGATCAACAACCGCATGCTCAACTGGTTGGCCCAGTGGAACCGAGCCAAAGGCTTTAGCGCCCGCGGCCGTCAGCTTGCAGCCCTGCGTCCCCACCACTTTCAGCTGATCATCGCCCTGCTGCGAGGTTTGACTGACCCGATCGTCGGCCTCTCCATGGGACAGACTGCGGAAAAACTCGCCTGGCGCTTCAACATCAGTCGTGAGGCGATGGATGCCTTTGCCCTTTTGAGTCACCAGCATCTCGCACGGGCCGTCAAAGAAAAACGTCTGAATGAGATCGAACCGATCTTCGACAGCAAGGGTAATCTCTACGAGACGGATGAGGGTCTGCGAATCGACAGTGACATGGAAAAACTGGCCCGTCTGCGAGCGGTTTTCGACCGCCCGGTCGGCAAGGTTACTGCCGGCAACAGCGCCCAGGTGACTGACGGCGCCGCCCTACTGTTACTCGCATCCGAAGGTGCCGTCGAACAGCACCATCTGCCGGTGCTCGGCCGTATCATCGATACCGAATGGAGTGCACTTGATCCCAGCCAGATGGGGCTGGGCCCGGTGCATGCCATGGCCAGATTGTTGCAGCGCAGAAACCTGGAGAGTGAAGCCATCGACTATTGGGAGATCAATGAAGCCTTCGCAGCCCAGGTGCTCGCCTGCCTCGCCGCCTGGAAGGATGCCGATTACATGCAGGAAACAGTGGGTATAGACAAACCGCTCGCGCCTATCCCAAGGGATCGGTTGAATGTGGATGGCGGCGCCATCAGCATCGGCCATCCTGTCGGTGCAAGCGGCGCACGGCTGGTACTGCATCTCATAAAGACTCTGCATCAAAATGAGGCGCAAACCGGTGTGGCGAGTCTCTGTATCGGTGGCGGCCAGGGCGGCGCAATGTTGGTGGAGGCGGTGAAATGAAGACACACTGGAAATTGGAACGAACCCCTGACGGCATCGGTTGGCTCCATTTCGATCATGCCGACTCGCCGGTCAACATCCTCTCCACAGAAGCCTTTGAGCAGTTCGATGGCATACTGGCAGAGATCGAGGCCGATCCCCCCAAGGGATTGATCATCCTCTCCGACAAAAAATCTGGCTTCATCGCCGGTGCGGACGTGAAAAACTTCCGCAATGCCCAGCAACCCGACCAGGTTGAGGCGCACATCCACCATGTTCACAGAATCTTCCAACGTCTGGAGGATCTGGCCTGTCCCACCCTGGCGCTGATTCATGGTTTCTGCCTCGGTGGTGGTCTCGAACTCGCCCTCGCCTGCGACTATCGTATTGCGCGGGATGACCAGGGAACCCGCCTCTCCTTCCCCGAAGTCCGGCTCGGTATCTTTCCCGGCTATGGCGGGAGTGTGCGTAGTGTCCGCTTGCTGGGCCCAATTCCGGCAATGAAATTCATGTTGGGTGGACGCAGTATCAGTGGACGCAGCGCTAAACGGTTGGGATTGGTGGATCAAACAGCGCCGGAGCGCCAATTGAAACATGCCGCATCACAATTGATAAACTCGGCGCCGCCACCCCATCGACCGGCAGCCTGGCAAAAACTGCTGAACATCATCCCCGCACGCCAATTGCTCGCGCCGATACTGCACAGAGCGACGGCCAAAAAAGTACGCAGAGCGCACTATCCCGCCCCCTTCGCCTTGATCGATCACTGGCGTGATACCGGGGGAAACGAGCAGGTCATGTTTGCCAGTGAGGCGACAAATCTGGGCCAGCTGATCACCAGTCCAACGGCGCAAAATCTGATTCGGGTCTTCTTCCTGCAGGAGCGACTCAAATCGGTTGCCGCTGGTATCGACTTCAAATCCCGACAAGTGCATGTCATCGGCGGTGGCATCATGGGGGGCGACATCGCTGCATGGTGCGCCCTGAAGGGTCAGCGGGTCACACTGCAGGATCGGGAAGCGAAATTCCTCACCCAGGCAATAAACCGCGCCCACAAACTGTTTCAACGCAAACTGAAGTCCAAACGGTTGGTTCAGGCTGCCATGGATCGTCTAATGCCTGACCCCAGAGGCTATGGGGTCAAGCACGCAGATGTGGTCATCGAGGCGATATACGAGGATCTGGAGGCCAAACAGACCCTGTTCCGCGATCTTGAGTCTAAAGTGGGACCGGACACCCTGCTCGCCACCAATACCTCCAGCATTCCGCTGGAGAGTATCAGCGAATCGCTCGAAAACCCTGAGCGCCTGATCGGACTGCACTTCTTCAACCCGGTTGCGAAGATGCAACTGATCGAAGTGGTTTCCGGCAGAGAGACCGATCCCCTGTTAATGCAAAAAGGCGCCGCCTTCTCCCGCAGCATCGACCGCCTTCCCCTGCCGGTCAGAAGCAGTCCAGGATTTCTGGTCAATCGCATCCTGATGCCCTATCTGTTGGAAGCCATAGAGCTGCTGGGGGAAGGGGTCCCCGGTCCGCTGATCGACAAGGCCGCCACCCGCTTTGGCATGCCGATGGGACCCGTGGAACTGGCAGACCGGGTCGGACTCGATATCTGTCTTGCAGTGGCGAACAAGCTGGCGCCTGTCTTCAATCTTGAGGTGCCGGAACAGCTGCATGTGATGGTCGATCAAAAACGGTTGGGGGTAAAAACCGGCGTGGGTTTCTATCGCTACGAGAAGGGCAAGGCCATCAAGGAGAACCCGGACAGCCAGTTCCACGCGCCCAATGATCTGGCTGACCGAATGATCTTTCGACTGCTCAACGAAGCAGTTGCCTGTCTGCGGGAAAAGGTGGTCGAAGATGAGGATCTGCTGGACGCCGGTATCATTTTCGGCACTGGCTTTGCCCCTTTCCGCGGCGGCCCGATGCACTACATCCACAGCGGTGGATTAACACGTATGCGCCAACGCCTGAATGAACTGGAACAGTTGCACGGCGACCAGTTTCACCCGGACTCCGGCTGGACTAACTTGAGTGGTGCCTGACATGCTATTCTTTGAAACAAACCATGCGGAAACATCGGCGCTCAAACCGGTGCGAGATAACGGCAATCACAATCACGGAATGGATGAGATGAGGGAACAGAAGACCGACTATATTCTGCTCGAGGCGGCAGATACCCTGGGCGCACTTTTTCAGGAACGGGTTCGCCGTACGCCTGATGCTGTTGCCTATACCCAATTCGATCCGGTTTCGGTGCGCTGGCAGGATATGAGCTGGCGCGAGATGGGCAGTGAGGTCGCCCGCTGGCAGGCCGCCTTCCGGCAGGAGAATCTGAAACCCGGCGAACGGGTCGCCCTGATGCTGCGCAACTGCCGCGAGTGGGCCATGTTCGACCTTGCCGCCCAGGGACTGGGGCTGGTCACCGTTCCCATCTACACCAACGACCGCCCGGAGAATATCGGTTACATTCTGCAGGATGCAGGCGTCCGCCTGTTACTGCTGGAAGGGGATGAACAGTGGCAGAACCTGCAACAGATCCGTCACCAGCTGGCGGGACTCAATCGTATCCTTACCATTGAACCTGTCGATCCCATGGGACTGCAGCCACGCCTGGCCTCCCTGGCCGACTGGTTACCCGCAGAAGCGGGGGAATATGAGGCCGCGGATATTGCTTCCGATGCCCTCGCCTCTCTTGTTTATACCTCAGGAACAACCGGGCGCTCGAAAGGGGTCATGCTCAGCCACCGCAATATCCTCTGGAATATCGAGGGCTGGGTTGAGCTCTGTTACCATCTATCCCGGCGACCGTTTCTCTCGCTTCCTGCCCACTCTCCCCATGCCCTGGAACGCACCGTCGGCTACACGCTGCCGATCGCGGTCGGCGCCAATCAATACGCCTACGCAAGATCCACCATTGGGAAGGATCGGTGATCGGAGAATAAAACCGAGCGATTATGATCTCCGTACCGCGCGCATCTTTGAGCGTATGCACGCCAAGATACAGGCAAAGCTGGCAGTGATTCACTTCGTTGCCCACGCAAGCTTTCAGTGCGGCAGTCGAGCAGGCTGGCTGCGCTTCGAACAGCGGCCAGGCGGGCGCCATGGAGCGCACAAAACTGGCACTCTGGCCGTTCTAAAAACTGGTTGCCAGTAAGATTCAGGCAAACTCGTTTAACCTTGGACGGTTGCGGATCTGCGCCGTTCAAGACGCGGCTTCTGACCCCGGAGATCGCCAAGCTCTTCATCGGGCTGGGTGCCGATCCTGCGGGGATATGGTCTGACTGAGACCAGTCCGATTATCACTGCAAATCCGCTGGATAATCGG
>NZ_JAAVSH020000001.1:2551368-2551639 GCF_011947365.2 endosymbiont of Lamellibrachia barhami
TCCCATAGGATCAACAGGTTCAATGGTAAGGATACGATTGAGTCCCGCCAGCTGGTGACGGATCTGTTGCAGGTTCTGCCACTGTTCATCCCCTTCCAGCAGTAACAGGCGGACGCCTGCATCCTGCAGAATGTAACCGATATTCTCCGGGCGGTCGTTGGTGTAGATGGGAACGGTGACCAGCCCCAGTCCCTGGGCGGCAAGGTCGAACATGGCCCACTCGCGGCAGTTGCGCAGCATCAGGGCGACCCGTTCGCCGGGTTTCAGATTC
>NZ_JAAVSH020000001.1:2551822-2588137 GCF_011947365.2 endosymbiont of Lamellibrachia barhami
CGCTGCGGCGTCCCGTCCTCACCCAGCACGACTTTGTCGTTGACCACCACCGCCACCGAAAGGCGGCGCAGGTTGTTGCTGGGCAGTCTGGTATGACTGATGGTTTTATCCAGCTCAAAGTTACGGGTGGCGCGCTTGCTGGTATTGATCGGGGTCGCAGCCTCACTCCCTTGGCCGCCCGCCTGCTCTGGCGCATTGCCTGCAGCCGGCGGCTGATTCGTCAGTGCGCCGGGAACACCCTGTATCTCGTTCAATCGACTCCTGCTGTTCATTGATCTGCTCGGAACGCAGAGCACTCATATCCGGATCATAGCTCTCCTGAGTCTGTTCAATCACCGTAAAATCGACTTCGGCCGCGACTTCGGCCCGCAGATTATCCTGTCCCAACAGGGGCGACAGAATATCTTCGATGCGCTGTTTGTAATGTGCTTCCAACTCACGGGTATACTCGAACTGGCTGCTGGACATGGCCATCTGCGCGGATTTGTCCGCACCACTGAGCAGCTTGCCTTTATGGTCCACCACAGTGACCTGGGAGACATCCAGCTCCGGCACGCTGGACGCCACCAGATGAGTGATCGCCTCCACCTGGCCCTTCTCCAGCGTCCGTCCTGAATAGAGTTTTATCACCACCGAGGCGCTGGGCACCTTGCGCTGCCGCACAAACACCGACTGCTTGGGTGTGGCCAGATGGACACGGGCAGACTCGATATTCGCCAGTGTGGCAATGGAGCGGGCCAGTTCCCCCTCCATCGCGCGCTGATAACGGGCCGCCTCGACCATCCGGCTGGTGTTAAAACCGGTATCTTGCTGCAGCAGTTCAAAACCAAGTGAATCGCTATGCGGCAAACCCTGTCCGGCAAGTTTCATCCGCGCCTCCTGCAGATCTGCGGATGGCACCATCACTGCACCTGTGGATTGATCCACCTGATACTCGATACCTATCTGCTGCAGCGCCTGAACAATCTCCATCGCATCTTTCTGTGCCAGATTGCCGTAGAGCAGACTGTAGTTCGGTGTCTGCGACCAGAGCACCACTGCCACACCCAACGCAACGCTGGCGGCAATACCGACCATAACGGCGATTTGGCGGAAGATGGGGTTGTCCTGAAGACGCTGGCTGACTTCCAGTGCCTTACCCGATTGATCAGTTGTTGCAAGTGCCATGATTGCGATTCCGGCTTGATTAATCTGACTTTTCTTTCCAGTTGCGTATTATTTGTGCTGTAGCAGCTAGATAGGCATATTCATTACGTCTTTATAGGCTTCGACCAGCTTGTTTCTCACCTGCACCATCGCATCGAAGGATAGGCTCGACTTCTGCACTGCGATCATCACTTGAGCAAGGTTCACATCCCCTTCACCGGTTTCAAACGCAGTGGTAAGCGCCTTCGCCTCATGCTGGGTCTCATTGACCTGATCGATGGAATTTTTCAGCAGGTCGCCAAAGTTGCTCTGCCCCGCCGCTTCAACCGGCTTTGGGGCATCTTCGGCCTGGGCGGCCATCACCCGCATCTGCGCCAGAACCTGGTTGATATCCATGTTGTTCATCGTTCACTCCCCACTCAAATCGATCTATATATCTGTTATATGCAGATTCCGCACCAATCAGCCGGCCCGGCCAGGAATAGCCATGCCAGCATTGCGCATGCGGGCTATCTTGTAACGCAACGTGCGCTGACTGATGCCTAAACGCTCCGCCGCCTGCTTGCGGCTTCCGTCACCTTCATGGAGGGCATCCATGATCATCTGCTCCTCCACTGAACGCAGGTCTTCCGGCAACCTCCCTGCTGAAATTTCGGCTGCTGGAGATACGCTGGGTGCTTCAATGCCATCTGCACTCTCAAACGCGAGGTCTTCAACTTCTATCTGTTCGCCGTTGTAGAGGATCAGGGCGCGCTGTATCAGATTCTCCAGTTCACGCACATTTCCGGCCCAATCGTGGGATAAGAGCTGAACCTGAGCCGCTTCACTGAATGGTGGCACAAGCTGTCCCGGCAGCAGGTGCTGGGATAAAAGATGTCTGGCCAGGGGAATAATGTCCCGTTTGCGCTCCCGCAACGGCGGCAAGGTCAGAGGAAAAACATTGAGCCGATAGAAAAGATCCTCACGAAAACGACCGGCAGAAATCTCCTCACGCAGCTTGCGGTTGGTGGTGGCCAGCACTCGCACATCGAGTTCGATCATCTTGCGCCCGCCAAGGCGTTCGACTTCCCGTTCCTGCAACACGCGCAGCAGTTTTGCCTGTAGCGCCATGCTCATTTCAGAGATCTCATCGAGCAACAGCGTACCGCCCTGAGCCTGCTCGAATTTACCTGCGGCGGACTGATAGGCACCGGTGAAGGCACCTTTTTCGTAGCCAAACAGGACGGCTTCCAGCATATTCTCAGGAATCGCCGCACAGTTGATGGCAACGAATGGGCCATCGCGCCGCTCAGAAGTCTGGTGGATAAAACGGGCGAATACCTCTTTACCGGTGCCGCTCTCCCCGTTGATCAACACTGTCGCTTCACTGTGAGAGACACGACGGGCAAGCTCCAGCACCTCACGACTGCGCAGATCCTCGACAATCGGGCCACGCTGTAATTTGTCCACGGCAGCCAGGATATGCCCGGCAACTTTACTCACCAGCACCTCCGCCTCGAAGGGCTTGATCAGATAATCCACCGCACCATCACGCATCGCATCTACCGCCTTTTCGATCGTTCCGTAAGCGGTCATCAGCAATACAGGCAGATTGGGATATCCCGCCTTGATTCGGCGTAACAGGCGATGCCCATCCATCGGACGCATCTGCACATCGCTCACCACTATGCCCACCGGCTCCTGACGTAATATCTCCAATGCCGCACTGCCCCCTTCCGCCGCCCTTACCGGGTAGCCGGCAAGTTCGAGGGTATCGCTCAGTGCTTCACGCAGAGCAGGATCATCTTCTACGATGAGAACAGTTGCCTGACTCATGACAATCTCCTCGCCTCAATGAGAGGGCTTCCGGCACCTAACACCGGTAATTCAACGGGTATCTGTTGGGGAGAAACAGGAGGAAATGCCAATTGGAAGCAAGCACCGCCGTTCAGGCTGTCAGACAGACAGATCTCACCGTGATGACTCAGCACCAGATTCTGCACCACGGCCAGACCCAGACCGGTTCCACCTGCCCGATTGGTAAAGAAAGGGTCAAAAATCTGTTCCCGGATTTCAGCCGGGACACCGGGGCCGTTGTCACTGAAGAGCAATTCCACATTATCTGTAACCCTCAGCAGCAGCGTGATGCGCTTTGCACCTTGCTGTAATGCGTTATCCGTCAAATTGCTCAATACGCCGAGCAGTGCATCACGGCGGCCTTTTATCACGGCAGCCCCAGCGCTGAGATCCTCTATCTTGAGTGTCACCGCCACATCGTTCAGTTCTGGCCTGATACCCTCCGCAAATTCACCCAGCAGTTCTGAAAGGGAGATAAGCTCTTCGCCTTCCGACGAGCCTCGGGCAAACATCAAAATATCGCGAATTTGGCGTTCCATATGCTGCAACCGGGAACGCAGTTTGCCAGTAAATCGTTGACGTTGACCGGATGTCAGATCGTCGCGTGAGAGGTGGGAGGTGTAGAGCAAGGCGGAACTGAGAGGGGTGCGCATCTGATGGGCAAGCTGTGCGGACATCTCTCCCATCGCCCCCAGTCTCTCCTGACGGTTCAGGCGCTCCTGCAGCTTGCGGGTTTCGGTGACGTCGAGCATGACCAGGATACGCCCAGGCGCCTGCTCAAGGTCACAGGATGAGATGCTGAGAATACGGCCATTGCAGAGGCGCAGGTCATCCCCTGAATGTTGCGGGATCTGAAATAACCGCCGGCGCAACTCCCGCCAGTCATCCCCTTCGTTGATGGAACCCAGCAGACGCCGTGCCGCCGGGTTGAACTCCTGCACGCACTCTTCGCCATCAAGCACGATCACAGCCGCTGGAAGCGTTTCGAGCAGACGTTCCAGACGATCGGCAATACGTTCTTTATCCGCCAATTGAAGGATGCGTTCACTACGCGCAGCAGCCAGTTCGCTGCTCAACTGTAGTACCTGATGCTGTAACTGCTGGTATGAGCCGGTCAGCTCTTCAGATAGTTGATTGAACAGATTGAACGCCGCTTCGAGGGATTGTTGACGTTCAGGCGTTGAGCGGTTCATCGGCACGTTTTATGTCTCTGCAGTTGAATGTCATCTTGACATCCAGAGACAAAGCAACAACCGTGCCTGTTTTATTATTTTTTATATTTCAACGAGTTGGATATTCCATTCTCAAGGAACGTCAAATTCCCGTCGACTCATGCTGACGCTGGAGACCATATTTCCGCAGTTTTTCCACCAGTGTCGTGCGACGCATGTGGAGTCGCTTGGCTGCATGCGCGACAACGCCACCCGACTCTTCGAGGGCTTGCTGTATCAGGCTCTGCTCCAGGCTGCCGAGATGGGCCTTGAGGTCGATACCGTTGTTGGGCAGTCGCGGGGCATGCTGTGTGGTGTCCGACTCACCTCCAGGGATTGCCACCTCGGGCAGCTGCACCGTATCGAGCACCTCGCCTGCAGGGCGGAATTTGTCGGGCAGATCACCCACGTCGACCACTCCAAAGGGATAGAGGATGGCCAACCGCTCTATCAGATTCGCCAGTTCCCTGACATTACCCGGCCATCGATAGTGACTCAGGGCCGCAACGGCTGCGGGGGTCAGACGTACCGACCCGCGTTTCTCATTCTCTATGCGATGAATCAGATCGTTGACCAGCACCGGGATATCCTCCACCCGGTCCCGCAGAGGTGGCACTTCTATGGGAAATACATTCAGACGATAGAAAAGATCTTCACGAAATCTGCCCTCAGCAATCGCTTTTTCAAGATCGCGATGGGTCGCGGCAATGATACGGACGTTCGCATGCAGTGTCTTGTTGCTGCCGACCCGTTCGAAAGTACGTTCCTGCAAAACACGCAACAGCTTGACCTGCATCGGCATACTCATATCGCCGATCTCATCAAGAAACAGGGTACCGCTTTCGGCCATCTCGAAGCGTCCCTTGCGCGTACTGATTGCGCCGGTAAAGGCCCCTTTTTCATGGCCAAAAAGTTCGCTCTCCAGCAGGTCAGCAGGAATCGCCCCGCAGTTCACCGGCACAAAGGCCTTGCCCCGGCGGTGGGAGTGAAAATGAAGCTTTCGCGCCACCACCTCTTTACCTGTCCCCGACTCACCCAATATCAAGACAGTCGCATCAGAATCGGCCACCTGCTCGATCATGCGATTGACATGCCGAGTTGCGCGACTGCTGCCGGATAGACTGCGAAACAGTTCTACCGGTCGTGCAACGACTTCACCCTGTCTGTGCGCCTCCTGATAGACCTGGGCTTTATGAATCAACCCCATCAGGTTGTCATATTGCGTGGGGAGACTCAGCGAGCCAATAACGTTTTCACAACCCTCGAATCCCCGCCACAACTCGCCCCCATTCAAAATAGTCTGAAAGAGAGGAATCTCGGGATGCAATTCGTTCAGCTTGTTGGCAAAATTACTGAGGGCATCCCGATCCAGATCCGGACCGACCAAAACAGCAGAGCAGGCCTCGGTTGCCGATTTGATATGTTGATGGATATCATCCGGGTTACTGGCGAACAGAACATTCCCATCCAGAAAGCTGAGAATATGCTCCAGATATTTACGCCTCTCGGGATCCTCATCAACAAGATAGACACAGAGTCGAGGAAACGCAGGAGCTAGTTTTTCCGCCGCTTCACCCATTACACTCCGACTCCATAAGATGAATTGATGAATTATTGAGTTGTCGCCAGAAAATCACTGATCACCAGATACAAAAATATTCAGGTTATTGATTATTCGGGCACAAATTTAATTTGATGCAAACCTTTGACGCAGAGTTAAGCAGTAAATCAGTAGAATGTCAAAATTATGTCACGCTAAGAAATATCACTAAGATATAGAGTTATCTCGTTAATTTTAAAGTGCAATTCTCCAACAAACAGCATCATTCAACAGTTGGCGAAGCGTGAGTAATCATGGTGTGCAGGTTGCACCCCACGTTCGCCTCATTTAGAGAAGCCACACCTCATGCCAACCACTACCACGAATCCCAAAACTTTAGTTCACGAAATCCAGGTGCGCCTGTGGCCCCTACAAAGGCAAACTGGGCAGATCAAAAGCCAAAGGCGCTGATTAACAGTAGTTCAGGTAGTTGATACCGTCCGAAAAATACTCTTTACTATCCCCCAGCGCAGTATATTGCAGTGAGTTATTCCATGCCCAAGCTAACCCTTTCTTTCAAAGGCCGTATCATCGATGTCCACCATCTTGCTCAAGGCGACACCCTTATCGGCAGGGATAGCGACTGTACGCTTTTCATCGACAGCCTGGCAGTGGCACCGAAACAAATACTCATCAAATTGGATGAAGCAGGCTCGCATCTCATTGCGCAAGATAAAACCCATCCCGTTCTCATCAATCGTAAGGTCGTTGAATCAACCGATCTTGTGCATGGGGATCTCATTCAGATCGGCAAACATACCCTCTCCTATGCCGAAGACGCTCTCGAACCGGGAGGGAAACTGCGCACCGAAGCAACCAGCGTCGTAGAGGTGGAGACTGGGGGGGAGGAGGAGGAGAGCTGGAACATCTTTCCAAATATCGGCCCGGCTACCGCTACTGATGCCTCGTTACCGCATGAAGGCATGTTACAGATCATGAGCGGCGAGCATATTGGCCGGATCATCCCACTGAATCATAATCTCACCCGTATCGGGCAGGCCGGTTGCGACTGCGCCATTATTGCTCTCCGCAACGACGGCTATTTCCTCTCTCATCTTGAAGGTCCCGTATCCCCCAGCATTAATGACGAAAAGATTGGAGAAGAATCACGTTTGCTACAGGATGGCGACATCATCCATGTCGGCGGAACCCAAATGCAATTTCACCTAATAGGGAGCCAGACACAATGACTACTTCAGGAAACCCGGAAGAGCGCCGGCGCTTCAGGCGCGTCCTTTTGATGCATGATGCATATCAGAGGGCGAAAAAATCATTTGAAACGGCGTTGCTGGATACCATCGTTAAAAGGCGCTCTGGTCGTCCTGCCCGCCCGACTGGAGCGGCCAACCGGATCAGTCCGTTGAGTTGGATATCAAGCTTGGTGATTCGGAGACGCGAATCCAAAGATGCGACCAGTGTTGCTCATTGGGGATGGCGCGATCGGTTTTCGCTGCAGCACCATCGATATGGAAGCATCTTACATCTTCGACGCCTGGTCAGACTCAACACCAGTGATGAGCTGTCGAAAGAGGAATTGGGCGCTGGCTTGGTTATATACTTACCTGAACTTAAAGTAATGCATAGATTGCGCGCGCTATCATGGTAACCGCTTCGTTGGTGTAACATGGAGCACGCAACCAAACCATCATTTCACTGGTCTTACTGACCAAACACTAGAGTTCGGGAATGAACATTTTAGGAATATCAGCGTTTATCACGATAGCGCGGCGGCCCTGGTCCAAGACGGAGAAATCACCGCCGCCGCCCAGGAAGAGCGATTCTCGCGCAGAAGCATGACGAGCGTTTCCCGCAGCGCAGGTTCGCTTCTGCCTCGACCAGGGTCTCTCCTCGACGACGTCGATCATGTGGTCTTCTACGACCAGAATCGCCACATCAATTTTGTACTCCCCGCGGGCCAGGCGTTCAGCATTCAATGGGGGAGCGATATAGTCGGTTTCAAGTATCTTGGGGGCGCCGTCATTTTTCTGCTTGAGCAGCTCACGCACCATCTCCGGTTTAAGTACAAACTCAGCGCCACGGGACTCCAGCTCGACCACCGACCGATCCAGATCATGTACACGCAATCCGATGTGGTTGTTATAGAGACGCTCATCTCCCGGTCCTGGTGGCAGTTGAAAATCGGGATCCTCACGAAAGACCAGGGTGGCGCCGCAGACGATCAGGCGACTGAAACGCAGTCCCATCATCTGTCCACGAAAAATCACCTTGCCGTCGAACATCTTTACCCAGAACGCCTCCTGGACATCCACATCCGGGGTGCCGATGGAGAGTTCTATCAAGGGGAAGGTTTCCCTGTTGGTTTGACTCATGATTGTCCCTCAAGATTCGCATCGCTCGGTAAAAAAAGCTTTCCGGGATTGTAGCCCAAGTCCGCCTCCACAACCGCAAATTGAAAGTCATGCATAGTCCTTGAGTAACGCCGGGGATTCTTTTAGTCTCAAACCCACACACCTTTTGGAGCAGACCAAGATGACGGATCTATTGTTGCTCAGCACCCCATTGGCCGGCGACACCCTGCCAGGCGGTCTCTGCCCTTCTCTCTCCAACATCACCCTTGGCAGCTATCTGCGCAGCGAAGGGGTTGCAGTTTCAGTCCTCGATCCCAGTACCGATCTCGATGACGAAGGGGATTCCGATTCCCCCAGGGCACTGCTGGAACGCATCGCCGATGCCGTGCTGAAGGAGTCGCCTCAAATGGTCGGCATCGCCTGCCTGTCACCCGTTGAAGGACGGTTCGGCGCCGCCATGGCGAGGGTCCTGAAACAGCGCAACGAGTCACTGCCGGTGGTACTGGGTGGTGTCTGGGTTACCGCCTGTGGCGCGGAGATCCTCGAACGCTGTCCCGAAATCGATGCCATCGTTGCAGGGCCTGGGGAACAGGCCGCACTCGCTCTGGCAAGGAACGGCCTGCAAAATCCGGCTTCGATACCAGGACTGGTGTGGCGCGATGGAGAAAAGATCCATTCCAACCCGCCCGCAGAAACCCTCCCCACGGCACCGCCGGTGGATATGTCCCTGATGCGCCATCCGGAACGCTATGACATCTTCTGCTGGCTTACCAGCCGGGGCTGCCCCTACCACTGCACCTTCTGCACCGAGCGCCTGACCAATCCTGGCTTCACCCACAACCCTATCGAAAAGGTGAAAGCGGATCTCGAACTCTTTTCCAACATGGAAAAGTCCTGGTATCTGTGGATCTGCGACCCCCTGTTCGGGGTCAATCGCAAGCGGCTCGCAGAGGTCTGCAGTCTAGTCAAAGAGACCCCCATGCAGTTTCTGGCCGAAAGCCGGGTGGATGTCCTGCATCCGGAGGATGTGCCGCAACTCGCGGCAGCGGGTTGCGACCTCATCTACTTTGGGCTTGAGGCAGTCGGCCACCAGTCTCTGCGTGAACTGGAGAAGATCGATGCCCGTCCAAAGGTGCATGAAAGGTATCTTGAGGGTACACGCAACCTGGTGGAGGCCTGTCTGAAGAACGATATCCTGCCGGTATTCGGTATTCTGCAGCCGGTGCCCGGCGATACGCCGGAGGACCTGGCGTTCACCCTGGATTTTCTTCGGGAACTGGCCGCCATCGCTGAGCGTCTCGGGGATGCCGCCAACCGGCTCGGTCCCTGCTTCTACGCCTTCCCCCTGCGCTTTGACCGGGGCGCACCTTACGAAACGATGCAGGGACACCTGGACGAAAAAGGCGTCAGCACCACAGCCAATACCGATCCACTGTTCGATGACCGCTTTCTGGAGATCGCCTCTCCAAGCATTGACGAACAGACAGCGGAGACCTTCAGGGAGGCGGTTCGCGCACTGAACCCGGCATCCGATTATGTGCGTCAACGCCTGCTGCGCTCCTACCCCAGACCCTACATCGAATTCGATGCCTGACCCCCAACGAATCGCCGTCATCGGCAGTACCGGCTGTGGTGGCCGGGCAGTGGTCAGCGCCCTGCGGGCTGCCGGAAACCAAGTCCTTGGCATCTCCCGTGGCGAGAGCAACGGCCCCGCCCCAGATTTCATCTGCGATCGGCACGACACTGGACGCTTGCGCCAACAGCTGGCCGAATTCCAGCCCCAGGCAGTGGTCGATCAGATTGCTTATAGCGAAGACGACGTCACCTCTCTTACCGAAACATTTCCCGCGAGCACCCGCCGCTACCTGTTTGTCAGCAGCGCAGTGGTCTATGGTCCCGGTTGTGACAGAGCCTACCGGGAGAGCGATTCAGCAGAACCGAACGGATTCTTCGCGGAAGCAAAACTGGCGGCGGAAAATGCAGCGCTGAAATGGGCGGTGAGTGGCCGGGAGACCGTCTCTCTACGCCTTGGGGGACTCTATGGGCCGGGGCACGCTCCACTCACCCCGTTCGGCAGAGACCCTGGGTTACCACAACGTCTGAATGCGCAGGAATCCCTCCCGATCCTCAGAGACGATCAGTCACTGCTGCAACCCTGGTTTGCGGCAGATCACGGCGCACTGATTCGGGATCTCGTCTCTCTACCGAACCTCCCGGCCCTGCTCAATGTGGCCGGCGACGAGCGGTTCAACTGGCAGACCTTAATGAGAACCTGGTCCCGCGCCTGCGGTGCGCCCGCTCCCCATTTTGAATACTGCTCAGAAGAAGAGATCAAGGCTCGCGCACCGGCAACACTGCAACCCTATCTTGACGCACTCCTGCGTCCACCTGTGATGGACCTCGACAGATTGCACCGTCTGGCGCTGGGAAACCAACCGGCCACCCCTCTGATAGACGGTGGCAAACAGGTGTTTGACTGGATGGAGAAATAGCCGGATGCCCGTGGCAGTAAAACGCATTCTGCTCGCCCTTCTGCTGCTGTGCCAACTGCCCACCGCTCTGGCGCAACAGCAGATTGAAAGACCAAAAATTGGCCTTGCGCTGAGTGGCGGCGGCGCAAGAGGCGCAGCTCACGTCGGCATTCTAAAAGTCCTTGAAGCACTCAGAATTCCCATCGACTATATCGCGGGCACCAGCATGGGCGCCATCATCGGCGGACTCTATGCGAGCGGAATGAGTCCGGAGACAATCGAACAACATCTGACCTCAATGGATTGGGAGAATCTGTTCGATGACGATCTCAGCCGCACCAAACACAACATGCGCGGCAAGATCAATTCCCGATTGCCACTGATCAATGCGAAACTTGGGGTAAAGGAACGGGAAATCAGCCTGCCGACGGCTATGATCCAGGGACAGAAATTCAGTCTGGAACTGAAACGGCTGACCCTTGGCGTGTCGGAGATCACAGACTTCTCTCGTCTGCCCATCCCCTTTAGAGCCGTTGCCACTGAGATTGCAACCGGCAATCCCATTATTCTCAGCAAAGGCGACCTCGCCCTGGCAATCCAGGCCAGCATGACCATACCCGGAGTCTTTGCCGGTGTGGAGATCGAAAACCGATTACTGGTCGACGGTGGAGTTTCCAACAATCTGCCTATCGACGTAGTCAGAGAGATGGGGGCGGATATCGTCATCGCCGTGGATATCAGCACACCGCTCTACCATCAGGATGAGCTAACCACTGCCCTGACTATAGTGGAGCAGTTGACGACCATCCTCACGCGACGCAATACCGAAACACAAATCGCCGCCCTCAGTGATCGGGACATACTGATTATTCCTGCATTGGATGATATCGAGAGTGCCGACTTCAAACAAACCGGCGAAGCGATCAGGATTGGTAAGGTTGCAGCTGAAGCAATAAAACCAGCGCTCTCCCGGCTGGCGCTTGGTGAACAGGCATACCACAACTATCGTGAGAAACGCCGGATCAAGCCAACCACACCCATTGTGGAGTTTATACGCGTCGAGAACCAATCTGAGTTGCGCGACGAGCTTCTCAGCAGTCGTCTGTCCATCCACTCGGGCGCGCCGCTTGATCTCATAGCACTCGAACAGAGTATTGACGAGATCTATGGCCTGGATATTTTTGAAAGCGTCCGCTACAGATTGATCGAAGAAGCGGGCAAAACCGGCCTGTTGATCAAAGCCAAAGAGAAGCGCTGGGGTACGGACTTTCTACAGTTTGGTTTGAACTTCAGCGTTAATCCCCGCCTTGGCGATTCCCACTTCAATGCATCTTCAGCCTATACTATAAAACCACTCAACGACCTCAATGGAGAGTTGAAAACCTTTGTCCAACTCGGCAGGGAACCCACACTCTTCACCGAACTCTACCAGCCACTGGATAGCGAATCTGAATTTTTCGTCCATCCCATCCTTTTCTATTCAACCCAGTATGTCGGCAAATATCTTGACGACAATCTGGTGGCTGAATACGGGATCAAAAAGTACGGTGTCGGCTTATCCGCGGGGAGGGAACTGGGCAAGTGGGGCCGCATTGAGCTGGGTTATCGAAGATTTCTTGGGGATCTGGACTATGTGGCCGGGCCGCCCAAACTACAGGGATACGATTTCAGTGGCGGTGAACTCTATGGCAGTTTTAAGCTGGATGAGGTGGATGACATCTATTTTCCCAGGGAAGGCTTTCGTTCAACACTTCGTTGGACCGGTTCGCGCCGCAGCCTTGGCGCCGATAACGACTTTGACCAGTTTGAACTGCAGTTCAACCTGGCAAAAAGCTGGGACGACCACACCCTTTTCGCCACGGGTTCACTCAACAGCACACAGGACGACAACGCACCGCTACAAGACCGATTCACACTTGGCGGCTTTCTGCACCTGTCGGGGCTGTCGGAAAATCAGATCATAGGACAGCACACCGCACTGCTTGTCGGCAGTTATATGTTTCGACTTCACCGCAGCAAATACTTTCCGGTCTATGCGGGCGCTTCCCTGGAAATGGGCAATGCCTGGCAAAGCCGTGATGATATAAGTCTGAATGACATGCGCTACGCCAGCAGTCTCTATCTTGGGGCCGATACGCCGGTCGGACCGCTCTATTTTGCCTACGGTCATGCCGAGGGCGGCCAATACGGCTTCTATCTTTTCCTGCGCCGACCATTGTTTATGGACTGAGACCCTACCCCCTATCTATTACCGATCGGTTGCCTCCGTATACCACACCCCCGTATCGAGACCGTTACGGGAAGCCGCATCCATGACGGATTCCAGCCAGGCGGCAGGTCCGGCGATATAGACCTCCGTCCGGTCACTATCTGTAGCGGCATTAAGTATTAACTGCGCCAGTTCGTCTGCAGAGATATCATTCGCTGTGCTGGTATAGCTGAAATTATCCAGCGAATCGTCCCAGGAGCGGCAGAGATTATCCAGCGAGGAGTCCGCAGGATTTCCGCCTATGTGGATCAGGTTCAACCCTTCCGCATTGTCGATGGTAATAGCCTGTTCCACCAGGCTCTTGATCGGTGAGAAACCGCCCTCTTTAGCCAGAAACAGTGTCGGCACCGTGGAGTCCTCCTGCAACACAAAACCACCCTTCGGCCCCTCTAACAGTACCGTCTGCCTGGCAAGGGTAGCGTCAAAAACAGCATCCCCAAAATCAACATCATCTTCCTTGAAGATGATGAATTGCAGATTACGTCCATCGCAAGGGCAACTGGCGATATAGAGATCGGCAGTACGACCATCCTCAGTGGTGACACTTACCGACTGTCCTGCCTTGAAACGTAGCGACCGGGTACGAGGCGTCTGCACATTCATGAGCGCCAGCGACTCTCCCACCAGTTCTATTTTTTTAACCTGAGCCCTGATCTGCTGATGCGGCAGCGCCTCTGACATACCCGCTTCACCCGCCTCGACAACCAGGTCGGATATGGCCGTATTAGAACAGGCCAGCACATAGCCTGCTTCCTGTTCTTTGGTACTGAGCACATAGTCGTGGTTACGCAGTTTTCGCACAGCACCGGAGACCACCTTGCATTTACAGGCACCACAGTTTCCGCCGGTACAGCCATAATCAAGATAGAGTCCGGCTTTTAATCCTGCCTCCAGAATGGAATCATTGCCTTCGATAAAAAACTCATGACCACTGGGCAGAAGACGTACGCTGGCACTGACGATCTTCAACATGGCATCTTTTGCAAACAGGGTTGCCTTCGCATCTGAGGCGCGACCCAGCCGGTCTATCGCTCTGCTCAGCCGTTGGATACAGCGCTCCACCTCGGCAGGAAGCTCCTCCTCTGAAGCATTTAGAGCGGACTGTAGATTGGAGCGGGTTTCGTTGAGCAGATTCTCTGATGCGTTGAGTGAAGACTTTGTCTGCACCAGAGTATGCTGGAACTCCTTCAACCGGGTCATCAACACCTGCGGATCAGGCATCCATCCATCGCTATAGTGCGCCTTGGGACGGGCCTCCCGCTTGATGCGCTGCACCCGCTCCAGAACGGGGTCCTTCTCCATATCGATATGCGGGTAGAGAGAGACCAGGATCTCGACAGTAAGCTTACCTTCGAAGGTATCCGCGCCTTCCTTGCGTACCCTTTTCTGCAGTTCACCGCGGCTGACGCCCGCGAGCCGGGCTGCGCGAGACAGGGACAATAGTTTTGACATTGAATTTTCCTCGGTCTTTTCTCCGCTGAGATGGCAATAGTAGCAACTCTATCCTGCATGGTGCCAGTGTGAGTTTATAGGCTTCCAACCATCAATAATCCTGATAATCAAAAAAGACACATCAGGATCTGTCGAAAATTCTTACACCAGAACAAAATCATATATTGCCTGTAATTTCAAAATGTTATGTAATTATTTATATAAATCGAATAGAAAATGGCATGAACAGTCTGCTTTTTTGTCGGAACATTTGACACTTTTCAGCAGTCGACCCATTCGGTGCAATTCAACTCATTGAATTATTAGAAAATTTTTATTCCGGTATAAATATTGCGTAATAATGAACGAGCACTTCGATGAACGAGCACTTCGCAGGAGAGCAATATGAAAGAATCTGAGAAAATTCTTAGTGGATGGCCCGAGGATCCGGCATGGCCAGATCCATTCGGCAATGATCCGTACGATATTGTTGATTGATTGATTGATTGACCTGAGCAACCAACGATCACAAGACATAGATCGCGGTAAAAACAAACGAGTCTGCCGGTTATCTGCAATGTATTACAGATAACCGGCATTTCAATCGAGAACAGCAAAAACACCTCGCTGTATCCAGCCTGCGTTACTCAGCGCCTGTCTCGGACAGCCCCCCCCTTTACTTCAGAGTCAGCGTTCCAGGCATCATTCAGTTCGTTCATCCAGTCAGCAGAAAAAAGTTCAGCCATTCCAGGTACTTTGTGCGAGGATAAGAAATTAAAATTTGCTTTGAACCCAAATTCTCCTCAGTGATCCGCATAACACCAGAATTCACAGGTCTGATCAAACATAGCGGATCATAAAAAGGCACCGTACAACAAGCAGTGTTTGCCGGTTCCACAAACTTGAACCGACCTGCAACTTGTCACCCGATCATTTGTGTAATAACTTATTCACGCCGCATCCCGGGGGACTAATAACCCCAAGAATAAAGGTTACGAAAGTTTCGTAATCACCTGGAAGATTGTTGTATCCACGCCAACAGCGTCGGTGAGGCTGTCTATATTTACATAGGGAACTGACATGAAACATCACATTTTACTATCATTCACTACTGCCGCCATTCTGTTATCAGGCGCACTTTCCGTTTCTGCCGAAGAGAGTCTCGTCGACGGCTACGCCAAGTCCGGCGGAGGAGTCGCCAAAAACAGCTACGGTGAGTGCTGGCGCACCGGTTACGCCAACTCAACCGAAAAACTGCTGGAGTGTGGATACGAGGCCCCAAAACCGGAGCCCATGGCGGCGCCAGCCCCAGTGCCTGAACCCGAGCCTGTGGTCGTGACCAAGGAAGTCGTCGCAACCAACACTGCAGTCAGCTTGACCACCACCATCGCCGAGATGGTCGACATCAAGGCCGGAGTCCTGTTCGGCTTCGACAGCGCCGAACTTTCAGATGATGGCAAGTCGATCATCAACGAACGCATCCAACGTTTCAGCGGCAAGAACGTCAAGACCCTTGAGGTCAAGGTAGTGGGATACACCGATGCCAGTGGTCCCGCCGCCTATAATCTAAAACTGTCTGAACGCCGCGCACGGACGGTTGCCGACTACCTCGAGCAAAATACTAAGATCCCGGATGAGGAAATCGAGTCCGTCGGCATGGGCGAAGAATACCCCATCGCCGATAACGGCACTCGAGAAGGTCGTAAACTCAACCGCCGTGTGGAGATCCACTTCGAAGGAACGATGGAGAGATAGACGCCCATCACTCCCGGCGGCACAGGCCGCCGGGAATCTTCCCCCTTCGCATGCGGCGCATCGTCCTCCATATTCATTCCAGACTCTGATAAAATCCGATCTGAGCCTGGCCCATCCCTGGCTGGTATTCTCTTCATTTTGAACAACTTGAAGTCAATGTCTGTGGAAACAAGAAAATGAAAAACATTCGGAAAGAGAGATCATGACGACATCATCACTACGCGCCTTCATTCTGCTGCTATTCCTGACCAGCCTGTTCGTGTTACCGGGTTGCTCCTCGCTGATCGTTCACTCAAAAGAGGGCACAGAAACCACTGTCATAATGCTGCGCCATACTGAGCGCACTCAGATCAGCAAAATGTTAACCGAGAAAGGGAAAGCGCGGGCCCGTGCGCTGGTCAATGCAGTGGGTGACAGAAAAATCCATGCAATCTACAGCCCTGATATTCAGCGCAACCTGGACACAGTACAACCACTGGCCGATCACCATGGCCTTACAATTATCCGTGTCAGCCGAGGTGACATCACTGATATTCCGAAGAGAATTGCCCAGCAACATGCTGGTGAAACAGTGGTCTGGGTCGGTAATACCTTCAATCTGGAATCACTCTACTGGATGATGGGCGGCGCAGGTGAACCACCGGACAACTACGGTGACCTGTTCGTTCTGACCATTCCCGATAAAGGTGAGACTCGGGTAGTCAAAAGCCGCTTTGGAGATTGAGTGATCTGACAAGCACTCCTATGAGGCGGCGCAGGAATCAATGCTGAATTCCTATACCAGAAAATCATTCCCTCAACCCCTCTGCATCCTTTTTTCCAGTAACCGCCAGGCCACCAGCAGATTAAGCATCACAAATGAGGGAACCACCAGAGCTGGCGCCAGTACCATAGGAAAAGCAAATAGTTTGGAAAACAGGGCTTCCTGCATGAAAACATGCATAAGCCCGGCAACTGGTGCTACGATCACCAGTGCACCGATGAGATGCCATACAAGAAGAAAACCATCAGTCAAACGGCCACGATGCACCAATAGCGTTACAGCTATCGCCGATAATCCGAATAACAGATCCATCCCTCCCACAAACCAGGCAAACTTTTCCGGGAACACTCCTATCGACGCCTTGATCAGGGTTCCAATCGCAAGAATTCTAAGGCCGTGTATCGCAGTCAGCCAATGATACGGAGTTTCATCAACAAGCTTTCTTAGGCCGATGCGCAGAGGAGTAACCAACAGTGTCAAAATGATCGCGATAACTACTGGAACATAGGGCAACCAATAACCGGGCAATAGGCTAAGAAAATCTTCAGTGGCGAAAATACCCACGCTAGACTGATAGCCGATGTAACCGCCCCAGATGAGCGGAATTAAAAGAAGTACAACCAGCCAATTTCGCTGTGATGAATTTATACTGCCGAGGCGATGGATTCTTCTGCTTAGAAACCACAGGAAACCAAAGATAACGGCAATCAGAATCGGTAGTGTCGAAAATTGCATGAGAGCCTCCTCATTCTTTTACCTAAGCACAAAATCACAAAACAAATAACCGCCTGTCGCCATCCTCAATATTGCGTCTGGCCTTGAGATGAACAAGACCATCTTTAACCTGTGGCATTCATATCTATCGGACACATATGATCGATTTCCAGTTAGGTGGGATACAAGTCCAGGCCTGCATGATCTCAGGCCCGACACATTTGGGTTAAGATCCTTTTTCAAATCCCAGTAGACTCATGTGATATTCATGTCAATCTTCGCTAAGGTGTATATGCACCTTTAAGGGATAAAAAGCAATCAGGCAGATCCTGCAGCACTCACCACCGCTGTCAGATCATCAAGCAACCGATCCAGACGCACGCTGCCAAGTGCCTGGTCGATCTTGCATTGTGCCTCTTGCCACAGAGGCAGAGCTTCTTCCAACTGCTCTAAGCCCTTGTTCGTTAGGCTAACTTCACGTGAACGCTTGTCATCTTTACCAGGTACAACCAGTAGCAAACCTTCTCTTTCAAGGGGCTTCAGATTGCGTGTTAATGTGGTGCGATCCATCACCAGCAACTCTGCCATTGAGGAGATAGTGATCGGCCCAAAGGCCCGGGTTACCACCAAAAGAGTAAACTGTGTCGGTAAAATCCCGCTTGGTTTCATAATCTCTTCATAGAGCTTTGTTACCGCTCTGGATGCCTTACGCAGATTAAAAACAGCGCAGGTCTGTCCAATCAAGTTGCACTGCCCGAGATCGCAGGTTGTGTTGTGATTAGTCATATTAAGTGTATATACACTGCTTTGTGATTTGTCAAGGTTGGAATTACATTCTTGCCCTGCTAAACGACGCTACTGAAGGCCTCCCTGTACCGCATTACGAGGCACGCAAACACGTGGATACCTCTTTTCACAAAGTCCTCTCAGGTGCAACTTTGACGAATTTCTCCTGAAAGATGCGCCTAAACCCTTTCAAGTTTTGCGCATCCTGGACGCTAACTCAGGATGGGAAGCCAACAATACGTGAAGGCATTGAAAGTGGAGCTGAAAAAGTCTGATGAATCACCCGCTCAGACCCCAATGGTTGTTTGCAATATGTAGGGGATATTCCAAGGGAACTGCGGCACTTTCCTTACGCCAAGTCACGGCTCACGAAAAGCAAGCCGCTGCGTGTGATTGGGAAGGAAGAATATGAACAACAGCATTCAGGCTAAAATCTTTGCTGAGCGAACAGCGCTGCTCTACAAAAATGCCCCCGCATCCACCATCACTGTTCTTGTCGCTTCCTCACTGCTTACCGGAATATTGTGGGGCGAAGCACCGGCTGAATGGTTAATTGCCTGGTTCTGTGGTTTGACGACAATCGTGCTTGTCCGCTTTGGAGTGGTAGTCCGATATCGTAAAACGTTCTCTGAAAGGTCAGATCCTAAGCCTTGGGCATGGCGTTATGCCGGTGCAACCGCGCTAATTGGCATTTGTTGGGCACTGCTCGTGCCATTGGGTTTTACCGGTGAACTCTGGACCCGAATGCTTATCGTAATCCTGGTCACTCAACTCCAGTCAGCATCGATTCCCGTCCTGGTTTCATTTCCACAACTTATGATGCTCTATACGTTACCTTCTGCCGGTGCACTGGTTTGGCTATTGGCTGCCCGTGGTGGAAACGATGCCCTGCTGAGCATTGCAATCGTCATCTATACCATTTTGATGGTGCGTAGCTCATACAGTCTGTATCACACACTGAAAAACAGCCTGCAGTTACAGTTTGAAAAGCTGGAGCTTGCTGGAAACCTGAGCGAAGAGAAGGAGAAGGCGGAAAAGCTGAATCAAACGTTGCGACAGGAGGTGGTGGAGCGCAAACAGGTGCAGCATGAATTGGAAATGAATCGCCGGAATCTTGAGTCACAGGTCTTGGCGAGAACGGCTGAGCTGACGCAGTCTATGGAGGCAGCAGAGGCAGGAAGTCGCGCCAAAAGCGAATTCCTTGCCACCATGAGCCATGAGATTCGTACCCCCATGAACGGCGTATTGGGGATGACGGAACTGTTGCGTGATTCTGGATTGAACGGCAAGCAACAGCAGTTTGCCGAGACCGCCCATCGTTCCGGTCAGGCACTGCTCGATGTCATCAACAACATACTGGATTTCTCCAAGATCGAGGCCAATAAGCTGAAGTTGGTGCATGCACCCTTTGATTTGCAGGAAGTGGTCGAGGATGTGCTGCAGATGGTTGCGGAGCAGGCTCGTGAAAATCACCTGGAACTGCTCGACGATATCCCGGCTGAAATCAACAGTAAAGTGATTGGCGATGGGCCACGCCTGCGCCAGGTGCTGATCAACCTTGTGGGTAATGCAGTGAAGTTCACCAAACAGGGCGAGATTGTGATAAGCGCTGCATTGGTGAAGGAATCCAGCGACGAGATTCTGATTCTGTTCAAGGTGCAGGACAGCGGCATTGGCATTGATGCGGACAAGTTAGCGGGAATATTTGATGCCTTCACACAAGCAGATGGATCCATTACTCGCCAGTATGGTGGCACTGGACTGGGTTTGGCCATCTCAAGGCAGCTGGTCAGCCTGATGGGTGGCGAGATCGGTGTGGAAAGTAAAAAGGGCGAAGGTTCAACATTTAATTTCACAGCACGGTTTGGCAAGCAGACACAAGTCATGAAACCTGCAGCCACGTCATTCGATCTATTGATGGGAACCAGGGTACTGATAGTAGACGACAGTATCCCTACCCGCAGCTTGTTATTGAAAAAGATTGAGGACTGGGGTCTACAAGCAATCGATGCAGATAGTGGTGATAAGGCACTGATGTTGCTTCAGGAAGCCGCTGCCAACGGAAAACCCTATAGACTGGCAATCCTCGACCGGATGATGCCCGGTATGGATGGCATCACCCTGGCACGCAGGATCAAGGCGGATCCAGCGATTGCAGATACCCGACTCCTGATGTATTCAGCCCTTCATGAGGATGCTGGCGATACAGATTGGCGTGAAGCAGGAATCCAGGCTTATCTGAGCAAACCCGCCCGACTCAAAGATCTGCATCATCAAGTGCTGTCCCTGCTGACCGACAAACTTTCAATATTGGACCAGGCGAAAGTTTTGCCTGCAAAAACAGTCAATGTCGCCAAAACCACACAGAGCGGCTCTCGTATCCTGCTGGTTGAGGACAATGAGGTAAACCAGACAGTGGCCCGAAATATGTTGGAGAGGTTGGGCTGTCGGGTGGATGTCGCAGCACAGGGGCACCTGGCAGTGGAAAGCATAAAAAAGAATCGCTATGACCTGATTTTGATGGACTGCCACATGCCGGAGATGGATGGTTTCGAGGCCACAAAAACGATCCGCAATCAGGAACCCGACGCAAGTCACGTTCCGATCATTGCACTGACTGCAGACGTACAAAAGGGTACGCAGGAGCAGTGCCATGCTGCTGGCATGGATGACTATCTGAGTAAGCCATTTGAACAGGAAACCCTGCGTGACGTACTGGAGAAATGGCTACCCATAGAGCAAACAAACTCGACTGACCACAACCCGCCGGTAACACCCACACAGATCGAAAACACACTGGCACAGACTGATGAGGCCGAACCGCTGGATCAAAGGGTACTGGACAAAATACGTGCTCTGCAGCACCCTGGGGCACCCGATATCCTGGGCAAAGTGATCGGCATCTACCTGAACACAACCCCTGGGTTAATGGAGAAGATGAAAGATACGGCAGTCAATGGCGACGCGGACGTTTTGTACCAGGCAGCCCATAGCATGAAGTCCAGCAGTGCCAATCTTGGCGCCATGCAGCTCTCTGCTATTTGCAAAGAGTTGGAAGCCATTGGTCGTGAGGGGGAAATTCATAAAGCTCAGCCACTGATGGAAAGCCTGAAGATTGAATACCAAAAAGTCGAAATGGAATTGTTGGCGAACTTGGTGAAGACGAATGAAGTGTCAGCTTAGGCAAAGATCGCTGTCACTAATGTGAACGATGTAGCCAAGAAATTTTCTTCGCAGCACATTCAGTGCATCTTTCACTGATCCCGCATTGCGAAAAAGATAGCATTACCAGGAGTCAAAAATGATATCAGAATCAATTTACGTAAAGAGAGGGGAAGTCATTGCACGGGATGAAGAAACTGCTGTTGCTGAATTTGCCGAAAACGTAAGACAACCGGACATGGCGGGAGTCATCTTCTTCTGCTCCGCTGATTATGACCTCGATCGACTCAGCCTGGCGCTAGGTGAGCAGTTCACCTGCCCTGTGATCGGATGCACAACCGCCGGCGAGATCGGATCTACCTATCAACATGGCGGAATCGTTGGGTTCAGCCTCTCGTCAGAGATGTTCAGGATTCACACGTCAGTCATTGATCCTCTCAACGAATTCAATCCTTTGGCCGCTGAGAAGCTCGCATCCGATCTGCAAGCCAACCTACAATTTTCCGAGTCGCTGGACTCAAAGAAGATGTTCGGACTCCTGTTGATCGACGGCCTCTCCTGTATGGAAGAGCAGACTGTCGCGTCCCTTTTCAACGCATTCGCTGGTATTCCTATTATTGGGGGTTCTGCGGGTGACAGCCTCAAGTTTGAGGAAACCCATGTCTATGTGGAAGGCCGCTTCAGGACAGGCGCTGCAATATTTTCGATAATCGAAACACTCCTTCCCTTCAAGACCTTTAAGCTACAGCACTTTGAACCCTCGGATATGGATATGGTCATTACCGGGGCAGACCCATCACGCCGCATCGTTACAGAGATCGATGGTGCCCCCGCCGCCAGCGAATATGCCGAAATCATAGGTCTTGAAATTGACAAACTTACACCGCAGGTATTTTCAACCCATCCTGTCATGTTGCAGATTGGAAATGACTGGTATGTAAGATCGATCGAAAAGGTCAATGAAGACGGCAGCCTGACCTTCTTTTGTGCGATTGATGATGGATTGCCATTAACAGTAGCCAAAGGGGTCGGTTTTGTCGATACGCTTAAGAAGCAGGTTGAACAAATTGAGGGGGAGTTTTCCAACATCGAATTCACATTGGGGTGTGATTGCATTTTACGGCGCCTGGAAATACTGGAATCAGGTGAGAAATTGGAGGTCGAGAAACAGCTCAATAAGATCAACTTCATCGGATTCAGCACCTTTGGAGAACAATATAATTCTATTCACGTGAACCAGACTCTGACCGGGGTCGTGGTTGGAAAACTGGATTAATGAATTCAGAAAAAGACCTTCAGTCACAAATCGCAGATCTTAAGATCCGCCTTGAAAAACAGGAGAAGATCAACAAGGCACTCAAGGCGCGCGTCAAAAGGAGTATCAACTCAAGTGGTACCGCCTATTCGGTATTTGAACGCAACATCCAGTTACAAAAAGAGGTGGATCGCCAGATTCATGGCTTGAAAAAAGCCAAGGAGGCGGCAGAAGCAGGCAGCCGTGCCAAGAGCGAGTTTCTGGCTACCATGAGTCATGAGATCCGCACCCCAATGAACGGCGTCTTGGGCATGACGGAATTGTTGCTTGATTCAGGATTGACTGGCAAGCAGCGGCAGCTTGCCGAAACCGCCTACCGTTCCGGACAGACACTGCTGGATGTCATCAACAACATACTGGATTTCTCCAAGATCGAGGCCAATAAGCTGAAGCTGATGCATGCGCCCTTCGATCTGCAGGAAGTGGTTGAGGATGTGCTGCAGATGATGGCAGAACAAGCACGCAAAAAACACCTGGAGCTGCTCTGCAATATTCCGACTGAAATAGACAATCAGGTAATTGGCGACGGAGCCCGTCTTCGTCAGATATTGGTCAACCTGATGGGCAATGCAGTGAAATTTACCCATCAAGGCACGATTGCGATCAACGTCTCCACTGTGGAGGAAAATAACGAAGAGGTCGTGGTTCAATTTGAAGTGTGTGACAGCGGTATCGGTATCAAGGCAGACAAATTGGCTGGGATCTTTGGTGCCTTCAGCCAGGCGGACGGTTCCATCACCCGCAAATATGGTGGCACCGGTCTGGGTCTGTCTATCTCCAAGAAGCTGGTGATGCTGATGGGCGGAGAGATCGGCGTGGAGAGTAGAGAGCAGGAAGGCACGACCTTTCGGTTCACAGTCCGGTTTGGCAAGCAGGCGCAAGCCAGCATGCCTATGGGGGCATCTCTCGCTCAGTTTCCCGGGGTCCGGGTATTGGTGGTGGATGACAATTCACCCACCCGCAGCCTGTTGGTACGAAAAATTAACGACTGGGGACTTGAAGCAAATGGCGCCAGCGGTAGCGATGAGGCATTGAAGATTTTGCAGGAAGCAGCAGCAACAGACCAGCCCTTCACCCTGGCTATTCTAGATCGGATGATGCCGGGCATGGACGGCATCACCCTGGCGCGAAAAATCAAGGCGGATACAAACACTGCTGAGATTCGGCTCCTGATCTATTCCGCACTTCATGAGGAGGCTGACGATACTCTTTGGCGTGAGGCAGGGATCGAGGTCTATCTGAGCAAGCCCGCCCGACTCACGGAACTGCATGATCAGCTACTCTCCCTGTTGATCGAAAAACCATCCAATGAGCAAACGGCAGACGTGTTGCCCGACGAAACTGCCACAGCTGCTGAAACCACACTGAGTGGCTGCCGTATTCTGCTGGTCGAGGACAATGAGGTAAACCAGGTGGTGGCCGAGAGTATGTTGGAGTCATTGGGTTGTCGGGTGGATCTTGCGGATCAGGGGCAGGTGGCAGTAGAAAACGTGAAGCAGAATAATTATGACCTGATTTTGATGGACTGCCACATGCCTGAAATGGACGGCTTTGAAGCGACTAAATCGATCCGCAATCTGGAATCCGCTGGTAGTCGCATACCTGTCATTGCTCTAACCGCAGACGTGGAAAAAGGTACGCAGGAGCTATGCCATGCTGCTGGCATGGATGACTATCTGAGTAAACCCTATGAACGGTTAACCCTGCAGGTTATGCTGGAGAAATGGCTGCTCCCAAAGCAAAGAAAAGGCGGTTGACTGCAACATCCTGGGGACAACGCAGTTGTCAGCTATCTGTACGGAGTTGGAGGCCATGGGCCGTGAGGCAAGAACCGAAGCTGAATTCCCATTGATGGAAAGTCTGAAGACTGAATACCAACAAGTCGTAACGGCTTTGAAAACCGAGCTGACAAAGCCGGATTAATCACCTGCACACACCACGACGGTCGTTCGTAAAACTTCCACTCATACAATATTTATGTTGTTCTTATTTACCGGGAAATGAATCCTCAATCACGACATCATCCAACGTCAACTGTCCAGGACGCGGCCATGCATCTTTGATTCCTTTGCCAATAACCACGAACATGGCAATTACATGATCGTCAGGAAGCTTGATCAGTTCGGCAACCTTATCAAAGTCGAAACCATCCATTGGGCATGAGTCATATCCCATCGATTTTGCGGCAAGCATTAATGTTTGTGCGGCAATACCGCATGATCGCATCGCCTCATCCCGCTGGACCTGTTCCCTACTGCGATAATAGCCATCGATTGCAGGAACCATAAATTCCTGAACCTCTTTCGATGCGTTTTTCCAGTAACGGACTGGGTTCTTTTGCCAGGCATTCAAGTCTGCACATAGAACGATTAAGAGTGAGGCATCTGTGACTTGGGCTTGATCCCAAGCCACAGCACGTATTTTATGCCTCAATTCCTTATCGTGTACGACAACATATCGCCAGTTCTGAATATTGAAAGCCGTAGGAGAAAGAATCGCCAATGAAAGCAATTGATTGATCTCCTCATCTGTCATCCGATGGGCTGGATCGTAGTGTTTAATAGCACGCCGCATTAAAATCGCTTCTTCAGTATTCATGAACCGTCTCCTCAGAGAGATACTAAATAATTCATAGAGTAGGCGCCTCAAAACACAGGCAATCCCATCCCATCATCAATCTTTGCCATTCAGGTTGTCGATCAGCCATTCCAAAGGCTTCTGTTCCGCAAGTTTGAAATGTCCGCTCATACGTTTAAGAAAATCAAGATGCTGCATGACGGATTGGAACTGGCGCGGAGAAGAGGCACGCTTGCGGATGTGTTGATAGGTGTCTGCAATTGCCTCCTTCCTGTCAACCAGATCACCCTGTTTCAACGCAGCCAGCAATCTGCAGTCGTTCTCCGCTATGGCGTTCCAGAAATATTCACCACCCATACTGGACTCAGACACATGAGCCTGCTGCAGAGCCTGACCCAACAGGCTGTCAAAGTCCCCGTCTCCACCCAGATCTTTATCACTGCTCATCCCGGCCTTTACCAGTAGCCAGTGAGCAGTCAGCCAGTTGGTCAGGGGGTAGGTGTTGATCTTGCCCTGCTGACTGAGGCAGAGCTGGTAGGAGGCTTTGTAGGCTTCCTCCATCTCCGTCAAAGAGCGACGACACTCTTTATCCTTGTCCAGATAGACAATTGAACGATGCTTGGCCGCACTCCCTTTCAATGCAAGCCGTTCGACAGTCGTGCCAAATTTTGAGTTCAGTCCATCAATGCGCTTACCGGCACGATTCACCAAACGTTTCGCAATCACCAACTGACCTTCATCGTGTAGCTTGACCGCTTCGCGCGCCTCAAAATTCGCCAATTGTTCTGCCGATTGAATTGTGGCGCCCGCCGGGTCGGCTGAGATGGCCCGTTCATAAGCCTCTATCGCTTTGGAAAACTCTCCAAGCTGGCCCCAAGCGCGTCCCGCCATTTCAACCAAGCTGGCATTCTCCGCCCATTTCGGTGGCACACGTTGCAGTAGGTCGGCCAACTTCTGACTCCAGCTTCGGGCGTCTGAGCCGGATGCCGTCTTGGCCCACTCGGCAATATTCTCGATTGCGCTTACATATTCCGCCAAAGAGACATAAGTTTGTTTGCTGCTGCGGCGCCGTCGTCCAGCTTCCGTCATCAAGGCATAACCTGGATCGCCATAACACTGGTAAGCCCCCCAGGTATTGAACCGATCATGCTTGTGATAGGTTTCCTTCCGCGCCTGTTTCACGGCATCACCGAAGCTGCTGCCGTCGAGAAAGGCATCGTAGAAGGTCTCGGCAAAAGTCTGGGCTGCATCATCGTTAACTGCCCAGCCAGCGGCAATAACGGCCTTCACCCCTTGTCCTATCAGCTGCGTGGCCAGATTAGCCGCCAAACGATGAAAGGCTGGGTTTCTTTGTTGGCCCGAAGTATCGGTACTGCCAAGATGGCAGCAGTTAATGAAGACAAATGCCGGGGTGGAAGGCATCTGACGTATCTCTGTGGGTGTCAGAAAATGGTCTTTACCAATCACCATCCCTGTTATCAACTTAGGCCTGTCTTTGCCCTGTTCGCTTTTACAGATCGAACCATCTTCAGGTAATGAGTAGTCAACCACGCCATGGCCCGCCAGATGAAGGATCTCGTAGTCATCCGTCATCAGCTCAGTGAGAATCTCAGTACCGCTGGCACCGATCAACGCGGGTTTTACATCAAAACCTGAATCTGACAGCAGACGTTCCACAACCCTCGCCTCCTTCTGTGCTGCGGACAAGGCAACAAACTCCGAACCATCAAGCCGGGGATCGCCCACAACCAGGGCGCGGTGGTTGTTGCAGACGCTACCAATATCACTCTCAAACGAGGCAAGCTGCCGAACCATGCCTACCTTGCTGGCCAGGGGTTCATCTCCGTCAAATCCCGCATATTCAAGCAGTTCCCAGGGGTAACGCGCTGAATGTTTATCCACCACTAATACCATGTCCTGATTATCCCGGACGTGAGTTTTGAACTCACGGGGCACGAGCAGTTCGAACAAAGTACGCCCTGCCCTGGAATTCGACCAGGTATTGCCGGTCAGTTCTTGCAGGAATGGTTCGACCGACTGTTTCTGCAGGGGTTGTATGCTCATCTCCAACCGGGCTCGCCCCGCCAGGGAGGTATATTTCAGGCCACCGTCATCAGTACTCTCGATACGCAGGCGCTGCCACCACGCCGGGTCTTCATCATAATAGACGCGCCGCAATCGACCATCGCTGGAAATAATCTCAGGTAGAGCAGTAATCCTGTTTCTAAACTCCGGACCTTTAACAATCTGGTGTAAGGCATGCAGGGCGCCAACGGCCACATCCTCATACAATTCGATAAACCGGACGCTTTGAATCGTACGCTCAATATTGTTGGCAGGCCCGGCAAGCAGTTGGTTGGCCTGCAACACCGCACGCAGCATTGCAGTAATGGCATCTTCTGTAGACATACCACCGGCACCGGTACCGATCAGCAGCGCAGACAGGCCGATCTCTTCCGGCTGGGCAATGCCCTCTTCCTGAACGGTAAGTACGTAGCGCAATACCGCTTCGCGGAGCGTGTCGGTAAGACCGCTGCTGGTCAAGGTTCCCACCTCTCCCAACCCTATAATGATGGCGCCGGGCAGCTCATCCTGGTGGTTCCTCAAAAGTACTTCGTTGGTTTGTAATGGGCCGGGATAGAGATTTAGCAGCAGACGCTTTTTCAGCCGGTTTTCCAAACAGGCATCCACTGCCGCCTCTGCACTGACAATGCTGTCACCCTGATAGTGACCCACTGCCACCGGGCTTGTGGCGAAACGCAGGTTGCCATGCACCACCGAGACCTGGATTGGAAGTTGCACGGGTTTACGGGGGGCTGCTGCCATTGAGCGTCCCAAAAATGCCGCTGTGAGTGCATCTTCATCAGGATAGACATCGATCTGATCAGGCAGCATTTCACGCCGCGCCTCAACACCTCGCGCCGTCTGCGGACGAGTGGATAGCAGTTGTGTATTGCCCGTTTTCAGTATCTCCAACATCCCCGTGAAGGCAGGTTCATGGTCAGGAATATCACCATGAGACGCGTCGACAAACCAGTGTTTGATGCCCGCCGGAATACCTGTGTTCCAGGGAACCTGACCGTCTCCCTGGGAAGTGGAGAAAAAACGGATCTTGGTTTTTCCCTTCAGGGCCTCATCCACCTCCACCGCAACCGGCGTCTCATCCGCGCGCCCCGCTATGTAGAAAACCCTTTCCGGGTCCAGCGGGTGGCTATCCAACTTATTCCAGGTACTCTGAGCACGGCGCAAATCTGCCTTTCCGGGTCGCTTCCAGTCACCGCCCAACACCTTGCCGAATTGGTCCCACAGATTATCTGCCGGTATCTTTCCCTGATCATCCACGGGCAGCAGCTCAAGCATACCCCTGAACTCGCTTAGCACAGCCAGCAGTTGATCCTGATTATGCCGAAGATCCGCCAGCGCCAACATTTTCACCGTACGGTCCTGGCGGGAGAATATTCTGGGAATGGAGTAGGAACCTCTGTTCGGGGTACCCAACATCAGCACGCGTGAACCGGTTCGTTCCCGTAGCCGATCCCACAACTGCGGATCCTGAGCGATCATTGCACGGAAGACGATACCACCCATCGAGTGAGCCACAATATGTACCGGCTGATCGGTATTGCGTAGCCGCTCATCCACGGCTGCGGCGAGCAACAGTCCACTCTCCATTACGCTGCGGCGCCAATCGTAAGGGAAGGGAATCACTTCGTGGGTAGCAGCAAGAAAATCGATCAGGTCACCGTAGGCGAGGCCAACAACCTGCTGGGCACTGACGTCAGATGCTTCGTATTCAAGCGCTGTAAACCTGCCCCGCAGCAGGTCGAATGGATCCACCCAGATTCGATTGTTGTCGACAGCGAGATGGCTGCCGGTCAATCCGGGAAGGATAAACACCGTGGGAACTTCACCAGACACCCGTTCGGCAGACAGGGTGCGAGCCACCGTCTTTTTCGTCTGCTTTCTCAACTGAAAGCCAGTGGGAGGTGAGGCGGTCTCCGTCAGGGCAGACAACAAGCCGCGGCGGGTTCGTTTGTTGCTGAAATACTGGAAATGGTTGACGTCCCTGCCCTGATCGAACAGCACCGAGATACGGGCCACCCGGCGTGCGCCACCATCCATGGAAGGCGTATTCACCACCAGATCATGATCACTCTCGTAGAACTGATCGAGGAAGAACATGGCAATTTTCTTAAAGATCCCTGTGGGATTGATATCTCCCTCTATCACTGCCAGCGAAGCATGGGTACTTACCGGTGCGCTGTTGAGCAATCCGATGAGCGGTGAACCCGGCATCTGTGCCTCTAACCCAGGCAACTGTTCCGGGCGTGTACGCTCCTTCGCGACCGCCAAAGTGAAGGTCTTGAGCAGGCCATATATGGGGCTGACCTTCAACACCGGTATCTGACCAATGACATTGAGCACACCAGACAGATAGAGATCCAGCTTGCCACTCGCCAGTGTAGTGCCGCGCGCCGGACAGGCTACCCGCACGAACCTTTCTATCTTGGGCTGCTTCTCCATGAGCAGCGTATTGAGCTTTCGGAGTTGCCGACGATGATGTGCGTAATCGTCTTTGACCTCTTGCAGGAAACCGGCGAGACTGAAGAGGTTCTCCGCATCGAATAACGCAATCTCTTCACGGGTAAATGGCTCACGCGATTCATCGAATTGAGCCCGGCATAACAGCTCTCCAACCAGTCCGCCACGGGAGTGGCTGACCAGATGCAAGGTTGCTTTGTCCGGCAAGGCTTCGAGCAGTTCTATCGCATTATCGATAGGACTTTCGCTGAGTGTGCGGTGTTCAAAGGCGAGAATATTTTCGCCATAGAAGCCTTTGAGCTGATCCCAGGTATCGTCGAAAGACATTTTCCAAAGATCGGAGAAGCCACCTCTGGTACTGGAGGCTGTGCCATGAATGAACAGCAGTATGGGAACCCTGTTATCAATCTCTTCAGGTTTTACGGGCTGAAATCCGGAACGCTCATCCCCACTGCTGTCGAGTTGATGAATCCTAAACAGGGCACCGTCGCCAACCAGCTGATCCTCGATCAACGCCGCAACCTTTCTGGCGGTAAACTCGGCGGCCTTTCCGGTCACATGGTCGATAATCCTGCCTTTGACATCCAGCAGCTTGAATGCCTCGACCAGCAGTCCATCCTCACCTCGTGAATGCTGGTTCGAGAACGTCAGCCGCCTGGGTATCACCAACTGATTCGGACTCGCTCCCCGATGAGACTCAGCCGTTAAAATCTCCTCCCGAAGCCTGCCCACCGAGGTAAAAACCTGCAGATTGCCCTCAAGGGTCAATTCGACCACGTCCTCATCCGTAGCCGTCAACTCCACAGCGCGGCTGTCAGCTGATCGATCCGGCACCAGACTGACGGCTGAACCGTCACGCACCTCAACCTGAAGAATATCTGTCAGCTCTTCCGCCAGCTGTTCGTTCAGCTCCCGGGTCGAAATATCTCGTCCCTGTACCACAAAGGTGGTTTTATTTCGCTTTGTTGGCATCTTGCCGTCCTCTTCGGTGCAGTGTGCTGGGCTTGGTGGGAATGGCATCCACTCCAGCGAAAGACAGACCACTCTTTGCCATGAGGATATCTGGTCAAAACCCCGGATGCCCGGTACTCCTTAGAGAGTTTCCTTCCCAGTTTAGCAGACAGGCTGAAATTATCTGTGAAGCAACCGGCCTGCCTTCAGGAGGTGTTAAGAAGCACTTGAGCAAGGGTTATACTTAACATATCAATGGCGTCAAGGGGGGCGAACACCCTGTCAGAAAGACAATGCTTGCCTGCCTGCACAAACCTGTGTCACTACACTCGTAAATCTGGGAAACAGCTGCTGTAGACATGCCGAGTCATTCATTTCCGCCACGATGCGCTTGCTGGTGACCCTGCTGTTGCTATGGTCAAGCCTTTCTGCAAACGCCGCTGACCAACGGCTTCTCTCGGGTCAGACGGAGCAGGTCATTCTCGGTCCATACCTGGAAATATTCGAGGATAAACAGGCAGACCTGGATATTTTCGATGTAGCCTCCCCTGCATTCGAACAACGCTTTCACCCTGTCGGCAAGGAGCAGCTCAGCCTCGGTTACAGTAGATCCGCGTTCTGGCTGCGTTTTTCTGTTCGCTGGACCGACGCCAGTCCCCTGCTGCTGCAACTGGCTTATCCACTCTTGGATTCCATCGCCTTCTACCTCCCGAATGGCCCGGAAGACTTCAAGGTATCAAGAGCAGGTGACACGCTGCCAGCTTCCATTAGGGAACTCCCCTCACCTGACATTTTGTTCTCTCTGCCTGCCATACCGGAGTCCGAACAAACCTATTACCTGCGTATTCATTCCGGAGGTAGTCTGCAACTGCCGCTGTATCTCTGGTCCACAACGGTATTTGCCAGAGAGAATGGCAAGGTCCGTTATATCCATGGGGTCTACTACGGGATCATGCTGGTGATGATCCTCTACAACTTGTTTCTGTTTCTGTTCGTTAAGGATCGAAACTATCTGCATTACGTGGTTTACATCACCTGTTACCTGTTATTCCAACTCTCCCTCAACGGCTATGCCCAGCTCTACCTCTGGCCGGAAAACCCCTGGTGGGCAAATCGCTCGGTGCCTTTCTTCGTTGGTCTGGTAACTTTCTTCGCCACCAATTTCTCCCGGCAGTTTCTCACCACGCGGGAATATCTGCCGAGGATCGACTGGTTATTGAAGGGCCTGATGGTATTCAGCCTGGGCATCATGCTAGGCAGCCTGGTTCTGACCTATGACATCATGGCCCCTGTCTCAAATATTGCGGGCGTATTGTTACCCATAGTGCTCTTGCCCGCCGGCTATCTCAGCTTGCGCTCAGGTTATCGGCCCGCGCGATTCTACGTCATTGCCTGGAGTATGTTTCTGTTCGGGATCTTTGTCACCGGTTTGATGTTCACTGGCTTTGTGCCGCGTAATCTGTTTACCAGTTATGCGATGCAGGTCGGCTCCGCCATGGAAGTCGTGCTGCTCTCCATCGCACTGGCGGACCGCATCAATATATTGCGGCGCGAGAAGGAGATCGCCCAGCGTGAATCCACGAAAAACCTTCAGCAGCTCAACGAAGGGTTGGAAGCCCAGGTGGAACAACGCACGCAAGCATGCTGGAGCAGACCGTGTTTGAACGCACCGCAGACCTGCGTCACAGCAACGACGAATTGTCACGGGCCGTGCACGCCAAAGATCAATTCCTTGCCACCATGAGCCATGAACTACGCACGCCTCTTACTGCCATCCTGGGTCTCTCGGAGATATTGTCCGGGAAAAGACCTGGACCACTGACCGATCTGCAACAGCGCTATATCGGCATCATCTCCGATAGCGGCAACCAATTGCTCGCACTGATCAACGATATTCTGGACATAGCCCAGATTGAATCCCAAGGCATGGAACTGGAGCCCGATTGGATTCAGGTGGAGGATATCTGCCAGGCCAGTCTGACACTGGTCAGGCCAGCTGCGGAGAAAAAGGGCCAGCACATTGCTTTCAAGCGGGATCCAAAGACAGAAACTGTTTGGGCAGATAAGATTCGCCTGAAGCAGATCCTGGTCAATCTGATGGGAAACGCTGTGAAATTCACTCAGGACGGGGGGACAATTGGTTTGGATGTTCAAGGAAAGCAAGAGGACAACAGCATCGAATTCACCGTATGGGACACCGGATGCGGTATCGCAACGGAGGATCTTGAACGGCTGTTTAAACCCTTTGTCCAGTTGGACGACACTTTCTCACGCCAACATGAAGGAACAGGACTCGGGCTCAATCTTGTATACCGGCTAACAGAATTGCACGGAGGCAGCATCTGGGTGGAGAGTGAGGTTGGGCACGGCAGCCGCTTTATGGTGCGCCTGATATGGAACAGGGACGCGCAGGTTCAGGCTGAGCCATCAACTCAAGAGAGCAGCAACTTACCCGCCCCTGACGCACCGCCCCCTCGCACGGGATCAGCCACCGTACTCATGGCGGAAGACAATGAGCTCAATCTAATCATACTTTCCGAATTCCTCATCGGTCAGAGTTTCGAAATCCTGTCAGCGAGAAACGGCGTGGAAGCCGTGCAAATGGCATCGAATACCCATCCGGATATCATCCTGATGGATATACAGATGCCAGAGATGGACGGCCTGGAGGCAACACGGCGCATCCGGGCGATGCCACACCTGGCATCGGTTCCAATCATCGCCCTGACCGCACTGGTCATGCCGGGCGACAAAGAGCGTTGCATAGAGGCCGGTACCAATAGCTATTTGAGCAAACCGGTAAACTTGAGCCAATTGTCAAAGGAGATGACCTCACTGCTGAACAAACACGCATCAGCTTAGACCGATTGCGTCAAACGACCTATACTGATGCCCCGACAGGTGTCATAAACCAGGTCTGCCATCGATCCGGAGGATCGATCAGAATTCGCCCGCGGCTGCGCCTTCCATAATCTCCCGCAACACCCGACGCACCCGTAGAGCATCATTCTTCAACTCCGGGGGTAGTTCGTTGGCTCCGTGGATGAGAAAATCCATATTCATGGCATACAGCCACACCTTGCCTTCCTTGTCCTCCACCACGCTGATCACACAGGGCATGAAGGCGGAATAGGCATCGTTGTAGTCGAGCATCTTCACACCGACCTTGACGTCGCAGAACTGCATGAAGGACACGTGCCGAAAATCTTTTCCGGTAACGGCCTTGACCTGTTTGTAAAAGGGTGAGTCGCTGACAAAGAAGAGGTTCCTGTCAACGGCAAGGCTCTTCATGGACTCCTTGACATCCTCAACTTTAATATCGTCTTCCACCTTTACTCGCCAGACGAAGGCACTGGCCAGGTCGCCGGTTTCCAGGAGATTACCGGCAAATTCCCTATAGAGGGCAAAGGCATCGGGATCGAAGTGCCGGGTAGCTGACCAGATCTGACTTACAGCCACAGTGACAATCAAAAGGGTAAGCAGGCCGATGACGGCCAAAACATTTCTTAGCAGTTTCATAGTGGTGCTTCCGACGGGATATTTATTGGTGGATTAGGGTTTGGATCGTGAATGCCAACTGTAGTAAACAGCGGATCCATCCTCCCCCTTGTGAGACTATTTCCAGCGGTTGAGTATAGGAAGGATAGCCTACCTTTCGCGAGAATCCACCTGGGGCCTGTTAGCAACGGCATTTTCTTCCGCATTCTCGGCTGGGAAATGGTGGAAAGAATCTGTAAACGGGATCGGGGCAGGTTAGGCAGAAGCTGCGAGGAAGATTCGGCTGAGGCGTTGTTCCCACTCGTCATGCATAAAAAACCGCCCTCCAACTACATGGATCTACCTATATCATGCTGTCGCTCAGCGTACACACTTAGTATAGAAATCTTAGGATGTGTGCTGAAAATAGTAGGAGAGCATCATGATAAAGACCGATCCAGTTCTGGAAGAGTGTCTTCCAAGCGCTCATGGTAACCGGCAAGAGTCCGATATCACGCAAAAGGGGATATTGAGCAGTCAATCATTGAGACATGAGAATCATCGCTTTGCCAATACAAGAGGTATCAGCACCCGCAATCGGGAGCAGGGATTTATACCGGCCTTTCAGGATACCCGCAGTGGCCTCTGTGTTGTTTCGTGCTTTGCTGATGGTTGTCCTGCACCTGTGCATATTCTCGATGGTTTGCCAGATGACTGGGTAGGAAGCCGGGATGCCAACGGCAGTGTCCTCAAGGCTCATGCAGAGATAATATCCGGTTTTATGCGCAATGGCTGTTTCTATACCAGGGAAGAGGCGTCCCAGACTCCACAGTGATGGGGCCTTCGCAGATGACTGCGATCATGGGTGGTGTGGCGCGCATCGAAAGAGAACCTGTGATGATCATCGGCCAGCAGATGGGGCGGGATGCCAAATAACCCACCTGGCAATCGATCCTTGAAGTCATGCGGCCACGGCTGAACCCCCTCTGTGCTTCCCTTGATCATTCGCTCTCACTGGCGTTTGATCTTTGATTGCCGGATTGATTCAAAAAAAACGCCGACTGACGTCGGCGTTGAAAAGGTGCAGACAACAATTCCGGCTAGAATGTGACGTTCACTCCGGCGTAGAGCGAACGTCCCATGCCCGGAACCGAGACGCCCCAAGGAACGTCGGTTCCGGTCATGGTCTTGCCCTCACCGAGATAGGCGCCGCCCAGCGGGTGGTTGTAGAACTTGTCGAAAATGTTCTCGATTCCGAAATCAAAGCGGACCTGTTTCCACTGGTAGTTGCTCCGCAGGTGGAACAGGCCGTACCCCATAGTCTGGAGTTCATTCCTGACCTGTGAGACGCGGGTCTTCTCATCCACCAACTCAAGTTCGATAACGTTGGTCAAGCCGCCCGTATGATGCTCTATTGCCAGTAGCGCATTCAGCGGCATGATGTTATAGAGGTTGTCGTCGGTAGTCTGGTTCTTGCCGCGGACATAATTCAGCATGCCACTCGCAGTGAAATCGCCGTACTGGGTGTTTTCCGCCAGTACCTGTTGGCCGGAGATATCCACGCCATACATGTGCGCGGATTGATTGACGAACTGGAGGTAGACGAAGGCGTCGGTAGAAGTATCGGCTGGGTCGATGCGACGGGCATCGATGTAATCATTGACGTAGGTGTAGTAAGGCGTCAACGTCAGGCTCCATTGCTCCTGGCCAGCATCATGCCAGTCGAAGGACGCGCTGACGGTATGGGCGGTTTCCGGCTCCAGGTCGAGGTTGCCAACATAGCCATTTCCGTCACCGGTCATGTTGATCATGCGCATGGCCATACCGCCGGTCGACCAGGCGTAACGCTCATACAGGTTTGGCGAACGGGTCTTCCGGGCATAGCCGAACTCGATGGTGCTGGTGGCGTCCGGCGCGAAGCGAGCCAGCGCGGTCAGATCGATATTGTCGTCGGATTTCTTGCGATCGGCAGCATTAAAGGCATCGGCTTCAACCCCGTA
>NZ_JAAVSH020000001.1:2588637-2607595 GCF_011947365.2 endosymbiont of Lamellibrachia barhami
ATGCGCAATGGCTGTTTCTATACCAGGGAAGAGGCGTCCCAGACTCCACAGTGATGGGGCCTTCGCAGATGACTGCGATCATGGGTGGTGTGGCGCGCATCGAAAGAGAACCTGTGATGATCATCGGCCAGCAGATGGGGCGGGATGCCAAATAACCCACCTGGCAATCGATCCTTGAAGTCATGCGGCCACGGCTGAACCCCCTCTGTGCTTCCCTTGATCATTCGCTCTCACTGGTGTTTGATCTTTGATTGCCAGATTGATTCAAAAAAAACGCCGACTGACGTCGGCGTTGAAAGGTGCAGACAACAATTCCGGCTAGAACGTGACGTTCACTCCAGCGTAGAGCGAACGACCCATGCCCGGAACCGAGACGCCCCAAGGAACGTCGGTTCCGGTCATGGTCTTGCCCTCACCGAGATAGGCGCCGCCCAGCGGGTGATTGTAGAACTTGTCGAAAATGTTCTCGATTCCGAAATCAAAGCGGACCTGTTTCCACTGGTAGTTGCTCCGCAGGTGGAACAGGCCGTACCCCATAGTCTGGAGTTCATTCCTGACCTGTGAGACGCGGGTCTTCTCATCCACCAGCTCAAGTTCGATAACGTTGGTCAAGCCGCCCGTATGATGCTCTATTGCCAGTAGCGCATTCAGCGGCATGATGTTATAGAGGTTGTCATCGGTAGTCTGGTTCTTGCCACGGACGTAATTCAGCATGCCCGTTGCGGTGAAATCGCCGTACTGGGTGTTTTCCGCCAGAACCTGTTGGCCGGAGATATCCACACCATACATGTGCGCGGATTGATTGACGAACTGGAGGTAGACAAAGGCGTCGGTAGAGGTGTCTACGGGGTCGATGCGACGGGCATCGATGTAATCATTGACGTAGGTGTAGTAAGGCGCCAACGTCAGACTCCATTCCTCCTGACCAGCATCATGCCAGTCGAAGGACGCGCTGACGGTATGGGCGGTTTCCGGCTCCAGGTCAAGGTTGCCGACATAGCCATTTCCGTCACCGGTCATGTTGATCATGCGCATGGCCATACCGCCGGTCGACCAGGCGTAACGCTCATACAGGTTTGGCGAACGGGTCTTCCGGGCATAGCCGAACTCGATGGTGCTGGTGGTGTCCGGCGCGAAGCGAGCCAGCGCGGTCAGATCGATATTGTCGTCGGACTTCTTGCGATCGGCAGCATTAAAGGCATCGGCTTCTACCCCGTACTTATCTACGTTATACCCCTGCACCTCGCCCGTATCCATGTGGACTCTTTCGTAGCGTAACCCGAGTTGCGTCAACAACTTCGGATTCCATTGGGCTTCCCATTCGGAGAAGGCCGCCAACCGGTCGCGTTCGCCGTTATTGATGTTCCAGAAGGTATCTGGCCACATCCCTCTGCCTGACGGATCCCACCAGTCATCCAATCGGTATTTCTGGGCTTCAGCGCCCACCCTGAGCAGATCACGCTCGGAAAGGACGATATTGGTCTTGACGACCAGGCCCGTGTTGTCTCCTTCGGTGTCCATAGGCATGCCTGCGGCGCAGCCCATCATTCCTCCGGAGGGCTCACACGGGATGCCATCCAAGAGAGCCGTAGTTTTCGTATCGGAGCCATACCAGAAGAGCTTGTCGTCAAAAAACTGCATCTTATGACGCGTATGTTCACGATAGCCGCGTGCATCCAAGGTACCCCAGTCAAACTCCCCTTCGTAGTGCAGATTGACTTGGTTGCTGTCGTTGCCGGTCATGTCCATGCGCTGATTGGGCCAACCCTGATAGGGGATATCCTGGACGCCAAACTTTAGTTCAAGCAGATGGTTTTCATGACGCATCCCAAAGTCAAGTGAGTGATTGGTCGACTTGTACATGGTGGAACCGACCTCGTCACCATCCAGCCACTCCCGGCCAGCGGCCGCAGGCCCTGCCGGCTTGAAGTCTTCGCCCGCCTTGTAGTCGTCCGCCTTGGTCGTCGATCCGCGGTAGCTCAAGCTAAATTTTTCATTGGCGACCGTCGCGGCGGCATTACCACTGATTACGTTGCCGTTGCTGCGATAAGACATTCCGACTTCACCTTTGAATAGCGTGCCTTCGCCGGCCCAGGCGAACTCCGGAGGGGGGGAATCCACCAGGATCGTGCTACCGATGCTGTCTCCGCCCACGCTGACCGGCGTGATGCCGGCGAAGACCGTGGCGCTGCCAACACTGGTCGGATCGATATAGGAGAGCGGAGGGTTCATGTGGTTGCCGCAGGCGGAGATCAAGTCCATGCCGTCAACCTTGATGCGCAGACGGTCATCGGCCATGCCGCGAATGACCGGGAGGCTGGAAACGCCGCCGGCGTTCTGGAGATTAACGCCAGGAATATTTCTCAGAAGGCTGGCGGTATCCGAGGTGGCGGGGCGCAGGATTTGTAGCGTTTTTGCGTCGATGTCCGTGGCGTTTAGCTGAGCCCCGAGGGGCTGCGACTCGGTGACGGTAATTGCTGGAAGCTGTACCTCTTCGGCGAATGTCGGGCCATGGACCGCGGCGGCAACCAGCGTGACGAGTAGGAGGCGCCGATAGTGGTGCGTATACTGCTTCATGGGAACTCCTTTTGATGGATTGTTTTTGTTTAGGGCCAAATTCTTAATACACCTAGCCATACGAGCGCCTAAATCATGGATTCGGATATTCGCGGGGGGCGTCGCTCCAGGGCATTAGTTGAGGCTTATGTACCAAGACAGACATTCACTTACAATACTATTCGTTGATTTTTTTCGACGTTTGGCTAATTTAGTGTGTTTTTTACGTCATTTCACACAGTACTGCGGGAAATGACACACACTGATTAACACTCACTAGAGGCTCTCACTCCAGATAACAGGATGAAAAAAACATCGTCAGGCTCATCAATGATGACACTACACACACGCGACTGATTAAGAGAGAAAGCAGCGGCCGCAGCTGATAATAAATATTTGTTCAGACAGGCTATAGACAACCTGAAGAAGGGTAAGCCAGGATACCTCCACGACTGTGTCACATACTGACAGGGGCTTATTGTAAAAGTTGGGAGAATCGCTGGACGATTGACTTTGGTGGGGGGAGTGGTTACCGGGAGATAATATCCGAAAAAAAATCAATAAATGTCGGTGACGTGGCGAACCGCTTCGATTTTAAACTCCTCTGTGTAGCACTTGCTGCTCATAAATACATCCTTCTTTGCGCCATCATACCGAAGCCGGCGCTACGGAGCAGCTGAGGATTGAACGTGCCGCTTGGTTGCCAGCTTATAGATTTCCAGCAAGTCTTCTTCAGTGACATCGACAAAGGTATCAATATGACTCAAGGCATAGACGAAATCTTCGTGGTTGATCGGCGCGTACCCCTGAACCCTTGATTCAACAGCTGTCTCCTTCAAATTCAGGTGAGCCGGATAGCGGCGCCATGTGAACAAGCCGTTGAATACAATCGCAACCACCAAGAGGGTCACGACATTCAGCAAAACAGGTTCGTACTCATAGGCAAAGCCCAGTTGATGCAGTTTTTCCGAACCTATGACTGCAGCCAGCGCAGTCGCACCGCCCGGAGGATGAATGCAGCGTGCAAAATACATCACACAAATGGCCAGCCCCACACTGGCGGACGCTGCTATCACATAATCTGGAATCCATTGCCAGCAGGCGACACCGACGAGCGCCGACAGGGCGTGCCCGCCAATCACATTCCAGGGTTGGGAAAATGGCACATGTGGCGCAGCAAAGAGCAGAACCGCGCTCGCTCCCATGGAGGGTACAAGCATCACGGCAACATCAGGGTCAAATAGCCATTGGCTGGTCATGAAGATGCCCAGAATACCGAGAAAACCCCCAACGCTGGAAAGCAGAGCTTCCCGATAATTGTGTTTGTGCCGGCTGAAACCAATCGCATCCAGAAAATCATTGAGACTCATATAAGTTCCTCTGGATCCACTCACTCATTTATTTCGCAGCCACTCTTTGGGTACTGATGCTCAAGCCCAGGTATTCCGCAACCACCTGCGGGGTGTCGGAGTAGCGATTGGGTTGCGTCAGATAATGGATACCAGGCGATGCGGGAAAGAAGGTGGTGGATAAGTGGGGCAAAAATCCTGCCCGTTTCCTGTCATCAGCACTCCCAAAAAACCCTAAATAACCCCAACATTTGCCAATCCGACAAACTGAATTATATGTAATATTATGATTTATATTGATATTTTGGCGGAGAGAGAGGGATTCTAACCCTCGGTCTTTCCTTATTTTTCAATGAGTTAGTTATCTATGCTGTTAAATTACTGCTAAGTCTTAATCGGTTCCCGGTCTTCAGTCAACTTACACCAGGTCCAAGATCGTTCTCCGTAACTGCCTTTTGAGCACTGTTAAACAACCGGCCAGGGCGATTATCAGAATATGGAAAGGTTATATGACGTTGGTCATTGTACGAACAGGTCATCCGCAATATTGTTCGATAACAATATCATACGGTTCTTTCGAATACTTGCACCTTACGGGCGCGGCAAGGCAACAGGCAGATTGAAGTGACCTCTATCCGGGGTATCTAGGGGGCGCTTTAATCGAAGTAAAGCAGCACACAAACCTAGAATCATCAAACCAAGCAAAGAAGCACAGAAACTTATGCAGCCAGCAAGGTACCGATAGAAGGAGAAAGGAATGCTTTATGTGTACGTGACAGATCAATGCTATGAAGACACACATCGGATCAGTAAGCTTGAACATATTGAAAAACTGAAAGATAAACTCATCAGAGAGCAAAGCACCTCAGGCCTGCAACGTCATCCACATCCATTTCTTAAAAAGCGTATAGGTCGCACGCGAATAAATATTGCCGAAGTACAAGATGGTGAAGATGTGGTGCTGTGTTTTCTACGTCACGTATACAAGTACGAAATCGGTAATGACTACGAAAACTTCTTTAGCAAGATTCGGGTACCACAAACAGAAGATGCCGATTTTGTTACCTTTCTAGAGGAAGCCAGAACTAAACCGATTGAGGCCAAGCAACAACCAAGCGAACTAGAACTGGAATATCTCTTGTTGGATCGCAATCATGAAATGGGGGATTTCGTAATTCTGGAAAGCCCCATCTGGATTCAAGCTATAAAGTGGATGAGGGAAACTCAAGGCAAACAGGGCTTGTTAACACCCGTCTGGGAGGTATTGGAAAAGATCTGCGAAGATACGAGCGAGAACGGTCATACCCGTTGCGAATACCGCCATGACAGATACGACCTCCGTGTACTCTATCGTTATTTCCCGGATAATAATTGCCTATTTCTGATTGCACCACTTGAAGATAAAAGTGCAGTTTATGGCTTGAACTCCATAGTTGAGGCAGCTAAAAAATTATCTAAAGAATCCTCACAGTTCAATGAGACCGATTTACTACGTAATGCCTCACGCGCCTATCCAGATTTTATCATCTATGATCGGGAAATATGGGAGTCTACTCAAGCTAGTATCGATGCAAATCTGGCACTGTCCCCAGAAGAAAGCGATATATTGAGCCACGTTCTTGACCCGAGACAATCGGGTGGTTTCCCTCTCTTTATCAATGGCCGTCCCGGTAGTGGAAAATCCACTATCCTACAATACCTCTTTGCTGAATACCTCCATGCCCATCTGGCCCGTTCACCGGATAAGCGCTTAGCGCGCCCACCCTTATATCTTACCTATAACGAACGTCTACTGGAGAATGCGCGTAAGTTGGTGGAAGATATTTTTCATTGCGGAGCGGAGAAGTTGGCTTTAACTGAAGCCGTCGATCTTCATGCCCCAGATATGCGGGCTGAATTTGACAGCGCCTTCGTCTACTTCCGTAAATTCCTCCTGTCCCTGCTGGATGGAGGTAATTTCAACCAAGCCAAATACATTGATTTTCACCGGTTTCGCAGTATGTATATACTCCGGTTGCAGGGGCCTGATTCCAAGTTGCGGAGGTTGGCGCCAGAAGTAGCATGGCATACGCTACGTACCTACATCAAGGGCAAGAGTACAGGTGAATCTGAGTACTTCGATCCAGATGATTACGCCGAACTACCACGGGACGAGATCACAGTAGCTCCAGAGACATACGAGTTGGTATGGGACAAAGTGTGGAATGGATGGTACCGGGATATATGCGAAAAAGAGGGCCACTGGGATGACCAAGACCTAGCTCGCAAAGCATTAGATCAAGACTTAGTACCCTCTGAGTACCCAGGTGTATTCTGCGACGAAGCGCAGGATTTCACGACTGTTGAACTGGAACTGATTTTTCGACTGTCCTGCTTTGCAACTAAACGTATAGAACCCTACTATCTAACCCGCATCCCATATGCTTTCGCGGGCGACCCCTTCCAGACCCTTAACCCGACTGGATTCAGATGGGACTCGATCAAAGCCAATTTTCACGACAATATTGTGCACCAACTCGACCCCGACCAACGGGGAAAGGTCGAATTAACTTTTAAAGAACTAGCGTACAACTACCGCTCCACATCTAGCATTGTTCGTTTCTGCAATCTGGTGCAACTCAAGCGGGCGGAGTTGTTTGATATTCCTGATGTCACACCACAGAAGGCTTGGACCATTGATAAGGGCACACCTCCAGCCTATTTTGAAGTTGACCTTGGCACCATAGGAAAACTCAAAGATCAATCAGAACTGGTCATCGTGGTTCCCTGCCAAGAGGGAGAGGAAAAGGCATTTGTGGAGAATGATCAACACCTGCGAACTATCGCCTTGGATGAGAAAGGCGAAATTGCACGTAGCGTGCTGAGTCCCATGCGGGCAAAAGGGCTCGAGTTCGGGCGTGTCGTTCTCTACAAGTTTGGTGAACAAGCCATACATGATGGACATGTCAACGTGATATCTAAGATCAAGGAGAAAAATGGTTCACCACCACCCCGGGAGGAAACGCTCAGTTTGGAGTATTTTTTCAACGGTACTTATGTTGGGGCGAGCAGATCACAGCGACGATTACTAATTGTTGATACACGAGAGGGCCTTGAGCATTTCTGGAACTTTGCCACTAATGCTTCAGAGATAGGGGAATTATTGACCGAAAAACGCCGGTCACTTTGGAGTGAGGATGATATTCACCACATGATGCGAGGGGATCCTTCTACCTGGGCCGAAGAAAGAGATGATCCCAAGTCGTTAGCGGAGCGATTTTTTAATCAAGGTCTTCTGGAAAGAAGTACATACCTGCTACAACTTGCGAGAAATCTATATGACGCTCTGGACGACAAGGAAAAAACTGAGCGATGTACAGCTCTGATCCATGATATTGATGGAGAATTCACTGCGGCAGCGGACTCCTATGAGCGGCTCGGCGAACTAAAAGAAGCCATCAGGTGCCATTGGGAAGCGAAATCTTACAACAAGGTGAGCGAGATAGCAGTGCTGGACCCTGGCCGTTTGGCCAACTCACCATTTGTCCTTGCATCGCGTTTTCTGAATAATAACAAGGAGCCTGAGAATGCAAACAAGTTTCTACGTGCGCTGGATAAAATCGACTCAGAACAAATAAAAGCTCACTTCAAATTCTCCCATTGGGCTGAGGTTCTGCAGCAAACTGTCGAAGTACTAGCTAATGATGCAACAACGACCTCACTGAATGATTCTGGTGCTTCCAAAGAAGCCCTTCGTATATTGATGCGACTTGAGAAGGACTGTGGATTCACGCTCAATCATTCAACTGAATTAGCCTTGTTAGCATTTAATGCAGGTGACCATGTTGTGGCCTTAGATATTTGGAATGATGTATCGCGCCGCACCACCGCCCGCGAACCGAATTTCATACTGCGGGCACGGGCATTAACTACATCATACCCTCACTCTTTACGCTGGTACGATCTACTCGAGGACCATGATGCGGTAGTGTTGGAATATCAGAGCAATCCTTCTAGGGAATTGGAGGAAGATCAACAGACAATTATACTCGAAGCTTTGCTGACTCATGAGGAATACGGACTGGCAGTAGACCTGTTAAAGGATTACGGTTCATGGCATGCGATGCGTCAACTGTTCAAAGCCCTTCCGAATACAAAGGCCGGGAAGTATTCAGCATGCACATTACTTGGCCCTTATCTGCGAGTTAGTGTAGGTAGAAAAAAATTTAGGTGCGTCATTGAAGACATCAGGCAAGAAAAAACTGAAGTTAAGGTGCTGTCGGCACTACTCGCTGATGAACGCATGCTGCTTTCTGCCGAAGCTGGCTTGATCAAATTGCTAGCACGGGACCGGGGATTGGTTGAGCAAAGTGCAGACGATAAGTTTATCTCGGGAAGGCTTCGAACGATCAGTAAGAAACGGGCTAGTAAACTGAAAGATTTAGTGACATTAGAAGAAGTAGGTGCGGCATTAGAGAGAATTGGGCGTATGGATAATGCACTAGCTTTTTATGAGTCAGTATTTAAGTCTAAAATATGGGGTGCCAGCAGGGGCACTGAGTTGAACGCCAAAGAACGCTGGCTTAAATGCAAAGAACGCCAAGCTAATCTTTCTCACAAGGACCAGAAGCGTAAAAACCAGCGATTATCCGAGGCAAATCATCGTTCTGCTGATTGGGGCTTGCCGATACCAGACGAAGAATACCCATCATTACCAAAACTAAAGTCTGATGAGATCGACTCACTGTTCGTTGAACAGCCAACATCTGCTCAACTAGTTATCCCAACCGAATCAGAGAAGGATGAGAAAAAGAAAAGAACGAAATTGGTGCACGAATCAAAGGGCGTCGTACCTGTTAAAATGCCTACCGAGGCTAAGCCCGAGAAAAAACTGGAAAAACAAGATGTCTCAGAAACCCCATCAGGATCATCTGCTCCTCAGCTACCAACTCGTACCCCATTCAACGGCAAAATTCAGATTACTTGCAAGTGCACTTCTGTTGATTTTGAAATCATGTTATTACCGAGTAAACGCCGACTCGAGGTACGTGATAAAGAAACCAGTGATCTGTTGATGATCTACGCCAAAGACACTTCAGTAGAAAGCAGAGATATTGAGGTAGCAAATTCCGGTGTTAATACCTGGCATATTGAAAGCTGGTCGTTGAATATTCAACTAATTGCACAAGAAAATGACATAGCTTTGGTAGATATCTCAGATGATGACGGACGTCGAGTGTTATGTTTGCTTGCTTAGTGTCAGATTTTACCCCATGAAAAACACTAAATTTATCGGCTCTTCCCCAAATCAGGTGGGTAGGTTAGCGTAATCCCCTATGAGAGATAAAGATCTATACGCCCAGATACTGGGCATCAAGAGCCCCTAGAAGGTTGCCAGCGTAGAACTGGCCTTGTCGGAGGGAGAAGTAACGGTACACGTTGAGCTGGAGCAAGGAGCCAGGCAATGCTGTCCGACCTGCGGGAGTGAGTCACCAGGCTATGATTCACGCACACGCCGCTGGAGGCACCTGGATACCTATCAGTACAAGACGATCCTGTTAGCAGATGTTCCCCGAGTAAAGTGCCAAGAGCATGGTGTGGTCACCGTGTCCGTTCCTTGGGCGGAACCTGGATCAGGATTTACAGCGATGTTTGAGGCGCTGGTGATTGACTGGTTGACAGAAGCATCCACCTCGGCGGTCTCTCGGTTGATGGGGCTGAGTTGGAATGCCATTGATGGCATTATGCAGCGTGCTGTTGAACGAGGGCTGTCTCGTAGAGAAGAAGTTTGCGCGACCCAGATAGGTGTTGATGAAACCGCCATCAGAAAGCGTCATGACTATGTGACCATCGTGTCAGACCAAAAAGAAGGTACCGTGCTACACGTAGGTAGCGACCGCAAAAAGCAACGCTCAAGGCATGGTATGGCAGCCTGACAGAGGAGCAACGAGAAGCGATAGAGAGTATCTCCATGGATATGTGGCCGGCCTTCATCAATGCCACGCTGGAAAGCATTTCGGGAGCTGAAGAGAAGATTGCCTTTGATAAATTCCATGTTGCCAAGTACCTCGGCGAGGCCGTTGACAAGGTGCGACGCCAAGAGCACAAGGCACTGATGGCGGAAGGCTACGAGGACCTAACGGGCAGCAAGTATGACTGGCTCTACAACCCGGAGAACATGACGCGCAAACAGAAGAGGCGATTCCAGGCGTTGCGCGATAGCACACTGAAGACAGCCCGATCAAGGAAGTAGCCAAGGTCATTAAGGAGCACCTGTGGGGAATATTGAATGCGATTGTTCTGAAGGTCAGTAATGGTCCGGCAGAAGGTCTCAACAGCCGGATAAAGATGATCAAGGTTCGTAGCAGGGGTTTCCGTAACAAGGAGCGGTTTGCCAATGCTATCTACTTTCACCTTGGGGGATTGGATCTTTATCCTGAGGGGGTGGTTCGATGAAAGTTACCCACTCGATCAGGGGAAGAGCCAAGATAATTATCCTTAACTGGGCTGTACCAGTCCATTAGACCACCTCATACTGATGACATGAAGGCTTGGAAACTCGCAGAAAGCGCCGGTCATGCCCTAACCCAGACCACGCCTCACCTATTCGCTTGGTTGATCTTCACAGGCCGCCTCGGAGACTCCGAGAGGTCTACTATTATTGCGCAACATCAGGACGTTGAACGGCCACTCGCGCCTCACTTCGAACGAGCCGATGAATTGGCGCTTCAATGCAGGCTAAGTACAGCAGTGAAAACGGTCAAAGGTTAACCGGACCAGGGGCTATTTCCAGCAAAGGAGGGAGACGTGGGTAGCGCAGGCCAAGTGTCTACTTTGGGTCCAGTGCATGTAAAAACTCCAGAGCCATCTACAATTGATCTTCGAACAATGCTCTGGACGCTGGAAAGAAGTCAGTTGATCACTGGAAAATGCTGGCAAAAAGCTGCCATTTCCGACGCCAAATGACGCCAAAAAAGTACCAGTATTAGAGATTACTTAAATTTTTTTCTTTTTGTTTATCAGCTAGTTGGCTGATTTTAAATGGCGGAGAGGGAGGGATTCGAACCCTCGGACCCCGCAAAGGGTCAACGCATTTCGAGTGCGTCCCATTCGGCCACTCTGGCACCTCTCCTGAAACTTCGTCGATTATTATATCCCGACGCGGAGGTCAGCTGTCCATCGAATATGATATGGCTTGATTCCCTATCAAAGGTCAGCTATTTATAGTCCAATAACATTAACAATCTGAAACTGACAGAGCTTTTACACTAGACGCCCGCTTAACCATGCGCCTCTCCCTATACGTAGTATCACTGCTCTTACTGGCCAGCTGTTCAATTCCGCCTCCGTTGATCGATCGGATCAAAGCCAGCGGTGAATTGGTGGTGGCCACGCGCAACAGCGGCACGACCTATTATGAAGGGTCCGACGGACTAACAGGGCTGGAGTACGATCTGGTTCAGCAGTTCGCCAAAGAGATTGGGGTAAAAGCCCGCTTTGTCATACCCAAAAGCTTCGAGGAGTTGCTGCCATTGGTTACGCAGGGCGAGGCACATCTTGTAGCAGCAGGACTGACTATTACACAGGCCCGTGAAACCCGCTTGCGTTTCGGCCCATCGTATCAGGAGATCACCCAGCAGGTTGTCTATCGGGGCGGCAAACGGCGGCCACGAAAGGTCGAAGACCTTATCGGTAAATCGATAGAGGTACTGCCGGGCAGCAGTCACGAGGAGGAGTTGCACAGATTATTGAAGGAGTATCCTGAACTGAGCTGGTCAAGCCCCAGTGACATGGAGAGCGAAGATCTGCTACAGCGGGTGCAGGATGAGAAGATCGACTACACCATTGCAGATTCCAATGATGTCGCCGTCAACCGCCGTTTCATGCAAAACATACGCGTTGCTTTTGATCTGACCAAACCCCAACAACTTGCCTGGGCGATGGCGCACACGGAAGACAGCAGCCTATTTAATGCGATGCAGACCTTCTTCGGCCGCATCCATAAAGACGGTACCCTGGCGCAACTGATAGAACGCCACTATGGCCATGTTGACCGACTCAACTTTGTCGAATCGAGAACCTTTCTGAAACACATCGAAAAGCGTCTGCCAAAATATGAAGCGCTGTTCAAACAAACTTCGGATGTGGTAGGTATCGACTGGCAGATGCTCGCTGCAATCGGTTATCAGGAGTCGCACTGGAACCCGAATGCAAAATCACCCACCGGCGTACGCGGCATCATGATGTTGACCCGTAACACCGCGAAACAAGTCAAGGTAACAGACAGGTTGGATCCGGAACAGAGCATCACGGGTGGCGCCCGTTATCTCAGAATAATCGAAAAGAAGATCCCAAAACGCATCGAGGAACCTGACCGGTTCTGGATGACGCTCGCAGGGTATAACGTTGGTTTCGGACATCTTGAAGATGCCCGCATCATCACCCAGCGACAGGGAGCGAACCCCGACAAGTGGGCAGATGTAAAAAAACATCTACCCCTACTCAGCAGAAAAAAATGGTATTCAACAGTAAAACACGGTTATGCCCGTGGGCAGGAGCCCGTCAACTATGTCGATAACATAAGAGCCTACTACGAACTGCTCAAGTGGAAACAGCTACAGATGGCACCACCAAGCGAGAAGCCGGAATTACCCTATGCCCTCTCGATCTCACCCGATGCCTTGTAGCCGGGCAGCCAAATGTCATAGCCAATCGGTCAAAGCGACGCCAAAACCCAAGCGGTGACTTTTGGCGTTATAGTCGATCAGACTTTCACCATATCCATTGAAATATTTCATATAGCCACGAAGGCGGCCATAAAGCGGGAAGGTCCAGCCCAGCTCCACCGCCCCTTTGTTGTCGCTTTGAAAATTATTACGCAACATGAAATTGTAGGTATGACGGCCATTTTTATAGACGCCGGCAAGTTCACCATGCCCCAGAAAATCATCGATATCCGGGTTATCATCGTCCTCCTCATCCTCGGGAATGCGGTACCATGGCTTGATACTCAGCACCATATCCCCCCGTTGCAGAATGAACTGGGCATAGAGACGATTCCAGCTCCTGGAGAGGTTGCCACTCTGTCCGTTTGACTGGTGCACGATCGAAAAACGGTTGAGCGGATTTCTCCAGCCAAACAGTGTCCAATCGCTTTTTAGATCAAGAAAGGCCTCCGGTTCATGGTTGGTCTCCCGGAAAGGCGAAGAGATCGGTTTGTTATATGCCTGCCAATAGGAGTGATTCGTATAGGCCATATAGACGCTGCCGATACCCCCGAAAAGATCCTCCATCACCGGAACCTTGAGGCTCAACTGAAACTCTATCTCGGTGTTATCCAAAACATTGTCACTCGGGGCGATCTCATTGTATGGCGCAGTGTTTGGATCGCTCTCATAAGAGGCGAAAAGTACATAGTTCATCTTGTGCGGGGTAATGACAAAGGGATTATCCTGTGTCGACTTCTCACTCTGCAGCCGTTTTTCAACCGGAGAGGTTGGCAACGTTTTTTCAGCGACGACTGATGGCGCAGCACTGTCAATTATCTGGTCATTTCCAGCATCCTTACACCCTTCCCTGAGCTCGGCTATCGTTGTGTCTCCGGGCGCATTCCTGAGGGCATTGAGCAGACACGCTTCATGTTCACCAACAGCATCTGCCTGGGTCAATACCGGCTGCAACAGGCAGGCAGCAGCCAATAGATAGAATGGTTTTCTCAACATGGCTTTCAATCCTCTACTCCTTGTTTTTTCTGCGCAGTCTGAAAAACTGCCGTAAACGTTCACCACTCTCCATCTCCAATAATCCCCCTTCACACTCGACCCGATGGTTGAAACGTTGATCGGAAGGCAGGAGATCGAACACGCTGCCAGCGGCACCGCCTCGGGGATCACGGGCAGCATAGACTACCCGCTCCACCCTTGCGTGAATGATCGCACCGGCACACATGGGACAGGGTTCAAGCGTAACGTAAAGGGTGGAACCGGGCAGGCGGTAGTTCTCTTCCCTCCGTCCGGCATCGCGCAGGACCATGATTTCGGCATGAGCGGTGGGGTCATGGTGACCGATTGGGCAATTCCATCCCTGGCCGATAATCTTGCCGTCACGGACCAGGATAGCGCCTACTGGCACCTCCCCCTCGGATTCAGCCTGGGCTGAGAGTTCGAGGGCGGTTTGCATATAGTAATGGTCTTGTGTATCGAAATTCATGGTTGTTGTGTCGCATGGAGCAACACTTAAACGCTACTCACAATCGATTGTTAACAATCCTGGAAAAGCCAATAGTGGCACGGGTTTTCCGGCGGTCTCGAGTGTCAATACCATGAAAAATACCATTATCAATAATTTCTTGACTGAGCGGCTAAACCAGCTGAATTGAAAATCAGTTTAATCAAGTAACAATGACACAACCCCGTGGTGGCTCAAGTCTTCCCATCGCATCAAAGTACAAGACTATCACAGCCCCGACCACCGCGATGTCCCCTACTTCGATGCCCAAACATCCTAAGACAGGGTACCCATCTCGCTTTCGAGCTCCAATTCCCATCGCTCCAGGGCGTTGGGCAGCTATTTTACCGCCTCCCCCAAAAAAGAGGAGCGTCGTGGGGGAGTTAATAAACTTGTCTACCTGCTGGATTACCAGTACACACCGAAAGGGCTCTCCTGGAAGGCGCTAAAAGAGATCGACCGGTTACGAGCTTCGTCCCTGTCGGAAGCGGCCACCATATTGGATTTGGAGATCTATCTGGCTCTGGCGGACATCCGGGAGATGTGGGATTGCGAGATAGATGAACCTGGCAGGGGATATGGTTCAAGGCGGCGATACTGGGAATATTATGACGATGAGGAACTGGAGGAGGATAGTGACGATGAAGCAGATGTCGAGTTGCTTGAACTGATCGATGATTCCACCATTATCAAACATTGGCGTGATGCCGCGGGAAAGCCCGCCGGCCTGCCTGAATGGTCTGTGTACGGCAGGGAGATTTGTTGGACCAAGGCGACGGATGAGTTCAGTCCTTTCGAGTCGGAGTATGAGGGGTTTATGGGGAATTGGGGTAATACCATGGAACGCTGGTATCACCGTGCAGCAATTATCCTCTGGCGGCGGGAAGACCGCTATGCCGCACTGCTTGAGATTGCACCGGAGACGATGATCCGGGAACTGCTCCGGATGGCAGAGAAAAAGAAAACGCTGCAACAGGCCCGGGAGATTACCCGCCATCTTCTCCCGGACTGGTCCAGCTCGAATCATTCAAGAACAGTGTCATCCTCGTTTTCTCCAATCTTAAGGTTCGCATTGAGGCTAGATGAGCCAGATCTTACCCGGGAGCTCCTCTACCCGTTGAGCTCTGCAATATTGTGCCCCAAAAACGTACCGGCGATGGTACGCTTGCAGACGGCTTATGGTAGCCCCTTGATCGATGTGATGCAGCGGTGGTTGGCGCCTCCAGCTTATGAGCGACGGAAAATCCCGATCGACAAACTGGCGCAAATCATTAAACGCTGGGTAACGCATACTCCCGCTAAAGCTGAGTTGAGCAGCTTGCCTGCTCAAACGAAACTTATACCCGGAGGGTGTAAAGAGGATGAATTGACCCATTGGCTGATGGCACGGCAACTTGGTGTATTGAGACAGAAACACCATGATCAGGCTCAGAGCGGCAGCCCGGTAAACCACTTAAACAATGCATCTACCCGAATAGCCGAGATTACCGAACTTCTATCCGCTGCTTTTTTGAGTTCCGATGACGGGATTTTTCATGAAACGATCGATCATTTGATATCTGATGAAAAAGACTACCTCATATTTGATCTGATTGAGATTAGCCGTTTTATAAAGCAGCAAAGTTATAAACGCGAAGTAACCGAAGCGCAATCCAGCCGATTGCTGGACTTTGTCAGAGGTAAAGTGACAAGAGCGCTCGACAGCCCACCACGCAAGGCGGGAGACTGGTCAATCACAGAGGCCGTGTCCTGATGAAATATCGAGCGGAGGTTCGCGGACGGCTATGGCAGATATTTCGCGCCATCATATCCGGTACGCTCAATGAACTACGGAGAGCGCTTGGTTGTTCAGTCGATACTGTTATGCTGGCAATTGATAATCGCGTTGATAAGTTTTTTATCCAGAGCCTTCAGCTCGATACATTCACTATGCAATTGGAGCATGAGTGATGGGACAGCTGGAACTGTTTTTTGCTATTTTGAACTCCGAAACTTGAGATCTAAATCAATATTGTGCTGAACCACTGGGTCAGGAAAAGTGGATTTAAGCTGCTTACGTGCGTTGGCATTCTTTAGATTTACCTTGTTTGGTGGCAGGTTGTATTGACTTGTCGTATTGCCGACATGGGCTTTTAGATTGGCACCATGGCGAACAATTTTCATCCGACAGCGTAGTAGATCCCTGGTGGCACGCATGTGCCTGGGATAAACATAAGCGAGTGGGAAATTACCGTCATGCATGCACTCAACCCCGACAACAATGTTTCCAATATAAGGGTCAAGAATTTTCTGTAGCCTGTCTGGAGCGGCTGGTATCTCTTTGTGAAGATAAATTTCTCCTTCTTGATCAATGATGCAAACGTAAAGTGATTTGGCGTGCAAATCGATACCACAATAGTATGGGTGCGTGTTATTGTAGAAATTCATTGGGTTTCTCCAGTGTGGATTTTGTCACCTTCAGTTTAGTCTTGAGGCTAAGCTATTGGGGAGGCTCAATGAGTATCAAAGCCATACAGCCGCCCCATAAACCCACCGCTCCTCTTACATCGGTTGAAGAAGGGTAATCCCCCATGTTAGAGGTTATAAATCAACTGGCATATAGAAAAAAACGAATCGGCCCTGTTCAAAATCCACCTTCAGCTTGGCACCATGGTGGATGCCATAGTCCACATAACCGGGCACCGCGCTATCCTGATGACACTCGCTGGAATGTTGTGGTGATTCAAAATCACGATCCCGGTCATACCAGGATATCAACATATAGTCTGAAAACCGCTTACCTGCCAATTTATCCGCCATCTTCATCGCCTCCAGATAGTCTTTCACCGGCTTCTCTGCAATAAATTCAATCACATGGATGTCAGACATATCTGGTGGACTTGGCACCGGGCAACTCAGTTCCAAACCGATTTGTTTCTCTTGCATCGCCATCAATCTCCCGTCTGAGATACAAATATTTTATCAGTAATCTATACTTCTATTTTATCCCATCATTTTCGGGAAATGGGCATCTTTGACGTTTCCCCGGGATTAAGAGCAGATGTTTTCAAGAGTACACTGATGTAGTGTAAATCACAGGTCAGTCAAGGCACGCGTGAGCGGTGAATCCAGTGAACGATCTCAAGTCCGTCATAAACGTTGCTTTCGAAAAACGCGCCGATATTACGCCGCTTTCCGCCGACACACTCGTCAGAGACGCTGTCGATGAAATCATCAACCAACTCGACCATGGCACAATCCGCGTCGCGGAAAAAATCAATGGTGACTGGCAGGTCAATCACTGGATAAAAAAGGCGGTCCTGCTCTCCTTCCGTTTTTCGAATAACGATTTTGTGAAAGGGGGATTTACCAACTACTACGACAAAGTCCCCTCGAAATATGCCGATTACAACACCAGGGATTTCCGCAGTGATCATGTGCGCGTGGTGCCTCCCGCCAGTGCACGCAGGGGTGCCTATATCGCACCTTCCTGCATTCTCATGCCCGCCTACATCAACATCGGCGCCTATATCGATAGCGGCACTATGATCGACACTTGGTCCACCATCGGATCCTGTGCCCAGATCGGCCAAAATGTCCACATTTCAGGTAATGTTGAGATCGGCGGCATGCTGGACCCCCTGCAGGCGACGCCGACGATCATCGAAGACAACTGTTTCATCGGCTCCCACTCCAACATTGTAGAGGGGATAATTGTCGAAACAGGTTGCGTGATCTCCATGGGAGTCCACATCAACCAGAGCACGAGAATCTACAACCGCCAAACGAAAGAGATCGTCTACGGTCGCGTTCCCGCCGGCTCCGTCGTGGTACCGGGCAATCTACCAGCTGACGATGGCAGCCACAGTCTCTACTGCGCCGTAATCGTCAAGCAAGTCGACGAAAAGACCCGTTCCAGGGTCAGCATCAATGAACTGTTAAGAGATATCTGAGCCGGTATGACAACCTGCGGATTCTGCGCGTATAGTCTGGAATCTCTATCTCTAAATTTTGCGGAAACGATGACGACGATCTACGGCATTCCCAACTGCGATACCATGAAAAAAGCCCGCAAGTGGCTCGATGACCAGGGTATCGACTACCACTTCCATAATTTCAAAAAAGAGGGGCTGGACGAAGCACTGTTGTTGCGCTGGACCGAGGCAGTCGGCTGGGAAAAACTGCTCAACAAACGAGGTATGATGTGGCGCAAGCTGGATCGGGAGACCAGGGACAACATCGACGAAAGCAGCGCCATTCGCATCATGCTGGAGACACCGTCGATCATAAAACGTCCGGTTTTGGATGATGGCAAAGGGCTGCACGTGGGATTCAGCGATGCCGACTACCGGGGGATTTTTGGCAACTAACAACGCACAAATTATCTGATAAGTAGGCCGGTTCAAGCGCAGCGGAACCGGCAGACATTGATTGCTGTGCCGAGCCTGTCGCCTGATCCGCTACGCTTGATCAGGCCTACGAATCAGGGACAAAGCCGGCCCGAATACCCTATGGAAAAGAAGTAATACCCCCCATCCACCACTCTCCGTTTCCTGTATAATGGCGAGTTTTCGTTTTTCCGGGATTGTCGTATGATCAAACTCAACGTGAGAACCCGCTAATAAAACTCTAGGCCCCAGCCCACCTCCGATACGCCAGGCGGGGTCACCGCCTAACACTGGTGGCGAACCCGATCAGAACATCATCCGCCTCGGTATCGGCGACGTCACCCGCGCCCTGCCGGATGCCTTGTACCAAGGCGCGCTTTATGCTGCAGTGACGAGATAATAGCGAGGCTCTTTTTCATGGCTATGGCCCTGAACAGGGTTACGACTTCCAGCAATACGTAACTGAACGAAGTACAATGC
>NZ_JAAVSH020000001.1:2607776-2611967 GCF_011947365.2 endosymbiont of Lamellibrachia barhami
AAGTACTTCGTTTCAGTTACGTATTGCTTGCTCGGCATGCTGGACCTGCAGGCGACACCGACGATCTCATCGAACCTTTGTTTCATCGGCTCCCCACTCCAGCATTGTAGGGGATAATTGTCAAGAAACAGGTTGCGTGATCCTCCATAAGTCCACATCAGCAGAGCACGAGAATCTACAACCGCCAAACGAAGAGATCGTCTGGTCGCGTTCCCGCCGGCTCCGTCGTGGTACCGGGCAATCTACCAGCTGACGATGGCAGCCACGGTCTCTACTGCGCCGTAATCGTCAAGCAAGTCGACGAAAAGACCCGTTCCAGGGTCAGCATCAATGAACTGTTAAGAGATATCTGAACCGGTATGACAACCACCGGATTCTGCGTGTATAGTCCGGAACCCCAATCTCTAAATTTTGCGAAAATGATGACGATCTACGGCATTCCCAACTGCGATACCATGAAAAAAGCCCGTAAGTGGCTGGGTGACCGGGGTATCGACTACCACTTCCACAATTTCAAAAAAGAGGGACTGGACGAAGCACTGTTGTTGCGCTGGACCGAGGCAGTCGGCTGGGAAAAACTACTCAACAAGCGAGGTATGATGTGGCGCAAGCTGGATCATGAGACCAGGGATAACATCGACGAAAGCAGCGCCATTCACATCATGCTGGAGACACCATCAATCATAAAACGTCCTGTTTTGGATGATGGCAAAGGGCTGCACGTGGGATTCAGCGATGCCGACTACCGGGGGATTTTTGGCAACTAACAACGCACAAATTATCTGATAAGTAGGCCGGTTCAAGCGCAGCGGAACCGGCAGACATTGATTGCTGTACCGAGCCTGTCGCCTGATCCGCTACGCTTGATCAGGCCTACGAATCAGGGACAAAGCCGGCCCGAATACCCTATGGAAAAGAAGTAATACCCCCCATCCACCACTCTCCGTTTCCTGTATAATGGCGAGTTTTCGTTTTTCCGGGATTGCCGCATGATCAAAATCAACGAGAACTACAATAAGCTCCAGGCCTCATATCTGTTCTCCGATATCGCCAGGCGGGTCACTGCCCACACTGAGGCGAACCCTGATCAGAACATCATCCGCCTCGGTATCGGCGACGTCACCCGCGCCCTGCCGGACGCCTGCATCAAGGCGCTTCATGCTGCAGTGGACGAGATGGCCAGCGACAGCTCTTTTCATGGCTACGGCCCTGAACAGGGTTACAACTTCCTGCGCGAGGCCATCGCAAAAGGTGACTTCCAATCCCGTGGCGCCGATATCGAAGCCGACGAGATCTTCGTCAGCGACGGGGCAAAATGCGACTCAGGCAACTTTCAGGAGATCTTCGCCACCGACGCCACTGTTGCCATTCCGGATCCGGTCTATCCGGTCTACGTCGACACCAACGTCATGGCAGGACGCACCGGCGAGGCGAAAGATGGCCGCTACGAAGGGCTGGTCTATCTGGACGCCACCAAGGAAAATGGCTTCATTCCCGATCTGCCGAAAACTCCGGTCGATCTCATCTATCTCTGTTTCCCCAACAACCCGACCGGGGCCACTGCCACCAAGGCGCAGCTGAAGGCCTGGGTCGACTACGCCCGTGACAACAAGGCGCTGATCCTCTTCGACGCGGCCTACGCGGCCTTCGTGCAGGACGACAACCTGCCCCGCTCGATCTACGAGATTGAGGGCGCCAAAGAGGTAGCGATCGAATTCCGCAGCTTCTCCAAGACCGCCGGCTTCACCGGTACACGCTGTGCCTACACCGTGGTCCCAAAAGCCTGCATGGCCTATACCGAGTCTGGCGAGAAGGCTTCCGTTCATGCGCTCTGGAACCGCCGCCACACCACCAAGTTCAACAGCGTCTCCTACCCGGTACAGCGCGCCGCCGAAGCGGTCTATAGCCCGGAGGGGCAGGCTCAAGTGCAGGAACTGGTCTCCTACTATCTGAAGAACGCCCAATATATCCGTGAACAGATGGAAGCGCTGGGTTACGACTGCAGTGGCGGCGAGAACTCACCCTATATCTGGATCGATGCCAAAGGCGACTCCTGGGAGCTCTTCGACAAACTGCTGAACAATACCGGCGTGGTCTGCACCCCCGGCGCCGGGTTCGGCAAATGCGGCGAGGGCTACATCCGCATCAGCGCCTTCAACAGTTTCGAAAACGTCCAGGAAGCGATGTCCCGGATCAAAGACGCGCTCTAATCCGTCGCCAGCAGGAAACCACGATGCCAATATCCCAAGATTTCAAGCGCCGGCTCTCCCCTGTTCTGAAGAACATCGTCGAGCACTATGGCACCCCTTTTCATCTCTACGATGAGCAGGGCATTCTCGATACCGGAAACACGCTGACCGAGGCGTTTTCCGGCATCGCGGGTTTCCGCGAGTACTTCGCTGTCAAGGCGCTGCCCAACCCCAGAATTATGCAGATCATGCAGTCGATGGGATTCGGCTTCGACTGCAGTTCCATCGCAGAACTGATTCTCAGCCGCGATATCGGCGCCTCGGGTGAAGACATCATGTTCACCTCAAACAATACCAGTCCTGCGGAGTTCGAAGCGGCGGCAGCCCGAGGGGGCTGTGTGCTCAATCTCGACGACATCTCGCTGATCGACAAGGTGCCAGTGATGCCTGAGCTGGTCTGTTTTCGTTACAACCCTGGTGAACGCCGCACCGGCAACAGCATCATCGGCAACCCGGTAGAAGCCAAATACGGCGTCACCCATGATCAGCTGCTTGATGCCTACAAAGCAGCCAAAGGACGCGGCGCCAAACGTTTCGGCCTGCACACCATGCTCGCATCCAACGAGCTGAACTACACCTACATGGTCGAGACCGCCCGCACCCTGCTGGAGCGGGTCGAGTGGATCTCCTCGCAACTGGGCATCACCTTCGATTTCATCAATATCGGTGGTGGTCTGGGCATTCCCTACCGTCCTGAAGACGAGGCCCTCGACATCCAGGCCATGGGCCGGGAGATCACCGCACTTTTTGATACCTTCAAGTCCCATAACGGTTATGCTCCCAAACTCTATGTTGAGAGCGGCCGTTACATGAGCGGCCCCCACGGGGTTCTGGTCACCCAGGCGATCAACCGCAAGGAGATCTACCGCACCTATGTCGGCGTGGACGCCTGCATGTCCGCCCTGATGCGTCCCGGCATGTATGGGGCCTACCACCATATCGACGTATTGGGTAAAAGCGGTGGCGATGAGACGGTGGATGTGGCGGGCTCACTTTGCGAGAACAATGACAAGTTTGCCGTCCAGCGCAGTCTGCCGAAGATCGAGGACGGAGACATTCTCTACATTCACGATACCGGCGCCCACGGCCAGGCAATGGGTTTCAACTACAACGGCAAGGTGCGACCAAAGGAGCTGCTGCTGAAGACCGACGGCAGTGTCAAACTGATCCGCCGTGAAGAGACCCTGGATGACTATTTCGCCACTCTGAGTTTCGAGGACGACAGGTTTATTCCGGTATCCGACTAGTTCGTAGGTTGGGTTAGATGTGCGTTGCACCAAAACTGAATTTCAGCACTTGGTTTACCGCGCATTGTAACCCAACGTCGTTTTGTCGGGTTACGCCGCGCAGAATGCATTGCGCCAGATTCAAGTTGCGTACCACTTTGCGGCTAACCCGACCTACGTCTACAAATTACGGCTAGGCGTATTCGTCGATCCCCAGCAGGGCGCTAACATAGGCGCGCTCATCACTCTCTGCTGTGGATGCATAGGCACTGAGCGCCCGATATGAATGAGGGTCCAGATCGACCTGATAGGGATTTCCTCTGGTTCTGGTCCTGAGTATCAAAGCCTCCGCCTCGATGGCCGAAGGCACTTGGCGCGGTAGGGCCGTTTGCTGCGACTGAAGCATCTCCTCCACACCACGAGGCATCGACGCCGACTCACGCGGGAGTAAGCGCCGTTCAAGGGGAAGAGTGAGTGAACCTGAAATCTTCACTTGATTCGTCTTGGCCTATGTCCGAATGCAGATTATAGCCTACCGGGTCAAGCCGACTCTGCGCTATAACCCGCATCCTTTACCGCAGCAATAAGCAGATCAACCGCAGCGGAGCCGGTAATCACTGCCTCGCCGGAATCGAGGGTAACCTCGACAGTTTCCACGCCCCCGATTCCCTGCAAGGCCTTGGTAACATGATTCACGCAGTGGGGGCAGGTCATGC
>NZ_JAAVSH020000001.1:2612464-2619310 GCF_011947365.2 endosymbiont of Lamellibrachia barhami
CGTGTACTTCGTTCAGTTACGTATTGCTCCCTTCGAGGTGATGGTCGGGGCAGTGTTGACTCAGAATACCGCCTGGTCAAATGTGGAACGGGCAATCTGCAATCTCAAGGAGGCCGGATTGCTCGACTGCCAAAAAATGGCGCAAGCCGATCCGCCTCTCCTGGCACAGCTGATTCGCCCATCCGGGTATTTCAATATCAAGGCAAAACGGCTGCAGCATCTCTGTAGTGCATTGATCGCAGCAGAAGCACTGGATTCGATGCCCGATGAGGTGCTGCGGAAGTGGTTGCTCGATATCAATGGCATCGGCCCGGAGACCGCTGACGATATCCTGCTCTATGCCTTTGAACGTCCGTTTTTTGTGATTGATGCCTACACCCGCAGACTCTTTTTTCGCTTTGGACTGGTATCGGGTGATGAAAGTTATGAGATGCTGCGATCAGAGTTCGAGCAGACGCTGGGTCCAGATGTCGGGCTGTATAATGAATACCACGCGTTGATCGTACGTCATGCGAAAGAGGCCTGCCGGACTAAACCTTCATGTGAGATCTGTTGCTTGCGCGGTTCCTGTGGATGGAAAGACTGGTAGGACGGTTCAAGCGTAGTGGAACCGGCAAACCAAGGTTGTATATTTATTGCCTGATCCGCTGTGCTTGATCAGGCCTACGAACTATTGGGTTCATGCTGCGACTGCAACCTTATTACGGCCTCTCTCCTTGGCTTGGTAGAGTGCTTCGTCGGCCCTGATGAAAAGATGTTCACTCTCTTCGTTGGAATTAAGTGTGGCGACGCCAAGACTCATTGTGATGCTCAGCCCCTTTGAACTGGCAAACACCAGTGCTTCGATATTCTGTCTTATGCGTTCGGCAAGAAGAAGCGCGCCCGCCTGGTCAGTTCCACTCAATACAACCGTGAACTCCTCACCGCCATAGCGGTAGAGTGCGTCGCTGCTGCGAATAGTGGCTTCGACTGCCTGGGCCACGCATTTCAGCACATAGTCTCCAATGGAGTGACCATACTGGTCACTCCATATGTAGAAGCCATTGGGCTGGGTCAATCATACAAGCGCGCACTACCAGTAGCGTGATATAGAGCAGTGCGCACTGAAAGTGGGACGTTGGCGCTATCTGAACACAGCAGGTGAATGAGCACAGGTATTAGGGCTGGGCCGGAAAGCGTCAGCGTGCGCCGCGTTCGGGTGGCGACGATCTGGTACTGGTGGGGAGGGCGATAGACGGGCACGCATGGCGTCGCGAGGATGGTCCAAACGTCTCTGGAAGGCCGTGACAGTGAAAAATCCAAGTCACCACGGCGAAGCGATAGCGAAAGCAATGCAGCAGCATGGAAATCTGCGAAAATCCACGCCCACAAAACGTCGTGAGGAACTGGATCCCTGGGGACGAAAAAACGCTAACGTGGGACTGTCAAAACACTCACTCTGGAATCTTTGATGCCCTGCTGTCGGCATATGGGCAGCAGCACTGGTGGCCTGGAGAGACACCCTTCGAGGTGATGAGTCGGGGTAAGTTGACTTGTGAATACTGCCTGGTCAATGTGGAACGGCAATTCAGTATCTCTTTGCGGAGGCTGATTGTCGACTGCCAAAAATGGGCAAGCCGACCCGCCTCTCTCCTGGCATCAGCGTCGACATCCGGTATTATTTCAATACTGGGCAGAACGGTTGCAGATTTCTGTAGTGCATTGATCGCAGCAGAAGCACTGATTCGATGCCTGATGAGGTGCTGCGGAAGTGGTTGCTCGATATCAATGGCATCGGCCCAGAGACCGCTGACGATATCCTGCTCTATGCCTTTGAACGTCCGTTTTTTGTGATTGATGCCTACACCCGCAGACTCTTTTTTCGCTTTGGACTGGTATCGGGTGGTGAAAGTTATGAGATGCTGCGATCAGAGTTCGAGCAGACGCTGGGTCCGGATGTCGGGCTGTATAATGAATACCACGCGTTGATCGTACGTCATGCGAAAGAGACCTGCCGGACTAAACCTTTATGTGAGATCTGTTGCTTGCGCGGTTCCTGTGGTTGGAAAGACTGGTAGGACGGTTCAAGCGTAGTGGAACCGGCAAACCAAGGTTGTAGATTTATTGCCTGATCCGCTGTGCTTGATCAGGCCTACAAACTTCGACTGTGTTCATGCTGCGACTGCAACTTTATTACGGCCCCTCTCCTTGGCTTGGTAGAGTGCTTCGTCGGCCCTGATGAAAAGATGTTCACTCTCTTCGTTGGAATTAAGTGTGGCGACACCAAGACTCATTGTGATGCTCAGCCCCTTTGAACTGGCAAAGATCAGTGCTTCGATATTCTGTCTTATGCGTTCGGCAAGAAGAAGCGCGCCCGCCTGGTCAGTTCCACTCAATACAACCGTGAACTCCTCGCCGCCATAGCGGTAGAGTGCGTCGCTGCTGCGAATAGTGGCTTCGACTGCCTGGGCCACGCATTTCAGCACATAGTCTCCAATGGAGTGACCATACTGGTCGTTGACCTTTTTGAAAAAATCGATATCAAGAACGATGAGAGAGAGTTCAGATCCGTTGCGATGGCCCAGTTCCACCTCCCGGTGAAAATTGCTGTCGAAGGCTGTCCGGTTTTTCACGCCAGTCAGTGAATCAACAAAGGCGGATCGGATCGCTTCTCGATAGAGCAGGGCGTTGCGCAGAGGATAGAGCAGGGTAGTCAGAAGATTCTCCAGTATCTTGGCTTCCGCGTCTTTAAATCGTCTGCTGCGGCTGAAACCAATATCTCCGAGTGGCTGACCCAGCACCTTAAGACTATAGTTAACATTATGACGACACTGTTCTCCCGTGGTGATGGTTAATGCATCACCCGGCAGTTGGAATGTTGCGCCGTCATATTTGAAATGGGATTTGATGACGTCAAAGAAAAGCTCAATCAGGTTCTCCAGTTCAAGCGTGGTCTGTAGCCTGGTCGTGAGTTCCACCACCTGAGCAATCTGCTGTCCACCCTCGCTGCTCCGTGCAATGCCCTCGGGTAGAAGCGAAACACCTGTTGGAGAGTTGCTTTCTAAGCTTTGGATGTAACCCGTCATTTTTCTGACCTGCGTTTTTGTGATTTGTTTTGTCTGTAGCGATTAGCGTGCCAAAAAATAAATTAGCAATAAAAACAATAATATACGATAACTTGTCCTTGCCAATGTCAAAAAAGTGCCGCGGAAAAGGCATCAGCATTGGGACTATAATTACTTTTATAGGTGATCCGTGACAGTCTATCAAACCAATTGACCCGGCATGGATGCGGTTTACAATTGGGTCCGGCTTTTTGATCTTGTGTGCATGGCATATCGAAGCAGGCTGCTTGGCCAACGACCATAAGGTGCAGATCGTGAATCTCTCTTTGATGATTAAATTACTGGGTTGCATTTTGCTGGCAAGCCCCCTGACATTTGCCGCAGAAAATGAGAATGTGACCTTAACCGCCGGGCTGATCAATCCTGGTTTTCATGAAAAGCCTGACTGGTTTCGCCACTCTTTTCTCGATCTGAGGGAGGATGTCGAAGAGGCTGCGGATTCCGGTAAACGGATTTTGCTTTTTTTTCATCAGGATGGCTGCCCCTACTGTGCGAAGCTGCTGAATGAAAACTGGTCTCTCAGGCCGCTTGTGGAAAAGACCCAAGAAAACTTTGAAGTCATCGCAATCAATATTTGGGGTGACCAGGAAGTGACCGATTTGCGGGGGACAGAAACCACCGAGAAGCGCTTTTCAGAATCCCTCAAAGTGATGTACACACCGACCTTGATCTTTCTGGATGAGGCGGGAAGACAGGCTTTGCGTATCAATGGCTATTACCCGCCGCATAAATTCGAGGCGGCGCTCGACTATGTGGCTGGACATCTTGAGCGTAAGCAACCCTATCGTGACTATCTGGCCAGTGTTCAGCCGCAGGCGGTGAGTGGGAAATTGCATCAGGAGGTTGGCTTTCTGCCACTGCCGCTGGACTTGCGCGCCAAGGCCAGAGAGAGCAATAAGCCCCTATTGGTGTTGATGGAGCAGAAAGCCTGTTCCGCCTGCGATGAATTACACGGTAAAATCATGCGAAAATCGGCAGTCAGAAAGACTCTGGAGGCATTCGATATTGCACTCGTCGATGTCTGGAGTGGGGAGACTTTGACGACACCAGGAGGCGTGCAACGGACGGTGAGTGAGTGGACGAAAGAACTCGGCATTCAATATAGCAATGTTGATCTTGTGTGCATGGCATATCGAAGCAGGCTGCTTGGCCAACGACCATAAGGTGCAGATCGTGAATCTCTCTTTGATGATTAAATTACTGGGTTGCATTTTGCTGGCAAGCCCCCTGACATTTGCCGCAGAAAATGAGAATGTGACCTTAACCGCCGGGCTGATCAATCCTGGTTTTCATGAAAAGCCTGACTGGTTTCGTCACTCTTTTCTTGATCTGAGGGAGGATGTCGAAGAGGCTGCGGATTCCGGTAAACGGATTTTGCTTTTTTTTTCATCAGGATGGCTGTCCCTACTGTGCCAAGCTGCTGAATGAAAACTGGTCTCTCAGACCGCTTGTGGAAAAGACCCAAGAAAACTTTGAAGTCATCGCAATCAATATTTGGGGCGACCAGGAAGTGACCGATTTGCGGGGGACAGAAACCACCGAGAAGCGCTTTTCAGAATCCCTCAAGGTGATGTACACACCGACCTTGATCTTTCTGGATGAGGCGGGAAGACAGGCTTTGCGTATCAATGGCTACTACCCGCCGCATAAATTCGAGGCGGCGCTCGACTATGTGGCTGGACATCTTGAGCGCAAGCAACCCTATCGTGACTATCTGGCCAGTGTTCAGCCGCAGGCGGTGAGTGGGAATTTGCATCGGGAGGTTGGCTTTCTGCCACTGCCGCTGGACTTGCGCGCCAAGGCCAGAGAGAGCAATAAGCCCCTATTGGTGTTGATGGAGCAGAAAGCCTGTTCCGCCTGCGATGAATTACACGGTAAAATCATGCGAATACCGGCAGTCAGAAAAACGCTGGATGCATTCGATATTGCACTCGTCGATGTATGGAGTGGAGAGACTTTGACGACACCCGGAGGCGTGCAACGGACGGTGAGTGAGTGGACGAAAGCACTCGGCATTCAATATGTGCCGAGCATGCTCTTTTTCGATCCGGCGGGAAAAGAGGTGTTTCGCGCGGAGGCGTTTTTGAAAACCTTTCACACCCATGCAGCGATGGAAACTCGGCATTCAATATGTGCCCAGCATGCTCTTTTTCGATCCGACGGGAAGAGGTGTTTCCTTGCAGGCGTTTTGAAAACCTTCACACCCATGCAGCGATGGATTATGTATCCACTGGCGCCTATCTTAGTCAACCTAATTTCCAACGATATGTGCAATCCAGGGCGGCGGAGATGGAAGCACAGGGCATCACTGTCGATCTAATGGAATAGTTTCCAATCTATAAAATAAACCATTAACAGGAAGAGTATGGAGAAGATTATCGGGTACATCCTGCGTTTTGCCATGCGGGTCTACACAAATAAACTGAACAGGGTTGCGGAGCGCAACAATGCCACTTCAAGGGAGAAGAAAGATCGATACGATATTCTGATTACGGGAACCTTCTATTCCGGATCAGTGGATCATCTCCCATCTGTCGGCCGATGTCGGAGTCTAACCGGGTCGGTCGGATCTATATGGTGGCCGCGACGAAGTTGCCGGAGATTGACAAGGTCTCACCGATCTATCCGAATGCCAGATTACAAAAGATTGTGGGTGGCACGATTGCCCGCCTGATCACCCTATCAAAGGTTGCAAAAGAGAAACGTCCAGACGTGATTGTCGGATTTCATCTGTTGCTTAACGGACTGCTGGTTGTGATGCTTGGGAAAAAATATGATTGTCATTCGGTCTACCTTTGTGGCGGCGGTCCCTTGGAGGTGCTCGGAGGCGGTTACCTCACCGAAAACAAGTTATTCAAACAACTTGGCAGGCACGATGCAGTGGTGGAAAAGGCGCTGATCAACGCTGTCTCCCATTTCGGTAGTGTCGTGGTACGGGGAACCGACGCCAAGCACTTTTTCGAAGAGCGGGGTGTCAAGGGTGATGATATCTATATCATGTCCGGCGGGATTGATGGCGCCAGTTACTACCCTGGTGACGAAGAGAAGCGTGCTGATCTGATCTTTGTCGGACGAATCTCCAATATCAAACGGGTGGATATTCTGCTACAGATCGTTGCAAAACTGAAACCGGAGCACCTTGCGATTAAGGTGTTGATAGTCGGTGATGGTCCGGATGGTGAAGAGATGGAGCAGATGGCTGCCTCTCTGGGTATCAGTGAGAATATCGACTTTGTTGGTTGGCAGACAGAGGTGGGGGACTGGTACCGGCAGGCGCGTGTATTTATTCTGACTTCCGACTCCGAAGGACTCTCCCAGTCGATGATACAGGCGATGATGACGGGGCTTCCTGCCGTAGTTTCGGACGTGGGGGATCTCAGTGAGTTGGTTGAAAATGATCGAAATGGATTCCTGATACAGAATCAGGATATTGAAGCATATGCTGCGGCAATTTCGGGTTTGTTGGATGATCCGGATAAACTGGCGACTTTTGGAACGGCGCAGCGAAGTTATTGCCAGGGCCGATCAGTGAAGTTGGAGAGGCTGCCAAAGTGGAACTGGCTTTTGCTGATCTGGATAAAAACTTCAGGGCTGATCCAAGCAGTCATTTTAAACGTCCTGTGTTGAATCGGGAATATGTTTTTTCCCAGGGATGATTCCGGGCTTCTATGTATCGATAGGTGTTTTCAGAGAACAACGTCGTAAAAATCAGGAGCAATACGTAACTGAACGAAGCATACCA
>NZ_JAAVSH020000001.1:2619446-2626715 GCF_011947365.2 endosymbiont of Lamellibrachia barhami
ACGTGTACTTCGTTCAGTTACGTATTGCTCACAAACAAACTGAACAGGGTTGCGGAGCGCAACAATACCACTTCAAGGGAGAAGAAAGATCGATACAGGTATTTGCGGTGCACGGGAACCGCTGTTCGGATCGATGGATCATCTCCCATCTGCGGCCGATGTCGGAGTCTAACCGGGTCGGCCGGATCTATATGGTTGCCGCGACGAAGTTGCCGGAGATTGACAAGGTCACACCGATCTATCCGAATGCCAGATTACAAAAAAGATTGTGCGTTGCTTTGATTGCCGCCTGATCACCCTATCAAAGGTTGCAAAAGAGAAACGTCCAGACGTGATCGTCGGATTCCATCTGCTGCTCAACGGACTGCTGGTTGTGCTGCTTGGGAAAAAATATGATTGTCATTCGGTCTACCTTTGTGGCGGTGGTCCCTTGGAGGTGCTTGGAGGTGGTTACCTCACCGAAAACAAGATATTCAAACAACTTGGCAGACACGATGCAGTGGTGGAAAGGGCGCTGATCAACGCTGTCTCCCATTTCGGCAGTGTCGTGGTACGGGGAACCGATGCCAAGCACTTTTTCGAAGAGCGGGGTGTCAAGAGTGATGATATCTATATCATGTCCGGCGGGATTGATGGCGCCAGTTACTACCCTGGTGAAGAAGAGAAACGTGCTGATCTGATCTTTGTCGGAAGAATCTCCAATATTAAACGGGTGGATATTCTTCTGCAGATCGTTGCAAAACTGAAACCGGAGCACCCTGCAATCAAGGCATTGATAGTCGGTGATGGTCCGGATCGTGAAGAGATGGAGCAGATGGCTGCCTCCCTGGGTATCAGTGAGAATATCGACTTTGTTGGTTGGCAGACAGAGGTGGGGGACTGGTACCGGCAGGCGCGTGTATTTATTCTGACTTCCGACTCCGAAGGACTCTCCCAGTCGATGATACAGGCGATGATGACGGGGCTTCCTGCCGTAGTTTCGGACGTGGGGGATCTCAGTGAGTTGGTTGAAAATGATCGAAATGGATTCCTGATACAGAATCAGGATATTGAAGCATATGCTGCGGCAATTTCGGGTTTGTTGGATGATCCGGATAAACTGGCGACTTTTGGAACGGCAGCGAAGGTTGTGGCCGATCAGTGCGAAGTTGGAGAGGTTGCCAAAAAGTGGAACCGGGTTTTTGCTGATCTGGATAAAAAACTTCAGGGCTGATCTGAAGCAGTCATTTGAAACGTCCTGTGTTGAATCGGGATGAAAGTTTTTTTCCCAGGATGATTCCGGGCTTCTCTATGTATCGATAGGTAAGCCAGGAGAACAACGTCGTAAAAATCAGGGTGCTGACGAACAAAATCGAAACGTAGTCTCCCCGCGCCAGATCAAAATAGCTCAGCAGAACGCTTGAGATCAGCGTAATGACGAGGGTGTGGAGCAGATAGATACTGTAGGAGACCTTGCCCAGCCAAAGAGAGATCCGGTTGAGAAAAAGAGGGGCAATAAAGCGGTGACTCAATGACTCCTTCGGCTCCAGCATGAGTGCAAAAAATACCAGCCACACGGCGATGGGGAAAAGCCTGAAGTCGTGTCCGGAGGTGAAATAGATCATGACAACGGTTGCCATCGCTGTTGGAAACAGAAAATCGGGTTTAATCACACTGTTGTGCAAGTGTCTGTAGATGAAGTAGCTACAGGCGCCGAAGAAAAAAAACTCGATATGAAAAGGTAGAAAAGCGCCGTATTCCACACGGGGCAGCAGTTTTCGGGCGATGATGTAGGTCGCCAGACAGGCAACAATCACCCCCAATCGGGCAAAACGCCCACGAGTTGCCGCCAGGCTGAATAGCAGCGGTGCAACAAGATAGAATTGCCACTCGAGCGAGATGCTCCAGGCGGGCCCAAGAAAGGCTCCGGGAACAAAGGGTACCCACTTTTCGGCAACCATACCGTGCAGCATAGTGAGATGAGTCAGTATATTGAATCCAAGCCAGTCGTTGCGGATATCAAGTTTATAGGTAAGCTTTTCGATGTTTTTTTCTGTGAGATAGGCGCCGCTCTGGGTTATGTTTTCCATCTCCAACGGGGCTAATACCACTGCGACCAGAAAGAGTACGAACAGCAAGGGATAGAGGCGAAAAAATCTCTGCGTGATGTAGGTGGAGTAATTTCCGCGAACCTGATCGATAAGCAGAAAGATAACAAAGCCGCTGATGATAATGAAGATATCCACCGCGTAGTTACCCAAAATCAGCAACTGTGGTAGACCTTCCGCTATCTCGGAGGTGTAACCGGCCGCGCCCAAAACATGGCTGATCAACACCCAGAGTGCCAGGAAGGCCCTCAAGCCTTCGATTTCCCTGATTCTCCTCATACAGGTTGTCTATTCTGTGGGAGTGGCGTCGAAAGCCTGACCTGTGACGCCTTTGCTATCCGGTCCCATCAGATAGAGATAGGTTCTCATGATCTCTTCCGGCAGTGGGAGCGTTGCCGGATCCTCCCCTGGATATGCCCAAGCCCGCAAGCTGGTGCGGGTAGGAACGGGGCAGATACTGTTGACCCTGATTTGGCTCTCTTCCGTCTCATCCGCCAAGGTCTGCATCAACCCTTCGATGCCGAATTTTGAAACGCCATAGGCGCCCCAGTAGGCCTTTCCCTTACGTCCCACGCGATCAGAAGTAAAAAGAATTGATGCATCCCCGGAGAGTCGCAGCAGAGGCAGACAGGCCTGAGTCAGCATGAAAGGAGCGGTCAGGTTGACCTGAATGACCTTGTTCCAGCTCTCCAGGTCGTAATCATCGATGCGACTCAAGAGCGCAAGTTGGGCCGCGTTATGCAGCAGTCCATCCAGTTTGCCAAACTCACGGTGGAGCGTTTCGCCAAGGGAAAAATAGTCCTGTTGCGGAGCGCTCTCCAGGTTGAGGGGAATAATCGCAGGTTGGGGATGCCCTTCCTTTTCGATGGCGTCGTAGGTCTCTTCCAGTTTACTCAGGGTACGGCCCAGCAGGACGACAGTGGCGCCATGAGCTGCAAATGTCTTGGCCGCCACCTGCCCAATGCCACTGCCGGCGCCAGTGACAAGAATGACGCGCGCTTTGAGCAAGTCGGGAGAGGGGGCGTAGTCGTCGTGCATCGATGGATCCTGAGGATTGAAACTTGCCCGTAGTATAACATCATGGGGAAAGGCTAAAGGCTAAAGGTTAAAGAAGGCCGTGTCATCTGAAAGACCGGTCTCTGTCGCAGCTGCCGATGCACAATGGAATCGGCACCTTCGATATTATTGCCAAATCCTGGGTGCCCGATCCGCTACGCTTGATCGGGCCTACAAACATTAGGTGTGAAAAAAGTGCTTGCATTCGACAAACACCCACACATACTTGCTTTAGCCTTTAGCCTTTAGCCTTTAGCCTTTAGCCTTTAGCCTTTAGCCTTTAGCCTTTAGCCTTTAGCCTTTAGCCTTTAGCCTTTAGCCCTTCACCTTTAACCTTTTACCTGTCCCCACCCGCCATGCTGTCCAGAGTTTCTGCAAAGGCGTCAGGTGGGTGCGCCCGTCAACAACGTTGAAACCGTCTGTCTCAAGTACGGCATGAAGTCGTTGTGCCAGTGCAAGCTGGTTGAGTACAGGTCGCAAACCTGTTGGGGGTTGTGTCGGCAGGGATTCCAGCGCTTCGACTCGCCACCGGGTTGCGGTATCGGATAGTGACTGCAGCATCTCCTGAAATCTCGCCCGTGACTTTGATTGCAGCAGTTGTTCCGGTCTCAACCGATGTTGTTGTAACAGTGAATCGGGTAGTAAACAGTGTCCTCGGCGCAGGTCTGCACCCAGGTTGCGCAGTAGGCTGACCAGTGTGACATAAGCGCCTATCTGTCTGATTGTTGTTTTAAACGTTTCGTTGCAGCCGGTTGTATGAGCAAGCAATTCAGCGAAGTTACCGCCATGGCTGAGACAATAGAGGTGGAGATCATCCCACTCGGCCATGGATGCCTTTTCGATATCGTTTTCAATATTGTCCGCGATTTTCTGCAACAGCAGCTCCGGTAACCTGTGTGTTTTGATGGTTTCGCTCAAGGCGATTGCAACAGGATGCTGGGCGTTGCCATTGGCGGATCTTTTCATCTCCTCACGCCACCACTGCAGCCGGGTTCGGGCTACGCCTGGGTCACTGCACTCCAGGGGTATGTTGGTGAGTTCGCGCCGCCAGGCGAAGAGGTGAGTCAGATCGCTGCGGCAAGGTGTGGGGGAGAAGCGGATTATATAGTAGCTGCTGGAGCCGAGGGGGACCGCTCTCTCAATGTGCTCCCGGCTCAGTCCAGCCACTGCAGAATTTCCAGCGGATGTTTAACGGTGCCTGAAGCATGCCAGTCGTCGGGTTTATCATCTTCCGCCAGGTAGCCAAAGAGGGCCACCAGCGTCCGGGTGCCTGCATTTTGCCCGGCTTCGATGTCGCGTTTGGCATCACCCACGTAGAGACAGTGCGTCGGATCCACGCCTGCCATGCGGCAGGCATATAACATTGGGGCGGGATGAGGTTTTGGGTGGTCCGCAGTGTCACCGCTGACAATGCAGGCGGCGCGCCTGTGATAGCCGAGCGCCTCCATCAGGGGGTCGGTGAGCCAGGCGGGCTTGTTGGTGACGATGCCCCAGGGAATGTTGCGCAGTTCCAGTTCCTCCAGCAGTCTCTCCATGCCGTCGAAGAGTTTTGTCTTTCTGGCAATATTTTCCCGATAGATACGCAGAAACTCTTTGCGCAGCGTTTCGAAATCGGTGTCACCGGGCTGCAGGTCAAATCCGACTTTGATCATCGCCTGACTGCCGTGGGAGACAGCTGGCCTTACCTGTTCGAAGGGCATGGGCAATTCACCCCGGCTGATCAGAACCTGATCCAGGGCGTAGTGAAGATCAGGTGCGGTATCTGCGAATGTCCCATCCAGATCGAACAGGACGCATTCAACCCTAGCCATCTTTCCGGGTATGCACCATGTAGTTGACATCCACGTTGGGGCCGAGTTTGTAACTACGGCTCAGAGGATTGTAGACCAGTCCGGTCATATCCTTTGTCTCCAGCCCGGCACCGCGAATCCAGCGATCCAGTTCAGACGGTCGGATGAACTTGCTGAAGTCGTGGGTACCCCGCGGTAACAGACGCAGCAGGTACTCTGCCCCCACGATGGCGAACAGATAGGATTTAGGATTTCGATTCAGGGTCGAGAAGAAGACATGGCCGCCCGGCTTTACCAGCTTGGCGCAAGCATTGATTACGGAAGCAGGGTCGGGTACATGTTCCAGCATCTCCATACAGGTCACCACATCGAAGGATGCGGGCTGTTCTGCTGCCAGGCGCTCTACTGGAATGCGTTCGTAGTTGACCTCCAGTCCCGATTCCAGCAGATGCAATCGGGCAACCTGCAGCGGGGCTTCGCCCATATCGATACCGGTGACATCAGCCCCTTTGGCCGCCATGCTTTCAGAGAGGATTCCCCCTCCGCAGCCGACGTCGAGCACGCGTTTTCCTGACAGTGAGGCGATGTCGTCAATGTAACCGAGGCGCAACGGATTGATCTCGTGCAGTGGTTTGAACTCACTGTGTGGATCCCACCAACGGGAGGAAATCTCCTCGAACTTGCTGATCTCGGCGTGGTCGACGTTGAGGGTTTCCTGGCGCATTTTTCAAGACCTAATATTCGATAATGATGCCATTATACCGGATCACCTTGAAGGAGTATCAGCCGATGCGGTCATCAGCCACATGGTAGGTTGGATCCTCCATCATATTGACCTCAACCAGATCACCGGCCTTTACCAGCAGGTTCTGGCACTCCTGATTCAGATGCCGGATATGCAGGGTTTTGCCCGCCCGCATGTAGCGCTCAGCGAGGGAGTCGATCGCCTCCAGACCGGAGTGGTCGTAGACCCGGGTATTGGCAAAATCGACAATGACCTCCTGGGGATCGTTTTTGGGATCAAAGATGTCGGCAAAGGTCTGAATCGAGCCGAAAAACAGTGGGCCGTGGAGGTTGTAGTATTTGATGTTATATTTGTCGATGTGAGCATCTGCGCGCATCTGTTTGGCGTGCTCCCAGGCAAACACCAGGGCGGAAATGATGACGCCAACCACCACGGCAATCGCCAGATCTGTCAATACGGTAACCACGGCCACCAGAATACCCACGAGGGTATCCGCGAGAGGAATGCGACCGAGCAACCGGAAGCTGGCCCACTCGAATGTGCCCATCACAACCATGAACATGACGCCAACCAGCGCTGCCACCGGGATTATCTCGATCAGGCCGGAGGCAAACAGGATAAAACCGAGCAGGAAGAGGGCGGCGGAGATTCCCGACAGACGGCCCCTGCCACCGGAATTGATGTTGATCATGCTCTGACCGATCATGGCGCATCCGCCCATGCCGCCAAAGAAACCGTTCACCGAATTGGCTACGCCCTGGCCGATGCACTCCTTGTTACCACGGCCGCGTGTCTCGGTGATTTCATCGATCAGGCTCATGGTGAGCAGGGACTCGATCAAACCAACGGCGGCCAGGATAGAGGCATAGGGCAGGATGATCCACAGACTCTCGAAAGTCAGAGGAATAGAGGGTATGTGGAATGCCGGCAGGCCACCGGCAATGCTGGCTGCGGGGTCGCCACTCATATCCTGCAGTACCCCCTGTACGGAACGGGCGTCGAGTCCCAGCGTGATGGCCAGCAGGGTAACGATGATGATGGCTGCCAGCGAGGCGGGAACCGTAGAGGTAAGTTTGGGCAGAAAATGGATGATCGCCATGGTCAGCGCCACGAGGCCGAGCATGGTCCAGAGAGGTGTGCCGGTCATCCATGCCATACCACCCTCATCGCCGGGTACCTGGAACTGCTGCAACTGCGCCAGGAAGATCACGATCGCCAGACCATTCACAAAACCCAACATGACCGGGTGCGGCGCAGCGGATGCGATTTTCCCAGGTACGTATCCCGGCGGCGATCTGAATCACACCGGCAAGGACAACGGCGGCAAACAGGTACTCCACACCGTGCTGGGCCACCAGCGCGACCATCACCACTGCCATGGCGCCGGTAGCACCGGAGATCATGCCGGGCCGCCCGCCGATAACCGAGAGGTGATGATGCCCATCATAAAGGCGGCATAGAGGCCGACCAGAGGTTCAACGCCGGCAACGAAGGCAAAAGCAACGGCCTCCGGAACCAAAGCCAGGGAGACGGTCAAGCCGGAGAGCACGTCATTCTTGACGCACTTACTGCCTGGACAGGTCAGTTGAAC
>NZ_JAAVSH020000001.1:2626763-2627837 GCF_011947365.2 endosymbiont of Lamellibrachia barhami
AGGAGGAGAGCTGGAACATCTTTCCAAATATCGGCCCGGCTACCGCTACTGATGCCTCGTTACCGCATGAAGGCATGTTACAGATCATGAGCGGCGAGCATATTGGCCGGATCATCCCACTGAATCATAATCTCACCCGTATCGGGCGGGCCGGTTGCGACTGCGCCATTATTGCTCTCCGCAACGACGGCTATTTCCTCTCTCATCTTGAAGGTCCCGTATCCCCCAGCATTAATGACGAAAAGATTGGAGAAGAATCACGTTTTCTACAGGATGGCGACATCATCCATGTCGGCGGAACCCAAATGCAATTTCACCTAATAGGGAGCCAGACACAATGACCACTTCAGGAAACCCGGAAGAGCGCCGGCGCTTCAGGCGCGTCCTTTTTGATGCGCCAATGCGCATATCAGAGGGCGAAAAATCATTTGAAACGACGTTGCTGGACCTGTCGTTAAAAGGCGCTCTGGTCGTCTGCCCGCCCGACTGGAGCGGCCAACCGGATCAGTCCGTTGAGTTGGATATCAAGCTTGGTGATTCGGAGACACGAATCAAGATGCAGGCCAGTGTTGCTCACATTGGGGATGGCGCGATCGGTTTTCGCTGCAACACCATCGATATGGAGAGCATCACCCATCTTCGACGCCTGGTCGAACTCAACACCGGTGATGCAGAGCTGCTCGAAAGGGAATTGGAGGCGCTGGCTTAGTTATATACTTACCTGAACTTAAAGTAATGCATAGATTGCGCGCTATCATGGTAACCGCTTCGTTGGTGTAACATGGAGCACGCAACCAAGCCCATCCATTTCACTGGGTCTTACTGACCAAACACTAGAGTTCGGGAATGAACATTTTAGGAATATCAGCGTTTTATCACGATAGCGCGGCGGCCCTGGTCCAAGACGGGAAAATCACCGCCGCCGCCCAGGAAGAGCGATTCTCGCGCAAGAAGCATGACGAGCGTTTCCCGCAGCACGCGGTTCGCTTCTGCCTCGACCAAGCGGGTCTCTCCCTCGACGACGTCGATCATGTGGTCTTCTACGACAAACCTCTGATCAAGTTCGAGCGTCTG
>NZ_JAAVSH020000001.1:2627930-2649562 GCF_011947365.2 endosymbiont of Lamellibrachia barhami
TTGTTGTACTTCGTTCAGTTACGTATTGCTCGCAAAGAACTCCGAGGCGCGGTCGTAGGGCCACGGAGGGGCAAAGGACAGACGACTCGCGATATTGATCTTGAGATTCATCACCGGCTACATCTTCTTGCTGCGAGGTCATGATGATAGAGCATCGCCGAGCAGGGCCCGAACTCCATGCGGCCTACATCCAACCGACTCCACATTTCCTTTAATCCAGTATTCCGGCCAGTTTGGGCATCAGCTCGCTGTCATCCAGACGTTCATACTCGGCACCCACTGAATCCAGATAGGCGGTAATCTCGTCGTCGCTGTAACGGGGACCCAGATAGGAGCCCTGCATGCTGTCGTGCTTATCGACTGTGCGCGCGTTGTCCAGATACTCGTGCCAGACAGACAAGGCGGCCCCCAGGGCGCCACCGGCATCGCCGGCTGCCGGCTGGATCCAGATATCCTTGAACGGACCCTCTCGCAGCAGGCGGCCATTGGAGACGCAGTTGAGAGCCACACCGCCTGCCAGACAGAGGTAATCGGTCTGCAGCTCCTTGTGCGCTGTCCTGGCGAGTTTGAGCACGATCTCCTCGGTGACCACCTGGATGGAACGGGCGATATCCATCTCGCGCTGGGTCACCGGGGTCTCCGGGGTGCGGGGCGGTCCGCCAAACAGCTTGTCCATGTTTTTGTTGGTCATGGTCAGACCATTGGCATAGTTGAAATACTTCATGTCCATGCGGAAGGTGCCGTCTTCCTTCACATCGAGCAGGTTGTCGAGGATCAGGTCGACATAGATGGGTTCGCCGTAGGGCGCCAGTCCCATCAGCTTATATTCGCCGGAGTTGACCCTGAAGCCGGTAAAATAGGTGAAGGCGGAGTAGAGCAGACCGAGAGAGTGGGGGAAGTCGATCTCCCATTGAGGCGTGAGCTTCTTGCCATCGCCGAGCCAGACCGTGGAAGTGGCCCATTCGCCGACGCCATCGAGACACATGACAGCGGCCTTTTCGAAAGGGCTGGGATAGAAAGCGGAAGCGGCGTGAGATTGGTGGTGCTGAGTAAACAGCAGACTGGGGATCTCAGTGGGTTTGCACTCCCCGATCTTCGCCAGTTCCTTCTTGAGAAGATCCTTGAGGAAGAGTTTTTCCCGCAGCCAGACGGGCATAGCCGCAGAGAAAGAGCGGAAACCGCTGGGGGCGTATGCGAGATAGGTCTCGAGCAGACGCTCGAACTTGATCAGAGGTTTGTCGTAGAAGACCACATGATCGACGTCGTCGAGGGAGAGACCCGCTTGGTCGAGGCAGAAGCGAACCGCGTGCTGCGGGAAACGCTCGTCATGCTTCTTGCGCGAGAATCGCTCTTCCTGGGCGGCGGCGGTGATTTTCCCGTCTTGGACCAGGGCCGCCGCGCTATCGTGATAAAACGCTGATATTCCTAAAATGTTCATTCCCGAACTCGTAAGATATTAAAATTATAATGATCAGAAGGCTTGATGGGTGGTGATCGAGGCAACTATGGCTTCCATTGACGGATCGGTGGGCGTAGGCGGAAATCTTCCAAACCTGATAGTGTGCTCACTTCTTATTCCGTAATTCCAAATAGATTCCTTGCCCGATACCCTGGATAACAAGCCCGCGCAGTTTAGCATCTTTCTACTGCATGACAACACTCAGCGCGTGGGGTCCTGGCTTGGTCAATCCGTGTTTACATGAGTTTGCTAAGTTGGGTAAAAAGCCACCCTGTAACCGAATCGTAATTACCAGCCAGCGACTCGATAAATAATGTAAGTGGCGAGGAATAAAAATCCCATTACGAGCATTCGATCCCCTTGGAATTCTAAAACACTACCCTTTTGAATACTGTGGACAGGCTCACATCGAGAACTTTAGAATGAATATTAATATAAGGGGGGCTTGGTTACGCTGCCATGAGCAATGCGCAAAAAAATGAGGATATGACCCCCCAATGATTCAGGGGGATCTGTTCTATCGATATTCTCCGACAATCATTCCAACTAATGAAAAATGGCAAACAGACATACAGACGACTGTTCTATATATATTTGTTGCTGCTTCATATTATCCTGGTCCTGCTCTTTCTCAAGTCGGACTTTATGGAGTCGTATGTAGGGAAACGCTTTAAGCAGGAATTGACGCCGTATTACCATGCCTTAGTTACTTTTCAATCCCGTGTCGATGCGAATCTGAATGCTGGATATACCCTTTTTATCGGGGATAGCCAGATTCAGGGGTTGTGTGTGACATGTGTTGAAGAAAAATCGGTAAACTATGGAATCGCTTCAGATACCACAGTAGGTATTCTGAATAGGTTGCCGGAATATAAATCGCTTGATAAAGCGCGTGCTGTGGTTCTTCAGGTGGGTGTCAATGATCTGCCCAGGCGGGATGACAGTGATCTCCTCTCCAATTACCAAGCTATCCTGAATAGACTTCCCGATGGTTTGATTATTGTATTGGCAGCAATTTTTCCCATCGACAGCGTCTTGGCAGAAAACCCATCTCGGAGTAATAGGCGCATAAAATCCCTGAATATGAAATTGAAAAAACTCTGTAGAAGTGACCTGCGCTGCCGTTACATTGATAGTGGTGGCAGGTTACAGGATAATAGCGGGAATTTAAGAACCGATTATCATTTGGGGGATGGTGTTCATTTGAACCCTGCCGGATACCGTGTCTGGATCGATGAGCTGAAGCCGCAGCTGGACTAGCTGGTGGATTCGCCACTCCAAATTTAGGATTGAAATATGCAAATCAAGGATAAGCAGCGCTACTATGAAATTGATTTGCTGCGTTTTCTTGCAGCTATGGCCGTGGTGGTTTTTCACTATACGTTTCGAGGGTTCGCAGCCGATGATATGAGCATCTTATCTTTCCCTGTATTATCAGAAGTCTTCAAATATGGAGCTTTAGGTGTAGACCTGTTCTTTATCATCAGTGGTTTTGTGATCCTGATGACTGCGGTCAACAAGGATTACACCGCATTTGTGATTTCTCGAATTACCCGAATCTATCCCGCGTTTTGGGCAAGTGTTACCCTGACGGCGTTAGTAATCGTATTTATCGGTGGTGACAGATACCAGGTTACTTTGTCGCAGTATATTTACAATCTTCCAATGATCAGTGGCTTCTTCGATATTAAATTTATCGATGGTGTGTATTGGAGTCTGTTGGTTGAAATTAAATTCTATTTTTTGATTTTCCTGCTGGTCGTGACCAATAAGCTCAAGTGGATCAAGTATTTTCTTGGTTTGTGGCTTGTTTTGACATTGGTGAATGTCTTCCATGAAATGGGCGGGGTACTTGGTTTTTTCTTTTTTCCTAAGTGGTCGGCCTACTTTATTGCGGGAGCAATGTACTTCATAATCCGGCAGGAGGGGCCAAGTATCTACAAAGTGGCCGTGATCGTCTTGTGTCTCTACATATCGCTTTTTCAAGCTTTTGAGAGAGCCGATGTAGCGAGCGTGCATTTTAATACTCACTTTTCGAGAGTTACGACAGGTATTGTGATCACCGGATTTTATGTGCTGTTTGGTTTTATCGGTATGGGTAAGACCAAATTGATAAACAAAAAAGTCTTTATCTTTTATGGCGCCCTGACCTATCCACTTTATCTCATCCACCAAAATATCGGTTTTATGATTTTTAATTCGCTTGGGGAGATTGTGAATAAATATGTTCTTCTTGTGGGTGTGATTGCTTTGTCGCTCTACCTCGCTTTTTTGATTAACAAGCATGTAGAACGGCGCTTTGGCAGGCCGTTTAAAAATCTGCTGACTGTTGGTGCTGAAAGGTTGACTCCAGCGACGGAGAAAGCGAGGTAGGGTAGCGGTGCTACGTGTTGCTGCACAAAAATAAGGGGGCGGATGATAATCATCCGCCCCCTTATTTTATTTGAGTATGGTGGGTCGTGCAGGGATCGAACCTGCGACCACCTGATTAAAAGTCAGATGCTCTACCAACTGAGCTAACGACCCGCAATTTGGGAGGGGGGAATGTTACCCTAACTTGCTATTGGAGTGAAGAGCCAATAGCTTATTTTTTGGTGAAACTTTTTCTGATGATTCTGCAGGGAGAATCAGGCATTTGGCGTTGCCGGTGGTGTCGGGGAAGTGGGAATCAGCGCCACTTCATCTCCATCTTCAAGCCGGGTAAATAACTCGGAAAACTGTTTGTTGACAGTGGTCTGGATCAGTTTGTCCTCGAACATGGCGGCATAATCAGATTTACGCACGCGCAGTAGTTTGAGAAGCGACTCTATATCGGTGACTGAGGGAGGGAGAATCATCTCTTCAGTCTGTTTACCCAATTTATTGACCAGCCAGGAGAAGTAGAAGATTTTGATGCGGCGCTCGGTAGATGGATCGGCATTCCGCTCATAACCAACCGCTTTCAGGCGAACAAGGTAGTCTTGCCAATTCTGCTGGTAATTCTTTCCCAGGTCGTAGAGACTCTTCCATGAGAAAATGCCCGTGTCGTGCCCATCGTCGAAGATCGGGCGAATGGCGTACTGGCCCTGGGGTTCAATCTTCACGATATTCACATCTTCCTTCCCAGTGACTGGCGCCGGATCAGCTTTTACCTCGGCCGCAGTGGAAAAAACCCGCAAATATTCACAAGGCAGTTCAAAGCTTTCCCCGTCGGAAAAGCGTAATGTCAGCAGGCGTGATTTTTTGTGAAGACTGATTTCAACGGGATAGAGGGATTCTTTACTCATGATTCTGCCCAGTACGGGATATGTGTTGCAGGGGTGGCGGATGTTGGCACAGATTGGTCGTTCTCTTCAACCTGCCTCTGTTCAGGTTTCCTTGATTCGGTCAAAATACCTGGCGCGGTAGAGTAGGCGCTGTTGCCCATGGTCTTCGAATCCACTCCGAGTGTGTAGTACGTTATTACTGACAAGTCCCTGACCTGCTTGTAGTTTTCCTCGGTAGTGCCAAGCTGTCCTGGTTCTAAGGGTCTGTTTGAGAAAATCCACGGCTTCACCCAGCAAGGGAATCTCTCCCCATTCGATACTGCGGGTGCGGTCTGTGTAGCGCATGTGCAGGTGGCCATCCGGGTAGACTGCGAAAACCGGGCCGCTGCGGGCTGGGCGCAACTCTTTCCCTTCAGCAATATTGGCTGGAATCGTCATGGCCCTGGGATGCATGAGGGCGCGAATGAAGTCGGGATTCTTATCACGGATCAACAGATAAACGATTTCGTGGTCCAGCAGATCATTTTCACCACCTTCCGCTGCAGGATTGACACAGTGCAGCAGCAGACCGTGGATCTGATGATCCAACTGATTGTAGTAGCCGTCAGTGTGCCAGGCAATTGGGCGGGTAGTGTAGGGGATATATCCCTGATGCAGTGCATCAGCCTGGACCGTAAGTGAGGTGATGGCGTCTTCATCCGCACACATATTGTGGTCCAGGTGTTCCAACCCGAAACGGCGGCCCAAATTGCGAATTATATTCTTATCGGAGTCGTGTCCCGAGAGGCCGGCCCAGATAGCCATATTAGCCTTGCGGCAGAGACGGTGGATCTCCTGATACTCCGAGTCACTCAGGTTTCGTGGATCTTTTATCTCCACTACCAGATCCCCAAGGGACTCAGGATAGTCCTTGAGTTTTGCCTCCCGCCAGGCCTTGTAAGCGTCCTCCTGATCCAGATTGAACGGATTTTCCACTGCTATGTTCATAAAAAACGATTCTCGCAGATTGTACTGACTATTGGTATGATCTGGATGATTGACATCTCCACACCTTCAGTTTGTAGGAAAGCGTAATAGTCATGATGCAAGCCACAGCGAAACGCCCGCGTCTGCCAAGACCTCTCTCCCTGCCGCTTCGTCTGGTGCCTGAGCGTACGCATAGTCTGATATTGGGCAAGATGCTGAATTATCTCTTTGCCACTGAACGTGCAGAGGGTGAATTGGACTTCCTGGAAGACCGGATTGTACGCATCCAGGTGACCGATGCGAGACTGAGTTATGCCCTCTCACTGCGAGACGGCCTCATCGCTGGTGTGAACGGCGGTGAACCTGCGAATCTCACTGTCAGTGGGACTGTTTACGACTATATGCTGCTGATTACCGGTCGTGAAGATCCTGACACGCTCTTTTTTCAGCGGCATCTGCTAATGGAAGGGGACACCGACCTCGGGGTGCATCTGAAGAATATGCTGGCCGCCGTGGATCTGGATGCGCTGCCCGTTCCACAGGCATTTCGGCCGATGATGGATCAATGTCTCTCTTTCTATGAAAGGTTGGCCTGACGATCTTTCCGTCTTTTACAGGGTGCGGAGTCCCAATGGTGCGCAGGTTGCACCCTACCGTAGAATCAAACGGGTAGTGGATTGACCTGGCTGGGGTCTCCCCAGAGTCGGGAGATCAATCTCCCGGTTCGCTCCGGTGAGCCGCTGCTCCAAAATTGTGTGTTGCCGCCAGTTTTCGCCATTCCAAGCAGGTTGTTTGATCGGAGACGTCGCCTGAGTTCCTGGGCAACGGCAAGTCCCGTATCTATGATCTGGGTCTCTTTGCCGGCATAAATTCCGATAGTCTCTCTGAGGAAGGGGTAATGGGTGCAGCCCAGAACCAGGGTGTCGGCCCCCCGCTTGAGCAGCGGTTTGATCTGGTCTGCCACCATCCGCCGGGTTTCGGGGCTGTCGTGCTCCGCGAGTTCGACCTGCTCCACCCAGCCGTGACAGGGCTGGACGATGACCTCTGCGCCGTTTCCGTGCTGTTCCAGCAGTGACTGAAATTTTTCGCTGCCCAGGGTGCCCTCTGTCGCGAGAATTGCCACCACACCGCTACGGCTCTCTTTGATACCTGGTTTTACCCCCGGTTCCATGCCGATGATAGGGATGGGGAATTCGCACCTCAGGAGAGAGACTGCGGCAGCGGTTGCTGTGTTGCAGGCGACGACGACTGCCTTTGCGCCCTGCTGCTCTACCAGAAAACGGGTGATGGCAATTGCCCGTTGCACTACGTATTCGCTGGTTTTTGAACCGTATGGGAGATGCCCGCTGTCCGCGACATAGAGCAGATCTTCCGTCGGCATCAGTTCGTGGATATGGCTGAGCACAGAGAGGCCGCCAATGCCTGAGTCGAATATGCCGATGGGTTGCGAGGATGTCATGGTTTACAGAGGGAGAAGTCGTGTTGGTGCGATTTTACCCTCTGCGGGGCTTGTGGTGAAAGAGCAGGTAACTGGTTTCAGGTGACAGGTATCAGGATTGATTGATTCCCCTCCCTCGGCTCCGGCTTCCTGCTTCGCTCTACCTCCTGCATCCATGCAGTCGTGTCCCTCCCCGGCGGGGAGGGGGCTAATCTGCGAGGGAGGTATAAAATGTGACAATTATTGCTTGGCTTGAGAAAGCGCCCCGCAATAATCCTGCTGTCACCTGTCACCTGTCACCTGTCACCTGTCACCTGTCACCTGTCACCTGTCACCTGTCACCTTTTACTTTCCATCCCCGCACTTCCATGCCAGTAACCATCGCAGGTTCCCAGGGGAACATAACGGTCGAGAGGGGGAGGGGGTTCATCCTGCAATGCATGGTGGAATGCCTCGACGATGCGTCCAGTATGTTGAGATTGCGGGCTGATGCGCAGGACGTCCACGTCAAGCCGTTTCATCTCGGTGGTTTCCGATAACAGGTTGCAGGTGAGGGAGGAGACGGTCTGGATACCGTTCAGGGCGAGGAACGGCTTTTTCTCCTGGGTGGAGAGGAGGCGGCCGTCGGGGTAATCCAGACATTTGTACTGGCAGTCATCCTTTGGCAGGTTGTGTGAGCGAGCGGTAAAGCAACGGGCTGAAAGCGTCAGCGGCATCCTTCCAAAGGCAAAGATTTCAGTTTCCACCCCCTCGGGCCGCTTGGTCTGCATCTCCGCAAGCGTCTCCTTGGAGAGCTCAATCGGCATCACCCAGCGCTTCAGGCCTTTGTTTGCCAATACCTGCAGGGTAGCCGGGTTGTAGATATTGACTGTCGGGCCGGTGGCAAAGGGGACGCCCTGTTTGATGAGCAGTTGTACCGCCCCCATATCGTTGGCCTCGACCATAAACCGGTCATTTTCACAGAGACGGCGCAGGGTCAGCATCTCAGACTCCGCCTCCAGCAGCGACAGGGTGGAAAGCACCACTTCTTTTCCTGCACTGCTCAGCCGGTCAGCCAGATCAAACCAGTCTTCGGTGCGCAGGCTGCGGCGCTTTGAGCAGACCGTTTCGCCAAGATAGACGATCTCCACCGGCATCTCCGCCACTTCGGCATAGAAGTCGAAGATATCGTCACGCGACCAGTAAAAAAGATTGGGACCAAGAGAGAGTCGTGGGTTGCTCATAGTGATTACTGCCAGGGACGATAGTAGGGGCCGAGGGTGGTGGTGGCGCCTTCCGACACCTTATCCAGTTCATGATTCCATTCGGCGCGGGCGGAGAACCTGTCAGGATTCTGCTTGCAGGCATCGATCGCCTGACGCCAGACTCGCGTGACCTGCGCCACATAGGCCGGACTGCGTTGCCGTCCCTCGATCTTGATTGCCTCGATGCCGGCCGCCTGCAGTTCCGGCAGCAGCTCAAGTGTATTGAGAGAGGTGGGTTCCTCGATGGCGTAGAAGGTATTATCGCCAACCTCAAAACGCCCCTTGCATATAGTCGGGTAGCCTGCCTGCTCGTTTTTTCCATATCGATCAGTCAGGACATCGCCCAGGCGGGACTCCATGCCCTGGGGGGTCTCTTTGTAGGTGACGAATTTCGCTGGCGAACAGGCTCCACAGGTGTTGGGGGATTCGCCGGTGACGTAGGAAGAGAGGATGCAGCGACCCTCCACCATTACGCAGAGGCTGCCAAAACCAAAAACCTCGATGCCGACAGGGCTGTTCTCCACTACGTTTTTCACTTGGCTGAGGGAGAGCACCCGAGGCAGCACGGCGCGTTTGATGCCGAAGTTCTCATGATAGAAACGCAGTGCCTCGTAATTTGTACTCGATGCCTGTACCGATAGGTGCAGGTTGAGATCGGGCCAACGGTTACTGGCATAGTCGAGTACACCGATATCCGCGCAAATCAGCGCATCCACGCCGAGACTGGCGGCGGTGTCCACCGCGGCCTGCCAGCGTTCCCAGCCATCCGGACGTGGATAGGTGTTGATTGCCAAAAAGACCCGAACGCCTTTGCGACGCGCATAGGCGATGCCATCGGTAGCCCGCTTCTCGTTGAAATTCAGGCCCGGGAAATGGCGGGCATTGGTATCGTTCCGCAGGCCGATATAGACCGCATCGGCGCCATTGTCCACGGCAGCTTTGAGTGAAGGCAGGTTGCCGGCAGGGCAGACCAGTTCCATATTCGATTCCTCAGAGTGAAATATTTGCTATGCGACTTGTCGACCGCTGGTACGGCGCTGACGCAGTTCCTGTTCGATTGCGTTCAATACGCGCCATTTTTCCGCGCACCATGCGGGAGCCAGCAGGATATCTCTGCTGGCGGTGCCGGTGAGGCGGTGCCAGACAACGTCTGGGGGCGTCATCTCCACCAGATCTGCTGCAATAGACACATACTCATCCATAGCCATCGGCTGATAGCCACCCGCTCTCCAGGTGTTGGCCAATTGAGTGCCTTTTACCACATGCAGAGGATGTAGTTTGAGTCCATCGGTGCCCAATTCGAGCACACGGTGTAGCGATTCATGGCAATGATGCGCGGATTCACCGGGAAGCCCGGCAATCAGGTGGGTGCAGACTTTGATGCCGAGCTGTCGGGCGGCGAGAAGGGTTTTCCTGTATTCCGCAAAACCATGCCCCCTGTTGACCCGTTGCAGGGTATCGTCAAAGGCGGATTGCAGCCCCAATTCCAGCCAGATCTCGGCGCCTTCATCCTGGTATCCCGCAAGCAGCTCAAGCACGGCTGTTGGCACACAGTCAGGGCGGGTGCCGATGGAGAGTCCAACTACATCCGCCTCTGCCAGCGCATCGTCATACAGCCGTTTGAGTCGACCGATTTCATCATAGGTGTTGGTGTACGCCTGGAAATAGGCGATGTATTTCCGTGCACCTGTGCGCTTTCGGATAACCCTGCGACCGGCTTCTATCTGTGTTGCGATGGGCTTTGATTGACGGCCATTAGGGCTGAAGGAGACGTTGTTACAAAAGGTACAGCCGCCGATGCCCTTAGTGCCGTCGCGGTTGGGACAGGTGAAGGCGGCATCGATGGCGATCTTGTGCACTCGCTCACCGTAGCGGTGCAGCAAATACTGACCGAAGGTGTTGACTTGATCCGCTAACGTCATCGCCTCAGCCGACCCGGTCCAGAACGCGCCGGCGGAAGTTGACGCCGAGTTCCCGGGCAAGGGTTTCACAGGCCTGAATATCCACACCCTCCAGTCCATCGATCGCAGTGGCGGTAACCTCGGCGATGAAGCGGGGGGCGGCTTTCAGAAACTCCAACATCGCCTCATAAGAACCCGGCAGATTGGGGCAGCAGTGTAAATCATAGACGGCTTTATTTTGTGCGTTCATCGAGACCGAGAGGGCATCGACGCACTCACCCAGAGCCGGCAGAGTATCGTTTTTATGCACAAGGTTGGCCAGTCCGTCTGTATTGACCCGTACGCGTGCGCCCCGGTCTTTGACTGCACGAGCCACTTCCAGCAACACATTCAGCCGCAGGGTGGGCTCGCCGAAACCGCAGAAGACAACTTCATCGTACTGTTCTGGAGCGCCGATGGCGTCGATTATCTCCTGTGCGCCAGGACGGTGGTTCATGGTGAGATCGAACTCATGCACCTGCATGCTGCCCTGTGTTTTAGGGCAGAAGGCGCACTCCAGGGTGCAACGGTCATTGATGCTGACGTAACGGCTGTTGCCGATTGTATAGGCGATCTGTTGTGTCACAGGTGGATAAGTTGTTTATGCTAAACCAACATATCCTATCGGCTCGTCCGGGCTGGACAATGATCTGAATCAAGCGTTTAGCGGGTCAGTTCCTGCATGGCACGACGGCATGTGGTTTTGAAATTATTGAACTGATCCGTATTCAGAGCACCGCCAGCGCAACCCACGTCAGCATAGAATACACCAATGGGTTTGTCTTTGACGAAGACAGATATGATGAAAAAGCCACTGCTACAGACGATTCGAACGACCGATTCCGGGATCGAAGGCAGGTATTTTACCAGGTTGTCCGGGTTCAGCCACAAGGCCTGGGGTTTCTTCATCAGTATTGAAAAGAGATTGGGGGAGTGCAGGTCGACCTCGAAGGTTTTTAATGAAGCGCCGTTGTTTTTGTCCACGACAAATCGTGCCTTCAGTGTTTTTCGGTCTGGGGAGAGCATGGCGAACATAGCTCTCTCCAGACCGTGCTCATCACACAGGGCATGGAGGGTGCGGGTCAGAAGCGCCTGTAAAGGATTGGTTTTTGGTTTTGCCTGCGGAGATTTGCCGCTAGCGGGAGGAGGTTCCACTGCCGGACGATCTCCCCGAGGTCGCTCAATTTTTGTCACCGGCACCTGGGGTTTTACCTTCTTCGTCACCCCGGTCTGGAGCAGCCTGAAGGCAGGTAGCGGCAGGGGAAGTGACTGCAACTGGTTGGCTGCAGTTACAGCCAGTTGATGCAGGTAGGTGGATGCTTGTGCTTCACTGATCCCGATGAATTCAGCCAGCAGCTCCAGTTTGTCACTGGCATCATGGCTGTTCCAGTCCGACGTCGTGGCCCTGGCGACAGCAGCAGCCATCATCACTGTCAGAGGGCGTGGCTGATAGCTGTTGAAGAGGCCCTGGGACTCTTGTACCAGCTTTGGAAGTTCCCAGCGGTTGCCCAGTCCCAGGTTCAACTCTTCCAGGGTGAATCCCAGCACTTCCAGCGCGGCATCCTCATGCCCGTCACCCTGTCTGATGCGCGCCTGCATATTTTTCATGGTGTCGGGCTCTGCGACCCAGAGTGCCATTTCGCCAATATCGTGCAGCAGTGCGGCATTGGCGAATGCTTCCGGATGATGATGTCCCAAACGTTTTGCGAGATTTGCAGCATAGATGGCGGCATGTGCGGCTCTGCTGTAGCAATCGAGGAGTCCATGTCTCGGTGGACCCTTGAGCAGATCTTCAAGAACAGGCAACTCACGGGTTGTACGTTCGATGGCTTCCATGCCGAGCAGGGGGATGGCATTGGCAATTTTTGTAACGGGTTCTCGTGATTTGTTGGGTAAAGTACTGAGTTGTCTGAAGATGGCCAGACTGAATCCGGGATCACGTTCTATCAGTTTACTGACCGCAGCGTGACTGCCTGAAACGCTGTTCAGTACCTCTCTGACCTGTTTTAGAGTCCCGTGCAGTGCCGGTAGCGGATCAGTGTGGAGACGGCGTACCCAGTCATTGACGGAATTGGACATCGTGCTTGAGATTCCCGCAGTTGGAGTTGTTTGCATTCTATTTGGAGCGGCGGATGAGGGGAAATCTTTATGCTTTATTCTCCTGCTTCGTAACCTGCAGAAACTGCGTCGGTTGCGGAGAATCTCCCCTCTATGTAGAATGCGCGGTTTTCCCGGTACCCGATATCCGGGTGCCACTCCTTGCCTCACCGCAAATGCGGGAGGCTGCCTATGACCGAAAGGAGAAACAATGAGGCACTATGAAGTTGTGTTTCTGGTCCATCCGGACCAGAGCGAGCAGGTCCCTGCCATGATCGAGCGTTATCGCGCTGGTATCGAAGCCACAGAGGGTGTGATTCACCGTTTGGAGGACTGGGGGCGTCGCCAGATGGCCTATCCCATCAACAAAATCCACAAAGCGCACTATGTGATGATGAACATAGAGTGCGGCAGAGAAGCACTGAATGAGCTTGAGAGCGCATTTCGCTTCAATGACGCGGTACTGCGCAGCATGATTATCTGTCGCGATGAAGCCATCACTGAGTCCTCGCACCTGGCCAAGTCCCAGGATGAAGGCGAAGAGTCTTCCGGTGATAGGCGCAGAGAGTCTGCCGGTGATAAGCCTAGAGAGTCTGCCGGTGATAAGCCTAGAGAGTCTGCGGGTGATAAACCTAGAGAGTCTGCGGGTGATAAACCCAGCGAGCCTGCGGGCGAGAAGCCCGCAGAAGCTTCTGCGGACGCCGAATAACTCACAGGATTATCAAGAGGATATAGACTATGGCGCGCTATTTTCGTCGTAAAAAGTACTGCCGTTTTACTGCTGAAGGCATCACAGAGATCGATTACAAGGATCTCAATCTGTTGAAGGCCTACGTCAGCGAGAGCGGCAAGATTGTGCCGAGCCGGATTACCGGTACCAAGGCTAAGTATCAGCGTCAGCTGGCCACCGCCATCAAGCGGGCCCGCTTCCTGGCGTTGCTGCCATACACTGACACGCACTGAGGTATCTGACCAACCAGCAGGAGATGTCTGAATGAAGGGGTTGGCATCCTTCGTGATGCGGGGGCCTTCCCAGGCGGTGATGGTAACCACCGTGCTGGCGATGCTCTCTTTGATACTGCCCCTGCTTGGGATTTTGAGTGCGGCGGCCGTGGGCCTCATTACTCTGCGTCAAGGGGCGAGTGCAGGACTGAAAATCAGTCTGTTTGCGACCATCGCTTGCGGAGCCATGATGGGGGTTGTCTTTGGTAATCCTTTGCCGGCATTGGGTTTTCTGCTACTCCAGTGGTTACCGCTCTGTCTGCTGGGGGTGATGCTGAGAAGCAATCGCTCTTTAAGTCTGACGATCCAGACGGCACTGGCTTTCGGCGTGCTGGCCATTGTGGCGCAGTACCTGATGTTCGGCGACCCTGCGGCTCAGTGGAAAGAGCAGCTTCAGCCGCTGGCTGAGCAGTTTGAGCAAGCCGGTCTGTTTGACTCGATCCAGAGTGGGGAAGTGGTCGAACGCATGGCGGGATGGATGGCCGGTGTGATTGCGGCCGGTATCTTCCTGCAACTGGCGTTCAGTCTCTTTCTGGCGCGGTGGTGGCAGGCTCTGCTGTTCCACCCGGGAGGGTTCCGGGAGGAGTTTCACAGCTTCCGGCTGCAGAAGGCTTTCGCCGTGCTCGGTATCCCCGTATTGGTGGTGCTGCTAATGCCTGCGGAACAGACGCCTGAGCTGGCGCGCTACCTGGGGTTGCTGTTGATGGCAATCCTGTTTCTGCAAGGGCTGGCGGTGGCGCATGGCAGCCTGGCTGGGCGATCTTCGGGACAGCTCTGGCTGGTTGGTTTGTACTTTTTGTTGATTGTTTTGATGCCACAGTTCGTGATGGTTCTGACGACCATTGGATTGATGGACATCTGGGTAGATTTTCGTGTTCGGTTTGCAAAGAAATGAAAACCGGCTGAGAAAGACATTTGACCTTATTTAAGGGTGAGAACAATGGAAATTATTCTGTTGCAGAAAGTTGATAACCTGGGAAATCTGGGTGACAAAGTAAACGTGAAGTCAGGCTTTGGTCGGAACTTCCTTATTCCTTCCGGTCGTGCCGTACCGGCTACTGCCGATAATTTGGCGGCTTTCAAGGCGCGTCGTGCTGAGCTGGAAAAGGATGCTGCCGAAAAGCTGGCTTCAGCCGAATCCCGCAAAGAGAAGCTGGAGACACTCTCCATCAGCATCAGCCAAAAGGCGGGTGATGAGGGCAAGCTCTTTGGTTCCGTCGGTACTGCCGATATTACAGCTGCAGTCGAGGCAGCAGGCGGCAAGATTTCGAAGCAGGAAGTGCGTCTGCCGAACGGCCCCTATCGTGTTGCTGGCGAATATGAGGTGGACATCCATCTGCATACCGACGTCAACGCGGTTATCAAGCTGACGATCGTTCCCGAAGAGTAAGTTCTCTCGGCGTTTTAGCACTGCCCCGGCCGGTCATGCACTCGCCGGGGCATTCGTGTTTGTGGTGTACTGAAAATCGATCGCCTTGGATGGTAAGATGTCAGCCCGATTACAGCCTGCTTGAGACAAATGTCTGAACCCGATTATCCACCAGAGATTGCTGATTACCCGGATCATGCCGCTGAAGCCCTGAAGGTACCGCCTCATTCGATTCAGGGTGAACAGTCGGTATTGGGGGCGCTGATGCTCGATAATGCTACCTGGGATCAGGTGGCGGACCTGGTGGTGCAGGATGATTACTATCGCAAGGAGCATCGGCTGATCTTCGGGGCCATTGCCTCGCTGGCTGAAAATAGCCAGCCTTTTGACGTAGTTACCCTGGCCGAGACCTTGGAGCAACAGGGGGCCTTGGAGGACGCGGGCGGCCTGCCCTATCTGGTTCGTCTGGTTGAAGAGACCCCCAGCGCGGCCAATATCAAGTCTTACGCCGGTATCGTGCGTGAATATTCTGTGATGCGGCACTTGATCTCCGTCGGTACGGAGATTTCAGATAGCGCTTTCCACCCACAGGGCCGGGGCTCGGCAGAGTTGCTTGATAACGCCGAGCGCAAGGTTTTCGAGATTGCGGAACAGCGCTCCAAAGGCGGCGGGGGATTCAGTCCGATCAAGTCACTGCTGACCAAGGCAGTGGATCGGATCGAGGCGTTGTTTCAGCAGGACGAGCCGCTCACCGGTGAAAGTACAGGTTTCACCGATTTTGATGCAATGACCTCCGGGCTGCAGCCCGCAGACCTGATTATCGTTGCCGGCCGGCCGTCCATGGGCAAGACCACTTTTGCCATGAATGTTGCAGAGAATGTGGCGATCAAGGGAAAAAAAGCGGTTGCTGTCTTCAGCATGGAGATGCCGGGGGATTCGCTGGCGATGCGCATGATGTCTTCACTGGGACACATCGATCAGTTGCGGGTTCGTACCGGCAAGCTGGAGGATGACGAGTGGCCCCGCCTGACATCCGCAGTCAGTATGTTGGCGGAGACCAAGCTGTTTATCGATGATACGCCTGCCATGTCGCCAACCGAGGTGCGAGCCCGCGCCCGTCGCCTCAAGCGGGAAAATCCCGACCTGGGGCTGATCGTGCTCGACTATCTGCAGCTGATGCAGGCGCCGGGTGAGGGGGATAACCGCACCAACGAGATATCTGCCATCTCCCGCTCTCTCAAGGCATTGGCCAAAGAGTTGTCGGTGCCTGTTATGGCGCTGTCACAGCTCAATCGAAGTCTGGAGTCTCGCACCAACAAACGCCCGATCATGTCAGACCTGCGTGAGTCGGGGGCCATCGAGCAGGATGCGGATTTGATCGTCTTCATCTATCGGGATGAGGTCTACAATGAAGACAGTCCGGACAAAGGTTTGGCGGAGATCATTATCGGCAAGCAGCGTAACGGTCCCATCGGTACCATACGTCTCACTTTCCTGGGAAAATATACAAAGTTCGAAAACTACATCGATGATGGCTATGGCTATGACGATGAGGCTTATTGATGGCCTTCGTTCCGCAGGCAACGATTGACCATCGGGCGCTGCGGCATAATCTGCAAAGGGTTCGAGAGACTGCACCGCAGAGCCGCGTCTGGGCGGTAATCAAGGCCAATGCTTACGGTCACGGCATGGAACGGGTTGTCGCAACGCTGCAGGCAGCGGATGGTTTTGCCGTGGCCCGCATCGAGGAGGCCCAGCGGCTGAGACAGGCCGGTGTGACAAAGCCGATCCTGATCCTGGAAGGCGTCTTTACCGCGGAGGATGTCCAGTCTGCCTCTGAGAACGGTTTCCAACTGACTGTCCATCACCTACAGCAGGTTGAGCTGCTTGAAACCACGCAATTCAACTTCCCTGTTGAATGTTGGCTCAAAGTGGATACCGGCATGCACCGCCTCGGATTTGCGCCGAGACAGCTTAGTGAAGCTGCTACGCGACTGCAGAAGGTTAATGGAGTGGGTGATCTGCATCTCATGACCCACCTGGCGAACGCGGATGACCGGAGTGATCCGGCCAGCCTGAAACAGTGCGAACGCTTCGACCGGCTTACACTCTCTTCCTACACTGATCTTTCGATCGCCAACTCAGCGGGCCTGCTGGCCTTTGAAGAGACACATCGCGACTGGGTCCGGCCTGGCATCATGCTCTATGGCATCTCTCCCTTTCTGCACTCCAGCGGATCGGATGAAGACCTGCAACCTGTGATGACCTTCAGTAGCCGGGTATTGACGCTGAATCACTGCAACACCGGTGACCGTGTCGGCTATGGCGGCACCTTTGAGTGCCCTGAGTCGATGCCGGTTGCGGTGATTGGTGTGGGTTATGGTGATGGCTATCCCCGTCATGCAAAGCCGGGGACGCCGGTCTTGATCCGCAATCAGCGACTGCCCCTGATCGGTCGGGTTTCAATGGATATGATCTGCGTCGATGCCAGGGCCTTGCCGGACCTGCAGATTGGAGAGGAGGTTGTGCTTTGGGGCGCAGGATTACCGGTGGAGTTGATTGCGCAATCGTCCGAAACCATTGCCTATGAGTTGCTGTGCGGTATTACCGGTCGTGTTGGCTTCATCGATGTGGAAAAGGATTAGTTGTGGCGCAGGGAATAAAGAAGAGCAGTAAATCGGTCTACGTTTGCAGCGCTTGTGGAGGCTCCTTTCCCAAATGGGCGGGGCAGTGTCCCGACTGCAAGGCATGGAATGTTCTGGAAGAGATGGCAGTAGCGCCAAAAGGGCCGGGCAGTGGCCGTTTTGCAGGTTATTCCGGCGAAGTGAGCCCTGAGATATATACCCTTGCCGCAGTGCAGGCGAACCAGGAGATCCGTGTCCCTTCAGGCAGCAAAGAGCTGGACCGGGTGCTTGGCGGAGGATTGGTTTACGGCTCGGTGATACTGCTGGGGGGAGACCCGGGTATCGGTAAATCCACGCTCCTGATTCAGACGCTGGCGCAGCTCTCGGTCTCCATGCAGACGCTCTACGTTTCCGGGGAGGAGTCGCCTCGCCAGATCGCCATGCGGGCGCAACGTCTGGGGTTGCCGGTGGATGAACTTCGCCTGCTGCCGGAGACTTGCGTGGAGCGGATTGTCGCCTCTGCGGTGAAGGAGAAACCGGCAGTCATGGTGGTCGACTCGATTCAGACCATGTTTACTGAGCAGCTGCAGTCCGCTCCGGGTTCGGTTTCCCAGGTCAGAGAGGCTACTGCGCAACTGGTCCACTTCGCCAAGCGAAGCGGCACTGCTGTTTTTCTGGTTGGACATGTCACCAAGGATGGCAATCTGGCAGGTCCACGGGTACTGGAGCACATGGTGGATACCGTGCTCTATTTTGAGGGTGAAGCGGGCAGTCAGTTCCGCCTCATCCGTACTATCAAGAACCGTTTCGGCGCGGTCAACGAACTGGGTGTGTTTGCCATGACCGAGCGGGGGTTGAAAGAGGTGAGCAACCCCTCGGCAATCTTCCTCTCCCGACATACCGAAGCGGTGCCAGGCAGCGTGATTCTGGTGACTCGGGAAGGTACCCGGCCGTTGCTGGTGGAGGCTCAGGCACTGGTGGATGAGAGTCCGCTGGCCAACCCCAGGCGAGTTACCTTGGGCCTGGAACAGAACCGTCTCTCCATGTTGCTCGCGGTGCTGCATCGGCATTGCGGCATCAGCATGTTTGATCAGGATGTCTACGTGAACGTGGTTGGCGGAGTGCGTATCACTGAGACGGCGGCGGATCTGGCGGTGTTGCTGGCGGTGCTTTCCAGTTTTCGCGGCAATTCATTGGAGACAGGTTTGGTAACCTTTGGTGAAGTCGGATTGACTGGCGAGATCCGGCCGGTGCCAAATGGTCAGGAGCGCCTGCGGGAAGCGGCCAAGCACGGCTTCAAAAGGGCAATCGTACCCAAAGCCAACGTGCCGAAACAGGTGGTCAAGGGGATTGAAATCGTACCGGTGGAACGTCTCTCTGAGGTGCTCGATGCAATCTAAATCTCTTTTAACTCAAGTTTCGGAGTTAGTGGTTGCGGTTGGCATGATGTGTGGTTCAAATATCCCACTTGCTTGCAGCCGGATAGTTTATTACGGATAATTCCCCGCTTTCTTTGGCCGTAGACGTTTCACCAAGGGGTTTTCGATGCGAAGTTTTTTCAAGAATGTGCTTGCAATGGCAATTGGGCTTGGGATTACCCTTCTTGTGCTTGAAGTGGTCCTGCGAACCACTCACCTGTTGGATGCACATACCGGCTATTCTGAACCGCATCCCCTCTATGGCTGGAAATTTGCGGCCGGCCGTGACTACTGGGCCGAACTGGAGGGTGGCCATGCAGAAGGTGTAATCAACAGCTATGGCTGGCGTGACAGGGAGTGGCAGAAAGAGAAAGGCGATGGTGTCTATCGTGTTGCCATAGTGGGGGACAGTTTTGTGGAAGCGCTGCAGGTGGAGGAAGAGGACACTTTCACCAGGGTGGCGGAGCAGCTGCTGAATGATGAAGGCCAAAAAGTCGAGCTGATGAACTTCGGTCGTTCCGGAGCCACCACGACAGAGGAATTTCTATTTATTCGTGAAGAGGTCATGGATTTCAAGCCCGATCTGGTTGTCGTCGTGTTTTTTCCCTATAACGACATCCGGGATATGGACCCTGATTTGACCCATGACACTATACGGCCATTTGCCACCTTTGATGCAAATGGCAATCTGACAATAGATACTTCTTTTACAGAGACCAGAAGTTACGCTTTAAAATCGGCAATCAACTCGATGAAGCAGTCATCGGCATTGGTTAGCTTGATGGCTACACAGTACAGCCAGTTGAAAGGCGCCTTTTCCAAGAAGGCCAAGAGTGGCGATGCTAGCAGTCAGGAAGAGTTGCTGGTGAAGAAAGGTTTTCTGAGCCTTGCCACGGATACCCCAGTTCCTGATTTCGAAAGGGCTTACGCGCTCAATAAACGCATGCTGCACGAGATCAAGATGCTTGTCGAAAAGGGTGGCGCGAAGTTTATGTTGATGAACCTTCCCTTTGCAACCCTGAAACCGGAGATCGAAGCGGATTATAAGCGGGTGGACGATACATTCGACCACACCTATTTCGATAGGGATCTTGGAAAGTTTGCTCAGGATGAGGGGATCGATTTTCTCCCGTTGGAGGATTCATTCCGAGTTTTTTGGCAAGCCAATGATCTGGATATACTACCCGGACATTTCAATCCTACGGGCCACCAATTAGCCGGAAAATTGCTTGCAGAAGCAATAAAATCCGTGAAAGTCCGCTCAACTGTAGAAGACCGCTAATCCTCGCCCAGTCTTTCGTTTCGTTCACTGATTCCAACGAACTCTTCAGTTAAATCACCCCCCCCAGCCATGCGGGAGGTGATTTGACTGTTTGATCACGCACGGAGCGGGAGTCTCCCCCGGACACCGTGCAGCATCAGCGGTTTATTAAAACAGGGTATAGATGAAAGGCGCGACGGCAGATCCCTGAGACAGCACCACCAGAACGCCAAGCAGCAGCATGATGATGATGATGGGCGCAAGCCAGAACTTCTTGCGCTCTTTCATGAAACCGAAAAGGTCTTTGATTAGGTCGATCATTAGTAGGGGTTCTCCAAGCTCTTTCTGTCGGGCGTGTGGCTGTCGATCCGGTAGGATTTGGCCTCCGCATCGTACTTGCGCCGCATGGGGTCATTGAACAGCCGCATGATCAGACCTGCCGGGAAGAACACCAGGAAAAAAACGATGCCGAGGACCAGTGGCGTGGTGATCTTGCTCATCATCAGGCCGAACTTCATCCACACCTTGTAGACGGGGCCTAACGAGTTGGGAGCCGCCAGTGCCCAGACGGCCAATACACCAGCCAGAATCCAGGGCCAAAGCGGGATATTGATCTCCAGCAGCCAGGGGAAGAAGAGACCGAAGATGACTGCGATGATGCCGCCCGTTACCAGGCCGAATTCCCGCAGTCCTTTTTTGTCGAGTTCAGGTATTGTGTGTTCCATTGTTACAGATCAATCCAGTTCGAATTCGTCTTTCCAGGAGTCGTCTTTTTCCCACTTGGGCTGTTCCGGCTTGGACATCAAGTGGTTTTCAATCACCAGATAGTCCATTTCGGTGCGCATAAAACAGCGGTAGGCGTCCTCCGGCGTACAGACGATGGGTTCGCCACGGACGTTGAACGACGTGTTGATGACTATCGGGCAATCCGTCTTTGACTCGAAGCTCTTGATCAGATCGTAATAGCGCGGGTTGGTCTCCGGATGTACGGTCTGCAGGCGTGCGGAATAATCCACATGGGTGATGGAGGGGATCTCAGAGCGCGGCACATTGAGTTTTTCGATGCCGAACAGCTGCTGCTGTTCTTCGCTCATGGGGATGCGTTTATCCTCGTGCACCGGCGCCACGATCAGCATATAGGGACTGACGTGTCTGTCGCTATCGAACGCAAAGAACTCCGAGGCGCGGTCGTGGGCCACGGAGGGGGCAAAGGGACGGAATGACTCGCGATATTTGATCTTGAGATTCATCACCGACTGCATCTTCTTGCTGCGGGGGTCGCCGATGATAGAGCGTCCGCCGAGCGCGGGGCTCGAACTCCATGCGGCCCTGCATCCAGCCGACCACATTTTCGCTGTCCAGTATCCCGGCCAGTTTGGGCATCAGCCTGTCATCCAGGCAAAAATTACCGCCCACCGGAATCCAGATAGGCGGTAATCTCACTGCTCGCTGTATAAATACCTGTGATAGAAGCCCCTGCATGCTGTCATGCGTGCGTAGTTGGGTTCAGATACCGTGCCAGATGACAAGTGGCCCCTAAAGGCACATGTCCGAACGAAGCGGCTACCA
>NZ_JAAVSH020000001.1:2649788-2666670 GCF_011947365.2 endosymbiont of Lamellibrachia barhami
ATCTTGTCTCAGGGATCTGCCGTCGCGCCTTTCATCTATACCCTGTTTTAATAAACCGCTGATGCTGCACGGTGTCCGGGGGAGACTCCCGCTCCGTGCGTGATCAAGTGGCTGAGTCACAGGGTAACCAGAAACAGAAGAAGCGGGACTCAAGCCTTGCCGAATGCCTGTTTTTGAACGCTCAAAACCAGCCCTTCAGGAATCGATTCCACTGTAAAGCGCCTCTCTTCCAGTTCTGAGACAGGGCAGATTCCCAAAATCGAATTGGTAATGAACAGAGCGTCCCCCGCCTTGCACTCCTGAATCGTCAGTTTTTTGATTACAGTTTCGATTCCCAGCTGCGTAGCCACCTCAAGCACCAACCGCCGCATCACACCGGCAACCCCACAATCGGTGAGATCCGGCGTCAACAGACACCCTTCAGACAACAGAAAAAGGTTCGATTGAGTGCCCTCGACCACCAGGTCGTTCTCATCGAGCATCAAACCCTCCGGAATCTCTGGATCATCCCACTCATTCCGGGCCAATACCTGCTCCAGACGATTGAGGTGTTTGAGCCCTGCCAAGGCGCGACTTCGTCCAATTCGTGTTTCACAGACACGCAGCCTGATGCCTGCCGTAAACCAAGCGTTCGGATAGTCGGGCCAGGGGTGCAGCGTCAGTATGCGGCGGGGGGTTGCATCATGAGGGGCGCGATAACCGCGGCCACCACTGCCACGGGTCAGGAGCAACTTCAACACACCATGCCTGGTGTCGGAGATCAACTCCCGCGCCTCTGCCAACAGCAGCGACTTATCCTGAAGGGGAAAACCAAGACGAACTTCACCTTGGGTCAGGCGCTCCATGTGCGCTTCCCACAGGCGAGGCTCTCCATCCGTCACCGCAATGGTTTCAAACAGCCCATCACCATACTGCAGACCACGATCTGATACCGGAATCTGGTCTGCGGATTGTCCGTCGATCAACAAAGGCTTCTGCCCGAAAATGGGCCGGAAAGGAGATGTACGCAGCCCCCCGGACGGGGAACTGCGTAGTACAGATGTATCGAATCAGTCAATCTTGCGGAACGCAAGCGTACCGTTGGTACCACCAAAACCGAAAGAGTTGGAGATAACCACATCCAGCTTCATCTCACGCGCAGCATTGGGCACAAAATCCAGATCACACTCAGGATCCTGATTCTCCAGGTTGATCGTGGGCGGGGCCACCTGATCGCGCAGCGCGAGAACGGTAAAGACCGCTTCGGCACCACCTGCGGCACCCAGCATGTGGCCAGTCATCGATTTCGTCGAGCTGACGCAGAGCTTGTAGGCGTGATCCCCAAAGGCCAGCTTGACCGCCTTGGTCTCGGCCACATCACCTGCCGGGGTGGAGGTGCCATGGGCGTTGATGTAATCCACCTCTTCCAGATTGATGCCGGCATCCTTCAGCGCCAGCTTCATACAGCCGGCAGCACCGGAACCATCCTTCGAAGGTGAAGTCATATGGAACGCATCGGAGTTCATGCCCACGCCGACCAATTCGGCATAGATCTTCGCCCCCCGGGCCTTGGCATGTTCGTACTCTTCAAGGACCATCACCCCGGCCCCGTCGCTGAGCACGAAACCATCGCGATCACGATCCCAGGGACGGCTGGCGCCCTGAGGATCGTCGTTGCGGCGTGACAGTGCTCTGGCGGCAGCAAACCCACCGAGGCCGACCGGCGAAGTCGCCATCTCGGCGCCACCAGCGACCATGACATCGGTGCGACCGTGACGAATCATCATCGCCGCCTCGCCGATACTGTGAGAGCCGCTGCTGCAAGCAGAGACGATCGAATAGTTGGGCCCTTTCAATCCATATTTGATCGAGAGGTTCCCGGAGACCATGTTGATGATATTGGCCGGGACAAAAAATGGCGAGATCTTGCGGGGACCACCATCGATATAGGCTTGGTAGCTATTTTCGATACCCGTGATACCGCCAATACCGGAGCCGATCAGCACACCGATACGATCGGCATTCTCTTCGGTCACTTCCAGCCCGGAATCCTCGATTGCCTGACACCCCGCAGCCACGCCATAGTGGATGAACTTGTCCATCTTCTTGGCTTCTTTTTTCGAGACATAGTCAGTCATATCGAACCCATAGATCGGTCCGCCGAAACGGGTGGTGAAGGGCTCGATATCGAAATGAGTGATCGGTTGGATACCACTCTTGCCTGCAAGGATACTCTCCCACGACGACGGCACGTCCAGTCCAACAGGCGCGACCATTCCGAGCCCGGTAACGACAACCCTTCTTGCAGTCATGTAAGACTACCCCCTGATCTGGTTAGGCTTGCAACAAGCAAAAGGCCGCGTCCCAGAGACAGGGAATAGCACGGCCCGAACAATTAGCCGATAGCAATCAGCTGTGCGAGGTGATGTAGTCAACAGCCAACTGAACGGTGGTGATCTTTTCAGCTTCCTCATCAGGAATCTCGGTTTCGAATTCCTCTTCGAGTGCCATCACCAGTTCAACAGTGTCGAGAGAGTCGGCACCGAGATCATCGACAAAGGAAGCTCCGGTAGTCACTTCGTCCTCTTTGACACCCAGTTGTTCCACGACAATTTTACGAACTCTTTCTACGACATCAGTCATGTTCTTAATTTCCTCTGGATTAAGCTTCGGCCACGAATGCGGCGGATGCGATATTGTATTAATAAACCTTGCATGAGAAAAGCGTAAGCCGCCGTAGTATATCACACAAGAAATATTGGTAATTCCTATTATTTATCAAAAGCATAAGTGACTTTTCTCGAAAGAGTATCACTTTTGACAAAAAGAAAGTCGCAATTCAGCACTGTTAATATGTGCCTGTAGCTGAATTGTTACCCCATATACATGCCGCCATTGACGTGAATCGTCTCGCCGGTAATATAGCCGCCACTCTGCGAAGCAAGGAACAGCACCGTATTGGCAACATCCTCCGGCTGTCCAAGTTTCTGCAGCGGGATATTGTCGATAAGCTTCTTGCGCTGCTCTTCCGGCAATTCATTGGTCATGTCGGTTTCGATAAAGCCGGGGGCAATCGCATTGACCGTAATATTCCGGGATCCCACCTCTCGCGCCATGGAACGGGTAAAACCGAAGATTCCGGCCTTGGCCGCTGCGTAGTTGGTCTGCCCGGCATTACCCATGGCTCCTACAACGGAAGAGATATTGATAACCCGGCCTTTACGCGCCTTCATCATGCCGCGCAGCAACGCTTTGCAGAGGCGGAAGATAGAGGTCAGATTGGTGTCGATAATGCTCTCCCACTCCTCTTCCTTCATGCGCATCAACAGATTGTCGCGGGTAATACCGGCATTATTGACCAGAATAGTGGGTACGCCGAACTGATCATTGATCGCCTTGACCACCCCATCGACCGATGCCTGATCGGTCACATTCAGCACCATCCCCTGCCCTTTGAAACCCGCCGCTGCAAAACGCGCTGAGATGGCATCCGCGCCACTCTGTGAGGTAGCAGTACCGATAATGGTCGCCCCCGCCTTTGCCAGCGTATCTGCGATAGCCGCACCAATGCCCCGACTGGCGCCAGTCACCAGTGCAATTTGATTTTCCAGCATCATTTCAGTGCCTCCAGGGCAGCATTCAAGGTATCACTATCGAGGACGGCAAACCCAGTCAGCTTGCGGTCGATGCGTTTGTTCAAGCCGGTCAGTACCTTACCCGGTCCAGCCTCGACGATCTTGTCGATGCCTCTCTCCGATATGCTCTGGATCGTCTCCACCCAGCGCACCGGATGATGGAGCTGTTCCGCCAGCCGGGCTCTGATGGCCCCGGTATCAGCCGCAACCGCCACGTCGACATTGTGTAATACGGGGATCGAGGGCATCTCAATCGCAACATCCTGCAGCTGTTCAGCAAGTCTTTCAGCAGCGGGCTTCATCAATGCGCAGTGGGAGGGCACACTGACCGGAAGGGGCAGCGCACGCTTGGCGCCCGCCTCTTTAGCAAGTCCACAGGCGCGATCCACCGCAGCCTTGCTACCAGCGATCACCACCTGCCCCGGAGAGTTGAAGTTAACGGCCTCCACCACTTGCGACTCTGCAGCGGCAGCACAGACGTCCCGCACCTTGTCATCATCGAGTCCCAGGATCGCAGCCATGGCGCCGGTACCTTCCGGCACGGCCTCCTGCATGAACCTGCCGCGTTTGGCCACCAGTGAGACCGCATCGGCAAAACCCATCGCACCGGCACAGACCAGTGCAGAGTATTCACCCAGGCTGTGACCGGCCATGACGGCCGGAGCCGCTCCCCCCTGGGCCTGCCAGACGCGCCAGACGGCGACACCGGCCGCCAACATGGCAGGCTGAGTGTTCTGAGTCTGGTTCAGCGCCTCTTTCGGACCTTCCAGCACAAGCTTCCAGAGGTCGAAGCCCAAGGTGTCCGAGGCTTCCGTAAAGGTATCGCCAACTGAAGAGAAATCGTCAGCCAATGTTTTCAACATACCCACAGACTGGGAACCCTGACCGGGAAAGACAATGCTAAATGCGGAGTCACTCATAATTGGAATAATCAGAAAGATCTATGGATTAGAATTTGACGAGGACAGAGCCCCAAGTGAACCCACCACCAAAGGCCTCCATCAAAAGCGTTTCGCCACGCTTGATGCGCCCATCCCGAACTGCGGTATCCAGCGCCAACGGCACCGAAGCCGCCGAAGTGTTGCCGTGTTCATGCACGGTAACGACCACACGATCCATAGAGGTACGCAGCTTCTTGGCAGTCGCGTTGATAATGCGGATATTTGCCTGATGCGGGATCAGCCAGTCCACATCCGATCTACTCATATCGTTGGCCTTGAGGGTTTCATCGACGATACGGCCAAGCGTGGTGACCGCCATCTTGAAGACCTCGTTGCCCCGCATCTCCATATAGGCGACACCCTCTTGCAGCGCCCCATAGTTGCGGGAGACACCACTGGGCACTCGCAGAAGCCCTTCGAAGGCGCCATCGGCATGCAGATGTGTGGAGATGATACCCGGCTCATCACTGGCCTCAAGCACAACCGCGCCAGCGCCGTCGCCGAACAGAACACAGGTATTACGATCACTCCAGTCGACAATACGTGAGAGGGTCTCGGCACCGATTACCAGGGCACATTTGGCGCTGCCGGTTTTGATGAACTTGTCCGCCACGCCAACCGCATAGACAAACCCGGTACAAACGGCCTGAACGTCGAAAGCCGCAGGTCCGTGGATACCGAGCCGGGCCTGCAACAGACAGGCGGTACTGGGAAAAATCTGATCTGGCGTGGTAGTGGCCACCACGATCAGATCGATATCTTTAGGCTCGACCCCAGCCATCTCCATGGCATTCCGGGCGGCCTTTTCCGCCAGGTCACAGGTGTACTCATCGTCAGCGGCGATATGGCGTTTCTTGATGCCGGTTCGATCCACGATCCACTGATCAGTGGTGTCCACTATCTTTTCCAGATCCTTATTCGTCAGGGTCTTTTCAGGAAGATAACTGCCGGTGCCGGCTATTCGGGAGTAGATCACTCGCTTTCCCTTTTCAATTGTGCTTCAACCTGGGTCTTGATGCGGGATGGAACATCGGTAAGCGCTTCTTTGCGTGCTCTACCGATCGCATTGACAAACGCCAGTATATCCGCACCACCATGGCTTTTGATGACGATGCCCCGCAAGCCCAGCAGACTGGCGCCATTATAACGGCGTGGATCGATGCGACGGCGAAGCGACTGGAGTACCGGCATGGCAATCAGTCCGGCAAGCTTGGTCAGCCAGTTCCTGCTGAAGCCCTCCTTCATGAAGTGGCTGATCATCTTCGCCACGCCTTCACTGCTCTTGAGCGCAACATTGCCGACAAAACCGTCGGAGACGACAACATCCGCACCGCCTTTGTAGACATCATCCCCTTCCACATAGCCGACATAATTCAGCGAACTTGCCGCCAGCAGTTCATGGGCGCTCTTTACCTGCTCATTCCCCTTGATCTCTTCCTGTCCGATGTTGAGCAGACCGATACGGGGATTGGAAATATCCGACACCGCCGAGGCCAACTCGCTGCCCATCACCGCAAACTGAAACAGATGGTCAGCAGTACAATCCACATTCGCACCCAGATCAAGCATGTAGGTCTGGCCTTCGATACAAGGCAGCGCCGAGATGATCGCAGGACGATCCACATTCGGCAGCATCTTCAGCACAAAACGGGAAGTCGCCATCAACGCACCGGTATTACCCGCGCTGACACAGGCGTCGGCGACGCCCTCCTTCACCAGATTTATGGCCACGCGCATGGAAGAGTCTTTTTTCCCCCGCAGCGCCTTGGATGGCAGCTCATCCATCCCGACTTCCTGGGAAGCGTGATGAATCTTCAGACGATCGCCAAATCCATGGCTGCCGACCCTCTCCTTGAGCAGCGCCTCCTGTCCCACCAGGATAAGGGAGGTCTCTTTATCGCGCTTCAGGTAGTCCAGAGCGGCAGGGACAACGACATCAATACCGTTGTCGCCACCCATCGCGTCCAGAGAGATTGTGACAGCTTTAGTCATGAGATTTGATAAGCCCAGATAATAAAGAACCCGGCCAGATCACAAGACCTGCCGGGACTCTAGGTTTAACCAGGAGCCTGTCGGACTTGGAATGGATCTACTGCGTTGCCAGGAGCGCAGTCTAAATCCGACAGATTCCGAGGGAACAGACCACAGAGGTGTCTTATTCGTCTTTGGTATCGATCACTTTACGGCCACGGTAGAAGCCATCGGCACTCATGTGATGGCGCAGGTGGGTTTCACCGGAGGTGGAATCGATGGAGAGAGTCTCGGCAGACAGGGCATCGTGAGAACGACGCATGCCACGCCTGGAGGGGGTTTTTTTGCTCTTTTGAACAGCCATGGCTGAGCTCCTAAGTTCAATCTAACAATTAATCGTGGTCGCGCTTCAATTCTGCGAGTATTGCAAACGGGTTCTCCCGCTCTGCCGTCTCGCTCTCCGATTCCGGATCCAGGGAAGGCTCATCCACAGACTGCATTGTGCAGTCCCCTTCCGAATGCCTGGCAACTTGGGGCAACGCCAGTAACAGGTCGTCTTCCACCAAGTCCCTGAGTTTTACCCGTCCATCTTCCACAAGATGAGGATCCAACTGCTCCGGCAGCGCTTCAGCCTCATCCTGACCTTCGACAAATGCCAGAGAGATCTCCGCATCCACCGACAATACCATCGGGCCAAGACAGCGCTGACACTCCAGCTTCAATGAGGCCCGCAAGTCACCCTGCACACAGGCGCGTTGGCGCTCATCACGCTGAAACACCAAGTCAAAGACGACTTCGCCTTCGGTATCCACCAGGCAAGCCCGTAATCTCGGCAAATCCGCCAACGGAAATCGACCGCTGATTTGCTTGCCGAGATCAGCAAAGCGCCAAGGATCAAACTGATCGGGCAAGTGCTGCGACATAAGCGGACAATGATATTACGGAATGGGCCGGCGTGTCAAAATGACCAATCGGTTCACTAAGTTTAGGCAATGTGATGCAGCGGGGTTGCCGGTTCCGCTGCGCTTGAACCAGCCTACTCTGGTTTCTGAAGATACGGGGGACACAAGCCGCGCTCCGCAGCGATGGGCGCTGATGTGGCAATACAACACCGATTTGCGCCGGTGCGGCGCTCTTACTTAGTGACCATCCAGAAACAATGTTTTTACCACAAAGGACACGAAGAGCACGAAGGTAAAAGATTGATTAGCAATGAATTTTCTTTCGGCAACTGCTCCCAGCGTTGCTCTACCTCCTGCATCCATGCAGTCGCGTGTACTTCGTGCGCTTCGTGGTCAGATATGGGTTTCCGGATAGACACTACTTAGCGTCAACCACCCACGATCGCCAACAACACTCCGGCGGCAACGGCGGAACCGATAACCCCCGCTACATTCGGGCCCATGGCGTGCATCAGAAGGAAATTGTGGTGATTGGTTTCCAGTCCAACCTTATTCACCACCCTGGCTGCCATAGGCACGGCGGAGACACCGGCGGCACCGATCAGGGGGTTGATCTTGCCACCGGTAACGCGGTACATCACCTTGCCCATTAAAACACCAGTCGCGGTGCCGATGCAGAAGGCAAAGGCGCCCAACCCAAGGATACCCAGCGTCTCGAGGGTAAGAAAATTATCTGCAGAGAGCTTGGAACCCACCGCCAGACCCAGAAGGATCGTGACGATGTTGATGATCTCATTTTGCGCTGAGTGACTCAGGCGCTCCACCACACCGCTCTCCCGCAGCAGATTGCCAAACGTCAGCATCCCGATCAGCGGCGCAGCAGTGGGTAGAAAGAGAATGCAGAGCAACAATACCGCAAAGGGGAAGAGCACCTTCTCCAGCTTGCTGACATGGCGCAACTGCTGCATGACGACGCCCCGCTCCTTCTCGTTAGTCAGCCAACGCATGATCGGTGGCTGAATAATGGGAACCAGTGCCATATAGGAGTAGGCGGCCACAGCAATCGCCCCGAGCAGATCCGGCGCAAGGCGGGATGCGAGGAAGATTGCCGTCGGCCCGTCGGCGCCACCGATGATTGCAATGGCCGAGGCATCCGCCAGGGTAAAATTGAAACCCGGTATCATATTCAGCGCCAGCGCTCCCATCAGGGTCACGAAGATACCGAACTGGGCGGCAGCCCCCAACAGCAATGTCCAGGGCATGGCAATCAGCGCACCAAAATCGGTCAATGCCCCAACCCCCATGAAGATCAACAGGGGAAATACCCCGGTCTCTATCCCGACATGATAGATGTAACCGAGCAGCCCCGTGTCACCCCCAATACCGGCCACCGGGATATTGCTCAGGATAGCCCCAAAACCGATCGGCAGCAGCAGCAGCGGCTCAAACTTCTTGACGATAGCAAGATAGATCAGAAGGCCGCCGATGAGCATCATCAGCACCTGCCCCCAAGTGAAGTTGGCCAGGCCGGTGGACAGCCATAAAGGTTCCAGCCCGATATCCATCAGGCGAGACTCAGGAGTGCATCGTCAACTTGGACGGTATCACCCTCTTTGACCAGGATATCCGCAACCACACCGGTCATCGTCGTCCGCACCTCGGTCTCCATCTTCATGGCTTCGAGGATCATCACCACTTCACCAGCGGCAACCGACTGGCCCTTCACAACCTTTATCTTAAATATATTCCCCGCCAATGGAGAGGAGACCAATCCACCACCGGCAGTTGTCGGCGCCGCGCTGGCCGTGCTAGCGGCAGGAGCAGGCTGAATGCCACTCACCTCGCCGCCGGCAGTCACCTTCACATCGTAGGCGACACCATTGACTTCAACCTGGTAGAACCCAGGCTCATTGCTCGATACAGGCGCAGTAGCGGCCGGCGCTTGCGGCTCCTGCCCAGGCACCGGTTCGAATGCATCCGGATTATCCCGGTTTTCGAGAAACTTGAGCCCAACCTGAGGAAAGAGTGCATAGATCAACACATCGTCGACTACCGCATCCGCAACCCGCAGACCCTTCTCTTTGGCAAGGAGATTAAACTCACTTCCCAGCTTGTCCATCTCCGGCTCGATCAGGTCCGCCGGACGACAGGTAATCACCTCCCCACCATCCAGTACTTTGTCCTGAAGCAGCTTGTCGACCGGTGCCGGCGTCGCACCATATTCACCCTTCAACACACCCGCCGTCTCTTTGGCGATATTCTTATAGCGTTCACCCAGCAGCACATTGATAACGGCTTGGGTACCGACGATCTGTGAAGTCGGTGTCACCAGTGGAATATACCCAAGATCCTTGCGCACCTTGGGTATCTCTTCCAGTACCTCGTCGAAACGGTCACAGGCGCCCTGCTCCCGCAGTTGATTCTCCATATTGGTCAGCATGCCGCCAGGCACCTGGGCCACCAGGATTCTGGAATCAACCCCCCTCATGGAACCCTCAAACTTGGCATACTTTTTTCGCACTTCGCGAAAATAGGCTGCGATCTCTTCCAACAGGTGCAGATTAAGACCGGTATCGCGCGCCGTGTTATCCAGAATTGCCACCACCGACTCAGTCGCTGAATGGCCATAGGTCATACTCATGGAGGATATTGACGTGTCCAGCATGTCGATACCCGCTTCCGCAACCTTGACCGCAGTCGCAGTGCTCATACCGGTAGTGGCATGACTATGCAGGGCAATGGGAATCGAACAGGAGGATTTCAGGCGGGTAACCAGCTCCTCGGCCACATAGGGCCGGAGCAGACCCGCCATATCCTTGATGCAGATGGAATCGCAGCCCATCTCTTCGAGTTGACGACCCATCGTCAACCAATAGTCCATGTCGTGCGCAGGACTCACGGTATAGGACATGGTGCCTTGCGCATGTTTGCCTGTCTTCAAGGTGGCTTTGACTGCGGTTTCCAGGTTCCGCAAATCATTCATCGCATCGAAGATGCGGAATACGTCGATACCATTTTCCGCCGCACGATCGACAAAAGATTCGACCACATCATCCGCGTAATGCCGATAACCGAGTATATTCTGACCACGCAGCAACATCTGCTGAGGGGTATTTGGCATGGCCTTTTTCAACTGGCGCAGCCGCTCCCAAGGATCTTCGCCCAGAAAGCGAATGCAGGCATCGAAGGTTGCACCGCCCCAAGTCTCAAGGGACCAGAATCCCACCTGATCGAGCTTCTCGGCGATCGGCAGCATATCCTCGATGCGCAGACGCGTCGCAAACAGCGACTGATGGGCGTCACGCAAAACAAGCTCAGTGATACCTAGAGGTTTTTTTTCAGTCATGGGAAGTCTGCCGCCATCTGATAACAGATCAGGTTAAAATGATTATATATTTAGGAGTCGGATCTTACTGGGAAATCAATTATGTGTCGCGCGGTAACGGGTGACGGCCGCTGTTATGACGGCGACCAGATCCCCTCTTGCCGCTTGGTGATCCTGTTGTGAGACAGGCAGACCCCCATCCGGCTGCTCCTCCAATTCCGGCTTCTGCAGCGCCATGGCAAAACGAGACATGGCCAGCATGATAAACACCAGAACGACCAGAAAAGAGAACACAATCCCCATTCCCAGCGCCATAAGCTTGGAACCAGCCAGCATTAAATCCGATATTGGCATAGGCGAGTCTTATCTCCCAATAGCACGCAGCGTCCTTTTTACGTCACTTGGTGGATACGAGTCAAGCACGATCCACATTAAGAAAGAAAAGCTACTTATTGTTAATTAAAGAAAAACATGCCTTCTATTAAGATTATTCATGCTTTGTATTGAAAATACCAATAGAATAATAAACAGCATAATTTTTTCCCAATATACAACAGAGCTGGCTTAAATGCGCTTATTCACTGTGGTTTTTGCTATTATCCGCGCGTTCAAACTCAAGACACACTTATTAGATAGAAGTTGATATGGCCTCAGCAACGCGAACCCTCGTCCTTGGCTCCACCTCCCCTTTCAGACGCGAGCTTCTCAACCGCCTTGGCATCGCCTTTGAAACAGCCTCTCCAGAGATCGACGAGACACCTGTTCCAGATGAGGCACCAGAGGCGCTGGTCACCCGCCTTGCCAGACTCAAGGCCGAGGCGGTCAGGGAATCCTGGCCCAACGCCCTGATTATCGGCTCCGACCAGGTGGCAACGATTGACGGAGAGATTCTCGGCAAACCTGGCAGCCACGAACGTGCCGTCGAGCAACTCTCAAAAGCTGCAGGGAAGCGTGTCACATTCTCCACCGGCCTCTGCCTGCTTAACAGCCGTACCGGTAACACTCAGGTCTGCTGCGAGCCCTTTCACGTCTATTTCCGTCAACTGGAACAACAGGCCATCGAGCACTATCTTCAGCGCGAACAGCCCTACAACTGCGCAGGCTCATTCAAATCGGAGGGCTTGGGTATAACGCTGTTTGAGAAGATGGAGGGCGACGATCCCAATTCGCTGATCGGACTGCCGTTGATCCGCCTGGTGGATATGCTGGCCAACGAGGGTTGGGATATCTTAGGAAATACCTGATCCTGGCCGGCAGATCAATCTTTTTGGGTTTAGCTCCCTGCAGGTGGCCGCGAAACACAAGAATGAGGGTCGGTAACCCACAGAGTAAAAACCAGTAAAAAAGGCCCACATCAAGAATGATGTAAGCCTTTTACGAGAGGTCGAGCAGCACCCATATTTTAGAGCACATTAAATCGCCTGGAACTGTCTTTCGCTGACACAACGATGCGCTTTGTTATGCGGCTGATTCCTGTTCAATATCCCAGCCAGGAAACACAAGTACAGCAGGATGGCAGCTTAATGCTCTTGCCAATACTTTAGCCCTTTCAACACCTAGCTGGATTCTATTGTTCTCGATTGCAGAAATGGTAGATTGAGGAATGCCAGTTAGGTTCGCCAGCTCATTCTGACTAAGCTCCTGAAACTCCCTGAGAATTCTTACGGACTCACCAACTGAAACCTCTATTGCTCTTTTTGCTTCTTTATAATCTTTCATGTTACTTCCTCCGATAATCATGGGGTGTAACGTTTTCAACTTGTACCAGAACTTTATCGCCTTCAACTTTATAAATGACGCGATATTGAAGATTTAACCGGGAGGAACGATACCCCTTCCATTCACCAGCCAAGGATTCATCCCGTAACCCTTTGATTTTCTTCAAACCCTGGGGGCCGAAATATCACGATATTCCTTCCCATTTTTTCAAAATTGTTTTAGTGTACATCAACTGGAGCGGATTTAAGGCTCTTAGCAACTCGCTTATGTTCATATATTGCCCACATACCATAAAGAGTATATATATTAAATATGGTATGTCAATATCCGGAACTTTCCAGCACCCTGATATTCAGAGTGGTTCTTATCTGATGCGGCTCCAACGATTATGGTGTTGGCTTTCATCCAGCACATCCAGAAAGACCTCCGGTGCCAACAACCCTTTTTCAGGATGTTGCCACCGCATCAAAGCCTCACAGCAGTAGAGTTCGCCGTTCCGGAGACTGACCACTGGCTGAAAATGGAACAGGAACTCTTCGTTCTCTACTGCGGAGCGAATCTCATTCTCAAGCTGCAGACTCTCCGCCACAACATGCGTCATCTCATCAGTGAAAAAACGATAGGCCGCCCTTCCCTGTTGTTTCGCTGAATACATCGCTGTATCCGCGTCGCGAATCAGGTTATCGGCCACAACATCATCCAGGGGAGCCATCGCTATTCCCACAGAGACGGTGATCCTCAGTTCATGCTCGGCAATCTCGATCGGCTGTTCAAGTGCATCTAGCACCTTCTCCGCCAGAGGAACCATATCATCGCGTTGGTTGATGCCTTCCACCAGCACGGCAAACTCGTCACCACTGAGCCTGGCAACCGTATCTGACTCCCGAGTCAGCATTCGCAGGCGTTCCGCCACAATCTTCAGCAACTCATCGCCTACCAGATGACCGAGGCTGTCATTGACCTGTTTAAAGCGATCCAGATCCAAAAACATCAGGCCGATCAAGCGGCCCTCCCGTGCTGCAATCTTCAGTGCATGCTCCAGTCGATCTCGAAACAGTACCCGGTTCGGCAACCTCGTCAGTGCATCATGGTGGGCCATGTGATCCAGATGCTGTTGCCGCATATGCACCTGTTTGCGCATCTCATTAAAGGCTTCGACCAAGTCCGCCGTCTCCTGCAGGGAAGCAGGCGGGGGGGGTGATATCCAACACCCCCTGGGCTTCCTGTTTCAGTGCCATTGCCGTCTCTGCAATCGGTCTGAGGAGGGTGCGATTGAGAAAGATATAGGCAAAGGTAATCAGCAAAATGCCGAAGAATGCTATGCCGAGAATCGAAAAAGAGAGGGTGCGAGCAGTCTTGGTCAGTAGAGTAATATCCTGGGCGGACTGTTTGTCCAGTTCCAGGTCCAAAGCAGAGAGCCGCCGTCTCATCTGCGCAAGCATGGGATCGATCGACTCAGTCAGAATCACCAGGTCTACACGCCATCCCGGATTATCCAACAATACAATGAGTTGGTTGGATGCTTTTATCCAGTCCCGGTGATGCCTGTCGATCACATCCAATGCTTCTGGACCAATGAAACCCAGGCGATCCGAGTCCACCATGGTTCTCAGGCTCTGTAAATAGCCCGGTATCTCCTCAGCATAGTAACCAATATTAACCATCCGCGATCGCATCCCGGCGCTCGCTTCACTGGAAAAAACGCCAAAACGGTTAGCTACCAGCAGGCGCAGTTCGGAGACCATGTTGTTCCAGGCATGGCGCAATGAAGATATTGCGTTGATCGCTTGGAGCTGTTCTTCCGGTTCCAGCGCCTCACGGACCTCAATGAGTATGGTATCCAACTCACTCAGCAGAGCCTGATTGTGCGGCAGCATCTGCTCACGCATCAGCCGCATGGCGGGAAACCAGCGTTCCATGTCTGTACGCACTTCCACCAATTCAATGGTCGCTGCATGCAATCGTTGCGCATCCAGATGAAGCTCCCGAACAGACGCCGCAGTAGAACCATTGGTCGTATGCGGCAGTGTTTTCTTCAGGTGAAGTAGCGCAATATTGAGCTTGCTGAACTCTTTATTGATGTCCTCTATTTCGGACTCACGTGGCTCGGTGATAATCCGGGACAACCGGTTATCGACATGATTAAGCAGCTCTTGCGCGTCAGCCACAGCTCCCGCAGTCACAGCCCGTTGCTCAATATTGGCGACCTGGATACGACTGGTACGATTCACGTACTCCCAACCGATATAAGCCACCGTGATCAGCCCAATCATGGCCATCAAAGCAAAATAGGCGTACCTGCCCCTGTAGGAGCCAAATCCCGGCAAACGAAATAGAATCCCTTTCAGCAACACTTCAGACTGTCTCTCCAAGTATCCGGACTAAAACCCTTCCATAGGAATCATACTCCTCATCACTGACCAGAGTCAGTGCGCTCAAGCCCGCTTTGGCCAACACACATCTCCCCTGCCGAGACTCTGTTCTAACCCTGCCATCCGGGAACAATAACTGAACCGATCTGTCCAACCGAAAAATAACCTCATCGAAACAGCCTGCCATGCTCATTCGGGACACGATTCTGCAGTTTGGCATTATCAGCATTCTGCTACACTGGAGCATGGCCCTGCTCATCATCGGGCTGTTTTCACTCGGCTACTATATGGTCGGTATCGACTACTACCATCCCTGGTACCATGCCGCGCCTTGGTGGCATAAGAGTTTCGGACTGGTTCTACTGGGATTGCTATTCGCGCGCAACCTGTGGCGCGCAAACAATCTCAAGCCTGCTCCACTGCCCAACCACGCATCATGGGAGCGTTCCGTCGCTACCCTGACCCACCATTTATTCTATATTCTGCTCTATAGTCTCTGTATCAGTGGCTATCTGATCGCCACCGCCAAGGGGAGTGGCGTGGAACTGTTCAGTCTGTTCGAAGTACCGGCACTGTTCCCTGAGATGGACGACCAAAAGGATCTCGCCGGAAAGCTGCACAAGTATCTGGCCTATACCCTGGCTGCATTCGTTGCTTTGCATACTGCCGGGGCGTTGAAGCACCACCTCTTCGATAGAGACGAAACCCTCATGCGAATGCTCAAAACACAACCCGCCAACAACCACCGGAGGAAGCCCTGATGAAAAGCCCACGCAGAATATCGTTTCTGTTGTTATCAACCCTGCTGCCCCTGTCAGGCAGTTTATACGCCGCAGACTATGTCATCGACACCAAGGGCTCCCACGCCTCGATACAGTTCAAGATCCCACATCTGGGTTATAGCCTGCTGCTTGGCCGCTTCGATAAGTTCAGTGGAAAATTCAGCTATGACGAGAAGAATCCATCCAACGCCGGTGCAGAGGTGATTATCTACACTGCCAGTATCGACTCTAACCATGCGGAACGGGACAAACATCTGCGAAGCGAGGATTTTCTCTTTGTTCAACGCTACCCGGAAGCCCGTTTCGTGAGCACCGGTTACCATTCAAATGGTAATGATACCGGCACCTTAAAAGGCAACCTGACCCTGCGTGGTGTGACAAAACCGATCAGCATCGATGTTAAGCAAATCGGCGCGGGCAAGGATCCCTGGGGCGGTTTCCGTCGTGGTTTCGAGGGGCACACGAAATTGAAGCTTTCTGACTACAACATCGACTTCAACATTGGCCCGGCCTCCAAGGAGGTCGAGTTGGGTCTCTATTTAGAGGGCATCAGACAGTAGTCAAACGGTCGGAGTCGATTCCTGTTCTGACCAGAGAGTAAAACCTGCGATGACAAACGTTCCGTCATTGCCGGTTCTGCATACCTGAATCGACTCCGGCCACTACCGCTCACCGTGAGAGAGTGTCGCTGAAGCCCAATCCCTCATGACTCCTGCGATTTAGGTGGCAATCAGATGCTGGTCAAACCACCCTCAAAGACGAACTCTCCACTGGGTTTAGTCGCAGGAAGTTCCGCAACCGGCTCAATACTGATCTTGAAGCGAGTGTCACTTCGCAGGGATACGGGTACATTCATCCGTTCCGCACCACGTTCGGGTAATATGCCCACCGACACCAAGCGTCCATCGTTGGCCACCATCCAGAGCTGACAGACCTTATCTTTCGGTACCCGTGTCGGCGCCACGGCTTTCACATGCAGTTGTCCACTGGAACCATGGTGCTCTATAATCCAGTACCTGCCTGGGACTGATCGTTCATCACTACAAGCACCTGATCCATCTCAAAATCAGCGCGGTCTATGCCGAAGAGGGTGTTGTCAGCACTACTTCCTGTGGCTGGCCATGACTAATCCCAGATTGCGCCAGAAACCAAGGTTGTTCACATCCCCTGCTTTCTCCGGCCGGGATGCTGATCAAGGTGTTGTTCAATATTGCGCCAGACATCTGGAGGAGCAATGCAACTGAACGAAGTACTTT
>NZ_JAAVSH020000001.1:2666955-2677202 GCF_011947365.2 endosymbiont of Lamellibrachia barhami
AAGGAGGTCGAGTTGGGTCTCTATTTAGAGGGCATCAGACAGTAGTCAAACGGTCGGAGTCGATTCCTGTTCTGACCAGAGAGTAAAACCTGCGATGACAAGCGTTCCGTCATTGCCGGTTCTGCATACCTGAATCGACTCCGGCCACTACCGCTCACCGTGAGAGAGTGTCGCTGAAGCCCAATCCTTCATGACTCCTGCAATTTAGGTGGCAATCAAATGCTGGCCAAACCACCCTCATAGACGAATTCTCCACTGGGTTTAGTCGCCGGCAGTTCCCTGACCGGCTCAATACTGATCTTGAAGCGAGTGTCACTTCGCAGGGATACGGGTACATTCATCCGTTCCACACCACGTTCAGGTAATATACCCACCGACACCAAGCGTCCATCGCCGGTCTCCATCCAGAGCTGACAGACCTTACCTTTCGGTACCCGTGTCGGCGCCACGGCTTTCACATGCAGTTGTCCACTGGAACCAGCGGTGCCTATAATCCAGCCCGCCTGGGACTGATCGTTCATCACTACAAGCACCCGATCCATCTCGAAATCAGCGCGGTCTATGCCGAAGAGGGTAAGCGTCAGCACCATCACCAGGCTGGCCATGACCAATCCCAGATTGCGCCAGAAACCAAGACTGTTCAAGATCCCCGCTTTCTCCGGCCGGGATGAAGGATCAAGGCGTTGTTCAATATTGCGCCAGACATCTGGAGGCGGCCTCACAGGCTCGATTGCCTCCAACATGGGAGCAAACCGCTGTTCCCAGGCTGACACCTCGGCCTGCAACGCATAGTCCTCTTTCAGGCGATGTTCAAAATCAGCCTGTCCCTCACCCTGCAGAGTACCAAGTACATATTCAGCCGCCAGATCAGTGGCTGGCGATTGTTGATTCTGTTGTGTCATGGTTCAAGGCACCTCTTCAGTTGTTCAAGTCCACGACGTATCCATGTCTTGACCGTGCCAAGTGGCGTTCCCGTCTGACTCGCCAGCTCCTCATGGGTCAGCCCCTTGAAGTAGGCCAGGGCGATAACCTGGCGCTGCTGGCTCTTTATCCGTTCCAGACAATCGTTGAGACGGCGCCCCTCATCACTCTGCTGCAACCGCTCCAGCGGCATCATTTTACTGTCCGACGCTTCAAGCAGCTTTTCCGGTTCTGCCATCTGCACCTCGCGACGCTGCCGGCGCAGCAGATCCAGTGCCTGGTTGCGCGCAATGGTTGCCATCCAGGTGGTCGGCGCGGCCAGGTAGGGGCGGTAGCTGTCTGCGCTGTTCCAAATCTTTATATAGGCCTCCTGCAAACAGTCCTGCGCCCATGCGTCTCTAACTAAGATACGCAGAATAACGCCATATAGTTTCGCCGAAGTCATCTCATACAGTTGGGCAAATGCCCTGCGGTCCTTCAGCGTGCAGGCAGCAAGCAACGCTTTCAGCTGCTCGTTGCGCTCTGCATTTGCAATTTTCGGGTCGATCTCCCCGGCTGCCATGTAAACTCCTTCAGAGACATTGCATTCAGATCTCCTGCAAGAGTAATGGTAGCCGCGCAAAGGAGCAAGAATCGGCCAACTTATTTAGTGTCTATCCGGAAACAATGTTTTAACCACAAAGGATACGAAGAGCGCGAAGGTAAAAGATTGATTAGCAATAAATTTTCTTCGTGTACTTCGTGCGCTTCGTGGTTAGATATGGGTTTCCGGATAGACACTATTTAGTTTCCGGACGGAAACTATTTATCTTCGATCGGTTCACCCATATAGCCGGAGAACCTTATGCACTGCTTGCCGTCCACCTCCACGATGCGCACGGTTTCCCCCCGTCCTCTACCCAGTCCCTCTATGACCGCCTCAGTGGCGGAGATGGGCTTCAGCGGCACACGAATAGAACTGTCGGAGAGGTGGGGCGCCCTATAATGGAGGCAGAGCACCCCGCTTTCAGTACTTAGCCGCAGATCCTCGATGCTGAACTCACCATCAGGGTTGATCGTCCGGTAACTGCCGGTGCGCTTTTTCCACACTTCATCCCAGGGCTGGGATTCAATTCGGCTGCCAAGCACATACTCCTGGCCGTCCCGCTCCGCCACCAGCACCTCCAGGTCATTGGTGGTGCGGGAACGGAAACGCATTTCACCCAGCACTCTGTAGGAGGGGGGCAGGCTTGCTGCGCTCTCAGGTGTCAACCCGAGACTGCCGTCATCAAACCGCACCATATCCAGGACTCGTTCGATGATGCAGGCGCAAAGGCGAGGGCGCTCAGGATCCACCATCAGCAGTCCAAGATCGGTTGCATAGCCGCCTGAAGGGGTCTCAGGCAATGCAGCCATCATTTTCGGCGCGCGGATCGGCGCGGGTTTGCCAACCGTACCCCGCACCTTTACCGCGAGCGCCAGTATCGTCGCAGAAAGCTTGCGGGCCGCCTTGTTGCTGCCTGCACCATTGGCAAGCACCACTACACCAAGCTCATGATCCGGCAACAACGCCATCTCCGCCCCAAACAGCATGGTGCTGCCACCATGGCGAACCACGCGCCCGAGCAGTTGATCATCCTCGATAAACCAGCCCAGCCCAGGCGAGTAACCCAACGCAATCTGACCCTTTGCCGTCTGTGATGTCCACATTTCCAAAATCATTTCACTATCGATATTGGGTATCCGCCCAAGCAACAGAGCCTGCATCAGGCGTCCAAGGTCTTTGGCGCTGCTGTAGAGTCCCAATGCCGGGGTATCCCGTAGCGGCGGCTGTGGCCTGACCAGACCATCCAGATGCCCGGCTGCCAGCCTCTCACGCATTGCGTCCGTCACTTCGTAGCCACTACTCTGCATATCCAAGGGTAGAAAAATATTCTGCTTCATGTACCCGGAAAATGTCATTCTGGACTTCTGCTCCACCAGATGGCCGAGCAGATCGTAACCAAGATTGGAATAACTGTAGACACTGTCCGCCGCATAGGCGATGTACTCATCGTGCAGCAGTGTTGTGACCTGTGTGAACGGGGTCGACGTATACATGCCTTTACGCAGATCGCTGGGCAGGCCACTGCGATGACTCAGCAGTTGCCGTGGTGTGATGACGACCGCTTCAGCATCATGACTGCGAATGGAAAAACCATCGAGCTGACGGCTGATGGAATCATCAAGGGAGAGACGTTGCTGTCCGTCCAGCTGCATGACTGCCAAGGCTGTCAGTGGCTTGCTCAGGGAGCCGACACGATAGATGGTTTCAGCACCTGCCAGGGTGCCTTTTTGCATATCCGCCTTGCCGAACCCTTCGATCCAAAGTGGGCCGTTTCGGTCCACCAACGCCACACTCAACCCCGGCAACAGATCTTCGTCCAGCATGCCCTGGATCAGTTTTTTCGCTTCATCACGCACCGACTCCATCTTATCCACGGGCAAAACGGCATCGGATCGCAGTTCATTTTTTTGTGGCACACAGGCCATCAGCAGCAGGCTGAACCCACCAAGCAATATGAACGTTAGGGGATGGAGGTGCATCGGCTCGTTATCGTGTGGGTTGCAAAGCCTGTACGGGGCAAGACTTCCACCCCGTCAGGCCGTCAACTGTTTACCAGTCGATGCTGTGTCCCTGATCCAAAATGGCACTGCCATACGCCTCGTTGCTGCCCCTCTGACTTACATACCGAGAGGTATTGACACCACCCAGACGGACATCACCGTAGGAGTCACCGATACCCGGCTGAACCGCTGAGGGCAGTGAAGCGGAGCCAGAGCTACCTACAAAGAGGTCAGGGTTGCCTTCAAAACCATTGTATGCAAATTCTGAGCTTCCTCCGGCATAGAGGTTGGCGGAAAGAAGCAGTGCGGCTGTAAATGCGATTTTTTTCATGACGAATTCCTCATCTGGTCAATGATGTCGTTTTGATAACGACTTTCAATAACCTATACGGGGGGCGTCTAAATTCAGATTCAAATTTTTTCACAGACACAAAAAAGGGGCCAGAAGGCCCCTTTTTATCGACTCAACGAGGTGCGATTACTCTTCGCTCACCGCCTTCATGCTCAGGCGGATACGTCCCTGCTTGTCCACTTCGAGGACTTTAACCTTGATGACATCGCCTTCAGAAAGCTTATCGCTGACCTTCTCCACCCGCTCATTGGAGATCTGGGAGATATGTACCAGACCGTCTTTGCCGGGAAGAATGGTGACGAAAGCACCGAAGTCCATCAGGCGGGCAACCTTGCCCTCGTAGATGGTACCGACTTCGACGTCAGCGGTGATCAGCTCGACACGCTTGCGGGCATCCTCACCTGCCGCCTTGTCAACGGAGAAGATCTTGACCACACCGTCATCGGTGATATCGACGGTGGCGCCAGTCTCTTCGGTGATGGAACGGATGGTGGCGCCACCCTTGCCGATCACGTCACGGATCTTGTCCGGGTTGATACGCAGCTCGATGATACGCGGCGCATGCTCGGACATCTGCTCACGGTGTGTGTTGATGACGCTGTTCATCTCACCCAGGATATGCAACCGGCCCTCTTTGGCCTGCTCCAGGGCGATCTCCATGATGTCCTTGGTGATGCCGTCGATCTTGATGTCCATCTGCAGTGCGTTGATACCCTCACTGGTACCAGCCACCTTGAAGTCCATGTCGCCGAGATGATCCTCGTCGCCCATGATATCGGTGAGCACGGCAAATCTCTCGTCTTCCTTGATCAAACCCATGGCAACACCGGCAACCGGCGCCTTGATAGGCACGCCAGCATCCATCAGCGACAGACTGGTGCCGCAGACCGATGCCATGGAGGAGGAACCATTGGACTCAGTAATCTCCGAGACTACGCGGATGGCATAGGGGAAATCGGTGATGGTCGGCATGCAGGCCATTACGCCGCGCTTGGCCAGACGACCGTGGCCGATTTCACGCCGTTTCGGGCTACCCACACGACCTGTCTCACCTACACAGAAGGGAGGAAAGTTGTAGTGCAGCATGAAGGGCTCGCGATAGGAGCCGTCGAGGGCGTCGATGATCTGAGAATCGCGCTCGGTGCCGAGGGTGGTCACCACCAGGGCCTGGGTCTCTCCACGGGTAAACAGGGCGGAACCGTGGGTGCGGGGCAGTACGCCGGTACGTACGCTGATGGGACGCACGGTGGTGGTGTCGCGGCCATCGATGCGGGGTTCGCCTTCGAGGATACGGCCACGCACGGTGCTCTTCTTCAGCTTCTCGATGACATCTTTGACTTCAGCCTCGTCCCAGCGGGCGTCTTCACCGCCGCAGAGCGCTGCAACGGTCTCGACCACCACGGCTTTGATGGCGGCGTAACGCTCCATCTTGTCGGCAACCTTATAGGCACTGCCGATGCCTTCACCGGCAGCAGCCTCGACGGCAGCTGCCAGATCGGCACCCACTTCGGGGACTGCATATTCAGCAGGGGTTATTCCAACCTCGGCAGCCAGCTCCTTGATCGCCTGGAGCACAACCTGCTGCTGCTCGTGTCCAAAGAGCACTGCACCCAGCATAACCTCTTCAGGCAGCTCACGGGCCTCGGATTCGACCATCAGTACCGCATGTTCGGTGCCGGAGACGATCAGATCCAGATCGGTGGCATCGCTCAAGCCGGTGCTGGGGGCATTCAGAATGTACTCGCCATCCTTATATCCCACACGGGCCGCGCTCACTGGGCCATTGAATGGCAGGCCTGATATCGCCAGCGCAGCGGAGGCGCCGATCAGTGCGGGGATCTCGGGATCAACTTCTGGATTCAGGGACATCACAGTGAGGATCACCTGCACCTCGGTGGTGTACCCCTTGGGAAACAGCGGGCGGATCGGACGATCGATCAGTCGTGATGTGAGGATCTCCTTCTCGCTGGGACGCCCCTCACGCCGGAAAAAACCGCCGGGTATATGACCGGCTGCATAGGTCTTCTCCTGATAGTCCACGGTGAGTGGGAAGAAGTCCCGACCGGGATCGTTGCGACCGGCGACAACGGTAGCCTGGACGACGGTATCGTCCATGTTGACCATAACGGCGCCGTCGGCCTGGCGGGCAATCTCGCCAGTCTCGATGGTGACCTTATTGTTGCCCCACTGAAATTCTTTTTTAATCAGAGTCACTGTCTCTTCCTCAGTGCAGATAAGACCGGATTAACGGCGCAGGCCAAGGCGGGAGATCAGATCGCGATAGCGCTCCGCATCCTTGCTTTTGAGATAGTCAAGCAGCTTACGGCGGGAATTGACCATGCGGACCAGACCCTGACGGGAGTGGTGATCCTGCTTGTGCTGCTTAAAGTGTTCGGTGAGATAGGTGATACGGGAGGTCAGCAGGGCTACCTGCACCTCTGGGGAACCGGTATCACCAGGGCCACGCTTATACTCTTCCACGATGGCTTTTTTATCTTCTGCGCTCATTGTCATGACGTTGTACTCCTATTGGGTTACGTCTCTATAAACATGGCCATTTTCAAGATCTCCTCCGACAATGAGTTCAGGGGAGTCCGGCCGTCTCGATAAATCTGTTCCGAAGCGCTCAATTGGCACTCCAGTGAGCCGCGAATTATGCGCGGATTGTGTCTGAATCGCAATTAAATCAGTGACCTGATGGGTGACATTCTCAGTGATTCGTCTGCAGCAATCGTTTGGGCGCCACGCGACCATCGTCCAGGATCTGCCCAACACCGAGAAAGTCCACCTCATTGGCATAGAGACGAACCCAACCACTGGTGGGCGCCTTGGGCACCAGCACCGGCTGTCCCTGCTTCAGATAGAAGGCGGCATCCGGTGTGAGGTTGATCTCTGGCCAATCGGAGAGTGCACTCTCCAGCGGCAGCAGCAGCGCATCCATCTCCGCAAAGCGGCGCGCCTCGAAATCCTCTTTTACCTGTTCCAGGGTCACCATCGACTGATCGTCAAATGGACCCACACCGGTGCGGCGCAAACCGCTGACATAAGCGCCACAGCCCAATTTGGCACCGATATCCTCCGCCAGAGTGCGCACATAGGTGCCTTTCGAGCAGTGCACGTCCATCTCGAATTCCGGCAGATCAAAACTGAGCAGGCTCAGGGCATGAATATAAATGGTGCGGTGTTCACGCTCTACTACTATACCCTGACGCGCCAACTTGTAGAGCCTTTCACCCTTGTGTTTGATGGCTGAGTACATGGGCGGCAACTGCTGCTGCTCCCCAAGAAACGCCTGCAGCACTTTCAACAGAGCCGCTTCCGTGACGCCCTCAGTGCTGGCGGTTTCCAGGATTTCGCCCTCGGCATCCCCCGTGGTGGTGGTCTCGCCAAGCTTGACCTTCACCCGGTAATGCTTGTCCGCATCCAGCAGGAAGGCCGACATCTTGGTCGCCTCCCCGAAACAGATCGGCAGCAGTCCGGTCGCCAGCGGGTCCAGACTACCGGTATGACCGGCCTTGGCTGCCTTGAAGAGAAACTTGATCTCCTGCAAGGCTTTGTTGGAGGTAATACCCTCCGGCTTATCCAACAGCAATACCCCACTGATATTGCGTCCTCTGTTTCGACGACGTCCCATCTTCTGCTCTAGGTGGTTTTTTCTGAATGAGTTTCCGGCGATTGCCGGGCTTATGAATCCGAATGATTATCGGCGACTGCCTGATCGATCAGGGAAGCCAGATGTTGACCCCGCTCAATCGACTCGTCAAAGACGAAATGCAGCTTGGGTACGGTACGTAATTTACTCTGCTGTCCCAGCAGAAAACGCAGGTGTCCTGCCGCCTGATTCAGCCGCTTTGCACACTCACTGACAGGGAGATCCGTACCCATCACGGTAAAGAAGACCTTGGCCTGGGAGAGGTCCCGCACTACGCGAACCTCCTGGATGGTAACCATGCCCAGCCCGGGATCCTTCAACTCCTCGCGAACGAGGTCTGCCAGATCCCGCTGCAGCTGGGAGCCGATACGATCGGTACGCTTGAAATCCTGCGCCATTGTCTACTCGACAACCCGCGCCACTTCGGTACGCTCGAACACCTCGATCTGATCGCCGGCCTGCACGTCATTGTAGTTCCTCACGCCGACACCACACTCCATACCCGCCTTCACCTCAGGCACGTCATCCTTGAACCGGCGCAGTGACTCCAGCGCCCCTTCGTATATGACCACATTGTCGCGCAGCACACGAATCGGACTGTTTCGTCTGACGGTGCCTTCGGTGACCATGCAGCCTGCTATCGCCCCGATCTTGGAGTTACGGAAGACATCACGCACCTCGGCCAGACCGATAATCTCTTCGCGAATTTCAGGGGAGAGCATGCCGGAGATCGCTTTTTTCACATCATCGATGACTTCATAGATGATGCCGTAGTAACGCATATCGAGACCCTGCTCTTCGACAATACGTCGCGCGCCCGCATCGGCACGTACATTGAAGCCGAAAATAATCGCATTGGAGGTAACCGCAAGGTTTGCATCAGATTCACTGATCCCCCCTACACCCGCTGCCACGATAATCACTTTCACCTCATCGGTGGTGATCTTCAACAGCGACTCTCTCAGCGCCTCCACGCTTCCCTGCACATCAGCCTTGACGATGATGTTGAGATTCTGCACCTCACCCTGCCCCATCTTGCTGAACATCTCATCCAGCTTGGTAGCCTTCTGCGCGGCAAAGCGGTTGTCCCGGTGTTTATCGACACGCAGACTGGCAATCTCGCGAGCGCGCCGCTCATCCGCGACCGCCCGTACATCGTCACCTGCATCGGGTGTACCGGAAAGCCCCAGCACCACCACGGGTATGGAGGGGCCGGCACCCTTCACTGACTTGCCGTTTTCATCGAACATGGCACGAACACGGCCATACTCCTTGCCGGAGACAATGATGTCCCCTTTCTTCAGAAGACCGGAGCGCACCAGTACAGTGGCGACAGGTCCACGTCCCTTATCCAGCGACGATTCAACAATGGAGCCGATAGCCGGCCCCTCTGCAACGGCGGTAAGCTCCAGCACCTCGGACTGCAGCAGGATGGCGTCAAGCAGATCATCGATGCCTTCGCCACTCTTGGCGGAGACCTGGACGAACATGGTATCGCCGCCCCAGTCTTCCGGGATAACCTCTTCCTGGGCCAGCTCCTGGATCACGCGATCCGGATTCGCTTCCGGCTTATCGATCTTGTTGACCGCCACGATCAGAGGCACGTTAGCAGCCCTGGCGTGCTGGATCGCCTCCCTGGTCTGCGGCATGACGCCATCATCCGCAGCGACCACGAGGATGACGATATCGGTTACCCTCGCACCACGGGCGCGCATCGCAGTAAACGCGGCATGGCCAGGGGTATCCAGAAACGAAATGGTGCCCTTGGCTGTATCGACATGATACGCACCAATGTGCTGGGTGATGCCACCCGCCTCACCAGCCGCCACTTTACTGGCCCTGATGTAGTCGAGCAGCGAAGTCTTACCATGGTCGACGTGACCCATAATGGTAACTACCGGTGGACGTGCAATCTGTTCACCTTCCGCTTGCGCGGCGTCCTCAGTACTGAGCAGATCCGCCTCCACGTCCTCATCCCGCTGCATGACCGGGATATGTCCCATCTCTTCCACGATCAGCGTCGATGTATCCCGATCCAACGGCTGATTGATGGTGACCATCATGCCCATCTTCATCAGCACCTTGATCACTTCGGCGGCTTTCACCGACATCTGCTGCGCCAGCTCGGCCACGGAGATGCTCTCGGGTATTTTCACCTCATGCACCACTGGCGTGGTAGGCTTTTGAAACCCGTGCTCCGTATCAACCGCAGGCGTTCCCCGACGACGGGACGGTTTTTTCTTGCGACGCCCACGACCCTCTTTTGAAACATGCAACTCTTTGCGGCCGTAGCGGGACGAGCCACCTTTTGAATCTTTCTGCTCCTTGCCCTTGCTCTCCTTGTTGCCCTTTTTGCCCCGAGCTGCTTCCTGCTGTTTCGTTTCCTGTTCCTTCTTGACCCGGGCCTCTTCTGCCTGACGGGCCACCTCGCTCGCCTCTTCAGCTTGTCGTTTGGCCTCTTCCTCAGCCTTCAGGCGCGTCTCTTCTTCAGCTTGGCGGACCTCTGCCTGCTCCTCTTCACGTTTCTTCGCTTCCGCAGCCTTACGCGCTTCCACTTCAGCCTCGACAACCGCCTGCTGCTTTGATTGCTCTTCCAACGCCAAACGGGCGGCTGCAGCCTCCCTCTGCGTCGCGTCATCACCAGCAACCACGCTACGCTTCACGTAGGTACGCTTCTTCCGCACCTCGACACTGACGGTTTTGCTCGGTGTACTGGTTGCACGATTCAGTGGATTG
>NZ_JAAVSH020000001.1:2677210-2720201 GCF_011947365.2 endosymbiont of Lamellibrachia barhami
GTCAGTTACGTATTGCTCCTCCTGGTTCGCGGCATGACGCCATCATCGGTGCGACCACGAGGATGACGATATCGGTCACTCGCACCACGGCGCGCATCGCGCAGTAAACGCGGCATGGCCAGGGGTATCCAGAAACGAAATGGTGCCCTTGGCTGTTTCGACGTGATACGCACCAATGTGCTGGGTGATGCCACCCGCCTCACCAGCCGCCACTTTACTGGCCCTCTGATGTAGTCGAGCAGCGAAGTCTTACCATGGTCGACGTGACTCATAATGGTAACTACCGGTGACGTGCACCTTGTTCACCTGCTTGCGCGGCGTCCTCAGTACTGAGCAGAGATCCTCGCCTTCACTATCCCGCTGCATGACCGGGATATGTCCCATCTCTTCCACGATCAGTCGATGTGGTCCTGATTCAACGGTTGATTGATGGTGACCACTATGCCCATCTTCATCAGTACCTTGATCACTTCGGCGGCTTTTCACTGACACTGCTGCGCCAGCTCAGCCACGGAGATGCTCGGGTATTTTCACTACGGCACCACTGGCGTGTTTTTGAAACCCGTGCTCCGTATCAACTGCGGCGTTCCCGACGACGGGACGGTTTTTCTGCGGCGCCTACGACCTCTTTTGAAACATGCACTTTTGCGACCGTAGCGGACGAGCCACCTTTTGAATCTTTCTGCTCCTTGCCCTTGCTCTCCTTGTTGCCCTTTTTGCCCCGAGCTGCTTCCTGCTGTTTCGTTTCCTGTTCCTTCTTGACCCGGACCAGTTCTGCCTGACGGGCCACCTCGCTCGCCTCTTCAGCTTGTCGTCTGGCCTCTTCCTCAGCCTTCAGGCGCGTCTCTTCTTCAGCTTGGCGGACTTCTGCCTGCTCCTCTTCACGTTTCTTCGCTTCCGCAGCCTTACGCGCTTCCACTTCAGCCTCGACAACCGCCTGCTGCATTGATTGCTCTTCCAACGCCAAACGGGCGGCTGCAGCCTCCCTCTGCGTCACGTCATCACCAGCAACCACGCTACGCTTCACGTAGGTACGCTTCTTCCGCACCTCGACACTGACGGTTTTGCTCGGTGTACTGGTTGCACGATTCAGTGGATTGCGGCGGGTTGCGCCCGGCTGACGCAATTCACTGACCGTCTTGCGGCGCAGCGTCACCTTATTGGGCGCACTGGCCGATATCGTGGCCTTTTTACCATGGATCTGTCGTAGATGGTTGAGCAGTTTACTCTTCTCATCATCCGAAATTTTGTCGTCGGGGCCTTTTGCCTGGATCCCGGCGTCAGCCAACTGTCCCAGCAACTGCTCGGAGGGAATGCCAACGACCTTGGCAAGCTGTTCTACCGTTACTTCACTCATTTGTTCAGGCCTCTCGACTTTGCCTTACCCATCATATTGCCACGCACTTGAATCATCACTATCCAACGGAGGTCTTCCGCCAGCACACCCTATTCCGCTTCTTCGAACCAGGGCGCACGCGCTGTCATGATCAACTTACCTGCCCGCTCTTCGTCCATGCCCTCAATCTCCATGAGCTCATCGGTGGACTGTTCCGCCAGATCCTCCATGCACCCCACGCCTTTGGCGGCAAGTGCATAGGCCAGATCCTTATCCACGCCTTCCATACCCAGCAGGTCTTCTGCAGGCTCTTCAAAACTCTCTTCGCTTGCGATCGCTTTGGTGAGCAGCATGTCTTTGGCGCGATTTCTCAGCTCTTCGATCAACTCGTCATCGAACTCTTCGATAGCTATCATCTCTTCAATAGGCACGTAGGCCACCTCTTCGATAGAGGTAAAACCCTCCTGCACCAGAATGACAGCAACGTCCTCGTCCACATCGAGCTTTTTCATAAATGTTTCTATGAAGACTCGGGACTCGGATTCACTCTTCTCCTGCGCTTCAGTCTCGTCCATGACATTGAGTTCCCAACCAGTCAGATGGCTTGCAAGGCGTACGTTCTGTCCGCCTCTGCCTATCGCCTGGGAGAGGTTCTCTTCGTTCACTGAGACATCCATCGAGTGCGCATCCTCGTCAACCACGATGGAGACAACTTCTGCCGGAGACATGGCATTGATCACAAACTGGGCCGAATTTTCGTTCCAGAGGATGATATCGACGCGCTCGCCGTTCAGTTCATTGGAAACCGCCTGTACCCGCGATCCGCGCATGCCGACGCAGGCACCGACCGGATCTATGCGTTTATCCAGTGCCTTGACGGCAATCTTGGCCCGCAGACCGGCATCCCGTGCGGCGCCTCGGATATCGATCAAACCTTCACCGACCTCCGGGACTTCCAGTTTGAACAGCTCGATCAACAGTTCCGGCATGGCACGGCTGACAAAAAGCTGGGGGCCGCGTGGCTCGGAGCGAATCTCGTAGAGGTAGCCACGCAGACGGTCACCAACCCGAACCGACTCCTTGGGAATCATGTGCTCACGGCCGATGAACGCCTCAGCATTGCCGCCCAGATCCAAAAACACGTTACCTCGTTCGACGCGCTTGACCGCACCAGTGACCAGTTCGCCTTTACGATCCTGATAGGCTGCAACAACCTTGGCGCGCTCTGCTTCCCGAACCTTCTGTACGATTACCTGCTTGGCTGCCTGGGCTGCAATGCGACCGAAATCAATGGAGTCGATTAGCTCCTCCACGAAGTCGCCAGGTTCGATATCCGCTTGATCCACTTTTGCCACATCGAGCAAAACCTGGCGCAACGCGGCATCCGGTTCATCCTCGGCATATGCTTCAACCACTTCCCATTGACGGAAGGTATCGTAGTCGCCGGTATTGCGATCGATCGCGACCCGCACCAGGATATCGTCACCGTTCTTCTTTCTTGTGGCCGAAGCCAAGGCAGCCTCGATTGCCTCAAAGATGATCCCTTTTTCCACACCTTTTTCGTTGGAAACGGCATCAACAACCAGCAGAATCTCTTTACTCATCTCTGTTGCTTCCCAATTCAGAATTCCGGAATCAACCGCGCCGAATCAATCTCATCCAGAGGAATGTGATAACACGTTCCCTCATCGATGATGAGAACCTCGTCTCTCTCCACTCCACCCAGCTCCCCGGTAAAACGGTGTCTGCCCTCAATCTTGCTACGCGTCTTCAAACGCACCTTCTGCCCACTGAAGCGCTCAAAGTCAGCCTTATTAAACAGCGGCCTGTCCAGCCCCGGCGAGGAGACCTCAAAGCTGTAATGCTCTTTGATCGGATCTTCCACGTCCAGCACACCACTTACCTGGTGACTCACCTGGGAACAATCATCCACATTGATGCCATCGGCATGATCGATATAGATGCGCAACAACAATCCACCAGTACCCCGGCTGGTCAATTCGACACCGACCAGCTCATAACCAAGCAACTCGACCTCTTGACGCACCAGTTTTGTCAAATTCTCAGGGGCAGAACGCATTTTCCTCACCGCACAAAAAATGGGCCAATGGCCCACTCTAAAGATCCGACTTTTCCTTACATATCGGTCAGTTACGATCCCGATACCGGGTCAGGGCCACCCCGTTGCCGCTTAACTGCAACGCCGGGGCGCCGGAAACAAAAAAACCCCGGTTACCGGGGCTTTCTTATAGTTAGTACAGGAAAGCATCCTGTGTATCTTACCGAAAAATACAGCCTATACTCATGCAAACCCGCTGAATAGCCCGGCATTGTAGGGCAATGATTCTACCATTGCAAGCCACCTCATCGCCCTTTCCCCTAAGACTCCTTTAACCCAAAAATTGCGCATACAGAAAAACGAAAGGCAGCCATTTTATTATTTTAGTTCTCTAATTGTTTTTTTCAAACCTATTACTATGCTCGACATGGATATAAACTTCAGTGACGTTATCACTATTTAGAACATCAATAACTCTAATTAAAACCAGATGCGAAAAATACTGGATCTATCTATATCGCCATCGAGTCGCTATACGAAAAAACTCCTTAAACTTGGGATAACGCTGATCGAGCTTCTCATTGCAATTGCAATTTTCGCGCTTATCACGGCAATCACCATACCTATGCTGGAGGGATTCAAGGAAGAGTCCGGATACGTCATAGCGATAAGAGATATAAAACTCCTCGACCAAAGCGCACGACTTTTCTTCCTGTAAGAAGGCAGATACCCACAAACTCTGGAAGAGATGGAAAGCGATATTGAGCTGGATCCATGGGGAAACCCCTACCAATATCTCAACATTGCCAACGGTGGAAACAGAATCAGGGGAAGAGTACGCAAAGACAGGAACCTTGTACCGCTGAACACTGACTTTGACATCTATAGCATGGGGCCGGACGGAGAAAGCCGCCCTCCTCTAACTGCGCGCCACAGTTGGGATGACATTGTAAGGGCAAGTAATGGAAGCTTCATTGGAATAGCATCCGATTATTAAAGAGCGTCCCTGAATGGAATTAAAACGACACTATTTCCAAAGCCGGGTAGCGAGAAGATTCTTTCTCTCGTTCATGCTTTCAGCACTACTTCCTCTGGCAATATTTTTTCTGCTCTCTTCATTTTATGTTGTCGATCTACTCGACTCCATAGACTCAAAAAGAATCGAGGAAACATCGAAAGGAACAGGTATGGCAATAACACGCCATCTACGCCTGCTCGAGGAAGAACTCAAGCTATTTTCCAACTCCCGCCTGGAAAAAAGAGATAACGTCCATAGCGACAATTTAATTCCGGTAACCGATGAACTAATTACTACCGTTGGAGCAATTTTCTCTACGAATCTTGTACCAAGCAAGTACTACAGATATAGGGCCACTGATATAGAACTTCCTCACCTCACGACGGAACAACAGCATTCGCTTGCCAAGGGGCGTTCCGCGATACTCTTTGGGCACCCTGTGGAGCAAAGACCCTATTTCTTCATTCTGAGAGCAATAGATCCTGAGCGACTGAATTTGGGCCTGATCTGGGCAATTATTGATATTGAAATAATTAGAACCATTGGAGAGGAACAAGCAGTGGGGCCTGTTTTCTGTGTTGCGGATGAATCGCTTAATCCGCTATTTTGTTCTTCACAAGAGCAACAGTCCCTGATCTCATCCCTCTCATATGACTTAAGCATCGACAACCGGAGCACTGTATCCAGAAACTATATAGGAGAGGAATTTCTTATTGGATACTGGAAGTTATTTCTTCCCGCACTTTTTGAATCAGACTCATGGATAGTAGTGGTTGGATACCCCAAAGATTACTGGCGGGAGGGAATCGTCGGATTCCTGTATTTGGTTATACCTGTTGTGATTTTAACCGGCTTGCTGGTAACAATATCCACAATGAGGCAAGTCCGCAGCAGGCTCGCCCCCCTGGAGACCTTGCGTGATGCAACCGGAAAAATTTCCACCGGTGATTTTGACCGGCGAGTACGATTAACCAGCGGCGACGAATTTGAGGAACTTGCAAACGACTTCAACCACATGGCCGAAAAACTAGGCGCGCAATTCAACAGCCTTAACGCTTTGATCGAACTTGACAAAGCAATACTGTCATCCCTTGATATCAATCTGATAATTGAGATCGTACTCCACCGACTTAATGATACCGCCCACTTCTCCAGCCCAGGATTCCTGCTGATCGAACGTTTCAGGAAAAACAAAGGCACACTTTTCCACCTTCATGGCAAGGAGAGTCCGATAGAAGAAACTTCCATCAACCTCAACGAAGAATTTATTGAGAGAAGCAATAAACCAGCGAATTCAATGAACTGGTTCGAGGAGAATCCCAGCCTCCTATTCTCACCCTGCCCACAAGACACTGCTGATAATCATGCCTGCATTGTTCCGGTTCTCACTCAACAGCGGTTAACCGGCTTCTTTATCTTTTTCAATGAATCATGCGCAGATGCTTCCCAGGAAGCCTCCGAAAGACTGCTTGAATATGCGAACCATGTCGCAATTGCCATCGGCAACGCTCAATGGGAAGAGGATCTATACCATCAGGCACACTACGATCCGCTCACTGGATTACCCAACCGGGCTCTTTTATATGACCGGCTGGACCAGGCAACTCGATTGGCGCGGCGTAACAACCACCATGTCGCAGTCTGTTTCCTGGATATCGACCTGTTTAAAAATATTAATGACTCCTTTGGGCACAATGTCGGGGACCTTTATCTGATTGAACTGGGAAAGAGGCTTTCTTCATCAATACGTCAGACTGATACGATCGTGCGCTTTGCGGGTGACGAGTTTGTGATACTCATGCCTGAAATCCCACCACACAAGACCGTCCCTTCAGTATTGTCCGTGGTTGAAAAAATCCAAAACGCTCTGAAAGCGGATTTTGTAACCAGTGGTTATTCCATCACTCCAAGCCTTAGTATTGGAATCGCTATCTTCCCAAAAGATGCAGAAGATACCGACTCCTTACTTAAATGTGCCGATACCGCCATGTATCACGCAAAAGAAAATAAACGCGGCGAATACCAATTCTATTCTCATGAAATGAACCGCGTGATGGTCGAAAGACTGATAATTGAACAAGAACTGCAAATAGCGATTAGAGATGAACAATTTTATCTGACTTTTCAACCCCAAGTAGATGCCTTAAATGGGAAAATCACCGGCGCTGAAACATTGATTCGATGGAGACATCCAGAAAAAGGGATGATTTCTCCTGAGGAATTTATACCTATTGCCGAAGACAGCGGCCTTATCAATGAGATTGGCGACTGGATCATAAACAAGGCATGTATCGTTACAAAACAGATGATTGATGAAAACAAGAGTCGCCCTTTCCGGATGAGCATCAATATTTCAGCACAGCAATTCGAGCAGGGAGAGGCACTCATACAAACATTAAACAATGCTATTGAACAATCAGGACTGGATCATAAGCACATCGAGATCGAAGTCACAGAAGGCATCCTGATGAAGGATTTTACGAAAACAATCGAAATATTAAAAAACATCAGGAAAGCCGGCGTAACTGTCGCTGTTGATGATTTCGGAACAGGTTACTCTTCATTAAACTATTTAAGGAAATTACCCATAGATGTTCTGAAAATCGATAAGAGTTTTACTCAGGAGATGCAGACTCACAGCACATCAGCCGCTATTGTTTCGATGATCATACAGATAGCGCATTTACTGAAACTGCGCGTCATCGCAGAAGGTGTTGAAACTAAACATCAGTGCAATGCTCTTTTGGAAGAAGGCTGCACGCATCATCAGGGTTACTTTTATGGAAAACCCATGAATCTTGCTAATCTCAGAAAATTATTGGCTGAAAACTCTGTCACTCCATCAGATTAAACTGATAGTCATGAAAAAACATATCGAGAAACATTCCTGAACCAGCAAGTGCTGCCAAAGCAAAACAGCCTGTTGCTGTCACAAACCACCACCCTCTCCTCACCTGTCTACAATCGTTGCTCCACAGAGTCCCTGCGCCTGCTCAATCACCATATCATTGGTGTCCTTCGCATTTTCAGTATAGGCTGAAAAAATTTCATCCTGGGCCGAGAAACCGGCAATCGAAATTCGAGGTAAAAAAAACCCGAAGTGTAAACACTTCGGGTTTGATGTTGGTAGCGGGGGCCGGATTTGAACCAACGACCTTCGGGTTATGAGCCCGACGAGCTACCAGACTGCTCCACCCCGCATCAGCGAGGCGCAATACTAACGCCTCCAATCATACTTGGCAAGTCCTAAATATGACACTTTTGTTCTCAACCAGCGAAAGCCGCAGTGCAGATCGACAGTAACCCCGCAGGAAACATGCCCAACGCCAGTACGGAGAGGCCATTCAGGGATAATACAATCCGCATGTCCATGCCTGCGATCAAAGGACTATCATCAAGCGGCTTATCAAAATACATCAGCTTGATGATGCGTATGTAGTAGAAGGCACCGATAATAGAGAAGAAAACGCCTACCAAGGCCACCCAGGTCAAATCGACACTGATAACCGCATCGAGTACAAACAGTTTCGCAAAGAAGCCCACCGTCGGCGGCACACCCGCCATGGAGAACATCAAAAGCAACATCATGGCGGCAAACCAAGGACTACGATGACTCAGTCCTTTATAGTCGTCGAGACTCTCTGCCTCAAAACCCTTACGGCTCATGGCGATGACCATGCCAAATCCGCCCAGCGACATGATTGCATACACCAGGGTATAGAACATTGCTGCGGTATAGCCCTCCTGGGTACCCGCGAGTATGCCCAGCAGAATAAAGCCCACATGAGATATAGTGGAATACGCGAGCATGCGCTTGATATTGGTCTGCGCAATCGCGATCAGATTGCCCACGCCCATGGAGAGTATCGCCAGGATAATCAACATGCCCTGCCAACCCTCCCAGCCACCTGGCATCAGCAGCTCCCCCAATCCATCTTTCAGGATGCGAACCGCCAGTGCAAATGCTGCAATTTTTGTCGCACTGCCGATAAACAGGGTAACAGCGGTGGGTGCACCATGGTAGACATCCGGCACCCACATGTGGAAGGGCACCGCGCCAAACTTGAACGCCAAGCCGACGACCACAAAAACGAGACCGAACACCAGGACCATATTGTTCAGATCGGGGCTGGCAAGCGCAGTACTCAATTCATCGAAACGAATGGTTCCGGTGGCGCCATAGATCATTGAGATGCCATAGAGCAGCATGCCGGAGGCAAGCGCACCCAGGATGAAATACTTCATCGCGGCTTCCGCGCCCTGCTTCGAATCCCGGTTGAAGGCAACCAGGGCGTAGAGAGAGAGCGCCAGCAGTTCCAGGCCGAGATAGATCACCAGAAAACTATTGGCGGAGACCATGATACTCATGCCAAGCACAGCAAACAGCCCAAGGGTGTAGAACTCTCCTTTGAACAATCCCCTGTCTTTCAGATAATCCTTGGCATAAAGAAAGGCTACGAAGCTGACCAGGTAGATCGCAACCTTCAACACATCGCTCATGGCATCGCGTACGTAGCTGCCATCAAACACTATCTGCGCGTCGGGCTGTACCACTGCCAGGGTGATCACAACGGCAAGAATCAGACCGACCTGAGTAATCCCGTAAGTAATGATGCGCTGTTCATCTTTCAAAAAGAGATCGACCACCAGCACGATACACGCCAGGGTGAGGAGGAAAATCTCCGGCAGAACCGGAATCAATATTGACGAGTCAAAATGCATTGAACGCTACCGAGTAAGTTGCCTGTTCAGAGCTTCGAGATGGAAACATGCTGCAGCAGATTGGCAATACTGGCATCCATCACCTCAACCAAGGGTGCGGGCCAGAGGCCAAGAACCATGACGGCCACTGCAAGTGTCCCCAACACGATGAGTTCCCGAGAATTCATATCTTCCAGCGCGGCAACATTGTCATTCGACACTTCGCCAAACAGCACCCGCTTGACCATCCAGAGAGTATAGGCCGCACCGATAATCAGTGTCGTTGCCGCCAGAAACGCATACCAGAAATCGGCGCGGAAACTGGCCAGGATCACCATGAATTCACCGACAAAGCCGGATGTGCCAGGCAGACCTGCATTGGCCATGGCAAAAAAGACCATGAATGCCGCAAATACAGGCATGGTGTGCACCACGCCACCGTAGTCGTCGATCTGACGACTGTGCATCCGATCATAGAGCACACCGACGCAGAGGAACATGGCGGCAGAGATAAAGCCGTGAGAGACCATCTGCACCATGCCGCCTTCCACACCCAGCAGAGCGCCGCTACCCTCCCCGGGTCCTGCATCACTCATGATGATGAAGATGATGAAAAAACCGAGGGTGACAAAACCCATGTGTGCGATCGATGAATAGGCAATCAGCTTTTTCATATCCTGCTGAGCCAACGCCACAAAGCCGATGTAGACGACTGCGATCAAAGACATGCTGATGATCATCCAGTCGAGGGTATGACTCGCATCCGGTGTAATCGGCAGACTGAAGCGGAGAAAACCGTAACCACCGATCTTCAGCATGATCGCGGCCAGGATGACAGAGCCGCCGGTAGGCGCTTCAACGTGAGCGTCCGGCAACCAGGTGTGTACCGGCCACATGGGGACCTTTACGGCAAACGCCATCAGGAAAGCGATAAAGATCAGGATCTGTTCCGTCAGGGTTAACTTCAGCTCATGGAACCCGAGGATATCGAAACTCCCGGACTGGAAGAACATGTAGATCAGCGCGACCAGCATGAAAACCGATCCGAAGAAGGTATAGAGGAAGAACTTGATGGTCGCGTAGACCCGGTTAGGACCGCCCCAGACGCCGATGATGATGAACATCGGGATCAGCATCGCCTCCCAGAAGACATAGAAGAGAATGGCATCCAGAGAGGAAAATACGCCTACCATGACGCCTTCCATAATGAGAAAGGCCGCCATGTATTGAGAGGGTCTGTATTTGATCACTTCCCAGCCGGCGATGATCACCAACGGCGTGATAAAGGTAGTCAAAATAATCAGCGGCATGGAGATGCCGTCAACACCCAGGTAGTACTCGATCTTGAACTGGGAGATCCAGGAGGCCCGTTCGACAAACTGCATCGCTGCAGTGCCGCTGTCAAAGCCAAACCAGAGTGGGAGACTCGAAACAAAGGTAAGGGCAGCAACAATGAGTGCTGTCCAACGGGTCGCATTGGGATCCCTGTCACCACTGGCGAGCACCATTATCCCGCCGATAATCGGAAGCCAAATGGTCAGGCTGAGGATGGGCCAATCGGCAATCATGCTATACGTCCTTCCTTCTTAGGCAACCACAAACCAGGTCAGCATCAAGAGCAGACCCAGAATCATCGCAATGGCGTAGTGATAGAGGTAACCTGTCTGCACATGGCGAACGATACCCGCCAGCCAACCGACAGTACGTGCGGAGCCGTTCACAGCCAATCCATCAATCAGGCCACGATCGCCCACCATCCAGAGTATCTTGCCCAACCCACGGCTCCCGCCGGCAAATACCAGCTGGTAGGCCTCGTCGAACCAGTATTTCTTGTCGAGCATGTTGTAGACAGGGCTTGCCATCGACTTGATCCTGTCGGCAATCGACGGATTCTTCATATAGATGTACCAGGCCACGGCGAGGCCACCCATTGCCAGAAAGAACGGCAGCCCCATGATGCCGTGCAGAATGAAACCTGTCGCGCCATGGAAATTCTCACCCATCGCCATCAGCCCATCATGTTCCGGCAGCACGAAGAGTACGCCATCGAACCAGTCACCGAAGAGCATAGGTCCAATGGTCAGGTAGCCCAAAAAGATAGAGGGTATCGCCAACATAACCAGCGGAATGGTAACTACCTTGGGTGTCTCATGAATATGCTCCTTGGCATGGGCATCACGGGGACCTTCGCCATGAAAAACCAGGAAGAACATTCGAAAGCTATAGAGAGCGGTCACAAAAACTCCCGCAACCACCAGCACATAGGCGTAGGTTGAGCCCACAATGTCGGAGTGGTGTACCGCCTCGATGATCGCATCCTTGGAGAAGAACCCGGAGAAACCCGGAAAGCCGATCAACGCCAGTGAACCGATCAGCGAGGTCCAGTAGGTGATGGGCATATACTTCCTGATGCCGCCCATTTTGCGAATATCCTGGTTATGGTGCATACCGATGATGACGGAACCCGCCGCCAGGAAGAGCAGCGCCTTGAAAAAGGCATGGGTCATCAGATGGAAGATGCCTGCTGCGTAGGCAGAAGCACCCAATGCCACCATCATGTAGCCGAGCTGGGAGAGCGTGGAGTAGGCAACGACGCGTTTGATGTCGTTCTGCACGATACCGATTAGGCCGGTAAACAACGCGGTAGTCGCACCGATTATCAGCACGAAACTCAATGCAGTCTCGGAGAATTCGTAGAGCGGCGACATCCTCGCCACCATGAAGATACCAGCGGTAACCATGGTTGCGGCATGGATGAGCGCAGAGATCGGTGTCGGACCCTCCATCGAATCGGGCAACCAGACGTGCAGCGGCACCTGCGCCGATTTACCCATCGCGCCGATGAACAGCAGAATGCAGATGACCGTCATCAACGACCAGCTGCTATCGCCCCAGATGGTGATCTGGGTATCCGCCAGTTCTGGCGCCTTGGCGAAAACCTCGGCGTAGTCGATGCTGCCGAAATACATCGCAACCGCTGCTATGCCCAGGATGAAACCGAAATCACCCACCCGGTTGACCAGAAAGGCCTTGAGGTTGGCGAACACTGCGGTGGGACGAACCGACCAAAAGCCGATCAACAGGTAGGAGACCAGACCCACCGCTTCCCAACCAAAGAAGAGCTGCATGAAGTTGTTGGCCATCACCAGCATCAGCATGGAGAAGGTGAATAACGAAATATAACTGAAGAAACGCTGGTAGCTGTTGACGCCGGCCAGACTGTTACTCGGCCAGTTCTCCTCATCATGCGCCATATATCCAATGGTATAGATGTGCACACAGAAGGAGACGAAAGTCACCACACTGATCATCACTGCTGTCAGCTGGTCGACCAGAAATCCAACTTCCATGGTCAGTCCGTCACTCACCATCCAGGTGTAGAGGGAATCGTTGAAGACCTGCTCACCGTCGAACATAAAGCGTTTGAGCACAAACAGCGAGAGCAGTGCGGAGAGACCGACACCGCCGCTGGTCACCCAGTGCGCCCCCTTACGGCCTATGCGGCTGCCGAAGAAGCCAGCAACAATAGCGCCCAAGAGCGGAGCCAACACTATGACGAGGTAGAGTTTTTCCATGATCGTCGTTCTTTAATTAATTCGCAGTAATAGACCTTAGCAGCCAGTCAGGCGTTAACCCTTCAGGCTATCCAGATCTTCAACATTGATCGAGCGGCGACTGCGGAACAGCACCACCAGAATCGCCAGACCGATTGCCGCTTCTGCCGCCGCAACCGTCATGATAAAAAAGACAAAGACCTGCCCAGTCGTATCTCCGAGAAAATGTGAAAAGGCAATAAAATTCATATTGACCGCGAGCAACATCAACTCAACACACATCATAAGTACGATGAGGTTTTTGCGGTTGATAAAGATGCCGGCGATACTCAACGAAAAGAGGATCGCGCCGAGTATGAGGTAATCTGAAAGTGCAATCATAATCCCGGCTCCTAACCCTTTTCCACATCCATTTTGACCATGCGTACCCGGTCAGCCCGCTTGACCGCCACCTGTTTAGTGGGATCCTGATATTTTGTTTCCGGTCGTTTGCGCATGGTCAGACCAATCGCAGCGATAATCGCAACCAACAGGATCACCGCAGCGATCTCGAAGGGGTACATATATACGGTGTAGAGCACACTGCCCAACTCTGCGGTATTGCTGTAATCAGCAGCATGTCTGGCCGGTGCAGCAAATTTTTCCAACCCGAAGTTCTGCGGTCCGACCACGAACACCAGTTCCGCCACCATGGCAAGCATCATCAACACACCCAGCGGCAGCACCTTCATAAAACCGGCCCGCATTGTTGCCACGTCGATATCGAGCATCATAAGCACGAAGAGAAACAGCACCATCACCGCTCCAACGTAGACCAGCACCAGTGTAATGGCCAGAAATTCCGCTTCCGCCAGTAGCCAGATTCCGCTGCTGGCGACAAAAGCCAGAATCAGGAACAGCGCAGCGTGCACGGGATTACGCCGTGTAATCACCATACTTGCGGCGGCAATCAACACGAATGCCAACACATAAAAGATAAACTTTTCGAAAGTCATCAGTTTTTCCAGCCAGTTAGCCTGTTTTATCCAAATCAGCGATGCTTCGCCTGTGCCTCAAGGTCAGCGGCAATCTGGGATTCGTATTTGTCCCCCATCGCCAGCAGTTTTGCCTTGGTCATCAAGCTGTCTTCACGATTTTCGAAGTGATACTCGTAGAGTCGTGTCTCGACAATTGCATCCACGGGACAGGACTCCTGACAGTAACCACAGAAGATACACTTAAAAAGATCGATGTCGTAGCGCGTAGTCCGACGTGAGCCATCGTCACGAGGCTCCGCCTCAATAGTGATTGCCAGCGCCGGACAGGTTGCTTCGCACAGTTTACAGGCGATGCAGCGCTCTTCCCCATTCGGATAGCGGCGTTGTGCATGCAGACCACGGAATCGCGGCGAAACCGGCGCCTTCTCTTCCGGGTACATCACTGTGAACTTGCGCTTGAACAGGTATCTGCCAGTCACGCTAAGCCCACGGAACAACTCCAACAGGAACAGGCTCTTGAAATAGTTGGTCAGGGCGTTCATGCGTCAGAGCCTCTCAATCGAACCACCAAGGGAGTTGATAGACCACAGCCAGGCCCACTACGGCAATCCAAACAATGGTAATGGGTATGAACACCTTCCATCCAAGACGCATGATCTGATCATAACGATAGCGGGGGAATGTGGCGCGCAACCAGAGGAACATAAAACCGAACAGCGCCGTCTTCATCACCAGCCAGACAAAACCCGGCACCCAGTCAAACAGGGGGCCAAGGACGGGCCAGCCTTCGAAAGGAGACAGCCAGCCACCCAGGAACAGTACTGCGGTCAACGCAGAGATCAGGATAATGTTGGCGTACTCCGCCAGGAAGAAGACCGCGAAGGTCATGCCAGAATAGTCGACATGGAAACCGGCAACGATCTCAGATTCACCCTCCGCCACATCAAAAGGGGCGCGATTGGTCTCGGCCACACCGGAGATCACATAGACACCGAACAGCGGCAGTAACGGCAACCAGAACCAGGAGAAGAGTCCACCCTGCTGAGCTCTGACGATGTCGCCCAGATTCAAACTTCCCGCTGCGACCAACACGCCCACCAGGGCAAAGCCCATGGCGATCTCATAGGCGACGATCTGCGCTGCGGAGCGCATGGCGCCAAGAAAGGCGTATTTCGAATTGGAGGCCCAACCAGCGATAATGACGCCATATACGCCCACCGAGGTCAGTGCCAGAATATAGAGCAGTCCGGCGTTGATATCCGCCAGTATCAGCTTTTCATCAAAAGGGAAGACCGCCCAAGCCGCCAGTGCCGGACCCAAAACCAGGGTCGGCGCGATCAGGAACAGCACTTTGTTCGCGCTGGTCGGGATCACAATCTCTTTGAACATCAGCTTGACAGCATCTGCAATGGGTTGCAGCCAGCCCTTCGGACCGACGCGGTTAGGGCCGATTCGCACCTGCATATAGCCGATAATCTTACGCTCGGCGTAGGTAAAATAGGCCACGCAAACCATCACCGGCGCCACGATGGCGATGATCTTGAGCAGGGTCCAGATCAGAGTCTGTAACCCAAGCGGCAGGGCTTCCCAGATGCTGATAAAAAAATCCATCGGTTTACGCCTTCTCCAGGGTCACTTCGCCAAACTGTGCACCGAGGGTCTCGGTGCCGGCCAGTCCGGCAGAAATTCGGACGCAACCGTCCGGAATATTCGCGTCGATCGAAACCGGCAGTGTTGCCTCTCTGCCAGCCTGTGTCACCACTGCGGAGTCGCAATCGGCAAGGCCCACTTTTTTGGCCTCCTCCGCATTGATGCAGATCGCAGCGGGAGCCGCATCTTTGGTCTGTTGCAGTGCACTTGCCCTGCGCACCAGACTATCCAGCGCATAGGGCGGCACATCGCCAATCCTGATCAGGCCTTCGACAGCGCTCTGCAGATCCGCGCTCTCTGTCTTTCCAATACTGTTATCCGGCGCCACACCCTCACAGAGTGAAGCCAGTTCATCACGAACCTGCTCAGATGAGGTGTATTCGCAATCCTTCTGATCCAGGAGGTTACCCAGCACCCGCAGGACTTTCCAGGCTGGCCTGGCTTCGCCCAGCGGTTTTACCGCGCCGCGGAAACTCTGCCACTCACCTGCGGTATTGACATAGGTGCCGGAGGTCTCCGCAAATGCGGCGATCGGCAGCAAAATGTCGGCAGCAGCTTCCAGGGCAGGGGAAGTGTGGGTATTCAGCGCAACCACCAGATCCGCACTCTCCAGGGCGTTCCGGGTCAGGCCCGCATCCCAGAAGTCATAACCCGGCTCGGCCCCAAGCAGCAGATAACCTTTACGGGGCAGTTTCTGCAACTTCATGACATCCAGCCCTTTCTCAGCAGCCGCCTTGGCGCCGGGCAGCAGATGCGGCAGCGCACCGGCAAGACGGGCGCCAACACTGTTGGCTGCTTCTGCAAGAAAACCGAATGTCGCGCCACTCGCGTTTGCTACCGCCGAGGCCAAAACACAGAGTATTGAATAGTCGGGATGGGCCGCCGCGATATTCCCCAACATCACTGCTGCTTTATCCGCATCTTTCATGGCGCTTGCAATGGCTTTGGCATCATCGTCAGCAACCGCTTTATCGATGACCTTGGCCACAGCCCCCTCACACGACGCGCCCAATGCCTTGGCAACAGCGGCCAGACTTTGCACCATACCCGCAGGAGTGGTTACCTGCTGGCTGGCAGCATAATTCAATTCCAACTGCAACGGATTGATGAAATGCACCTTGGCACCCCTCACTGCAGCCTTACGCAGATTGTGCGCCAGGATCGGCTGCTCCTTGCGGGTATTGGAGCCCACCAGCAGCGCCGCATTCAAACCCTCTATCTCAGTTATCTTCAAACCGAGCCAACTGAAGGCCGGTTCCACGCCATCCAAACGGAAGTCGCCCTGACGAAGACGGTAGTCAATATTGTTGCTGCCCAGCCCCCGAGTCACCTTTTGTGCAAGGTAGAGCTCTTCGAGGGTCGACGAAGGAGATACCAAAGTGGCAATCTGCTCCCCTTCACCGATCTCCTGCAGCCCTGCGGCTGCCATATCCAGCGCCACCTCCCAAGTCACATCCCGCCATTCATCGTTCTGCTTGATCTTCGGCACGGTCAGACGGTCATCGCTATAGAGACCCTGATAGCTGAAACGATCCCGGTCGGAGATCCAGCACTCATTGATCGACTCGTTATCCTTGGGCGCTACCCGCATTACCTTGTTACCGCGCAGGTGGAGATGCAGATTGGAACCGACGGAGTCGTGTGGCGCCACACCCTCGACCTGGGTCAACTCCCAGGCACGGGCCTGGAAACGGAAAGGCTTGGAGGTCAAAGCCCCCACCGGGCAGAGATCGATGATATTGCCTGAAAGTTCAGAGTCGATGCTCTTTTCAATGTAGGTGCCGATCACCATGTGTTCACCACGGCCTGTAGCGCCCATCTCCCGGATGCCGGCGATCTCCTCACCGAATCGGATGCAGCGCGTACAGTGGATGCAACGGGTCATCTCGGTGGCAATCAGCGGCCCGATGTTCTTTACTGGCACCACGCGTTTGCCTTCCACAAAGCGGGAGACATCGCTGCCACAGGCCATGGCCACATCCTGCAGTTCACACTCACCACCCTGATCACAGATCGGGCAGTCAAGTGGATGGTTGATGAGCAGGAACTCCATGGTGCCTTTCTGTGCAGCAAGCGCCAGCGGTGAGCGGGTAAACACCTTCATACCCTCTATCACCGGTGTGGCGCAGGCGGGCAGCGGCTTGGGCGCATTCTTCACTTCGACGAGGCACTGACGACAGCTGGCGGAGATGGAGAGTTTTTTGTGATAGCAGAAACGGGGAATATTGATGCCCGCCTCATCGGTCACTTCGATGAGCATGGCCCCGGCCTTTGCTTTCAGCTCCTGGCCATTAATCTCGATGGTTACCATGGAATCCTGAGTCATCGTCGTATTTCGTCTCTACTGACCTTTAACCCGCACCGACAAGACACTTTTTGTGGTCGATGTGGTATTGGAATTCATCCCGGAAGTGCTTGAGCATACCAGCCACCGGTCCTGCGGCGGCATCACCCAGGGCACAGATAGTGCGACCAGCGATTCTGGCTGCCACGTCATCGAGCAGATCCAGGTCCTCCTGGCGGCCCTGACCGTTTTCGATACGACTCACCACGCGATAGAGCCAGCCGGTACCCTCGCGGCAGGGAGTGCACTGACCACAGGACTCCTCGTAGTAGAAGTAGGACATGCGTTCAAGCACCTTGACCATGCAGTTGGTATCGTCAAACACGATAACCGCACCGGATCCCAGCATGGATCCCGCTTCGGCAATGGCATCGTAATCCATGGTCAGATCCATCATCTGCTCGCCGGGAATAATCGGCGCGGAGGAGCCGCCCGGAATAACCGCCTTGAGCTTGCGTCCCCCTTTTACGCCACCAGCCATCTCCAGCAGCTCAGAGAAAGGCGTACCCATAGGGATCTCGAATACGCCCGGATTATTCAGATTGCCAGAGATGGAGAAGAGCTTGGAACCCCCGCTGTTCGTGACACCAATATCGGCAAACCAAGGCCCGCCCTCTTTCAGGATCATCGGGATGGAGGCCAGGGATTCTGTGTTGTTGATGATCGTTGGACGGCCATAGAGACCGAAATGGGCTGGGAACGGCGGCTTGAAGCGGGGCTGCCCCTTCTTACCTTCGATCGACTCCAGCAGGGCCGTCTCCTCACCGCAGACATAGGCGCCGCCACCAAGATGGGAGTGCAACTCGAAATCGAAGCCGGAGCCCAGCAGGTTTTCACCCAGGAAACCAGCTTCGCGGGCCTCTTTCAGAGCCGCTTCGAAGCGCTCGTAGGGTTCCCAGAACTCGCCGCGAATGTAGTTATACCCTTGGGTTGCACCAATCGCATAAGCGGCAATGATCATGCCTTCGATCAGTTGGTGCGGGTTATAGCGCAGAATATCGCGATCCTTGAAGGTACCCGGTTCACCCTCGTCCGAGTTGCAGACCACGTACTTCTGTCCCGGGGCGTTACGGGAGATAAAACTCCACTTCAGACCAGTGGGAAAACCAGCGCCGCCGCGACCACGCAGGCCGGACTTCTTCACCTCTTCGATGATCTCTTCCGGTGGAGTCTTCTCTTTTAGAATCCTGGTCAGCATCTCATAACCACCCCGGCTCTGATACTGCTCAAGCAGCCAGGGACGATCCAGATCCAGAGTACGCAAACAGACTTCATTCACCATCCGTCTTACTCCAGTCCTTCCAGGATCGAATCGATGATCTCTGGTGTCAGGTTTTCGTAATATTGCTTGCCGATCTGCATCATCGGTGCGCCGCCACAAGCACCCAGACACTCGACCTCATTGAGGGTAAAGCGACCATCTTCTGTGGTCTGGCCCAGCTTGATACCCAACCGATCCTCCAGGTGATCAACAACCCGGTCGGAGTTGTTGATCATGCAGGAGACATTGGTGCAGATGCAGATCTTGTGCTTACCGACCGGTTTCAACTCGTACATCGAGTAGAAGGTGGCCACTTCGTAGACTGCTATCGGCGCCATATCAAGATAGGCCGCCACATCGTTCATCAACTCGGTTGTCAGCCAGCCGCCGTTGGCGTCCTGGACGATACGCAGTGCCGCCATCACCGCCGACTGCTTCCAGTCCGCAGGATATTTGGCAACCCACTGGTCGATCTCTCCCCGAATCTCGGTGGAGAAGATTTCCGCTTTGTTATTCACTTCTATCGTGTTCATCTCAGTGCTCTAGCGGTCGATCTCACCAAATACCACATCCATGGTACCGATCACGGCCACCACGTCGGCAAGCATATGACCCTTGACCATCTCATCCATCGCAGCCATGTGGGCAAAACCGGGAGCACGGATCTTCAGCCGGTATGGCTTATTGGCCCCATCGGAGACGATGTAGCAACCGAACTCGCCCTTGGGTGCCTCCACTGCAGCGTAGACTTCGCCGGGCGGGGTGCAGTAACCTTCGGTGAAGAGTTTGAAATGGTGAATCAGACTCTCCATATCGCCCTTCATGTCGGCCCGCATCGGCGCACCAACCTTATGGTCATCCACCATCACCAGACCGGGATTGTTGCGCAACCACTCGACACACTGTTTGATGATCCGATTGGACTGCCGCATCTCTTCTACACGCACCAGGTAGCGGTCGTAGGAGTCACCCTCGACGCCAACCGGGATATCAAAGTCGACCTTATCATAGGCGGCGTAGGACTGCTTTTTGCGCAGATCCCATTCGACACCGGAACCCCGCAGCATAGGGCCGGTAAAACCCAACTGCAGGGCACGCTCGGGAGAGACGACGCCGATGCCGACGGTACGTTGTTTCCAGATTCGATTATCGGTCAGCAGCGTCTCATACTCATCGACACAGGTCGGGAAGCGATTGGTGAAATCCTCAATAAAATCGAGCAGGGAACCATGGCGGGCATCGTTGCGCCGCTCGGCATCACGGCCGGTCACCCACTGGCTCTGCTGATATTGAGGCATCTGCTCCGGCAGATCGCGATAGACGCCGCCGGGCCGATAGTAGGAAGCATGCATGCGCGCGCCGGAGACCGCCTCGTAGCAGTCCATCAAGTCCTCACGCTCGCGGAAGGCGTAGAGGAATACCGTCATCGCGCCGACGTCCAGTGCATGGGTCCCCAACCACATCAGATGGTTAAGAATCCGTGTAATCTCATCGAACATGGTGCGGATGTATTGGGCGCGCTCCGGCACCTCCACCCCCAGCAGTTTCTCGATCGCCCGCACATAGCTGTGCTCACTGCACATCATGGAGACGTAGTCGAGACGATCCATGTAGGGGATGCTCTGGTTATAGGGCTTGGTCTCCGCCAGCTTCTCGGTCGCCCGGTGCAGCAGACCGACATGGGGATCCGCACGCACGATGACCTCGCCATCCATCTCCAGCACCAGGCGCAAAACACCGTGAGCGGCAGGATGTTGTGGTCCGAAATTCAGGGTGTAGTTACGAATCTCAGGCATCGCTGGAATCCTGCTGTTCTGGCGCTTCCGGGGCATTGCGATGATTATCCCGGATAACACGGGGAACCAGCGTGCGTCCCTCGATGCTTACCGGCTCGTAGATGACACGCGCCTGTTCCGGGTCGTAGCGCATCTCCACCTGGCCGATAAGCGGGAAATCCTTGCGGAAGGGGTGACCGATAAAACCGTAATCGGTGAGTATCCGGCGCAGATCAGGATGTCCTTCGAACAGGATGCCGAACAGGTCGAAAGCCTCGCGCTCAAACCAGTTGGCACCATTCCAGATATCCACCACAGAGGCGACGATTGGGTGTGTCGTATCCACGAACACACGTAACCGCAGGCGCATATTATTCTTTACGGAGAGTAGATGGTAGACCGCGGCAAAGCGCTTCTCCGCATCGAGATCAAATGTCCGGGCAGACTCGACGCCACGCCCGAAGCCGGTCGATGAAGCCGTGGTCACATCCCACTCCGCCACACCATAGGCCGAGTAATCGACACCACAGACATCAATCACCTGTTCAAAGTGGAACGCCTCTTCATCGCGAAGGGTCTGTGCGACCTGCAGGAGATGATCGCGGGGCACAACCAGCGTCACCTCGCCAAAACCCTGTTCAATCTCGCAACCCAGGTCGGTAAACCGCCCGGCCAGCCCTTCCTTCAGGGACGCCATTCTTGCTGCCAGGGGAGTCTGCGCGCTATCACTCATTTCCTTATCACCTATCGCGCAATCGTGCTGGTGCGACGAATCTTGTCCTGCAACTGCAGTACGCCGTACAACAGCGCTTCTGCAGTCGGCGGACAGCCCGGCACATACATCGACACAGGTCGTAAGCGATTGTGAAATCCTCAATAAAAATCGAGCAGGGAACCATGGCGGGTATCGTTGGTGCCGCTCGGTATCACGGCCGGTCACCCATTGGCTCTGCTGATATTGAGTATCTGCTCCGGCAGATCGCGATAGACGCCGCCGGGCCGATAGTAGGAAGCATGCATGCGCGCGCCGGAGACCGCCTCGCTGTAAAGTAGTCCATCAAGTCCTCACGCTCGCGGAAGGCGCGTAGAGGAATACCGTCATCGCGCCGACGTCCAGTGCATGGGTCCCCAAACCACATCATCAGATGGTTAAGAATCCGTGTAATCTCACTGAACATGGTGCGGATGTATTGAGCACGCCTGGCACCTCCACCCACAGTAGCTTCGATCGCTCGCACATAGCTGTGCTCACTGCACATCATGGAGACGTAGTCGAGACGATCCAGCTACGTAGGGATGCTCTGGTTATAGGCTTGGTCTCCGCCAGCTTCTCGGTCGCCCGGTGCACAGACCAGACATGGGGATCTTGACGCATCGATGACCTCGCCATCCATCTCCAGCACCAGGCGCAAAACACCGTGAGCGGCAGGATGTTGTGGTCCGAAATTCAGGGTGTAGCGTTACGAATCTCAGGCATCGCTGGAATCCTGCTGTTCTGGCGCCTGGGCATTGCGATGATTATCCGATAACACGGAACCAGCGTGTTCGATGCTTACCGGCTCGTAGATGACACGCGCCTGTTCCGGATCGTAGCGCATCTCCACTTGGCCGATAAGCGGAAAATCCTTGCGGAAGGGGTGCCCGATAAAACCGTAATCGGTGAGTATGCGGCGCAGATCGGGATGTCCTTCGAACAGGATGCCGAACAGGTCGAAAGCCTCGCGCTCGAACCAGTTGGCACCACTCCAGATATCCACCACTGAGGCGACAATCGGGTGTGTCGTATCCACGAATACCCGCAGCCGCAGGCGCATATTGTTCTTCAAGGAGAGTAGATGGTAGACCGCGGCGAAGCGTTTCTCCGCCTCGATATCAAATGCCCGGGCTGACTCCACGCCGCGCCCGAAGCCAGTCGATGAAGCCGTGGTCACATCCCACTCCGCCACGCCATAGGCCGAGTAATCGATACCACAGACATCGATCACCTCTTCAAAGTGGAACGCCTCATCATCGCGAAGGGTCTGTGCGACCTGCAGGAGATGATCACGGGGCACAACCAGCGTCACCTCGCCAAAACCCTGTTCAACCTCGCAACCCAGGTCGGTAAATCGTCCGGCCAACCCTTCCGCCAGAGACGCCATTCTTGCTGCCAGGGGAGTCTGCGCGCTATCACTCATTTCCTTGATCACCTATCGCGCAATCGTGCTGGTGCGACGAATCTTGTCCTGCAACTGCAGTACGCCGTACAACAGCGCTTCTGCAGTCGGCGGACAGCCCGGCACATAGATATCGACCGGCACCACGCGATCACAACCCCGCACCACCGCGTAGGAGTAGTGGTAGTAACCACCACCGTTGGCGCAGGAACCCATGGAGATCACCCAGCGAGGCTCGGCCATCTGATCGTAGACCTTACGCAGGGCAGGCGCCATCTTGTTGACCAGGGTACCGGCCACGATCATCACATCCGACTGCCGGGGACTGGGACGAAAGATGATACCAAAGCGATCCATGTCGTAGCGGGCCGCAGCGGCATGCATCATCTCCACGGCGCAGCAGGCCAGACCAAAAGACATGGGCCAGAGAGACCCGGTTCGCGCCCAGTTGATCAGTTTGTCAGCGGTAGTGGTGATGACACCCTTTTCGAGAAGACCTTCTACTCCCATTCAAGCGCCCCTTTCTTCCACTCGTAGATAAAGCCGATAACCAAAATACCGAGAAAGACCATCATTGCGACGTAGCCGACCATACCGAGCTCGGTCAAAACGACAGCCCAGGGGAAGAGGAAGGCAATCTCAAGATCAAAGATAATAAAGAGGATGGCGACGAGGTAGTAACGGACGTCAAACTTCATGCGGGCGTCTCCGAACGCCTCAAAGCCGCACTCGTAGGGTGAGAGCTTCTCCGCATCGGGCTTACGGGTTCCAAGCAGAAACCCCATCCCGATCACCACAACCCCCAGGACAAAGGCCACTACCAGAAAAATCAGGATGGGTAGATAATTTTCGAGCATTGTTATGTCGCCCCCCTCAGAACGATCATAATTATCGCCAAGCGAACTCTCTTTTTATTGAGTGCAAAATTCTAGAGCAGCACCATATTCATGTCAAGTCGCATGCGACTGAACAAAATTATAATTATCAATAAGTTATTGTAATTTTTTTCAGGCATGAAAAAACGGCATCACCCGATTATGGGCGATACCGTCCATGAATGGTGCCGATGGCCGGACTTGAACCGGCACGGCTTACGCCACTACCCCCTCAAGATAGCGTGTCTACCAATTCCACCACATCGGCAATAAAATCGTTGAATATTACTCTTGCACCTCTGATTCAGGCACCGCTGCCGGCACCTCCTGCTCAGGCGCAGGGATCACAGGCACGTCAGAGTTGATCGTCTCTGCAGCGGGAACCGCCGTCTCCACCTGCTCAGTCTGCATGGTCTCCATCAGTCCTTGCGGCTGTCGGCTCTGAGTGGAGAAGTAAGCCAGCGTCATACTGGTTATGAAAAAGAGCGCCGCCAGTGCTGCGGTGGCCCGCGACAGGAATGAGGCTGAACCCTGCGCACCAAACACGGTCGCAGAGGCGCCACTGCCAAATGCCGCACCTGCATCCGCACCCTTACCGTGCTGAATCAGAATCAGTCCGACCAGGCCCAGTGCCAGAAAGAGGTGAAATACAACAAGAATCGTCTGCATGAAACTTTTCGCTGCCTATCAGAATTTAGTTTGCGGCGGTACAGATGCCAAGAAAATCCGCCGCCTTGAGTGAAGCACCGCCAATCAGGCCGCCATCGATATCGGGCTTGCCGAGCAACTCCTTGGCGTTATCCGGCTTCATGGAACCGCCATAGAGAATGCGTAGTCCTTCTGCCACTTCCCCGCTCTTCTCAGCCACGCGACTGCGGATAAAGGCATGTACATCCTGGGCCTGTTCCGGGGACGCCGTCTTACCGGTGCCAATTGCCCAGACCGGTTCGTAAGCAACAACACCATCGGCCAGCGCCTCGACGCCTTCAAGTTCGATCACCGCATTCAGCTGACGCGCACAGACATCCTCAGTGATACCCTGCTCACGCTCTTCGAGGGTCTCCCCGATGCAGAGAATGGGAACCAGGCCAGCTGCACGTGCGGCAGCATACTTCTTTGCCACCAACGCGTCGCTCTCCCCATGATAGGTGCGGCGCTCAGAGTGACCGACAATGACATATTTGCAGGCAAAGTCGTTCAGCATGGAAGCTGCCATCTCGCCCGTGAAGGCCCCGGAGGCCTCGACGGAGAGATCCTGCCCACCCCAGGCAATCACAGAACCCGAGAGCTGTTGCTGAACCTGCGGAATGAACACAGCGGGAGGGCAAACTGCCATTTCAGCATTATTGACTTCGCCCGCACCGGCCTTGAGACCTTCGAGCAGTTCGCGAACGCTCTCGATGGAACCATTCATCTTCCAGTTTCCGGCTACCAGCGGCCTACGCATGTCAAAACTCCTGCTGAACGAACAAAGCGGGCTAGCTTAACGGGCAACGCGCCTGAAATCAATGGCGGGTAGACTATTTATCTCCAGCCATTAACCCTAGAGACGCAAAGATCGCACTCAATCCGCTTTGACCAGTCCGCGCACCACATCCGCGAGCTGCTCTGTCAGCCGGTCGACCTGCGCCGCATCGTTGCCCTCAAGCATGACCCGGATCAATGGCTCAGTACCGGACGGCCGCAACAGCACCCGGCCACTACGTCCCAGTTCCGTTTCTACATCATGCACGGCATTGGCCACCTCGGCCGAGACCATGACATCGGCAGGCGCCATATCCCCGAGCTTTATGTTGACCAGTTTCTGGGGATATTTCGTCATGCCGGCCGCCAGCTCCCGTAGAGGCTGACCGGAGAGCTGAACCTCCGCCAGTACTTGCAGTGCTGAGATAATGCCATCTCCAGTGGTAGTCCGGTCGAGGCAGATGATGTGACCGGACTGCTCACCACCGAGATTCCAGCCTTTTTCGGTCAGGCGCTCCATGATGTAACGATCCCCCACCTGGGTTCGTTCCAGCACCACACCCTGCTCGCGTAGTGCAACCTCCAGTCCCAGATTACTCATCAGGGTGCCGATCACCGCCCCTTTCAGGGTTCCCTTCCGCATGCGGGAACTGGCGATAATGAAGAGAATCTCGTCGCCATCGACCTCTTCCCCCCGGTCATCCACCATGATCAGCCGATCACCGTCGCCATCGAAGGCAACACCAAGGTCGGCCTGGTGCTCCAACACAGCCGCCTTGAGGTGTTCAGGATGGGTGGAGCCCACGCCGTCATTGATATTCAACCCGTCAGGCTGCACACCGATTGCCACCACGTCTGCGCCAAGCTCGTCGAACACATAGGGGGCGATGTTGTAGGTGGCGCCGTGGGCACAGTCGACCACGATCTTCATGCCCCTGAAGCTCAGACTCATGGGGATCGTGCTCTTGCAGAATTCGATGTACCGGCCTTCGCCGTCATCCAGGCGATAGGCCTTGCCGAGACTGGCGGAATCAACGGTCGTAATCTCTTTGCCCAGCTCTTGTTCGATAGCGGCCTCAGTATCATCAGGCAGCTTGGTGCCCTGGGCGGAAAAAAACTTGATGCCGTTGTCGTGAAAGGGATTGTGGGAGGCGCTGATCACGATTCCCGCCTGGGCATGCAGGGTGCGGGTGAGATAGGCGATACCTGGGGTCGGCATGGGTCCCAGCAGCTTGATATTGACTCCGGCAGCCGACAGACCTGCTTCCAGCGCCGATTCCAAAAGATAACCGGAGATGCGGGTATCCTTGCCGATCAGCACACTGCTATTGGCTCCAGCACCCAGAACACGACCCGCCGCCCAGCCGAGCTTGAGCACAAACTCCGGGGTTATCGCACCCTGACCGACCAACCCGCGAATGCCATCTGTGCCAAAATATTTGCGTTCCACCCTACTCTCCTTTTTCGGTTATCCCATCACTGCAGCAGCAATCCGCAGCGCATCAACCGTTGCTTTGATGTCGTGTGCACGAATGATCGACGCACCCTGAGTGGCAGCCAAAACGCCTGCTGCAACACTGCCGTACAATCGCTGATCCACCGGCGCATCACCGAGCAGCGCTCCGATCATCGATTTGCGCGAGATGCCCACCAGCAGCGGCACCGATAACGCAGAAAATTCCGACAGATTCTTCAAGAGGGCAAGATTATGCGCCAGGGTCTTGCCGAAACCAAACCCTGGATCCACCAATAGCCGCTCAAGGGGGATACCTGCACTGCGGCAGGCTTTGATGCGTTCATTGAGAAAATCACGCACATCGGCCACAACATCAGCATATTCCGGCGCCGCCTGCATGGTGCGTGGCTCACCCCGCATATGCATCAGGCAGACCGGCACCGCCAACTCCGCGGCAGCTTCAAGCGCACCTTCCGTCTGCAAAGCCTGCACGTCATTGATCAGCCCGGCACCGGCCGCAACCGCTTCACGCATCACCGCCGGCTTACTGGTATCGATGGAGATGGGAACGTCGAGCTCCCGACTGAGACGCTCTATCAGCGGCACAACCCGATCGATCTCCTGGGCCTCGGATACGGGACTGGCGCCCGGCCGGGTCGATTCGCCGCCGATATCGACGATCGCAGCCCCCGCCTCCACCATGCCGAGAGCATGTCTCAGCGCCGGGTCGGTTCGTGTGAAACGACCACCGTCAGAGAAAGAGTCCGGAGTGACGTTGAGGATGCCCATGACCTGGGGGGTCCCCAGGTCAACGGACTTACCTGCACAATCTAGAATCAACGGGAACGGCTGACGGATCAGTGCTGGTTGGCGGGGTTTCCAATAGTGTCCGAGGAACCGTCTGAAGCAGGCGCCTCGCCAGAGGGTTTTTCCGAATCATCCGAGTCGGACTCATCCCAATCTGCCGGGGGACGAGGTTTTTTACCCGTCATGATATCGTCAATCTGGTCTGCATCGATGGTTTCGTACTTGATCAGCGCCTCCGCCATGATGTGCAGTTTATCGAGATTGTCCTTCAGAATCTGATCGGAACGCTGGTAGTTGCGATCGATGAAACCGCGGATCTCCTCATCGATGATATGTGCGGTATCGTCGGAGACATTTTTGTGCTGAGTGATGGATCGACCGAGAAAGACCTCCTCCTCCTCTTCTCCGTACAGCAATGGACCAAGGCGCTCGGAGAGCCCCCATTTGGTCACCATGCTGCGAGCGATTTCAGTCGCCCGTTTGATATCATTGGAGGCGCCGGTGGTCACCTTGTCGATGCCGAAAATCAGCTCTTCGGCGATGCGACCACCAAACAGGCTGGAGATCTGACTCTCGAGAAGCTCCTTGCTGTAGCTGTAACGATCCTCCTCCGGCAGAAACATGGTCACGCCGAGCGCCTGTCCGCGGGGGATAATACTGACCTTGTAGACAGGATCGTGAGATGGCACCAAGCGCCCAACGATGGCGTGGCCGGCCTCATGATAGGCGGTGAGTTTCTTCTCATCATCATTCATCACCATGGAGCGCCGCTCGGCACCCATCATGATCTTGTCCTTCGCCTGCTCCATGTCCGCCATCTCCACCAGGGTTTTGTTGGTGCGGGCGGCAAAAAGCGCTGCTTCATTGATGAGATTGGCCAGATCGGCGCCGGAGAAGCCCGGCGTGCCACGGGCAATGATAGAGGGTTTTACGTCGTCGTCGGCAGCCACCTTGCGCAGGTGGACTTTGAGGATCTGCTCACGCCCCCGCACGTCCGGCAGGGGCACGACAATCTGACGATCGAAGCGGCCGGGGCGCAGCAGCGCCGGATCGAGTACATCGGGACGATTGGTGGCAGCGATCACGATAACGCCTTCATTACCTTCAAAACCGTCCATCTCCACCAACAGCTGGTTCAGTGTCTGCTCACGTTCGTCGTGACCACCACCGAGGCCCGCACCACGATGCCGACCCACCGCATCGATCTCGTCGATGAAGATGATGCAGGGCGCATGTTTCTTCGCCTGCTCGAACATGTCGCGTACACGGGATGCGCCGACACCCACAAACATCTCCACGAAGTCGGAACCGGAGATGGTAAAGAAAGGCACCTTGGCCTCACCGGCAATGGCGCGGGCCAGGAGCGTCTTGCCAGTACCCGGCGCCCCTACCATCAGTGCGCCGCGGGGAAGCTTGCCGCCAAGTTTCTGGAATTTGGAGGGATCTCGCAGGAAGTCCACCATCTCGGAGACTTCTTCCTTCGCCTCTTCGACACCAGCCACATCGCTGAATGTCACCTTCACCTGATCTTCGCTGAGCAGGCGCGCCTTGCTCTTGCCGAAGGACATGGCGCCACGGCCTCCGCCGCCGCCCTGCATCTGACGCATAAAGAAGATCCACAGACCGATAAGCACGAACAGCGGGAACCAGTTGATGAGGATATTCATCAGCAGCGATGGTTTTTCCGGTGGCGTGGCCACAATCTCAACATTGTTGTTGAGCAGATCACTCACCAGACCATCATCACCGGGACTGTAGGTGGAGAAATGCTGCCCGGAACTCAGATTGCCTTCAATGGTGCGTCCATTGATGGTGACATCTTTCACTGCGCCGGACTTAACATCACCGATAAACTCGGAGTAGCTTTTCGGCTGGGCCTTGGTCTGGGTGGTGGTAAAATTGTTGAAAACCGTCATCAATACCACGGCTATCACCACCCAAAGAATCAAATTCTTTGCCATATCGTTCAAACTTCTTTCCTCTCAAATTATCCCGGCAGCTAAAAATATCTTTTTACATCAACCAACTAGCAAGAAAACGACCACCGTCTTCCAACCATTTCAGCGCCGCAACCAAAGGGATACCTGGAATTTTGGCAGTTTTGTACGGTACTACAACTTAAAGCCTGTCGCTACCAGATAGATTTCGCGGCTTTTAGGCCGGGAAGCCTTGGGTTTACGACTTACCACCCTGCCGAACGCCTCACGCATGTCCCGTATATATTGCTCAAAACCCTCGCCCTGGAAGACCTTGACCACAAAACCACCACCGGGTCGCAGCACCTCTTTGGCAAAATCCAGGGCCAATTCACACAGGTACATGGAACGGGGCTGGTCCACTGTGGCCATACCCGTAACATTGGGGGCTATATCGGAAATTACAAGATCCACGGGGTTCTCTTGCAGAATTCCCCGTAACTCATCGAGTGGCGCCTGATCCCGGAAATCCCCCTGAATGAACGGCACCCCGGCAATAGGATCCATCTCCAGGATATCCAGGGCCACCACCATGCCTTTATCACCGACCAACTGCCGGGAAAGTTGCGACCACCCCCCCGGCGCGGCGCCCAGATCCACCACCCGCATTCCTGGTTTAATGAGCCGATCCTTCTCCTGGATCTCCATGAGCTTGAAGACCGCACGAGAACGGTATCCCTCTCTCTGGGCACGTTTCACGTACTCATCTTTGAAGTGACGATCAAGCCACTGGCGGCTGCTCTTACTGCGTTTCATGTTCAGTATCAGACCATTAATTCCGGCAAAAAATCCCACAACCCGCCTTTCAGGAGAGGCACCATCTGAGGTAGAATTCCGCCCCAATCTCTATACGGCACTCAATTATGACCCTCTCTCCCCAGCAAAAACGCGAACTGAAAAAATTGGCGCATCACCTCAAACCTGTGGTCATGGTAGGTCAACATGGACTCCGGGAGAGTGTGCAGGATGAAATCGGCATAGCCCTCGACAGTCATGAACTGATCAAGGTAAAACTTGCCGGCGCCGATAAAGCCGACCGTGAGCAGCTCAGCGGCGCGATTGCCTCCCGCCAAAATGCCGATCTGGTCCAGATTATCGGCCGCGTCGCCATCTTCTACCGGCCCAATCCAGATAAAAAGAAAAACCGAATCGTGGTTTAACTCCCGCCCGTAACCACCGTGTTGAGGTTCGCAGGCCTGATCAAGCGTAGCGGATCAGGCCTGCGATTCAGCACTACAAGCAATACTTGCGGGTTCCGCTACGCTTGAACCGGCCTGTAAAATGAGCGTTAGATGTAACGGACGTCCAGTATCTCAAACTCCCGCCCCCCACCCGGCGTATCGAGAAAGACATCATCGCCCTCGGATTTGCCGATCAACGCCCGAGCAATGGGTGAACCGACCGATATCAGACCGTTTTTGATATCCGCCTCATCTTCGCCGACGATCTGGTAGGTCAACTCCGCATCATTGTCGAGTTCCAGCACATCTACGGTGGCGCCGAACACCACCTTGCCTCCAGCATTGAGGGTGGTGACATCTATGATCTGGGCGTGGGACAGCTTACCCTCCAGATCCTTGATGCGACCTTCAATAAAACCCTGCTGTTCACGGGCGGCGTGATACTCAGCATTTTCTTTCAGATCACCATGCGCGCGGGCCTCGGCAATCGCCTTGATCACCTTGGGGCGGGCAACCCGCTTAAGCTCAACGAGTTCTTCCTGCAGACGCTTCGCGCCTCTGGCAGTCAGGGGTACCTTGCTCATATTCTGTCTCCTCGCCTCATTGCAATCAGCCGTGCAGATCCTGCAGTCGATTTACGCCGACTACGTCCAACTGTTTCAGCGCCAGACAGGTTGCCTCGGCGCCGGAGATGGTGGTCGTGTAGTTGACCTTATACTGTAACGCAGCACGTCGAATCTCAGCAGAGTCCGCAATGGCTTTGGCACCCTCCGTCGCGCTGACAATAACGAAGGAGATCTCCCCATTCTTGATCATATCCACGATGTGCGGTCGTCCCTCCTTGACCTTGTTGACCTGAATGCAATCGATTCCCGCACTCCTGATCACTTTTGCAGTACCCCTGGTGGCGCAGATCTCAAACCCAAGAGCGATCAGATCCTCCGCCACGCGTACGGCACGCTTTTGGTCCACATCACGCACGCTGATTAACGCCATGCCGCCCTCAGGCAGACGTGACCCGGCTCCAAGCGTCGCCTTGTTGAAAGCTTCGCCAAAGGTCTTGCCGACCCCCATCACCTCACCGGTGGATTTCATCTCCGGTCCCAGCACGGTATCGACGCCGGGAAACTTGACGAAGGGAAAAACCGCCTCTTTGACGTAGTAGATCTCAGGCACCACCTCTTCGGTGAAACCCTGCTCCGCCAGACTCACACCCGCCATGCAGCGTGCAGCCACCTTGGCCAATTGAACGCCGGTAGCTTTGGAGACAAACGGCACGGTGCGGGAAGCACGGGGGTTGACCTCCAGCAGGTAGATTTCATCGTCCTTGATGGCGAACTGGGTGTTCATCAGACCCACGACCCCAAGTTCCAGGGCCATCTTGCGGATCTGTTCGCGCATCCTGTCCTGCACGGAAGCCGACAGGGTATAGGGTGGCAGGGAGCAGGCGGAATCACCCGAGTGCACGCCAGCCTGCTCGATATGTTCCATGATACCGCCGATCACCACATCCTTACCGTCGCAGATGGCGTCGATATCCACTTCGATGGCATCACTGAGAAAATGGTCCAGCAACACCGGCGAGTCGTTGGAGACACTCACCGCCTCGCGCATGTAGCGGCGCAGGTCATTCTCGTTGGTGACAATCTCCATCGCACGTCCGCCCAACACATAAGAGGGCCTGACAACCAGCGGATAACCTATCTCTTCCGCCAGCTTAACCGCCTGTTCAGGCTCGGTGGCGGTACGGTTCGGCGGCTGTTTCAGACCCAGTCGCTCCACGGCCATCTGGAAACGCTCGCGATCCTCCGCCAGATCGATGGCATCAGGACTGGTGCCGATAATCGGTGCACCGGCGGCTTCCAGAGCTTCCGCCAGGTTCAGAGGCGTCTGACCACCGTACTGGACGATCACACCCTTGGGCTTCTCCTTATCGATAATCTCCAGCACATCTTCCAGGGTCAACGGCTCGAAATAGAGCCGGTCCGAGGTGTCGTAGTCGGTGGAGACCGTCTCCGGGTTACAGTTGACCATGATGGTCTCGTAACCATCCTCGCGCAAAGCGAAGGCGGCATGTACGCAGCAGTAGTCGAATTCGATGCCCTGACCGATCCGGTTGGGACCGCCGCCCAACACCATGATCTTGTCGCGGTTGCTGGGCGCTGCCTCGCACTCATCCTCATAGGTGGAGTACATGTAAGCGGTACTGGTGGCAAACTCCGCGGCACAGGTATCGACCCGTTTGAATACCGGCCGGACCCCCGCTGCCCATCGCAGCTCACGAACCTCAGCTTCTGTAGCGCCTGTCAAAGTCGCGAGTCGCCTGTCGGCAAAACCCTTGCGTTTCAGGTAGCGCAGCCGCTGCTCATCCAGTGCCTCCAGACCTTGCGCCTTGACTTGACCTTCAATGGTTACCAACTCTTCGATCTGCACCAGGAACCAGGGGTCGATGCGGCTGTGCTCGTGAACCTCTTCCAGACTCATGCCCCAACGGAAGGCGTCCGCCACATACCAGAGGCGTTCCGGCCCCGGCAGACTCATCTCGCGTATCAGGGTGTATTTGACATCCTTCTCTTCCAGATCGACGATCTCACAGAGGCCAAACTTACCGGTCTCCAGTCCCCGCAAAGCCTTCTGCAACGACTCCTGGAAGGTGCGGCCGATGGCCATCACCTCGCCCACCGACTTCATCTGGGTGGTGAGCCGATCATCCGCCAGGGGAAACTTTTCGAAGGCGAAGCGCGGCACCTTGGTGACCACATAGTCGATGGCCGGCTCGAAAGAGGCGGGGGTGGCGCCGCCGGTAATCTCATTCTGCAACTCATCGAGGGTGTAACCCACCGCCAGCTTGGCCGCCACCTTGGCGATGGGAAAACCGGTGGCCTTGGAGGCCAGCGCCGAGGAGCGGGAGACGCGGGGATTCATCTCGATGATGATCATGCGCCCGTCTTCCGGGTTGATGGCGAACTGCACGTTGGAACCGCCGGTCTCCACCCCGATCTCACGCAATACCGCCAGCGAGGCGTTACGCATGATCTGATACTCTTTGTCGGTGAGGGTCTGGGCCGGTGCAACGGTAATGGAGTCACCGGTGTGTACCCCCATCGGATCCAGGTTTTCGATGGAGCAGATGATGATGCAGTTGTCCTTGCGGTCCCGCACCACCTCCATCTCATACTCTTTCCAACCGAGGATCGACTCTTCGATCAAGAGTTCGCTGGTGGGAGAGAGATCGAGTCCCCGCTCACAGATTTCGACAAACTCTTCCGCATTGTAGGCGATACCACCGCCACTGCCGCCCATGGTAAAGGAGGGACGGATGATCGTCGGAAAACCGATACTGACCTGTACCTGATTCGCCTCTTCCAAGCTGTGCGCAATAGCTGAGCGAGGCATATCAAGGCCGATCTTGCGCATCGCCTTGCGGAACAGATCACGATCCTCAGCCTTGTCGATCGCTTCCCTTGAGGCGCCGATCATCTCCACGCCAAACTTTTCAAGCACCCCTTCGCGCACCAGATCGAGGGCGCAGTTGAGCGCAGTCTGACCGCCCATGGTGGGCAGCAGGACGTCGGGGCGCTCCTTTTCGATAATGCGCGCCACCGTCTCCCAGGTGATGGGTTCGATATAGACCGCATCCGCCGTATCGGGATCGGTCATGATGGTCGCCGGATTGGAGTTCACCAGAACCACCCGGAAACCCTCTTCCCGCAATGCTTTGCAGGCTTGGGCGCCGGAGTAGTCGAACTCACAGGCCTGGCCGATCACAATAGGACCGGCGCCGATAATCAGGATACTTTGTATGTCTGTACGTTTTGGCATAGTTTTTCAACCGCGAAGGGCGCAAAGAGCGCCAAGCGTCCAACAAAACCTTTGCGAACTTGGCGTCCTTTGCGTTTAATTCTTTTCCATTAATTCGATGAAATGGTCGAACACAGGCGCCACGTCGTGGGGACCGGGACTGGCTTCAGGATGTCCCTGAAAGCCGAAGGCTGGTTTGTCGGTACGGTGGATACCCTGCAGCGAACCATCGAAGAGCGAGCGATGCGTTGCCGTCAGCGTCTCCGGCAGACTCACCTCATCCACTGCAAATCCGTGGTTCTGGCTGCTGATCATGACCGTCTTTTCGCCCAGATCCTGCACCGGATGATTTGCACCATGGTGGCCGAATTTCATCTTGACCGTCCTGGCGCCGCTGGCAAGAGACAATAGCTGATGCCCCAGACAGATGCCGAACACCGGCATACCTGTAGCGACAATCTCCTGGATCGCTGCAATAGCATAGTCGCAGGGCTCAGGATCGCCGGGGCCATTGGAGAGGAATACCCCGTCTGGATTCATGGCAAGCACATCCTTTGCGGACATTTGGGCCGGCACCACCGTCAGGCGGCAGCCCCGATCCACCAGCATGCGCAGAATATTGCGTTTGACCCCATAGTCGTAGGCCACCACGTGCAGTGGTAACTTCTCTTCGATGGGGTGCTCGGCCTCGGGCATCCCGTTCTCAAGTGACCAGCTGCCCTGAGCCCACTCGTAGGGGGTGTCGGTAGTGACCTCTTTCGCCAGATCCATGCCCTTAAGACCGGGAAAAGCCTTCGCCGCCTCCAGTGCCGTCTGCTCATCGATGCCGTCACCCGCCAGGATGCAACCGCTTTGCGCCCCCTTCTCCCGCAGGATCCGGGTCAGCCTGCGGGTGTCGATACCGGCAATAACGACGATATTGTTGCGCCGCAGATAGGCATCCAGCGTCTCCTGGCTCCGCCAGTTGCTGACCAGGAGGGGAAGATCGCGAATCACCAGGCCAGCGGCATGGATACGTCCCGACTCCTCATCATCCTCATTGGCGCCGGTATTTCCGATATGGGGATAGGTCAGGGTCACAATCTGACGACTGTAGGAGGGATCGGTAAGAATCTCCTGATAGCCTGTCATGGCCGTATTGAAGACTACCTCACCGACAGACTGCCCCTCCACACCAATGGATTCGCCCCGAAAGGTGGTGCCGTCTTCCAGAACCAGAACTGCTGGTTTGTTCAAAAAATTCTCCACTGCGAGCGCACGAAACGGGATAAGCCCTGCGACTTACCCCGTTCCAATTGAATCGTATGGGATCAGTGGCGAAAAGCGCCACGTCAAACCAAGGCAATTCTACTTGAAAGAGAGCAATTCTGTCTACGTGGTTAAGTCACCGTCGCAAAATCCGGGCTAGAGACCCGACAGATGTTGCCGGGTCCAGTTAACGATGCCTCTGACGTCCATGGCTCCAGGCTGCCGGGCGACCTCCCTGCCCCGATGCAGTAGCATCAATGTAGGAATACTGCGGATACCGAACTGCGCTGCCAACTGCTGCTGTTCTTCCGTATCCACCTTTGCCAGCCTCACCTGCGGTTCGAGCTGCGCCGCAGCCTGCTCGAAAGCCGGCGCCATCATTTTACAGGGGCCGCACCAAGAGGCCCAGAAATCGACCAGCAGCGGGAGATCGCTCTTCTGACTGTGGCGCAGGAATTGCGCCCCATCCAGAGCGATCGGCTGCCGCGTAAACAAGGGGTTATGGCACTTGCCGCAGTTGGCGCCATCTTTCAGCCGTGCCGCTGGAACCCGATTGACGCCGCCACAATGGGGGCAGACGATATGCATTGCTTCCGACATGAACTCAATCCCCGAAAAAGATTATCAGATCCCGTCTAAATGGGGATCCATCTCTCGATTTCAAGACGCTACCAATCAAGCGCAAAGCGGTATAATAATATAGTGCTGTTCTCAACAGATGCCCCAATCATGACTATCGACGATCCTGCCAATAACAGAACTGATCCCGGCTTTGGCCTCGGCCTGCGACGCGAGCTGGTCAGACCGGTCATAGCGCAGCGTCCGGCCGTGGACTGGTTCGAGATTCTCTCCGACAGCTATCTGGATGCCGATGAGGAAACGATGGATCAGCTGCTGCAGATCCGCGCTGAATATCCCCTGCTCATGCACGGCGCGGGACTCTCAATTGGGGGGCCGGATCCGCTGGATGAGGCTTATATCAAACAACTTAAAAACCTAATGCAGCGCGTGAAACCCAGCGTAATTTCCGACCACCTCTGCTGGACTCTGCCGGGCCAATCCCACAGCTATGATCTGCGCCCCCTGCCCAGAACGCTTGAGATGATCGATCACCTGAGCCCCCGTATATGTGAGGTTCAGGAGAGACTGGGCAGACGTCTCATGCTGGAGAATATCTCCGTCTATCATCAGGAGAGTGGCGATCAGATGCCGGAGTGGGATTTCATGACGGCAGTTGCGGAAGCCTCAGACTCACTGATCCTGCTGGATCTGAACAATGTCCTGTCTAACTGCAATAAACTGGGGCTGGAACCCATGGCATTTGTGCGCAACCTGCCGGCCCAGCGCATCCGGCAGATTCATCTCGCCCCGCCGGCCAGCAACGTGGAACGCCACGGGGATCCCGCAGAAGCGGTAAAGTCAGATCCGATCTGGCAACTCTACCGCGACACACTGAAACATACCGGCAAGGTCGCCACCATGATCGAACGCAATGATGATATTCCCCCGCTGGAGGAGATGGTCGAAGAGCTGGCGCAAGCCAGGGTTATTGCCAGCCAGACGTAGGCCGGTTCAAGCGTAGCGGAACCGGCAATCCAATGGGTCACGCGAATCCAGGAATTGCCCGATCCGCTACGCTTGATCGGGCCTACTAAGTGGAATAACCGTCCCTTTCCAATCCAGTTGCACTGCAGCAGCCCCCTCTGCCGCCACAAAAGGCTGGCAAACTGCAAACCCAGGAATAATTGCCAACTTCCCATCAAGGAAGATCAAAGGGATACGATCCCGCAACCAGGGCGGTACACCCCAGGTCTGAAACAACTGCTTCAGGGAACGGTGATGACTGTCACCCGCCGGACGGCAGCGCTCACCGCCCCGGCGGAATCTCACCTCGATACGACCGTTTTGCCACTGCTCCGCATCAACCCCATGTTCGGCGAGAGAGACCTCCAGCCTTCCCAGGCCGGATGGCAGTGTCAACGCCGCTTCACCATTCCAACTCAGGCATAACCCAGCATCATGGGGGGGCAGCCGGGGAGCAATAAAAAGGTCATCCCGATAACGGCGCACCTCCATCCCCCCCCAGCCCACCAGCGGGTTGGCATCTTCACGTCCCAGCACACACTCATCCAACATGCGCTGCAGGTGCCGATAACCAGGCGCTACTACACCCTGATCCCGAACCCAATGCCGCAGCAAACTACGAATTCTCGGCTCAGAGAGCCGACTGAGTACCTTCACCGACAACCTTCCAGACTCGGAGCCACGGCACCGCTGCATATCTTCCGCCGCCAACTCATCGATCAGCACCTGGGCATCGGCACAGAGTCCCGCACTGCGGGAAAGCGTCGCGCTGGCAGCGGGCCAGTGCGCCTGAATACGCGGCATGATTTCATGACGTAGATAGTTCCGGGAAAAATCGAGATCGCGGTTACTGGGATCCTCCACCCAAGTCAAATCTTCGCTCTGCGCATAGGCTTCGAGCGCCTGCCGGGTAAAACTGAGCAGGGGACGTTGCAGCCACCCCTTTCCAAGCCGGGCCGTTTTCGCCATCGCCGCCAGACCAGCGGGTCCGCTGCCGCGCAGCAGTTGCAGCAGCAAGGTCTCTGCCTGGTCGTCCTGGTGCTGGGCGGTAAGCAACCAATCATCGGGCTGCAGCAGATCAGCCAAAACCCGATAGCGCGCCTCACGCGCCAGCGCCTCGACACTCTCTCCAGGGGATGGATTCAGCGCCAGGTTGATCTGCTGATAGGGAACTTCGAGGGCTCCCGCGAAATCTCGACAGTGATTGCCCCAGGCGTCGGCTTCGGACTGGAGTCCGTGATGGATGTGGATAGCTTTGAGTTCGCCGGGAAGCCGGTCGCGAATCCGCACAAGCGCGTGCAGTAAAACAGAAGAGTCGAGGCCACCGCTAAAGGCGACATGACAGTCACCGGAACGGGGCAATGGCGGCATCCCTTCGAGCAGGCGGGCCGGAGAAAATTCCATACAGGACGGCGGAAAAGCGGAACTACTCTCCGCTGTACTGGCCGTACTGCATAAGCCGCTGATAGCGGGTATCCAGCAGTTTGTCGATGGCCATGCTACGGAGATTCTCCAGCCCCTCCAGCAGAGAATGTTTGAGATTCTTTGACATCATCTCCAAGTCCCTGTGGGCGCTACCCAGAGGTTCGGGTATGATCTCATCGATCAAATCCAACTCTTTCAGTCGATCGGAGGTGATACCCATCGCCTCTGCGGCAAGGGGGGCCTTTTCTGCACTCTTCCACAGAATGGTTGCACACCCCTCCGGCGAGATTACAGAATAGGTGCTGTATTCCAGCATCATCACCCGATCTCCAACACCGATGGCCAATGCGCCGCCGGATCCACCTTCACCAATCACGGTGCAGATGATCGGGGTACGCAGACCGGACATCACCTTCAGGTTTCTGGCAATCGCCTCGCTCTGCCCGCGCTCTTCAGCACCCACGCCGGGATAGGCGCCGGGTGTGTCGATAAAGGTGAGGATCGGCAGCTGGAACCGCTCCGCCATCTCCATCAGCCGCAGCGCCTTGCGATAGCCTTCGGGACGGGGCATGCCGAAATTCCGATGCAGCTTATCCTTGGTATCACGGCCTTTCTGCTGGCCGATCACCATTACCGGCAGACCATCGATGCGCGCCACGCCACCAACGATGGCATGGTCATCGGCAAAGGTGCGGTCGCCGTGAAGTTCATGGAACTCGTCGAATATCCGGCCGACATAATCCAGCAGATAGGGACGTTGCGGATGTCGGGCGAGCTGGGATATCTGCCAGGGTTTAAGACCGGAAAAGATGGTCTCCGTGAGCGTGCGGCTCTTGCTTTCAAGACGGGTGATTTCGTCCTGAATGTTGATCTCATTATCGTCGCCCACCAGGCGAAGCTCTTCGATTTTCGCCTCAAGTTCGGCGATCGGCTGCTCAAATTCGAGAAAGTTCAGATCCATGCGCGGACTATACCGGAAATCATTTTTTTAGGACAGCCTCACTGACGCGACCGTTTATTGTAGACCACGCTGACACTTCCCTTCCCCAGGAACCGTTCCAGACGCCGCAGCAGCTCATCGACTGGATTGACCCGCCACTCCTGTCCCAGGACGATATCGCCTTCAGCCCTGGCTGAGCGGTAGTGCAATTTAATCCCGGTGGTCCCACCGGTGAAGGGTGACAGCAACTGCTGCAGCTCATGACAGAAACTACCGGCATCACTGCCGTTGAGCTGGACATTCAGACCCAGGTGACCCGCATAGAGCGCCCGCGCCTGTTCAAACGCCAGAACATTATCCACCCGAATGTTCAGGCCTCCCCGGTATTCGTCATAGTTCAGGCTGCCGGAAACCACCAGAATACGGTCTGTGGCCAGCAGATCACGATAGGACTCGTAGGTTTCATTGAACAGCGTGGCTTCGATACGACCACTGCGGTCATCCAGCAGCAGTGTCCCCATATAACCCCGCTGGGTCTGACGGTGGCTGGTCTGCACCACCAGTCCCGCCACTACGACGGGAACACCTCGACGACGCCCACCGCCACCATTTCCCGACCCACTGTCCAGCGAGAGATCGGCAATGCTGGTCCCGGCAATCTGCCGCAGCTCAGCCTCATAACGGTCGATAGGATGGCCGGTGAGATAGAGTCCCAGGGTCTCCTTCTCGCCCTGGAGACGCTGTTCGTCCTCCCACTCCTCCACATCGTCAGGCACCACCTGAGGCTCGTTATCCGTGGCAGGCTGGGGATCACCCATACCGAAGAGATCGTTCTGCCCCCGCGCCAAATCTTCATGATGTTGCTCCGCCATCTTCAGCGCCAGGGGCAGCTGCATCATCAGTGTCGCCCGGTTGGCGCCCAGCCCGTCCAGCGCACCCGCCCGCACCAGGGATTCCAGCACCCGCCGGTTGACCCGTTTCAAATCGATACGACGGCAATATTCGAAGATATCCTTGAAAGCGCCATTAGCCTTGCGCTCCTGGATGATACATTCGATGGCCGATTCACCCACGCCCTTGATCGCGCCCAGGCCATAGACCACCTTGTTTTCACCATCGATAGTGAACTTGTATTCGGAGATATTGACCTGTGGGGGCTCCACCTTGAGCTTCATGCGCCGGCACTCATCGATCAGCGGCACCACCTTGTCGGTATTGTCCATGTCTGCGGAGCAGACCGCCGCCATGAAAGCCGCCGGGTAGTGCGCCTTGAGCCACATGGTCTGGTACGAGACCAGTGCATAAGCGGCAGAGTGGGACTTGTTGAAGCCATAACCGGCAAACTTCTCCACCAAGTCGAATATCCTCATCGCCAGATCAGGATCGACGCCGTTCTTCTCCGCCCCCTCCTTGAACACCGCCCGCTGCTTGGCCATCTCCTCCGGCTTTTTCTTACCCATCGCCCGGCGCAGCATGTCAGCACCGCCGAGTGAATAACCTGCCAGCACCTGAGCGATCTGCATGACCTGCTCCTGGTAGAGGATGACGCCGTAGGTAGCCTCGAGAATCGGCTTCAGCGACTCATGCTGGTAGTTGGCATCGGGGTAGGAGATCTTCTCCTTGCCATGCTTGCGGGCGATAAAGTTATCCACCATACCCGACTGCAGCGGGCCGGGGCGAAACAGGGCGACCAGGGCAGTGATATCACCGAAACAGTCGGGCTTGAGCTTTTTGACCAGCTCCTTCATACCCCGGGACTCGAGCTGGAATATAGCCGTGGTCTCGGCACTCAACAGCAGCTTGAAAGCCGCCTTGTCCGCCATGTCGATGGCGGTGATATCGATGGGTGCCTCTCCGGTTGCAACACGACCGGCGTTCACCGTTTTCAACGCCCAGTCGACGATGGTAAGGGTGCGCAGTCCAAGAAAGTCGAACTTCACCAGCCCGACCTTCTCCACGTCATCCTTATCGAACTGAGTGACCAGACCTTCACCGCTGGCTTCACAGTAGAGCGGTGTGAAGTCGGTGAGCAGGCCGGGGGCGATCACCACACCACCCGCATGCTTGCCGGCGTTGCGCGCACACCCCTCCAGCTTTCTCGCCATCGTGATGAGTTCGGTGACCTCCTCGTCGGTCTCGTAGGCCTGCTTGAGATCCTCGCTCTCCTGCAGTGCCTTTTTCAGCGTCATGCCGATCTCGAAGGGCACCATCTTCGCCACCCGGTCGGTGAAACCGTAAGGATGTCCCAGCACCCGCCCCACATCCCGCACCACTGCCTTCGCCGCCATGGAGCCGTAGGTGATGATCTGGGAGACCGAATCGCGGCCGTAGGTGCGCGCCACATAGTCGATCACCCGGTCACGCTTGTCCATGCAGAAGTCGACATCGAAGTCGGGCATGGAGACACGCTCAGGGTTGAGGAACCGCTCAAACAGCAGTTCGTGCTCGATAGGATCAAGATCGGTGATTTTCAGTGCATATGCGGCCAGGGAACCCGCACCGGAGCCACGCCCCGGTCCCACCGGGATGTCATTGTCCTTGGCCCACTGGATAAAGTCGGCCACGATCAGAAAGTAGCCTGGGAATCCCATACTGTTGATGACGTCCAGCTCGATCTGCAACCGCTCATCGTAGACCTTGCGCTGATTGCTGAACTCCGCAGCCGTCGCATCGAAGATCTGTTCAAGCCGCCACTCCAGCCCCTTTAGGGACTCTGCGGCAAAGTACTCATCGATGGTCATCCCTTCCGGAATGGGGAAATCGGGCAGGTAGTTCTTGCCCAGGGTCAGCTCAATGTTACAGCGCCGGGCGATCTCAACCGAGTTTTCTAGCGCCTCTGGAATATCGGCAAAGAGGGTCTGCATCTCCTCTGGACTGCGCAGATATTGCTGTTCGTTGTAGAGTCTGGGACGGCGGGGGTCATCCAGGGTTCGTCCATCGTGGATACAGACCCGTACCTCATGGGCCTCAAAATCCTCCTGGGAGAGAAAGCGGACATCGTTGGTCGCCACCACCGGCACATCATACTTTTCCGCCAGTGCCACGCTGGCGTGCACACAGGCCTCCTCCTCAAACCTGCCGGTTCGAGTCAGCTCCAGATAGTGCGCGATCTCCCGAACAGCCCCAGCCAGCAGGCCAACAGGCGCTGTGCCCGCCTCATTCCCAGCGAGCAGCGCCCGGCCCAAATCCCCTCACGCCCGCCGGAGGGGCAATCAGTCCACCTGCATTACCTCTTCCAGCCACCTCTTCGTTCCGGGGTGTCGGGCGGCCAAGGTGTTGACCCTCCCGGCAACTACGCCGGGAGATTGCTGTGGCGGGTGAGATTGTTATAGCCAACCTGATTCTGCACCAACAGGAGTAGCCGGAAGGAGCAATACGTAACTGAACGGGAAGCGGCCAACAA
>NZ_JAAVSH020000001.1:2720218-2755646 GCF_011947365.2 endosymbiont of Lamellibrachia barhami
TTGCATCGGTAGCCCTTCGCGTTCAGTTGCATGTACTGACCTTCACCGCTGGCTTCACGATAGAGGCGGTGTGAAGTCAGTGAAGCAGGCCGGGGCGATCACCACCACCCACATGCTTGCCGGCGTTGCGCACTTACACCCTCCAGCTTTCTCGCCATCGTGATGAGTTCGGTGACCTCCTCGTCGGTCTCGTAGGCCTGCTTGAGATCCCTCGCTCTCCTGCGGTGCAGCTTTTCCGGCCTCATGCCGATCTCGAGCACCCGGTCGGTGAAACCGTAAGGATGTCCCAGCACCCGCCCCACATCCCGCACCACTGCCTTCGCCGCCATGGAGCCGTAGGTGATGATCTGGGGAGACCGAATCGCGGCCGTAGGTGCGCGCCACGTGATCACCCGGTCACGCTTGTCCATGCAGAAGTCGAGCATCGAAGTCGGGCATGGGGAGACACGCTCAGGGTTGAGGCCGCTCAAACGGCAGTTCGTGCTCGATAGGATCAGATCCGGTGATTTTCAGTGCATATACGACCAGGAACCCGCACGGAGCCACGCCCAGGTCCCACCGGGATGTCATTGTCCTTGGCCCACTGGATAAAGTCGGCCACGATCAGAAAGTAGCCTGGGAACCCCATACTGTTGATGACGTCCAGCTCGATCTGCAACCGCTCATCGTAGACCTTGCGCTGATTGCTGAACTCTGCAGCCGTCGCATCGAAGATCTGTTCAAGCCGCCACTCCAGTCCCTTTAGGGACTCTGCGGCAAAGTACTCATCGATGGTCATCCCTTCCGGAATGGGGAAATCGGGCAGGTAGTTCTTGCCCAGGGTCAGCTCGATGTTACAGCGCCGGGCGATCTCAACCGAGTTTTCCAGCGCCTCCGGAATATCGGCAAAGAGGGTCTGCATCTCCTCTGGGCTGCGCAGATATTGCTGTTCGTTGTAGAGCCTGGGACGGCGGGGGTCATCCAGGGTTCGTCCATCGTGGATGCAGACCCGTACCTCATGGGCCTCGAAATCCTCCGGGGAGAGAAAGCGGACATCGTTGGTCGCCACCACCGGCACATCATACTTTTCCGCCAGTGCCACGCTGGCGTGCAGACAGGCCTCCTCCTCAAACCTGCCGGTTCGAGTCAGCTCCAGATAGTAGCGATCCCCGAACAGCCCCAGCCAGCAGGCCAACAGGCGCTGTGCCTCCGCCTCATTCCCAGCGAGCAGCGTCCGGCCCAAATCCCCCTCACGCCCGCCGGAGAGGGCAATCAGTCCACCCGCATTACCCTCCAGCCACTCCCGTTCCAGCATCGGGCGGCCAAGGTGTTGACCCTCCCGGTAACTACGGGAGACAAGGCGGGTGAGATTGTTATAGCCAACCTGATTCTGCACCAACAGGAGTAGCCGGAAGGGTGTATTGGCATCTTCCGGGTTGCGGATCCAGACATCCACTCCGGCAATAGGTTTCACCCCGGCGCCGAGTGCCGCCTGATAAAAGCGCACCAGGGCAAACATGTTGCATTGGTCGGTGAGCGCCGCGGCAGGCATGCCCATCTCCACCAACCTGGCGACCAGCGGTTTTACCCGTACCAGGCCATCGACCAGGGAGTATTCGGAGTGAACGCGGAGATGGATGAAAGCGGGTTCCATGAGGATGGAATTCTAGCAAAGGGAGGCGGATCGGGTTGGCCGATTTTTGTCCAGCGGTTAATCTCCATCAGGAAACACTTAACTCACTGCCAAGAACACAAAAGCACGGTAACTTCTCAATACATCCAGACTTGCAGCTGAACATTCATATCAATCAAGAAACGTAGGCCGGTTCAAGCGCAGCGGAACCGGCAATCCCAAAGGTTTTCCCGCCCCGAAATGCCCGATCCGCTGCGCTTGACCGGGCCTACGACTCCTCCATTATTTCATCCAAGAGAGCAGGCACAAAAAAGCCGCCTGCGTCTCCACAGGCGGCTTTTTTTCACTGTTACCGGATCAGTTCTTGGACTTGTCCACGATCTTTTTGATCCAGGGCATCATGGCGCGCAGCTGCTCACCGGTCTGCTCGATGGGGTGGGCAGCGTTCAGACGGCGATAGGCGGTCATGGAGGGGTAGTTGAGCTGCCCTTCCATGACGAACTGTTTGGCGTACTCGCCGTTCTGGATGTTTTTCAGCGCATCGCGCATCGCTTTGCGGCTCTCGTCATTGATGATCTTGGGGCCGGTGACGTACTCGCCATACTCCGCATTGTTGGAGATGGAATAGTTCATGTTGGCGATGCCGCCTTCGTACATCAGGTCGACGATCAGCTTCAGCTCATGCAGACACTCGAAGTAGGCCATCTCAGGGGCGTAACCGGCTTCGGTCAGGGTCTCGAAACCCGCCTTGACCAGCTCCACTGCGCCGCCGCAGAGAACCGCCTGCTCGCCGAACAGGTCGGTCTCGGTCTCATCCTTGAAGGTAGTCTCGATGATGCCGGTGCGACCACCACCAATGGCAGACGCATAAGAGAGAGCGGTCTCTTTCGCAGTGCCGGTGGCGTCCTGGTAGACAGCGATCAAATCGGGGATACCGCCGCCCTTCTCATATTCGCTGCGCACAGTGTGGCCGGGCGCCTTGGGGGCGATCATGATCACGTCCAGATCCTCCCGGGGCACGATCTGGTTGTAGTGAATGGCAAAACCGTGGGCGAAAGCCAGGGCGGCACCATTCTTGATGTTGGGTTCGATCTGGTCGCGATAGAGCGACGACTGAAACTCATCCGGCGTCAGGATCATGACAACGTCTGCAGCGGCAACTGCCTCTTCAACAGGCTTTACGGTCAGACCGGCGTTCTCTGCCTTGATAACAGAAGGTGAGCTGCTGCGCAGACCGACAATGACGTTTATCCCTGAGTCCTTCAGGTTGTTGGCATGTGCATGGCCCTGGGAGCCGTAGCCGATGATGGAGACTGTCTTGCCTTTGATCAGGGAGAGGTCACAGTCTTTGTCGTAGTAAACGTTGATAGCCATGTTGTTTTCCTTCGGGAAATTTTTACGAAATATGTAGCGGGGTCGGAGTCAAATTTGATCAAAGCAACGGGATTTCAGTGCCGTGGTAACTATCAAATTTGACTCCGACCCCTTCTGGTATTCTACGCTTTGGCTTTTAGATCCCAAGCCCCTTTGAACCACGGGCAATGCCCGATGGGCCGGTGCGCACCATCTCGACGATCAGATCGTCGTTCACCGCTTCGACAAAGGCATCAAGTTTACAGGACACGCCTGTCAACTCGACGATATAGCTGGTATCAGTGACATCGATGATCTTGCCGCGGAAGATCTCCACCAGTCGCTTGATCTCTTCACGCTGGGTGCGCTCGGCGCGCAGCTTTATCATCATCATCTCCCGCTCGATGTGGACGCCTTCGGAGAGATCCGCCAGCTTCACCACATCGATCAGTTTGTTGAGCTGCTTGGTGATCTGCTCGATGATCTCCTCGCTGCCACTTGTCACCAGGGTAAGCCGGGAGAGGCTGGGGTCCTGGGTCGGCGCCACGGTAAGTGACTCGATATTGTAGCCACGGGCGGTAAACAGGCCGGATACCCGAGAGAGAGCGCCGGACTCGTTTTCCATCAGAATAGAAATGATATGTCGCATCAGACCAGCTCGCTCTCAGGTGACAGGTACATCTCGTGGTGGCCCTTGCCCGCCGCGATCATCGGGAAGACATTCTCTTCCGGATCGACCACCACATCCATAAACACCAGACGATCCTTCATGGCAAAGGCCTCCTTCACCGCCCCCTCCAGCTTTGCAGGATCCTCGATACGCATGCCGACGTGGCCATAGGACTCCGCCAGCTTGACGAAATCAGGCGTCACATCCATGGTCGATTGCGCATAGCGGCTGTCATAGAAGAACTCCTGCCACTGCCGCACCATGCCCATATAACCGTTGTTCAGCAGCAGTATCTTGATCGGCAGATTGTACTGCAGACAGGTTGCAAGCTCCTGAATACACATCTGAATGCTCGACTCGCCGGTGATCAGGGCGACCTCCGCTTTGGGGTGGGCGATCTGGATGCCCATCGCTGCAGGCAGACCAAAACCCATGGTGCCGAGACCGCCGGAGTTGACCCAGCGGCGGGGTTTGTCGAACACATAGAACTGGGCCGCAAACATCTGGTGTTGTCCCACATCCGAGGCAACGAAGGCATCGCCCCTGGTCACCTTGTACAGGGTCTCCACGGCAAATTGCGGTTTGATGCAGTCACTATTCTGATCGTATTTGAGGCAGTGCATACCGCGCCACTTTTCGATCTGTACCCACCATTTTGCCAGCACATCCTTATCCGGCTTCTTTTTATGCTCCTTTACAACCCTGAGCATGTCACGCAGTACCTGCTTGACCGGACCCACGATCGGCACATCCACCCGCACTGTCTTGGAGATGGAAGCCGGATCGATATCGACATGGATGATCTCTGCGTTGGGGCAGAACTGCTGAATATGGCCGGTAACACGGTCGTCGAATCTTGCCCCCACAGCGATCAGCACATCGGTTTCGTGCATCGACATGTTGGCTTCGTAGGTGCCGTGCATGCCGAGCATGCCGAGGAAGTGGCGGTCACTGCCCGGATAGGCGCCGAGGCCCATCAGCGTGCTGGTGATTGGATAGTCGAGTTCATCCACCAGCTCGGTCAGCTCCTTGGAGGCATTCCCCAGCACGACGCCGCCCCCCGTATAGAAGACCGGCTTCCTGGCGGAGAGCATCTTGTTGACCGCCTTCTTGACCTGCCCCAAATGTCCCTTGGCCTGCGGGTTGTAGGAGCGCATCGTGATCTTCTTAGGGTAGTCGTAAGGGATCTTGATGGCCGGATCCGTCACATCCTTTGGAATATCAACCACCACCGGACCGGGACGCCCGGTGGTGGCAATGTAGAATGCCTTCTTCAGGGTCAAGGCGATATCCTTGACATCTTTGATAAGGAAGTTGTGTTTCACGCAGGGGCGGGTGATGCCGACAGTATCGACCTCCTGAAAGGCATCACTGCCGATCACTGGGGTCGGAACCTGCCCGGTCAACACCACCATTGGAATAGAGTCCATGTAGGCGGTGGCAATACCGGTTACAGCATTGGTCGCACCAGGGCCGGAGGTGACCAACACCACGCCAGGCTTGCCAGTGGAGCGGGCATAACCATCTGCGGCATGGGTGGCGCCCTGTTCGTGCCGTACCAGGATATGCTTGACTGCATCCTGCCGATAGATCGCATCGTAGATGTGCAGGACGGATCCACCCGGATAACCGAACAAATGTTCAACACCCTCATCCTTCAGGCATTGAACGACGATCTCGGCACCACTCAATTCCACTTCAGCAACCTCCAAATGCTGCCCCAAGTCACGGGCAGCGGACAATATCAAAACAGTACAAACTACTAATAGTCACACGTGAGGTCAAGCAATAACCGGTATTCCACAATGCCCTCCAGGTTTTCTTTTCAAATTGAGCGACGTCACTTGCCATTCCACGCCCTTGCCCCATAATTAGAGTGGCTGGTTGATGGATGGATATAACGATAAAAAATGAAGCTATATATACTTTTTTCAGGCTTTTTCCTGGCTGCAATCTCTCTCGCAGCAGGCGCTCAAACCTACAGATGGGTGGGCGAAGACGGCGTCACCGTATACTCACAGACGCCACCGCCTTCGGGTTCGGCAGAGGTGATAAAACATCGCCCGGCACCAAAGAGCAACCCGACCGATACCGAGGCGGCCAATAAAAGGCTGAACAAGGCGCGTCAGGACCTGGAAGATCGCCGGGAAGATCGCAAACTGGCCAAGCAGGCGCAGGATGAGCAGCAACGAGCCGCCGCCACTCGTCTGCAGAATTGTGAGGTTGGCCGCTCCAATCTGCGCACTCTGACTGCCCTCGGTAACCGCAAACTGCGCACCCAGGACGGAGAGTACCTGCGGCTGACTGAGGAAGAACGTCAAACCAGAATGGAGCAGGCCCGCAAGGATATCGAGGACAACTGTAAACAATAGCGGAGGCATTTTATGCCCGTGTTAAAGATACAGACCAACGCCGAAATCCCGGAAGACATCGAGACCCGGCTGCTCCAAAAGGCCTCTGCACAGGTCGCGGAGATGCTCGGCAAACCAGAACGCTATGTCATGGTGTTCATCGAAACCATTCCCTATATGCTGTTTGCGGGCGATAGCGCTCCAATGGCCTACCTTGAACTGAAAAGCATCGGCCTGCCGGGAGACCGGACCGGCGAGTTCTCCGACCGGCTCTGCAACCTGATCTCGGAACAGCTACACATCCCGATGGATCGAATCTATATCGAATTCGCCATAGCGGAGCGCCACATGTGGGGTTGGAGCGGCGGGACTTTTTAGCTCACACTCTGGACGTAGGCTGGATCAAGCGCAGCGGATCCGGCGAGCCTATTTTCCTGATCCGCTGCGCTTGATCAGGCCTACGTTTACTCGATCAATCCTGCCCGGATCTGCTGTTTGTAGGCCTGAAAAAGTGACCAGACACGGCGCCACACAGGACCGGAAACCCCTTCACCAATCGGCCGCTCATTCAAGGAGATCACCGGCACGATCTCTTTCGTGGAACTGGTGATCCAGAGTTCATCCGCCGCAAACAGGCGGCTCTGCGCAATCGGCGCCTGGATCAATGGCAGGTTGTGCAACCCGGCAAGTTCCACCACGAGATCCCGGGTAATACCCGGCAGCAGTTCAGGCCCATCGGGGGGCGTGGTAATCACGCCATCCTCCACCACAAAAAGATTGGAGGCGGTTCCCTCGTAAGCCACACCGTCCCGGATGAGAATTGCCTCCGCCGCACCCTCGTCCACCGCCTGTTGACGCAACAGCACATTCGCAAGCAGGGTAGTCGCCTTGATGTTACAGCGTAGCCAACGGGTGTCCGGCAGTGTGATGGCGGAGACACCCTGCTCCACTTGCCCCGGTTCCTGCTGTGGCACCGGGTAGGCCATGGCAAAGATCGTCGGCGTTGGCACTACAGGAAAGCTGTGATCCCGTTTCGGCGCAACCCCACGGGTGATCTGAAGATAGACCGCCTGGTCGCCCATCTCCCCCGTTGGCAGCAGAGACTGGAGGATATCTCGCCAATCGTCATGGGAGATCGACACCGCCAGACGGATACCCTGCAGGCTCTGGTCGAGCCGATCCAGATGCTGCTGCAGACGAAACAGCCGTCCACCGTAGGCAGGAATGACCTCATAGACACCGTCGCCAAAGAGAAACCCACGATCCAGCACAGAGACCTTGGCCTCCTCCAGGGGGAGAAACTCGCCATTGAGGTAAACTTGGGTCATGTCTGAGATTTCCAATACCGAGAGTAAATTTGAAAGTATGCCCCTGCCCTCCCTGCGTCAAGCCGTTCCTGCAGAGTGGATGACCCACCGCAAATTGCAGGCTAGAATGGTAAGTTTTCACCACAGGATCTTTATACCGCAATGCGTACTTCAGACTTTCCGCTGCAAACCGTCAAGGAAACCCCCGCCGATGCGGAGACCGCCAGCCACAAGCTGATGCTGCGCGCCGGCATGATCCGTAAACTGGCCGCCGGTCTCTACACCTGGCTACCGCTGGGACTGCGAGTATTACGCAGGGTGGAACGCATCGTGCGGGATGAGATGGATCGCGCCGGGGCATTGGAGGTGCTGATGCCGACCGTGCAGCCCGCCGAACTCTGGCAGGAGTCGGGCCGTTGGGAGAAATATGGTCCGGAACTGCTGCGTTTCCGCGACCGCCACAACCGGGAGTTCTGCTTCGGCCCCACCCACGAGGAGATCATCACCGATCTGGCGCGTAACGAGTTGCAAAGCTACAAGCAACTGCCGATCAACTTCTATCAGATCCAGACCAAATTTCGCGACGAGATCCGCCCCCGTTTCGGCATCATGCGCGCCCGTGAATTTCTCATGAAGGACGCCTACTCCTTCCATCAGAATCAGGAATCCCTACAGGGGACTTATGAACAGATGTATGAGACCTACACGCGCATCTTCAGCCGTTGCGGTCTCGACTTCCGCCCGGTGGCTGCGGATACCGGCAGCATCGGCGGCAGCGCCTCCCACGAATTCCATGTGCTGGCTGAATCGGGTGAGGACGCCATCGCCTTCTCCACCGAGAGTGATTATGCCGCCAACATCGAACTGGCGGAAGCGGTGGTGCCCGCAGGCGACCGCCCCGCCCCTGGCCGCGAGATGGAGCTGGTGGACACCCCGAACGCAAAGACCATTCAGGAGCTGGTGGAACAGTTCAACCAACCGATCGAACAGACGGTCAAGACCCTGATCGTGATGGCGGACGAAGAGAGTGATGCCGATCTCATCGCTCTGCTGGTGCGCGGTGATCATGAACTGAACGAGATCAAGGCGGAGAAGCTGCCTCAGGTGGCGATACCTCTTACCTTTGCCGACGAAGAGCAGATCCGTGCTGTAGTCGGCGCAGGCAACGGCTCACTGGGACCGGTCAATCTGGACATCCCGCTCTTCGTCGATCGCGCCGTGGCGAAGATGGCCGATTTCAGCGCCGGCGCCAACCAGGACGGCAAACACCACTTCGGCATCAACTGGGGACGGGATCTGCCGGAACCGGAGAACATCGCCGATCTGCGCAACGTCGTGGAAGGTGATCCCAGTCCCGATGGTAACGGCACGCTTACCATTGCACGGGGCATCGAGGTGGGTCACATCTTCCAGCTTGGAAGGAAATACAGTGAAGCGATGAACGCCAAGGTACTGGACGAGAATGGCAAATCCGTCACCATGACCATGGGCTGCTACGGCATCGGCGTCTCCCGGGTGGTGGCCGCCGCCATCGAGCAGTACCACGACGACAAGGGCATCTGCTGGCCTGCGGGACTCGCGCCTTTTCAGGTCGCCATCTGCCCGATGAAGATGAACAAATCCCATCGGGTACGGGAAGTTGTCGAACAGCTGCACGAAGCCTTCGAAACCGCAGGTATCGAGGTACTGCTGGATGACCGGAATGTCCGTCCCGGCTTTATGTTTGCCGACATGGAGCTGATCGGCATCCCCCATCGCATCGTGGTCGGGGAGCGCTCTCTGGATGAGGGCAATGTGGAGTACCGTGCCCGCACCGCATCGGAGAACAGCTTCATCCCACTGGATGAGATCGTCGACCATATCAAAGGGCAGTTGTAGGAACCGCTCGCACAGTGAGGGGTCGGAGTCAAACCCTGCGGGATAAATCATAAGAACGGCATGGGCGGAGGGTTTGACTCCGACCCCGCATGGTATAAGAGCGGCACCGAATAAAACAAAACCCACCACCGGGTACGCATCCGATGGTGGGTTCTGCACCTGCCAACCAGCCAGGTTTTTCCTGCTAGATTACAGAATATCGTAAGAAGTCTACTTCTCCTTTGTCAGCGCCTTCACCAGCAGCATCAACTCACCCGCCGTATGGCGGATGGTCCGCACCCCTTCCTGCATGTCATTACATTCAGCCCCGGCGCGCATCGCCGCCGCAGCATTCGCCACATCGAGAATACGCCCCAGGGGTATACGGATCTCCTGCAGCAGCAACTCCACAGCATCCTGTTCCGCAAGGCTGGCCAACGACAGGTCTTCTTTCGACACCCGGAGTTCATTGCTGAGATCCTTCACCAGGTGCTCCAGATTATCCCTGTAGGCACCCACTTCCTGTAATCCGTGCTTCTGCCGGGTAATATCCTGAAAGATGCAGAGCGCAGAGTGATAGTCGTGCTCCACCGGAGAGTTTCCTCTACCCGACAGAGAGACAGTCACTGTCAACTTCCGCTTTTCACCCGCTGCGTTGCTGACTTCAATCGGGTGTTGAAACAGGTCGGCTTTGGAGGCGCAGACATCCGCCAGATAACGGGGCACATCCTCACCGAATTCAGGGGGACAGGGGATCCATCCATCCAGGGAGCGGTTGAGTACATCGACCTCTTCACAGCCAAAGAGCCTCTCCGCACCGCGACTGAACAGCTGCACCAAACCGTCGGCATCGAACATCACGATGGCATCCATCGACTCCCGCAGCATCTCCTGCAGGCGCACCTGTTCCTGCAAGACCTCAAAACCGGTCTGCCTGACATGGCGCCTCACCCTGTGCAGACGGGTCACCTCTTCGATCAGGTCGTTTCTGCTCTTCGCTACATCATCCATAGGCTCGCTTCCTCACGAATCAAACTGAGTACCAGCGTGTGCATGCTGGTCGCTTGATCAATGGGTCGGCGTGGCGGTTGGGATATTAAGGAAGCTGTGAATAAGATTCACAGAATGGGAATTATTGGATTTCTCCTGTGATTTGGTTCACGGGATTGCAGACGATTGGTTCCTAAAACAACGCCGGAAACAAAAAACCCCGGCATTGCCGGGGTTCTGTCTCCTGTTGCGTCAAGCGTTAAGGGACAACCGACCGCATGATGAAGATGCTTCTCGTGTCGCCTTGCATAGTCCTGGCAGGATCCATGGTACGCAGGTCTAGCCGCATAAGTTCACCCTCGTCCAGGGAGGGATCGAGCCCTAACGGAGCAGTCCAGGTCCAGGTATTGGTTCCATCGTAAGCCAGGTCGGCGGAAGTCGCATGGTTCATTGGCTCCGAACGGAACTCTCCATACTTGAACGCATCCCCGGTGACAGGATCCGATACCCGCCCACGGACGAGCCAGAGGGTGTCCGCAGGCAACGCGCTGGTCCAACTGACCGACATAATCGTTGCTGCGCCGATATCATGAGCGGTAGTCACAGACGTTGCGGTGTCACCTGCGAACGGAGCTCCAACACTCAGATGGACCGTGATATCCGCCCGCACCGGCACTGCTACCGCGGCGGGATCCGGCGCCGTGTAGTCCAGCGAAAATGTCATTGGCGGGAGAGCCGCAGTCAGTATGTCCTGGGTGAAGGTTGCAGTGACGGTATCCGCTACCGATATCAGATGAGCGCGAGTACTGGCATAACTTCCCACCCGCTGTGCCTTACCGTCGTCGAACGGGAACTGGAAGTAGGCATCGACGGCATCCGTGTAATCATCGCCATCACCCAGAATCGCATCATCCCAGAGAGCAAAGCTATTACCTCCACCATCGAAGGTTCCATCCAACAGTGACACATCCGCATCAAGGAAAGCAGCCGGGGCGTTACCAACGGAGATCACCGTCTTCGGTGAGCCACCTTCAGTCAACTGAGACCTGACGGCTAGCTCGGGATTCACTGCCCGAGCAACCCCCGTATATGCCCCCATGGTCACAGTGGCATTGCCGCTATCGGTAAAGGTCAGGGTCGTGGTGGCCGCGTCACCTGGCACATCGCGTTTCAATGATCATACAGCGTCAGGGTTCACTCCAGATTATTGGCCCAGTCGATGGCGTTGTAATAGAACATCGGGTTTCTAGGCTGCCACTGATTGCAGGAGAGTCCGGTGAAGGTCTGCACGACGCAGCCGACATTATTTCCGTAGCTGATCACCTGCAGGGCGAATTTACCCAGAGTGGGACCGGATGATCCGTCTCAACAGTGAAGAAACCGTTCATGCCCGCCGACACACCCAGAGGGCGACTCCAGGAGATTGCCCTGCGGGGACCGTCATCGTGAACCGACCAGACACGCAGTTCCGAAGGACCATCCCACTCGTCGATCACACCCGCCGGGATAGTGACAGTCGGACTGCTACTGGAGACCCGCCTCCGTTCCGGACTCTCGGTGCTGTCGAAGTCGAAGTGATAGCCGTTGGCACCAGGTACGCCAGGATGCCATGGCTGCTCCTGGAACCTGGACGTCGGAAGATTTTGCGGTCACCCCTGGAGATATTCGCGCCCTGCCGTGGTTGCTGGCACTGGCACACAATAAAAAAGGCTGAAAGGTTACTGCCCTCCCGCCTTCATTGGATTTGCCCCTGCGCGATCTCTCGCGCCGCCGCTAGTGTTTTTTATTCATGGCAACCCCCATCAGCAACACACCGACAAGCACCACCACCATAAAGACAATGCCCCAATCGTAACCGGTCATTTTCGCGCCCTTCACTGTGCCTTACTCCAACCGAAGTATAGCAGCAGCATACCAATCACCAGCAAGGCCGCAGCCCCTTTCGGAAAGTCGCCCGGCTTTTGCTTCTGCCGAGGTCGATCAAGGGTATACGTTTAGGTTACGATCGTGATCATCATTAGGCGCAACTTCAGCGTAGTCTGCTTGGACGTGCCGCTGGCCGACCAATGCCGCCGGATGGCCTAGCAATTGGATGTGTAGGCCTGGGTGGCCTGGAGATGGGTGGCTTGGTGGGCCGATCGGGTTTTTCAGCTGGTGGTTTCACGATAATCGTGTTGCCGCCACAGCCCCAACAAGGGTAAGGGTCGTAGTAGCCACCATAGTAAGCGCCGTATGAAACTGTGCCGCCAACGGATGAGGAGCCGGTGCTTGAACATCCTGTCAAAAACACGATACCCGGTAACAGGAAGAGGCCAAATATTTTTCGACGGGATAGTGTCATGATCACTGCCCTCCTTCGGTGGCAATGCCTGGCCATTTCTGAACCATGAAGAGTGCTCCGGAGGGATCTGCAAGCAGTGCGATCTGCTTGTCTTCTTCAGCTGTCCCGGACTTTATCAGCACCCTGCCCCCCAGCTTGGTTACAATACCCGAAATCTTTTGCAGATCGGATACACGGATCACAGGCACCCACCTCTGCTCTAATTTTTTATCGAACAGCCCTCTGACGCCGGCACGCCATTTTCCATTCATTTTCAGAATCCAATAGTTCTCTCTGTTTTCTCGTGAGGAATAACCCACCAAGGTTTGGTAGAAATCGAGCGAGGTCGTAGGGTCGCTTGACCAAAGTTCATCCCAGAGCCAGTCGTTGATGGCAGGTTCCTTATCTTCGGGATCACCAGTAGCTGATCGAAGAAGCAGTATTTGTGCGCCTTGAGGGTCGCTGATCAAGGCACCTCGCCCTCGATGGCGCATGTATACGGGGCCCTCATGTATCTTGCCTCCACGCTCACGGACGAACCCAGCAGCTTGATCCACATTCGACACAGAGAGTGATGCGATCCAGCGAGCGACACCTCGACCATTGGGTTTTGGTTTTATTTCGACCATGCCGCCGATTGCCTGTTCGTCGCGCAGCACAACAGTATAAGCGCCCTGCTGCTTGAAGCCCCATCCAAACAATTGTCCATAAAAGTCTTTAGCCTGTGCCACATCCTGGGTCAGCAGGTCATGCCAAAGTATTTTTCCGGGGGAGTGCTTATGTGTGGCAGGAGAGGCTACAGGCGTCAGATCCAGCGTTGAGCAGCCGCTGAGCGCTGCAAAAGTGAACAACAGAGCAATAATCACCATTGAGGGTGCGGCATGTCTGCGAAATCTCTGCGTACGTATCGCCATTATCCATAACTCCAGGTAGCCTGAGGATGCATAATATACTTGAGGAGATTCAATGTCCTATTGAATTTAGGACTGAGTGGGATATTCCCGATAGAGGTCCTGGCCCCATAGCACGATTTTGCACGCGGAAGCTTAGCCCGAATGGGCCTGGCTGATATTTTGATACTGGAGCTAACCTGACATCCTCGCGAAACGCGAGGATGTTAGCAATCACGCCTGACGAAGTCGCGCGTAGATCTTATCCTTAAGTTCGGTACGCTTGTACTTCATCGCTTCGATGCTTTCATCCGCGATGGGCTGTCCGCGCTCTTCTAGTTCACGGATTTCGTTGTCGAGTGTATCGTGCTTCTTCACCAGCTCAGCAAACTCTGTGTCTGCTGCACTGAGCGCCTCGAGCTTCTTGTGGAATTCGGGGAATTCATGGTCGATATCGTGGTGTTCTGAAAGCATGTTGCCCTCCCTCTTTTCTCTTATCAGGGTCAGACCAGAATGATTTCTGCACTGACCTTTTATTAAAAAGCAGGGATTACCGAATCAGTTTATTCGGCAACCCCTTCTTGAAGAACCCTTAACCCTGGCGCGCTTTAACTTCCTTGATTACCTGCTCGGCTACACTGTTCGGGCAGGGAGCATAGTGTGAGAACTCCATGGAGAACTGACCGCGACCAGAGGTCATGGTCCGAAGGTCGCCGATGTAGCCAAACATTTCGCTTAGAGGAGCATCAGCCTTGACGCGGACGCCTGTGGTGCCTGCTTCCTGAGACTTGATCATACCGCGGCGCCGGTTGAGGTCACCAATGACGTCACCCACGTGGTCATCGGGGGTGAAGACATCGACCTTCATTATAGGTTCAAGCATCTGGGGACCCGCTTTCGGCACAGACTGACGATATGCTGCCTTTGCAGCAATCTCATAGGCGACCGCAGAGGAGTCGACAGCATGAAAACTACCATCTACCAGCGTAATTTTGACGTCAAGCAGCGGGAAACCAGCCAAGGTGCCTGTTTGCATGCTGAGCGCGAAACCCTTCTCCACTGCAGGCCAGAATTCACGAGGGACGTTACCACCGGTGACAACAGATTCGAACTCGAAGCCACTGTTCTGCGCGCCAGGCTCGATTATGTAATCGATCTTGGCAAACTGACCGGAACCACCGGTCTGCTTTTTGTGAGTGTAACTCTCTTCGATACGTTTGGTAATGGTCTCGCGGTAGGCCACTTGGGGCTTGCCGACGGTAACCTCTACGCCGTGAGTACGTTTGAGGATGTCGACCTTGATGTCGAGATGCAGCTCACCCATGCCTTTGATGATCGTCTCACCACTCTCCTCGTCTGTTTCTACGCGGAATGAGGGATCTTCCTGCATCATCTTGTTGAGGGCGATACCCATCTTTTCCGAACCACCTTTGTCATTCGGTGAAATAGCAATGGAGATAACCGGATCAGGGAAGACCATCGGCTCAAGGGTGGCAGGCCGCTTCTGATCGCACAGAGTATGACCTGTCCGGGTGTTCTTCAATCCTACCAGAGCGATGATGTCGCCAGCCTGGGCGGAATCGAGTTCCTGACGGGAGTCGGCATGCATCTCCACGAGACGGCCGATACGTTCTGTCTTCCCGGTGAAGGTGTTGAGCACAGTGTCGCCCTTCTTCAGCCGACCGGAGTAGATTCGGGTAAAGGTCAATGCACCGAAGCGGTCATCCATAATCTTGAATGCCAATGCACGTAGTGGGTATTCCGGGTCGACAATGGCAAACTCACCAGTCTCGTCGCCCTCCGCATCAACCTCAGGCTGGGGTTTGACCTCCATCGGGTTAGGCAGGTAGTCAACAACGGCGTTCAGAATCGGCTGTATGCCCTTGTTCTTGAATGCAGAGCCGCAGTAGGTGGGGAAGAAGTCGAGTGCGACGGTGCCCTTGCGGATGCAGGTCTTGATGGTATCCAGATCAGGCTCATCACCTTCCAGATACTTCTCCATTGCATCATCATCCTGCTCGACAGCTGCCTCGATCAATTTCTCGCGCCACTCCTCGACCAAATCAGCCATATCGGCCGGCACGTCCTGGATTTCGTAGTTCTCGGGGTCACCTGAATCATCCCAGACCCACGCTTTACGGGTCAGCAGGTCTACCACGCCAACAAACTGGTCTTCAGTACCGATAGGCAGCACCATGACCAGGGGATTTGCTCCCAATACCTTTTCCACCTGCTCGACAACGCGGTAGAAGTCGGCACCGATACGGTCGAGTTTGTTGACCAGGATGATACGGGCAACCTCGGATTCGTTGGCATAGCGCCAGTTTGTCTCGGACTGGGGTTCAACACCACCAGAACCACAGAAGACGCCTATACCGCCGTCGAGTACCTTCAGTGAGCGATAAACCTCAATCGTGAAGTCAACGTGTCCAGGGGTGTCAATGATGTTTAGACGGTGGCCGTCCCACTCGCAAGAGGTGGCAGCGGACTGGATGGTAATACCGCGCTCCTGCTCCTGCTCCATGAAATCAGTGGTGGCCTCGCCGTCGTGAACCTCACCTGTCTTATGGATCTTGCCAGTGAGCTTCAAGATGCGCTCTGTGGTGGTTGTTTTACCAGCATCCACATGGGCAAAAATGCCGATATTTCGATAACGGGTGAGGTCTGTCATTTCTGTTTCCTAGTAATCCCAACTAAATCTTGGTGGGCATTGAGACGATGCCACGCCGAACACAGGCGATAGCTTTGCGGATGCAGACCCTACCAGTAAAGATGCTGGTGTCAATACTGAATCCGCATGTGAGCGGGAATATAACCCCTCTTCCAGTCGTGAAAATCCTGTGGCAGTGGGGATTTTACTTGAATTCCCCCTTGTTTTCGCCCTGAATTAACAAATTAACCACATTTACATTGGTCAGCAAGGCATTGAATTACAATAATTAATCAAGTCAGTATTAATGTCTTGATGGTCTTGTGCCCTTAAGCGTTGCCACACAATTTATTCGTTCACTAGCAAATCACAAGATTTCAGGCTAAATAGTGGATGAGTGAAATATTCACTGCGCAGGAATTAAATTCACCCGCTCCAGTGGAGCGGGTTTGAATCAGTAATGACTGAAGAATTATCTCGCTTGGGCTGATGGAGATCTCGACAGGTGAAGTGTGGCGCCAGTTGTTAAATGATTTCTCGAGAACCAGCCTTGGGACATCTCCAAAGCGTAGAGGGCCGGTTTTGCAGAAGGATAGGACTTTTCACCATCGTCAGGCTCCATTGAATGAATATTGATAAGTTTTCGATCCTGGTCGAAAAAAGCGACATCCAGTGGTATTTCCACGTTCAACATCCAGATATGCAGAATCTTCTCTTTGGGAAATACAAAGAGTAACCCTTCGTTAACACCTAGTTTCTTTCGAAATGAGAGTCCCCGCAGGCGCGATTCCTGATCGTCAGCCACTCCGACAAACGCCGGAATAGCACCAATTTTGATCACCTCATTTTCTATTTCGCTGCATCCGCCAAGGACAATGATAATCAAAAAAGCAAGTGTGAGGTGTAGCAGTGGTTGAAACAATGGATTTTCCCCTCCAATTGCCGTGATGCATAGAGGGTCAGGTAATTAACTATTGCTCGTGTGATGTCTCACTTAGATTAAGCTGCTCGCGATATTCCTGGAGTAATCTCTCGGCGTCTCCAACCTGTTTCGGGGTCATCGCGGAGGATGCGGCGTCCTGAAACCGCTGACCATATCTATCACCCATTTGAGCGCTCAATCCAAACCAGGCATAAGCTTTCACATAATCTTTCTCTGTTCCCAGGCCATAGAGATACATACCCCCAAGTTTACCGAAGGCACGCTCGTCTCCCGCAAATGACGCCGCGTGAAATTCGTTGAAAGCGGTCTGCCTGTCACCCTTTCGGTTGGCTTCCATTCCCTCTTCAAGTCCCGCTTGGCTGGGGAAGGTGGCAAAAAGAAAAATCAGGCCGCAAACTGCTATCAATCGTTGTTTTGGATTAATCATTAAAAAATTCGTAGTAACAATGTTTGGAATGCCACTTATCCTACAAAAAACAATGGGATCCAGCAACGTGCTGAAATTAGTTCATTACTTTGAAGTTGTGCCAATTTTTTAACATATCCGAGAAGATCTCCATAGGGACGGGTTCATGGAACAGAAACCCTTGCACTTCATCACAACCTGAATTCTGCAGGAATTTGAATTGGTCAAGAGTTTCAACTCCCTCACCTATGGTTTTAAGATTGAGATACTGTGCCATCGAGATAATTGTTTTTGTTATCGTTGCGTTATTTTGATCGGTTGAAACATCCTGAATAAACGATTGATCAATCTTAAGTTTGTCGATCACCATTTGGTTTAGATAGGAGAGGCTTGAGTAACCTGTGCCAAAGTCATCTATGGCTATGTTGACTCCCTGCGCTTTCAATTGGGTCAACGTGTCCTTCACTTCAACAATATTTTGCATGAAGGCCGTCTCTGTCATCTCTAACTCAAGGTAGTGAGGACTTAATTGGGTATCACTCAAGATACTGTTCACCTGGTTGAGAAAATCGGTTCTGCGAAATTGAACAGGTGAAACATTTACCGCAATCGGAATCTTCGGCAAGCCTGCGTCATGCCAGATTCTGTTGCGGCAACATACTTCCCTTAGAACATATTCGCCCAGCGGAACTATCAGCCCGGTATCTTCAGCGATAGGAATGAAATGATCGGGCAGGATATATCCACGCTCAGGATGACGCCAGCGCAACAGCGCCTCTGCACCGATCAATTCGCCGGTTTGAATATCGATCTGGGGTTGGAAAAAGAGTTTGAATTGATCCCTCTCCATGGCGATACGCATATCGTTTTCCATCGCCAACCGGTCTCTTACCTGTGCCTGCATCTCTGGAAGATAGAAGCGTATGGCATTACGCCCCTCCTCCTTGGCTTTATACATGGCAGTGTCTGCCCGGCGAATAATGTCCTCGGCAGTCTCTCCATCACCGGAAAAAAGTGTTACGCCAATACTGCTGGTCGTGTGAAGTTCATATTCCCTGATGTGGTAAGGTTCAGCCAGGCTTGCTTTGAATTTTTCCGCTATCGATAAAACCTTATTTGTGGCTGATTCTTGGTCCGGCCCCAGTTCATTCAGCACCATCATGAACTCATCGCCACCCAGACGGGCCAAAGTATCGTCTTTTCTGACCAGTTTCTTCAATCGCCGGGCGAACTCTTTCAGCATCCCGTCACCCACGAGATGTCCCAGTGAATCATTGATATTTTTAAACCGGTCCAAATCCATGAAGACGCTTGCACCTATGGAACCGCTCCGGCTTGAGCGTGCAAGAGCCTGATTGAGACGGTCAAACAACAAGACTCTATTCGGCAGACCTGTCAGACTATCGTGATAAGCGAGAAATTCGACCTCGGCTTCTGCGCGTCGCTGCTTGCTGACATCGACCATACTGGAGAGGTAGTGGATGATTGTACCTTTGTCGTCTCTAATCAGGCTGATACTCGTCCATTGGGGATAAACCTCGCCATTTCGGCGTTGATTCCATATCTCTCCCTGCCACGAGCCCGAGTCGGTCAACTGCTTCCATAGATTGCGGTAAAAACGATCATCATGTCTACCTGACTTGAGAATGCTCGGTGTCTTACCGAATACATCTTCTGGCGAGTAGCCGGTCATCTCTACAAAACGCCTGTTTACTCGCTGAATCCTACCTTGGTCGTCAGTGATGATCATCGCATCATGTGCTTCGAATACCATGGCTGACAAGCGAAGCTCTTGTTCCAGCGCTTTTTGTGCCGTTATGTCGTGAAGCGTAACGACAGCACCAATCCGCTCCCCTTCTTTATTCGCAAGTGTTTCTCCATTCGCCAGCAGGGTACGCTCTGCGCCACCATTTGGGGGCGAGACAAAAACCTCCTGCTCGCGTACCTTTCCATCTTGCAATGTGCGATACAGAGGAGATTCATCACGTGCGAGTAAGTGTGCTCCATCCGCACTATGCAAGCCATATTGAACAGCGCACTCGTTAACGGGGATATGAAGTTCGCTACTACCCAGAAAGGTTCTGGCGGCGGGATTAAAGAGAGTCAAATGACCATCCTTATCGCAGACAACTATACCGTCGGATATCGATTCCAGGATCGTATTTAGAAATTGGCGCTCTTCCTTGAGCGCTTGTTCGGCAAGTTTACTCACACGAAAAACAAAAAGAACTTTATGGAAGAAAAGGTAGTTAACCAAGATGCCAGTCAAAAGAATGGCCAAGTGAATGCCTATCAGAATCCATGCGGCATTATTGGTCAATGGCTGACTATAGAGATTCCACAGCACTGAACATAGGGTTAAAAAAACCCAAAGCCCATACATCAGGAAGGAATAATGCCGTATTCCAAAAGCGTGATTTATTATTGGTTTCTGCATTTATTGTTGAATCACACTTGTCTTGCTAAGTGTTAATAAACGTATCTTGTTTTGCGGCCAGGGCGAATATTAAATCCCTGAACAATTTTGTCGTTGGTCTTCATTTAATCACTTAAAATCAACGCCTTTCAATGATTTTTCACGCAATTTGTCAATTGCATTAACTGAGAAAGGCGGTCACGCAATGGCGGCCGCCTTTACTCATGCTCAGATGTAAAGCAACAGATTTTCAGACGATCTGTTACTGGTTGCTCATGGGTGGTGGACGCCCGTAAGGATAGTAGCCCTGCCCCCAACCTGGACGATATTGCGCGGGTGGTGGCGCCATTGCATCCCGCAACTCTCGTTCAGCCTGAATCAGGTTGCGCATGGCATTCATTTCGGCCTCTGCTGCCTGACGCAGATCGTCAAATTCCTTGAGGATGCGAGTCACAGATTCTGACCTGGCAGTTCTCGGTGCAGCACGGGGCGATGCCGTGGCAGTGTCATCAGGTGCCTTGGGGCTGCTGGCGTCGTCAGCTGGGCTAATCTTTGAAGCAGTATCCGTGTCAGCTACCACTTCAGTCGCAGTTGTGGCCACAACACTCTCTGCAGTTGGCGCTGCTGCTTCTGGTTCTGGAGCGGCAGTGACTTCACTGGCAGTTTCCTTGCTAATATCCACATTTGCACTGGACTCCACACTCACTACTACATCTGTGGCAGTCGATGCCGTTGCCTCATTGAGTGCAGCGTCTGCAGATTCAGTCCCGGCTGCAACGCTGTCAGCTGTATTTGCAGACTCTTCTTTGCCAGAAGCTTCGGCACTCTCTGTTTGAGCAGCCGCACTAGCGGGCTGGCCACTTGAAACTGTTCCGAGAATTTCAGCAGCCTGTTGAGTGGTTTCAGTCGTTGTAACCTGCTCGGAAGAAGTTTGGCTCTGACCCTCGGATCCAGCAGCCTCATCACCAGGATGTTTTGCCAGAGAGCGAACATAGGCAAAACCAATAATAACGATCAGTAACCAGAAGATAATTTTCGGCCAGAATCCCGCTGAACTGCTGGGTGTGGTTGTCATTTCCCTCTCCTCTTTTTGCGTTTTATTCGGTTCTTCAGCGTGACTCTGTACCGCCTTGTTTTCTGTGGAAAGGACAGCAGCAGCGGCTGAAGCCAAATCAGAAACCGATGAGACTGTAGTGTCTGTTTCTGCTTTAGGGGGGGGGGATTCTACGACAACAGGCTGTTCAGCAGTGGCTTCTGTGGGTTTGGTCTCTGGTTTTGCAGCAGGGACTACCTTCTCAGCTGGCACCGGTTTTTTGGCGGACTTTTTCTTTGCAGTTTTCTTCTTCGCTGCTTTCTTGGCTGCCTTCTTTTTTGCCGATTTTTTCTTCGTGGCTTCCTTTTTGGATGCAGAGGACTTAGGTTCAGTCACGTCAGTCTCTTTCTCATTTTCCGCCATCTTCGCAGTCCCTCCAGATCATACAGGCCCTTGGCAATTCGCCATATCCTAGCATAGCACCAGCAAAATTACTTTGGATAGGAATTCCGGGGCATATCTCTATTATCATCACCAGCGCTTGTCTCAACCAGCCATCCAGCCATCCAGCCTCTGGCCAGGGTTTCCCGCACGATAACCTGGACCCAATCCCCGCTATTGCCTAGTGTGATCATTGCCGCACCACTCTCCACAGTGGAAACCAAACTGTAGTCAGTGCCCGGCCCTGAGCGTAAATTAGCCCGCTCAACCTTCACGCTTGCAGTTTCACCAATCCAGGGTTCGGATACTATTTTTTCCAAGTCGTCTTCCACGCCCCATTGGCCGGCATGAAGCAGATTCCTAATATACTCTCGGGCGTCTTTATGCCCGCCTCTTGCTGCCATCAGATACCAGTGGAGGGCCTCCCGTTCGTCCTTTTTTATCCCTTCGCCAGCGGTAAAAGCGAGACCTATGGCAAACTGGGCATCTTGATGTCCACGTTCAGCGGCTCTTTTCCACCAGCTGATGGCTTTGTCGATATCGACACTCAGTCCATTTCCATTGGCATAGAGCCAACCAAGATTGTATGCGGCATCCTTGTGGCCTTCCACCGCCAGGGGATTCCAGATACAGAATGCCTCGGCAAAGTCTCCTCGCTGCAATGCGATCAACCCCAAATCAAAACGGTCCGCTCGGGAAATATTACTGTAAAGCAGGATGACAAACAGGAAGATCAGCACCATCCATTCAGTGCGGGGCTTGAGCCAGAATCCGTTGGTCTGCTGAGGTATGAGTTGCATTGGGCCTCTGAGTCGTCTACGAGCTAAGGAGTGGGCTCACGATCCGAGTTTGCGATTCGGTTTAAGGCTCTTCAGTAGTGCTGAAGGAGTCTGGCAACCAATCTGTTGACGTCGGACATGCCGGTTTTCAGGTTCTTTTCTATCGCTTCCATGCTAATTGGATCATCACTTTTTCCAGCTGCCCAGTTTGCCACTACAGCGCAACAGGCATAACAAAGATCCAGCTCTCTGGCCAGCGAGGCCTCAGGCATTCCGGTCATGCCCACGATGTCGCAACCGTCCTGCTCCATGCGATGTATCTCCATCGCCGTTTCCAGACGTGGTCCCTGGGTGGATCCATAGGTGCCAAAGGTCGTCAGTGGGGCTGACACCGCCTCGCCCGCTTCAATCAAAGCCTGCCTTAACGATTCACAGTAGGGATTGGTAAAATCAATATGCGTGACCTTGTTGAGATCATACTCAAACAGCGTATGTTCCCGCCCATAGGTATAGTCGATAATCTGATCTGGAACAACGATCTGTCCAGGCCCCATGTCGCCGGTAATACCCCCCACGGCAGCAACACCAATCACTGCGTCAACTCCGATATGCTTCAACGCCCAGAGGTTTGCCCGGTAGTTCACCCGGTGCGGCGGAATTGTGTGGGAAGGGCCATGGCGTGGCAGGAAAACCACCTCTGTCGAACCAACAATACCGTGTGTCAGCAGTGCCGATGGCTCACCAAACGGAGTATGTGCCACTTCACGGTGAGTGATTTCCAGGTCAGGAATCTTATCCAGACCCGTTCCGCCAATTATGGCCAGTTTCGTCATTATTATTTGCCTAGCAACAAGATCTTATAGATCGATTCTAACCTAATTTCCAAGACAAAAAAAAGCCGACTGAAGATCAGTCGGCTTTTTCTGGACAGGTCGGACTATCTTACTGAGCGATTAGAGCTCATCTGCATGACCAGCAAGGTATTCTGCGACACCATCAGGTGTGCCCTTCATGCCCGCATCACCCTCCTTCCAGCCTGCGGGGCAAACCTCACCATGCTCTTCGGTGAACTGCAGTGCATCAATCATGCGCAGCATTTCATCGATATTACGCCCAAGGGGCAGATCATTGATGACTTGGTGGCGTACCACGCCATTTTTATCGATCAGGAATGAGCCGCGAAATGCAACACGGCCATTAGGCGTCTCGACATCATAGCCTTTGCAGATAGCATGATCGAGGTCAGCAACCAGAGGGTATTTTACAGCACCAATTCCACCGTCATTGATAGCCGTGTTACGCCAGGCGTTGTGCGTAAAGTGGGAATCGATTGAGCAACCAACGACTTCTACACCACGCTTCTTGAACTCTTCCAGACGATGATCGAAGGCAATCAGTTCTGAGGGGCAAACGAAAGTAAAGTCGAGGGGATAGAAAAAAAGTACGGCATATTTTCCTTTGATCGTCTCTTTAAAGTTGAAGGCATCTACGATAGTGCCATCACCCAATACGGCAGGTGCAGTAAAATCTGGAGCCTCACGGCCAACAAGTACGCCCATTTGTTTACCTCTTTGAATGGAATGTCTGGACAGATGTCCTGTAATAATATTCAGTGGAGCCAGTCCCTGAAGTTGCACGAAATCTTAAGTGTTTTTGTCAGGAATTAGAATAAGAATAAATTAAAGTCAGCGATTAATAAAAACTATCGGCTCTGATTACCCCCCTATCGCTCAGCTACTATAGGGAAAGAGATTTGTCCGCGAACAACGCAAAAAGCGCCAATGCATTGATTTTGTATGAAAACCTGATTGTTATACATCTGCATCGGCCTGTTCAATGATGACAGAACAGGGCTTATTGGACGAATGCAATGACTTAATGCATAAGGAAAAATCGCGTTATTTGCGGATTGAAAAACACTTTCCGTTCATGGCTGAAATTTTAAGGGTAATCAGGAAAGCAAAAAAGGGGCCGAAGCCCCTTTTGATCAGCAATTGCTATAGCGTTATTGCGCGGCAGACTGACCGTAACCGTAAATGCCGTTGGATTCGAGCGTAGGTAACAAAACGGATCGCTCGCGTTCAATACGCTCATCCACCATATCGAAAATTTCGAAGGTGTCGGCAATAAAGTCATCAGTAAAGTTGAAGTCGCAATTCTTCAACCATTTCTGATGGTAATCGTCGAACTGCTTACGCATGGGTTTCTGACCATTGAGAAAGCCCCATGCCATGGATTTCAGCTTGGGATCTTCATGGGTTAGCAACTCAGGGTAGATTCCCTGATCCTGATCTGCCATATGGTCTTTCATTTTTGCTGATAGGTCGCATATCAGCTGGTATGCGGTTTTTGCATTGGGCCGAATCTTCAACTGATCCTTGGTCATCATAGCCCGCAGGTCACTGATCATCTCATGCAGCTCTGCATGACGTGCTTTAAGGGTTTTAATGGACACTTCTCCATACCTCCTAATTTTCTGACAGGCGCGAAACCTCCGGAGAGGAATTCCGCTCAAACTTTAACGGTGGCTTTATCCACCAATATGAATCTCTGGATTCCTGATCTGTGCCAGGTTGTTCCTGATGTAGAGATATTGGACCAATTCCAGAGAAATGGCAATAGGCTACTAATTTTATTGGGTTTTTTTGATTTTTTTAGAGGGGTTAACCCTCGCTGACTGATGGGGAAACAAGGGAAAACCCTTGTTTCGTTTGAAGGTGTTTAGATCGACAGGCTATTTTGCCACCGCGTAGATGCCCGCGACATTGCGCAGATAACCCTTATAATCCATCCCGTAGCCAAAGACGTAACGGTCTTCTACCTTCAGGCCAGTGAAGTCAGCCTGAATAGTGCTATTCCTGACCCGCTCTTTCTCCACCAGGACAGCGGTATAAACGCTTCGAGCACCTGCTTCCCTGCATGCATCCGTAATTGCTGCCAAGGTGATTCCCTCATCCAGAATATCGTCGATGACCAGGACTGTTTCCCCTTTCAGGGAGGTACTGGGATGGCCTATCCATTCGAGTTGGGTTCCTGTCGTTTCAGCCCCATATCGTGTGGCATGGATATAATCCTGGCGTAGCGGAAATGTCAGACGGGTCAATAGGTGCCCCATCGGGATCAGTGCCCCGTTCAGCACACAGAGCACCACCGGGTCTTCGCCTGCCAGCTTGCCGGTGATCTCAACTGCCATTCTGTCGAGCGCCTGCTCTACCTCCTCCTGGGAATGTAGCAGATCAGCAGTTTGCATGACCTCAGCGGCCTGTTTCTGGGTAATTGCCATTGTTCTCTCCGGTTTCACCCCAAATCCAGGTTGAGTGTGGTGTTCGCCTCCACTGCTGACAGCGACTCCACGGCATTGATCCAGCGCGGGTCCATATGCAGTTCCTGACGACTGAAATGGCCGCGGCCATGCATGCGTATCAACCTGAGATGAGCTGCCGGATCATTGTACTCCTTTAAGGAGTCGAGTACTTCAGCAGCGGCATCCTGATTGTTGCAGACCAAAACCATGTCGCAGCCAGCCTGTAATGCTGCAAACGCCCTATCAGCATAGCTGCCCGCATTTTCCGCTGCCGCCATACTCAAATCATCACTGAATATAACGCCCTGAAATGCGAGCCTCTTCCGCAACACATCCTGCAGCCAAAATGAGGAGAAACCCGCCAACTCACCATCAACCCGGTCATAGATGACATGCGCCGGCATGATGGCTTCCAGGCCGAAGTGGATCATCCTTTCAAAAGGACGAAGGTCTCCCATTTGAATATCCTCCAAACGACGATTGTCGATGGGTAGTGCCAGATGAGAGTCAGCCTCCACACCACCATGACCGGGAAAATGTTTGCCCACTGAGGCCATTCCTGCCTCACGTGCACCGTAAATCCAGGACTGGGAAAGTTGTGCCACAACCTCAGGTTCCGCTGAAAAGGCCCGATCGCCGATCACCTGACTAATTCCCAAACCCAGATCAAGCACCGGCGCAAAGCTGAAATCGACACCGGCAGCACGCAATTCAGCTGCCATCAGCCACCCCCCCTGCCCTGCCAGTTTCAGCCCCCTCTTTCTGTTGAGGACGTATTGCTCACCATACCAGGCCAATGGTGGCAGGTGGGTGAAGCCGTTACGGAAGCGTTGGACTCTCCCGCCCTCATGATCCACGGAGATCAACAGATGAGGCTCCCGCAAGGCATGGATCTCAGATGTCAGTTCGAGCAACTGTCCGGGAGTTTCGTAATTCCGGGTGAAAAGAATCACCCCTCCAATAGCTGGATGCAGCAGACGTTCGCGATCTTCCGGAGATAGCGACCCACCACTCAAATCGAGCATGACAGGACCAAGGCTCATAATGTTTTCAGGCAAATTCCATTCAACTTTTTTCGCAGTATGCCGCAAAGATCATCAAGGGAAAACAATATGCGGTTTAAATCGTCCGTTATTTGGACAGTCAATGATGAGGAAAAGGTAACAACCATGCGCCAGATCAGTGTTCTGCTGTTGTCACTGTTGTTGTTTGCCAGTCTGGCTTGGGCTGAAGATGAGGCGCCCCCCACAATCAGCTACTACGAAGTCAAACCCTCTCTTGTGGTTAACCTTGCCAGCGGAGGTAAGTACGCCCGCTGCGATATCCAGTTAATGACCAAAGATGATGCTTTTCTGGAACAGCTGACACTGCACGGGCCGGCTATCCGCCATACACTGCTTATGTTGCTCTCGGAACAGGATGGAAAAACGATCAAGACCCCGGATGGCAAGGAAGCGCTCCGTAAGCAGGCAATGGATGCTGTCAGCACATTGATGAAGGAACTTGCTGAAAAAGACAGTCTGAAGGCGCTCTATTTCACAACTTTTTTTGTTCAGTGAGACGAATATCCAATTTATCACGCAGAAGATCACCCAGCAGGTTCAGCGTCAGTACAACCAGCATGATTGCCAAACCTGGCGCCAATACCATATGTGGCGCCATCAACATATAACCGGCGCCATCGCGGATCATACTGCCCCATGAGGCTTCCGGTGGCTGAATACCCAATCCCAGAAAGGATAAACCGGCCTCGGCAATGACCATGCCCGCGATGCCGAAGGTTGCCTCTACGATCAGCGGTGCGGCAATCAACGGCAAAAGATGTCTGAACATGATTACCCTGGAACTGCTGCCCAGCGCCACCGCAGCCTGCACATGATCCCGATGTTTGAGGGATAGCGTCTGAGCCCGTGTCAGGCGTGCATAACCCACCCAACCGACAGCAGAAAGCGCAATCACCAGATTGTCGAGCCCCGGTCCCATCACCCCAGCCAGGGCAATTGCCAGCAGGATACCGGGAAAGGCAAGAAAGATATCGATCACACGCACCAGAAAAAGATCCCAATAGCCACCTTTGTAGCCGGCGATCAACCCAAGCGTGGTACCCAGCAGAACGGAGATCGCCACCACTCCGAAAGCGATGAGAAAAGATGTCCTGGCACCCGCGATCAATCGTTCGAGGATTGGCCGTCCCAGGTCATCATAACCGAGCAGACTGTCACTGCTTGGCAGTACAAGGATTTGTTCAAGGTCGATAAGATTTGCCGACTGGGTCAAGAGTGGATTCAGGACCACCATGATGAGCCAGGTGAGTAGCACGATCACGGGGAACCAGAGGCGCATCAGCATTACCGCGATCCACCCAGACGAATACGGGGATCAACAAGTCCGTAGACGATATCGGTCAGGGTGTTCACCAGTACATAGACCAGGCTGATAAAGAGCACGCATCCCTGCACCACGGGGAAATCCCTTTTCTGGATCGAATCGATCATCAATGAGCCGACACCAGGCCAGTCGAAGACGATCTCAGTCACCACGGCGCCACCGAGCAGACCACCCATCTGTAGCCCCAACAGGGTGATTACCGGCAGCCAGGCGTTGCGCATCGCATGACGCAAGACCACGTTCCGTTCAGACAAACCCTTCGCACGGGCTGTGCGTACATAGTCTTCACCCAACACCTCAAGCAGGCTGCTCCTGATCATGCGGGCGAGAATCGCGGCAAAAGCAGAACCCAGAGTGATGGCGGGCAGGATCAGACCGGCAAGTGAGTCGCGCCCACTCACTGGTGTCCAGCCAAGCCAGAGAGAGAAGAGCAGGATCAGCATGGGACCCAGCCAGAAATTGGGAATGGAGACACCCAGCATGGAAAATCCCATGGCGCCCCAATCCCAGGCCTCCCCCCGCCTCACTGCCGCCATGATACCGAGGGGAATAGCGATCAGCATTGCACACAACAGCGCAGCTCCTGCCAACTCCAGGGTAGCGGGAATGCGTTCTGCCAGAATCTGGCTGACAGGCAGATTGGAATAGAGGGAGCGCCCCAAATCCAGATGCGCAAGGTTGGAAAAATAGATGAGCAGTTGTTCGCTGACAGGCCGATTCAGACCAAGCGCAATTCGCAGCGCCTCTCTGTCAGTGGCACGGGCCGATTCGCCCAGCATGACATCCACGGGATCCCCTGGCACCAGATGGATCAGCAGGAACACCAGGGTCGCCACTCCCAGTATAACGACCAGGGCACTGACTAAACGTGAGAGTAAAAAGTCAGCCATCCGGCTTACCGAATCTCCACCAACATGTTGGTTTCGACCTGTTCAAACAGATTCAGCAGATCGTCGTTGCGCATGCGGATGCAGCCGTGGGAGATGGGTACCCCGACAGGTTCACTGTCGGGACAACCGTGGATATAGATATAGCGGCGCAGGGTATCCACGTCCCCCCCACGATTACGTCCCGATTCCAGCCCCGTCAGCCAGAGGATGCGGGTGAGTATCCAGTCCCGTTCCGGGTGTTTTGCGGCAAGCGCCGGGGAGTAGATCTCACCGCTTGTCCGCCGGCCGACAAAGACGCAGTTTTCAGGACAGCCGATGCCAATCTTGAGGCGGATTTTGTGTAGCCCTCTCGGCGTACACCCTGATCCCGACTGTTCACCTGCGCCGTTTCTACCGGTTGCGACAGGATAACTGAGCAAGGGGTTACCATCTTCCAACAGCGCTATTTTTTGCTGGGAGATGTCAATACGCAGCATTCGTTTCGGCACCTGAAATCTCCCGTTTGTGCGTCAATACTACCTGCTCCAGCCCATCGTAGTTACCATCCGTCATCAGTTGGTAACCCGTCACTGTCCGGCGGGCGGCAAAGAGTTGATCCTCATACCAGAGGGGAATATAGGGCAGATCCTGTTGCAATATCCCCTGCAACTGCCGATAGAGGCTTGCCTGCCCGGCAAGGGTTTTGGCCTGTTCCACCTCATTCAACAAACGATCCACTTCAGGACTGGAGTAACGCCCCCTATTGGCGCCCCGGGGCGGCAGAGAGTCGCTGGCAAAAATATAGCGGAAGATATCCGGTGTGCGAATCCCCACCCAAGCCAGACTGTAGATCTGGAACCGCCCCGCCTTGATGTCTCCAAAAAAGGTCCCCCAGTCGTAACTGCGCAGATCCACCTCTATGCCGACCTGCTTCAATTGACTCTGAATGATTGTGGCGAGCCGGATACGAAAGGGATCACTTGATGTCTTGTAGACCAGTTTCAGTGGATGTCCTGCATCATAGCCTGCTTCCGCCAATAGACTACGCGCCAGTTGCGGTGAGTAGTCATACGATTTGAGGTCTCTTGCGCCAGCCCAATGCTCCGACGGAAAAAGCGCGAGCGCCGGGTGCGCAGCGTTATTCAGCACCTGGCTGATAATCGTTTCCCGATCAATGGCGTGGGCGATAGCCCTGCGTACCAGAGGATTCCCGGTGGCGGGATCCTCCATATTGAAACCGATATAGGAGAAGTTACTGCCCGGCCGGTTTGCCACCTCCACCTCTTTACGGGTACGCAGATAACCAACCAACTCGGGCGCGAGATCGTTTTGCAAAAGATCGATCTCTCCCCGTAACAATTTCAATGTTCTGACCGTGGGGTTTTTCACTTCGATAAACTCAACTTTCTGCCCATCACGATGCCGCTCCAACAGTAGATGTCCAGGTTTGGAACGATCAACAAAACGGAACGGCCCGCTTCCGACAGGCTGTTCATGGAACGGATGCCTGGAAGCCAGCAGATCGGCAGGCTGTATTGCCAGTACCAGGTAGGCGGGAAAGAGTGGGTCGGGCCGTTTGAGATGAAAGTCCAGGGTTTGTTGGTCGACCTGTGCAACAGCCTCGATCAACTCCAGAGCACTCCTGTGAGGTGATGCATTCTGCGGGTCGAGCACAAACTGGTAGGTTGCCACCACGTCGGCGGGTTCCAGCAACTTTCCGTGGGAAAATCGGGAAGTGGGTTGGCGCAGGCGAAAACGGTAGTGAGTGGGCGACAGGGTCTCCCAATCGGCGATGCCCGCCACCGGCAGGCTCTGATCATCGAATTCAACCAATCGTTGATAAAGCAGCCGGTTGATCCGCTCTGATGCCGCATCCGTTGCAAAACGCGGGTCGAGGTTGAGCGGTGCATTGGCAAGGCCCATGCGCAGGATCTGGGCGTCTGGTGGCTGGCTGCAGGCGGTCAGTATCAGCAGCGAGAGTGCGAATATTCGGGATAAGATCATAAAGAGACCAAGACCACTTAGTGTTCCACCAGAAGCACCGACCTGAAGTAGGCTGGTTCAAGCGTAGCGGAACCGGCAAACGCGTCTGATCTGTCACCTGAAAAACGCCCTATCCGCTACGCTTGATCGGGCCTACGTATCGGGTAGTTAGAGGTTACATCACCAGTCGCAGTATGGCCGCTTGACCAGGCTGGCGTTGTAATATTTAGGGTCGCCTGACACCTCCTCTCCAGCCCATTCCGGCATTTCGAAGGTTTCATCCTCGGCATCCAGCTCCACTTCGGCAACAATCAGTCCTTCATTGTCCCCGTGGAAGAGATCAAGATCCCAGATATGGTCGCCACAGCGCACCTTGTAACGCACTTTGTCGATGATCGGGCCGGCGGTTAGATTGGCCAGAATCTCTTCACCCTCTTCCAGGGGGATCTCGTACTCATACTCGCTACGGCTGATGCCCAGGGTGACGCTTTTGATATTCAGATGCGCGCTTCCCTTCGCCACGCGAACCCGGATGCTGGCATTGGGCAGTGTCGCCAGATAACCCTGTTTCAGGGTCGCTTCTGATTCAACATGCATCTTCCATTTATTGTTAATAACCAAATATTTACGTTCAATTTCTACAGGCATTTATCAACTCTTCCCGAATAGTGCGATCGACTCAACATGAGCGGTATGAGGGAACATGTCCATCACGCCTGCGCTCAGCAATCGGTAACCGTGTTCATGAACCAGGATGCCGGCGTCACGGGCCAGAGTTCCAGGATAGCAGGAGACGTAGACGATACGCTCTACCCCCAGTTTCGGTAGATGTGCCAGCATCTCCTGGGCTCCACTGCGAGGCGGATCCAGCAGCGCCTTGCTGAAACGCTCGAGCATCCAGGGTTCATTCTCGAGTGGCTCATAGAGGTTGGTGGTGAAGAAGCGCGTATTGTCGATTTTATTACATTGCGCATTTTCCCGTGCCCGCGCCACCAGCCCGGCGTCACCCTCCACACCTACCACCTCTCCCGCCCCGCGGGCCAGCGGTAGGGTAAAATTACCCAATCCACAAAACAGATCGAGCACACGATCATCTCCGGTGAGTTCAAGCATATCTACCGCACGGCGAACCATCTGGCGGTTGATATCGGTATTGACCTGGGTAAAGTCGTTGGGCAGAAAATTGAGCTTCAGTTCATAGTCGGGCAGCCGATAGTTGAGTTCGGCAGGAATCCCCAAGAGCGGCTTGACGGTATTCAGCCCCCCCTCCTGTTGATAGATCACCACATCGTGGGCTGGGCCAAAGGCCTCCAGCTTCTGCCTGTCCGCTTCGGTCAGCGGTTCCAGCAAACGGAAGATCAACACGCAGGTCTCATCACCCATCGCCACCTCAATCTGCGGTATCTGACTGCGAATCGAGAGTCCGTCGATGAGCTCACTCAATGCAGGCAGCAGCTCACCCACCTTTGGATGCAGGATGTGACAGGTATCGATATCGGCAACGAAAGAGGAGCCACGCTCACGGAAGCCCACAAGCACACCGCCCTTCTTGGGCACATACCTTACACCCAGCCTGGCTTTACGCCGATAGCCCCAACGCGACTTCCCCACCAGCGGTGGCAGGATTTCGGCAGCTTCAACCTTGCCGATATGTTTCAGCGCATCCAGCAATGCCTGCTGTTTGGAGTGAATCTGTGCCTCGGGTGCCTGGTGCTGAAGGCTGCACCCCCCACAGATACCAAACTGCGCACATTTCGCCTCCACCCTCTCAGGCGAGGGTGTGAGCACTTCAACCACCCGGCCCTCGTCATATTTACGACGCTGGTTGGTATAGAGAAAGCGCACCTTCTCTTCCGGCAGAGAACCGTAAACGAAGGTGGCCTTGCCCTCGATGTGGGTGACTCCCTTGCCGTCATGACTGAGGGATTCGATCTCGGCTTCTACCGGCTCTGTCGGTAGTCTTTTACGGCGACGACGCCCCATGTTCATTTTCCTGCAAGTTGAAATTTTGCAGGGATTCTACCCTCTGTAGCCGGGAAGCGCCTGTCTGAGTTGCGTCAGTAATGGTGCGCACGGCGCACCCTACATTATTTTTCTACCCAACTGCCACCCGCATTCTTATACCACCAGCCTTTGGAGGCCTTTCTGATCCAGGTTTGGCCAAAAACCGAACGCACATCCTTCTCCCAGTCCGGATGGCCATTGGCACGGGCAATCTCTTTGTAGAGTCGATTTCGATCGCCGTTTTCCGCCTTCACCAGGTTTTTCAGTTGAGCCCGCTGCTTGAGAGAGACCGCCGAAAGCTGCCGGATCCCCACCAATGCATCATGAGTGAATCCGATAACTCCCTTTTGATAGTACGGATGGAGCGAACTGTTCCGCCGTTTCATTGATGCCTGCAGGCGGCGTACCTCAGGGGTGTTGACGGAGAAATCAGGTTTGGCGGCCGCATGTGCGGCCGGTATCAGAAGATCCAGCAGACTGAAGGAGACCTGCTGTGCTGAAGGGCTCCATTGCAAAGATTGACCCTCTTTGCCCGGCATCGAATTCTGAACCTCATCGCCAAGGATATCGTCGACAATCTTCTCCGCTGCCTCACGGGCTTCTGCAGCGGGGAAATAGATGTTGATGGTCACGCAGGCTGTAAGCATCAACAGCATGGTGAAAGAGGATGTCAATTTCGCTATTTTCATTTCAATTTCTCAACCAATATCATTCAGATGCATCTAACGCACTTCCGGTGCGCCAGCCACACTCATTTGTCTTAACTGTTCTACCAACTGATTCCAATCAGCCTTTCTGTTGAAGCCGACTATATCGATGCGTGGAATACCTGCACCTTCCACCAGATAGTAGCCCTGTTTGGCGCTGCCTGCCCCGCTCATTTCACACATACCCTCTTCCAGTCGGCAACCGATCCCCAGACGACGGTAACCAAACTCATCAAAAAAACCGAGGAAGGTTCTGGCGAGTGCTCCTGACATGCCAGATCCTCCCAGGTTGGAGATATTATCCACCGCCTGTTGGCTGATACGGTGGCGGGAATCATCATCCTCAGGTGTGTGGAAATGGGCATCGAATGCAACCGGCAGCCAATCCTCCAGTTCCAGATCGTGGATATATCCATCCAACCGACCTGTGATCTTTCCGAATGAAAAAGTCCGTGTCAGTGTTTCGAGATCCAGCTTGCTGATTTCCACATTGGCTCGAACCAGAGGATAGACACCGAACAACGACTCCAGTCGAAGGTCCTTGAAGAGAATATCACCATCAAAAATCCTGACCAGCAGTATGCCGTCCACACGCACTACACCATCCTGAAGGGTCAGCCCCGGCAACATGCCGGAGAGCGTACCCGATAATTCCGGCCAATCCAGCGCCTGACTAAGTACTTTCATGGAGACAGGTGTCAACATGCCGTCGAATTTTATCTGTGGTCCCTCTCCATTCGTATCATCGGCATCCAGCCGGTCAATCAGAAGCGCCCCATCCAACAGAGGAAGCCTGGCCTGGCGAGTCAAACGAAACTGCCGCTCGTCCAATTGGAAGTCGATCCGCGATGCCCCCAAGGTAATATTTTCCAGCAGATGCCCTCCCCGCCAGCTCAACCAGGAGTCTTTGGGTAGATAGCCCTGAGTCCAATAGAGCTGGCCATTGAGACCCTTGATGCCGATACGCCGGGGTTGGCCACTGATTACTGAATCGTCCCAGTCTATATTGTGCAAATTAGCTGAAAACAGGGTTTTGTCATCTTTCACCTTCAGTGATAGATCGAGCCCACCATCCAGTACGAAATCTCCCCAAGAGGTGCCGATAAAAACAGGTTGCAAATACTCCTGATAGACCTTTCCTACATCGAAGGTTTTTGTCGCGAGATGCAGAGAACGAATGGAAGGCGAGTGCTGGAGGTCTAACGAAATATCGGAACTCACATCCAATATCCCCTCAAGCAACCATCGTGACTGTGTCAGCGACAAGGATCCGAACCCATCGTCGACGGAAAAATCCGTTGAGGCGTAAAATGGAGATGATGACGGATTCAGGTAGAAAAAGGGGGTCAAGACTTCACCATTGAGCAGCGCCAAATCCATCTCACCGCGCCACGCAGCACGTTTGAATTCTGCCGAACCCTGGGATTTCAGGGTCACCTTTTCCGCCAGATAGGCGGCATCCGGGTCACTGAAGGAAAAGTCATTCAGTTTAAGCAGCCACCTCACCTGTTTTAACTGTGCGGCGTTCCCGGTTAAATGGAACTCCGGGTCCAGGTAGCCTGAATAGATCCACTCTCCCTTGGGCCTGATTTCCAGGGGCAGCCATTTTATCAATGCCTGGATATCGATCTTTTTGCCTTGCAGGTCGATTTTCCATCGATTCTTGCCGGTAGAGAGCGTCAGATCGAGTTTGCCTCTTGCCACTGCTATCTGTTTGAAGGTCAGCCTGCAGGTTTAGCGTGTCAAGATTAATACAGGTTGTATCTTAATACAGGTGGTCTCTTAATACAGGTTGTATCTTAATACAGGTGGTCTCTTAATGCAGGTTGTATCTTCAGCCTGAGCCGGTCTATAATACAGGTTGTATCTTAACTGAGCGGTCTCTTAATGCAGGTTGTATCTTAATACAGGTGGTCTCTCTTAATGCAGGTTGTATCTTAACACAGGCGGGTCTCTTAATACCAATTTGTATCTTAATACAGATGGTCTATACTTAATATAGGTTGTATCTTAATACAGATGGTCTCTGTAAAGGTTGTATCTTATGCAGGCGGTCTCTTAATATGGTTATATCTTAATACAGAGCGATTCTCTTAATATAGGTTGTATCTTAATACAGACGGTCTCTTAATACAGGTTAGCAATACGTAACTGA
>NZ_JAAVSH020000001.1:2756116-2804747 GCF_011947365.2 endosymbiont of Lamellibrachia barhami
AAGTAGTACTTCGTTCCGGTGCGTATTGCTGTTTAAGCAGCCACCTCCTGTTGCTGTCCGGCGTTCCCGGTTAAATGGAACTCACGGGTCCGAGTAGCCTGAATAGCTCACTCTCCCTTGGGCCCTGTTCAAGGGCGGCCATTTATCAATACCTGGATATCGATAACGCGCCCGCAGGTCGATTTTCCATCGATTCTTGCCGGTAGAGAGCTTCAGATCGAGTTTGCCTCTTGCCACTGCTATCTGTTTGAGTCCAGCCTGCAGGTTTAGCGTGTCAAGATCGAGTCTGAAATGCACCTGCATATCGGGTTTATCCAGTTTCAACCCGGTCACATGCAGTTTTCCGTTATCGCACTGGATCGATTGGTCAGTGACCAAGCCTCTAAGGCAATCCAGTGTAAGGTTTTCAATAGGCTCAGCCAATTGCGGCAGTTGAATCTTGCCGATCTCAAGCCGGTAGGCACTCTTTGAAGACGGGAACCATTCGAGTTGCAGATCGATGTGTTCAGCCTGCCAGGTAGCGCCATCGATTTTTTCAATGCTGAGAGTGAGCTGATCAACAGCCAGTGCAGAAAAGATAGCGCTGAGGAGAAACAGACCACCCAAAAGGGCAGTCTGTATCGATAAATATCTAGCTCGCAGGAAAGACATCGGTGGAGAGATAGCGATCGCCCCGGTCGCAGATGATCGCAACGATGACTGCGTTCTCCACTTCACGGGAGAGCTTCAATGCCGCCGCCACCGCACCACCGGAAGAGATGCCGGCAAAGATCCCCTCTTTTGCTGCCAGTTCGCGGGTGGTCTCCTCTGCATCCTGCTGTGAGACATCGATGATCCGGTCGACCCGTTTTGGATCATAGATTTTTGGCAGGTATTCCTCTGGCCAACGACGGATTCCCGGAATATTGGAGCCCTCCATGGGTTGCACGCCAACAATTTCGATAGCTGGGTTCTGTGCCTTGAGATAGCGGGAGGTGCCCATGATGGTGCCGGTGGTGCCCATGGCGCTGACAAAGTGAGTGACCTTGCCTTCGGTATCGCGCCAGATCTCCGGTCCCGTGCCTTCGGCATGAGAAGCCGGGTTGTCCTGATTGGAAAATTGATCGAGAACAATCCCCTTTCCTTCTGCCTCCAGGCTGCGCGCACGATCGATCGCCGCTTCCATACTGCCTGCCTTTGGCGTCAGAATCAGTTCGGCCCCATAGGCCTTCATAACAGCCCGACGCTCCAGACTCATGTGCTCGGGCATTACCAGAAGCATGTGATACCCCTTGATGGCGGCCGCCATCGCCAGCGCAATGCCGGTATTGCCGCTGGTTGCCTCTATCAGGGTATCCCCCGGCTTGATCGTGCCACGCTTCTCCGCATGTTGGATCATGCTCAGGGCCGGGCGATCCTTAACGGAGCCTGCCGGATTGTTTCCCTCAAGTTTCACCAATAGGGTGTTGGATGTTTCGCCAGGGAGCCGTTGCAGACGCACCAGTGGGGTGTTGCCGATATAGTCTTCGATTGTTTTGTAGTTCATGACAGGAGTTTAGCGCGATTTCTCTGTCAAGATCAGTGGTGAATCTCAAGGTAGGCCGGTTCAAGCACGGCGGAACCGGCAACCCCAGATTTTCTGTCTGGCTGGGGATGCCCGATCCGCTGTGCTTGACCGGGCCTACTTCTTGAATATTCTGAGATCAGAAATTAACCACTTCTGATGATTTCCAGTTTCCGTCCCCATCTTCGTCGATTGAGAGGGTGTATTGGGCATTGTTGATAATGTCGATCTGGGCGATTGAACCCGCAGAACCGGTCAAAAGCATTGTTCCAAAAAAGGGCCAGACATCGAACGGATTCATCAGCATTGTGACCGGTGTCGTGATCTCCACGTAACCTTCCACCGGATGATAGTATCGACCGGAAATCGCTAGAGAGTTATTCCCTCCATAACCATCGGTAAATACCAGGGTGAAATTTTCCAGCATTTCGACGCTGCCGTCACCATTTATTACCAGCAGATTGGTAACAGTGGTTGTCGTAGCACCATTAAAATGCATTGCCAAGGTGCCGATGAAGGTCACGGAATCAGCGCCGCTGCTGACCACCAATGGCGATGCATCTTTCATAGTCAATGTCATTGAGCCAATGTCATTGATAGTGAGAATGCCGCTGATATCCACTCTGCCGTCGATCATTACGCCGGCTTCGTTACATCCGATGAAGTCCATATAACCGGAGAAACTGTCCTCACTATCTGGTATGTCGAGGAGAAATTGGACAGACCCCGATGAGCAGAAAAAAGTGTCAGATACAATGCGCTCCTGCGAAGAAGCCCGCGAAGCGGTCTTTCCCAGAGAATGGTTTACGACGTTGGTAATAACATTAATGGTACCAAGTATGAATGAACCATTCTCTCCACCCTGAGGACGCCCCGTTGCATTGGCCAGACTACCAACCGATTGGCTTGCACCAAGCCCACCGCTGGCAAACGTTTCGCCGTTCACAACAGTCACATCGGCAAGCGTTCGGCTGCCTGTATAGGCTGTGGATACGCCACCATCATCATCACCTCCGCCGCCACAAGCGCTGAGGACCAGCGAAGCACCCAAAATCATCCCTAAATATCCTGCTTTCATTCCTTTCTCCTAATCAATCTCAAGTAAATTCCCTTATAAAGGCGCGGCATTATACTCAGAATCAAGAAGAAATGGGAAGGCTATTCCCTCAATAGGTTTTTCATCTCACGTACAGCAGCATCCAGGCCCGTGAAAACTGCCCGGCAGATGATCGAGTGGCCTATATTCAGTTCACGAATGCCACCGATCTGTAAAATTGGCTGGATGTTGTGGTAGTCGAGTCCGTGGCCCGCATTGACCTGCAGACCGATCTGGTTTCCATACTCTACAGCCTGAATGATCTTTTCCAGGGCTTCATCCCGGGACCGGCCCAACGGAGCATCTGCGTAGTGTCCGGTATGGATCTCCACCACTGGCGCACCAACCTCCACAGCGGCATCCAATTGCTTCTGGTCTGCATCGATGAAAAGGGAGACCCGAACGCCTGCATCCCGGAGTTCCTCACAGTAATCCCGCATATAGTCGAGGTTCCCCGCTACATCCAACCCCCCTTCAGTGGTGAGCTCCTCTCGTTTTTCAGGTACAAGGCAGCAATCATGGGGACGAAACCTGGACGCAATGGCGGCCATTTCAGAAGTTGCAGCCATTTCGAGATTCATGCGGGTCTGTAGAATATCCGCCAACATCTCTACATCACGATCCTGGATGTGGCGCCGGTCCTCCCGCAGGTGCAGCGTGATCACATCTGCCCCTGCCTGTTCTGCAACCAGCGCAGCCTGGACAGGTTCCGGATAGCGGGTTCCCCGTGCCTGGCGCAGCGTGGCCACATGATCAATATTGACGCCCAGCAGAATCTCTTGTCTGTCACTCATCTCTTTTCCTGTTTTTCTAAACAAAATATATCGTGTTCTTCGTGGTGAGCTACGATTTCTGTGCGAACACTAGTTTGGTCCACGAAACAGCTCGCGGCTTTTTAAAGGCTTGTCTCCAAGGTAAAACGCCAGGATTCGCCTCATTAGTCCGCGCGCCTCACTCCTGGCCTGCGGCGCCAACGGGGATGCCTGTTGCAGACTGAGCAGTGTGCTGCCATGCACAATATTCTGATTATCGGCAGCATTTCCCTCCACCCTAACCGGGCCATGCTCGATATGATAATCGTAGAGGTCATCCGGTTGCACTGCATCGCCGTTTTCCGCCTCGCGATCAAGCAGCAATTCATAACCGGTCTCCCTTAACAGAGAAACCTCGAAGCTGCGTAGCGTATCCTCCAGAGAGGGATTTTCACTCAGTGCTTGCAGTGCTTTGATGTAGTGCAAAAAGAGTGTGGGATGAGGATCATTACGTTCCAGCAGGCGCATCAGCAGCTCATTCAGATAGAAACCGCAATAGAGTGCCTTACGGGCAAGTGTATAGATGTTTCCCTCGGCCTCCGCCTGTCGCAGTGTCTTTATCTCACCCCGTCCACTGACGCCGACCAGCAGTGGCCTGAAAGGTTGCAATAGCGCGCTCTTGGATGAACGCCCGGATTTTACGCCTTTGGCAATAGCGGCAAAGCGTCCATCCTGAGGAGTGAACAGCTCCAACAGAAGACTGCTGTTACGATAGTTACGCCGGTGGATAACAAAGCAGGGCTGAAGTTCCAGTGCAGACAAGGTGAAAAATCCAGCCTAATCTCCATAACCAAGGCGTACCAGCGCCGATTCGTCACTGGACCAACTTCGCTTCACTTTGACCCAGACCTCCAGATAGACTTTGCAGTCAAAAAAGCTTTCCATCGCCTTCCTGGCCTGAGTAGCCGCACTTTTCAGCGCTGCCCCGTTTTTGCCAATTATTATTGCTTTCTGTCCCGGTTTTTCCACCCACACCACAGCGCTGATTCGGTAGAGTCCGTTATCCTCTTCGAAACGCTCAATCTCGACGGAGACAGCATAGGGAAGCTCTTTTGCATAGCGTCGGGTAATCTGCTCGCGCACCATCTCAGCAGCAAAGAATTTTTCCGGCCTGTCGGTTAGTTGATCTTCAGGGAAAAAATTATCTCCGGGCGGCAGTTTTTTCAGGACGCGCGATTCAAGCGTTTCAACATTGCTTCCGTTTTTTGCTGAGATCGGAATGACTTCAGCAAAAGCATAACGCTCTGCCATTTCAGCAAGATAGGGCAAAAGTTCTTCTTTTTTCTTTATTGTATCGACCTTATTGATGGCAAGAATGACGGGCATGGAGCACTCTTGCAAGATCTTCAAAACCTTGCTGTCCTCGCTTGTCCAGCGCAGTGCTTCGACAACAAATATGATGACATCCACATCCGTCAGTGCGGACTTTGCCGTACGATTGAGGTAGCGATTCATCGCATGATCGGCCCGCTCATGAATGCCTGGCGTATCTACATACACGACCTGCCCACCATCCAGGGTCTTGATACCCAGGATACTATGCCGGGTTGTTTGTGCTTTGTGGGAGGTAATTGCCAGCTTGAGACCAATGATTCGGTTCATCAGCGTGGATTTCCCCACATTGGGACGCCCCACGATGGCTGTATAACCACAACGATTGTTGTTGTCAGGCATCTTTCAGTCCCTGCAGCATCTGTTGTGCCGCATCCTGTTCCGCTCGACGCCGACTGGAACCTTCACCCAGGGTTTCATGGCCGGTCTCAGTAATCTGGCATCGAATCTTAAAATTCTGGTTGTGAGGATCACCGCTGATCGACACGACTTCATAGCTTGGAAGGCCATGTTTTCTGGCCTGTAAAAATTCCTGCAGGCGGGTCTTCGGATCTTTCTGCTGTGCAGTGAGATCTATCTTCTCAAGACGTTCCGCAAAGAGATCCAAAGTCACTATTCGGCTTGAATGATAACCACCGTCAAGATAGACCGCAGCAATAATGGCTTCCACGGCATCGGCCAGGATGGAATCTCTTGATTGACCCCCGCTGCGTAGTTCGCCTGATCCAAGATGAAGATAGTCGCCAATCTGATGTTGCCGGGCGATAATTGCCAACGTATCCCGCTTTACCAGACTTGAACGTAAACGACTCAATTGGCCTTCACTGGCATGCCCGAAATGTTGGAAAAGCACATCCGCGATAACGAAACCCAGTATCGCATCACCCAGAAACTCAAATCTTTCATTGTTGAGACCGCCGGCACTTCGATGAGTGAGTGCCTGCTCAATAAGCGCAATATCACTGAACGAGTAGCCTAACGATCTGCAGAGGCTGTCAATTGAGGGTCTCAATTGGCGTTCAGCATGACAGATTCATTGAATGTCATCACCACATCCAGGTTGGCAAAAAGGTGTTCACGCACTTCATAATTTACATCAATGGTTGTACTGCCGCCTGAGCGCTTGATTTTGATGTGATCTTTCTTGACGTTGGTGACATAGTTGATCTCCAGACGCCGCATAAACATCTTGCGTATCGCTGAGACGGGTTTCTGGCCAATGAACGGTTCGCGCTCCAATGACTCAAGAGCAGTTTTTATCGTGTAATGCTCCATATAAACCGGCGCCATCTTTAACCCCATGAGCACAAAGAATCCAATCAAACAGAGAACAAACAGCCAACCGATGCCAGACAGCCCACGTTGTTTTTTGATGGAAAGCATGTATTTCAAACCTCAATATTTATTACGGGGGCGGAATCAAATTTGATCGGAGCAATGGGCCATTCAATACCCTGATACACATCAAATCCGACTCCGAGTCCTTTACATATTTGGCAGACAGAAATAAGTATTGGCTACGAACCTTTGGTCTCTTAATCGATTCCTCTGCCAATCCTCTCCCAGGCAATTGGTGGGAAGCCCTCTTTCATGGAATCCCAGTTCATCCAGATTCCGAAGGCCTTACCGACAAGGTTCTGATCCGGCACCAGTCCCCAACAGCGACTGTCATTACTGTTGTCACGATTGTCACCCATTGCGAAGTAGTGGCCCTCAGGTATGGTAATCGGTCCCCTGATCAATACATTGCAGCCCATGGCAAAGTCACCAGCCATCGGATGCGCCAGAATCGCATGCTCAACGCCGGCAAGGTTCTCCACCGATTTCATAGATCCGGTCTCACGCGCTCCTCCACCAGAGCCGGAATAGACTCCGACGGGTGTCTGCTGCATGGGTTTGCCATTGATGTATAAGGTCTTCATCCGATAATAGATGGTATCTCCGGGGACTGCCACGACCCGCTTGATGTAGTCGATAGCGGGGTTTTTAGGATAGCGGAATACCACCACGTCTCCCCGTTCCGGTGAACCCAGGTCGATAACCTTTTTATTCAAGACCGGCAGGCGTATTCCATATGCAAACTTGTTGACCAGGATAAAGTCACCCACCAGCAGCGTCGGCATCATGGAGCCTGATGGAATGCGAAAGGGCTCCACCATAAAGGATCGCAGGATCAGGACAGCGAAGATAACAGGAAAGAAAGAGCGGGCATATTCAACCATCAGCGGTTCGCTTCTGGTCTCCAATGCTGAAGCCTCTGCTACGCGGCGTCGCTTTCTTGCAGGGGCAAAGAAAAGCGCATCAATCAGCCATATTCCACCAGTGACAGCACTTGCCAACACCAAAAAAGCAGGGAAATCAAAATTCATGGTTACGAAGGAGTTCCTGATTATTAATTATGGAGAGATGCAGATTTCATATTTCCTACTGATATCTGCAATCAATTATCTTTTCCCACCTGCAGCACGGCAAGGAAGGCATCCTGAGGGATCTCCACCCGTCCTACCTGCTTCATGCGTTTCTTGCCCGCCTTCTGCTTTTCCAGCAGCTTGCGTTTACGGGTAATATCACCGCCATAACACTTGGCGGTAACATTTTTGCGTAACGCCTTGACAGTGGTGCGGGCAATGACTTTACTGCCGATAGCTGCCTGAATTGCCACCTCGAACATCTGTCTGGGAATGAGTTCTTTCATCTTTGAGGTCAATTCGCGGCCCCTGGTCTGAGAATGGTCTTTGTGAACAATCAGCGAGAGGGCGTCAACCATCTCACCATTGATCAGAATATCGAGCTTGACCAACGGTGCCGGTTGAAATCGTTTGAACTCATATTCGAAAGACGCATAACCCCGACTCACGGATTTCAAGCGGTCAAAAAAATCGAGCACCACCTCATTCAATGGCAATTCGTACTTGACCGTAACCTGCCCTCCAAGGTACTGCATCGATTTTTGCACACCCCGTTTTTCTATACATAGCGTGATCACGGCCCCCAGATGCTCCTGAGGCACCAGGATAGTGGCGCTGATGATCGGCTCCCGAACTTCATCGATCTTCATTGGATCAGGCAGATTTGCCGGATTCTCGATGCGTATCAACTCCCCATTGTTGAGCAATATCTCATAAACCACTGAGGGAGCAGTTGTGATCAGGTTGAGGTCATACTCACGTTCCAGACGCTCCTGAACAATCTCCATATGCAGCATACCGAGAAAACCGCAGCGAAAGCCGAACCCTAAAGCTTGGGAGGTTTCGGGTTCATAGTGTAGCGAAGCATCATTCAGGCGCAGCTTCTGCAACGCATCACGGAGATTTTCGTAATCATCCGAGCTGACAGGATAGAGGCCGGAAAAGACCCTGGGTCTTATCTCTTCAAATCCCGCCAGTGGCGCTTCTGCTTTGCGTTTTTCGAGGGTAATCGTGTCGCCCACCGGCGCGCCATCGATCTCTTTGATCCCGGCGATGAGATAGCCTACCTCGCCGGTGCCCAGCACAGATTTGTTGAGCCGCTTGGGCGTAAAAACACCCACTTTTTCCACTTGATAGGTCCGCTCCGTGGACATTATGAACATCTTGTCCTTGGGTTTGATGGAACCATTCACCACCCGGATCAGAGAGATAACCCCCACATAGGGGTCGAACCAGGAGTCAATGATCAGTGCCTGTAGCGGAGCATCCAAATCGCCTTCTGGTGGAGGAATCCTCTTGACCAGATCATCCAGCAGATCAGTAATGCCAAAACCGGTCTTGGCGCTGACGTTGAGGGCTTCGGATGCATCGATGCCGATGATCTCTTCGATCTCGTTGATCACCCGCTCCGGCTCCGCCGAGGGCAGGTCGATCTTGTTTAGTACCGGCATCACTTCGAGTCCCTGTTCGATGGCGGTATAGCAGTTGGCCACGCTCTGGGCTTCCACCCCCTGCGCGGCATCGACCACCAGGAGAGCCCCTTCGCAAGCTGCCAGGGAACGGGAAACCTCATAGGAGAAATCCACATGACCAGGTGTATCGATAAAGTTGAGTTGGTAGGTCTCGCCATCCTTCGCCGTATAATCCAGCGTGACGCTCTGGGCCTTGATGGTAATGCCCCGTTCCCGCTCCAGATCCATGGAATCAAGCACTTGCGACTCCATTTCGCGTTCGCTCAGTCCACCGCACACCTGTATGAAACGATCTGCAATCGTGGATTTGCCATGATCAATATGGGCAATGATGGAAAAATTCCGTATGTGTCGCAAATCAGTCATGGAGTCGATGATATCCGGGCCGGTGATAGGAACCTCCGTTCCTGAAACCAGCCCAGGTGAGCGCAGATGCCGCAAAAGGCGACAATCATACCAAATCAGACTCCCTGCAAATAGCGCCGCAGTCCGGCTTCATCGAGAAAATATTCACTCAACCGGATTCCCTCACCATTTTCGAGCACCGGCACAAAGTCGTTATATCTGGCCCGTGTCGCTGGATCGCGGTCTATATCGACCAAATCCAGAGGAAACATCTGCTCCCTCTGGAGCTGCTGTAGTTGTTCCAGCATATCTTCACATAGGTGGCAACCGTCACGATAGAACAGTTTCAGTGGTGTCATTCCTTCGGGACACGCAGAGCCAGGAACATGGGGCCGGAAGTACGGTGTACCAGCAAGGCGACCGTCTTGCCTTCAGGTAACCTTTTGACCAACTGCCCGAACTGCTTCGCATTCTCAACATTATTGTTATTCAACATCATAATGACATCACCTTCCCTGACGCCTGCCTCACGCGCCTCATTACCCGTCACCGAATCGACCATTACCCCCTGACCTGGTGGTAGCGCCAATTGACTGAGATGCTCTTCGGTAAGATCGGAGACAGTCACGCCAAGCCGGTTTTTCGCAACTTTTGGTTTCACCTGCCGGGCCAGTTGAGCACCCTCCTCAGGTGGCAATTCGCCTATATTGACCATGACAATGATATTCTTTCCGCCACGTAATATCTCCAGGCGTGCAGGGCGATCGACGCGACTGCTGCCGACTAGCGGCGGCAATTCGGATGAGCTGCGCAATTCGGTACCATTATATTTGAGTATTACGTCACCCACTTGCAGGCCCGCTTGGGAGGAGGGACTGTCGGGCAACACTCTGGCAACCAGGGCGCCGCGCGGACGGGACATGTGGAAGCTTTCCGCCAGCTCCCCCGTGACATCCTGAATCAGCACCCCCAACCAGCCACGACTCACATGGCCACGGGTTTTTAGCTGATCCGCCACATTCATCGCCACATCGATGGGGATTGCAAAAGAGAGTCCCATGAACCCACCGGAGCGGCTGTAGATCTGAGAGTTCACCCCAACCACTTCGCCCTTGAGATTGAAGAGCGGACCACCTGAATTGCCTGGATTGATGGCAACATCGGTTTGAATGAAGGGTACATAGTTTTCGCTCGGCAGACTTCGCCCCTTTGCACTGACGATACCAGCGGTAACTGAATGGTCGAAGCCAAAAGGAGAGCCGATGGCCAATACCCATTCACCAACTTTCAACTCTTTTGAACTGCCGACCTTCACTACAGGAAGATTGGTGGCTTCGATCTTGATCAGCGCAACGTCACTGCGTTCGTCTGTGCCAATCAGCCTGGCGACATATTCACGCCGATTGTGCATTCTGACGATGATTTCGTCCGCTTCCGCAACGACATGGTTGTTGGTGAGAATATAGCCATCGGGAGATATGATGAAACCTGAACCGAGAGACTGTTTCTCCACCTCGTCCTCTTGCAGATTTCCATGTTCATCGAGAAATCGCCTGAGCAATTCGCCAAAAGGGTTGCCATCCGGGATCTCCGGGATGTTGAATTGGCGCATCTGCTGACGGATGCTCTGCTGCTGGTGAGTACTGATATTGACTACCGATGGCGCATTTTTCGCGGCAAGGCCTGTAAAATCCGGCAGCTGTGCCTGTGCCGGGATGCTCAGCAGAGCAACCATGACAAGAACCGTCCACTGCACCAGAGGGGAAGTAAGGGATTTCATAAACTAACTCCTTGCATAGCCGGGGCACACAAACTTAATTTGTAGTAATTTGTAGGGTCGGAGTCAAATTTGATCAAAGCAACAAGACATTCAATATCGGATGCCCATCAAATTTGACTCCGCCCCCTTCGCCTAAAAATGTACTGGACTAATCGATGCCTGCCGGAGGATAACCGCCTGAAAAGCGCTGTCACGTTCTCCCCCCAAGGCATGCCGTTGAGCCAGAAACAATCCAAGAATCAGTCCCAATAGACCACATAAAATAGCGATGAGTTCCCCGGCAGATTGGAAGTACTGCCCCATCAACTCCTGCCCGGCAAGGGCGAATGAGATCATGAAAAACAGGGGCAACAGGTAAGCAACAAGTGATGCGTTCACCAGTGCCCTCTCCTGCAGGCCAATAACGACTCGTTCCCCGGGTTTAGCATCTATAGCATTGAGAACCCGCAATTGATTGTGTTTGCGCTTGAAGAGTCCGGAGATCACGGAAGTGCCGCAACTGTCTGCAGAGTGGCAGGAACCACAAGCCGCCTTTTGCTGGGTTTCCACCACTGCGTGATCACCTTCGCAGGAGACCACGGTTGCATTTTCCTCAATCATTCTGTGCGCGCAGTATTATGAACACGACGCATGGATTTCACCACACTGAGAAGCGTCACAGCAGGGACTTCTCCTACAGCAGTGACCTGATGGTCGTCCACCTGTCCGCCCCATGCGTTGATTGCGCCTAGGCGTGAAACGCCCTCCAGGGCAGTGGTCTGACCACTCGGTTCGATAAACACCGAGAGAGAGGCAAGACCGTCACTCAATACGTAATGTTCGACCATCTCGCCATCCGTTGAGTTGGGCAACAGATCCTGCACTCTAAGGGTAAAACCAGCCGGTAAATTACTGAACGACCAGTTTGCGACACTGCTTGTGGTTCTTTCTGGCGTATTTGAATTTGCATCGATAGTTTTGCGGGGGCTTTTGTGCACCACAACACCCAACTCTGCAGTACCCACTTCCAGTTCGGTGAACATCGTCTGTTCCACCGCCTCCCCTTCTTCATTCATGAGGTCGGACTTAAGCGGAAGTGCACTTTCCTGATCCAGATAGAAGCGGTAACCGTAACGAAAACCGTCTCGCGGAATGATCGCCACGACCTTGACCTGACGATCAGCGACTCTTGTCTCACCAAGCGTGCGGAACGCATAGCTCAATGAGAGTTGCTCCAGATGCTCAGGTAACAGGTCGAGGAATTTATTCGTTGGTGGCCGCTTGTCGATAGAGACCTGTTGCGATTCCGGCATGACACAAGTAACAGAGTCCCGATCACGTATCACTTCACGGGGCGCACCATTGAGCGAGATCAATCTTTCATGGGGTTGGCCATCGCTTATCGCATGGATGATGCGCATTGTCTCCAGTTGATTGTCATGCAGATAGATGAATGTCCCTTGATATTCGAGAACCCTGACAGCCTCCATCATGCGCTCCAACCACTGGCGCGCTACATTTTCATCGTCAGATGCCGTGACTGACCCGGCAAAGAGGAGCAGAAAGAGCGCAAATCCGCAAAATGCAGTCATGCCAGACTGAAGAAAAGAGGAAACCCCCGTGGGCCGGGAGAGACAAGGAGAACGACATCCCAAACCATTCATGAAGCAATCACCGTGCTCCGTCATAACTCACGAAAGTTGCATATGGCATGATTCCTTTCATGTTGCCGGCTGGAGCATACTCCTGGTGATTTACCAGATAACTGTTCAGACGGGATTCAACTTCAGGTTTGGCCAGCAACTCCCAACGCGTACCTTTCTGACTGGCATAGGTACGCTCATTGGGTGATTGATTTACCGCGACCTGCGGCAGGGGGGTTCCTCCCTGCTCCGGGTTGATAAACTGCGGCGCAACCATCACGGCCATCAGCGCCACTGAAGCAGCGATTGCCGCACCGGCAACGGGTTTAACCCATCTGCGACCGATATTACCCGGAGCGAGTACGACTGGCTCATCCTCCAGACGCTGTCTGATTGAAGCTGCCAGGTTCGGCATCACAGCCGGACCTGTTTCCCGACGCATCACATCACCAATCAGATAGTAACGACTCCAGGAAGCTTGTTGATCCTCGCTGCGAATAAGCTCTTTTAGCGCACCGGGAATTTCAAAGGCGGATAGTTCATCATCCGTCAATGCGGACAGTTTTTCTCGCTCTTTTTCTGTCATTGCCGTAACCACTTATTATGGGTTAATCAAGGGTTGTAAACGTTTATCGATTGCCTCGCGTGCCCGGAATATACGGGAACGCACTGTGCCGACTGGACAGGACATGGCCTCGGCAATCTCTTCATAACTCATTCCTTCAAGCTCACGCAGAACGATGGCTGTGCGCAGATCCTCCGGCAAGGCATCAAGCGCATGCTGTACCGTTATGGTGATCTCTTCAGTCAGCACATGGTTCTCTGGCGTCCCATACTCCTTAAGACGCGAACCTTCATCCAATTGTTCCGCCGTTTCAGGTTCCACATCCCACGAGGGTGGGCGTCGACTCTGGGCTACGAGGTAATTCTTAGCCGTATTGATAGCAATGCGGTACAACCAGGTGTAGAAGGCACTCTCGCCACGGAACCGGGGGAGCGCCTTGTAGGCCTTGATAAAGGCCTCCTGCGTGACGTCCAACACCTCGTGGGAGTCCCGGATGTAACGGGAGACCAGATTGGCGATCTTCTGCTGGTATTTGAGCACCAACACATCGAAAGCCTTCTTATCGCCCTGCTGTACACGGATGACCAGTTCCTGATCGACTTGCCGCTCGCCCATCCGGGCTTTACCCTCCTCGTGACTCGCGCTTCCTTGCGCTCAGTCTCATTGACAACCATAGGATGAATTAGTTCGTGCGATCCCATACTTTATTGACTTGGTTCAATGAACCTTCGATTTGCGCTAGGATGCAGTCTGATTTAAGTGCGCATTATCACTGTATCCACCCCGCCTCGCAAATATGACTAAAGATCACCTCCACGACGTATTGATCATTGGCAGCGGCGCTGCCGGACTCAGCCTGGCTTTGCGGCTGCGAAAAGACCTGAAAGTTGCGGTCATCTCCAAACGGGAGATTGAAGAGGGCAGCACTTATTACGCCCAGGGAGGTATCTCGGCAGTACTGGATGAGGGGGATACCCTCTCCTCCCACGTCGAAGATACCCTTGATGCCGGCGCAGGGCTCTGTGATGAGGATACCGTCCGGCTGGTGGTCGAACACGGGCCCAAAAGCATCGACTGGCTGATGTCCAATGGCGTCCACTTTACCCGCGACGACTCTGCTGTCAGCAGTGGTGGTTACCACCTGACACGGGAGGGAGGACACTCCCACCGGCGAGTTATTCACGCTGCGGACGCAACGGGGAAAGAGGTGGAATTGACCCTGGAATCCCAGGTGATGTCACGCTCAAATGTGGAGATATTCGAACACCACATTGCTATCGATCTGATTGCCGGTGGTGAAAACGGCACCCAAAAAGCCAAACGTTGCCTGGGTGCCTACATTCTCAACCAGAAAAACGGCAAGGTGGACACATTTCGTGCGCGCTTCGTCATACTCGCAACCGGCGGCGCCAGTAAAGTCTACCTCTACACCAGCAATCCCGATGTCTCAACCGGGGATGGCATTGCCATGGCCTGGCGAACAGGCTGTCGGGTCGCGAATATGGAGTTCATTCAATTCCACCCCACCTGCCTCTACCACCCCCAGGCGAAGACATTCCTTATTACCGAGGCGGTTCGGGGAGAAGGCGGTCACCTACTGTTGCCGGATGGCAGTCGTTTCATGCCCAACTTCGATGAGCGTGCCGAGTTGGCTCCAAGAGATATCGTTGCCCGAGCCATCGACCACGAAATGAAACGCATCGGCGCCGACTGCCTGTTTCTCGATATCAGTCATAAACCGGCTGACTTCATCAGGGAACACTTTCCAACCATCTATAAGAGTTGCCTTGATTTCGGCATCGACATCACCCGTGAACCCATTCCCGTTGTGCCCGCCGCTCACTATACCTGTGGTGGGGTAATGACCGATCACCAGGCACAAACGGACCTGCCGGGTCTTTACGCCATAGGAGAGACTGCCTACACCGGGCTGCACGGGGCCAACCGCATGGCCAGCAACTCACTGCTTGAGTGTCTGGTGTTTGCCGAACTGGCTACTGAACATATCCATAGGAATGTAGATAAAACACCCTTCCCGCCGGAACTCCCCCCTTGGGATGAGAGCCGTGTTACCGACTCTGACGAAGAGGTGGTGGTCTCACACAACTGGGACGAGCTGCGACGCTTCATGTGGGACTATGTGGGTATAGTACGCAGCAACAAAAGACTGGAACGCGCCAAACGCCGGGTCGAACTATTGAGAAGGGAGATCGGCGAATACTACGGCAATTTCCGTGTCAGCAACGATCTGCTGGAACTACGTAATCTGGTTGACGTGGCAGACCTGATCATTCGTTCTGCCCAGAGCCGCAGGGAGAGTCGTGGGCTACACTACACCATCGATTTCCCCTACCGGGATGATCAGGTGCAACGCAAAGCCACGGTGCTGATTCCCGACAACTACTCGCCAAAACGAAAAAACTAAACAGTCCAGACCAAGTCACAGAAACATCGTGGTATAATCGTTAAATTGTATATCCTGGATGTCAGAAATTGGGGGCCGTAGCTTTTTTGCCGCCACCGAAACCACGGCAGCCGCGGCAGGCACCAATAAACCCACTGGAGACCTGAAGAACATGGACCATCTCGAATGGACAAAAGACCTGAATACCGGGGTCAATGTCATCGACAAACAACACAGGCGCATCGTTGATTATATCAATCAACTGGTGGATGCCACAGAGACTGGTGATTATGAATCAATTTCCGATGTCTTTGACGGGTTGATCGACTACACGATTACCCATTTTACCTTTGAAGAGGGTCTCCAGGAGAAGGCTGGATACGAATTTCGATCCGCGCACCAGCGGGTTCACAAAGTCTTCATAAAAAAACTCGGCGAATATAAGAAGGATTTCGATGACGGTAATGTTGATGCAGTAAAACAGGTCAACAGAATGCTGCGCAACTGGCTCATCAACCACATCAAGAATGATGACGCAGATTATGTACCCGCTGTGCAGAAGATGCTCGGTACCGAAAAGAAAAGCGGTTGGCTATCCCGTAGTCTGGGCAGGTTCTTTGGTGGTTCTGACGCCTGAATGAGTAAATACAACCCGGTTTTTCATACATCCCCTACTGGATAAGATTTAGATTTCTTTATCGTCGGAAAAATTGACACCTTTCATTTTTCTGACGCCTGTCTTTTCTCGTTTTACCGCCTTTTCCCCTCCACAAATTCCTGATCCTCTGAAATAACGAACAACTTTCCCCAAACGGGAATAAATCGCTGGATGTTGTCAGTGGATTTTACAGTTACCACTTCGATTCCTGGGAAGTTATTGCCTAGCGAGTTAATTTTGAATCTACTTCCCAAAATAATCATTGGGGAACTCTGTTCCTCTTATATTTTTTTGTTTTATTTCAATAATATATACGTTATTCATGGATCCTTTCCAGGGAAACCCCGCCACTGACCTAAAACAAAAAACAAAGATTGGCCCACCCTTTGCAATATCAGTGATGTAAATCAATTTTTTGAGATCACTCAATATGGCAAAAGCAAATTCTTTACTCTCTAAATCCCTGCAAGTGGCTGCGGGGGCTGTGCTGCTTACATTCGCAGGCACGACGCAGGCAATCACAGTTGACGGGGATATCAACGACTGGCTCAGCGCACCGCAGGGGCAGGCTTCAGACTGGGGCAATATATTGCGCAGCTCCATATTCCATGTCGACGAAGATCAGAATAGCTACTATCTCGATCCTGGATATGGCGGTCAGGCCTATGATGTAGAGGCCATATTTGCAGAACAGATGGGAACAAGCCTGAGTATCGCCATCGTGACCGGCCGTGACCCGAATGCGAGCGGCTGGGCTGGCGGCGATATCTCCTTCAACTTCGATTTCGGCGCCGACGCCACCAGCTTCGAATTCGGTATCGTCACCCGCGATCACGACGGCATGACCCAAGGTGATGTCTATGCGGTAAGTGACTGGAATTACGGCATCTGGACAGCGCCAAATGTCTACAATCCCGGCGGCACAAGTCTGTACAAGGAGTCCCATCCCGTCAATATAAAGAGTGGTTCACTACTGGGCAGCGTCAATCTCGAGTATACCGACCTGCTCTACAACGGCAGCAGCCCGAATCAGATCGGCGCATTCTCCGGGGATCACTTCATGATCGAAACCAGTCTCGACCTTGCCATGCTCGACCTGGTCAACCTGGGCCTGGATGACGACCCCTATCGCATCCACTGGGCACCCAACTGCAACAACGACTGGCTGCAACTGGATATGCCAGCCGCACATGTACCCGAGCCGGGAACCCTGCTTCTGTTGACCATAGGCCTGGTGGGAATGGCCGGACGCCGCCGCATGAGCCGTAAGACAAAATAATAAAGATCACAGCAGCAATTTGGGTGGCCCGCAGTTTGTGGCCACCTTTTTTTATGCACAATAAAAAAGCCCGCATCTGTTTCCAGATGCGGGCTTTTTCAAGACAGTATCTATCAGGAATTCAAAGACTGATAGTAATCCATCAGGATCTGCGCCACTTCGGGACGGGAGAACTCAGCCGGAGGCGCGATGCCCTGGCCCAGCATCTCACGTACTTTGGTGCCGGAGAGCAGCACAAAATCTTCTTTGCTGTGATCCGGCGCGTCACGCATCATCACAACCTTGTTGAGCTTCTTGGAATAGGCAGTGTGGTCGGCGCGGAAGATCTCGATATCCAGCATGCCTGCGGGCACTTCGTCATCGAAGATGGTCTGTGCGTCGAAGGCGCCGTAGTAGTCACCAACACCGGCATGGTCGCGACCGATGATGAAGTGGCTGGCACCCATGTTCTGACGAAAATAGGCGTGCAGCACGGCTTCGCGGGGACCGGCGTAGAGCATGTCGAAGCCGTATCCGGTGATCATCACGCTGTTCGGCGGGAAGTAGAGTTCGGCCATCTTGCGGATAGCGGCATCACGAACCGGCGCGGGAATATCACCTTTCTTCAGCTTACCCAGCAGCATATGAATGACAAGGCCGTCACAACCCAGACGATCCATCGCCATGTGGCACAGCTCTTCGTGAGCCAGATGCATCGGGTTGCGGGTCTGGAAAGCAACAACCTTCTCCCAGCCGTGCTCCTTGATCTCGTTGCGAATCTCGACAGCAGTACGGAAAGTATCGGGGAAATCGCTCTGGAAGTAGGAGAAGCTCAATACCTGGATCGGACCGGAGATTGCGACACGGCCTTGGGTATTGAAGGCTTTGACGCCGACGTGATCCATATCCTGAGTGCGGTAGACCTTGTCGGTCATAACCTTCATCTGATCGTCGGAGACGGTTTCGATATTTTCCACATCCATGATGGCCAACACAGGGTTGCCTTCCATGTTGGGATCACGCAGTGCGATGCGCCTGGCATCACCAATGGCATCAACACTATCCACCAGGCAGAGAACCGGCACCGGGAAGTGGCTGCCGTCGGTCAGCGTCATGGATTCTGCTGCGCCCATGGCATCGGCCACGTTCATGAAGCCCTTGAGCGGGTTGAAGTAACCGGTGCCCATCATCACCGCGTTACCAGCGGCCTGCGAACTGACCATGACAGACGGAAGACTTTCCGCCTCGTGGGACAGTTTGTGATGCTCGTCCGGATCGTAGACAAACAGAGGTTGCAGTTCGTCGGAACCTACTGGCTTGATCATGATATTTCGTCTCCTTCGCTTCGCACGAATATTCAATCAACCGGTCGGGCCACACGTGTGATCCGAACCGGCACAGGATTCTCAAAAGAGCGTTAGGTTATCTTGCTGATATTGCTAATTATTAACATCAGAAAGATCGCTTAACTTTATGTTTTAACAATAAAACTACGCATCAAGCGCAGTTTCTGAAATCTAAAGCAGACATACCCTATCACAGCCGGGGATTATCCATCCAAAATTTATTTTTATGTGGTCAGCAAAATTCCAATGGAAGAGACTATTTCTCCGCAAATTTGCACGTTTATCCAATGCAGGGGGAGCTGTGGATACCCTGCATTACTGCCACAAAACTTCCGCCAGGCCACTGTTCCTGCGTAACTGCCTATGAACGAGAGAGCGGAAAACTTCCAGCTCGGTTGAGATATGAAATCTGCTGCGTGCACGGGTAATCGCAGTGTACAACAGTTCACGGGTCAATAGCGGGTTATCCCGGGCGGGCAGTTGCAGAAGGACTTCATTGAACTCGGAGCCCTGACTCTTGTGCACCGTCATGGCGAAAACGGTCTGATGTTCGGGTAGCCGGGCAGGCGCTATCCAGCGGAAGCTGCCATCCGCCACAGGAAAAACCACTGAGATCTCTCCTCCAGCTTGTGGATTCGACAGGGCAATACCAACGTCACCGTTATATAGTCCCAATCCGTAACTGTTGCGCGTAACCATGACTGGCCGCCCCTGAAACCACTCGGAATCCCCGGTGATATCTCCCCGGATACGCAGTTCGGCCTCAATCCGCCTGTTGATGGCAATGACACCGTCGTGACCCTGCTGCAACGCACAGAGCACACGATAATCGTTGAGAGCGGCGAAGATCTCTGACGGCGCCAACTCCTTTCCGATCATTTCAAATATTTTGGCATATCGTCCGGCAGCGAGCTTTGCTGTGTCATCGGTCACTGGAATCCGGCGGATTTCCGCTGCTGTACCGCCCTCTTCAAGCAGTTCCCAAGCCTGCTTGAAGTTTCCTGTGTTCACCGCACCGGCCAGACGTCCGATAGGACTTGCCGAATCGAACCGGTAGCTCTTCTTAAGCACCACCACGGAATCCGCCAGCGCCCTGGGATCACTGGAATCCGGGGGTGGACTCTCCCCGGCGACTCGCTGCAGCTGTTCTGCGAAGAGAGGCGTTGGCCCGCGATAACCACTACAGATATCACCCAGTACCGCCCCGGCCTCAACTGAGGCAAGCTGATCCTTATCACCCAGCAGGATCAGACGGGCGAAATCGGGCAGAGCTTCCAGCAACTTCGCCATCATTGCCACATCCACCATCGAAGCCTCGTCGAGTACCAGCACATCCAATGCCAGAGGGTTGCCTCTATTGTGAACAAAATCTGTACTGCCGTGCCGAACCCCAAGTAATCGATGCAGCGTAGAGGCTTGCGCAGGCAGCGAATCCACCAGTGACGGGGGTAGTTGGTGAGATCCCCGCGACTGCTGAATCGCCTCCTGCAATCGTGCGGCCGCCTTGCCGGTTGGGGCTGCCAATGCGATGCGTAGCGCCTCACCACCCGGCTGTTGGCGCAACAATGCAAGTAGGCGCATCACCGTGGTGGTCTTGCCGGTGCCGGGTCCTCCGGAGATCACACTGAGCCGTTGCAACACCGCTGTGGCAGCAGCCTGTTTTTGCCAATCGATTTCATCGCCGGTATTTGGAAACAGCTGTTTCAGGCCTGTTCGCAACACCGATTCATCCACATCGGGGGCTTGGCGACCCGCCCGCTCATCAAGCAGAAAACCAAGGCGGTGTTCATATTTCCAGTAGCGATGCAGATAGAGCCGCCCTGAAGCATTGAGGATCAATGGCTGATGTTCGCCGGGCGTTCCAACCACCCCACTCTGGCGCAATCGGGCAGACCAGTCGTTCAACGATGGTACGGAGGCTATCACCTGACCGTCGAGTCCGGTCAGTGGTCGATCCGCCATCTCATTGAGATCAAAGCAGACGTGACCTTCGTTGGTTGCCCGACTGGTCACTGCAGCCGCAAGCGCCAGCAATTCTGATGGCTGATCCGACTTCTGCAGCAGGAGTTCCGCAAAATAAACATCCAGATCGCTCAACAACCCCTGACCCTGAAGTTGTCCGATCAGTCGTCTCTCATCTCTCATGCCTCAGCCCCCGGCATTGCCAGATCCAACGCCTCGATAAAGGCCCTCGGCGGCCGTTCCCGAAAAACGCCGAAATCAGCCCCGGTTGCAGGTTGCATACCCCGCAGAAAAAGATAGAAGACGCCACCGAAATGCCGGTCGTAATCGTAATCGGCCAGACGCAGTTGCAGAAAGCGGTGCACGGCAAGGGTGTAGAAAAGATATTGCAGCGGATAGTCGTGCGTGATCATGGCGTTTTCCAACTGAGCCTGACCATAGTCAGAGGTTTCAGTGCCCAGCCAGTTCGACTTGTAATCCAGCAGATAGAATCGCCCGTTCGCCTCAAAGATCAGGTCGATGAAGCCTTTCATAAAACCCTGGATCGAACCGAACCGGATACCGGCTGCCGCCTGCTGGATTCGCTGCGAAATTGCAAACTGCTCCTCTCCCAGAATGTTTTTCAGTCTGGCCGAATCAAATCCGGCTAGCGGATAGTGAAACTCCATCTCGTTGATTCGTTGTCTGCTGCTGACATCGCACAACCGCAGCCCGGTTTCATCCAACTCGGTATTCACCACAGACTGCACCATCCTCTCAATGACAGGTGTCCAGTGCGTTTCGATAGCGTAATTTTGCAGCTGCTGCTGAATAACAGTTTCCAGCCCCGGATCGCCTGCAGCAGTAAAATCGAGGTGTTCAAAGATTGCGTGCAGACAGGTTCCAGGCTTGGGTCCTTTGGGAAATCCATGGATATCGTGAGCGGGGGCCAGGGTGACGACCGTCTCAGAGCGAACCGCATCACGATCCGGCAGGTCGGCTCCATGACCCGAGACCAGCGCGGAGAAACTGGTGATCCAGGGCCCCGGTCTGATTTTGCCGCCAAAGACTCTGGCCGAAACAAGCTCCCGGGTGAGCGCCAGGGGAAACTGGGCAACCTCGTTGATCTCCATCAACGGCTGGATAAGAATGTTTCCACCAGACTGCTCCACCAGCTCATCAAGCCGTTGAGCCACTGCTACGTCACTCACTTCTTTGTAGGTTTTTTTCCACTGGCTGATCGGTTCATCGGAGGATGATTCCCCCGGATGCAGCAACCAGGCCAGTGGTGAATTTCCGCTGTTTTTTACCTTGCCCCAAGCCAGATAGCAGCGGTGCTTGGCACGGGTCAAGGCCACGTAGAGCAGCCGCAGGTTCTCAGCCAGATCCTCTTCCGCCTTGTGAATCTTGTCTTTTTCAAAGTTGGCTGACCCCAGTTCCAGGACAGGTTCGAAATCAGCATCAGGATCATGGAACAGGTAGGACTTTTGGCCCTTTCGGAATCCGGGCTGTTCATCCCAGAGGAAGGGACAAAATACCACCGGATACTCCAACCCCTTGCTGGTGTGCAGGGTTACGATGCGCACCAGGTTGCCGTCGCTTTCAAGACGCAGCAGCTTCTCTTCATCGACGGGCGCTTCGCTTTGCCGTTGCTGGCTAAGCCATTTTACCAGACCCTCCATACCTGGCTGCATCGACCTGTCATGCTGATGCAGCAGCTCACCCAACTGATAGAGATTGGTCAGGCGCCGTTCTCCGTCCTCGTATAAAAGCAATCGGTTTTCCACCCCCCGTCGTATCAACAGGCGGCGAAACATTCGCACGAATCCCTGGTCTCTCCAGGTCTGATGGTAGTCGAGAAAACTTTCCACCTGACCACCGGTTGCCGTCTCATCCCAGGTCAGCGCATCGATCTCTTCACCACTCCAGCCCAACATATCGGTGGCCAGAGCAGCCCGTAGCAGAGATTCACGCCGGGGATCGAAACAGGCGTGCAGCAGGCGTTCCAGCTCTTCCGCCTCAAGGCCATGAAAGATATTGTCCTGGGCACTGCGCACACTGTGAATACCCAGTTCCAACAGGGCCCCGGAAACCTGCTCGGCCTGTTTATGTTTGCGCACCAACACTGCGATGTCGTTGCCGCACAGGGGGACTTCATCAATAGTCGCTTTGCCTGTCCGGCCCAGCACAAGCAGTCTGTCAATCTCCCGGGCAGTGGTCGTTGCCACCGTGTGACGCAGCTCATCGACCTTCATCTCCTCCATTGCCAGCTTCCAGATCCGCATGGGCTGGGATGTCTCCCCCCTCACGACCAGCCCTTTCTCTCGCCGGTTGGCGGCCTTAACGGGATGAAACGGTATCTCTTTGTAGAAAAAAGGTGCGGGAGCGTTTTCGAACAGGGCGTTCACCGCCTTTATCAGCATTGGCGTTGAGCGCCAGTTGAAGGTCAGGTGATAACGGTCATCGGCATCGTTGCGAGCCCTCAGATAGGCAAAGATGTCAGCGCCACGAAAGCTGTAGATGGCCTGTTTGGGATCGCCCACCAGAAAGACCGGCAGACCTGACTTACGATAGATGCGCGAAAAGATCTCATACTGCACCGGATCAGTGTCCTGGAATTCATCCACCAGGGCCGCCGGATAGCGTTGCTGCAACGCCCTAACCAGATGTGTCCCACTGCTACCCGACAGCGCCTGATTGAGCTGCAGCAGCAGATCATCATAGGACCATTCACCCGCTTCCGCCTGCCGCCTGGGCAGCTCGTCAAGCAGAAAACTATAGAACTGCAGATAGATGGTTTTGATCCTGTCAGCATAGGCGCTGGTGATTGCAGACTTCAGATCTACGAACTGTTGGCAGCAGTCGAAGAATTCGTGCTCCGGCGCCTGATGTCCCTTTTTGATCGCCCGCCTGATGGAACTGGAAGAAAATTTTTCCAGTTTTTCAAAGGCACCAACCGCTGGACTCTCCTGTGACAGCCAGCTATCCATCTCATCGCACAAGAGTGAGATGATGCTGGATTTGTAGGATGTCTGTTTGAAAACGGCTGCGTTACCCAGCGTTTCACGAATCCAGTCTCCATCCACCTGCCATATTGGTTGCAGCTGCTTGATGATTTGCGCCGCCTGCGTCTCCAATCCAGCGGGGTCGGCAGGAGACTCAGCCCCACGCACCAGCAGATAGGGTTTGCCCAAGCCATCATGAACCGCAGAGAGCAGACCCTCCGGTGTGCCGATCTCCGCCCTTACCCGATCAGTAATACCATCCGGTAAGCCTTCCAGTTCCCGCCGCCAAAAATCATCCGCGATCTGTTGCACACGAGCCGTTTGATCCGGAACCAATTCTGCATCGAAGGATTGGCCACTCCCAAAGGCATTTTCAGTCAATACCCGCTGACAGAAGCCGTGGATGGTATAGATCGCTGCCCGATCAAATCCTGCAATCGCCAGATTAAGGCGTTTGACCATCACAGCATGATCCGGCTGAGTCTGGAGCAGATAAATGAGTAGCGGATCATCCGACTTTCCACAGGAAAAGGCCTCCCTCACTTCCAGCAGACGCCCTCTGATACGTGCCTTCAACTCTGCGGTCGCGGCATTGGTATAGGTCACCACGAGAATGGAATCCGGATCGACCCCATGTTCGATCAACAGACGCAGATAGAGTCCGGTAAGCGTATAAGTCTTGCCGGTTCCGGCGCTGGCCTCCACCAGGTTCAGCCCCTCCAGCGGTACGGTATTGAGATCCATCAGTTTCACTCCACCAGTTCCATGTGATCCATGAGGGGCAAAAAGACGGCGAGACTGATCTCATGGAATGCCTCATCCAGCATCTCTTCGCCAGGCATCAGCAGTCTGTGGTGGGGTTTGCTCCCGTGTGCCGGAGGATCGTTGAACCAGCGCTTTTGGGCTTGGTAGAGGGCCATAGGCCGGTCTTCCGTCGACCGCCATTTCTCAGCATAGGACCAGGAGGTGCCCGCGTAGAAATGCAGTGGCGTCAGCATACCCTGCCGGTAGAGCGCCACCAGTTGCTGCAGATGGGCTTCCGGGTCGTCCGGTGCAATAAACCTCCCCTCCTCATCCGGTGACAGCCAGATTGCCTCCCATGCCACCCCTTCAGGCCTGATAAGATTCAACGCCAGAAATCGAATCCAGAGATCCAGTCTTTGATGGGGATATATCTTGCCTGCGCTGTATTCGAGAAGGCCTGTAGTGCGCAATCCGTTCAGCCGACCGGTCAGCCGCAGGCCGTCCAGCATCAGATCGACATCCAGGGGCGGCATCTCTTCACCAAAAGCCCCCGCATTCAACCGTTCCACCATTATCTGGGCGGATCCGCAGAGCTGTTGAAAGTGACGTCGTCCGGGTTTTCCGTGTGGCAACTCACCCCGGAGATCGAGCAGTTGATAGAAGGATTCCGCTGACTCTCCCGAAAGTAGCCGTTCCACCAGTTCACGCTCAACGGCTTCGGCGGTAAATTTTTCCATCTCGAAGGTTTCACGTGCATCAGGAATATCCCGGGCGGTTTCCAACCTGAGGTTGAGTCGCCGGGCCGCAAATGCCCGCGCAGGACCGGCACTGTAAAAACGCCTCAGAAGATGCAGATCCACTGAATCTGTTACCGGCTCCATTTTGGGTAGCGGCGCGACCACCAGCGGCTGGCGCTGTTTTTTTCCATGCCCAACTAACTGGGCTGCCTCTTGCATCCTCGATGAGTAACTGAAGAGATGTCCTCCCGATTGAAAATAGTTGGGGCTGAAGGGCTGAAGCGGGTGCGTAAAGGTCATACTATCCAAACCGGACTTGCCCACCTGAGACGCCACATAGTCCCGCAGCTCTTCCACCAGCACCGAAGGCGGCAGTGCGCTGATGTCTTTGAGACTGCGGCCGACATAGCTGATATAGAGCCGTTCACGGGCAGAGATCAGGGTCTCCAGAAACAGATAACGATCATCGGCCCGTCGTGAGCGGTCGCCAAAACGAAACTGCTTCGCCATCAGGTCAAAATCCAGGGTTGGGGGTTCCCTGGGAAAAGCGCCGTCGTTCATCCCGATCAGGCAGATCACCTTGAAGGGCAGGCTGCGCATGGGGGTGAGTGCGCAGAAATTGACCCCGCCACCAAGAAAGCCCCGGCTTGAACCGTGACTGAAGAGCAGTTCAAGTTGCTGACGAATCAGGGAGAGAGAGACCTGGCCCTGAAAGCCGGCCTCTTCCGCCTCTTCTCCCAGTCGCACAAGGGTGTCCCGAACAAGTTGCAGCGGCTGCTCCGCGCTCTCATCGGCGGCAAAAAAACGATCCAGAATCCGCTGCAGGCGGTCACACCATATGGCAACCGAGACCATACCAGAGAGCCTATCCTCCAATTCAAACAGGGATCGGCAGAAACCCAACAGTCCACTCAACCAAACAGATTCCGAACCTTCTGCACTCTCCGGGAGTGGAATGCCCTGCCACAAGGCTTCATCGTTTGATGACATAGCGTAACCCAGTACCAGCTGCTCCAGCCCGAAGCGCCAGGTATTCCGCGGGTCGGCAGGCAGATCAAACGCCAATTTACTCTCGGCGTCACGTCCCCAGCGAATTGCCGCCTGTTCAATCCATTCGACGATGCGTTCCAGACCCGCTTCATCAAGGCCGAACCGCTGCTGAATCGCCGGAAACTCCAGTAACCTGAGAATCTCATCGACCCCATAGCGGCCGGCAGGGACCGAAAGCAGATCAAGGAATGCCGTGACATAGCGATTTTCAAGCCCTTGGGTCCGGTCGCTGATGCGGTAAGGGATGGCAGGGCAATCCCCCGGCTCGGAGAAACGGGCTTCGATAAGCGGCGCATAGGTATCGATATCGGGCGTCATCACCAGAATATCGGCGGGAGTCAGGTCGGGCATCTCCTCGAACATTGCCAACAACTGATCATAGAGGACTTCAATCTCCCGCATGGGACTGTGGCAGCGGTGAAATGCAACGGAATGATCTCGTTCATCTTCAATGGTTTCAGGCTGTTCGAGATGCAGAATCTCACGCTGTAACCCGACCAGGCAGCCATCCCCTTCGGCAGCTTCGAACCACTCTTCAGAGCCTGGATCGAACTCATTTATCGTGGAGAAAAAATCTCTGCCCTGTCGTCCCAGAGAGGCAAGCAGCGGATTGCCAACCTCCAGGTAGAGGTCTTCGGTACCGGATGACGCCAGCTCCCGCCTTACTTTCTCCCTCTCGGGCATGATTTCAAGCCAATGGGCCTCGCAGGGATTCAGCAGGAAAAGATGGATATCTATCCAACGGGAGAGCTGCCGGATAATCTCAAGATAGCCCGGAGAGAGCGTAGGCACCCCAAAGAGAAAGAGCCGCGCAGGTAAACCGCGGGAAGGATTTGCAGCATCGCCCGACATGGCCTGGAACAGGGATTCCTGCAGATGCACCCAATGAACAGCCTCGTCCGCGGCCAACCGGCGCCATATTTCCGCTTGCCACTCATCCCCCGCAACAGCAGACTCACCCTTATCCCATTTGCAGATCCAGTCGGGACGATAGACCAGATAGCGGTCGAACAGACCTGCCAGTCGGTCCGCCAGTTGGAAGCGACGCTTCTCACTCTCCTTCCTTAGGTAATGGCTAACTGGCGCAAATACCGGCTCTTGGCCAATCTCATCGAGCAGTTGGAATATTCGCCATCTGAGCAGGGAGGGTTCAAACCGGTTGAATTCACTGACATCAGGAAGAAAGGCACGAAACACCTCCCAGACGAAAGAGGCAGGCATGGGAAATCGGATATTGGCACAGATTCCCAGTTTTTGCGCAATTTCAAGGGAGAGCCACCCCCCCATGCCGGGGTGCTGTACAACCAGCACCTCCTCCTCCAGAGGGGAGGCCATCGGTTCAGCCAGCAGCGTACTCAGCCGCAGGGACAGAATCTCGAGTCGATTGGATTGATAGAGTCTCAACATGAGACCCTATTCTACCCTCTCTGGGACTCAAATCATGAGCCTGTGGCAGTTACTGGGATATTAAATTTCGTAGGCCCGATCAAGCGTAGCGGATAGAGGGTAGAGAGTCATGAGTAATAAATCAGTGCCTTTGCTCCGCAGGCATATGCGGCGCCAGCACAACATCCAGTACCTCGGCCACCTGGGCCGGAACTTCCTTCATCACCGATGCGACCTTATCGCTGTCCAGGCCAGTGGCCTGCCAGACCTCGGGCCGTATCTGATCAAGAATTTCATCCAGTGACTCGCCGGTCATTTCACCTTGTGCGAGCAAGCCCGCGAGGTTTACCAGGGAAGCTTCAAGCCGGCAGTCACCCGCGTTCAACGGTTCATGGTGAGTTCCAGCGACGGTAATCAGACTTTCCGGCAGTTTCCAGGTTTTCAGCAATGCTGCACCGGCATCCATGTGGGTAAAACCGAAAACATCCGCCTCAGTGTCAGTAAGAATGGCATCGTCCCCCCCGGTAATCAGCAATACATCCCGCGACTGCTCCGGCAGGCGCAAGTAGATAACCAGCCTGCCGATATCATGCAGCACACCCATTACGAACAGGCGTTCACCATGCAAAACATTGCACTTGGCTGAAAGCGCCTTGGCAATAATCCCGGTCGTCACTGAGTATCGCCAGAACTCTGTCATATCGACCAAATCAGCTGGGATGCCGGTAAAAATCTCAGCCGCTGAGGTAACCAGAACCAGGTTGCGCAGACCTTTTGTGCCAATGATCGTGACGGCTCTGGAGATGGTCTCCACCGGAGCCCGCATACCGTAGAAGGCACTGTTGACCATGCTCAGGAGGCGTGCGGAAAGGTCGGTATCCTGAGAGATTACCTCCCCGATATCTTTTGCTGAATAGAGCGGAGAATCAGCCATCATATTGACCTTGATACAGACATCCGGCAGCGAAACCAGATGCTCTATCCCATCGACCAGTTCCTCGGCATTCATTTAAATCACCTGCAGTTAACCCTAATTCACAATTTTATCGGCCAGCCTGCCGGTTTCTTGAAAATCAGGGTTGGCCAGCCCAAGAGGCGAATTCAGCTGAATTCAGTTAAATTATCAGAATGATATTCCCCCGATTTCCCCACTGCTTTTCGTTCCTTCTGTTAGCCAGCCAATTGGCCCTCTGCGAACTAATCGCTACTTATGAGAAAACCTGTCTAACTTTCTGTTCATAAATCAGTTTCGTCTGTGCTAACCTTACTGGGAAAGACTGCCAATGGTACTCCGGTGTTCCCGCATGAATATAGAGACGATTGGGGAGAGTGTGCGGGTTAAGCCTTAATTTAATGACCTGATGCCGGCTGCTACCGGCACAAGTCAGATTTAGTCAATCGCGTTGAAGGATCAAGTGATGGTGCCATCACCGGAATCACGAAAAAGTAAATATCAGACCCAGTTTCAACCACTCATGAGCCGCTGCAAGGACATGGTGCTGGTCTATGTTAGCGCTCTGCTGACAGAGTTGTTTGCCAACACAGACAAGGCGTTGATGAGTTTCGCTCAAAAAGCGGAGAACGATCTGATGCAGAATCGCTTTTTTGAAGCGATCAGCCTGATTCGGAACCGCCACGGCTTGGTGGAACATGAGTTCAGAGAGCAACTCAGCGCAGGTTTTGATAATTTCTGGGCCAGGAAGCGGGATAGTGATCCCTTCTCCGATCTGAGCAGCGATATCGAACTCGAGCTGGTCGATGACGACTCCATGGACCAAACCACGGCCATCGAAAACATGGTCAGTAAAGCGACCATCGGCCATCGGTCTCAACTCTACGCACTTAGCCAGCGTCTTGCCGTTATCAACGGTGGCGAGGCGATAGAAAAAAACAGAACCCCTGCCAGTCCTCAGCATCTTGTCAACGCTTTCGCCAGTGCTATCGACAGTCTGGGTCTCGAATCCAACATCAAGCTTATTGTTCTCGCGCTTTTCAACAAGTACGTTTTGCAGCAGCTAGGCTCTCTGTATGAGGATTTCAACAACAACCTCAAGGATGCCGGTGTACTGCCCCACCTTAGACATACTATTCGAAATCCACAGGCAGCTGGTCAACGCGGCGGTAAGGATGGAAGTACCCAGCAAACCGAGGATCAAAACGCCGTAACCTCAGAACAGGATCTCGGGGAAGAACTCTTTGACTCAATCATTGGCCTCCTCGCATCCCGGCGTGGCAGCCCACCCCATAGACACTCAACAGCTCGGCAGGGAAGTGGCAGTGGCTCAACGGGTAGAGTGAGTGGCGCCAGCGGGCACTCCGGCGGCGGGCAGCTGCCCACTACCACGAACCTTGTCTCCGTACTTAATGATATTCAGCCAGCCACAAGATCAGATTATCTGCCCGATGCTTCGACGGACGCCCCGTTCATTCCGAACATTGAACTCGATGAACAGTTCCTTACCCGTATCAAACAGACACTGCTCGAGGAGCGAAACAAACTCTACAGTCAGATCGACACCGATCAGTTGGATACAGTGGATGAAGACACCATTGATCTTGTCGGTATGCTGTTTGAATATATGTTGAATGATCCTGTCCTTCCCGCAGTCGCCAAGGCACTGATCAGTCACCTGCACACCCCCTATCTGAAAGTCGCCATTATCGACCGTCATCTGCTCACCGACAGCAATCACGATGCACGTCAGCTACTCGACTGCATGGTTGAAGCGGGCAGCCACTGGATCGATGAGCACAATCTCAAGCGTGGTATATATCCAGACATGCAGTCGGTAGTCGATCACGTGCTCAAAGAGTTTTCTGACAACATCAAACTCTTTTCCGATCTACTGACCAACTTCAAGGCGAGAATGGATGATTTTCGCCGGAAAACCGAAGTTCTGGAAAAACGGGCCCAGGACTCAGCCAAGGGACGGGAAAAACTCAACGATGCAAGGCAGAGGGCAGGCCAGGAGATGAAAGCCCGAACCTTCGGTGCCTTCCTGCCTCAGGTAGCGAGGGACTTTCTGGTTCAAACCTGGACGGACAAACTGATTTTCATCCTGCTGCGCCACCCCGATGGTGAGATGAGTGAAGACTGGAAGGACGCACTACATGTTGCAGATGAGCTGGCTTGGGTCTTTGAAGAGAAAAAGACCCAAGATGAGCGGAGGGAACTTGAGAAGACGCTACCCTACCTGCGTAATACGATTGAAGAAGGACTTGAGTCTCTAGGCGGCTACCATCAAGAGAAGAGTCGAGCACTTTTCGAACTCCTGGCCAATGCAGAAAGCGCTATGTCAGCCGGTTCATCTGCGGTCAGTGAACCCAAGAGTGTCAGCACACCAAAAGCGCCTGAAGCAAAACCTTTTCAAACCACTCAACCAGAGCCTCCTATACCTGTTCCGGAATCCTCTGAGTCCAAAGAACAGATCTCTGACGATCTCCTGAAGATGATGGACAAGTTACGCAAGACCGAGTTCGGCACCTGGTTTGATCTCAGCAGTGGTCCCAATGATGTCAAGCGGGTGAAACTCTCATGGCTCAGCCCGTTGACATCCTCATGCATGTTCGTGGACAGGGCTGGAGTGCAAACCGCCATAAAACCCCTGCGCAAACTGGCACAAGAGATCATGGACGGGAAATCGAAGATTCTCGAAGAGAGCAGTGACCCATTTGTCGAACGCACTCTACACGCCATTCGCAGAATGCTGCAACGCTCTCTCAAGGCTACAGAAGAGATTGCCGAGAATATTACTAACGATAACGAGACGGGAGAAGACGCTTGGTCAAAGATTCCCGGCAGTAACTATAGGGATCCAGTCGATGGTTGAGTACCGTATCCTACCGCGCAAGATAGCCAATGAGGTCCTTGAAGTATCGGACCAGATAACAGCAGCCTACATGGGGCAGGTGGTAAATATCACCGTTGAAGGTTTCATGCTGCTCAGCGCCAACCCCATCAAGACGGGGTCCATTTACCAGTTGGATATGCGGCTCCCGTATCTGGTGAAGGGTCATAGCAAGATTTTGTTTGGTGCTGAAGCACTCTGGTGCAGCGAAGCCGCGCAACCCGATACCTTTTGGACCGGCTTTCGCATCATCGACATCTCGGATGAAGTGACCACTGTCATCGATACCATGATTGTGGACTGGGCAAGCATCTCCTGATCAAGCTGGATATCATCCTCCCGTTCCGTGATGCGGCGACCACACTTGATCCCTGTCTGAAGTCCATCAGGCAGCAGTCCTTCCAGGACTTTCATCTGCTCGCCATCAACGATCGCAGTCGTGATGACTCCTGCAGCGTGGTTCAGCAACACGCCAATTGCGATAAGCGGATACGCCTGCTGCACAATTCCCATCCAGGTCTGGTCAATGCCTTGAACTACGGCCTGATGCAGGCCACATCTCCACTGATTGCGCGCATGGATGCTGACGATCTGATGGATCCGGAACGTCTGCAATTGCAAGTGGATTATCTCCGGCAAAATAGCGCCATTACCCTGGTGGGATGCCAAGTCAGACTGTTCCCGGAGACTTTGATCCAGGCAGGTTACCGTGAATATATACGTTGGCAAAATCAGTGCCTGGATCCTGATGAGATTGCTGCGGATATCTACATCGAATCCCCCTTTGCCCATCCCAGCGTAATGTTCCGACGCAAAACCATCATTGAGACAGGTGGCTATCGCGAAGGGATGTTTCCTGAGGATTACGATCTCTGGTTCAGGTTGCACTTTGCCGGTTACCGGATGGCCAAGCTACCGCAGATCCTGCTCGACTGGCGGGAGAGTGAAAACCGTACCTCCCGGCAGGATCCACGTTGCAGCAGGGAGGCGTTCGATCGGTTGCGTGCACACTACCTCGCCCGGGATCCACAACTGCTGGCCCGACGCGACGAGCTGGTGATTTGGGGTGCCGGGCGCAAAACCCGTAAGCGCTGTCAGCGACTGTTGGAGCAGGGTTTCCAGGTAAAGGCATGGATCGATATTGATCCACGTAAGATTGGAAACCGTTTGCAGGGTGTCCCGGTCGTCTCGCCTGAGTGGCTTCTGCAGGAGAACAAACCCTTTGTTCTCGTCTATGTCACCAACCACGGTGCGCGGGATCTCATCCGGCAGGAACTTGAGGATATGGGGTACCGGCGGGGAGTGGATTATCTCATGGTTGGATAAAACAGTTTCTGATTATTCGAGTTTCGGAGTTCAAGCCATTCTGAAAATGAGCATCCGGTAGGGTGCAACCTCTTCGCAGCAAGTTGCAGAGCCGGTTCGCTACGCTTGAATCAGCCTTCAGTTGGCCGATCCCTGCAGGTGGCTGCGATAGTACCCCATCACCTTTTTCACATACTGCTGTGTTTCGGGATAGGGGGGGATTTGATTATCAAACTTCTTTACCGCACCCTCACCGGCATTATATGCCGCCAAGGCCAGCTTCAAATCAAAACCGAACTGCTGCAGAAGATCTTTCAGATAGCGCGCACCACCCTCCAGATTCTGCCGGGGATTGAAGGCATCGTTGACGCCGTAACGTCTGGCGGTTTTCGGCATCAGCTGCATCAGTCCCTGAGCACCCATCTTTGAAACCGCACGGGGATTGTAGGCCGATTCTGCCCGCACCACCGAATGGAGTAACCCCGGATGCAGACGCATGTTTTTGGCAGTTGCGTCAATCAACGGTGACAGTTTTGATTTGTTCTGTTTGAATTCTGCAACAGAGTAACCGCCGGAGGCGCTGGCTGCAGGAGCTGATTTCCACAAGAGGCGATAACTGCCCGCCATGGGATGATCGGTGAAATGGATGTGCCCGTCCGGCGCTCGATATTTGAAGATCTGCGCCATCAGAGAAGACGAGAAAACCAGCAGGCAGAAGATCAATAGTGATCTGCCTGCCGTCATGGAGCATTTCATCCTGCTTCTGACCCGTTTCATCTCAATATAATCTGTTCATTCATTGCGAAAACCCGATGTCTGTCTGACAACAGCAAAAGCCCTTGAATGATCAGATTTTCGGCACATAACCACTATTCTTGAGGAAAACCGATAATAATTCCAGGGAGAGAAGTCACAAAATGGGTAGATTCACCGTCCACAACACTTCTTGTACTTCTTACCACTACCGCAGGGACATGGGTCATTGCGGCCAACTTTTGGTGACTCCCTCACCTCAGTCTTGGGCAGTACGAGTTCACCATCGACAAAATACCAGAGACCGTCGGATTTGCTGAAATGACTCAATTCATGATGTTTGCGCAGCAGATCCCGCTCTTTGTAGGAGGCGATGAACTCAACTGTACCCTCTTCGTCATCTGTCCCACCACCTTTCACCTCGACAATTTCCAGGTCGAGCCACTGTGAATTCAGTGCCCAGCGCCGGGTTGCTGCTACATCGTGATCCTTTCGATGATCGGGATGGAGTGACTCATGCAGGAATTCCGGTTGCTGAGTGGCAAACGCACTGTAGCGGGCACGCATCAGCGCCTCTGCAGTCCCCGCAGTCTGGCTGGCCTCCAGAATCGGTTGACAGCAGGTTTCAAAATCCCGGCCGGAGCCGCAATAGCACTGAGTCATGAGCAGTTGTTCCTGTGAATTAAATATGCGCGGGAAAGATAGCACGGCGCCCCCATGCAACCCAATAGTTGTCTGAACCAAATGATGCCGGATCCGCTACGCTTGATTCGGCCTAAAGTCCCAACTCTTTCCAGCGCTTTTCGATTCGTTTCAGGGATATGGGATAGGCGGTTCCCAGCTCTTGGGCGAACAGGGAGACCCGCAACTCCTCAAAGTGCCAGCGCATCTCATCGATCCTCTCATCGCTGCGCCCGTTTTTCCTGCACTGTTCATCCCACTGCTGCCACTGCTGATAGGTCTTTGCCATCTCCCGGATCTGCTGTTGATCACGGGCTGCAGCGCTTTGCAGCTTTTCCAGACGCTTTTCCAGCGCCTGTAGATAGCGGGGGAAACGGCCAAGTTGCTCCAACGGTGTCACTCCCAGAAATCCTTTGAAAACCAGACGGTCGAGTTGTTGTTGCATGTCGGCAGCGGATGCCATCCAGTTGATCTGCGTCGTGCCGGAGAGTTTTTTTCTGACCTTCTGGTACCATTCGATGATTTTTCCAACCTCCTGACAGGCGTCGTTGGCCACCGTCATCATCGCATTGCGACAGCGCTCTATTCGGTCGAGAAAAATCTCCTTGTCCCGTATCTCAGGCAACCCGTCCAGAAAGGTACGGTCGAGGATATAGGTAACCAACTCATCCTCCAGATTCTGCTGCTTCTCGACGGGTAGCCCCTCCGGCGCCTTGGGCACTTTGGCATATTGCAGGCGCATGCGCGCCAGGTTGGGCAGGTTTTTGCGCAGATAGCGGATCTCCTTTGCCAGCTTGAGTTTAATCAACCGCCGCACACCCGCCTTGTGGCTCTGGTGGGCAGAGGCTTCCGAATCAAGCAGACGGATGGCAACGCTGTCGCCCTCGTCCACCAGCGCAGGAAACCCTTTCAGGGTGATGCCGCCGCGTTTTACAGAGAGGCTGGGCTGCAGGGGGCCAAAATCCCAATCAGTCAGCCCCTCCTGTTCGAGATCGGGTGAGGCAAGTTGCTGGAACCCTCTATGGCTTGTCCGATGTGCTTTGTGCAAAAGATCAAGATTCCGGCCTGATCCAATCTGTTTTCCTGTTTCGTCGACGACCTTGATCTGCATACGCAGATGCTCCGGCAGTTCGTCATCGGACCAGGCATCCTCCGGCACATGGACGCCGGTAATCTGCTTCAGACGCTCACCGAGCACCTGGATCAAAGGCCTGTCGGAGGGCTCAATCCCCTGCAGACAGGCATCGGCAAAGTCGGGGACCGGCACGAAGGACTTGCGCAGGGATTTTGGCAGCCCCCGAATCAGCGCAATGACCCGCTCCCGCAGCAATCCCGGCACCAGCCACTGACATCTGGCCTCGGTAACCTGACCCAGGACATCTTGCGGCACCACCAGTGAAATCCCGTCCTGCTGCTGCCCGGGATCAAAAGAATATTCCAGGGGAAGCGCCATGCCATTGATATCCAGATGGTTGGGAAACTGACCATCCGGGACGATAGAGGCATCCTCCCTGATCAGGTCGGCCTCACTGAGATAGAGCCGTTTTGATTCCTGTTTCGATTGCTTTTTCAGCCACTTCTCGAATGCCGGCGTAGTACAGATCCCCTCGGGGATGCGTTGGTCGTAGAAACCGTAGATGCGTTCCTCATCCACCAGGATGTCACGTCGACGGGATTTTGCCTCCAGATCATGGACTGCAGCGATTTTCTCCTGGTTGTGCCGCCAGAAAGGGGCACGTGTCTGGAAATCCCCCTCCACCAGTGCGGAGCGGATAAATATCTCCCGCGCCAGTTTTGGGTCGATGGGACCGAAGTTGATCCTGCGCCGGGGCACCAGCGTGAGTCCGTAGAGCGTAACCTTCTCGTATCCCGCCACCTGCCCCCGCCGCTTCTCCCAATGGGGCTCAGAATAGTTGTGCTTGAGCAGATGTCCGGCACAGGCCTCGATCCACTCCGGCTGAATGGCTGCGTTGGTACGGGCATAGAGTTTAGTGGTCTCCACCAGTTCTGCCGCCATCACCCATTTGGGCGGCTTCTTGAACAGACCGGAGCCGGGAAAGATAAAGAAGCGGCTATTGCGCGCACCCAGATAGTCCCGCTCCTTTGACTTGAATCCAATATGGCTCAGCAGGCCGCTGAGCATGGCGCGATGCACCTGCTCATAACCCACCTCTTCACTGTTCTCTTTGAACCCCATGCCGTGCATCTGCAGACGCAGTTGTGTGTGGATATCGTGCCACTCCTGCACCCGTGTCCAGGAGAGAAATCGTGTGCGGCAATATTTTTTGAACTTGTTGCGCGACAGGTGCTTACGTTGGATCTCCAGATCCAGCCAGAGTTGAAAATAACCGAGAAAATCGGACTCGGGGTGGCGGAACAGGGCATGCGCCTCGTCCGCCTGTTGCTGCTTGTCCAGCGGACGGTCCCGCGGGTCCTGTACGCTGAGGGCGGCTGCGATTACCATCACCTCCCGCAGGCAGTGGCTGTGGGCCGCCGCCAACAGCATACGTCCGATACGCGGGTCGACAGGCAACCGGGCAAGTTGCCGGCCAAGCTTTGTCACCCGCTGATCGCCACCGATCGCACCGATCTCCTCCAACACCCTGTAACCGTCCTTGATGAGGCGGCTGTCGGGTGGATCAACAAAGGGGAAATCGTCGATCTCCCCAAAACCTAACAACTTCATCTGCAGGATGATCGCTGCGAGATTGGTTCGTTGGATCTCCGGTTCGGTAAAAGGCGTGCGGGACTCGAAATCCTCTTCCGAATAGAGCCTGATACAGACACCTTTGGCGACACGACCACAACGCCCCATACGCTGGTTTGCGGAGGCCTGTGAGATGTGTTCAACCGGAAGACGCTGCACCTTGCTCTTGTGGCTGTATCGGCTGATACGTGCAAAACCGGCATCGATGACGTAGCGGATGCCGGGCACGGTAAGTGAGGTCTCCGCTACATTAGTGGCCAGCACGATGCGCCGCCCTCTATGGGGTTTGAAAATCTGTCCCTGCTCTGCCGGACTCAGCCGGGCATAGAATGGCAGCACCTCGGTCAGATCAAGTTTATGCTTGCGCAGGTTCTCGGCGGTCTCACGAATCTCCCGCTCGCCACTGAGGAAGATAAGGATGTCTCCCCGATCGATACGGGAGAGTTCATCCACCGCATCCATGATAGCGGCCTGCATCGGATCATCCCGTTCGCTGCTCCCCTCCTCTTCCGGAGTCTTGTAGCGAACCTCCACCGGAAAGGTCCGCCCAGAGACCTCGATCACCGGCGCATCGTTGAAATGTTTGGAAAAATGGTCGGGATCGATGGTCGCCGATGTGATGATCAGCTTCAGATCCGGGCGCTTGGGCAACAGATTCTGCAAATAACCGAGCAGGAAGTCGATATTGAGACTGCGCTCATGCGCCTCATCGATGATCAGGGTGTCGTATTGATTCAGGAAGGGGTCCTGCTGTATCTCCGCCAGCAGGATGCCGTCGGTCATCAATTTGACATGGGTGTTAGGCCCCACCCGGTCGCTGAAACGAACCTTGTAACCAACAGAGGTGCCGGTCTCCACCCCCAGTTCCGAAGCGATGCGGGATGAGAGGGTCCGGGCCGCGATCCGGCGCGGCTGAGTATGACCGATATACGCCCCCACTCCGCGGCCCAGACTAAGACAGATCTTCGGCAGCTGGGTCGATTTGCCGGAGCCGGTCTCACCACAGAGCACGATAACCTGATTCTCGGTGATCAGCGTTTGTATATCTTCGAGGCGCGCGGTAATGGGCAGTTCCGGAGGGAAGGCCGCTTCGGGCAGGCTCTCCCGCCGTTGCTGCAGCCGCGCCTGCGAGGCCAGAATATCCCGGTTCAGCTTGAACAACCCCTGATCATAGGGTTCTCCTGACTTGCGCCGTCGTTGCAATCCCCGCAGACGCCGGACAAAAAGGTGCCGGTCGACCTGCATACAGGTTTCGATATCCGATTGTGACGGAAATGGCTGAGAGGTGCTGTTGTCGACCAAGGTGGCAGTTGCTCATCTGACTGAAGACTGGGATGCGCTATTTTGTCACTCCCAAGCCAAACGGGGAATCCTATATTCGCCAATTTTAGTCAGTATGCTGTCCGCGATGTTTTGGATACTATATCGCCACATTTATTACCCTGGAGGCACACAATGGAAACCGACTTCTGGATTGAACGCTGGCGGCAGAATCAGATCGGCTTCCACCAACATGAGATCAACACCCACCTCCAGACATTCTGGGGCAGTTTGAAGTTGAAAGGCCAAAGCCGGATCTTTGTTCCCCTATGCGGGAAAAGCCGAGATCTGCTCTGGCTCCGCGCCCAGGGACATGAAGTGCTAGGTATCGAGATCAGTCCCATTGCCGTACGGGATTTCTTCCAGGAGAACAATCTGACGCCCCAAATTACCCAAGCCGGTGCTTTTACTGAGTACTCGACCGACGGACTTACCCTGTTGCTCGGTGACTTTTTCGATCTGAGACAAGACGACCTGAAAGGCATAGGAGGCATTTACGACCGGGCATCGCTAGTCGCCCTGCCGCCAGAAATGCGGGCGCGATATGCCAGACATCTCATTGAGATCAAACCTCCTGCCGCAACAACGTTGCTGGTTACCATGGAGTACGATCAGGCCGAGATGCAGGGACCCCCTTTTGCGGTCCATGAAGATGAGGTGCGATCGCTCTATCAGGCAGACTATCGGATAGAAACCCTCTTCAGTCAGCAGATTCTGGATGAAAATCCGCAGTTCCGTAATAAGGGACTGAGCCAGCTCACCGAGAAGGTATTTCAACTACATCGATAACCATTAAGTCACCTTCACTTCGATCTTCTCCCCCGTTTCAGGATCAGACAGATGGACTGCACAGGCAATGCAGGGGTCGAAACTGTGAATGGTGCGGAGGATCTCCACCGGCTGCTTGGGATCGACCACCTGGTGGTTGTCCTGCAGTGCAGCTTCATAGGCGCCAGGCTGTCCCTGGGCATCCCTGGGACCGGCATTCCAGGTACTGGGCACGACCGCCTGGTAGTTGGAAATCTTACCGTTTTCAATCACCACCCAGTGACCGAGTGCGCCGCGCGGCGCCTCCATGAAACCCACTCCCTGACAGCGGCTCGGCCAGGTTGAGGGTTCCCAGAGTGCCTCGTTGAAGGTCTTGGTATCTCCCGCCTTGATATTGGCGATCAGTTGGTCCTGCCAACCCTGCATGGCATCGGCGATGATCTTGGTCTCCAGGGTTCGGGCGGCTGTTCTGCCAAGGGTGGAGAAGAGCGCCCTGACTGGCAGATCCAGGGTCTTGAGGGTCATATTGACCAGTTCCCTGGTCTGCTCGTGGCCTTTGGCATAGAGCATCAACACGCGAGCCAGAGGCCCGACCTCCATCGGTTTTCCTTTCCAGCGCGGAGATTTAATCCAGGAGTAGGACTCATCCACATTCAAGTGTTTATAGGGCGGTTTCGGACCTGTGTAGTTAAGGTTGGTCTCGCCATCATAGGGATGTTTAGGCGCATCTTTGCCGTCACCCTGGTCATACCAGGAGTGTGAGACGAACTCCTGAATCTCGTCAGGATTGTTCATATCCAGAGGATGAACAGTGGAGAGATCACGATTCAGGATCACACCGGCGGGCAGGAAGTAACTGGATGGATCATCCATGGTGGTGGCCGGCAGGTCGCCATAACAGAGGAAGTTCCCCACACCCTCGCCTCTTTCGCCCCAGTCCTTGTAAAAACCGGCGATCGCCAGTGTGTCCGGCACATAGACCTGATCCACGAACGTCTGCATCTGGGTAATGACATTCTGCACCTGTGCCAATTTCTTTGCGTTGATCGCGGAATCGGAATTGAGATCGATCGGGGAAGCCGTCCCGCCGACCAGGAAGTTCGGGTGTGGATTCTTGCCGCCGAAGATGGTGTGCAGCTTCACTACATCACGCTGCCAGCTCAACGCCTCCAGATAGTGGGAGACTGCCATCAGGTTGGCTTCAGGCGGCAGTTTGTAGGCGGAGTGACCCCAGTAGGCCTTGGCAAAAATGCCGAGCTGTCCGGATTCGACAAAGCCCTTCAGCTTCTGCCTCATGTCGGAAAAGTAGCCGGGCGAGGATTTGGGCCACTTGCTTATCGATTGGGCAAGTTGGGAAGTCGCTCCAGGGTCGGCGGAGAGCGCAGATACCACATCCACCCAGTCCAGCGCGTGCAGGTGATAGAAGTGCATCACATGATCATGGATATACTGCGCGCCAATCATCAGATTGCGGATCAGTTGCGCATTGGGCGGGATCGGATAGTTCAGCGCATTCTCCACTGCCCGTACCGATGCGATGCCGTGAACCAGGGTGCAGACACCGCAGATACGCTGTGCGTACGCCCAGGCATCACGCGGGTCCCGGCCCTGCAGGATAAGTTCGATGCCGCGCACCATAGTGCCGGAGGAGTATGCACTGACGATCTTATCGCCAGCCATCTCCGCTTCGATCCTGAGGTGCCCTTCGATCCGTGTAATCGGATCAACGACGATACGTTCGCTCATTTTCTCTCGTCTCCTGAAGGGGTTTCTCCCGCCCCACAAGTCCGGTCAAGCCGAACCTACACTAGCTATTCGTTCTCTTCTACCAGATGTTCCGCCAACATCTCGGTCAGTCCGACCACCGGAAGTTCCACCCGATACTCTTCAAGGCCATCTTCCAGCATCAAGCGGCAATTGGCACAAGCCGTAACCAACTTGTCCACATTCAGCTCATCCAGCTGGCTCTTTTTCCTCGCGAACACCTTGAGCCGCAGTTCATCTGCCCGCTCATTGGCACTGACACCGCCACCACCGCCGCAACACCAGTTCATCTCACGGTGGTCACTCATCTCCACGAAGTTCGCCGCAACCTGCTTAAGCAGATTGCGCGGGGGTTCCAACACCCCGCCCTTGCGCACGATCTGGCAGGGATCGTGGAAAGTCAGCCGCGCCTCATCCATACCCTGGGTCTTCAGTCTTCCAGCGACTCTCAACTCATCCAGCAGTTCGAGAATATGCACCACCTTGAAGGGGTAGCGCCGGCCGATCAGATTCGGCCCTTCCCAGCGGATGGCAGTATAGGCGTGGCCACACTCGGGACTGATGACATATTTGACCTTCAATTTCTCAGCGCCTTTCACCACCCGTTCGACCAGTTCTGCGGCGATATCGCTACTGCCGATCTGGATGCCTGCATTGGTCGCTTCAAAAGCCTCTGAGCAGATTGTCCAGCTGACGCCAGCCTGTTTAAAGATCCTGGCCAGTGCCTCAATGTATTCAGGAAAGTTCATGATTTCCATCGAGGAGAGTAGCGCCAGATAATCAGCACCCTCCACATCGACCGGTATCTTCAATCCCGTATCCGCCTCGATATGTCTGATCTGTGCCTGCACGGCGGGGAATTTCACCCCCATAGGACTGCCGACCTTGATGGCACGGGTACTGGCGCCTTTCATGCCTTCGGGTGCATTACCCGAGGCGACAAAACCTTCCCGCTCCTTGCGGATCATATAGGCGATATCGTTGCCCACCGGGCAGACCATGGAGCAGCGTCCACAGAGAGAGCAGGCGTCATAGACCAGCGGCTCCCACTCCTGCAACAGTTCATCGGTCACCGGCTGCGCCAGACCAAGCACCTTCTTGATCCGCCCCCAGAGAGTAAACTCCTGCTCCCAGATACGGCGCAGGGGTTCAAGCTTGTTGATGGGGGTGTAACGGGGATCGCCGGTTTCCGTGTAGAAGAGACAGGCCTCCGCACATAGTCCACAGTTGACACAACTGGAAAAGAAGGCCGCTACCGGCGCATCGATCTCTTCACGCAATGCATTGAGTCCACGTTCCAGGGTTGCCTTACTCATGACTGCACCCCCCGGCGCCCGGCCATTGCACCGTTATACCAACGGGCCAAGGGGAATGTGAAGGTATGCATCAGTTTGGTAAAGGGGAATAAAACCATCAAAAACTCAATGCTCAGGATATGTATCCCAAGCACAAGTGGATAGGGCGCCAGCACACGGTGATAGGCCAGGTAGCCGGTCAATAACGGCAGAAATGTGGCCAACCACACCAGGTAGTCTTCGGGTCCGCTGAGAAATCGCTTCACCGAATGAGTGATGCGGTCGATCAGCATCGCAACCAACGTCACCATTGTCACCACTGCCACGGCGTCCACGATATGGTTGGAGAGTCCCGGCCACTTGATGCCCAGAACGCTGTGCAGCAACTCGATATGGGGAACGAAAAACAGCAGACAGATCAGAAACCCGATATGCCAGATGTAACCACCAATAACCGTAAATGGAGACCGTTTGAAGCTACCTGCTTCCGGTAGTGTCCGAGTCACGATAGTGCGTAAGCCGGGGCCAAACTCCCCGCCCTTTGGCTCCGCAAGATCCTGTTTCCGCCCAAGCAACACTATCTCCAGCAGACGGACGACAATGCCGATGACAAACACCGCCAGGGCGATATCAAAGGCAGGTCCCTTCACCCACAACAGAAAGTCGATCGGGCTGCTCATGATGTTTTTTCCAGATCATCCACAGTGACGGTTTCGTGCCTGGCAGCCGCATCCGCCTTGGCATTGCGGTTGAGCATACCGGCTGCCGCACCGACGGCCACACCGGCTACCGCACCAAGACCGATGTTGCGGGCAATATCCCCGTCGGGAATGGAGATGGCGTTATAGAAACCGCCGCCGTCCCAGAAATCGGGTTCGGAACAACCCAGGCAGCCATGGCCTGACTCAACCGGCCAACTCGTGCCCTGATTCCACTTGGTGGTGGCACAGGCGTTGTAGGTCATCGGGCCCTTGCATCCCATGCGGTAGAGACACCACCCTTTGCGTGCGCCTTCATCGTCAAAGGTCTCTGCAAACAGGCCCTTATCGTAAAACGGACGACGATAGCAGCGATCATGAATGCTTTGGCCATAGAAGACTTTCGGCCGACCCAGATCATCCAGCTCGGGCAGACCGCCAAAAGTCAGGAAGTGCGCCAGCACACCAGAGATCACCGTTGGAATGGGTGGGCAGCCGGAGACATTGACCACCGGCTTGTCTTTGATGATCTCCGAGACCGACACTGCCCCGGTGGGGTTGGGATTGGCATGTGGCAGACCACCAAAGGCCGCGCAACTACCCACTGCTATGACCGCTGCGGCCCCCGCCACGGTCTCCTTCAGCATATCGAGGTTGCTGATACCTGCAATTGTAGAGAAGCCAGGGTCTTTCAATGGGATCGACCCATCGACCACCACCAGGTATTTGCCGAAATTCTCATGTATGGCTGCTTCACGTGCAGCCTCTGCTCCCTCTCCGGAAGCCGCTTGCAGAGTGTGGTGATAATCGAGTGAGATGTGGTCGAAGATGAGATTTTCTATGGTGGGGGCGTGGGCTCGGGTGAGAGATTCGGTACAGCCTGTACACTCCTGAAAGGAGAGCCAGATGACAGAGGGACGCCTGGCCTTTTCCAGCGCTTCCGCAATAGCCGGCACCATGGCCGGAGGCAGTGCCATCATCGAAGCGGTGGCGGTACAGAATTTCAGAAACCCCCGCCTTGACACACCCCGCTGCCGCAGGCTTTCGCCGAGTGTTTTAATCTCTGTATTTGAATCAGCCATCACGTCTTCTCCCGTTCATAGGATTGCTCAGCGACGCGACCCCATCTGGAGTACGCAAACGATTTTCGAGCCGTGAAATAGAGTCTGTGAGATCTGCAACCTGGGTAAAAAGGATCTCAGGCACCCGGGCAATCTCAATCTGAAGGGCGATGCGCTCGCCCTCAGTATTTCTATGATCAACGATCCAGACACCGGCGAATGCGGTTTCATAGATATCGCTGGCGCCCAGGGCTTCCAGCTTGACCGCCACCTCCCCATGGCCCAGTAGGTCGAGCAACAGCGCTTCATCACCGGGACCGAAGGGGATCGATCTAAGATCAATGGTGGTGGATTCTTCTGTTTCGCCAAGACGGCGCAGGGCATGGAGGATTTCATGCAGGACGGGGACAGCATTGCCATGTTGAGCAAGCCGATCAACAGGCGCCTCTACACGTACATCAATGTCCTGCAGTTTTTGCATATGAAACACCGTTCATTTCATCTATTAGTAGATTATCTCTAACCGATAGAACCAGTACTGATCCAGATCACTTAGAGGTCGAAATCCGGTGATTTTATTGGGAAATATTGGTGCAGTATTTCTTGCTATAGCTAACGCCATTCACAAAGTATAGACAGAATTTCATCGATTGCCTTATCGATGGCAGGGAAAACCGTTTTGCTGGGTGATTCCCCCCACTCCAGCGACTCCGGCTCAATGCCCACAAGTACTCTCTGAGCAGGTAACTGTTCCGTCAGACGCGAGATATCCAACAGATCCGTCAATCCAACCTCATGCACACTCTGCCGGTTGCCGCTGAGATAATGATCCATCTTTTCGTTGCGAAATACCCTGACTGTGCCTGGCTGACTCTCCATCCTGGCCGCATCCACCACGATCAACCCATCCGCTCTGGCAATCGGTTCCGCCAGGGTGAAACTCAGGGTTCCGCCATCCAAATATTCGACACCCTTCAACTCGCCATGCAACGCCTGCATGCGTTTCACCACATGCACACCAATACCCTCGTCGCTCAGTAATGTATTGCCTATACCCAGAATAAGGACAGATTCAATTGACAAATGCATGCTCCTTGGGAGAATGGCTGATAGAAGTTTTCTTTCCATAGGTTATAGCAACAGGTAGCTCTCTGACCATGTGTCTCGGCATCCCAATGCAGATCAAAACGATCGATCAATATACCGCCCGCTGTGAGGCGAAGGGAGTTGAACGTGACGTCAGCCTCTTCATGCTGCAGCATGAGACGCTGGAACCTGGCGATTTCGTGGTGGTGCATGTCGGTTATGCGATCCAGAAAGTCACGCCTCAGGAGGCCCGCTCCGCCTGGGAGATCTACGATGAGATGCTGAAGACACTGGACGAGCGGCCTGGGAGCCTCTGAATGAATCTGAGCAAGATGAGTTGGCGATCAGAATATGCCAATTTGAGGCGCAAATCGCACGTAATAGCCAGCTATTGCGAAGGTTTGCAACGAAAAAGTGGCGGATTCTGGTGTCAAGGCACTTGATCATGATTCGTTCAGAGGCTCCCTAAATGCATGAGCTTGCGGTCTGTCAGGCGATGCTTGAACAGGTCGCCGATATCGCATCCCGGGAGCAGGCATCGGAGATCACCCGGATAGTGGTTCGTATCGGTCCCTTGTCCGGTGTCGTGCCGGAACTGCTGGAACAGGCCTTTTCCATTGCCCGGGCCGGAACTATCGCAAACCAGGCTGAACTGATCACGGAGTCAACCGGCATTCGAGTGCGATGCAGCCAGTGCGGTGCTGAAACAGATGCAGGAATCAACCGGATGATCTGCGGCGAGTGTGGCGACTACCGTACCCAACTGCTCAGTGGTGATGAGCTGTTGCTCGCCAGTGTAGAGTTGAACCGGGCAGAGCAGGCGGTGGAATAAACCGCTAGGATTAAATGGTAGGAACGGCGCCCCGCCGCGATTTTTCCATCTACGGAGTTATCGCGGCGAGGACGCCGCTCCTACAAGTTATACCCCGCTTGCTTGCAGTGGGGCAGTTTATTATTTCTCTGGAGAGCAGAAAGATGTGTGACACCTGCGGCTGTAACGTCACCCAGGGTAATCGCCACCTCATCGAGGCCGGCGGCAAACATGAGCATACCCACGACGGCAAGGTTGCCGTAGAGGTGCTGCAAAACCTGCTCAGTGAAAACGATCATCAGGCTGGCCACAATCGGCAACACTTCGACAATCATGACGTGCTTGCCATCAATCTGATGTCGTCCCCCGGCAGCGGCAAGACCAGCCTGCTCGAAGCCACCATCGATGCACTCAATCAGGAGTTCCGCATCGCCGTCATCGTGGGCGACCTGGAGACAGAAAACGACGCTGAACGCATACGCAGCAAGGGCATCAGTGCCGTGCAGATCACCACCGGCACCGCCTGTCACCTGGATGCGCACATGGTGCACTCAGCGCTCCACCAGTTAAACCTGGACGATCTTGACATCGTCTTCGTGGAAAATGTCGGCAATCTGGTCTGCCCCGCCAGTTTCGACCTTGGGCAACACCTCAATGTCACCCTGCTATCGGTCACCGAGGGGGATGACAAACCCGCCAAATACCCCGTCATCTTTCGGGCCGCCGACGCGATACTCATCAGCAAATCCGACCTGCTTCCCTATCTGGATGATTTCAAGCCGGAACGGGCGGAACAGGCAATCCGTATTCTCGCCAGTGAAGCACCGGTTTTGAACCTGTCTGCCCGCAACAGCAGTACGCTGGACAACTGGCTGGCCTGGCTGCGCAAGTCATTCGCCATTCAGGCCGCACGCAGAGCAGCGGGTGAGACCACTAAACCCAGCATCCAGCCAGAGGGTCTCCAACTGCACGCACACGGTTAGCTGTAATATCCATGTCACTCAGCGCCAAAGACTGGCTACAGCAGATCCGGACTCTCCAGCTCCCGGAACGGATCCGCATCATGAATGTTTGCGGTGGCCATGAACGTTCCATTTCCCAGGCGGGTCTTCGTGGCGCCCTGCCAAAGCAGATCGAACTGATACCCGGCCCCGGCTGTCCCGTCTGCGTCTGCCCGGAGGAGGATGTCTATCAGGCGATACAACTCGCGCTCAATGAGCAGATCATCCTGCTGGCCTTTGGGGATATGCTGCGGGTCCCCGTCAATGTACCGAAGGGGGAACCCCGTTCCCTTGATCAGGCCCACGCTGCCGGTGCCGACATCCGTCCCATCGCTTCACCCATCGAGGCGTTGAAAATTGCGCGGGAGAACCCTGAGCGCAAGATAATTTTTTTTGCTGCTGGATTCGAAACCACTACCGCACCCGTTGCCGCTCTGCTCGTGGAGGGCATCCCCGAAAATCTCTCCATTCTGCTCTCCGGGCGGCTCACCTGGCCTGCGGTCTCCATGCTGCTCGATTCCGGGACTCCTGGTTTCAACGCACTGGTGGCCCCCGGCCATGTTGCCACCATTATGGGGCCTGAAGAGTGGGAGTTTGTGGTCGACAAGCACCATATCCCCAGCGCGGTTGCCGGTTTTACCCCGGAGAGTCTGCTGGCCGCCACCTACTCCGTGCTGCGGCAACAGATCGACCAGCGGCTGTTTCTCGACAACTGCTACCCGGAGCTGGTTCGTCCCGGCGGCAACCCCAGCGCCCGCAAGCATCTGGAGACCGCACTGGATGTGGTCGATGCAAACTGGCGTGGCATCGGCACGATCCCAAAATCGGGTTACGCATTGAAAGAGGTCTATGAAAGATGGGACGCCCGAAAACGCTATCCGGATTACGCTTCAGAGAGCCGCCGCCGCGCCGGACAGATGCCACCTGGGTGTGACTGCGCCGCAGTTGTACTTGGCAAAAAATATCCCAATGAGTGCAGGCTCTATGGCGAGGCCTGCACTCCCAGAAACCCCGTTGGCCCCTGCATGGTTTCCGATGAGGGAGCCTGCCGGATCTGGTGGAGCAGTGGGCTCAGGGACAAGAGATAGGAATCCTTGATTACCCCTAATCCTCACCTTAAGCCTGTTATGGGCCGCAGTCCCCCAATGTCAGGCCACCCGTTCCGACAACTGCTCCATTTGGTACAACGGTACCATCCGGAAGTGTTGATCCATCGAGCACCTTGGCATCTTTACCGATTCGTACATTAGTTCCGATCTGCACTGACTTTCCTACTTTTGCACCCGTCATGACTTTCGTGCCCTTGCTGATGTTTGTACCAGCTCCGATCGCTGCCGCTTTGCCAATACGGACGCCAGCAGGTTTCTTTCTGGTTCTCCAACCGCCTAGTGCCTTCCCTGAGCTTGCGAGAGCCACACCCTTGTCGAGACACGCCTTCTGCACAATCTGAGAACCTTCACCCACGAAACTGCCGTCGCCGATGCGAGCAGCTTTACCCACGGTGACCCTTGATTCGACATGCACCTGTTTACCTATAAGCGTCTTTTCATTCACAACTACATGACTATCGATGCGTGTGGCGGATCCGATCAGCGTATCCATCCCCACCTTATTCTTGCTGCCAATGAACACGTTGCTGCCCAGAGAAGCTTTGCGCTTGATAACCACCTGATCACTGATTGTGGTACCTGCTCCAATAGATGCAAGCGGACCAATTTTCGACTTCTCACCGACCTGCACATAGTCACCAAGCTTCGCGCCATTGCCTACCTTGGTGAGTTTCGCCAGCACAACGCCATTTCCCAGGACAGCATCATCTGCAACATCCGCATCGGGAGAGACCTCGGAAAAGAAGGTGAAATAGGAGGGTCTTGTCAGCCCCCCGTCTGAAGCAGCTACCCGTGCAAACGCGCCCGTCTCACCATCAAAGCTGAGAACTTCATCGGTAAAGAAGCTTCCTACATAGAGGTTCCGGTCGGGACCGAATACAAGCGCACTGGGGCCGTCCAGTCCGGCAGTCCCAGCTGGC
>NZ_JAAVSH020000001.1:2805086-2814152 GCF_011947365.2 endosymbiont of Lamellibrachia barhami
GCGAACGATCAGAGCAAGAGTCGCCGGATCTCGGAAAGCAGGCCACCCAACAGGGTCGTGAAACGCACACCGTCTGCACCATCGACCACCCTATGGCCGTAAGAAAGCGAAAGCGGCAGCATCAGGCACGGCTGGAACGCATTGCCATCCCAGACCGGCTTCATGGAAGCGCGGGAGACGCCCAGGATCGCCACTTCCGGCGCATTGACGATCGGTGTAAAAGCCGTGCCGCCGATGCCGCCCAGACTAGAGATGGAGAAACACCCCCCCTGCATGTCGGCAGGCAGCAGCTTGCCGTCACGCGCCCGGCCACTGACCACCATCAACTCTTTCGCCAGTTCAAAAACACCCTTTTTATCCACATCCCGGATCACCGGCACCACCAGGCCGTTGGGAGTGTCCACCGCCACTCCGATGTGGATATAGTTCCGATAGATCAGGCTTTCACCATCCGCTGACAGCGCGGCATTCAGGGTCGGCATCTCTTTCAGTGCTGCCGCCACTGCCTTCATCAGGAACGGCATGAAGGTAAGCCGGATATCCTGTTTCAGGGCCACATCCTTCTGCGCCTTGCGGAAGGTCTCCAACTCGGTGATATCCGCCTCATCGAACTGAGTGACATGGGGTACCGTCAACCAGCAGCGGTGCAGATGAGCGCCGCTGAGTTTCTTGATGCGTCCCAAAGGCTGAGCATCGATTTCACCAAACCGGGCATAGTCCACCTCCGGTCCCGCAGGCATCTCAAACGGGGAACCTGTCACACGTGTCGGCTGGCCGCCCTTGAGGGATTTTTTAACAAAGCCCTGCACATCATCCTTGGTCACCCGGCCCTTGGGACCGCTACCCTGCACCAATGGCAGCTCCACACCCAGTTCACGGGCAAATCTGCGCACCGCCGGGCTGGCGTGTGCTTTGCGAGCAGTTTTGACGGCGGGACTGTTCGACACAGGCGGCGCACTCGCGGCTTTCTCGCCGGGGATACGCTCACCGGTGACATCACGTTGATTGGCCGGTGCAGGTGCCTGCACAGCTTCAATCTCTTCTGCTGCGGGCGCGGGTGATGAGACACTCTGATCCGATACCGTCTCTGCAACCCCATCATCAAGTTCCAGAGTCGCTATTTTTTGATCCTGGCCGATACGATCCCCAACCTTGATGAAGAGCGCCTGCACCACCCCGGCATGGGGTGAGGGAATCTCCATGGTGGCCTTGTCACTCTCCAAAGTGAGCAGCGAATCCTCAATAGACACCCGGTCCCCCACGGAGACCAGTAGCTCGATTACCTCGACTTCATCGAAATCGCCAATATCGGGCAACAATATTTCGCTCGTTTTACCCACGTTGTTTCCTCTGCCGCATAGCGGAAAATTCTCTTCAGGGATATCGAGAGATATCCCGCGTCCGATTTTTATACCGTCGTTGGATTCGGTTTTTCCGGATCGATCTTGTACTTTTTGATCGCCTTGCTGACATTGGAGAGATCGATCTCCCCGTCATCCGCCAATATCTTGAGTGCTGCAACTACGATGTAATAGCGATTCACCTCGAAAAACTTCCGCAGCTGGCTGCGCATATCACTGCGACCGAAACCATCTGTACCCAACACGCTGTAGCTCGCCTTCACGAAGGGCCGGATCTGATCCGCATAGCTGCGCATATAGTCAGTGGCCGCAACCACCGGACCCTTGGTTTCCGCCAGAAGACCCTCAACATAGCTGCTGCGAGGCGTTTCTTCCGGATGCAACATGTTCCAGCGTTCGACATCGAGACCGTCGCGACGCAGCTCATTGAAACTTGTGACACTCCAGACATCTGCAGAGATACTGAAGTCCTTTTCCAGCAGTTCAGCCGCTGCGATTACCTCTCGCAGGATCGCGCCACTGCCCAGCAGTTGGACCCGTTTTTTGCGCTTGCCGCCCTTCTGGAAGAGATACATCCCGTTCACGATACCGCTCTCCACCCCCTCGGGCATGGCGGGTTGCAGATAGTTCTCGTTCATCACGGTGATGTAGTAAAAAATACTCTCCTTTTCCTGATACATCCGCCGCATGCCATCCTGCACGATCACCGTCATCTCGAAGGCAAATGCCGGATCATAGGCGACACAGTTCGGGATAGTTGCCGCCATCAGGTGGCTGTGGCCGTCCTGGTGCTGCAACCCTTCTCCCGCCAGGGTGGTTCGTCCGGCGGTGCCACCAATGAGGAAACCCTTCGCCTGCATATCACCGGCAGCCCAGGCCAGATCACCGATACGCTGAAAACCAAACATCGAGTAGTAGATGTAGAACGGGATCATAGTGGTCCCGTGATTACTATAGGCGGTGGCGGCTGCGATCCAGGAGGACATGGCGCCCGCCTCGTTGATGCCTTCCTGCAGGATCTGTCCCTTCTTGTCCTCGCGATAGTACATCACCTGGTCCGCGTCCACCGGTTCATAGAGCTGCCCCACGGAGGAGTAGATGCCCAGCTGGCGGAACATGCCTTCCATGCCGAAGGTACGAGCTTCATCCGGGATGATCGGCACCACATGCTTGCCCAGTTTCTTGTCCCGAATCAGCATATTGAGCAGGCGCACAAAAGCCATGGTGGTGGACTGCTCACGCTCTCCACTCCCTTCCAGCAGCGCCTTGAAATGCGAAAGATCGGGCACCTCCACCGGTGCGACCTCAGTTCGCCGTTGTGGCAGATAGCCGCCCAGCGTCTGGCGGCGCTCATGCATATACTGCATCTCAGGACTATCTGCTGACGGCTTGTAGAATGGTGCTGCGCCAATCTGATCGTCGGAGATCGGGATGTTGAAACGGTCACGGAATGCTTTCAGCGCCGCCTCGCCCATCTTCTTCTGCGAGTGGGTGATGTTCTGCCCTTCACCGGCGACACCCATGCCGTAACCCTTCACCGTCTTGGCCAGGATTACCGTCGGCTGCCCCTTGTGGGCAGTCGCCTCCGCGTAGGCGGCATAGACCTTGTGAGGATCGTGACCGCCACGGTTGAGGCGCCAGATATCTTCATCGGTCATATTGGCGACCATATCCTGCAACTCCGGATACTTGCCGAAGAAGTGCTCACGGGTATAGGAACCGCCTTTCGCCTTATAGGCTTGATAGTCACCATCCACGCACTCTTCCATGCGTTTCAGCAGGTGGCCACTCTTGTCTTTGGCGATCAGGGGATCCCAGTAACCTCCCCACACAACCTTGATCACGTTCCAGCCGGCGCCACGATAGACCGCTTCCAGCTCCTGGATGATCTTGCCGTTGCCCCGTACAGGCCCATCGAGCCGTTGCAGATTGCAGTTCACCACAAAGACCAGGTTATCGAGACGTTCGCGTCCGGCGAGAGAGATGGCGCCCAGCGCCTCCGGTTCGTCCATCTCACCATCACCGCAGAAGGCCCAGACCTTACGGTTCTCGGTGTTGGATATACCCCGATCGTGGAGATAACGCATGAAACGCGCCTGATAGATCGCCATCAGTGGGCCGAGTCCCATGGAGACGGTGGGGAACTGCCAGAAACCTGGCATCAGCCAAGGGTGCGGATAGGAAGAGAGGCCTTGGCCATCGACCTCCTGGCGGAAACTGTAGAGCTGATCCTCGCTGATGCGCCCTTCAAGATAGGCCCGCGCATAGATACCCGGCGCGGAGTGCCCCTGAAAAAAGATCAGGTCACCTTCACTGGTCTTGTTCGTTGCGCGGAAGAAGTGGTTGAAACCCACGTCAAACAGGGTGGCAGCGGAGGCAAAACTGGAGATATGCCCGCCCAACTCGGTGGAGATCCGATTCGCCTGCACCACCATCGCCATGGCATTCCAGCGAATGAATGAACGGATGCGGCGCTCCATGGCCCGATCACCGGGAAAACGCTGCTGTTGGCTGACAGGGATAGTATTCACATAGGCCGTATTGGCGCTGAATGGCAGATGAGCTCCGGAGCGGCGAGCCTTATCCACCAGCTTTTCTATCAGAAAGTGGGCCCGCTCAACCCCTTCATTTTCCAACACTGCCTCAAGGGCATCGAGCCACTCTTCAGTCTCCAGGGAGTCGATATCGGGTCTTGTCGCCATCGAATTTCTCAATTTTTGTAGAGAGCGGGCGCCCTGCCGACCGACTGCACCCGGTAAACAGAAACTTTTCCGCCCTATTATTGAACAAACAAATACTTAGAATTAATGCGTGCAATATACAACAAGGGAAGGTTTTTTGCAGATTTAATACTAAAACAATCCCCGGAAATTATTATTGTTTTCAGGTGATTGGATGACAATCACCGCTTCATACCAGACTCTCCAAACACATAAAAAAAGGCGCGCCCAACAGAGTTGGGCGCGCCTTTTTCAGAGACTAAACGCTGTAACGCTTAGATGTCCTTGCGAGTTGCGAAAGCAGGACGCTCGAAGGGCACACGTTCCATGGCAACCTTGCGGCACTCTTCCCATCTGCTGCTGCATCTCTGCACGGCGGGCTTTATCTCTTTAACCATCTCTCTCGTCGCGGCGGGCATTGGACTCTTCTGTACAGCAGCGAAATGGACTCAGGCGTGGCTGGCATTGCTGGCATGCGGCTCTGCATCCGCTCTTCCGTATCTTTGACCATCGCGTCGCGGCGAGCACGGTGGACTCTTCAACGCGCTTGGCAATGGACTCAGGCATGGCTGGCATTGCGAACATACGGCTCATCCGCTCTTCCATCATCTTACGTCAGCTTCCATCCTCCTCCTGCATGGACTTCATACGTGCATCCATGGAAACCATTGGATCAACATTGTTGGCACTGCCCGGCGTGTACTGACGCTGTGCGGCAACTGCCTGTTCGTATGCCTTCTGCTGTTCGGCAAAAGCTTTCTTTGCTCTGCGGTCGGGGCAGCAACAGCGGCCGGGAACGCCATGGCGTGGGTGCGTAACCGCGTAAGGACCATAACCATGGTGATCGTAACCCGACCCCAGCACTACCATTGCCACGACCACGAGCGCTCATGGTACAGTAAATCGAGTCACACGCCGGCGCCCCAAACCGTCGCCGAAGAAATCATCACCCCAGTTGTTGCCCCACCAGGCGCTGGCGGAAGCGAAGTTGCAGCCGGAACGATGCCCGCCCAACTCGGTGGAGATCCGATTCGCCTGCACCACCATCGCCATGGCATTCCAGCGAATGAATGAACGGATGCGGCGCTCCATGGCCCGATCACCGGGAAACCTTTGCTGTTGGCTGACCGGGATAGTATTCACATAGGCCGTATTGGCGCTGAATGGAAGATGCGCACCGGAACGGCGAGCCTTATCCACCAGCTTTTCTATCAAAAAGTGGGCCCGCTCAACCCCTTCATTTTCCAACACTGCCTCAAGGGCATCGAGCCACTCTTCTGTCTCCAGGGGGTCGATATCGGGTCTTGTCGCCATCGAATTTCTCAATTTTTGTAGAAAACGTATGCCCTGCCGACCATTTGCATCGGCAAACAGAAGCATTCCCGTTCTATTATTGGACAAACAAATACTTAGAATTAATAAGTGCAATATACAACAAGGGAAGGGTTTTTGCAGATTTAATACTAAAATAATCCCCGGAAATTATTATTGTTTTCAGGTGATTGGATGACAATCACCGCTTCATACCAGACTCTCCAAACACATAAAAAAAGGCGCACCCAACAGAGTTGGGCGCGCCTTTTTCAGAGACTAAACGCTGTAACGCTTAGATGTCCTTGCGAGTTGCGAAAGCAGGACGCTCGAAGGGCACACGTTCCATAGAAACCTTGCGGCGCTCTTCCATCTGCTGCTGCATCTCTGCACGGCGGGCTTCCATCTCTTTAACCATCTCGTCGCGGCGGGCATTGGACTCTTCAACACGCTTGGCAATGGACTCAGGCATGGCTGGCATTGCTGGCATGCGGCTCTGCATCCGCTCTTCCATCTCTTTGACCATCGCGTCACGGCGAGCATTGGACTCTTCAACGCGCTTGGCAATGGACTCAGGCATGGCTGGCATTGCAGGCATACGGCTCTGCATCCGCTCTTCCATCATCTTGCGATCAGCTTCCATCCTCTCCTGCATGGACTTCATACGTGCATCCATGGAAGCCATTGGATCAACATTGTTGTACTGCCCGGCGTACTGACGCTGTGCGGCAACTGCCTGTTCGTATGCCTTCTGCTGCTGTTCAGCAAAAGCTTTCTGCTGCTCTGCGGTCGGGGCAGCAACAGCGGCAGGAGCGCCGTAGTAAGGTGCGTAACCGTAAGGACCATAACCATAGTGATCGTAACCACGACCCCAACCACTACCATTGCCACGACCACGAGCGCTCATGTTGAAATTAAAATCGAAGTCACCGGCGCCAAAACCGTCGCCGAAGAAATCATCACCCCAGTTATTGCCCCACCAGGCACTGGCGGAAGCAGAAGTTGCAGCCAGAACGATGGCAGCAGCGATAATAGAAACCTTTTTCATGTCACACACCCGAAAATTTGTTATTGAAAGCTAGTTAATTTGTCTGTTTGTTTGTTTGTTCTCGCACGTCCCTGTGCATTCAATCCTATTGCGGTCAGCTCGAATTACTTAGCTGGAGCAGCTGGAGCTGCCGGGGCAACCGGAGCGGCGTAAGGATAACCGCCGTAGCCGTAAGGCGCGCCGTAGCCGTAAGGCGCGCCGTAGCCGCCGTAACCACGGTTATAGTAGTTATTGTAACCACGACCAGAACCATAACCGGAACCACGAGCGCTACCGCTCATGCCGAAGCTGAAGCTACCGCTACCGTCGCCCCAGCCATCACCCAGCCAGTCGTTACCCCAACCACGGTTGCCATAGCCAGGACCACCCCCCCCATGCGGAAGCAGAAGCAGAAGCAGCGATCAGAACAGTCGCGGCTGTAGCTTTAATGATATTGTTCATTGCGTACTCTCCTAGATAGAATATGTATTTAGCAGCAAGTGGAAAGCAGATACTGCGTAGCTTTCGAGAGAAATAATATTAGTAAATTCTTAATTAAGCAAATACAATTTGTATATTATTTGCCACGCTCTATAGCGTTCATCTATCATGAATTCGGTCTCGCCATGCACATCACACTGACTCAACCTGACGACTGGCACCTCCACCTGCGTGACGACGATGCGATGGCCTCAGTCGTCGCCCATAGCGCAGAGCGTTTTGGCCGAGCCATTGTTATGCCGAACCTTAAGCCACCGGTTGCCGACACAGAGATGGCCGAGGCCTATCGAAATAGAATCCTGCTGGCACTGGATAGCGACACCAGCTTCCAGCCGCTCATGACACTCTATATGACGGATAACCTCTCTCCCGCCGAAATCGGACGCGCGAAAGAGAGCGGTTTCGTGCATGCGATAAAACTCTATCCGGCTGGCGCCACCACTAATTCCGATTCCGGCGTCACAGATATCGAAAAGATGTACCCGGTGCTGGAGGCAATGCAGAAACACGGCTTGCCCCTGCTGGTGCATGCAGAGGTCACCGACAGCCATGTCGACATCTTCGATCGGGAGAAAACTTTCATCGGCCGGCATCTGGAGCCGCTGGTCAGGGAATTTCCGGAACTTCGCCTGGTCTTTGAACACATCACTACCAAAGAAGCCGCGGATTTCGTCTCTGCTGCAGCGGACAATGTGGCAGCCACCATCACCGCGCACCACCTGCTCTTCAATCGCAATGCCATGCTGGCTGGCGGCATTCGCCCCCATTTCTACTGTCTGCCGATACTCAAGCGGGAATCCCATCAGACAGCGTTGATCAGCGCTGCAACCAGTGGCAATCCACGATTTTTCCTCGGCACCGACAGCGCCCCTCACTCACTTGGGGCCAAGGAGTCTGCTTGCGGCTGCGCAGGATGTTACACCGCCCATGCCGCCATTGAACTCTATACACAAGTCTTCGAACAGGCTGGCGCTCTGAACAAGCTGGAGGGATTCGCGAGCTTTTTCGGCCCGGACTTTTACCGACTGCCCAGGAACCGGAAACAGATCACTCTGGAGAAGCGGCCCTGGGAGGTGCCAAATTGTTACAATTTCGGTAACGACACGCTGATCCCCTTATGCGCCGGGGAGCAGATTGACTGGCAGATAGTGAGATAGATTGACAGGCAGCCTCAGATATCATCAAAAAACAGATCGTCTTCCAGCGGTGGGTCACCATCATAGATGTCGAAACGACGCTTCTGCAGATAGGACTCGCGCATGAAGGCGTAGGGATCGATTGCAGCCTCCTCCACCACCTTGCTCGCACGCAATAGATCCGCCCGCAGATCAACGTATCTGAAGGCAAGCAGCGTCCAGTAGACGCCCTCGGAAGTGTAGTAGATCGGGTTCATGAAAACGTCCCCGGTCTTACCGATAAAATCTCTCACCGTGCTGGGGCCAAGCATCGGCAGCATGATGTAGGTACTCTCCTCATAACCCCAGTATCCCAATGTCTGCCCCATATCCTCTTTGTATTCGGGAATACCGATATCAGAGGCCACATCGATAAAACCCAGCAGACCGATTGTAGTGTTGACGCAGAGCCGCCCTACATCGGTAATCGCCCGCCCGGGCTTGAGTTGAAACAGATTGTTGGCGGCGGAATTGATATCCGCAAGATTATGAAAAAAGTTAGTAAAACCCCGATCCAGCGGGTCGGGTGTGATCGCCTGATATCCTTTGGCCACCGGTTTTGCAATGGTGTTATCGAAGTCTGTGTTGAATCGATTGATGGAACGGTTCATCCCTTCCAGCGGATCAACGGCATACTCCGTCCCCTCCGGCACGCTGGCGCATGCCGACAGTCCCAACAAAATAAGCGGGAGCAGAAACCCGATCACAACCCTGTTTATCATTTGCACAGCCATTAAGCCTTGGGATCCCTGATCCCGAAACAATAACATACCAATGATCTGGAATACGACAAAACCCAACATTCAGATTCGTAAACCCTGCCGCTTTTCTTTATCCTTTGCGCATGAACGAGACAAGCTACAATCCACTCATCGCCCATCGTTTTCGCGGCTATCTGCCAGTGGTGGTGGACGTGGAAACCGGTGGCTTCGACGCTAAACGCGACGCATTACTGGAGATTGCCGCCACTA
>NZ_JAAVSH020000001.1:2814300-2848005 GCF_011947365.2 endosymbiont of Lamellibrachia barhami
TTGTTGTGCTACGTTGATTTTACGTATTGCTGATATCCTTTGGCCACCGGTTTTGCAATGGTGGTGTTATCGAAGTCTGTGTTGAATCGATTGAGAGGAACGGTTCATCCCTTCAGCGGATCAACGGCATACTCGTTCCTCCGCACCGCTGGCGCATGCCGACAGTCCCAACAAAATAAGCGGGAGCAGAAACCCGATCACAAACTCCTGCTTATCATTTCCACAGCCATAAGCCTGGGATCCCCGATCCCGAAACAATAACATACCAATGATCTGGAATACGACAAACCCAACATTCAGATTCGTAAACCCTGCCGCTTTTCTTGTCCTTTTGCGCATGAACGAGACAAGCCACAATCCACTCATCGCCCATCGCTTCGCGGCTATCTGCCAGTGGTGGTGGACGTGAAAACTGGTGGCCGACGCTAAACGCGACGCATTACTGGAGATTGCCGCCACTATCGTCTGGATGGACGCCCAGGGATTGTTACACCTCGGAGAGACCCATGCCTGCCATGTGGAACCTTTTCCTGGGTTGAATATCGACCAAAAAGCGCTCGACTTTAACGGCATCGACCCACATCATCCTTTCCGGCTGGCCCTGCCGGAAGATGAAGCGCTGAGGAAGGTTTTCTCCCCGATCCGCAAAGCGGTCAAAGAGAGCGGCTGCAAGCGCGCCATTCTGGTGGGACACAACGCCTTTTTCGATCTGGGGTTTCTCAACGCCGCAGTGGAACGCAACAAGATAAAACGCAATCCGTTCCATCCCTTCAGCACCTTCGACACCGTATCCCTGGCGGGACTGGCCTATGGCCAGACCGTGTTGGCCCGGGCCGCCAAGTGCGCTGGCATGGAGTGGGACAGCGACGCAGCCCACTCGGCAATCTATGATACGGAGCAGACAGCGGAGCTGTTCTGCAGGATCGTCAACCGCTGGCAGACGACCCACTCACCCAACCCCTGGGACGGTGCAATACTGGAGGGCAAACCAGAGCAGTAGATCCGAGCCAGTCCTGACAACCCACAGCGGGCTGACTATTCAGCGCCCCCTGCCTTCTCCGCCGCCTCTTTGACCATCGTCTGCAGTTCGCCGTTGGCGTGCAGTTCCAGGGTGATATCGCAACCGCCAATCAGTTCTCCATCAATATAGAGCTGGGGAAAGGTGGGCCAATCCGCATAGCGGGGCAGATTTTCAAAAATCTCGGGATCCGACAACACATTCACGAAAGAGAAGGGAACTGCGCAATCCTGCAGGGCGGCAGCCGCACGAGAGGAGAATCCACACATGGGAAACTGGGGCGTGCCTTTCATGTAGAGCACCACCGGATTGCCTTCCACTTGCTCACGGATACGATCCAAAACGTCCATCTGACTACCTCTTCGAATGTTCAGTTGATCAATGCTAGATGGGGGGCTCCCCTGGATAATTCAAGCATTGATTGTATAAGAGAATACTAACCTTCCAGAGGCCGGGAGAAAACCTGGATTTAGGCAGGCTTTTATTATGGACAAAGCGTACTGGACGTGACTCAATTCAACAGACAATGCCAGTGCGTCTTTCAGTCCTGGGTAATGACTTCATCAGCTTTACTGGGTTCCGGTAATCCACTGGGATGGTTATGGGCAAAGATTACGGCTGCTGAGTTATGAAGAAGACAGCGCATCACCACTTCTCTGGGGTGAACGCTGGCTCCATCGTCACAGGGACAGAGGTCTGATACAAATCATCACCGCATTGAACAAGTGGATTGTTTTCAGCTACATAGCCAATAGTCTTCTGGAAAGTGTTACTATTCATGGTTAATCTACTAATAAGGGAATGGAAGTAACAATAAAAACAGGTAGAGCAGGGAAAGGTACTGGCGATAGGAAGATGGCCCCAAATCAAAGCCCGGAACAAATAGCACGAGACAATATTGACGACTTGCTCAAGGCGTCAGGCTGGAGCGTCCAGGATAAAAAGAAGATTGATTTGACTCAAGGTCAGGGACAGGCCGTTCGGGAATTTCCAACCGATACCGGCCCAGCAGATTATGTGCTGTTCGTAGACAAGAAAGCGGTCGGTGTCATCGAGGCCAAGCGCAAAAGCAAAGGCGAAAACATCACCACCGTAGAAGACCAGACCGAAGGCTACGCCAGCGCCAAGCTCAAATGGGTCACCAATAATGAGCCACTGCCGTTTCTCTATGAGAGCACCGGCATCATCACCCGATTCACTGATGGCAGAGATCCCAAACCCCGTTCCAGAGAAGTCTTCACCTTCCATCGACCTGAAACACTAAAAGAGTGGCTGGAACAGGGCGACAGCCTCAGAACCCGTCTAAACCAGATACCACTGCTTAATCCATCCAAGCTGCCAGCCAAGGAGCTTGGACTGCGTGACTGTCAGGAAACAGCCATCACCAATCTGGAAGACTCCTTCAAGCGGGATTTGCCCAGAGCCCTGATACAGATGGCCACCGGTGCCGGCAAGACCTATACCGCCATCACCGCCATGTACCGGATTCTCAAGCACGCCAAGGGCAAGCGCATTCTGTTTCTGGTGGATACCAAAAACCTGGGCGAACAGGCCGAGCAGGAGATGCTCTCCTTCACGCCCAGTGACGACAACCGAAAGTTCACCGAACTCTATGCGGTACAGCGACTAAAGAGTTCTAATGTCCCCAAGGATACCCAGGTCTGTATCAGCACCATTCAGCGCATGTACTCGATATTGAAAGGCGAAGAGCTGGATGAAGTCCTGGAAGAACTGAATCCGGCAGAACAGCTCACCAGGCCGAAAGAGCCCGTACCCGTCGCCTATAACCCCAAGGTGCCGATTGAGTTCTTTGACTTCATCTTCATCGATGAGTGTCACCGCTCCATCTACAACCTGTGGCAACAGGTACTGGACCACTTCGATGCCTACCTGATTGGCCTGACTGCCACACCGGATAACCGCACCTACGGCTTTTTCAAACAGAACGTGGTCAGCAACTACGATCGTTAAAAGCGCTGGCATCAGTTACGTATTGCTCTGTTTTAACGATCCAGACCCGGCACATAATTTAGGTCTGTGGATACTGCTTCATCCTGACCTGAAACACACAGCGAGAGTCCTAGCATTTCGATGCGACCACATGACCAAATCCATCCATGATAAACAGGATTTGTTTGAAGGTGTAGTCCGGCGTCTTCGATGAGTGCAGTTTGAGGTCAGAGTAACAACTGTTCTTGGAGTTGTTACTCTGACCCCAAACTTCAGTATCATTCACAACTCCTCATCTACAATCAGCAGCGCTACATATCATAAAATTCCCTTAGCGTGACACCCACCATCACACTCACGATCCTCTGGCCGATCTTATTTTGGTGCCGGTGACGGTCATTTCTCACTACACCCTGACAGATGTGGTGAAACCTCCGGTCACGCCTGTCCTACGGTAGCGGGTGGGCCTCGATGGCAATCCATGCCCTTTGAGGTACCGTGCGGTAGAGGAGACCCTGCCAGCGTGGAGCGATCCGTGTCACTATCGCCGGCGCTTAAAGAACAGGGTGAATGGCCCCATCAGCCAGGTATTCACTTATTGACCGGTGCCGCCGGGCGCAATGGTTTCTTATGACTTGAGACCAATATGCTCTGTCAGGGGTTGATGGATTTCACCGCCGAGTCCACTGGCAGCTTTATCTTCACTCGTATAGATAGCGGTGACTCCGTCAGCGTCTCTTATGACCCGGCCAGCATCCCACCCAACCCCGACATGCTCCCCTTGCTGCAACAAATTCTTCAAGGCCAGGCAGAACCATCCACCCGGCAGCAGTTTCGGGAGATGTGGAGGGATCGGGTGATTCGCATCCTCGAGGATGGAGGTGAGAAGACCATCACATTGAGCGGTCAGTGATATCATTCAGCAAACAATTAATTCCTCTTCATTATTTCTAACCGTCGCGATTACCGATACGACTTCATATAGCACCCTATATGTTTCTAAATTAGGTTGTTTGCGCGGATAATTCCGAAATGCACAGATATAACTCGTTGAATAATCAGAACTACAGCAGGGTAACCCTTTGATTCATAAGGCAAGGAAAAGGTTCGGCCAAAACTTCCTTCACGACACCTCAGTCATCCACCGGATCGTGCGCGCAGTCGATCCCAGAAAAGGCGACAATCTGGTGGAGATCGGACCTGGTCAGGGCGCGATCACCCTGGAGCTGCTGCTGATCCTTAAGAAGATGCAGGTAGTGGAGTTGGATCGGGATCTGATCGAACCGCTGGCACGTCGTTGCGGCCCGGTTGGTAAAATCAGGATCCACAACGCAGATGCCCTGAAGTTTGACTTTGGGACACTGGCCCAACCAGATCGCCCGCTACGGGTAGTCGGCAACCTACCCTACAATATCTCAACGCCTATCCTTTTCCACCTGTTGCAATATGCCGATTGCATCAAGGACATGCACTTCATGCTGCAGAAAGAGGTGGTGGAGCGCATGGCCGCCGGACCTGGATCTAAAACCTACGGCAGGCTGTCGATCATGCTGCAGGCGAAATGCGAAATCACCCGACTGTTTCACATCGGCCCCGGCGCCTTCAATCCGCCGCCAAAGGTCGACTCTGCTTTTGTACGCCTGATTCCTCACACAAAGCCGCCGGTGCAGATCGATGATGAAACACTGTTTGCACAGCTTGTGACCCAGGCATTCTCCCAGCGCCGCAAGACCCTGCGCAACAGCCTCTCAAAAATCGTCACGCCAGAGATCATACAGAGCGCGGGCATCGATCCCACCATCCGTCCAGAACAGTTACCACTGGCGGCCTTTGCGGAACTGACAAACCTGGCTTGCAAAGCCCTGGACTAGTCCCTATATATTGATACTCCAGGAACGTGACACTGCAGAAAAAATAAATTGAGGCAAACGGACATGAGTGAGGAAGGAAAACATCCGGATAAGGACGAACCTGCGAGTAATAATCCTCTAACCCGCTCAAACGAGGCCATGCCCGGCATCATTCATCTACTGCCTGTCACCGCCCGGCCTTTCTTTCCCGGCCAGGTCGTTCCCCTGCTGATGGAATCGCAGAGTTGGGTCAGCACGATGGAAGCGGTGGGTGATACCGATCAGAAGATGCTTGGCGTGGTGCTCACCCCACTCCAAGTCAGCCGAATCCGCACAACCCAACGAATTCATGAAGATCGGCACTGTCTGCCGGGTACACCGGGTTCAGCAGTCGGACGACCGCCTGCAAGTCCTTGTCGAGTGTCTGCAACGATTCCGCATCGTGCGGATGATCGGTGACACACCGCCATTCACCGCCCAAATCGAATATCTGCCCGAACCCAGCCGCAAGCAGGCTGATGAGATCAAGGCCTATGCCATTGCGGTGATCAACACCATCAAAGAGCTATTGCCACTCAATCCGCTCTATGCGGAAGAGCTGCGCATGTTTCTCGACCGCTTTGGACCTGAGGATCCCTCGCACCTGACCGACTTTGCCGCCAGCCTGACCACCTCTGACAAGGTTCAGTTGCAGGCTGTGCTTGAAACCCTCGAACTGCTGCCGCGCATGGAGAAGGTGCTGGAACTACTGCACAAGGAGCTGGAACTGGCCAAGGCACAGGCATCGATCCGCAAAAGCGTGGAAGAGAAGATGGATGGCCAGCAGCGTGAGTTTTTCCTGCGTGAACAGTTGAAGGCGATACAGCAGGAACTCGGTATCGAAAAAGATGACCGTACTGCGGAACTGGATAAGTTCCGCGAACGTCTCAACGGTCTGACCCTGACCGATCAGGCGCAGAATCGCGTCGACGAGGAGATGGAAAAACTCGCCATGCTGGAAACCGGCTCTCCAGAGTATTCCGTCACCCGCAACTATCTCGACTGGATCACTCTGCTCCCTTGGGGCGTCGATTCAGAAGACAAGCTCGACCTGGAATTTGCCCGCAAGGCTCTGGACAAAGACCACTATGGGCTGGATGACGTCAAAGAGCGCATCCTCGAATTCCTCGCCGTCGGCATCATGAAGGGACAGATTGCAGGTTCCATCATTCTGCTGGTGGGTCCGCCCGGCGTGGGCAAGACCTCCATCGGGCACTCCATCGCGGAGGCGCTTGGGCGCGAGTTTTTCCGCTTCTCCGTCGGCGGCATCCGTGACGAGGCGGAAATCAAAGGGCACCGCCGCACCTATATCGGCGCCATGCCGGGTAAATTCATTCAGACGATGAAAGAGGTGGGCACCGAAAACCCGGTGATCATGCTCGATGAGATCGACAAGATCGGCACTTCTTACCACGGCGATCCCGCATCCGCGCTGCTGGAGGTACTCGATCCGGAGCAGAACAGCGACTTTCTCGACCACTATCTCGACCTGCGATTCGACCTCTCCAAGGTGCTTTTCATCTGCACCGCCAATCAGTTGGATACGATTCCCGCACCACTGCTCGACCGTATGGAGATGATCCATCTCTCCGGATACATCGCCAGCGAGAAACTGCAGATTGCACGTAAATACTTACTTCCGCGCCAGCTCAATAAAGCCGGACTTAAACGCCGCGACATCAAACTTAACAGTCCAAGTCTTCGTGCCATTATCGAAGGATATGCACGAGACCCCGGCGTACGCCGGCTGGAAAAACAGATCGGCAAGATCGTGCGCAAATCTGTGGTCAAGATCCTTGGCGGTGCTGAAACCCCCATCGATGTGCCACCTGAGGCTTTGAAGGATTATCTCGGTGGTCCGGTTTTCCGTGATGAACGCAACATGAGCGGCCCGGGCCTGGTAACCGGACTGGCCTGGACCGCCATGGGTGGCGCCACCCTTAATATCGAAGCTGTGCGCACCCACACCTTCAATCGGGGCTTTAAGCTGACCGGCCAGTTAGGCGACGTCATGCAGGAGTCCGCAGAGATCGCCTACGGTTATATCCTCAGCCACGCAGAGGCCTTCGGCGCCGATCTCGGTTTTTTTAAAAGAGCCTTCATCCACTTGCACGTGCCGGCTGGCGCCACGCCTAAAGACGGCCCCTCCGCCGGCATCACCATGGCATCCGCCCTGCTCTCTCTGGCCCTCGACAAACAGGTGCGGCATCTCGCCATGACCGGAGAACTCACCCTTACCGGCCAGGTTTTCCCCATTGGCGGCATCCGGGAAAAGTTGATCGCCGCCCGGCGGGCCGGCATCCGCGAGCTTATACTGCCGGATGATAACCGCAGCGACTTTGAAGAGGTGCCCGACCATATCCGCAAAGGGCTGAAGGTCCATTTCGTCTGCAGTTTCGAGGATGTGTTGCCACTGCTTTTTCGAGGCTAGATGTAGGCGGATTCAAACGCAGCGGAACCGGCAACCACATCCGTTCAGCTAATTCAATAGTGCCGAATCCACTACGCTTGATCAGGCCTACACGCATAACAGATGAACATTCATACAAATCAGAAACCCCATTAATGGCCGCTTGATAATCGTCAATGTCAACCTATAGTGCGCCATTTATGCTTCGGCTTTTGAATATCGACAGGCATCATGGCAGTTATCCAACTCGGCGAACGTCCGCCAACACCAGACAATAGCAACAGCCTCGCCCCATTTGCACTCGGGTTCCGACCATTTTTTATCCTGGCCGGCCTTGGCGCCGTGCTCATCCTTGGCACTTGGCTCGGAATCTGGTCCGGCCACATTCCGGCCCCCGAATACTATGGGATGATCGGCTGGCACAGCCATGAGATGCTGTTCGGCTATACCACTGCAGTCATCGCAGGCTTTCTGCTGACCGCTGTACGCAACTGGACCGGTATCGACACGCTAATCGGCAAACCCCTTGCCGCCCTCGCCCTGGTCTGGCTTGCCGGACGGCTGGCGCCCTTCATCCCCATTCTTCCCGATCCCGTGATTGCGATTAGTGATCTCCTGTTCTTGCCGCTCTTTGCCTTGGCGCTCTACGACCCCTTGATGCGGGCGCAAAACAAGATCAACCGTGTCTTTCTGCCAATGATCAGCGTCATGGCTCTGGCTAATCTGTTGGTACACGCCCAGTCACTTCATCTCTTTGACACAGCAATCCAGGGCAATGACCTGATGCTGAACACGATACTGCTGCTGCTGATCCTGGTCAGCGGACGCGTGCTCCCCTTCTTCACAGAGAAAGCCGTAACCGGCTCTCAACCCCGATTCAATCGCAACCGTGAGCGCCTGGCGTTCGGCGCCATCATCCTCTGGACACTCAGCGAGCTGCTTTTCCCCAACCCCTGGCTGCTCGGCATCCTGGCGCTCGCCGTCGCATTTTCACAGCTCTGGCGTCTCATCGATTGGTACCATCCCGGCATCTGGCAGGTACCGATTCTCTGGGTGCTGTTTACTGGCCTTGCCTGGTTTGCCCTGGGCTTCCTGTTGAATTCGCTCGCCAGCCTGGAACTGTTCCCGGCGAACCTTGCCACACACGCGCTCACCACCGGCGCCGTCGGGATATTGACCCTGGGCATGATGGCCAGGGTGGCGTTGGGGCATACGGGTCGTTCACTACAGCCCCCCAGACTGGTGGAACTCAGCTTTATTGCAATCAACCTTGCGGTTGCGCTGCGTGTTTTCGCCCCCTATCTTGTCCCGGACCAATACGGCCTCTGGATACAGCTCTCAGGGGGGCTGTGGGTGCTCTGTTTCCTGCTCTTCACCCTCTTCTACCTGCCGGTACTTTTGAAGCCTCGTATAGATGGCCGTCCGGGTTAGCTGACAAGCGAAATAGATGAATACTATCCATACGGCATCACGATAGTAATTTTTGCTGTTGACTATTTAATAAATTACTAATATTCTTTTGTACCAGAAGGCAGCAGCACCGCTTTCAAAAGGTTTTCAAACAAACATCCATGAGGATTAAAAAAATGTCTAAGATTGTTAAAGCCGCAGCAGCTGCTGCTCTGATCGTTGCTTCCGCTTCCGCTTCTGCCTGGTGGGGCGGTCCTTGGGGTAATCGTGGTTGGGACAACAATGGTTTCGGTGACGGCTGGGGCGACGGTTCTGGTGACTTCAGCTTCGGCATGAGCGGAAGTGCTCGTGGTTCTGGCTATGGCCGCGGCAACAACCGTTACAATAACAACTACGGTTACGGCGCTCCTTACGGTTACGGCGCTCCTTACGGCGCTCCTGCTGCTCCCGTAGCACCTGCCGCTCCTGCCAAGTAATCACCCTTTGGTGATCGCTGACAGTTAGCGAAGGCACAGTATTTGTGCCAATCCACACAGGCGGACATTTTGTCCGCCTGTGTGCGTTTTGGGCCGCTATTTTCCACTGCCCTGCAATAGATCCAAGTCGACAACTTCCTCAGGCCGGATACCAGGAATCCATAGTGAATGCTGGCCAGCTGACTGCCATACGCCTGCAATCCTTCTCCAGAATCACCCATCGAATCTTCAAACTACCGTATTAGACCCTCCTTTTTCACCCAGCACGCCATTATGCGGCGCCAACTGGAAATAGCACACCAAAGCTCCCACCTACACGATACAGCTCTTTCACGGAGAGAAAGGAACAGGCTAAGCGCTGCTTGCCCGCTCCATCCTCAAAAACAGCCATATTTAAGATACCCATACAAGCACACCGAAGCGAAGGAGGGTTTGATCAAGATACCGAACAGGGGTACGTTGTTACTGTATGAGATTGCAGCCAAGGCTCCTGAATAGATCCCACATTTTTTGGCGGAAGTTAATAATAACGGCAACACTGCGCAGCAAACTGCGGGGCAATGTGAGCGAGTCTTGAGGCAATAATCTCCGATATAATGTCGGGGTCAGACTTTGGTTGTAAGCAATCCACTTCAGGGTTGTTAAAAAACTCACCTGCAACGAACTGTGACATTCACGATAATTGATGATTATTTAATTTGGGGTACTAGCATGTACGGAACCACCGGCTTAATTTCAAGTCTTTTAGGCGCCTATCAGATGTCAGAGGTGTCGATGCGCTATAGCCGATTCATTCCTCGCTTTTACAATTTGGCAAAATCACTGGGGTTCGAGCGGGGGAAGATCATGCCCTCCCGGGCCTTCTGCTCTGATGAGAGCCAGGGGTATCCGATCATATTGATTGCAAAACATTTCGGCTCCTTCCCATTTAATCACGGTCTGGTGGGTGGCATTGTTGCCACTGACAGGCATGCCCCCCATGCACATCACGGCAAGGATCTGGTTATCATTCAAGCCAGCCATGTGGGTTATGACCCGGAAAACGGACGATTTGGGGTCTATCGCAGACTCCAGACCGAGAAGACGAGCGAGACCTCCAACTGCGGAAAGATCTGCGGCGCACTGGATTGGTATCAGCGTGAATATGCGTTCGCACGGGACAATATTTTTCTCTATAGGGAAAACGGTGAAAACAAGGTCATTGTAGACAACCTCCTGCTGCATGCAGAACGCAACGAAGGCCTGCTGCTCAAGTTAGATAGAATCGTGAAGGTGGACGCTCAGGGCAATCCAATACCGGAAATATCAAAAAGCACCGCAAAGGTTTTTTCTGCTTCGCCGGCTCTGCTTGATTATCTGGAAGACTATGAGTGGAAGCAGGATCGCGCTGAACCTATCGGCCGCCGCCTGCATCCTGACCTTTTCTTCTATAAACGTGAAATCAGCCATCATCATGAGGGCCGGGATCATCTGGAGAAAAATCTTATCGATGTAATGCCCTATGTTGTTACATCGCAATGGCCGGCACTCACGGCTGCTCAGGCAAACACTCAGGTAGAGTTTGACCGGGCCTTTAGAACCATCCTTCAAGAACCCGCATACAGTAATAAAAAGATCTTATTCATATCGGGGCTGAATGTAGATATCTCACCACAGGAAGGACAGGTGTTCCCGCTTACAAAGTTCATTCCATGGGCCGCTTACGTCCAGGACGAACATGGAAATCATCAGACCTGGGAACAGACTGAACTCTATGAACAACTGCTGGCGCAGTCAACAGAGAACCCGGATCAGATTGATCTGGAGATGGCAATCGAAATCATGGAGAAGGAAAAAGAGATACGGTTACCCTTTTAGCAAACAAAAAGAGGACAGCGCACATTGTTGGGTTACGGCCCAAAAGAGGGCCTAACCCAACCTACCCAAGAGGTTTGCCATTCGGGACAGATCTACTTTTTCGGATGGACAAGCCGCCAATTTCAAAAGCCCGCGAAAAGCGGGCCATATGACAGTTTATATCGCTGGCATCCGTCAGAACGGAATATCATCATCAAAATCATTATCAGGCATCGGCGCAGGTGCGGGCGCGGGCGCGGATGCTTGCGGCTGCGACGGGGCCGACTGCTGTGGCGCAGGTGCGTTATCGAAGGAGGCACTGCCGCCGCCCCGACTGTCGAGCATCTGCATCTCACTGGCCACAATCTCTGTGGTATAGCGATCCTGACCATCCTGCCCCTGCCACTTACGAGTACGCAGACTACCTTCGATATAGACCTTGGAGCCCTTTTTCAGATACTCGCCCATGATCTCGCCAAGGCGGTTGAAGCCCACTACGCGATGCCACTCGGTTCTCTCCTGCTGCTGGCCTGTGTTCTTGTCTTTCCAGCTTTCGGACGTTGCCACTGTGACATTGGTAACCGCTCCACCGCTCGGCATGTAACGGGTCTCAGGGTCTTTACCCAGATTGCCGATCAGGATTACTTTGTTGATTCCTCTTGCCATCTTTCCTCCTTAGACTCCAAGATTTGCAGCTTCCCTGCCTGTGGAGCGCTGTATAAATTTAATTGGTTCAACTCCCCTGCTGCAAAAAGGCAGCGGGTGGGAGTTTAGAATAACTGATTTATGCCTCAGAGACACAATAGGGATCCAGCGCAGATTCATCAAATAACGCCAAATCCACTTTCAGATAGGCGACACCATCCTCGACGATGACAACTGCCTGAGACACTCCGTCAACCTCGGTCAGCTTTCCTTCGAGCAGACTGGCCTGTTGTAGATCCATACTGCCGACCGGCAGGAGGAAGTTACTGAGCTGCTTCGGATCGTTCATGCCCCGCGCAATCAATAGCCAGAGCAGGGCAACCCCACCACAGAAGAGGAAGACCCCTTCAATGCCGAACCGGGTATGCACCAAACCACCCAGCAGGCCACCACCGAAAGCACCGAGGAACTGCGAACTGGAGTAGACACCCATCGCCGTGCCTTTGCGCTCACCCGGTGCCATCTTGGCAATCAGAGAGGGCAGCGTCGCCTCCAGCAGATTGAACGCGGTAAAGAAGACCAGTAGTCCCACTGCCATGCCAATCAGACTGCTCTTGAACAGATAGAGTCCGAACAAGGATAGCATCAGCGCCGCAACGGCACCGATGAATACAGGTTTCATCCGCTGCTTGCTCTCTGCGGCAATGATAAAGGGGACCATCGCCCCCATGGCCAGCAACATCACCGGCAGATAGATTATCCAGTGACTCTCACTGACCAACCCAAGATCGCGCAGGACCAGCGGATAGGCCAGGAACAGCGCGGTAAGAATCATATGGAGGGCAAAGATACCAAAGTCGAGCCGTAACAGTTCCGGCTCCGCCAACACCTTACCAAACTGCCCAGGCACAGCCTCAGCATCGCGATGAAAAACACTCTTTGCCGGTGTCGGCACCACAAACAACACCACCAAAATCCCGCCCAGAGCAAGCCCTGCAGTCAGCCAGAAGATACCGGGGACGCCGATCCAGCTATTGAGCACGGGTCCCAACACCAGGGATACCGCAAAGGCGAAGCCTATACTCATGCCGATGATCGCCATGATACGCAGGCGCCGCTGCTCACGACTGAGATCAGCCGCCAGCGCCATGATAACCGCAGCTATCGCCCCACCACCCTGCAGGGCGCGTCCGAGAATGATGCCCCAAATATCATCGGCAGATGCAGCCACCACGCTGCCAAACGCGAATATCAGCAGGCCGGCGATGATCACAGGTTTGCGCCCGACGCGATCGGAAAGCATGCCGAAGGGAATCTGCAAAACAGCCTGGGTCAGACCATAAACACCGATAGCCACACCGATCAGCAACGGTGTCACATCTGCCAAACCTTCGGCGTAGAGGGCAAAAACCGGCAGAATCAAAAACAGACCCAGCATGCGCAGGGAAAATATTCCTGCCAGAGAAAAGGCTGCACGCCGTTCAACCGGGTTCAGGCCCGATGCACCATCCCCTGCTTTCGTCATAACTGATCCACTTTGCCACTCGCTAAAAAGAGGGCGTATAGTAGCAGGTTCGCTCAAATAGATGCACACCGCTGAAAATGCGGTTTTACGGGCCACAGAGCCGCAAAACAAAAGATGGAAACAATCCGAATTCGTGGGGCCCGTACCCACAACCTGCAGAATATCGACCTCGATCTGCCCCGTGACAAGCTGATCGTCATTACCGGTATATCTGGTTCCGGCAAGTCATCCCTGGCCTTCGATACCATCTACGCCGAGGGCCAGCGCCGTTATGTGGAATCACTCTCCGCCTACGCAAGACAATTTCTGTCGCTGATGGAAAAGCCCGATGTGGACCATATTGAAGGTCTCTCACCGGCCATCTCCATCGAGCAGAAGACCACCTCCCACAACCCGCGCTCCACCGTCGGAACCATTACCGAGATCTACGACTATCTGCGTCTGCTGTTTGCCCGCGCCGGCACCCCACGTTGCCCGCAACACGATAGCGTGCTCGAAGCACAGACCGTCAGCCAAATGGTGGATCAGATACTTTCCCTGCCTGAGGGAAGCCGCCTGCTGTTGTTGGCTCCGGTAATTTCCGAGCGCAAGGGGGAACACCACAAGCTGTTGCAGGAGATGCATGCCCAAGGGTTTATCCGCGCCCGTATCGACGGCGAGATCTTTGAACTCGACGAGCCGCCGGAGTTGGAGCTCAACAAGAAACACAGCATCGAAATCGTAGTGGATCGTTTCAAGGTGCGCCCCGATCTGGCAAACCGGCTAGCAGAGTCCTTTGAGACCGCACTCCATCTCTCCGACGGCCTTGCCCGGGTCGCCTGGATGGATGAGAGCGGCGAAGAACTGGTCTTCTCCTCCCGCTTTGCCTGCCCGCAGTGCGGCTACAGCCTGCCGGAACTGGAACCGCGTCTCTTCTCCTTCAACAACCCGGTGGGAGCTTGTCCCACCTGCGACGGTCTTGGCGTGGAGCAGTTTTTTGACCCGGAGAAGGCGGTCGCCCACCCCGAACTCCCTCTGGCCGGCGGCGCCGTACGGGGCTGGGATCGCCGCAACGCCTACTACTACCAGATGATTACCTCTCTGGGCCGCCACTACGATTTTGATCCCGAAACACCTTGGGAGGATTTGCCGGAGAAGACACGCAGGGTTATTCTCTACGGCAGCAAACGGGAGTCCATCAAGTTCAGCTATTTCAACGAACGTGGCCGCTCCACCACCAAGACCCACCCCTTCGAAGGTATCATCCGCAACATGGAACGCCGCTATCGGGAGACCGAATCCAACGCGGTGCGTGAGGAGCTTGCACGCTATATATCAAGCCAACCCTGCCCTCAGTGTGGTGGTACGCGTCTCAATGAAGCAGCCCGCCACGTCTTTATCCTGGATCATAATCTGCCGAGATTGACCGCATTGCCCATCGGCAAGGCCCTCGGTTTCTTCTCTACACTGGAACTTCCCGGCAAGCGAGGCGAGATCGCCTCCAAGATAGTGAGTGAAATAGAGCAACGACTCAGTTTTCTCGCCAATGTGGGCCTCGACTATCTGACCCTCGACCGGAGCGCAGAGACACTCTCCGGCGGGGAAGCGCAACGCATCCGGCTCGCCAGCCAGATCGGTGCAGGCCTCGTGGGGGTCATGTATGTTTTGGATGAACCCTCTATCGGCTTGCATCAGCGGGACAATGAACGCCTGCTAAAGACGCTCATCTACCTGCGGGATCTGGGCAACACCGTCATCGTCGTTGAACATGACGAAGAGGCGATCTGCATGGCCGATCATGTGGTAGACATCGGACCCGGCGCCGGTGTGCATGGAGGCCGAATCATTGCCGAAGGCACGGCAGCACAGATCAAAGAAAACACCGAGTCACTTACCGGCCGGTATCTTGCCGGTGTCATGTCGATAGCAATCCCTGACACACGCACACCCTGCGATCCCGAACGGCAACTTCGGGTTATCGGTGCACGCAGCAACAACCTGAAGTCGATCGATCTCTCCATTCCGGTCGGCACCTTTTGTTGCGTCACAGGGGTTTCCGGCTCCGGCAAGTCGACCCTCATCAACGACACCCTATACCCTGTCTGCGCTGCCGTTTTAAACGGAGCCAACACATCCCCGGCACCACACGACGAGGTGCTTGGTCTCGACCTCTTCGACAAAGTGGTGGATATCGATCAGAGTCCTATTGGGCGCACCCCCCGCTCCAATCCGGCCACCTACACCGGCCTCTTCACCCCGATCCGGGAACTCTTTGCCGGCACTCCGGAATCCCGCGCGCGTGGCTATTCTCCAGGGCGTTTCAGTTTCAACGTCAAAGGAGGGCGCTGTGAAGCCTGCAGAGGCGATGGCGTCACTAAGGTGGAGATGCACTTTCTGCCCGATATCTATGTGCAGTGCGATATCTGCAAAGGCAAGCGTTATAACCGCGAGACCCTTGAAGTCAAATACAAGGGCAAAACTGTCGACCAAGTGTTGAACATGACTGTGGAGATGGCGCTTGAGTTCTTCGACGCAGTCCCGTCCCTCAAGAGAAAATTGCAGACCCTGATGGATGTCGGCCTCTCTTATATCTCATTGGGACAAAACGCCACCACACTCTCCGGCGGTGAGGCACAACGCGTCAAGCTCTCCCGCGAGCTATCGAAACGCGATACCGGCAATACACTCTATATCCTCGATGAGCCGACAACCGGGCTCCATTTTCATGACGTCAAACACCTGCTGGAAGTGCTCCACCGCCTGCGTGACCACGGCAACACCGTCATTGTCATCGAACACAATCTCGACGTCATCAAGACTGCAGACTGGGTTATCGACTTGGGACCGGAAGGGGGGGATAAAGGTGGTGAGATCATTGCGACCGGAACCCCGGAGACCGTAGCGAATATAGCCGCATCCCATACCGGTCGGTATCTGAAACCACTGCTTGAGCGAAAACGCTAGGTCTGATCAAGCGTAGCGGAACCGGCAAACACTGCTGGATTGACCGAATCCATTGCCTGATCCGCTGCGCCTGATCAGGCCTACGAACTGCCTATGATTGTTATCGGATCACCAAGCCCTGCATCAAAGCGCTTCCGGGCACTACCCTGATTGACCGCAATCTCGATCAATCCCATTGAATTTGCATACCAGAACGGCTCTCCCGGTGGGCATTCACTAAAGATCAATCCAGCGTTGATTCTCTGGTTTGCAAGCACAATCGCTGAAGTCTCGTCGACAGCAGCAGCACGCATGCCGGTAATCAGGTTGCCGAAGCCATCAATATAGATAATTTTTGACAGGTCGTCTGGAAGTCCACAACCCATTATCTGGGCAGTCGTCAGGGAGTCTCCCTGAACTGATTCGTCAGCGGCAATTTTGGCAGCCACTGGTGCAAAGAGGTCTCTGCCATGGAAACTATTGGAGAGCACCTTTGGTCGCCAGGTTATCGACCAGATTCTGCATTGGGATGCCCTGCGCACAACCAGTGCAAGCAGGCCATTATCCGGCCCCACATACCATTTTCCATCTGCCTCCACCATGAGGGGCTGACGACTGCCCCCTACTCCTGGATCCACTACACAGACAAATACCGTTGCAACGGGAAAGGGATCCGTTAGTCTTGGGATGAGATAAGCTGAAAGTTCAGAAGTGAACCGTGGCAGATCGGAGATCAGATCGACAACGCGGAATTGCTCTGAATGCTGCAGGATTGCGGCATGCATCTGTCCGGTATAGGGACCGGTCACACCAAAGTCGGTAAGTGTGGCAATCAGTTTAGGCACTGTGGGACAGCAGACAATAAAAAAGCCGGGGTAGACCCGGCTTTTTTATTAATCTTCGCTTTCGCTCGATTCTTCTTCGACAGGCCTGTCGACAAGCTCGACAAATGCCATCGGCGCTTTGTCACCATCGCGATAGCCACATTTAAGGATACGCAGATAACCACCTGGACGATCCTTGTAACGAGGACCAAGGTCGGTGAACAGCTTGCCGACTGCGGCATCGTCACGCAGGCGTGCGAATGCCAGCCGGCGTTTGGCAACGCTATCACTCTTGGACATGGTAATAAGAGGCTCGGCTACACGGCGCAATTCTTTTGCCTTGGGCAGAGTGGTTTTGATCAATTCTTGGTTGATCAATGAAACAGTCATGTTGCGAAACATCGCCTGGCGATGACTGCTGTTACGGTTCAATTGCCGTCCGGATTTGCGATGACGCATGGATCGACTTCCCTAAAATCTAATAGTTAATGAATTCGGTGTTAGCTGATCAGTGCATAAACTGATCGTCGATGCCTTCCGGCGGCCAACGCTCGAGGCGCATGCCAAGAGAGAGTCCGCGGCGGGCAAGGACATCCTTGATCTCTGTAAGAGACTTCTTGCCAAGATTAGGCGTCTTGAGAAGCTCAACTTCCGTCCGCTGAATCAGATCGCCGATCAGGAAGATATTCTCAGCCTTCAGACAATTTGCTGAACGAACGGTGAGTTCGAGATCATCCACCGGGCGCAGCAGGATCGGATCGATTGTCGGCTCTTCGGGTTCGGCAGTCGCCTCGGCAGCTTCGGCCTGCAGATCAACAAAGACAGAAAGCTGGTCGCGCAGGATGTTTGCTGAACGACGAATCGCCTCTTCCGGATCGATTGTACCGTTGGTTTCCAACTCGATAACCAGACGATCCAGATTGGTGCGCTGTTCTACACGTGCTGCTTCAACTGAATAGGCGACACTGCGCACAGGACTGAATGAGGCATCGATCTGCAACATGCCGATAGGACGATCATCTCCAGCGGCACCCTGACGGGCGGCGGCGGGCTGATAGCCACGACCACGCCTGACCTGCAGTGTCATGTTGATCTCGCCAGACTTAGTCAAATTTGCAATCACATGATCCGGATTCGAAATCTCAACATCATGGTCAAGTGTAATGTCGCTCGCCAACACGGGACCGGGGCCCTTTTTCTGCAGTTTCAGGGTAGCCTCGTCACGCGCGTGCATTACCAAGGCAACCTGCTTCAGATTGAGCAGAATATCCAGCACATCTTCCTGCACACCTTCAATCGTGGTGTACTCATGCAGAACATCCTGGATCTCAACGTCTGTAATCGCAGAGCCCGGCATAGATGAGAGCAGGATCCGGCGCAGCGCATTGCCCAAGGTATGACCAAAACCTCTTTCCAGGGGTTCTAAAGTCACTTTTGCATGGGTCTCGCTGATCGACTGCACATTCACAATGCGCGGCTTGAGAAACTCCGTAACACTTTCAGTCATGAATCTTCCTCTCGACAGACCTTACTTGGAGTACAATTCAACGACGAGTTGCTCGTTGATTTCCGCAGACAAGTCGGCACGGTCGGGAACACGCTTGAATGTTCCCTTCATCCCTTTGGGATCGACTTCAACCCAGTCTGCAAAACCATACTGCTCCGCTAATGCGAGCGCACCCTGGATGCGTACCTGTTTTTTCGCCTTTTCACGAATCGTGATCTCGTCGTCGGCGGCTACCTGGTAGGAAGCGACATTCACGATCCTGCCATTTACCAGAATTGCCTTATGGCTGACAAGCTGACGCGCTTCTGAGCGAGTGGAGCCGAAGCCCATGCGGTAGATGACGTTATCGAGACGACACTCGAGAAGTTGCAGCAGGTTCTCACCGGTTGCACCCTTCTGCTGCGCAGCAGCCTTATAATAGTTGCGAAACTGACGCTCCATCACACCGTAGATGCGACGTACTTTCTGCTTTTCGCGCAATTGCAGACCGTAGTCAGAGACGCGACGACGACGGTCGCCACTCTGGCCCGGAACCTTCTCCATGTTACACTTGGAATCTAAGGAACGGACGCGGCTCTTCAGGAACAGATCTGTTCCCTCGCGGCGACTCAATTTACATTTGGGACCAATGTACCTTGCCATGATACGACTCCAGAATCAGACCCGGCGCTTCTTAGGAGGCCGGCAACCGTTATGCGGTATAGGGGTTACGTCGGAGATGCTGGTAATCTTGAATCCAGCATTGTTCAAAGCACGCACGGCAGACTCACGACCAGGGCCAGGGCCTTTGACGTTAACGTCAAGATTTCTTACCCCAAATTCCTTGACCATCTGACCTGCACGATCTGCTGCAACCTGTGCAGCGAATGGAGTGCTCTTGCGTGAACCACGGAAACCGGAACCGCCGGCAGTGGCCCAACCCAGGGTGTTGCCCTGACGGTCGGTAATGGTAATGATGGTGTTATTAAACGACGCGTGTACATGCGCGATGCCATCAGTAACGGTCTTTTTGACCTTCTTCTTGGAACGGCCAGTTGGTTTTGCCATTATCTGTTCCTGCGAACTCGTTTATGCGTGAATCTTAACGCTTGATCGGACGACGTGGACCTTTGCGGGTCCGCGCATTGGTCTTGGTGCGCTGACCACGCAGCGGCAGACCACGACGATGACGGATGCCCCGATTACAACCGAGATCCATCAGCCGCTTGATATTCATCGAAACCTCACGACGCAGATCACCTTCGACTGTGATCTTGCCGATGATGGCACGAATTGCATCGACCTGACCCTCGCTCAGCTCCTGGATCTTGGCAGAAGGCTCAATACCAACCTCTTTACAGATCTCTGTGGCGCGAGTGCGACCAATGCCATAGATCGATGTCAGCGCAATGACTGCGTGTTTGCGATCTGGAATGTTGACTCCTGCGATTCGAGCCATTCTCAATTCTCCTGAACTTCTCAAGCGACTTTCGTTGAGCGTAAGCGGTCAATAGTACCCACCCCCGCTAAATAAATCAAGCGGCAAATACTAATTCACCTTGCGATTTTAGCCTTGGCGTTGCTTGTGGCGGCCTTCTTTACAGATGACCCGCACGACGCCTTTGCGGCGAACGATCTTGCAATTACGGCAGATCTTTTTTACCGATGCACGTACTTTCATGAACCTGTCTCCAAAATCCCATCAGTGCAGGCTGGAAAACCAAGCTGCACATGCCTGGCGGGGCTAACCTGCCAATTTAAACTAACTGTGAACCACCGTCATCAATCGCTGACAGATGGTTAAGTAATCAATGATGTCAGCGGACCAGACCGCCGCCACCACCTTTGAGGTTGGCTTTCTTCATCAAACCTTCGTATTGATGAGACATCAGGTGCGCTTGTACCTGCGCCATGAAATCCATTACCACCACCACGATGATCAACAAAGACGTACCACCGAAATAGAAGGGCACGTTCCAACCAACGATCAGAAACTCAGGTAACAGACAGACTGATGTAATGTAAATCGCTCCAGCCAGGGTCAAGCGTGACATCACACCATCAATGTACTTTGCAGTCTGCTCGCCTGGACGAATGCCGGGAATGAAGGCACCGGATCGCTTCAGGTTGTCCGCTGTCTCCCTGGAGTTGAAAACCAGAGCCGTATAGAAGAAGCAGAAGAAAATTATCGCAGCCGCATAAGCCATGACATAGACCGGCTCGCCAGGGGAAAGCTTGGAAAAAATGTCCTGGATCCAACGCGTGTCTTCACTATTGCCAAACCACTGCCCGAGCGTTGCCGGGAACAAGATGATACTGGAGGCGAATATAGGCGGAATGACGCCTGCCATATTGAGCTTCAGTGGCAAGTGTGTGCTTTGCGCCGCCATCAAACGCCGACCCTGCTGACGTTTCGCATAGTTGACTGTAATCCTGCGCTGGCCACGCTCAACAAAGACGACAAAGCCCGTCACTGCGATTGCCAGGACGAACAGGAAAAGGATCGTCAACGCATTCAGCTCACCGGTACGGGCCAATTCAAGCGTGCCGCCTATCGCCGAAGGCAGACCCGCAACGATACCGGCAAAAATGATCATGGAGATACCATTGCCGATACCACGCTCCGTGATCTGCTCACCCAACCACATCAGAAACATCGTTCCAGTAACCAGAGAGACTGCGGCAGTGACGATAAAGCCCAAACCCTGCTGGGCAACAACGGATTCCCCGCCAACCGTCTGGCTCTGCAGTGCGATTGAGATACCAACTGCTTGAAACGTTGCCAGCACTACAGTGCCGTAGCGCGTGTACTGGGTAATCTTGCGACGCCCTGCCTCACCCTCTTTCTTCAACTGCTCAAGCGTGGGGATAACAGCCGACATCAGCTGCATAATGATAGAAGCAGAGATGTAGGGCATGATACCAAGCGCGAAAAGACTCGCACGTTCAAGCGCCCCACCGGAGAACATATTGAACATATCCAGGATCGAGCCCTGGGTCTGCTCAAACAGTGCAGCAAGCGCAACAGGATTTACGCCAGGCACGGGAATGAACGTGCCAATACGAAAAACCAGTAACGCACCAGCAACAAAAAGCAGTCGCTGTCGCAACTCCGTCAGGCGGCCCATGCCGCCCAACGAGTTCATCATGGAAGCGCCTTGACCAGCCATTTAGTCCTCGACCTTGCCGCCAGCCGCTTCGATAGCGGCACGCGCACCCTTGGTTACACCAATACCTTTTACAGTGACGGCGCGTTCGATCGAGCCGGAGACAACGATCTTGGCGCGTCGAATCACCTTAGTGATAACACCGGCCTTCTTCAGCGCCTCCAGGTCAACAGCTTCGCCCTCGACCTTGGCAAGCTCGCTCAAACGCACTTCGGCGGTTACCATGCCGATCCGGGAGCTAAAACCAACCTTGGGAAGCCGACGCTGCAGTGGCATCTGACCACCTTCGAATCCGACCTTGTGGAAACCGCCATTACGGGATTTCTGTCCCTTATGGCCACGACCACAGGTCTTGCCGAGACCACTGCCAATACCACGCCCAACGCGTTTTTTGGCAGACTTACTGCCTTCAGGAGGCTGTAAACCATTAAGTCGCATCTCAGGACTCCTCGACCTTGACCATATAGGAAACCTTGTTCACCATACCGCGGGTACAAGGCGTGTCTTCAACTTCAACCGTCTGGTGCATACGGCGCAATCCCAAACCACGCGCACAAGCCTTGTGGCCAGCCAGTCGTCCGTTCATGCTTCGCACCAAAGTGACCTGCATCATTTTCTTGTCAGACATGAGTTACCCCAGAATCTCTTCGACAGTCTTGCCGCGCTTGGCCGCTGCTGACTCAGCATCAGCCATCTCTTTCAGACCATTGATCGTCGCGCGGACTACATTCATCGGATTGTTCGTGCCGATACACTTCGCCAACACATTTTGCACACCAACCACCTCGAAGACAGCACGCATGGCGCCGCCTGCGATGATGCCAGTACCTTCAGATGCAGGCTGCATATAGACCTTGGCTGCGCCATGGCGGCCTACTATCGGATACTGCAGCGTGTTGCCGTTCATCCTAATGGAAACCATGTTCTTGCGAGCAGTCTCCATCGCCTTTTGGATGGCAATCGGCACTTCGCGGGCCTTGCCGGTACCAAAACCAACACGCCCCTCTCCGTCGCCAACCACGGTCAGAGCAGAGAAGCCGAACTGGCGACCACCTTTGACAACCTTGGCGACACGGTTGACGTTAATAAGCTTTTCAAGCAGATCATCGCCTTCCGGCTTTGCATTATAATTTGCCATAACCTCGAACCCTTAAAATTGCAGACCGGCTTCGCGTGCCGCATCAGCCAAGGCCTTTACGCGACCGTGATAACGAAAACCCGAGCGATCAAATGCAACCTGCTCGATACCCGCCTCTTTCGCCCTTTCAGCGATATATTTACCAACTACAGAGGCAGCTGCCGCATTTCCACTCGCGCCTGAGAGTTCACCTCGAACACTCTTATCCAGAGTGGAAGCGCTCACCAGAACTTCAGCGCCAGTAGGCGCGATGATCTGCGCATAGATATGCTTTGGCGTACGGTGAATGGCCAGACGATGGACGCCCAGTTCACGAATCTTTGCGCGTGTCCGACGACTACGACGTAGACGAGATTGTTTCTTATCCATCGTTTAACCCTATTTCTTCTTGGCTTCTTTACGAATCACATGTTCGTCGGAATAACGGACACCTTTGCCTTTGTAAGGCTCCGGCGGACGGTACCCGCGAACTTCGGCCGCAACCTGCCCGACCAGCTGCTTATCTATACCCGAAACAACAATCTCAGTTTGTGAGGGTGTTGCTATTTCAATACCCTCCGGCACCGCATATTCCACCGGATGCGAAAAACCGAGACTCAGATTGAGCACTTTACCCTTGGCCTGAGCACGATAACCAACGCCGACGAGCTCAAGCTTACGCTCATATCCCTGAGTGACACCGGTAACAAGATTGTTGATGAGTGCGCGCATCGTGCCGGCCATCGCCCAGGAATGCTTGTCTTCCTGTTTGGGAGAGACCTTGATAACGCCATCATCCTGATTGATTGCCACCAGATCGTTTACGAGCAACTCCATCGTGCCTTTAGGACCCTTGACAGCGACACTCTGACCATCCAGCTTGACCTCAACACCTGACGGCAGAGAAATTGGACTTTTTGCTATACGAGACATCTTCTTACACCCCTTACGCGACGATAGCGATGACTTCACCGCCCTGTCCCGCAGCGCGGGCAGCACGATCGGTCATCAAACCTTTCGAGGTGGAGATGATTGCGATACCCAAACCGTTACGTACTTTGGGAAGATCGCCGCATCCTTTATATATGCGCAGACCAGGACGACTTACCCGTTTAATCAGGTCGATAACAGGACGCCCTTCAAAATAGCGCAGATCCACAACCATAGTCGGCTTGGATGCACTCTCGTCCATCTTGACATCCTGCACATAACCCTCGTCTTTCAGGAGGTTGGCGATTTCAATTTTCTGCTTGGATGCCGGCAGTCTGACTGAAGTCTTATTTGCCGATTGTCCGTTACGGACACGGGTGAGCAAATCCGCAATGGGATCCGACATACTCATTTCGAGCTCCTGGGGTCAGTCCGTCTTTGCGACGCGATACCCAAATATAGTTAATCCTGGCAGAAATGCCCGGAGAAAGCGGCGTATTCTACCAGCTTGCCTTCACAAGTCCAGGAACATCTCCGCGCATGGCCGCTTCCCGCAGCTTGTTACGGCCAAGGCCGAACTTGCGATAGAAACCATGGGGACGACCAGTAATCCGGCAGCGGTTGTGTTTCCGGGAAACACTGGCATCGCGAGGCATCTTCTGCAGTTTGAGAACGGCGGCTTCAACCTCTTCATATGTGCTGTCAGTATTCTTTATGACAGCCTTCAGCGCTTCACGCCTGACTGCATACTTGGCTACGGTGCGGGCACGCTTTTTCTCACGTGCAATCATGCTCTTTTTTGCCATAACGAAACTCAGTTCTTAAAGGGAAACTTAAAGGCTTCCAGCAGTGCACGTCCCTCTTCATCGGTACGTGCAGTGGTGGTAATCGTAATATCGAGTCCACGCAACTTATCGATTTTATCGTAATCGATCTCCGGGAACATGATCTGCTCTGTCACGCCCATGCTGTAGTTTCCACGACCATCGAAAGATTTTCCGTTCATACCACGGAAATCCCGAATACGCGGAATTGCTACATTGATCAGGCGGTCGAGAAACTCATACATGCGCTCTCTGCGCAGAGTCACCTTACACCCAATTGGCCAGCCTTCGCGGACTTTGAAACCTGCGATGGACTTACGGGCATAAGTGATAATCGCTTTCTGCCCGGCGATTTTCTCCATATCGTTCACCGCGAACTCAAGGATCTTTTTATCGCCGATGGCCTCACCAACACCCATATTAAGGGTAATCTTGGTGATGCGCGGTACCTGCATAATGCTCTGGAACTGAAACTTGTCCATCAACTGCTGGACAACAGTGTCAGTGTACTGTTGCTGTAATCTTGCCATTGCCGGACTTGCCTCAGATATCTACGACTTCGCCGCTGGATTTGAACACTCGAACCTTTTTGCCGTCTTCAAGGGTCTTGAAGCCAACACGGTCACCCTTTCCGCTCGCGGGATCGAACAGGGCAACATTGGAGATATGCATAGGCATCTCCTTATCGAGAATACCACCAGGCTCACCCTTATTCGGGTTTGGCTTGGTGTGCTTCTTCGCCATGTTGATATTTTCGACAACGACACGCTCGTTTTCCATCATGCGAATGATGGTCCCGCGCTTACCCTTGTCTTTACCCGCGACGACGATAACCTCGTCGCCTTTCTTAATCTTGTTTGCCATGTCTGCCGCCTCACAAAACCTCTGGTGCAAGCGAAATGATCTTCATAAATCGCTCGCTCCGTAATTCACGGGTAACAGGTCCGAAGATACGAGTACCAATCGGCTGCAGCTGAGCATTCAGCAGTACAGCAGAATTGGTATCAAATCGAATCACTGAACCGTCAGGACGACGCACACCTTTTTTCGTGCGCACGACTACTGCATTGTAGACGTCGCCTTTCTTAACCTTGCCGCGAGGGATCGCATCCTTCACGCTAACCTTTATGATATCGCCAATTCCGGCGTATCGACGGTGCGAACCGCCCAGTACCTTTATGCACTGAACCCGCTTTGCGCCGCTGTTATCGGCAACATTCAGGCTTGTCTGCATCTGAATCATGGTTCTGCCCTAAATAGTATTAATCTCTGCCGGCAAAATATTTTGCCTACCGATCAGCTGGCGCGCTCGATAACCTTTACCAGCCGCCACTTCTTCGTCTTGGACATGGGTCGGCACTGTTCGACCATCACCGTATCACCCTGGTTGCATTCGTTGCTCTCGTCGTGCGCGAGCACTTTCGTGGAACGACGTATGTATTTTCCATAAAGCGGATGTTTTACCTGACGCTCAATCGAAACGGTAATGGACTTATCCATTGCACTGCTAACGACCTGACCAACTAGAGTGCGGTTACTGGCTGCCTGTTCGCTCATGATGCGCTGCCCGATTTCTGTTCATTCATAACTGTTTTAACACGCGCGATATCCTTACGAACCGTATTCATACGATCGGGACGCGCCAACTGACCGGTGCCCTTCTGCATACGCAGGTTGAACTGCTCTTTCTGCAGTTCTTCAAGAGCAACGTTCAACTCCTCAGAGGACTTTTCACGCAATTCGTTCGCATTCATCACATCACCGTCCGTTTCACGAATGTAGTGGAAACCGGCAGCTTGGCTGATGCCAACGCAAACGCTTCACGAGCCAGCTCTTCCGAAATACCTTCGATTTCATAGAGCATGCGGCCGGGCTGGATCTGCGCCACCCAGTACTCCACATTACCTTTGCCTTTACCCTGACGAACTTCCAAAGGTTTCTTTGTAATTGGTTTGTCCGGAAACACCCGTATCCACATATTTCCGCCACGTTTTACATGACGGGAAATGGCTCGACGCGCTGCCTCTATCTGGCGAGCGGTAATACGTCCACGACCGGTTGATTTCAGACCGAACTCACCAAAAGAGACGCTGCTACCAGTGACCGCAAGGCCACGGTTTCGACCCTTGTGCTGTTTACGGAATTTTGTTCGTTTTGGCTGCAACATCGATTACGACCTCTTCGCGCCGGGTTTGTTTTTTGGTGCAGCTTCAGCAAGTTCGCCGTCACTAAAAATTTCGCCCTTAAAAATCCATACCTTGACACCGATGATACCGTAGGTGGTATTCGCCTCAGCGAAACCGTAGTCGATATCTGCGCGTAATGTGTGTAGCGGGACGCGGCCTTCGAGGTACCACTCACTACGGGCAATTTCTGCGCCATTCAGGCGACCACCGATGTTTATCTTGATACCTTCGGCACCGAGTCGCATGGCATTTTGAACCGAACGCTTCATCGCCCGACGGAACATGACGCGGCGCTCCAACTGCTGTGCAACGCCCTCGGCGACCAACTGGGCATCGAGTTCCGGCTTACGGATCTCTTCGATGCTGATATGCACCGGAATTCCCATCATGTCGGATACAACAGCACGCAGCTTATCGATATCCTCGCCTTTCTTACCGATCACAAGGCCAGGCCGCGCTGTATGAACGGTAATGTGGGCATTCTTGGCTGGACGATCGACCTGGATCCTGCTGACTGAAGACTGCGCCAGGCGTTTCTTCAGGAATGCACGAACCTTAAGATCCATATTCAGCAGATCAGGGAACTGCTTTGAATCCGCGTACCACTTGGAAGTCCAGTCCTTAACGATGCCCAGACGTATTCCGGTAGGATGTACTTTCTGACCCATATCGGCCTCTCTAACCTGTTACTTGTCGGCAACAGTCACGGTAATGTGACTGGTGCGCTTTAGAATCCGGGAAGCACGACCTTTCGCCCGTGCTCTGATGCGTTTCATGGTTGGACCTTCGTCCACACCAATCACTGCAACCTTGAGCTCGTCAATATCCGCGCCTTCATTGTGCTCTGCGTTAGCGATAGCGGATTCGAGAACCTTCTTCACCAGGAGGGCACCTTTCTTCTTGCTGAAAGCAAGAATATTCAGTGCCTGCTCGACTGGTAGCCCTCGAACCTGATCTGCAACCAGACGCCCCTTTTGGGCCGACATACGTGCATGTCGCAATTTTGCTGTTGCCTGCATTATGAATTCCTCTTACCTGGACTTCTTATCGGCAGTATGACCCCGATAAGTACGGGTCAGCGCGAATTCACCGAGCTTATGTCCAACCATGTTCTCGGAAATGATCACCGGAACATGTTGACGACCATTGTGTATTGCTATGGTAAGCCCCACCATCTCAGGCAAAACCATGGACCTGCGGGACCAGGTTTTGATTGGGCGCTTATTATTCTGCGCTACTGCCTCTTCCACCTTTTTCGCCAGGTGATGATCGACAAACGGGCCTTTGCGAATTGAACGTGGCACGACACTAACCCCTAATTAATTTACTTACGGTTCCGACGACGAATAATCATCTTGTCGGTACGCTTGTTGCTTCGGGTTTTGTAACCCTTCGCCGGCGTACCCCAGGGTGAAACCGGATGCCGGCCTCCTGACGTACGACCCTCACCACCGCCATGCGGGTGGTCCACAGGGTTCATCACAACACCGCGAACGGTGGGACGAACACCTCTCCAGCGCTTCGCACCGGCCTTTCCGAGTGAACGGAGACTATGCTCAGGATTGGAAACTTCACCCATCACTGCCCGACAGTCAGCGTGAACCTTTCGCATCTCACCGGAGCGGAGACGAAGGGTCGCATAATCACCTTCACGAGCAATCAACTGAACTGAAGCGCCGGCAGAACGCGCCAACTGCGCACCCTTGCCCGGCTTCATCTCAATACAGTGCACCACCGAACCCATCGGCATGTTGCGCAGCGGCAGGCAGTTTCCCAGGCCAATCGGCGCATCAGCACCGGAACGCACTTCGTCACCAGCCTTAAGACCGTGGGGCGCGATGATGTATGAACGCTGACCATCTACATAGCGAATCAACGCAATATGCGCGGTACGATTCGGATCATACTCAAGACGCTCAACGACGGCGGAAACACCCTCTTTATTGCGCTTGAAATCGATAATACGATAGCGCTGCTTGTGGCCACCACCACGATGACGCGTAGTGATGCGACCGTTATTGTTACGACCGCCAGTCTTGCTCTTCTTTGCGAGCAGCGGGCTATAGGGAGCGCCTTTATGCAGCCCAGTATTGACCACTTTTACAACAAAGCGGCGACCTGGGGAGGTCGGTTTTGTTTTAACGATTGCCATTATTCCAATCCCGTTTAATTAACTCAGGCACCGCCGGCGAAGTCGATATCACTGCCGGGCTTGAGCTTAACGTAGGCCTTCTTCCAATCGGAACGGCGACCCTGCATAGCACCAAATCGCTTGGCCTTACCTTTTACATTAACCACCTGGACCCGCTCGACTTCGACATCAAACATCTTCTCAACCGCCTTGGCGATTTCACGTTTGGTCGCATCGGTGGCAACCTGGAAGGTGAACTGGTGATTTGCATCCGCCAAGTTCGCACTCTTCTCAGAAACCAGCGGGCTCAACAGAACCTTCATCAGACGTTCATTGTTCATGCCAGGCGCTCCTCGATCTTTTTCACTGCACCTTCAGTCATCAGAACCTTTTCATAGGCGACGAGACTGACCGGGTCGATCTCATTCACATCGCGAATATCGACACCATAAAGGTTGCGCGCTGCGAGATAGAGATTCTCATCAGGATTCTCTGCAACAACCAGCACATCTTTGAGATTCATCTCTTTCAGCTTGCCGGCAAGCTCTTTAGTCTTGGGCGCCGAAACAGTGAACTCATTGACGGCAATGAAGCGCTCCTGGCGCACCAGTTCGGACAAAATAGAGCGAATCGCGCCGCGATACATCTTACGGTTGACCTTCTGCGCAAAGTTGCGCGGGGAGGCTGCAAACGTCACACCACCGGAACGCCAGATGGGGCTGCGAATGGTTCCGCTTCGAGCACGACCCGTACCTTTCTGACGCCAGGGCTTGGCACCGCCACCGCGAACTGCCGCGCGATTTTTCTGCGCCTTGGTGCCAGCCCGAGCCGCTGCCATATGAGCAGTGACAACCTGGTGAACCAGGCCCTCGTTATACGAAACACCGAAAACATCATCGGATACCTGGATCGTCTGTGCGTCGCCGCCAGCAGAAGTTACATTCAGATCCATCAGATTCACCCTTTGTTCTTCATCTTCACCGCAGGCACGATGACAACGTCACCACCTTTGGAGCCGGGCACGGAACCCTTCACCAACAGCAGGTTGCGCTCGCCATCGACCCGAACGACTTCCAGATTCTGCTGGCAGCGCTGCTTGTCACCCATGTGCCCCGCCATTTTCTTGCCTTTGAAGACACGGCCTGGGGTTTGGCATTGGCCAATAGAGCCCGGTGCACGATGAGAGAGCGAGTTACCGTGCGTGGCATCCTGCATATGGAAGTGATGCCGTTTAACGCCACCCTGAAAACCTTTACCCTGAGTGCGGCCACGTACATCGACCAGCTGTCCGACCTCAAAGATATCGGCCTTGATCTCAGAACCGATCTCGATGCCTTCGCCTTCGCCATCTTCCAGGCTAAATTCCCAGAAACCACGACCGGCTTCTAAACCCGCCTTAGACAGGTGACCAGCCACCGGCTTGCTCACGCGGGAAGCCTTGCGGTTACCCGTAGTTACCTGAACAGCACGGTAACCATCGGTATCTTTCGTTTTAAGTTGAGCAACCCGATTGGGCTCAACCTCAATGACGGTCACAGGAACTGACACGCCCTCTTCGGTGAACACCCGAGTCATTCCGGCCTTCCGGCCGACTACTCCAATCGCCATGGTTCTTAACCTCAGTTCAACTTGATCTGGACATCAACGCCAGCAGCCAGATCGAGCTTCATCAATGCGTCAACCGTCTTATCGGTTGGATCGACGATGTCCATCAAACGCTTATGGGTGCGAATTTCGTACTGGTCACGTGCATCTTTATTGACGTGCGGTGAAATCAGCACAGTAAACCGCTCTTTCTTCGTCGGCAGTGGAATCGGTCCCAGCACCTGCGCACCTGTGCGCTTTGCTGTCTCCACGATTTCGCTGGCAGACTGATCAATCAGTCGATGATCAAACGCCTTCAGACGGATACGAATTCTCTGGTTAGCCATTATCTTTTACTCGATGACCTTGGATACAACGCCGGCGCCTACGGTACGGCCACCTTCTCGGATAGCAAATCGCAGGCCTTCTTCCATCGCAATCGGCGCAATCAGTTTTACCGTCATTTTTACATTGTCACCCGGCATTACCATCTCTACGCCCTCAGGCAGATCGCATGCACCGGTCACGTCAGTCGTTCTAAAGTAGAACTGCGGACGATAGTTTGCAAAAAACGGGGTGTGACGTCCACCTTCGTCCTTGCTCAATACATAGACTTCGCACTCAAAGTGAGTGTGCGGGGTTATCGATCCCGGTTGCGCCAGCACCTGACCACGCTCAACCTCTTCACGCTTGGTGCCGCGCAGCAGCACGCCCACGTTGTCCCCCGCCTCGCCCTGATCCAGCAGCTTGCGGAACATCTCAACACCGGTACAGGTGGTCTTCACAGTATCGCGGATACCCACGATCTCGATCTCTTCACCAACCTGTTGACCACACCACGATCAATACGACCGGTTACCACGGTGCCACGACCGGAGATCGAGAATACGTCCTCGATGGGCATCAGGAAGGCGCCGTCTATCGCACGCACCGGCTCTGGAATGTAGGTGTCCAGGGCCTCGATCAGCTTGGCAATGGAGCCGGCGCCGATATCAGACTCATCGCCTTCCAGCGCCTTCAGCGCGGAACCGATGATCACGGGCGTGTCGTCGCCGGGGAAGTCGTAGCTGTCGAGCAGCTCACGAACCTCCATCTCAACCAGTTCCAGCAGCTCTTCGTCGTCTACCATGTCCGCTTTGTTCGTAGACAGTGTAAACCTACCTGACGGGAGAGCAGGATATCTCCGCGTCTGAGGCGCATGGGGCCGTCTGCGGACTCACCTGAAGTTGCGCCGTCCATCTGCGCCGCACCGGTGATCATGTTCTTTACGTGATCAGCGGCCGGCATGGCCGGCCCTGCTGTTAAGCGTTTCTAGGCCAGTGGCTCAATTGGTAGAGCAGCGGTCTCCAAAACCGCAGGTTGGGGGTTCGAGTCCCTCCTGGCCTGCCATTTTCAATCTGGCGCATCCAGGCAATTTGAACCTATGAACGCGAAGTCCCAAGTCGAAGTCTCCAGCATGGATACAGTGAAGCTGCTAGCTGCAGTTGCACTTATCGTTGCTTCCATTCTCGGCTTTTACTATTTCGATGACTATTCCCAGTTGCTACGGGTACTGGGGTTGCTGTTGGTCATCGGTATCGCGACTTTTGTCGCTTATCAAACAGTAGTTGGTCGTAATGTCTGGCAGTTTGCGTCAGACGCCAAGATCGAAGTGCGTAAGGTTGTCTGGCCGAGCCGTCAGGAGACGGTGCAGACAACCTTGATCGTCTTCGTGATGGTCTTGATCATGGGCATCGTGCTCTGGCTGTTTGATATGATGTTGGGTGCGATTATGCGCGCCCTGACCGGATAAGAGGCGGGTTATATGTCCATGCATTGGTATGTAGTACACGCCTACTCCGGCTTTGAAGCCCGCGTACAGGCTTCCCTGGCGGAGCGCATTGAGCGTTTTAGCATGGAAGACAAGTTCGGTGAGATTTTGGTGCCCACCGAAGAGGTCGTTGAGATGCGTGCCGGTCAGCAGAGGAAGAGTGAGCGTAAGTTCTTCCCTGGTTACGTCCTGGTGCAGATGGAGATGACCGACGAGACTTGGCATCTGGTAAAGGATTGTCCCAAAGTGCTGGGTTTCATCGGCGGCACCGGCGATCGTCCTGCGCCGATCACCGACAAAGAGGCTGATGCCATTCTGCAGCGAGTGCAGGAAGGCGTCGAGAAGCCGCGCCCAAAGGTTCTGTTCGAACCCGGCGAAGTGGTGCGTGTCGTCGACGGGCCGTTCAACGATTTCAGTGGCGTGGTCGAGGAAGTCGACTACGAAAAGAGTCGTCTGAAAGTTTCTGTATTGATATTTGGCCGTTCCACCCCGGTGGATCTGGAGTTCGGGCAGGTAGAGAAGGGTTAAGAGATTAAGGGCCGAGGAATCGGGGCCAAGGGCCGAGGTAAGAAGTCTTTTACCTTGGCCCTTGGCCCACGGCCCTATTTGTTTTAAGGGGAGTTTGGGTAACCAGTCCCAAACGTTTGCACCCACAGTGAGGTAAATCATGGCTAAGAAGATCGAGGCTTTTATCAAGCTTCAGGTTCCCGCAGGGGAAGCGAACCCGAGTCCGCCGGTTGGTCCCGCCCTGGGACAGCATGGTGTGAATATCATGGAGTTCTGCAAGGCGTTCAACGCCAAGACCCAGAGTATGGAGAAGGGGATGCCCATCCCTGTGGTGATCACGGTCTATACAGATCGTTCCTTCACCTTCATCACCAAAACACCGCCGGCATCCGTGTTGCTGAAAAAGGCAGCAGGCTTGAGCAAAGGCAGTTCCACGCCGAATACTGTCAAGGTGGGTACGGTGACCCGTGCGCAGCTTGAGGAGATAGCCACTGCCAAGATGGCCGATCTGACTGCAGCGGATATGGATGCGGCAGTACGAACCATCGCCGGTAGCGCCCGTCAAATGGGTCTCGATGTGGAAGGGGTGGAATTAAGTCATGACTAAGTTGAGCAAACGCGCGAAGGCGATTCGCGAAAAGGTTGAGTCCGGCAAGCTGTATGCTGCGGAAGAGGCTTTCAGTCTGCTGAAAGAGGTCTCTTCGGTGAAGTTTTCCGAGGCGGTCGATGTCAGCATCAACCTTGGCGTCGACTCCCGTAAGTCGGATCAGGTTGTACGTGGCTCCTCCGTATTGCCTCATGGCACCGGCAAGACCGTTCGTGTGGCGGTTTTCGCCCAAGGTGCGAACGCAGATGCGGCTACCGAAGCGGGCGCCGATATTGTGGGTTTTGAAGACCTTGCCGCCGACGTGAAAGCAGGCAAGATGGACTTCGATGTGGTTATCGCGAGTCCGGACGCAATGCGCGTTGTGGGCCAGTTGGGCCAGATCCTGGGTCCCCGTGGTCTGATGCCAAACCCGAAAGTGGGCACGGTTACGCCGAATGTGGCAGCAGCGGTG
>NZ_JAAVSH020000001.1:2848452-2862651 GCF_011947365.2 endosymbiont of Lamellibrachia barhami
TTGATGTACTTCGTTCAGTTACGTATTGCTCAACGATTTCAGTATGGCGTGGTCGAGGAAGTCGACTACGAAAAGAGTCGTCTGAAAGTTTCTGTATTGATATTTGGCCGTTCCACCCCGGTGGATCTGGAGTTCGGGCAGGTAGAGAAGGGTTAATCGGGTCCCTTGGTCCAGTGGACCAAGGAAACCCGATTAACGACCGGGCAGGATGCCCGGGCCGGGGGTAAGAAAGAGCTCCCGAGTTGCGCCATGGACGGCGAGAAGTATTTGGCTTACGAAGCCGCAAATCAGCCTTGAGCAAAAAGAGACTTCTGCTTTAAGGCTCAATTTGATTGGGGAGTTCGGGTAACCAGTCCCAAACGTTTGCACCCACAGTGAGGTAAATCATGGCTAAGAAGATCGAGGCTTTTATCAAGCTTCAGGTTCCCGCAGGGGAAGGGAACCCGAGTCCGCCGGTTGGTCCCGCCCTGGGACAGCATGGTGTGAACATCATGGAGTTCTGCAAGGCGTTTAACGCCAAGACCCAGAGTATGGAGAAGGGGATGCCCATCCCAGTGGTGATCACGGTCTATGCAGATCGTTCCTTCACCTTTATCACCAAAACACCGCCGGCATCCGTGTTGCTGAAAAAGGCAGCAGGCTTGAGCAAAGGCAGTTCCACTCCGAATACTGTCAAGGTGGGTACGGTGACCCGTGCACAGCTTGAGGAGATAGCCACTGCCAAGATGGCCGATCTGACTGCGGCGGATATGGACGCGGCAGTACGAACCATCGCCGGTAGCGCCCGTCAAATGGGTCTCGATGTGGAAGGGGTGGAGTAAGTCATGACTAAGTTGAGCAAACGCGCGAAGGCGATTCGCGAAAAGGTTGAGTTCGGCAAGCTGTATGCTGCGGAAGAGGCTTTCAGTCTGCTGAAAGAGGTCTCTTCGGTGAAGTTTTCTGAGGCGGTCGATGTCAGCATCAACCTCGGCGTCGACCCCCGTAAGTCGGATCAGGTTGTACGTGGCTCCTCCGTATTGCCTCATGGCACGGGCAAGACCGTTCGTGTGGCGGTTTTCGCTCAAGGTGCGAACGCAGATGCGGCTACCGAAGCGGGCGCCGATATTGTGGGTTTTGAAGACCTTGCCGCCGACGTGAAAGCAGGCAAGATGGACTTCGATGTGGTTATCGCGAGTCCGGACGCAATGCGCGTTGTGGGCCAGTTGGGCCAGATCCTGGGTCCCCGTGGTCTGATGCCAAACCCGAAAGTGGGCACGGTTACGCCGAATGTGGCAGCAGCGGTGAAAAACGCCAAAACAGGTCAGGTGCGCTATCGTACCGACAAGGCCGGAATCATCCACTGCTCCATCGGCAAGATTGATTTCGAGCCGCAGAAACTCAAAGAGAATCTGGAGTTTCTGCTGGTGGACTTGGTCAAGGCCAAGCCCAGCGCAGCAAAGGGCGTCTACTTGAAGAAAATTACCGCCTCCACGACCATGGGTCCGGGATTGGTGGTCGATCAGGCGACCCTTTCCATTTAAGTTTTGCATGGCCGGCGACTTTATAGTCGCCAGGTCGATGCACAAAAAGGCTTTGGGGCACCGGTTGTAGACCGGCGCCGTCAAAGACCGCAGGCGTCTCCATTCGTGGAGGCTTAATATTCGCCCGCGCAGACGGTGCACCCCGAATCAGGATTTTTCCTGAAGACGGTGCACGTTGGGATTCGATACCGATCGATGGTATCGGAAGTGTAAACAGGGGCGGATATTCCGCTCCTCGTTGTCAATGAGGTGACGACTTTGGCACTCAATCTCGAGCAGAAGAAAGCCATCGTCGCCGAAGTCAGTGACGTTGCAAGCAGTGCACTTTCCGCTGTAGCCGCTGAGTACCGGGGATTGACCGTAGAGCAGATGACCGTGTTGCGCCGTGAAGCGCGCAACAATGGCGTCTATCTTCGTGTGGTCAAGAACTCCCTGGCCAAGCGAGCAGTGGAAGGCACCGAATTTGCCTGCATGGCAGAAGGTTTTACGGGTCCTTTGATCCTTGCCTTCTCGCAGGAAGATCCGGGTGCTGCGGCACGCGTCATTAAGGACTTTGCCAAGGGGCACGAGCAGCTCGTGGTGAAGTTGGTTTCCATCGGCGGCAAGTTGCTGCAGCCGACGGATATCGACGCACTCGCGAAACTGCCGACTTACGACCAGTCTATCAGCATGCTGATGGCGGTTATGAAGGCTCCGGTGGAGAAGCTGGCACGCACCATGAAAGAGGTGCCTGGCAAGCTGGTCCGGACTGTGGCGGCAATCAAAGACGCCAAAGAGGCGGCTTGATTCGGTTTTTTGTTTTAATCATTTACGTGCAATTTAACATTCAGGAGTTAACCAATGGCCGTATCCAAAGAAGATATCCTTGAGGCTATTGCCGAGATGTCCGTAATGGACGTTGTCGAGCTGATCGAGGCTATGGAAGAGAAGTTCGGTGTGACCGCCGCTGCTGCTGTTGCAGCTGCCCCCGCCGCTGGTGGTGGTGAAGCCGCTGCTGTAGAAGAGCAGACCGAATTTGATGTCGTAATGACCTCTTTCGGTGCCAACAAGATCTCTGTCATCAAGGCTGTTCGCAGCCTCACTGGCCTGGGTCTGAAGGAAGCGAAGGCCGCTGTTGAAGGTGTACCTTCTGCCATGAAGGAAGCGGTTTCCAAGGACGAGGCTGAAGAGGCCAAGAAGCTGCTTGAAGAGGCAGGCGCCGAAGTCGAGATCAAATAATTCTGTTCTCGACTGTCTGCAAGCAGTCATGGTCAGGGCTGGTGGCGTAACGTCACCGGCCCTTTCCCGCTTGTATGAAGTGAGGTCCATTTGGAGGGCCTCGACAGGATGTCGAATTAAACGAATTTTCGAGGTCCGGCCGGATGCCGGACTCTACAACGAACGCTTGAATCACCAAGCCTTTGACACTGAGGGACGGCAGCATGGCCTATTCTTTCACCGAGAAAAAGCGTATTCGTAAAGATTTTGGTAAGCGCCCCAGTATTCTGGATGTGCCCTTTTTGCTTGCGACACAGATCAACTCATACCGCAGTTTTCTGCAGGACGGCGTACCCGTCGCTGCGCGCAAAGATGCTGGCCTGCACGCAGCATTCAAGTCGGTACTGCCGATCACCAGTTATTCTGGTAACGCTATACTCGAATATGTGAGCTATCGTCTCGGCGAGCCCGTCTTTGATGTACGTGAGTGCCAGCTGCGGGGCACGACCTATGCAGCACCACTGCGTGTATTGGTGCGACTGGTTATCTATGACAAGGAGGCTCCTGCGGGCTCCAAGGTCGTTAAGGATATCCGTGAGCAAGAGGTCTACATGGGCGAACTGCCGCTCATGACCGACACCGGCACCTTTGTGATCAATGGTACCGAGCGTGTCATCGTCTCGCAGCTGCATCGTTCACCCGGTGTCTTCTTTGACCATGATAAAGGCAAGACGCACTCTTCCGGAAAGCTGCTCTTTTCCGCAAGGGTAATCCCCTATCGTGGTTCCTGGCTCGACTTCGAATTCGATCCCAAGGACAACGTCTTTGTGCGTATCGATCGCCGCCGCAAGCTGCCGGCGACCATTCTGTTGCGTGCTCTGGGTTACGACACTGACAAGATTCTCGAGATGTTTTTCGAGACCGACAGCTTTTCCATGACCAAGCGCACCCTGAAGGTGAATTTGGTGCCGGAGCGTCTGCGTGGCGAGGTCGTGACTTTCGATATCAAGAACGGTGACGAGGTGATTGTTGAGGCGGGCCGCCGCATCACTGCACGTCACATTCGTCAGTTGGAAAAGGCTGGCGTCAAGAAGGTTGATGTACCCCGCGAGTATCTCTACGGTAAGGTGTTGGCGCACAGCATCGTGGACAAAGAGACCGGCGAGCTGCTTGCTGAGCCGAATGCCGAGCTGACTGAAGAGCTGGTCGGCCTTCTCACGGAGAAAGGCGTGAAGAAGTTCGCGACGATCTTCACCAACGATCTCGATCACGGTCCCTTCCTCTCCGATACCCTGCGTATCGACGCCACCACCAATGAGTTGGAGGCGCAGGTAGAGATCTACCGCATGATGCGCCCAGGTGAGCCACCTACCAAAGATGCCGCCCAGAACCTGTTCAAAAACCTGTTTTTTACTTCCGACCGCTACGATCTTTCGGCGGTAGGTCGAATGAAATTCAATCGACGCCTCAGACGCGAAGACGAGGTCGGCGAGGGTATACTCTCAAAAGAGGATATTGTCGATGTCCTCATAGAGCTGATCGATATTCGTAACGGCAACGGCATAGTAGACGATATTGATCACCTGGGAAATCGTCGCATTCGCTGCGTCGGTGAGATGGCGGAAAACCAGTTCCGCGTTGGTCTGGTGCGCGTCGAGCGCGCTGTGAAGGAGCGCCTGACCCAGGCGGAGTCAGAAGGCTTGATGCCCCAGGAGTTGATCAATGCCAAGCCGGTCTCCGCCGCCATCAAAGAGTTCTTTGGTTCAAGCCAGCTCTCTCAGTTCATGGATCAGAACAACCCGCTCTCCGAGATCACTCACAAGCGGCGTGTCTCGGCCCTCGGTCCGGGCGGTCTGGCCCGTGAACGTGCGGGTTTCGAGGTGCGTGACGTACACCCGACCCACTATGGCCGGGTCTGTCCCATCGAGACCCCTGAAGGCCCTAATATCGGTCTGATCAACTCGCTGGCGGTCTACTCCCGCACCAACCGTTTCGGTTTCCTCGAAACGCCTTACCGCAAGGTGACGGACAGTAAGGTAACGGATCAGATCGATTACCTCTCCGCGATCGAAGAGGGACGCTATGTCATCGCCCAGGCAAGTGCCTCGACAGATGCCGATGGCAAACTGACCGATGAGCTGATCTCCTCCAGGTTCCAGAATGAGTTCACCCTCTCCACGCCGGAGAAGGTGGAATACATCGATGTGTCGCCGAAACAGATTGTTTCAGTGGCAGCCTCCATGATCCCGTTCCTGGAACATGATGACGCCAACCGCGCCCTGATGGGGTCCAATATGCAGCGTCAGGCCGTGCCGGTTCTGCGGGCCGAAAAGCCTCTGGTGGGTACCGGTATGGAGCGCACTGTGGCGGTGGACTCCGGAGTGACCGTGGTAGCCAGTCGTGGTGGTGAAATCGAATCCGTCGATGCCGCCCGTATCGGTGTATCAACGATGATGATATCGAAGTGAGCCGGTACACTACAACCCGGACCCGGCACAACTGATCCACAACCAGAATACTCCGTATCAATCAGCGGTTGCTGACTATGGTGACGTCATTTGCGCGCGGCGACGTAAAAGCGTTGGCTGACGGCCCTCCGGCCGACATGGGTGAGCTGGCGCGCTGGCCAGAACCTTGGTGTATCGCCTTCGCGCCCTGAACGGTTAACTTTGAGGTGATTCCATCCTCACTGAGCGGGTGGCCGAGGAGGACTGTTTACTCACCATATCGAAGAGATGACCCGGTAACGCGATACAAAAGCTGGGTCAAGAGATCAAATGGGGATATTCCGAATGTTGGTGAGTCCGCGCTTCCAAACCGATGAGTCCGGTATTGTCTGGTCGGCGCCGAGGGTGAAAGAGGGGTATTATCCAGGGCAAGGTCACGCCGCTATGAAACCAGCTCGCTGAAGTAGCAGTTGTTAAGCGCCAGCCTTTAGTAGAAGGCTTCCGATGTAAAGAGGATACCCCACCGCGTCAGGCGTTGTCGGAACGGCTGTATCGATGTCCAGGTCTTCACCCGCGACGTTGATAAGGATGCCCGTGCCGCAAGATCGAAGATGTCGAGATGGATCGTGTGCGCAAGATTTGAACCGACCAATCGCGGCATTATGAAGACGATACCTTCCAGCGTGTCGAGAAGATGCTGTTGGCAAAGATTGCGGATGGCGTCCAGGGGGCACGGGCGTCTCCATGACCAAGCGCACCCTGAAGGTGAATTTGGTGCCGGAGCGTCTGCGTGGCGAGGTCGTGACTTTCGATATCAAGAACGGTGACGAGGTGATTGTTGAGGCGGGTCGCCGCATCACTGCGCGTTATATTCGTCAGTTGGAAAAGGCTGGCGTCAAGAAGATTGATGTACCCCGCGAGTATCTCTACGGTAAGGTGTTGGCGCATAGCATCGTGGACAAAGAGACCGGCGAGCTGCTTGCTGAGCCGAATACCGAGCTGACTGAAGAGCTGGTCGACATTCTCACCGAGAAAGGCGTGAAGAAGTTCGCGACGATCTTCACCAACGATCTCGATCACGGTCCCTTCCTCTCCAATACCCTGCGTATCGACGCCACAACCAATGAGTTGGAGGCGCAGGTAGAGATCTACCGCATGATGCGTCCGGGTGAGCCCCCTACCAAAGATGCCGCCCAGAACCTGTTCAAAAACCTGTTTTTTACTTCCGACCGCTACGATCTTTCTGCGGTAGGCCGAATGAAATTCAATCGACGCCTCAGACGCGAAGACGAGGTCGGCGAGGGTATACTCTCAAAAGAGGATATTGTCGATGTCCTCATAGAGCTGATCGATATTCGCAACGGCAACGGCATAGTAGACGATATTGACCACCTGGGAAATCGTCGCATTCGCTGCGTCGGTGAGATGGCGGAAAACCAGTTCCGCGTTGGTCTGGTGCGTGTCGAGCGCGCTGTGAAGGAGCGCCTGACCCAGGCGGAGTCAGAAGGCTTGATGCCCCAGGAGTTGATCAATGCCAAGCCGGTCTCCGCAGCCATCAAAGAGTTCTTTGGTTCAAGCCAGCTCTCCCAGTTCATGGATCAGAACAACCCGCTCTCCGAGATCACTCACAAGCGGCGTGTCTCGGCCCTCGGTCCGGGCGGTCTTGCCCGTGAACGTGCGGGTTTCGAGGTGCGTGACGTACACCCGACCCACTACGGCCGGGTCTGTCCCATCGAGACCCCTGAAGGCCCTAATATCGGTCTGATCAACTCTCTGGCGGTCTACTCCCGCACCAACCGTTTCGGTTTCCTCGAAACGCCTTACCGCAAGGTGACGGACAGTAAGGTAACGGATCAGATCGATTATCTCTCCGCGATTGAAGAGGGACGCTATGTCATCGCCCAGGCAAGTGCCTCGACAGATGCCGATGGAAAACTGACCGATGAGCTGATCTCCTCCAGGTTCCAGAATGAGTTCACCCTCTCCACGCCTGATAAAGTGGAATACATCGATGTGTCGCCGAAACAGATTGTTTCGGTGGCAGCCTCCATGATCCCGTTCCTGGAGCATGATGATGCCAACCGCGCCCTGATGGGTTCCAACATGCAGCGCCAGGCCGTGCCTACCCTGCGGGCCGAAAAGCCTCTGGTGGGTACTGGCATGGAGCGCACCGTGGCGGTGGACTCCGGCGTGACCGTGGTAGCCAGTCGTGGTGGTGAAATCGAATCGGTGGATGCCGCCCGTATCGTGGTGCGGGTCAACGATGATGAGACGGAAGCGGGCGAGCCAGGTGTGGATATCTACAACCTGACCAAGTACACCCGATCCAACCAGAATACTTGTATCAATCAGCGGCCACTGACGAAAGTAGGTGACGTCATCGCGTGCGGCGACGTGCTGGCTGACGGCCCCTCCACCGACATGGGTGAGCTGGCGCTGGGCCAGAACCTGCGCATCGCCTTCATGCCCTGGAACGGTTATAACTTTGAGGATTCCATCCTCATCTCCGAGCGGGTGGTCGAGGAGGATCGTTTTACCTCCATTCATATCGAAGAGATGACCTGCATGGCCCGCGATACAAAGCTGGGCTCGGAAGAGATCACCGGGGATATTCCGAATGTTGGTGAGTCCGCGCTCTCCAAACTCGATGAGTCCGGTATTGTCTATATCGGCGCCGAGGTGAAAGAGGGTGACATCCTGGTGGGCAAGGTCACGCCAAAGGGCGAAACCCAGCTCACTCCGGAAGAGAAGTTGTTGCGCGCTATCTTTGGTGAGAAGGCTTCCGATGTAAAGGATACCTCTCTGCGCATCAAGTCAGGCGTTGTCGGAACGGTCATCGATGTCCAGGTCTTCACCCGCGACGGTGTTGATAAGGATGCCCGTGCGTTGCAGATCGAAGATGTCGAGATGGATCGTGTGCGCAAGGATTTGAACGACCAACTGCGCATTATGGAAGACGATACCTTCCAGCGTGTCGAGAAGATGCTGGTTGGCAAGATTGCGGATGGCGGTCCAGGGGGCATCAAGGCCGGTGGCAAGATCACCAAGGCCTACCTCGCCGACCTGGAGCGTGACAAGTGGTTGGAGATCCGTCTGCGTAAAGAGGAGGCTGCCACTCAGTTGGAAGCCATCGCGGCCCAGATCAAACAGCAACGCGAGGCGTTCCGCGAAAAGTTCGAGGAGAAGAAGCGCAAGCTGACCTCGGGTGACGACCTCGCGCCCGGTGTGCTCAAAATGGTAAAGGTCTATGTGGCGGTGAAGCGCCGCGTCCAGCCGGGCGACAAGATGGCCGGCCGCCATGGTAACAAGGGTGTCATCTCCATGATCGTGCCGGTTGAGGATATGCCTTTTGACGAGTATGGCGAACCGGTGGATATCGTACTCAACCCGCTCGGTGTACCCTCACGTATGAATGTGGGACAGGTGCTGGAGACCCATCTGGGTTTTGCCGCCAAAGGTGTTGGGCGCAAAATTGGTGCGATGTTACAGGCCAATTCGGCGGTTGCGGAGCTACGGAGCTTTCTTGACAAGGTCTATAACACCAGTGGCAAGTCGGAAGATCTCGACTCCCTCAACGACGACGAGGTGATCGAGCTGTGCAGGAATCTGCGCGGCGGTGTGCCTATGGCGACCCCGGTCTTCGATGGCGCCGATGAGTCCGAGATCAAGCGCATGCTGAAGCTGGGTGGACTCTCCGATACCGGTCAGTGCTCTCTCTTTGATGGGCGCACTGGAGAGAAGTTCGAGCGCCCTGTGACCGTGGGCTACATGTATATGCTGAAACTGAACCACCTGGTCGACGACAAGATGCATGCCCGCTCCACTGGCCCCTACAGCCTGGTTACCCAACAGCCGTTGGGTGGTAAGGCGCAGTTCGGTGGTCAGCGCTTCGGTGAGATGGAGGTCTGGGCGCTGGAGGCGTATGGCGCTGCCTACACCCTGCAGGAGATGCTCACCGTCAAGTCGGACGACGTCAACGGACGTACCCGTATGTACAAAAACATCGTCGATGGTGACCATCGCATGGAGGCCGGTATGCCCGAGTCCTTCAACGTGTTGGTCAAGGAGATTCGCTCTCTTGCCATCAATATCGAATTGGAACAGGAATAAAGGGGAGACAGTACCTTGAAAGATCTTCTGAACATTCTGAAGCAACAGGGACAGTCCGAGGAATTCGATGCGATTCGCATCGGTCTGGCATCCCCCGACATGATTCGCTCCTGGTCCTACGGCGAGGTAAAGAAGCCTGAGACCATCAACTACCGTACCTTCAAACCGGAACGGGATGGCCTCTTCTGCGCCAAGATCTTTGGCCCTACCAGTGACTACGAGTGTCTCTGTGGCAAATACAAACGCCTCAAGCATCGTGGCGTGGTTTGCGAGAAGTGCGGCGTTGAAGTGACGCTGGCCAAGGTGCGCCGCGAGCGCATGGGCCACATCGAGCTGGCCAGCCCAGTGGCGCACATCTGGTTTCTGAAATCTCTGCCTTCGCGCATTGGTCTGTTACTGGACATGACCCTGCGTTCCATTGAGCGGGTACTCTATTTCGAGTCCTTCGTAGTGGTCGACCCGGGCATGACGCCCCTGGAGCGCAACCAGATGCTCACCGATGAGCAGTATCTGGAGGCGATCGAGGAGAATGGTGATGAATTCGACGCCCGCATGGGGGCCGAGGCTGTCTACGAGCTGTTGAAAAGCATCGATATCCCGGAGGAGATCAAGCGCCTGCGTGAGGATATCGAAGGCACCAACTCCGAAACCAAGATCAAGAAGTTCACCAAACGGCTGAAGCTGCTGGATTCACTGAATAATTCCGGCAACCGTCCGGAGTGGATGGTGATGACCGTGCTGCCGGTATTGCCGCCGGAGCTGCGGCCCCTGGTACCTTTGGATGGCGGTCGTTTCGCCACCTCCGATCTGAATGATCTCTACCGCCGGGTGATCAACCGCAACAACCGCCTCAAGCGCCTGTTGGATCTCAACGCGCCGGATATTATCGTGCGCAACGAGAAGCGCATGTTGCAGGAGGCGGTGGATGCACTGCTGGACAATGGTCGGCGTGGGCGCGCCATTACCGGCACCAACCGTCGTCCGCTGAAGTCTCTGGCCGACATGATCAAGGGCAAGCAGGGCCGCTTCCGGCAGAATCTGTTGGGTAAGCGTGTCGACTACTCCGGCCGTTCCGTTATCGTTGTTGGCCCGACCCTGAAACTGCATCAGTGCGGTCTGCCGAAGAAGATGGCGCTGGAGCTGTTCAAGCCTTTCATCTTCTCCAAGCTGCAACTGCGTGGTCTGGCCACGACCATCAAGGCGGCCAAGAAACTGGTGGAACGTGGTACCGTTGAGGTTTGGGATATCCTCGAAGAGGTTATCCGCGAGCATCCGGTGATGCTCAACCGCGCGCCGACCCTGCATCGCCTTGGCATCCAGGCCTTTGAGCCTGTGTTGATCGAGGGTAAGGCGATTCAGCTCCATCCGTTGGTCTGTACCGCTTTCAACGCCGACTTCGATGGTGACCAGATGGCGGTGCATGTCCCGCTCTCCCTGGAAGCCCAGTTGGAAGCGCGCAGTCTGATGATGGCCACCAACAACATTCTCTCCCCGGCGAATGGCGAGCCGATCATCGTGCCCTCCCAGGATGTGGTGTTGGGTCTCTACTTCATGACCCGTGACCGGATCAACGCCAAGGGTGAAGGTATGGCCTTCTCCGACGTGGCGGAGGCGAAACGTGCCTACGAGTCCGGATACGCTGATATACAGGCGAAGGTTAAGGTTCGCATCCGTGAAGTCATCAAAGGTGACGATGGCTCAATGACGGAGGAGATGCGTGTGGTGGATACCACAATAGGTCGCACCATCGTCTATGAGATCGTGCCGGATGGCCTGCCCTTCTCGCTGGTGGACCAGGCGATGGGTAAAAGGGCGATCTCTAACCTGATCAATGCCTGTTATCGCCGGCTTGGGTTGAAGGATACGGTGGTCTTTGCTGACCAGTTGATGTACATGGGTTTTCGTTATGCCACCCGTGCTGCAGTCTCTTTCTGCTCCAACGACATGGTCGTGCCGGAAGAGAAAGGGGAGATCCTTGCCCGGGCGGAAGCCGAGGTCAAGGAGATCGAAAATCAGTATATCTCCGGTCTTGTCACCAATGGTGAGCGTTACAACAAGGTGGTGGATATCTGGTCGCACACCAACGATCAGGTCGCCAAGGCGATGATGTTGAAGCTGGGCAAGGAGATCGTCAAGGATCGTGACGGTAATGATGTGGAGCAGGACTCCTTCAACTCTGTCTATATGATGGCTGATTCCGGGGCGCGTGGTAGTGCTGCGCAGATTCGTCAGCTTGCCGGTATGCGTGGTCTGATGGCCAAGCCCGACGGCTCCATCATCGAAACGCCCATCACCGCAAACTTTCGTGAAGGTCTTGACGTACTGCAGTACTTCATCTCTACCCATGGCGCTCGCAAGGGTCTTGCAGATACGGCGCTGAAGACTGCAAACTCCGGTTACCTGACTCGCCGCCTGGTTGATGTGGCCCAGGATATGGTGGTGCTGGAAGACGATTGCGGTACCGAAAACGGTCTGTTGATGCAGCCCATCATCGAAGGTGGTGATGTGGTTGAGCCGTTACGTGAACGTATCCTCGGTCGAGTGACAGCGCAGGATGTTCTCAGACCCGGCGCCGATGAGGTGGTCTGTGATGCAGGCACCCTGCTGGATGAGGATTGGGTCGAGCAGCTGGAATCCGCTGGTGTCGACCTGGTGCATGTCCGCTCCGCGATTACCTGCGATGCCAAACAGGGTGTCTGTAAACGGTGTTACGGACGCGATCTGGCCCGAGGTCATGAGGTGAATGAGGGTGAGGCTGTGGGTGTTATTGCTGCCCAGTCGATCGGTGAACCCGGCACTCAGCTTACCATGCGTACCTTCCATATCGGTGGTGCGGCCTCCCGTTCCGCAGCGGTGAACAGTATTCAGGTGAAGGCGGGCGGGACCGCTCATCTACACAACATCAAGACCGTCAAACACAGCGCTGGTCATCTGGTGGCCACCTCCCGTTCCGGTGAGTTGACGGTAGTCGATGATGTGGGCCGTGAGCGTGAGCGCTACAAGGTTCCATACGGTGCTACCTTGCAGGTCGAAGACGGGGTCGCGGTCGAAGGTGGCCAGATTGTCGCCAACTGGGATCCCCATACCCACCCGGTTATAACCGAGGTGGAGGGTACCCTGATATTCGTCGATTTCGTCGATGGCGTGACAGTGCAGAGCAAGGTGGACGAGGTGACCGGCCTCAGCTCGCTGGAGATCATCGATCCCAAGCAGCGTCCCGCTGCCGGTAAGGATATTCGTCCAATGGTGAAACTGGTGGGTGAGGACGGCGAGGATCTGAATATCGCCGGTACCGACATCCCTGCCCACTACTTCCTGCCGGCGTTGGCGGTGGTCAACGTGGAGGATGGTGCCAAGGTCGGTGTGGGTGACGTGGTGGCGCGTATCCCGCAGGAGTCTTCGAAGACTCGTGACATCACGGGTGGTTTGCCCCGCGTGGCTGACCTTTTCGAGGCGCGCAAGCCGAAAGATCCGGCGATTCTCGCCGAAGCGACCGGAACGGTCAGTTTTGGCAAGGACACCAAGGGCAAGCAGCGCCTGGTGATCACCGACGCTGAAGGTGAGCACCATGAGGAACTGATACCCAAGTGGCGTCACGTCAATGTATTCGAGGGCGAGCACGTTGAACGGGGTGAGATGATCTCCGATGGTGAGCTCAATTCCCACGATATCCTCAGGCTGATTGGTGTGACTGAGCTGGCGGAGTACCTGGTGAAGGAGATTCAGGATGTTTATCGTCTCCAGGGCGTGAAGATCAACGACAAGCACATCGAGGTGATTATTCGCCAGATGCTGCGTAAGGTTGAAGTTACCAATGCCGGGGACGGCAGCTTCCTTCGTGGTGAGCAGGCGGAGAAGGCGACCCTGCTTGCGGAGAATGAGCGTCTGCGGGCTGAGGGCAAACATCCGGCGCTCTATGTGCCTCTGCTGCTGGGTATTACCAAGGCCTCTCTGGCTACCGAGTCATTCATCTCTGCGGCCTCTTTCCAGGAGACCACAAGGGTGCTGACGGAAGCGGCGGTTCGAGGGCTCTCTGACTCTCTGAACGGACTCAAGGAGAATGTTATAGTCGGACGCTTGATTCCGGCAGGAACCGGTCTCTCTTACCACAATGAGCGTCGCCGCAAGCGCCAGGAAGAGCTGGCGGAGGCAGACAGCAAAGTGGAACTGGTGGCGGAAGATGTCGAGCAGGCCTTCAAGGAGGCCTTGAACGCGCCAGAGGGGAAGTGATCCCTGAAACATAAGGTGTTGAGATCGGCAGATATCCGGGCAGTTGTAGAGCGCATGGGTATTTGCCGATTTCATAAAGCTTTTCTTGACATCCTTATGTGGCGGGCATAGAATGCGCGCTCTTTGACACACCGGCACTCAGTTGGTCTGTCACTATCTATTGCTCCGTACGGTCCATTACTGGGCAGGTGGAGCAAATGTATTGCCAGAGAAATCGACGCTTATCGGCGCAAGCTTTTGCCTTGCGGCATTCATTAAGTCTTAGCTTCTCTAAATTTTACGTTAGACAAAATCGCGTCCCTGGAGACAGAATAGATGGCAACGATTAACCAGCTGGTGCGTAAGCCCGGAAGCGTAAACCTCAAAAGAGCAATGTACTTGGCGCTCGACGCCTGCCACAAGACGAAGGCGTATGTACCCGTGTGTGTACACGACTACGCCAGAAAAGCCGAACTCGGCACTGCGAAAGGTGCCCGTGTCAGGCTGACAAATGGTTTTGAGGTTACCACCATATCAGTGGTGAGGCCATAACCTCAGGAGCACTCAGTAATTCTGATTCGCGGTGGTCGCGTAAAGGATCTTCCCGGCGTGCGTTATCATGTGGTGCGCGGCAGTCTGGACACCTCAGGTGTCGAGAGTCATAAATCAGGAATCGTTCAAAATTATGGCGCCAGAGCAATACGTAGCCCCCCCGG
>NZ_JAAVSH020000001.1:2862826-2887696 GCF_011947365.2 endosymbiont of Lamellibrachia barhami
TATTGTACTTCACGTTCAGTTACGTGTACTTTCTGCTAGTCCAGAAGCTATGTAGGGAAAAGGAAGATGGTTGTGGGGATGTTTTGTTGGGAGGGCTGATATGTACATGAGAGGGATGGGCTTCATCTAAGTGGAAAGGGTGCAGCAGTGTTTGCGGATGAACTCTCAGCAGCAGTAGACAGTGGCATGGGTAGCATAACAAATATTTTTTGGTAGTAAACATTGTTTAAACTAGAAGCACAGGTGGGTTACTTAGTGCCTCAAACAGGACAAGAGGCCACTAGTACACACAAACATTGTTTAAACTAGAAGCACAGGCGGGTTACTTAGAGTGCCTCAAACAGGACAAGAGGCCACTAGTACACACAAACATTGTTTAAACTAGAAGCACAGGTGGGTTACTTGAATTGCCTCAAACAGGACAGAGGCCACTAGTACACACAAACATTGTTTAAACTAGAAGCACAGTGGGTTACCTCTTTCCAGGAGACCACGCAATTACTGACGGAAGCGGCGGTTCGAGGCTCTCCGACTCACTGAACGGACTCAGGAGAACGTCTCATAGTCGGACGGCAATTCCGGCAGGAACTGGCCTCTCTTACCACAATGAGCGTCGTCGCAAGCGTCAGGAAGAACTGGCGGAAGCAGACAGCAAAGTGGAGCTGGTGGCGGAAGATGTCGAGCAGGCCTTCAAGGAGGCCTTGAACGCGCCAGAGGGGAAGTGATCCCTGAAACATAAGGTGTTGAGATCGGCAGATATCCGGGCAGTTGTAGAGCGCATGGGTATTTGCCGATTTTCATAAGCTTTTCTTGACATCCTTATGTGGCGGGCATAGAATGCGCGCTCTTTGACACACCGGCACTCAGTTGGTCTGTCACTATCTGTTGCTCCGTACGGTCCATTACTGGGCAGGTGGAGCAAATGTATTGCCAGAGAAATCGAAGCTTATCGGCGCAAGCTTTTGCCTTGCGGCATTCGGTAGGGTCTTGGCTTCTCTAAATTTTTACGTTAGACAAAATCGCGTCCCTGGAGACGGAATAGATGGCAACGATTAACCAGCTGGTGCGTAAGCCCAGGAAGCGTAAACCTCAAAAGAGCAATGTGCCGGCGCTCGACGCCTGCCCGCAGAGACGAGGCGTATGTACCCGTGTGTACACGACTACGCCGAAAAAGCCGAACTCGGCACTGCGAAAGGTTGCCCGTGTCAGGCTGACAAATGGTTTTGAGGTTACCACCTATATCGGTGGTGAGGGCCATAACCTCCAGGAGCACTCGGTAATTCTGATTCGCGGTGGTCGCGTAAAGGATCTTCCCGGCGTGCGTTATCATGTGGTGCGCGGCAGTCTGGACACCTCGGGTGTCGAGAGTCGCCGTCAAGGTCGTTCCAAGTATGGCGCCAAGCGGCCCAAAAGCTAACAGCGCACAGGATTTGAGATAGAGCTATGCCTAGAAGACGAGTAGCATCCCGCCGGGAAACCCTGCCGGATCCCAAGTTTGGAAGTCAATTGCTTGCCAAGTTCATCAATATGGTGATGGTTGACGGTAAGAAGTCCGTGGCTGAAAAGATTCTTTACGTTGCCTTGGACCAGATGTCACAGAAGCGTAGTGGTGAGCCGTTGGATATGCTTGAAACCGCGCTGGATAATGTTCGGCCGGTTGTTGAGGTTAAGTCCCGTCGAGTGGGTGGTGCGACCTATCAGGTGCCGGTTGAGGTGCGTCCTGTTCGTCGTAACTCCCTGGCGATGCGCTGGTTGATCGAGGCGGCACGCAAGCGGAGTGAGAAGTCGATGGCGCAGCGTCTGGCGGGTGAGCTTCTGGACGCTTCCGAGAATAAAGGGTCGGCTGTGAAGAAGCGCGATGATACCCATCGCATGGCTGAGGCGAACAAGGCTTTCTCCCACTACCGTTGGTAGGTGGCAGGTTATTCGGCTCTTTAGAAACAGCTCTTTGAAATGGCACGCAATACACCAATCGAGCGCTACCGGAATATCGGTATTATGGCGCACATTGATGCTGGCAAGACGACAACCACCGAGCGCGTGCTTTATTACACAGGTGTTTCTCACAAGATCGGAGAGGTTCATGATGGTGCTGCCACCATGGACTGGATGGAACTGGAACAGGAACGCGGCATAACCATTACGTCCGCGGCAACGACCTGCTTCTGGAGCGGTATGGCTAAGCAGTTTGCTGAGCACCGTCTGAATATCATTGATACACCTGGGCATGTTGATTTCACGATTGAAGTCGAGCGTTCCCTGCGAGTGCTGGATGGTGCGGTGTTCGTGCTTTGCGCAGTTGGTGGTGTGGAGCCGCAGTCCGAGACTGTTTGGCGTCAGGCCAACAAGTACCACGTCCCGCGGATGGCGTTCGTCAATAAGATGGATCGCATGGGGGCTGACTTCTTTCGGGTAGTCGAGCAGTTGCAGGAACGTTTGGGCGCCAATGCCGTGCCGGTCCAGGTGCCGGTAGGTGCCGAAGAGGGTTTTCAGGGGATTGTTGATCTCGTCAAGATGAAGTCCGTGGTTTGGTCGGAAGAAAACATGGGTGTTGATTTTGCCTATGAGGATATCCCGGCCAATCTCGTTGATACCTGCAACGAGTGGCGCGAGCACATGGTTGAGGCTGCTGCCGAGGGCAGTGATGAGATTATGGAGAGGTATCTCGAAGAGGGTGACCTCTCCGAGGAAGATATACTGGAAGGGCTGCGTCTGCGCACGCTGAGCCTTGAGATTGTTCCGGTGACCTGCGGATCGGCCTTTAAGAATAAAGGGGTGCAGGCAGTACTGGACAAGGTTGTCGAGTTGATGCCTTCGCCTGTCGATGTACCGGCTATCACCGGAGTTTTGGACGACAAGGATGGTACCGAGGCCGAACGCAAGGCATCCGATGATGCGCCGTTTGCCGCGTTGGCATTCAAGATTGCAACCGACCCCTTTGTGGGTACGTTGACATTCTTCAGAGTCTATTCGGGCATTTTGAAGTCCGGCGATACGGTCATTAATTCGGTAAAGGGCAAGAAGGAGCGAATCGGCCGCATCCTGCAGATGCACTCTAACTCCCGGGAGGAGATCAAGGAGGTGTTTGCAGGCGATATCGCGGCCGCGGTCGGGCTCAAGCAAGTCACTACGGGTGACACACTTTGCGCACTGGATCAGCCTATTACGCTGGAGCGCATGGAGTTCCCGGAGCCGGTTATAGCGGTTGCGGTTGAGCCGAGGACTAAGAGCGATCAGGAAAAGATGGGTGTTGCTCTCTCCAAGCTGGCGCAGGAGGATCCCTCGTTTCGCGTGACGACTGACGAAGAGTCGGGGCAGACGATCATCGCTGGAATGGGCGAGCTGCATCTCGATATCATCGTTGACCGGATGAAACGGGAGTTTCATGTCGAAGCGAATGTAGGTGCGCCGCAGGTGGCCTACCGGGAGACCGTACGGGTCAAGGTCGAACAGGAAGGCAAATTTGTACGTCAATCAGGTGGTCGCGGACAGTATGGTCACGTCTACCTGCGCATCGAGCCACAGGAGTCCGGTGCGGGTTACGAGTTTGTAAATGAGATTGTGGGCGGCGCAGTGCCGCGTGAGTACATCCCCGCAGTGGACAAAGGTGTTCAGGAAGCGATGCAGGGTGGTGTAATTGCCGGCTACCCCATGGTGGATGTGAAGGTCACTCTGTATGACGGTTCATATCATGACGTCGACTCGAATGAGATGGCGTTCAAAGTCGCAGGGTCCATGTGTTTCAAAGAGGGCGCCTCGAAGGCCAGGCCAGTTCTGCTGGAACCGAAGATGAAGGTCGAGGTGGTTACGCCCGAAGAGTACATGGGTGATGTTATGGGTGATCTAAACAGTCGCCGTGGCATTGTGCAGGGGATGGATGATTCACCTGCAGGTAGGCAGATTAAGGCTGAGGTGCCGCTATCCGAGATGTTCGGTTATGCAACAGACCTGCGTTCGGCGACGCAGGGTCGTGCCACCTACAGCATGGAATTCGCCAAGTATTCGGAAGTGCCGGCTAATATTGTCGACGCTATCAACAAGAAACAGTAATCGGGTATAGGGGTAGCTACTGTGTCCAAGGAAAAATTCGAACGCACAAAACCGCACGTCAATGTGGGAACCATTGGTCACGTTGATCACGGCAAGACGACTTTGACGGCTGCGATCACGTTGGTGCAGGCAAAGAAGTTCGGCGGCGAGCAGAAGGCCTTCGATCAGATCGACAATGCTCCGGAAGAGCGTGAGCGTGGTATCACCATCGCCACCTCCCACGTTGAGTATGAGTCTGAAAAGCGTCACTATGCGCACGTTGACTGCCCGGGACATGCTGACTACGTAAAGAATATGATCACCGGTGCGGCGCAGATGGACGGCGCAATCCTGGTGGTATCCGCAGCAGACGGCCCCATGCCTCAGACGCGTGAGCACATCCTGCTCTCCCGTCAGGTAGGTGTGCCCTACATCATCGTCTACATGAACAAAGCGGACATGGTAGACCAGGAAGGCGTTGCCCATCGCACGCACCGGCTCTGAACAGGTGTCCAGGGCCTCGATCAGTTGGCAAATGGTTAGCGTTATCAGATCTATCGTTCCTCCAGCCTTTCCAGCGCGGAACCGATGATCACGGGCGTAGTCGTCGCCGGGGAAGTCGTAGCGTCGAGCAGCTCACGAACCTCCATCTCAACCTTCAGTTCCAGCAGTTTCGTCGTCTGCCATATCCGCTTGTTCATGGGGAATGATGATAGGCATACCTACCTGATGGAGAGTAGAGGTGTCAGCGTCTGAGGCATGGGGCCGTCTGCTGCGGATGCCACACCAGGGATTGCGCCGCTCACTGCGCCGCACCGTGGTGGATCAGCGTGCCTACGTAGTCAGTATGTCCTGCAGTCAACGTGCGCATAGTGACGTTTTTCAGACCATACTAACGTGGGAGGTGTAAGCGATAGAAGGCCACGCTCACGCTCTCTTGAGCATTTGTTTCGATCTGATCGAAGCGCCTTCTGCTCGCCGCCAAACTTTCGCCTGCACCAACGTGATCGCAGCTGTCAAAGTCGTCTTTAAGTCGCATCAATGTAACGTGACCAATGGTTCCCACATTGACGTGTGGTTTTGTGCGTTCGAATTTTTCCTTAGACATTGGTTTTCTCCAGGTCTCTCTAACTATTTCAAAGATAAATCCGCGCGCTTACGCACGCCTTGACAAACTGGAGCCCAGAAGCAGATTTGAACTGCCGACCTCACCCTTACCAAGGGTGTGCTCTACCAACTGAGCTATCTGGGCAAAACTCTCTATTGCCGTCCCACCAAGTGTGCAATATAACTAAACGGCAGCACTGCCGTCGTGGCGACCACCGAGTGAGTGACCCCCAATTTATTTGGAGCGGGTGATGGGAATCGAACCCACGTATTCAGCTTGGAAGGCTGAAGTTCTACCATTGAACTACACCCGCGCAGCCAAGCGACGCTTCGTTCACCAAAACCGCTACAACTTCAAAATCTGGTGGAGGGGGGAGGATGATTCCGGGCATCCTGCCATTCACCCCTCCAGGGCCGGCCTGCGGCCGTTCAAATTCGTTCCCGACTAATTTGTATTTCGGGCATCCTGCCCTTCACCCCTCCAGGGCCGGCCTGCGGCCGTTCAAATTCGTTCCCGACTAATTTGTCGAACCTTTTTCGGTTCTCATCCTCCCCTTCCAGGGTAGGAGCCACCTTTCACGATACAAACCAATCTCCCAGTTGCATCGCAATAACATCTGGTGGAGGGGGGAGGATTCGAACCTCCGAAGGCTGAGCCGTCAGATTTACAGTCTGATCCCTTTGGCCACTCGGGAACCCCTCCAAGCGCGAGCTGGGCATTCTGCCGCCTTGGAAACACAAAGTCAACACAAAGACGAAACAAAATTACCCGACGCAGGGCGCTACGAATTATACACAGACATGGGCCAGCGCTCACTTAAAACCCCTCGATTCATCCAATTCAAACGACCGGACTTGCAGGCAGACCTGATTACCTTTTAACTACCCACAGGGAAAAACCAACAGCCACAGCAGATCCAAATGAAAAATCAGACCTTTGCTGCCTTTGCAGCCACCGCACTACTCATCATAACCGGCTGTACCGGGATGCCGACAGCAGATCCGCAAACCGCCATCACGACCCCACCAAAGACACCGACACCGACACCGACACAAAACCTGCCAGCCTCGATGGATGACCGCAAGCCGGACATTATCTACGACATCCTTGCCGCTGAAGTCGCAGCCCAGCGCGGCCAGCACGGCATTGCCTATGAGCACGCATCCAATGCCGCCCGCACCAGCCGGGCGCCTGCTGCCGCTGAACGCGCGACGAGACTTGCACTGCTTAGCCATCAGACAGATAAAGCGCTGGAGAGCGTAAACTTCTGGATTGAGATCGACCCTGAATCCCTTAAGGCCCATCAAATTGCCGCCATCCTCCATATTCGCGCTAAAAACCAGCAGGCATCGGTCTTGCATTTGAGTAAGATTGCGGAGATTGCCAATCAGTCAGGCCAATCCGGTTATATTCAGGCAGCCGCCATCGCCGAGAAATCCACTAACAAAGACAACGCCCTGCAACTGATGCAGCAGGTCATTCCTCAGGATACGTCTGATCCGGAGGCACTATACGCCCTTGCTCTGAGCGCCAGCCACGCCAAGGAACATGCCGTTGCCGAAGACTATCTTCGCCGTGCCCTTAATATCCAGCCGGACTGGACAAAAGGCCTGTTACTGCTAAGTCGCTCATTGATGGTACAGGAGCGCAAGGATGAGGCTATTGAGGTTCTTGCCAAGGCAGCCCTTCAGTCACCCGAGAACCTTCAACTTCGCATCACATACGCCCGCACGCTGGTGGATCTGCATCGGATTGACGATGCGCACGACGAGTTTAGCAAGCTCTACAAACTGGAAGCCGATAACGCCGATATCGTCTACGCTCTCGGAGTGCTCTCCATTCAGCGCAAAGAACTCAAAGCTGCAAGAGGCTTTTTTCAACACCTGCTGTCGATGGGAAAAATGGGCAGTCAGTCCACCCTGCATCTGGGACAGATCGAAGAGCTCGACAAACATCCACAAAAGGCCTTCGAATGGTATGAAAAGGTCGACGGCAAAGAGCGGGCAGAGGCACGCATCCGCATGGCAGGCATTCTGGTGTCCCTGGACAACCTGAATGGCGCCCGTGAAATATTGCAGCAATTGCGCTCATCCACACCCACAAACGCCCTCAGACTCTTTCTCGTTGAAGCCAATCTTATGCGCGATGCCGGTGAATACAAAATCGCGATGGAGATCTATGACACCGCCTTGCAGAAATTTCCGGACAACATCGATCTGCGTTATGCCCGCGCCCTGAACGGCGCCGATATTGGCCGCATCGACATCCTTGAAGCTGACCTGAAACGCATATTGAAAGACAATCCGGATCACGCCGACTCTCTCAATGCCTTGGGTTATACCCTGGCCGACCAGACCGATCGTCTGCAGGAGGCGCAGGCCTATATCCAGAAGGCTCTCGACCTGAAACCCGGCAATGTTGCCATCCTCGACAGCATGGGCTGGGTCGAGTACCGGCTCGGCAATCTGGAGCAGGCCCTGAAATTTCTGCAACAAGCCGCCGACAAGGAACCGGATGCCGAGATCGCCGCCCACCTTGGTGAGGTTCTCTGGATGATGGGGAGAAAACAGGAGGCCCGTGCGGTTTGGGACGCAGCAATGAAGCGGGACCCAAAGAATCGATATATCGGTCCCACCAGACAGCGACTCTCCGGCAAATGAGCCAGCGCCTTGACTGAAAGCATTGCATGGCCCGCCCCGGCCAAACTGAATCTGATGCTGCGCATCGTTGGACGCCGCCTCGATGGCTACCACGAATTACAGACGGTCTTTCAGTTTCTCGACCGGCGCGACGAACTCCACTTCCAGCCACGCAGTGATGGCCGAATTCTGCTCTCCACACCACTACCCGGCGTACCCTGGGAAACCGACCTCACTGTACGCGCCGCGAACCTGCTGAAACAGTACAAAAAGCCCGCACAGGGCGTTACCATCTCTATCGACAAGCACCTGCCGATGGGCGGCGGCTTGGGCGGCGGCAGTTCCGATGCCGCCACCACACTTGTCGCACTCAACCAAATCTGGGAGACGGGACTGGACCATGCAACGCTGGCAGAACTCGGCTTCACCCTGGGAGCCGACGTACCAATCTTCATCCACGGGCGGGCGGCCTGGGCGGAAGGTATCGGCGAGACACTCACTGATCTGGATCTTCCCCAGCCCTGGTACCTTGTCCTTGCACCCGACTGCCACGTCTCCACCGCAGAAATATTCTCAGCACCTGATTTGACACGCAACTCCCCCCGCATCAAAATACGCGACTTTCTGGAAGGCGACAGGAGAAACGACTGTCTATCCGTGGTGCGTCGGCGCTATAACAAGGTCGCAGCAGCACTCGATTGGCTGGATCAGTTTGCTCCGGCGCAGATGACCGGTACCGGCGCCTGCGTATTTGCCGCATTTTCGGATGCATCAACAGCGCAAGCGGTCCATAATCGCTTACCCGCTGACCTTGTGGGATTTGTGGCGCGCGGGATCAACCTGTCACCGCTGCTGACGCAGATCACATAGCCGGCCGTCGGGTGGTGTATTGCATTATTGGGGTATAGCCAAGCGGTAAGGCAGCGGGTTTTGATCCCGTCACGCCCAGGTTCGAATCCTGGTACCCCAGCCATTTTCCGTTAACCAAGGGGATTCCTCCGTGCCTGCGCCCGCCACTGCCATGACGGTATTTTCCGGCAACTCAAACCCGGAACTTACCCGCGAAATCGTCTCCCATCTCAACATCCCCCTGGGCAAGGCCCAGATTGGTCGTTTCAGTGACGGCGAGGTGATGGCCGAAATACAGGAGAACATCCGCGGTCACGATGTCTTCATCGTTCAGCCCACTTCAGCGCCGACCAACGAAAACCTGATGGAACTGCTGGTGATGATCGACGCCGTACGCCTCTCCTCAGCCAAGCGCATCACCGCCGTCACCCCCTATTTCGGTTATGCGCGTCAGGATCGCCGCCCCCGCTCCGCCCGCGTGCCGATCACCGCACGACTGGCCGCCAAGATGATCGCCACCGCTGGCGCCGACCGGTCTTTGACCATTGATCTGCATGCCGACCAGATTCAAGGCTTCTTCGACATCCCGGTAGATAATGTCTACGCATCACCCATATTACTTGGCGACGTCTGGCGGCAGAAACACCAGGATCTGATGGTGGTCTCTCCGGATGTCGGCGGCGTGGTGCGGGCTCGTGCCCTGGCCAAACGACTCGACGATGCCGACTTGGCAATCATCGACAAACGCAGGCCCCGCCCCAACGAAGCCAAGGTAATGAACATCATTGGGAAGGTTGAGGGTCGCAGCTGTGTACTGATCGACGACCTGGTGGATACAGCCGGTACCCTCTGTCAGGCTGCAAGCGCCCTAAAGGCGCATGGCGCCGCCAAAGTCGTGGCCTACTGCACCCACCCGGTACTCTCCGGCCCCGCAGTTGATAACATCAACAATTCAGTGCTTGATGAGCTGGTGGTCACCAACACCATCCCCCTGTCACCCACAGCTGCAGCTTGCGGAAAGATCCGCCAGCTCAGCATTGCCGAACTGCTGGCGGAGACCATGCGCCGCATCAGCGCAGAGGAATCGGTCAGCTCCCTGTTTATTGATTAAAGAATATCCTGATTACCCCTAAAGCTCAGCCACTGAGGAGCGCTATGAGTGTAACTCTATGAAATATAGCCATTACTTTGTGTTGCTGACTATTGAGCAGAAGAACATGCCGATTTCTTCGTCCTTTTGAATTTGAAAACCAACGTCAAATCAAACAGTTGCTGTCATTGCACCACAATAGCTGAGTCTCAGGGGTAATCAGGAAGAATATTGAGCTAAAGGCTAAAGGCTGGCAAATCGGAAATTTGCCTGAATCTTGTGTCAAGCTTGTAGGCCAGATCAAGCGTAGCGGATCGGGCATCCAGGCTTTGGCAGAGCGGTTTAGGTTGCCGGTTCCACTACGCTTGAACCGGCCTTTAGCCAGTAACTACAGTGTTCGGCTTACCCAGTGGGACGGCCACCTTTTGCCTTTAACCTTTAACCTTTAACCTTTTTTCTGCTAGAATCGCGCGCTCGCCGCAAGTCGGCGCGTTAATACCGGCCTCTGGTCGCAAGAGTCCGGAATCACCCAATCGATTAATTACTTAGGAGATTGACATGTCTGTCAGTTTTGAAATCAATGCTCAATCACGGACTGACGCAGGGAAAGGTGCGAGCCGCCGCCTGCGTCACCAGGGTGCGGTTCCCGGCATCATCTATGGTGCCGATAAAGAGCCGTCCATGATCACCATGGCGCACAATGAACTTGCACATGCCCTCGAAAACGAGGCCTTCTATTCACATATTCTGGACCTGAAACTGGACGGAAAGAGTGAACAGGTCGTTATCAAGGATCTGCAGCGCCATCCGGCCAAGCCGTTCATCATGCATGTTGATTTTCAGCGCGTTAATATGAATGAGAAGCTACGCATGCACGCACCGCTGCACTTCATCAACGAAGATTCCTCGCCCGGCGCGAAGATGGGTGGCAATTTCTCCCACAGCCTCACCGACGTGGAAATCACCTGCCTGCCCAAGGATCTGCCGGAGTTCATCGAGGTAGATATGGCTGACATGGAGATCGGCGACAGCGTTCATCTCTCAGGCCTGCAACTGCCTGACGGCGTTGAACTCACCCACGCTGGCGGGGAAGACTCCCTGGTGGTCATAGTCCACACCGGCCACACTGGTGAGGACGAAGACGAGGAAGGTGGCGAGGAGGAAGAGGCAGTTGGCGAAACTGCTGCACCAGAGTAAGCATTGCACAAGCGGGACAGGCTGCGGCCTGTCCCCATCAGGGGGCTGGGCCGTAGAAAATCCCCTACTGCGGAAAAGCGAAATCTGCCTCAAACTCGCTTTCCCTCGCTACAGGGCTTCCTACGACCCAACCCCCTAGCCCCTCACCGACTTCCCACCCATGCCATCTCAACCCATCAAGCTCATCGTCGGACTCGGCAACCCAGGTAGTGACTATGAAGGAACCCGGCACAACACTGGCTTCTGGTTCGTCGACCTGCTGGCTCAGCGTTATAACACCCCGCTAAAATCCGAATCCCGACACCATGGCATGACCTGCCGAATCAACGTCAACGGCCACGACTGCCGACTCTTAAAACCGACAACCTTCATGAATCGCAGTGGTCAGGCAGTCTCCAGTCTCGCTAACTATTTCAAGATCCAGCCCCAGGAGATCCTGGTCGCCCACGACGAGCTCGACCTGCCCGCGGGCAAGATCCGGCTCAAAACAGGAGGGGGACACGCCGGACACAATGGGCTGCGGGATATCATGAGCGCCATCGGCAACAAAGACTTCCATCGCCTGCGCATCGGCATCGATCACCCCAACGATCGGCGTGAAGTGGTCAACTATGTTCTTGGCCGGCCTTCAAAAGCTGATCGGGAAGCCATCGACGACAGCCTCGACCAAGCGGCCGACTGCCTCACGGACATCCTTAATGGCGAGCTGCAAAAAGCGATGAACCGGCTCCATTCCAGTCGATAAATTCCCTCTAGGCCAATAAACTAGACTTATATTATCAATCTCTTATAATCAAGGGATTGCTGGCAGCTGCGCTGCCTATAAGGTGAAAATCGATGAAAAAATTACTCTCCCGCATCGCGGGGCTCCTGACGCTGGTGATTCTATACCACTCCGCATCTGCCACAGAGAGCGATCCGGAGGCCGTTGCCCTTTTGCAAAAGAGCGAATCCCTGATGCGCTCGAAGGCCACGGAAGTCACCTATCAAGTCGATATCGTTCGCCCGGACTGGAAACGCACCCTGGAATTTCTCAGCCACGATGACTACGAGAACAACCGTTTTCGCATGGAGATTCTCTCGCCACGCAAAACCAGAGGGACCGTGTTTCTGAAAGTCGAGGATAAACTCTCCATGTACCTGCCGAAACTGCGGCGCCAGATCGCCATCTCTCCTGCCATGATGCACGACGCCTGGATGGGTTCCGACTTCAACAATCAGGATCTTCTGGAGGCAGATTCATTGATCAGTGACTACACTCACCTGATTGCACGGCGCGAAGGGAAGGGGCCGGAGGCAATTTTCACCATCGAGTCCTTTCCTAACGAAGACGCCACTGTCTCCTGGCATATGCTCGTACAACGTATTCGTGGCGATGGTATGCCGCTGGAGATCAGGTACATCTGCAAAGACAAGGTTCCCGGGCGCCGCCTGCTGTTTGAAGCCCCCAAAGAGATGGATGGACGGGTTATCCCCACCCGCCTGATAATGGAGCCACTAAAGAAACATGGCAAACATACAACAATCACCATCAAATCCGTCAAGTTCGATGCAGATTTCGATCCTGATCTGTTTGAGCCAATGAAGAAAAAGAAGCCACGGGCGACCACGCAGTAGAAGCCATCACGACACGGAGATTCTGTGATAAAACCGGTCATCTACGCTGTTGCGCTACGCAACCTCCTGGGGCATCTGCGCCGCACCATGCTCACGGTTGGCGCCATTGCGGTAGGGCTCAGCGCATTGATTTTCCTGTGGAGTTTCAACGACGGGTTGCACCGCAACATGCTGCAGAACTTTCAGGACGCAATCATCGGCAGCATCCAGATCCATCACGAAGGCTTTTTTGAACGACCGGAACTCTCCCGCCATCTGAGAAACCCCGACAAGATCATCACGGCTGTTGAACAGGCTGGCGTCAAGCGTTGGAGCAGGCGTCTTGAAGCCTTCGCCCTGGCTGCCTCCGATGAAACCACTGAAGGCGTCATGCTGATCGGCATGGAAGCAGACAGAGAACCTGCCATCACTGATCTTGAAAAACGCATCTCCATCGGGCGTTTCCTGCAGGAAGACGATGCGTACGCCTGCATCCTCGGCGCCACCACCGCCCGCAACCTCAAACTTGATCTCGGCGACCCGGTCGTTATGATCGGTTATGATCGTTTTGGCGCGCTTGTAGCCGAAGAGTTCACACTGGTCGGCATCATCACCAGCGGCGAGATGGGGCTGGATCGAGGCATGGCCCTGACCAATATCAAATCCCTGCAGGAGATGCTCGATATGCCTGGCGGGGTGACGGATATTGTGCTGCGCACCCCGGAAGAGAGGATTCAACAACTGACGGATGAATTGATTCTTGCGCTGTCGGATGAGAGTGTCGAGGTCATGCCCTGGAGCACCATGTTTCCCGTCATGAATGAGTGGATCATACTGCACGACGGCTTTCTCTACCTTTTTCTCGCTGTCGTACTCTTCATCGTTTTAGCTGGCGAACTCAATACGATGCTGCTCTCGATGCTGGAACGCACCCGTGAATTCGGCATCTTTATGGCCATTGGAACCGAGCGCTATGAAATAGGCTTAATGCTTGTATTTGAAGCCTTGTTTATCGGTCTTACCGGTACGCTACTGGGAGTTATCTTCGGCACTGGCATCGTTCTCGTGACCCACTCGACCGGCATCGATCTATCCATCATGCTGGGCTCCACCTCAAGATTTTACGTCGATTCATTGATCTACCCTCATCTCAATCTCGACCATCTGGGCACTACCGTGGGGGCCATCCTGTTCGCCTCTATCATTGCCGGCCTCTATCCCGCCTGGAAGGCCAGTCGCCTGCAACCGGTGGAGGCGATGCGCAATGTCTGACGCGAAGCGCCTCACACTTACAACCTATCTCTCCCTGGCCGTGCGAAATCTGCTTAGAAACCCACGACGCACCGGCATCACACTGGCGACAATGATTTTCGGTATCGCCACGCTGACCCTGCTCAGCGCCCTCAATGATGGCTGGCTGGAGCAGATGAGGGACAACTTTATTCTCAGTTTCACCGGGCATGTACAGATTCATGCCCGCGGATTCGAGTCCTCACAAAACCTCAATGACCGTATCGACGACCCCGGTGAGATAATCCTGCTGGTCCAGGACTCCCCGGAGATCCAAGGCTGGACGCAGCGCATTCGCACCTCCGGGCTGGTCTCGCTTGGAGGCAGCAGTGCCGGCGTCCAGATCATGGCCACCGATCCTGAACAGGAGACTTGGGTAACACATATGCACCGGGGACTTAAACAGGGCCGCTGGCTCAATCCCGGTACTTCTCACGACCTCCTGCTTGGTATCACTGTCGCCCAGAACATTGGCGCTGAGATCGGCGACAGGATCGTGCTCATGGCGCAACGCCCCAACGGCGAGATGGTCTCCGAGATCTTTTTTCTGCGCGGCATTCTCGAGACCGGCGCACCTCAGATTGACCGCACTCTGGCACTGATACCGCTCCATGCCGCACAGGCCTGGTTCGAGATGGGAGAATCCGTCACCGATATTGTCATAAGAGCCAGTAGCCATGAAAACACTGCCAGCCTTCAGCAACGGCTCAATCAGGAACTCAGCGGCGATGATTATGAAATTCTCGCCTGGCAGGATCTCGACCCGATGGTTCGCCAATGGCTGGAATTCAGCGATGCCTACGGCCTTATCATCATACTTGTTGTCGTCGCACTGGTACTCACCGAGATCCTTAATACCATGTTGATCGCCCTGCATGAGCGACAGAAAGAGCTTGGCATAATGATCGCAATCGGCACCCGGAAGTCGCAGATATTTTTTATGCTGCTGATTGAAGCCGTGATGCTGATCCTGCTCGGCGGCGCCTTGGGCTACGGGGTGGGTGGACTGCTTGTCTTGCACCTTTCCGATAGCGGCATTGATCTCTCCTATTTTGCCAATGCCTTCAAGTTCTTCTATATGGATCCTGTCATACTGCCGCTGCTGACCCTAGATTCAGCCACACGGATACTCGGCACCACCTTGGTCGCTGCCCTGCTCGCCGGTCTCTATCCGGCCTGGCGGGCGACAAAAATTGACATCAGCCAATCCCTGCGAACCTTCTGACCATGATTCAGCCAGATAACAGTTCAGCTATCATCACCGTCAAGAAGCTGCATAAATGCTATTGGGTCGGCAGCATGCCTTTCCCTGCGCTCAACGGCGTCAACCTTTCAATCGACAGGGGAGAGTTTGCCGTTCTCGCTGGCCGCTCGGGCTCCGGAAAAAGTACGTTGCTGAACGTCATTGGCGCACTTGAATCTGCCGATAACGGCGAAGTCATCGTCAATGGCGAAAATATTCTCGGCATGAATCACACCGAGCGCACCCTCTTTCGTCTGCACAATATCGGTTTTGTTTTCCAATCATTCAACCTGATCAGAGTGCTAAGTGCCAGGGAGAACATCGCCTATGTCTGCCAACTACAGGGAATGGATAAAAAGGAGAGTGAAGGGATCGCCGACCACTGGCTGAATGAAGTGGATATGGGACATCTCGGTTACCGCAGACCCGATCAGCTCTCCGGCGGCCAGCAGCAGCGAGTCGCCGTAGCCAGGGCATTGGCAACCAATCCAAAGATCGTGCTGGCCGACGAACCCACCGCAAACCTCGACACCAAGACAGGTCAGAAGCTGATGTGCCTGCTGCAACAGCTCAACGATAAATTCGGCACTACTTTTCTGATCTCATCCCATGACCCCGATGTCAAAAATGCTGCCAGCCGTCTCATCAAACTCGCCGATGGTCAGGTGGTGCGCAAGTGGGAGAAGATCCCTCCCACCCCACCGCCAATCAGTAAGGCCTGTCCTATAAAGAATCTGCCCTTGGTCGGTAGGATCCGGCAGTTCCTGCGCAACAAACGCAAAAGACCTCCAAAAACAGACAAACAGGGACCGACGCCACGCCGTTCATAAAATAACGATGGTGCATACACGGAAACATCGAGTAGGGTGAGGCGTCACCGCCTCATCCCTCTCACAGAACCGTACGTACGGACCACGTATACGGCTCCTGTAAACAATTATCTCAGATAACTGAGACAGAAATACCTCCTGTTCAACGGCCTGGATACCCGCAAGCTGAAAAACGTCTATGCCCTGCGCAGCCGCATCGGCGTGGTCTTTCCGCTGCCCGTGGGACTGCCCATGACCATCTACGAAATGGCGCTCGCCCGCCCAGCGGTATCGTCGCGGAGCTGGATGTGATCGTAGAGCGCTGCCTGACCCGCGCTGCCCTCTGGGACGAAGTCAAAGACCGCCTGAATTCCTCGGCAGCCTGCTCTCCGGTGGCCAGCAGCAGCGTCTGACCATCTCCCGCGCCCTCTCCCAGGAGCCGGAAGTGTTGATGCTGGACGAGTTCTCCATCGCCGTGGACCCGGTCACTACCATGCGCATCGAGGATGTATTAAAAGAGCTGAAGTCAGAGATGACCATCATCCTGGTGACCAACCTGGTACAGCAGGCCCGGCGATCAACCTGGCCGATCGCACCGCCTTTTTCCTGGAAGGCCAGTGCGTGGAGATCGGCGAACCGAAGACCTGTTCACCGGAAGGTGGAAAGGATCAGAGGACCCAGGATTACATAGAAGGCAAGTTTGGGTAAATATCCAGGCATGACTTTATTGGGCCCCTCATTCCAGATCTGTTTCGAGAACAAGCTATGAACACCGCCACCGCCGAAGTAATAAACGACTCATCCGCCGAATACGCCATCCATACCAAAAAACTCAATCTCTGGTATGGCACCTTTCAAGCGCTGTTCGACGTCAATCTCAATATCCGCAAGGGTATGATCACTTCCATGATCGGCCCTTCGGGTTGCGGAAAATCCACCTTTCTGCGCAGCGTCAACCGGATCAACGAGCGCTTGGGGTACGTCCGCACCGAGGGCACCATAGAGGTGATGGATCAAAATATCTATGACCCGGGGGTCGAACTGATCCAGGTGCGCAAGCAGATCGGCATGGTCTTCCAGCGCCCGAACCCGCTGCCGATCTCGATCCGGGAAAACATCCTGTTCGGGCACAAGATCCATAATAAAGAGCAAAAGTCTTCCAAGGCCGATGAAGAAGAAATCCTCGAGAGCGCACTGAAGACGGTCCTGCTCTGGGACAAGGTGAAGGATCGCCTGGATGTCAAGGCCACGGGGCTCTCCCTGGAAGAGCAGCAGAAGCTCTGCATCGCCCGCCTGCTGCCAGTGAAACCCAGTGTTTTGCTGATGGATGAACCCTGTTCCGCGCTCGACCCAAAAGGCACTGCCGCTGTGGAAGAGTTGATCTGGGAACTGCGTGGCGAATACACTATCCTCATGGTCACCCACAACATGGCCCAGGCACGGCGTGCGAGTGAAGAGTGCATCTTTATGTTGATGGGGAAAGTGGTCGAACATACGGCAACTCAAGATTTGTTCGTCACGCCAAGTCACAAAGAAACTGCAGACTATATTGAAGGCCGCTACGGCTGATACGACAAAAAGCTATGCCCAGAATATTGATCGTAGAGGACGAAGCGGAAATTCGGGAGATGATTCGCTTCGGACTGGAGGTGGCGAATTACGAGGTGGATGAGGCCGGACATGCCCAGGAGGCCAGGCAGTCGCTCACCCATTCGCTGCCGGATCTGATATTGATGGACTGGATGCTGCCCGGACGCTCCGGTCTGGAACTGACACGTGAACTGAAACAGAAACCGGAAACCCGCGACATCCCCCTCATCATTCTTACTGCCCGCGCCGATGAATCGGACAAGGTGGATGGACTCGAAGCCGGGGCCGACGACTACGTCACCAAGCCTTTCTCCCCCCGTGAACTGATCGCGAGGATTAAGGCGGTACTGCGCCGTTTCAACAAAGGCGGTGATGAAAAGCCGCTGGAAAGCAATGGATTGCGTATCGATCTGGCCAAACACCAGGTTACCGTGCATAACAAACCCCTGGTACTCTCTCCCGCAGAGTATAAACTGCTGCTGTTTTTCATGTCCCATCAGGATCGAGCCTATAGCCGCTCCAGGATTCTTGATCATGTCTGGGACGACCATACCTACGTGGAGGAGCGAACCGTGGATGTCCATATCCGCCGCCTCAGAAAGGCGCTTTCCCCTTCAGGCCATGACGCCATGCTGCAGACCGTGCGGAGTGTGGGTTATCGATTCTCCTCGATGCCCGATTGACCCTAGTATTCTATCAACGAGATAATCGCGTAATTATCACATTGATAGAGCACTACCTCCCTCGGTAAGCACTTGATTCAGCCAATCCTCTACGAAATCCGTCTGCTGGGGCTGCTGCTGCTTTTCAGCGGCATCATCGGCTACTTTTTCAACGTACTGATACCTGCCCTAATCGTTGGAGTCGCCCTCTATCTGCTGAGAAACCTCTATCAATTGCTGTTTCTGTTCCACTACGTCGTCACTCGAAAGCGTACACCTTCTCTCACGCCGATAGGTTTTTGGGAACCGATCTACGATGAATTGGAGCGATTGCATACCCGCAGCCGGAAACGCAAACGCACACTCCATCGCTTCACATCACGCTTTCGAGAGGTCTCATCCGTCATACCGGACGCACTGGTTCTGCTGAATGCTGCTGAAGAGGTTGAATGGGCCAATCCCGCCGCACGCCATCTTCTGGGTATCAGCTGGCCAAGAGATGAAGGCGTGGCACTGACAAAACTTGTCCACTACCCTGACTTGGACGAGTACCTCGCAAACACGGATTACAGTCAGCCGCTGGAGTTTCCCTCTCCCACCAACAAGACGGTTGTGCTGTCGATGCGTTTCACGCCTTTTGGAGGAAAAAAACGCCAGCGACTGATCGTGGCCCGAGATATTACCAAGGTGTTCCATCTCAATCTGATACGGCGGGATTTCGTCTCCAACGTCTCCCATGAATTGCGCACACCTTTGACGGTAATCACCGGCTTCCTAGAAAACCTCAGTGACCATGAACTACTGCCGTTTCAGGAACGTCCTTTCGAACTGATGAACCAACAGGCAGCGCGGATGAACATCATCATCAGCGACCTGCTGACACTCTCCAGGCTGGAGATGGAAAACAGAATTACCCAGCAGGCTCCTGTTGCGGTTCCGGAGCTGTTAACCAAGATTTTTGAACAAGCCAAAGCACTCGCGAATCAGAAGGGGGGGTATCAACTGGAGTTCGATGTGGATGAGAATCTCTGGCTCGTGGGCACCGAAAACGAATTGCAGAGCGCCTTATCAAACCTCGTATTCAATGCCATCGTGCATACTCCACCGAAAACCAAAATCACCATCAGCTGGAAACGGGATGCCGATAATAATGCCTGCTTTAGCGTTACAGACACAGGCCCCGGTATTCCACAACGACACATCCCACGTCTGACTGAACGTTTCTACCGGGTGGACAAAGCGCGTTCCCGCCAGTCAGGGGGAACCGGTCTTGGGTTGGCGATCGTGAAACATAGTATTAATCGACACGAAGGCAACCTTAGCATCACCAGTAAAGAGGGTTTCGGCAGCTGTTTCAGCTGCTGTTTTCCTGATGACATGACCCTGGATGCAAGTCAGCTCAATCCGGCAAAAAAAGAGATAACACCCGTCACCTGACAGCTTCAGGAAAACATCGGTAGAAATTTGCCGTCGTCTGCCTTGCGAGGGAGTCCACCGAAATACCCCGTAGTTCCGCGATGCATTCCGCAACCCTGGCAACATAGAGCGGCTGGTTCGACTTGCCCCGGTGAGGCACCGGCGCAAGGTAGGGAGAGTCGGTCTCGACCAACAGGCGCTCCAGTGGCACCTTCGAAGCGACATCCCGGAGATCCGCTGCATTCCTGAAGGTAATAATGCCGGAGAAGGAGATGTAAAAACCCATCTCCAGGGCCTGTTCGGCCATCTGCAAGTCTTCTGTAAAACAGTGCATCACCCCGCCCGCCTGATCAGCACCCTCTTCCTGCATGATCCGAATGGTATCCGCCTTTGCCGCACGGGTATGGATGATGAGCGGCTTGCCGCATGCCTTGGAAGCCTGGATGTGGTGACGAAAACGGCTCTGCTGCCAGGTCAGATCCCCTTCACTGCGAAAGTAGTCCAGCCCTGTCTCGCCGATGGCCACTACCCGGGAGGTCTGTGCCAGTTTCACCAACTCATCCACCGTGGGCTCATGCCGATCCTTGTCATTTGGATGCACTCCGACCGAGAGGGAGATTTCAGGATAGGGTTCGACCAGCGAGACCATATCCGGCCAGGATTCCAGATCGATGGAGACGCAGAGCAGGTGCTGGACCCCACTATCCAGGGTTGTCTGCACCAGTCGTTTGAAATCGTTGTCGTAGGCCTCCAGATCGACGCGATCCAGATGACAGTGGGAATCCACCAGCATGAAGTTGTTGTCCTTGATAAACCCCCATCACAAACGGATAGGGTATTGAATTGTGGGAGCGGTGCCCCGCAAAGAGATTAAAGCGTATGTGTCGGGCGATCAGACTTGAGCGCCCCTGCAAGGTAGGTCTCTATCTTGTTGCGGGCGGCCCCCCCATCCTGATCGCTGAACTGGACACCGATACCGGCAGCCCGGTTACCTTCTGCGCCAACCGGGGTCACCCAGATGATCTTTCCGGCCACGGGTATGCGTTCCGCCTCTTCCATCAGCGTCAGCAACATGAAGACCTCGTCACCCAGCCCGTATTTCTTCGTGGTGGGAATGAACAGCCCGCCGTTCTTCACGAACTGCATGTAGGCGGCATAGAGGGCGTTTTTGTCCTTGATCGTCAGAGAGAGGATGCCTTGTCTGGGTCCACCAGCCATAATTTAACCTGTTCCCGTTTCAGCGAACCGTTTGCCGCAGGCAGCTGGTCCATTGGATTAGCAGTCTCTCCAGCACAAGCTGGGGATTGAGGTTTGTCTCGTCGAGGTTCCGCGCCTCGTAGACCTGCCTCAAAAACCGCTGCAATAGACTAGAGTTTAGCCGCTCGGCAATGCTCTGCAAAGGCTGAACATTATCCCGGTTGAAAAGCAGTGGCGGCGCTCCACCCGTCTGCAGCCGCAAAATATCGATTACCCAGCCGGAAAGCCAGTCCATAAGCAGTGGGATATCAGACTTCGCCCAGCGCTCAGCCAACTTTACCGGATCGCTTTTTGCCTGCCCCAGCGCGAGGAAATCCCCCAGCATATCCTGCCGTTTTGACAATAGTTCCGTATTATCCAACAGCAGCGCCTGTAGGGGGGCGCCACCAGCCAGAGAGAGCAGCACTTCAGGATCGCCATGAGTGACCCGCCCGCTCAACCACTCGATGGCATCTTTTGTATCGGGTTGCGCGAAGAGAATCTGCTGACAACGGCTGCGAATGGTTGGTAACAATCGGGAAGGACTATCGGTCAACAGTAGCAACACCGTATTGGCGGTCGGCTCCTCCAGCGTTTTTAACAGACTGTTGGCTGCCGCGCTATTCATCCTGTCAGCTGGACGAATAAAAATAACCTTATGGCCACCCGACTGGGCCGTCAGACCTGCACCGGCTGTCAGTGCACGGATAGCATCGATCTTGATCTCACCGCTTTTACTCTCCTGCTCCGGTTCGATCCGCTGAAAATCGGGATGACCGCCGGTCTGCACCAAGTGGCAGTGCCGGCATACACCACAGGGCTCACCCTGTTCATTCGGCGTTTCACAGAGCAATGATTGGGCAAAGGCCAGGGCAAAATTGGATTTACCAACCCCTTTGGCGCCGGCAAACAGAAGTGCATGCGGAAGACGCTGCTGAGTACGGGCGCTCTGTAACTGTTCCCACTGGTTCTGCTGCCAGGGGAGGCGGTTAAAAAGAGTTTCAGCCATCCTCTGCCTCCAGAAAATCTGCCATGACCCGTGCGATCTGAGACTGCACATCTTCAAGGCTTTGGGAGGCATCGATGACCCTGACCCGCTCCGGTTCACGCGTCGCTATCTCCAGATAACCCTGCCTCACCGCCTCAAAAAACCGGTTCTGCTCGCGCTCGAAGCGATCGGGTGCCGAGCGCGCCCCCGCTCTGGCCAATCCAATCTCAACCGGCAGGTCGAGCAGAAGCGTCAGGTCCGGTCGCAGATCCCCCTGTACGAACGCCTCAAGCGCGGCAATACGCTCCCGCCCCAAACCACGGCCAGCACCTGATAGGCATAAGAGGCATCGGTAAAACGATCACACAAAACCCAAAGCCCTTCAGCCAGCGCCGGGAGAATCTTCTGATGGATATGTTCCGCTCTGGCGGCGAACATCAGCAGCAGCTCAGTATCGTCCGCCATGCCGGTGTGTTTGTGGCCCAGCAGCAGTTCCCGAATATCCTCCCCCAGTAACGTGCCGCCGGGTTCACGGGTGAAAAGCACAGTTTTACCCACCGCCTGCAGCACTCCCTGAATAAAAGAGAGGTTGCTGCTCTTAGCCGCGCCTTCACCGCGCAACTACGATCGTCTGCCACTGGTTCCGGTTCATCGTTCAACGATGCTTCAATGCCGCCTTGTTGTGCTCTTTCAACGTGGCGGAAAAGTAGTGACCACCATCCCCGGTGGCGACAAAATAGAGCGATTTTCCCGCCGCCGGATGCAGCGCGGCATGAATCGCTTCGACACTGGGCATGGCAATCGGTGTCGGCGTCAGTCCGGCATGTATGCACATAGGTATTGTAGGGCGTGTCCGTTTTCAGATCGCGACGACGGATATTACCGTCATAGTTATCACCCATCCCGTAGATAACCGTCGGATCGGTCTGCAGACGCATCCTTTACTGGTTGCGGCCATGGTGCTGGGGCCACGCAAGGGGTTCGGCTCAGCCGCGATGACGCCGCACAATATGACCATGACGGTTACCGGCGCCGGGATGCTCTGGGTCGGCTGGTTTGGCTTCAATGGCGGCAGCGCGCTGGCCTCCGACGGGAGTGCCGCGATGGCGATATTGGTGACTCACATCGCCGCTGCTACGGGGGCCATGACCTGGGTGGTTCGGGAGTGGATCAAGTTTGGCAAACCCAGTGCCTTGGGTGCGGTTACCGGTATGGTGGCCGGTCTCGGCACCATTACGCCGGCGTCCGGTTTTGTAGGTCCCGGTGGTGCCTTGATAATTGGTCTGCTGGCGGGGGCTGTCTGTTTCTCGGCGACCAACTATCTCAAACAGGTGTTGAAGATCGATGATTCACTGGATGTTTTTCCGGTGCATGGTGTCGGCGGTATCATGGGTACCTTGCTGGCGGGCGTCTTCTCTGCCACCTCCCTTGGGGTCTTCTCCGGTTATGGTTTCGCTGAGGGTATCGAAACCATGGGGGGGCAGGTCTATGTTCAGTTTATCGGTGTGGTGACAACTATTGTTTTTACCGCAGTGGTGAGCTACATCATTCTCAAGCTGGTGGACAAGCTGGTGGGACTGCGGGTCACAGAAGAGGAAGAGATCGAAGGTCTGGATGTCGCACTGCACGAAGAGCGCGGTTACGACCTCTGACCGGGTTCGGTTAGGTAAAGCGGTAACCCGCCGGGCCTATGGTCCGGCGGTTTTTTGGGGCTCGTTATTGACCTGATGGTCGGCGATAGCTGGCCAGGGCGCTGTCGGTTTCGTGGATTGCCACTTCGACGACGGGAAATCCCCCCCCCGCAACCTGATCAAAGATCAGGCGAGCGATATTTTCGGCAGTGGGATTGTTTTTCATCACATAGACCCTTTCTCCAGCGGCCTGCAGCGTGGGCAGGATCGGATCGTCCTGGTGCATCAGCATGTTGTGGTCGAGTTCGCTGTCGACCCACCGCTTGACGAAACCCCCGATATCGCTGAAGTCGCAGACCATGCCCAGTTCGTCCAGTTTACTGCTCTCTAGACGAATCACCGCAGTGGCGTTGTGGCCATGTAGATAACGGCACTTGCCTTTGTGGTTGAGCAGGCGGTGCCCGTAGCAGAAATGGATCTCTTTGGTGACGGTGTACATGTCAGCGGTATCTTGATCTGAAAGAGGCTGGAGTATAAGGCCTGATTTATCTGCCCGCCACTGTGGACACCTGGAAACCGTTAAAGAAAATCGGGAATTCAGCGCTATATTTAAAGGGGCTAGGGGGTTTTCTGAGCCCCTGTAATCCTGGCCGATAACATTTGGGAGAGATAGCATGAGTTCGGACCACCATTTTTTGATGATCGCGGATGAGGCGGTCGACCATCTGGACCGCTTACTGAAGCGCTATCCGCACCTTGCTTCTGACCATGTGCAGAGTGCGGTGGACAACTGGCAAAAAAGAGGGAGTGGTGGGATCGAGATGGTCATGCCTGGGGCAGAAGCCGATCCCGATGAGGCTCTGGCGGAATCGGCAATCGCGCTCATCCAGGACCACATGGTAGAGGATGTCATGGACAGACTTGCTGAAGAGAACGATGTTGAAATGGACTACGATCGGCTGATTGGTCTTGTGGGCAAGGATCGTTATATCGGCTCTTTGCGCCAGGAAATCATTGAGTTGAGAGCAAATTCTGTTTCGATGGAACAGATGGCTGAGTTGTGGAACAGCATGGGAAAACCTGCCCTTGGTCAGGAGCAGTGGACAGCCAGAACCATCTCGCTACTGCTGGGATGATTTGATTTGCCCGATTGTTCAGCAACAGGACTCTACCCATCTCCATCCAGGCGCCGCCCCTCCGCATTGGTGTAAATCAGATTGGATAATGGCTGAGCAAAACGTTACAGCGTAGCTTTTGGTCATTACAATAGCTGGGATATCAACGATTATTCATCCACCACGAAAGCCCGGAGTGGAACCTCAACCAATATGGAATCCCAAATAATTACCCGCTGGTCAGATTTTGATCAGCTCAAGGAAGACTGGGGTGCGCTGTTGAAAAACTCCTGGGCGGACACGGTTTTTCTTACCTGGGACTGGATCCAGGCCTGGCGGGAGGCGATCCATGAGGCGGTGGAACCCTTTGTCGTTGTGGTGA
>NZ_JAAVSH020000001.1:2888082-2908261 GCF_011947365.2 endosymbiont of Lamellibrachia barhami
CTGGTGCATCAGCATGTTGTGGTCGAGTTCGCTGTCGACCCACCGCTTGACGAAACCCCCGATATCGCTGAAGTCGCAGACCATGCCCAGTTCGTCCAGTTTACTGCTCTCCAGACGAATCACCGCAGTGGCGTTGTGGCCATGCAGATAACGGCACTTGCCTTTGTGGTTGAGCAGGCGGTGCCCGTAGCAGAAATGGATCTCTTTGGTGACGGTGTACATGTCAGCGCTGTCTTGATCTGAAAGAGGCTGGAGTATAAGGCCTGATTTATCTGCCCGCTACTGTGGACACCTGGAAACCGTTAAAGAAAATCGGGAATTCAGCGCTATATTTAAAGGGGCTAGGAGGTTTTCTGAGCCCCTGTAATCCTGGCCGATAACATTTGGGAGAGATGGCATGAGTTCGGACCACCGTTTTTTGATGATCGCGGATGAGGCGGTCGACCATCTGGAGCGCTTGATGAAGCGTTTTCCACATCTTGCGTCGGAACATGTGCAGGATGCAGTGGAAAGCTGGCAAAAAAGAGGGAGCGGAGGGATTGAGATGGTCATGCCTGGGGCAGAAGCCGATCCTGATGAGGCACTGGCGGAATCGGCAATCGCGCTCATCCAGGACCACATGGTGGAGGATGTCATGGACCGACTCGCTGAGGAGAACGATGTTGAAATGGACTATGACCGGCTGATCTGTCTTGTGGGCAAGGATCGCTACATCGGCTCTTTGCGCCGGGAAATCATTGAGTTGAGAGCAAATTCTGTTTCGATGGAACAGATGGCTGAGTTGTGGAACAGCATGGGCAAGCCAGCCCTTGGTCAGGAGCAGTGGACAGCCAGAACCATCTCGCTACTGCTGGGATGATTTGATTTGCCCGATTGTTCAGCTACAGGACGCTACCCATCTCCATCCAGGTGCCGTCCCTCCGTATTGGTGTAAATCAGATTGGATAATGGCCGAGCAAAACGTTACAGCGTAGCTTTTGGTCATTACAATAGCTGGGATATCAACGATTATTCATCCACCACGAAAGCCCGGAGTGGAACCTCAACCAATATGGAATCCCAAATAATTACCCGCTGGTCAGATTTTGATCAGCTCAAGGAAGACTGGGGTGCGCTGTTGAAAAACTCCTGGGCGGACACGGTTTTTCTTACCTGGGACTGGATCCAGGCCTGGCGGGAGGCGGTCCATGAGGCGGTGGAACCCTTTGTCGTTGTGGTGAGAGACGACAAGGGTGATCTCGTGGGTTTGGCCCCCTTTTATATGGCGGAGTTGCGGCTGCTGAATCTGGTCTCCTTCAAGACGCTTCGGATCATGGCGGACTATGCCACCGGCGCGGAGTACCCTGACTGGATTGTGTTTCGGCCTGTGGAAAAAGAGGCGGTGCAGGCGATTGTCAGTGCACTGCTGGAGGCCAAAGGGAGGTGGGACACCATCTGGATGCCGCACATGACCGGTTGGACCGGCAACATTGAGAACATCAGTAGCGCCTGTCAGACTGGCGGCTTACCCCATCGTTACAGAGCCACCCGCTTCGGCTACTTTGACCTGCCTGAGACGATGGCGCAGTTCGAAGCACATTTCTTTGGCGAAAGAGTGCAGGATTTGCGCGGCGAACGGTCTGCGCTTCTTTGCAGAGAAGGCGTGGAGATCACCCGTTGTAACAACAAAGCGGATCTGCCGGGACTTCTGGAGGCGTTATTTGAGTTGCATGATCGACGCTGGCGCCTGGCGGGTGGTGCAGGGCGCAAACCCTACGAAGCGGAATTCTACCGTCTGTTTGTGCAGCGGGTTTTCGATGAAGGTTTGCTCAGGCTCGCGGCGATAACAGATGATGGGAAGATAGAAGCGATCCAGATCGGTTCTATCTACAACAACCACTATCTTCTGCTTCAGGAGGCCTTAAATCCCGACGCTGTGCCGGGGGTGGGAGAGGTATTGCGCACCCTCGTCATCGAGGATTGTATTAATGCCGGGGTCAAAGGTTACGATTTTCTGATGGGTGCTGACGAGGAAAAACGTCGTTGGGGGGCAAAGGAGAGGAGTGGCTACGATCTGTTTATCGGCTCCCCCAATCTCAAGGCCCGTTTGCTGTTCAGTAAAGAGATCTGGCCGACTGGCCGATTTCTTACGCAATCCGGGTAGAACCAAACAACCATACCTATCCCTTTGAATGTAGGCCGGATCAAGCGCAGCGGATCCGGCATGAGTTGTTCCCAGCATTTTGCCTGATCCGCTACGCTTGATCAGGCCTACGGTCTTCTTGAGGCTTGCCTAGGCCAATCTCTTCGGTTACAAAGGGTGTTCGGCCAATGGAGAACGCCATGAGTCTGAGCCTCGCCCACTACTCCCGAATTACCGAGATCGTTGGTGACATCATCAAGGTACAGGTTCCGGAGATGGGATCGGGCCAGGATATCTGTTTTGGGGATCTTGCGATGGTGGAGGATCGGGATGAGAGTCGCTCTCTTGCCCAGATCATCAGCATGCAGGACGATCTGGTCAGCCTACAGCTTTTTAACGGCACCAAAGGGGTCTCAACGGCATCCACCGTACGCTTTCTCGGTCACCCGATGGAGACGACCTACTCCAGCAATATCCTCGGCCGGATCTTTCGTGGTACCGGTGAGCCCATCGATGGGGGTCCCTCTCTGGCCCATGATCCGCGGGTGGCGATTGGCGGACCCTCGGTCAATCCCATGCGGCGGGTGTTGGCCTCGAAGATGATCCGCACCGATGTGCCGATGATCGATGTCTTTAACTCCCTGGTGGAGAGCCAGAAGATCCCGATCTTCTCCGTCTCCGGTGAGCCCTACAACCGCTTCCTGTCGCGGGTCGGTATCCAGGCCGATGCCGATATCGTGGTCTTTGGCGGCATGGGGCTGATTTTTGACGACTATCACTTCTTTCGCACCGCCTTCGAGGATGCCGGCGTTTTCGCCCGCACCGTGATGTACGTCAATCAGGCATCCGACCCTATCGTAGAAAGGCTGCTGATCCCCGATATGGCGCTGGCTGTCGCGGAACGTTTTGCGGTTGAGGAGGGCAAGCGGGTGCTGGTGCTGCTCACCGACATGACCGCTTTTGCCGATGCGCTGAAAGAGGTGGGCATCGCCATGGACCAGGTGCCCTCCAATCGGGGTTACATGGGGGATCTCTACTCCCAGTTGGCGCGGCGTTATGAGAAGGCCTGCGACTACGCCCAAGGCGGCTCCGTCACCATTCTCTCGGTCACCACCATGCCCGGTGGTGATGTGACCCACCCGGTGCCCGACAACACCGGCTACATCACTGAGGGGCAGTTCTACCTGCACAATGGTGTGCTCGATCCCTTCGGCTCACTCTCGCGCCTGAAACAGCACGTGATCGGCAAAGAGACCCGTGAGGATCATGGTCAGATCATGAATACCATGATCCGGTTCTATTCGGAGGCGAAGGACGCCGAGCAGAAGCAGGCGATGGCCTTTGAACTCTCCGCGTTCGACCATAAACTGCTTAAATTCGGCAAACTCTTTAAGGCGCGCTTCATGGATATCGGTGTCTCCATGCCGCTTGAGGAGGCGCTGGATCTCTGCTGGCAGACCCTGGCAGAGTGCTTCGAGGCGACGGAGCTGTTGATGAAGCAGAGGCTGATCGAACGCTATTTTCCGCACAATGAAAAGCCTGGAGCCTCTCACTAGATGACCCGGCTCGCGCTCAATAAATCATCACTGACCCGGCAGAATCAGCTGCTCAAAGGCTATCGTGATTTTCTGCCGTCACTGGATATGAAACGTAAACAACTGCTGGCGGAACAGGCGAAGGCCAGAGCAATGCGTTCGTCCGAACAGTCGCAACTGGATGCGGTCTCGCCCTGGATCAATGAACAGCTGCCGATGCTTGCCTATCAGGCAATCAGTCTTGAAGGACTCGTATCGATTGCCGGGGTCAGTTTGGGTGAAGAAAACGTCATGGGAGTGCGCCTTCCCCTCCTTGAAAGTGTAGAGTTTCAGTTGGCTGATTATCCTTTGTTGGCCAGGCCCCACTGGGTCGACCCTTTGGTGGAGAAACTCAAGCAGGCCTTGGAGATGCGTCTGCGAATGCAGGTTGCGGAACAGCGACTGAAACTGCTGGAAGCGGAGGTGCGCACCATCACCCAGCGGGTCAACCTGTTCGACAAGGTGTTGATCCCCCGTGCCCGCGAACAGATCAGAAAGATCCGTATCTATCTGGCGGATGAGGCGCGGGCCGGAGTGGTACGGGCCAAGTTGGCAAAGCGCAAAAAACAGGCAGAAGGTGGTTTGCGATGACCATCCTCGCGCTACGTAAAGTCACGCTTGCCGGACTTGCTCAAGACCGTAAAGTGATGCTTTCGGAGCTGCAGAGAATGGGGTGTCTGCACCTGATACCCTTGCGGCCAAAACTTGCGGCAGACCCGGACAGAACGCCGAGCGCGCCAGCTGAAGAGGCCTATAAAGCGTTGCGCTGGATCAGCGATGTGGCGGAGAAGCGCCAGCAGGTAAAGGATAAAGAGACTTTTGATTTCGATGGAGTGGTGCGGTTGGCGCTGGGCAATAGGCAGCGTCTGCGTGAAGCCGAGGATGAGAAGGCGTTCCTGCAACGCCGTATCCATGAGCTGACCCCCTGGGGCGATTTTACGCTGCCCGATTCCGCTTACTCCGGCGGTTATCTCTATTGGTTCTATCAACTGCCGCTGCACGAGCGGGGAAGGCTGGCCGAACTGGATCTGCCCTGGCAGGAGGTCCATCGGGACAATCGCTTTACCTATGTGGTGGTGATTGCCCGGGAGGAGCCGGATGCAGGTCTGCTGCCTGTACCCAGAACCCATACAGGGGCGGTCTCTCTGAGTCAGTTGCATGCGCGATTGAATGAAACCGAGGTGCTACTCGAAGATCTGCATGCCGAACATACTGCATTGAGCCGCTGGATCTTTCTGCTCAGCCAGAATCTTGCCCACGCGGAGGACCGTTCCGCCCTGGTGGAGGCGGATCAGGGCATCTGGCTGCAGGATGGCGTCTGTCTGGTTCAAGGATGGCTGGCTGAGCGTGAATTGCCGCGGCTGCAGGAGTTTGCAACAGCGCTGGGGCTGGCGCTGACCGCAGAGAAGCCGCTGCCGGAGGAGCGACCGCCCACCCTGTTGGAGAATCCATCGCCGGTGGATGGGGGGCAGGATCTGGTGAGTTTCTACCAGACCCCCAACTACCATGAATGGGATCCCTCACGCATTGTCTTCTTCTCATTCGCGCTCTTTTTCGCCATGATATTGGCTGATGCCGGTTATGCGGTGATTCTCGGGTTGATCCTGGCGCGTTACTGGAAACGTTTGGAGCGGTCGGCAGAGGGACGGCGCTTGCGTATCTTGTCGGTGGTGGTTTTGGCGGCCTCCTTTCTCTACGGGGTGTTGGTGGGCAGCTACTTTGGTATCGAGCCTTCCCCCGGCACACTTGTGGCACGGTTGAAGCTGTTGGATCTCAATGACTTCGACAGCATGATGAGACTCTCTATTGCCATCGGTTGTCTGCACCTGTTGATGGCTAATCTGGTGGTGGCGTTGAGGTTGCGTCCCTTTCCGCACAATGCGCGGCCGATCGGTTGGAGTCTGGCCATCGTGGGTGGATTCGCCGTCTATCTCGGTAGTACAGAGGGCATGCAGGGCTTGATTACTACGGGCTATCTTTTGTTGAGCCTGGGTCTGTTGCTGGTGATGCTGTTCGCCAGTAACCGCAGGGTGAGTGACTGGAAGTCGGCGCTGCTGCGCCTGTTGGATGGTCTGGGGGGCTTGGCTCAGGTCACCAAGATGTTCGGTGATGTGCTCAGCTACCTGCGTCTCTTTGCCCTGGGGCTGGCCAGTGCCTCCCTGGCGCTCACCTTCAACGACCTGGCGATGCAGGTCAAGACAGCGCTGCCCGGTCCGGGCCTGCTGCTGGCGATTCTGATACTGTTTCTTGGCCACAGCATCAACTTGGGGTTGGGCATCATCAGTGGCTTCGTACACGGACTGCGCCTCAACTTCATCGAGTTTTTCAACTGGGGGATGTCCGATGAGGGATACCCCTTTCGCGCCTTCGCCAAAAAGGAGATCGAACCATGAATGAGTTTGTAATGGCGCTGGGTTGGGTCGGAATCTACGGCCCAATGGCGCTAGGCGCTATCGGCAGCGTGATCGGCTGTTCCCTGGCGGGACAGGCGGCTATTGGCGCGATGATAGAGACGGAGAGTGGTCATGGCCGCTATGTCGGTATATCGGCCATGCCGTCGTCCCAGGTGATCTACGGCATTGTGGTGATGTTTACGCTTAATCGTACCGTGACCCCTGAAGCGGCGGCAGGCATGTTTGGTATCGGGCTGCTTTGTGGTCTGGCGCTGATGTTCAGTGCGATCTATCAGGGCCGAAGTTGTGCCGCGGCCATTAACGCGGCAAAGGCCAAGCCTGAGATATTCGGTCTCTCCCTGGCGCCGGCGGCGATCGTGGAGGGTTTTGCGGTTTTTGCCTTTGTTTTCGCTTTGGTGCTCAGCGCCGATCTGCCTGGGGTGAAGTAGCAATGGCAAAAGATAACAGTGCACTACAGGTCTCTTCCGGCGTTGAGGCGCTGATAGAGCGCCTGCATGACGAAGGTGTTGCGGCAGGGCGGGAGCGGGCCGAGAAGATCGTCGCCGATGCGGAACATCAGGCTGCCTGGATCGTGGAACAGGCCGAGTTGGAGGCAGAGGCGCTGAAAAAGGCGGCACGGGAGCATGCCGGGCAAACCCAAAAGGCGCTGCAGGAGTCGCTGTCGGTGGCGGTGCGTGATGCCATTTTGTCATTGAAGTCCACCCTCAGCGCCCGTTTTGCCGCTGAGGTGCAGCGGGCGGTCGGCCGGGAGATGAGCCGAGAACAGATGCTGCAACGGCTGATTCTGGAGGTGGCCGGACGGGCGAAGGAGCAGATCGACGAGACGGAACCGATGCAGATACTGCTGCCACGGGATGCTGTGGGTCTTGAAGAGCTGCGCAAGGATCCCGAGGTTCTGCGGGCCAATCCGCTGACCGAATTGAGCGGACTGATCACCAAAGAGATGCTACGGGAAGGGGTGACCTTTATCGAGGCGGATGATGGCATGCCGGGAATCCGCCTCTCTATTCGAGGTGATGCCATCAAGCTGGATGTCACAGAGGCTGCGGTGACAGAACTCCTTCTGGCCCATCTGCAACCCCGTTTCCGGGCGCTGGTGGAAGGCATCGTCCGTTGACTATTTGGCACAATTCAACGTAGGTCGGGTTAGTCGCGCAACATGACAAGACCAAAATACGGCACTGCACCTTGAGCGACGTAACCCGACAAACCGCTGTTGGGTTACGATGCGCGCGAAGCTTGGTGGAAAAGCGATAATTTGGGGCAATGCGCATCTAACCCAACCTACAAATATGCACAATTTAATATGTCCAGAGACGCCTACATCACCCTGATTACCAGTCTGCCCCATGCGGGACAACTCTTTGCCGTGTCTCAGACACCGATCTCACGCATCCAGCTTGAAGCACGGTTGAGTTTTCTGACGCCGGAAGATGCCACGCAATTGCAGGCTATTGAAGGGCTGCTGTGGTGGTCCTCTCATACCCATGAAACGAGTGATGCTGAAATTACTTTGGAGACGAAACGGCTGCTCGAGGCACTGAAAAACGAGTGGTTGCGGCAGCTGATCCGTCAACGTATGGAATTCAGAACGCTGGTAGCGGCGTTGCGGCGGCGCAGGCGTGGAGAGTCGGCGCCGGATCTTCATACGGAGTGGGGTTTTGGCCGTTGGCTGGGTGTGATCCACCGAAACTGGGGTGAACCTGGCTTCAGCCTGGAACGCGCTTTCCCCTGGGTGCTGGAGGCGAACCGGCTGTTACGGGAGGAGGACCACCTGGGGCTGGAGCGGCTCCTGCTGGGAGAGCAGTGGCGCACGCTGGATCAACAGGGTGAGGGACACTATTTTGATTTTGAGGCGGTGGTGGCCTATGTATTGAAATGGGGCATCATGGATCGCTGGTCCAGCTATCATGGCGCAGGGGCTGTGCGGCGTTTTGAAAACGTATTGGACGATGCAGTAGGAGAGTATGCGCAGATGTTTGCGTGAATGCAGGGTCTTTTTGTGATGTTTCTTCGTTTGGATCTATATTTGGAAGATGACTGACGAGTTGCTACATAGGGCGAGAGTGTTTGCCGTTGAGGCGCACGGAGCGCAGCGCTATGGCGATAAACCCTATATCTACCATCTGGATCAGGTGGTCGGGCTTGTCGAGTCCTTTGGGAATGATGCCCAGATCATAGGCTATCTGCACGACGTGGTTGAAGATACACCGGTGAACCGTCTCGAAGTGGCGGAGGTGTTTGGCCACTTTGTTGGCGCCTGCGTGGAGATTGTAACCGACGAGCCTGGACGTACCCGGGGGGAGCGGAAGCGCAAAACCAATCAGAAGATGCGCCGGGTGAGCGGTAGCCATGAGCTGGCGCTCGTGGTGAAGGCGGCGGACAGGCTGGCAAACGTCACTGTCTGTTTAACGGAGCAAGACAGTACGCGGCTGGATATGTATCTCCGGGAGCAGGCCGTTTTCAGATCAGCCGTCTACCGTAAAGGGCTGTGTGATGATATCTGGTCTCGCCTCAACGAATGCCTCAGGGGCCTCTGAATAAGTCTGGGCCGTTCAGATTGTGAGATGAAATGCGCTGATTTGAGGCGGGAATCGCACGTAATAGCAAGCTATTGCGAAGATTTCCAACGAAGAAGCAGTGCATTTCAGCCGCAAACTGTAGGTCTATGACTTGTTCAGAGGCTCCTTAGGGCATGATCGGGTTCAAGATACCCATTGGCCGGGAGATCTGACGCACATTGCTGCGCATAACCCCCACTCCATCGGTAATCTGGATGAAGCGCAGTTCGATGTTGCTCATGCCGCCATCCAAGTGGCTCATATCCCGTTCAATAAGCACCATCTCATCCGCCATGGCGCCCATGGACTCGCGCACCGATGGCATCAATTCTCCCATAGACTCCGTGTGGCTATAGATTTCGTCCATGTGGGCCATATGCTTATCGATTAATTCAACCTTGGCAGTGACAGAGTGCATGCTTTTGCTGACGCCCTGCAGATTGGTGTGCATGGAGTCCATGCTGTTGACGATGCCGTTCAGATCCTCCCACAGGATGCTGATGTAGTAGACATTGAATATCGCCACGATCATCAGGAACGCAGCAACGGCATAGAGAAAGAGGTTCGTGATGCGGAAGTGGTGGTGCCGTTCATCGATATGAATCTGGGTCTCACGTCCGAGACGCCCGATCACCTCCACCATTAATCGTTTGGGATCTTCTGCCATTTTCTTATTCCAAATAAGGAGAAATCCGGGTTAGGGAAGAGGGAACATCCTGTTCATTGACCGGGCTGGTTGGCCCATGCGGTGCATGTCATGTCCCATATTCTGGATATCAAAATTCATCTTGTCGATGGCTGTTGAGATATAAGTGATGTTTCCGTCCACGGATTGGACATGTTGCTGGATGCCTTTGAGTGTGCCGCGCATACGCCGGAGATCGACAGTGATGGTACCCATCTCCCGATCCATCGTCTCCGTCTGGCGGGTGATTCCGCCAAGCAGACTGACCCGCTTTTCCATGGACGTGATGTAAGTGTCGATATTTACCATCTGTGCGGAGACGGAGGTGAAGTTATGATTCATGTCACCTACCACCGCAGAGATACGGGTGATCTGTGATGACAGTGTCAGCAGCAGGATCAGAATGGAGATGGCGATGAGGCCGAGAATGATAAGCCCAGTCCGGATACTGTAGTTGAGCCGGTCACCGAGAATGTTTTTAATCTCGATCTGGCTGACGATGATGGCTTCAAACGAGGTGACGGCACGCACCAACTGCTCGTCGGTTACGGCCTCTTGCGTGCTTTTGATAGCGGTTTTGTCCTGCTCGGCCATGCGACCGGTCTCCAAACGGGGTAACGGGAAAATGCTAACTTAATCCGCTTGGAATTAGAAGGATTATTACCGACTATCAAACTATTTCTGATGGGGGATTTGCGGGCGGGAGAGTAAAAACTCCGGCGCCGTGAAGGCGTCGGAGTTTTTGCCGTGGGGTGGTTTAGTGGTTGACCGTGGTCAGCCCCAGGCTTACCCAGGACTGCATGCCGCCGCGATACCACTTCAGCTTGTAGGCCGGATAACCCAGTCTGACCAAGGTCTTGACATTAACCGCTGACTGTGGGCACCAAGCCCCGTTGCAGAAGAATGCCAGGGTCTTGGCGTTACGGAAATCCCAACTGCCGTTTCTCAGTTTTGCGCCGAATGTATCCTGCAAAATACCATGCAAGGTGTCTGCTTCAGCATCGATTGCGAAGGTGCCTTCAACGTCGACGTTGATCTTGTTCCAGGGAATATTGGTTGAGCCTGGAATGGTGCCGCGAGCTATCCATTCAGGGGTGCGGGAGTCGATCACCAGTACGGTGCGGTCTCCGTTGGCAACCCGCTTCAGGTAACCCAGAACCTCCAGTTCACCCAGGGTTTCAATGCCCTGGCCCAACGGCATCGGCTGGATGCAGAAAGGTGGGCAGTGGCGGGAGACCTTGTTGTAGGCCTTGGGAACCGTGGCGTTTTTATCGCTGCTTCTTTCGATAGTGACGCTCTTTCCCTGGTGTATCACGTCAACGGACCGCAGTGTCGAAGTGATATTGTTGCCATGGTCAGCCATCGTTGCTCCAGAGAGCGCAATTCCGCCAACCAGAGCGAGTCTTATCAATGCCTTGGCATATTTCATTATGAACTTCCTCCTGATAGGAAAGTCGTGATCAATATTTGAGGTACGAAGGCATCTTCAGATCTTTCTGCGCGACTGCCTGTTTGTATCCCATTTCGCTCTGTGACTTTGCCTTTGCCGCAAGTTTTTTGGCAGTTTTATAGTCACCCTTTGCCAGTGCGGCCTTGGCTTTTTTCAGCATCTTGCCGACGTCACGCCATTCGCCTTCCACTGAGGCGGCTCTCTTGCGCGCCTTATCGGCGACGGCGATCATTTTTTCGACCTTGGCGGCTTCGGGGTTGGAGGCTTTCGCCGCACCTGCCGCCTGGACAGTGCCCAACCCGCCGAAGAGCAGTACAGCCAGGATCATTACATAACCAATCAATTTGTTTTGCATAGTGTACTCCGGATCTCTCTGTTTCCTGATTATTTCCGTGCGCCCGGGCCGTTCAGCTCGAGACCGTTGCTCATGTAGGTGAGGAAATATTCAAGGTTACGGTACTGTTCACCCTGTGCCTTGAAGGGCTTGGCTCGTACCTGTTTGTTGCATCCGGTGATGCGGCGATGCAAGGTGCCCACGGTGCCCCATTTGGAGCGATAGACCGGAAAGTGGGTGGTGTGACCCAGTGCCGGGCCGAGTGTATCAGCGCGAATGTTCATGCCGGCGTTCTGCAGATGACAGTTGGCGCAGGAGAAGTTCAACTGACCGCGGCGGGTATAGTAGAACTTTTTGCCTTTCTCGTAGGCCGCAAGCGCGCGAGGATCATCTTTCGGGATGATTACGTTGGTCTTCTGGCCGCGTGATTCATAGGCGATGTAGGAGAGGATGTCGTTGATGGAGCCCTTTTTATACTTCAGAGGCTTCTCCCCGTTGGCCTCACGACATTTGTTGAGGGCCAGGGCCAGGGTGATGACCATGCCATTCTTTTTGTCCCAGAGGGGATATATGCCCGCGATGGCAGGTCCGTCAGCAAAACAGTCCTTGTAGGTTTTTCCGTTGGCAAAGGGCTTTTCCCACATTGCCTGGCCTTCATCGATGAAAGGCTCGTAAGGTGGGAACTCTTCGATGGCTTCCCAGTTTTCACGTCCGATCGGGTCGATGGCATAGACGCCGTTGCCGTACTCTTCCATTGCTACATTGGCAAAGCGGTTCTTATAAAAATTCTGGAAGGCTTCCCGATCTGCCTCCGGGGATGCCTGTGCAGATGCGGCAATACCGCCGGCAACGGCCAGCATCGCAATCTTTTTCAGTAGGTGTTTCATGATCTGATTAATCTCCAACCAATAGGGTTCGGTGGCTTAAGAGTGGATCGCTCACAGGGACCAGACGAACTCAACGACTTTGTTGATTTCGGCGTCTGAGAGGATCTTGTGCCGGCCGAACGGCGGCATAGAGGTTTCCGGGTTTTTTACGGTGGCATCCGCAATCTGGGCCTTGAGTTCCGCTTTGCTTTTAAAACGGGACTGCATAGCGCCCAGCGGTGGGGCAATATTGCCTGCCGCTTGGCCGCCTGCAATCATGTGGCAGGCCAGGCAGTTGCCTTTTTTACGGGTAAAGGCGAGTTTCTTGCCCTCCTCGATCATGCTGGGGCCTGCTGCCGAAGCAACGGGAGCCAGCGCCAGTTGTCCGGTCAGCAGTACGCCGGCACTGGCCATTCCAAGCAGTTTAGTGCTTATCGTCATTACATCCTCCAGTCTTGGTGGAACGAATAGTGTCCGGTATCCCGCATTCATCACAGGGTGAGTGGAATAGAAGAGGAACCGGAAATTGAGTAGTCGTTGTCTCTAATGGACAATCAAACATGACTGTAGTGATTGTGACGTGGAAAAGGAAGTGAGGAAAGTGGAATAATCAGGAAATCGTATAGCGGTTTACCTTAATAAATTTCCTTATTTGTCGCTTAGTTAGGTTGTGCTCATAAAAATTTAGAGGCTGATGTGTTTGATTTAACCCGGAAGTATTGCAGATGAAGTTGTTCAGTTTTCGGAACTTCCGCATCCTGGGTCTGCTGATCCTGTTGGCTACAGTGGCTATTTATACTCACGGCCAGCGCCTGGATTCAACTGACTGGCTCGATCCGCTGGAGGTGATGATCTTTCCCATCAATGGTGATGGGGATCCGGGAACAGCCGTTTATATCGCGGGACTGACCGATGCGGATTTTGCACCCATCGACAGATTCACCGGACGTCATGGTGAAAAGTACGACTTGCTGGCTGATCCACCGACCCTTACTCGTATTGGCCCCATGGTATCTGCCGTGCCTCCCGAACCTCCTGAAATTGGAGCGAAGGTGTTGAGCAGTGTCTTCTGGAGTCTGAGAATGCGTTATTGGGCCTGGAAGCATACTCCGGATGATGTTTCAAACCGGGAGCGGGTAAGGATTTTCGTGCGTTATCAACAGCAAAATGGCGGAGTGCCTTTGATGCATTCACTTGGTTTGCAGAAAGGGTTGCTGGGCCTTGTGTATGCTTATGCTGATGAGTCTCAGAACGCGAGGAACAACCTCGTGATAACCCATGAGTTGCTGCACACAGTGGGCGCCACCGATAAATATGGCCCAGGTGGTGTGCCGCTATTTCCTGATGGTTACGCCGAACCCGGTAGAAAGCCTCTATTTCCACAGCGCCGTTGTGAAATCATGGCTGGACGGGTGATGTTGTCCGCAGACGTGGTGGAGATGGCGTCAGGCCTGCGGCAGTGTCTGGTGGGAGAGACGACAGCGCGGGAGATCGGTTGGATTGAGGGTGGTTAAGGCGTCTTGCTCTGGGTTGCACCCTCGAAACCTGGTTCGGTTGATGAAAGTGCCTCGTTGCTCTTTTCGCGTTCTGTTTTGATCGAATAGAGGTCAGTGCCGAACCTTCTGGAGCCAAAGAGCAGAGAGGGGTTGTTGCGATGTCGGTCGATAAGGCGGCTGTTGGAACCGAAAGCGTAGCGTAGTCCCAGAAAGATATACTCGTGGTCCTTCTTCCCCATCGCCGCCGATCCCAGTAGGGTCAGGCCCGGCATGGCGTCGGCAGCAGGTTGCACTTCAAAGCCCAAGTGCCCCACTGGCTCGCCGTTGATCTGTGCTGCACCACCCTGAATAGAGAGGATCTCGAATGGGTAGAGGCCGATGTCGGCAAAGAGGTTGAATTGATTGTCCACATCCCCGGTCTGATACTCCACCCCTCCGCTGAGGGTGGTAATGGAGTTGTACCACTTTCCGTCCAAGCCAAACCGGTTGACGTTAGCCTCGCCCCATTGGAGGGTGGAGGCGCTGGCATCGAGCAGACCCTGCTGCGGGTCGCTCCAGAAGACGTGTCCGCCAAGTCCGGTTACGCTGTCGTCTTCGAAGTTTCCCAGGGTTCTGTCGATCTGCAACGAATAGGAGCCGGAAAGGGGAAGGTTGTAGTCTTCCATGAGAAGATTGGCGTTGTTCGGAGTGAGCAAACTGCTCACATTGTCGCCCACTCCATCCCGGTTGAGAGAGGAATCATCGGCCATCGCAATTGCCGTGACCATGAGGAGGGTCAGGATGCATAGTAGTCGATGGTTTAATCCGGTTTTCACGCTCATTACCCTATCACTGTTACATTGATGCTGCCTTGGTATTCCTCGAAAAAATGCTGATTTCAGCGACTGAATTGCTTCCCGCAAGCAGCCTTTGAGTCTCAAGTGTAGCAGTCAAAATTGAGTCAGTTAGTGAACGGGGTCGTCAATTGGGAAGATTTCAGGGGAAGAGTAAGGTTTCTGTTTGAGCCGTGATCGGAAATGCTGCCGTGTATGGGCGGATAAAACCCGAGGCGTCTATATTGTGGCTGGAAAATCCGCGCTTGTGGCAGTACCTTATAGCACTGGCCCGGAATACGGTTCGTTGCCAACCTGTGAGTTATTGTCGAAAAATGGGATCTCAGACATGACCGATGCCGACAAACTGGCCGAGGTGGTTGCCGTCCAGGAGGACATAATCACCATCGAGGTGCCGGAAACCGGTGGCCAGCCGCTGGTGAAGAATGAAGTGATCTATGTCCTGCCGCCCCGGCAGGTAGAAGGTCGGCAGGAGCGCCTCAAGGCCGAGGTGTTGCGGGTCGAGGGACGCCGTGCAGTGGCGCAGGTCTTCGAGAGCACCCGGGCTGTCGGCATTGGTGATCCCGTGGAGCAGTCCGGCAGGATGCTTTCGGTCACCCTGGGGCCGGGCCTGTTGGGGCAGGTCTACGATGGTCTGCAGAACCCCCTTGAAGGTCTCGCCATCAATTTCGGTAACTTTCTGCCCCGCGGCGTGGACCTCCCAGCCTTGGATCAGACCTCCCACTGGTCCTTCGTGCCCTGTGTGGAGACTGGCGCGGTGCTGCGTCCCGGCGATACCCTTGGCACAGTGCAGGAGGGACGCTTTACCCACAAGATCATGGTGCCGTTCGGTGAACGGGACGAGGTGACGGTGAGTTGGATTCAGCAGGGGACCTTCACCGTGGATATTCCGGTGGCGCGTATCCGGGACCAAAAGGGCCGGGAGCGAGCGGTCACTTTGGCGCAGGAGTGGCCGGTGCGCCGGGCGCTGCCTGAGCGGCTTACCCGGCGCGGCAGCAGCAAACGGCTCTTTCCCAATGAGCCTTTGATCACCGGGCAGCGTCTGATCGACACCTTCTTCCCCATCGCCCGTGGCGGCACCGCCTGCATTCCCGGTCCATTCGGCGCCGGGAAGACGGTTCTGCAGAGCCTCATCTCCCGTTTTTCGGCAGTGGACGTGGTGATCGTGGTGGCCTGTGGAGAGCGGGCCGGCGAGGTGGTGGAGACCCTCTCGGAATTCCCCAAGATGAACGATTCCCGCACCGGTGGCTCTTTGATGGATCGCACCATCATCATCTGCAATACCTCTTCCATGCCTGTAGCGGCGCGGGAGGCATCGATCTATACCGGCATCACCCTGGGGGAATACTATCGGCAGATGGGGTTCGATGTGCTGCTGATCGCCGACTCCACCTCCCGTTGGGCTCAGGCGATGCGCGAGACTTCGGGCCGCATGGAGGAGATCCCGGGTGAGGAGGCCTTTCCCGCCTATCTCGATTCATCCGTGCGGGGCATCTACGAGCGGGCCGGCATGATGCAGACCAACGACGGCTCGGTGGGCAGTCTGACCATGATCGGCACCGTCTCACCGGCCGGTGGCAACTTCGAGGAGCCGGTTACCCAGTCGACCCTGGGCACCGTCAAATGTTTTCTCGGTCTGAGTGCGGAACGGGCCTACAAACGATTCTATCCGGCTGTCGATCCCCTGCTCTCCTGGTCCCGTTACCATGAGCAGCTTCGCTCCTGGTATGAGTCGAATATAGCGCCAGGATGGAGCGACCGGGTGGCGGAGATGACCGATCTCCTGGCAAAGGGGGAGCGTGTCACCCAGATGATGCAGGTGACTGGCGAGGAGGGTATTACCCTGGAGGATTTTGTCTGGCAGCAGAAGGCCCTTTTCCTCGATATGGTTTTCCTGCAGCAGGATGCGTTCGACAAGGTGGATTCCAATTCCACTCTGGAGCGCCAGGCCGAGATATTCAATCGGGTCTATGAGATCGTCTCTAACACCTATGCCTTCACCGACAAGGATGAAACGCGCAGCCATTTCACCCGTTTGACCGGCTTGTTCAAGAACCTGAACTATGCCGGTCAAGATGAACCCCAGTATGGGGAGTACATGAAACAGATTGCTGATTTGACTGATGAAAAGGCGGTTTTGTCCATTGAAGTGGCGTGATGTTGGCTGGAACGCTCAATCACCAGCAATAATGGTGCGCAGGTTGCACCCTGCGTTCTGTCATCTCGACCGCAGCCGTAGCCCGGATGGAGCTTGCGTAATCCGGGAACAGACTATGAATTAGCCACTTATCTTCCTGGATTCCGCTACGCTTCATCCCGGCTACAATTATTCATTCGTTCCCGGACGGACACTGCTTAGTGCGGTTCAAGATATCTCCCTGCGGTTGAGATGACAAAAATGATATTTGTAGACCGTCTCCAACATATCGCTTTGAAAAAGTACTGGTAGTTGCTATGCCCTGGTTGTATCCGATTGTTGCACTTCTCTTTCTCTCCGCGTGTGGTCAGGTGCCGCGTTCGCAAATGGAAACGCCGGACCTCACGCCGCTCTTCGCAGAGATGCTGGAAACAACGAAAAACCAACCCCCGGTCGATTACCGACAGCAGGTCAAACCGATCCTGGAGCAGCGCTGTGTGGTCTGTCACGGCTGTTAGCGCTTAAAAGTGTGGATCCCATCATGCCGGTGTACTTTATTGCTGAAAATGAAAACGCCAACTTTGACCATCTTAGGGTCAAAATTGGGGTCAGCATACAAATAGACAAGCGTGTAAGCCAACTCCAAACCGGCAGTCCGTATGAGCTGAAGCTAATGGGATGGATCGAATGTGAAAACGATAAATCGCTTGAAGATAAACTACACACAAAGTACAAGAAAAAGCATGCACATCGCGAATGGTTCAATTTAAGTGCTAGTGATGTATTAGAAGAACTTAGACAACACTTAACTCATGCGTATATAGCTGTAAACGACAACGCATTCGAGGTTGTCTCTCTAGATCAAGATGGCCTCCCCGAGTATGTAGGTGCGTGGCAGTGGACGGATATCGAGCATGAAGAATTCTGCCCACAATGTGGTTGGGGTGGTGGTTTAAGCTACAACGAAAACTACGGTGGTGATCGTTGCTTAAAATGCGGAATAATAGGTGATCTATGATAAAGAAAGTGGTCTTATTTTTGGTTCTTACTATTTGGATCGTGTTTGTATCTCTGAGCGCTAATATATTTTATTCCCCAGATACCTTTAAACAACATGAGCTTGTGTTTGAATGTATGACACATGCTAGAGATAAAAAGAAAATTGACCCAAACCAGTTTGTTCACACATTCATATATCCAACAGGTGGCTACTATGAAGTGCTGCTCTCGATGCCATTCAGTAAGCCAAGCGGTTTTATTACTTGTAATTTTGATCGAGATGGAAAGTTGAATTTTATTATGTAGTTATGCGTATCGAAAGAGAAATGGAAGCATGCGTATTGCATTGCGCTAACAAGTAGCTCCACCGGACAAAATACTCGCTGCGCTCGCATTTTTCTGGTGAGCTAGGCGTTACGACGCCCCCTGTCAGCTCAAACTGAGCGCCTATGAAGGACTGGCAAGAGGCGGTAGTAAGCAGGAGGTCTATGACGGTACCCGGTTGATCTCCACCAATCTCACCCGGCTCTATATGGATTTTCTGCGCATGGACGGCGAATTCAACTTTCTCATGCTGCTCCCCAGGGAGGTGCGCAGGGAACAGTGGGACTACTGGTATCGCGGCGCTCATGACAAGGTCAAGGCGTTCGTCGACGAGCGCCATATCAATTTTGATCAGGACACCGGAGTCAGCTACCAGACGGATAACCCCAAGTCAGAGCTGTTCGGCATGCTGAAGGAGTATCTTGGTGAGGCAAACGCATCCCGCTATCGATTGGACAAGGCGCGTGATGGATTGGAAGTCACGACGCAGATGGAACGGTTGCAGCACCTGGGCGGGCTAACGGCATCACTACTGCCCCAGGTCAGTTTCATGGAGATTAGGTTGCATGAAGGGGAGAGCCGCTACTACACCCTGATCCACAACAATGCTCACAGCAACATCACCCACATTTTCAAAGAGGAGAAGGCGCGACTGCCGGAAGAGGATACCCTGGCGGTGGTGCCGGGGTTCATCGGTGCCTACCCCAACAGCTTTCTCAGGATCGATCGTGCGGAACTGCCACTCTTCATCGACCAGGTTGAAGCGTTAAGCAACGAGGCCGACTACAGTGACCTGCTTGACCGGTTCGGCATCAGACGTACCAGTGACAGCTTTTGGGACTTCAGTGACCGGCTGCATACCGCTTACAGAAAGACCGCGCCCGTTGAGTCCGGGCTGTTTGATTACAACCGGTTGGATAATCGATAGGCCTGATCAGATCTCCATTCGTCCCTTGCCTGCCGCAAGCATCAGCGCATGCGTAAAGCTTACGGTTCTCTGCCGATCACCTGTCCTTTGGGGATCCTGTCGGCGATAGTCCGGCCCAACTGCTCCAGGTCTCCGTAGCCCTCCAGGCGTATGCCCCGGTTGCTCTTCAGCTTCAGCTGGATATGCTGAAGCTCTCCCTTACGGCGGTAGAAGGTGAGCATGGTGACATCCTTCACATCCAGTACTGATCTCTCACCATTGGTCCAGAATAAGACCTTATCCCCATCTATCTCGATCCGGTGACCCCTGACCAGGCGAAGGTAGCGGTTGTAGCGGTAGTAGTTGATGAGATTGCCGAGAATGACAAAGGCGGCCACGGACCATAACAGTACGTCATCATAGGTTTTGGGATACCGCATATGCCCGGCAACGATGGCGGTAACCAGCAGCAGACTGAAAAAGGCGCCCAACAGGATATTTTTCTTGCGAACCTGAAGCGATGTTTCACTGACGGTATAGTTCATAACTCAAGTTTCGGAGGTCGTGGTGGTTGGCATGGGGTGTGGCTTCTCTAGATGCGACGAACGTAGGGTGCAACCCGCGCACCAGGATTGCTCATTCCGGTGCGCACAGCACATCCTACCAGATGTTCATGAAATGAATTGAATGTCATCCTCTTTTTCGGGTGGCTTGAGCTCCGGGGTTTATTACCCTGACCGGCGCGAAATTTTGCTGGATTCTTCTGCCCTTGGCAACTGCTCCATGCCGCTTTCGTTGAACCCGGGCTGTTCGATCTAGACTGACTCTGCTACAGGAAATAGCACCGTGTGATCCAGCTCCAATCCTACGGAGAGGCTCTCTCCCAGCGAAAAATTATCCCGTCCGTGGGTGATGTAGAGGATCTCAGCGCCGCTCTGTAATCGCAATCGATAGAGGATATCCGCGCCACGGAACGCCTTGCCGACCACTTGTGTGGTCACGCCATCAGGTTGACGAACCACATCGTCGGGTCGCAGCAGTATCTCCATGTTGCCGGTATGCGCAGCCTCAGTGCCGACCTCCGGTAATGGTCCCAGCTCACTGATCAGTCTGCCCCGGTTGTCCCGCACCACAGGCAGCAGAGCACCCTGACCGATAAAGCCTGCCACGAAGCGGTCTGCCGGGGTGTGATAGAGGTTGAAGGCGGTGTCCCACTGCTGGATCAGACCGGACTGCATCACCGCGATCCGATCCGCCATGGCGAAGGCCTCATGCTGATCGTGGGTGACCAGGAGCGCGGTGGTGCCCTCCCGCTTCAGTATCTCCCGCACCTCTCTTGCCAGGCTCTCCCTCAGGTCCACATCCATGCTGGAGAAGGGTTCATCCATCAGCAACAGTGTCGGCTCCGGCGCCAGCGCCCGGGCGAGGGCGATGCGCTGCTGCTGCCCGCCGGAGAGTTGGTGGGGAAAGAGATCGG
>NZ_JAAVSH020000001.1:2908761-2941601 GCF_011947365.2 endosymbiont of Lamellibrachia barhami
CTCAAGTTTCGGAGGTCGTGGTGGTTGGCATGGGGTGTGGCTTCTCTAGATGCGACGAACGTAGGGTGCAACCCGCGCACCAGGATTGCTCATTCCGGTGCGCACAGCACACCCTACCAGAACGTAGGGTGCGCTGCGCACCATGATTGCTTTCGTTGTGTCCGGGTTGTTCGATCTAGACTGACTCTGCTACAGGAAATAGCACCGTGTGATCCAGATCCAATCCTACGGTGAGGCTCTCTCCCAGCGAAAAATTATCCCGTCCGTGGGTGATGTAGAGGATCTCAGCGCCGCTCTGTAATCGCAATCGATAGAGGATATCCGCGCCACGGAACGCCTTGCTGACCACTTGTGTGGTCACGCCATCAGGTTGACGAACCACATCGTCGGGTCGCAGCAGTATCTCCATGTTGCCGGTATGCGCAGCCTCAGTGCTGACCTCCGGTAATGGTCCCAGCTCACTGATCAGTCGGCCCCGGTTATCCCGCACCACAGGCAGCAGAGCACCCTGACCGATAAAACCCGCCACGAAACGGTTTGCGGGGGTGTGGTAGAGGTTGAAGGCGGTGTCCCACTGCTGGATTAGACCGGACTGCATCACCGCGATCCGATCCGCCATGGCGAAGGCCTCATGCTGATCGTGGGTGACCAGGAGCGCGGTGGTACCTTCGCGCTTCAGTATCTCCCGCACCTCTCTTGCCAGGCTCTCCCTCAGGTCCACATCCATGCTGGAGAAGGGTTCATCCATCAGCAACAGTGTCGGCTCCGGCGCCAGCGCCCGGGCGAGGGCGATGCGCTGCTGCTGCCCGCCGGAGAGTTGGTGGGGAAAGAGCGAACCGGCGTCCGGCAGCTCCACCAGTCGCAGCAGTGATTCGATGCGTTTGCGCCGCTCTTTGCCGGGTCGGTCGGCGATGCCGAAAGCGATATTGTCCGCCACATTCAGGTGGGGGAAGAGGGCAAAGTCCTGAAACACCATGCCGAGGTGGCGCTGTTCCGGGGCGAGGGTGTTGCCGGGGCGACTCACAGCAGACTGTTTGAGGTCGATGCTGCCGGCGCGGATCGGCTCGAATCCGGCGATGGCGCGCAACAGAGTGGTTTTGCCGCAACCGGAGGGACCGAGCAGACAGCCGATCTCCCCCGCTTGCAGATCATAGGTGATCCCTTTTACGACTTCCGTGTCGTCGTAGGCGATATGCACATCGTTGAGCGCCAGCAGCTTATTCATGGATTTCTCCGGATCTTCGGATGGCGCGGCTGAGCAGGATCACCGGCACAATGCCCACTGCCACGATGGATAGGGCGGCGATGGACGAATCGGCCAAGCGTTCATCCGAGGCGAGTTCATAGGCTCTGACCGCCAGGGTGTTAAAATTGAAAGGACGCAGAATCAGGGTCGCAGGCAACTCTTTCAGTACATCGACGAAGACCAGCAACATTGCAGTCAACAGTGCGCCGCGCATCATCGGCAGATGGACGCGCCGCAATACCTTTCCCGGCGCCAGCCCCAGTGAGCGTGCGGCATCATCCATATTTGGGGTGATCTTCGACAGGCCCGATTCCACCGACTGCAGTGAAACCGCCAGAAAGCGTACCGCATAGGAGAAGAGCAGCGCGAACACAGTACCGCTGAGCAGCAGGCCAGTGGAGAGGTCGAAGGTGCCGCGTATCCATTCGTCCAGGGTGTTGTCAAACCAGGCAAAAGGCAGCATCACCCCCACCGCGATCACTGTGCCGGGGATGGCGTATCCCATGGCGGAAAAGCGTACTGCGATGGTTACCGATTTCGAAGGGTGGAGACGTTGGCCATACCCCAGGAAGAGTGCCAGCATCAGGGTGAAGATTGCGGCGGCGCTCGCCAGTAACAGACTGTTGCCCGCCAACTGCAGGAAGCTCAGGTCGATCGCCTCTTCTGCGATGGAGAGCGCCCACACCAACAGTTGACCTGCCGGTATAAGGAAGCCGAAGACCAGAGGGATGACGCAGATGGTGATGGCCGCATAACGCTGCCAGCCCCTGAGCGGGTGGTGGATCGGGTGGCGATGGCGTCCACCGGTCTGATAAAAACGTTGGCCGCGGCGTGAATAGTGTTCCAGCAGGATCAGGATGAAAACAAAGCTCATCAGGAGTGCGGCAAGCTGGGCGGCTGCGGCGCTGTCGTTGAGGCCGAACCAGGTGCGGAAGATGCCTGTGGTGAAGGTGCTGATGCCGAAATACTGCACTGTGCCGTAGTCCGCCAGGGTCTCCATCAGGGCCAGGGAGAGGCCGGTGACGATGGCGGGTCGCGCCAGGGGCAGGGCGATGGAGAGAAATATCCGCAGTGGGCCTGCCCCCAAGGCGCGGCCTGCCTCCAGGGTTGATGACGACTGCCCCATAAAACTGCTGCGCGCCATCATGAAGACGTAGGGATAGAGCACCAGGGAGAGCATGATGACTGCCCCGCCCAGGGAGCGGACCTCAGGAAAATAGTAGCCCCCCCCTTCCAGTCCGAAGCTGTCGCGCAGCCCGGTCTGAAGCGGACCGGCAAAATCGAGCAGACCGGTGTAGGTGTAGGCAATGATGTAGGCCGGTATCGCCAGGGGCAGCAGCAGGCTCCAGGCAAAAAATCGGCGCCCGGGAAAGTCATAGACAGCGATGACCCATGCGGTGGGGATACCAAGCAGCAGCACCCCGAACGCGACCCCTAAAACCAGCAGGGCCGAATTGCTCAGATAGTCTGCGAGCACCGTCTCTGCGAGGTGGCTCCAGACCTCCCCCGCAGGGACGAAGATGAAGCTGAAGACGGTGAAGACCGGCAGCGCCAGCACCAGGGCAGAGAGCAATACGCCAGCCTGCCAGAGGCCGGGCCGGTGTAACGCCGTACGGTCTGTGGTGCTGTGAGTCGCTACTTCCACCCGGCTCGATCCATGATCCTCACTGCCTCCGCATTATTCTGACCGAGTTTGGCCAGATTCAGCTGATCCGCTTTGAAACTGCCCCACTGTTTGAGCAGGTCACTCCATTCGACCCCCTCTCGAACCGGGTACTCATAGTTGGCCTCGGCATACCACGACTGGGAATCCGGCGTGACCAGGAACTCCATCAGCCGGATGGCGTTGGCCCTGTTTTTCGCGGCTTGAGTCAGCATGACGCCACTGATGTTGACGTGGGCGCCGCGGCCGGACTGGTTGGGCCAGAAGATGGCGACCTTATCCGCTGCGGTTTGTTGCGACGGGTCTTTCCCTTTGATCATCTTGCCCAGATAGTAGGTATTGGCGATAGCGATGTCGCACTGGCCGGCTGCTGCCGCCTTGATCTGGTCGCGGTCTCCGCCTTTGGGTTTGCGGGCGAGATTTTTCACCAGGCCGTTGGCCCAGCGCTGGGTTTTATCCTTGCCATCGTGGGAGAGCATGGAGGCAACCAGCGACTGGTTGTAGATATTGCCGGAGGAGCGGATACAGATCTTCTTCGCCCACTTGGGCTCGGCCAGCGCCTCATAGGTGGAGAGTTCGTCTGCCGACACCTTGCCTTTGACATAGATGATGGGGCGCGCTCGCAGGGAGAGTCCAAACCAGTGGCCCTCCGGATCACGATAGGTGGCGGGAATGGCATCCTTGAGCATGGCGGAGGAGACGCTCTGAGTCACGCCGGCGCTTTTAGCCCGGTAGAGTCGCCCCGCATCGGTGGTGATGAGCAGATCCGCAGGACTGTTTCTGCCCTCCAGTTGCAGGCGTTTCAGCAGGGCATCGGCCTTGCCGGTCACCAGATTGACCTGTATGCCGGTCTGCGCGGAGAAGCGGTCAAGTAGTGGCTTGATCAGTGCCTCCTTGCGTGCTGAGTAGAGATTGACCTCTTCGGCGGCAAAGGCCGTGCTGGAGAATGAGGTCGCAGCAACCAGGGTCGCCAGCAGGGAAATTATGTAGAGGGATGCCTTTCTCATGGAAAAATAGAACTCCGTGATGCGTAATGATAATGAGAAAGATTCTCAATACTTTTTGTGAAAAAGTCAACAGTGAGTCTGCAGAAGGATATAAAGGGAGATACGAGGAGAGAGAGCGTTTGCCGGTTCAAGCGTAGCGGAACCGGCAAACGCAGTTTGATATTTCGGGTGATTGCCTGATCCGCTACGCTTGATCAGGCCTACGAATCCAACATGTTTGGTGTTACAAAGCTGGGACGCGATTGCCGGGCTGGGCTGTGCGGTACCACTGTTCCATTGGAACCGCTTCCGCGGAGCCTTCAAGGGGCGCCCAGGCGGCGAAATTCTCCTCTGCCACCGGTTTGAACGGCCCCTCCTTGAATTCAAACACCACTGTATCGGGCGCCAGGGCCACCAGTCCGTGCCAGGCTCCCTCGGGCAGTTCCACGCCGTGCACCGGTCCACCGGCTTTCAGTTCGGTGCGGCTGAGCAGTACGCCACTATCGTCGAAGGTGAGATAGGCCAACTTCCCCTGGAGTACCAACAGCGTCTCCCAAGTGGCGGGATCGGCATGTCGGTGGGGACGATAATAGGTGCCGGGCTGCATCGCCATGGCGAGTCGCTGTACACTGGCGTCGGGACTCGGGTGAAAACAGTGATGGGCGCGCAACCGGGGGGAGCTGCGGGAATCCTCAATCAGTTGGCGGGTGACGGTCTTATCAAACAGTTTCATCGATATGTTCTTAGTTGTGCTGGGGGGAGCCAGTGTATGTTCTGTTGGTCACAAATCAAAATCCCAGGATGGTGGATGGCCTTGGGGCTGTCGCCACTGCGGGGGTGCGCCGACAGTGAGGTGCCGCAGGGTACGGGAGAGGATTCCTGGAGCAGTGAACAAGAGGTGGTTTTCCAGCTTCGTGAGGTGATCAAATACGAGGAGAGTCGCCAGCAAGAGGAAGTGGCGCGTTTGCAGTCTTTGGGTATTGAACCAGTAAAGATTCCCCATCCTTGACTGGTGTCCATCCGGAAATCTATTGCCGTAGCCCGGATGAAGCTTGCGTAATCCGGGAACAGACTATGGAGCAGCTACCTATCTTCCTGGATTCCGCTACGCTTCATTCAGGCTACAATTATTCACCTGTTTCCGGAAAGACACTAACTATCAGATCGCCTCAATCTTCTATGTGCGCAGGGATAGGCGAATATCAGACTCATCAGTAGCAGCGTGAGGATCGGCAGATTGCCCAGACTGGCATAGGGTGTGCTGCCGGACATGGGCTGTATCTGCCCCAGCAGGACATCTTTTTTCAGCAGGGGTGAAGCCTTAACCAGTCCGCCATGAGGATCGATGATTGCCGACACGCCGGTGTTGGTCGAGCGCAGCAGATACCGTCCCGTCTCCAACGCCCGCATGCGGGCGATCTGCAGATGCTGGTGAGGCGCCAGAGAGTCTCCGAACCAGGCATCGTTGCTGGCGTTGATCAGATAGGCCGCCTCCGGCAAGGCCTGGATCATCTCATTGCCGAAGGCGTCTTCGTAACAGATCGACATGCCGACCTGATGATTGCCAACCGTCATCAATGGTTTGGCTCTGGTACCGGCAGAAAAATCCGACATCGGAATGGTGAGGAAATCAACCAGTGGATTGAGTATCGATTTGAAGGGCAGAAACTCAGTGAAAGGAACCAGATGACGTTTGTAGTAGTAGTCTCGCAGACCACCGGCGCTGACCATGGTGTTGAAGTAGGTTTGCCTCTCCTCATCCATTCGTACCACCCCAAATACCAGATGAGCGTCGTTGTTCTTCAGCGCGGACTCAAGCGGCTGGACGAATGGCTCGTCCACCTGGGAGAGGAAAGCCGGTATAGCGGTTTCCGGCCAGATGATGAGATCGTTGTCGAGATGGATGCGGGTCTCGGTGGCGTAGAGTCGCAGGGTGTCCAGCAGTTGATCCGGTTGCCACTTCTTCTCCTGGGGAATGTTGCCCTGGATCAGGGCGACCCGCAGAGGATCGCCGTAGGGTTGGGTCCAGGATACCTGCTGCAGACCCCAGCCGACGCCCCAGAGCAGCAGGGCAGCGAGTGCCGTCCGGCGTTTTTCGGTCGATAAAACAAACGTCAGCAGCAGACCCGCGGAGAGTGCAGCAGCCCAGCTGCTGCCCAGCCCCCCCAGCAGTGGACTATAACCTGCGAGGGGTGAGTCGATCTGTGAGTGGCCGAGTTGCAGCCAGGGGAAACCGCTGAGAAACCAGCCACGAAGCCACTCAGACGCGACCCAAATGGTGGGGTAGATTACGAGCAGGCGCTGGCTTGTGGTACTTTTAAAACGGCTGGCGATCCAGCCGGCCAGGCCGTAGTAGAGGGCCGCCACCAGGACGAAGAGGGTGGTGATCAACAGAGGCGGAAACCAGCCGAGATTGCCGAACTGGGCGATGCTGACGTGCAGCCACGAGACACCACTGCCCATCAAACCAAGGCCGTAGATGAGTCCAAGCTGAAAACCGCTCCAGCGTCGGTTTTTCAGCCAGAGCAGGAAAAGCAGCGCAGGCCCAACAACGGCCAGCGGCCAGATATTGAAGGGTGCGAAGGCAAGGGTGGTCACTGCACCTGCAAGCAGCGCCAGAAGGGCGCCTGGTCCGGCTTCGATCCACTGGATGAACCTGGATCGGGCGGATTCCGCCAGACTCACAGGGAGGATTCCGCGTAGGGATCGCTGAATCCCAGTTCGTGCAGGATCTGCCGCTCCCGTGCCTCCATGATTTCAGCTTCATTTTCGTCAAGATGGTCGAAGCCCTGCAGATGCAGCATCCCGTGTACTGTCATGTGCGCCCAGTGGGACAGGGCTGACTTGTTCTGCGCTTCAGCCTCCCGCATCACCACCGGTGCGCAGATCACCAGATCCCCCAGCAGGTTACTGGGAACTTGCGGGGGGGCTTCGAAAGGGAAGGAGAGTACATTGGTGGGACGATCCTTGCCGCGATAATCACGGTTCAGCGCCCGGCTCTCCGCCTCATCGACGATCCGAATCACCACTTCTACGGCTTTCTCCCTCTTTACCAACGCCGCCTGAGCCCATTGGATGAATCGCTTTTTCGTCGGCAGATCAACTCTCTCGGTGGCGTTTTGGATTTCAATTTCTAAGTGCATGGCGGCGCTATCCTGCGCAGCAGCAAGTAGGCCCGGTCAAGCTCGCGGACCGGGCAATGCGGTGGTGTAACGAGATCCAGCAGCGCCGGTTCCGCAAGCTTGAACCGGCCTACAGATGGTGAGCAGACAATTGACATCAAAACTAACCAATATGCCCTTTTGTGTCGCTATCACCCGTCTGATCAAAGTCATCGTAGGCGCGCACGATCCGCTGGACCAGGTGATGCCGCACCACATCGCGGGCATTGAAAAAGGTGAAGCTGATACCGTCCACCTGGCCCAGAACCTCAACGGCCTGACGCAGGCCTGAACGCTGACCGCGTGGCAGGTCGGTCTGGGTGACATCGCCGGTGATAACGGCAGTGGAGCCAAAGCCGATACGGGTGAGAAACATCTTCATCTGCTCAGGCGTGGTGTTCTGGGCTTCATCCAGAATAATGAAGGCGTCGTTGAGGGTGCGTCCCCGCATATAGGCAAGTGGCGCCACTTCGATGACGTTGCGCTCAATCAGCTTGCTGACCTTCTCGAAGCCGAGCATCTCATAAAGTGCGTCATAGAGTGGCCGCAGATAGGGGTCTATCTTCTGTGCCAGATCGCCGGGCAGGAAACCGAGCCGCTCACCAGCCTCAACAGCAGGACGTACCAGGAGGATCCGCCGTACCTGGTCCCGCTCCATGGCCTCCACTGCGCAGGCGACCGCCAGATAGGTTTTGCCGGTGCCTGCGGGGCCCACGCCGAAGTTGATGTCGTGAGCCAGGATCTTGTGCAGGTACTCTTGCTGATTGGGACCGCGAGGGCGTATCAGACCCCGCCGGGTCTTGATGACCGTCTCCGGCAGATCGGCCGGTTTGTCTGTCTGAACCTGTGCGTCGATGCCGGACTCCTGCAGAAACAGATGGACGCGCTTGGGGTCGAGGATTTCATCTTGTGCAACGTCATAGAGATTCTGCAAAACCTGCTTTCCTGCACCCACGGCATCTGCGTCGCCGATCAGACGAAAATGGTAACCCCGGTTGCTGATCTCTATGCCCAGACGGCGTTCGATCTGACGCAGATGTTCATCGAGCTGGCCGCTGACATTGGCAAGCCGTTCGTTGTCTTCAGGTTCGAGGGAGAAATCGAGGGAATCAGGATGATCAGACAAAGGAGATACCGGGTTGGAAAGGGTTTGAGCAAGGAGCGGATAGTCTAACTGCAATTGCCGCTGCCAGCCAGATACTGTCGCCTGACCCGCTACGCTTGATCAGGCCTGCGAACTCAACGCAGTACTGTTTTTTGGGCAATGGTTTCACCAGCGCCGCTGATGGCATCACCATATCCCCAGGTTCCGACGATCCGATCACCCTCGGCTACCGTGATGCCCCTGCCGGTGTATTCTCCCGCCTGCCAGTTGTAGGTCAGGATATTGTCGTTCACAGTGCCTTGCAATCTACCGCTCTCATCCCCACCGGAGTAACTCCCGGTCACACGGTTGCCTGTTCGCTTTAGGGTGAACTGGACGTCGATGCTTTCAACACCTTCAGTCATGATGCCGACGTAGCTGCCGTGGAAAAGTCGAGGTTTCGGTGCTATTTTGGCTGTGTAAAGAATGACGGGATCGGGTTTTTCCGGTTGCGCTACCGGTTGTGGTTCAATTTTCGGTTGGCTGACTTGCGGTTTGATCGGTTCAATCACCACCGTTTGGGATTGCTGTGCAGGCGGGAAAATCTTATCCCAGTTGGCGATAACCCCGCCGCCCAGTATGCCGGCAAGGCCGATCAGCGCGATGATAATCTGCGTGTTGCCGCCCTTGTTCTCTCCGCTCATCTATTGCTCCGGAATCATTCCATTCTTGGGAATAAGTCTATCCCAACTTTGCGCTTTGTTCCGCCAGAATCTGTTCGATCTCTCCACGCAGGGAGTTGGGCAGCGCCTCGGTAATGCGCAGATCGACGAATCTGCCGATCAGTTCCACCGGCCCGTTGAAATTAACCACCCGGTTGTTTTCGGTGCGGCCGGCCAGTTGGTTCGGGTCTTTGCGGGAGGGGCGCTCCACCAGTACCCGCTGAATCGTCCCCACCATCTGGCGGCTGATGCGCTGGGCCTGGGTGTTGATCAACTGCTGCAGCCGCTCCAGACGCTGCTGTTTGACCGCCAGTGAGACATCATCGGGCAGATCCGCTGCCGGTGTGCCGGGGCGGCGACTGTAGATGAAGCTGTAGGAGTTGTCGAAGCCGATCTCCCCGATCAGTTTCAGGGTCTCTTCGAAGTCGGCCTCGGTCTCACCGGGAAAGCCGACGATAAAGTCGGATGAGATGGTGATGTCGGGGCGGACCTCCCGCAAGCGGCGAATTCTGGTCTTGTACTCCACTGCCATGTGTCCGCGTTTCATCATCGCCAGTACCCGGTCGGAGCCCGACTGCACCGGCAGGTGCAGGAAGCTGACCAGCTCCGGTACCTCGCCGTAGACTTCGATCAGGCGATCAGAGAAGGCGAGAGGATGGGAGGTGGTGAAGCGGATGCGATCGATGCCGTCGATGGCCGCCACATATTCGATGAGCAGTGCCAGATCGGCGCTCTCGCCGTCGTGCATGGCGCCCTGGTAGGCGTTGACGTTCTGCCCCAGCAGATTGACCTCGCGCACCCCTTGGGCCGCAAGCCCTGCCACCTCGGCGATCACATCGTCGAAGGGACGGCTGATCTCCTCTCCGCGGGTGAAGGGGACGACGCAGTAGGTGCAGTATTTCGAGCAGCCTTCCATGATGGAGACGAAGGCGGTCGGACCCTCCGCCCGTGGCTCCGGCAGAGAGTCGAACTTTTCAATTTCGGGGAAGGAGACATCCACTACCGGATGGTGCTCGGTACGTGCCTCCCTGATCATCTGTGGCAGGCGGTGCAGGGTTTGGGGACCGAATATCAGATCCACATAGGGCGCCCGCTTGCGGATCGCCTCGCCCTCCTGACTGGCGACGCAGCCGCCGACACCGATGATCAGGTTCGGGTTCTTCTCTTTCCAGGGGCGCCAGCGGCCAAGTTGCGAGAAGACCTTCTCCTGCGCCTTTTCCCGTATCGAACAGGTATTGAGCAGCAGTACGTCCGCCTCTTCCGGTTTGTCGGTGATATGCAGACCTTCCGCCTCGCGCAATCCGTCCGCCATACGGGCGGAATCGTATTCGTTCATCTGGCAGCCGAAGGTCTTGATGTAGAGTTTGCCGGTCATGGATAGTCTGGATGTGTGGAAAAAAACGCTATTTTAGCCCCATCTCCGGAACTGGCCAACTTGTGTAGGGTGTGGGAGTCCCTAAACTTCCCCGAGCAGCGACCTGATGCGTGCCGCGTGGCGTGCCTGCTGTCCAGGGAGATGGAGACGGTGGGTGGTGATGATGCCCTTGAGCTCAGCGAGTGCCGTTGCAAAATCATCATTGATGACCAGATAGTCGAACTCGGCATAGTGAGACATCTCACTGACCGCCTCCTGCATGCGAGCCTGGATGGTCGATTCGTCGTCCTGGCCCCGTTCATCGAGGCGTTCCCGCAGGGCTGCCAGGCTGGGCGGCAAGATAAAGATGGAGACCGCCTCGGGAAAGAATTTGCGTACCTGTTGGGCGCCCTGCCAATCGATCTCCAATACCAGCTCCTCTCCGGCCTCCAGTTTTGCACGAACCTCGGACTCAGCGGTGGCGTAGAAGTTGCCGAATACCTCTGCGTGCTCCAGAAATGCCTTGCTTTCGACCATGTGCAGGAAGCGGGCGTGATCGATGAAATGGTAGTGGACGCCATCCTCTTCGCCGGGACGTTTGGCGCGGGTGGTATGCGAGACCGAAACCTTCAACTCACTGTCCTGTTCCCGCAGTGCCTTGAGCAGGCTTGTTTTGCCGGCGCCGGACGGGGCGGAGAGGATATAGAGTGTGCCGTTGGCTTTGGACATGCTGGATTCCTGTGTCATTTCTTGCGGGTGAGCGAAGATACTATCAGAAATCGAAAATTGGGCGCTCCCCCTTGGCCTTGTAGTAGGGCATCATCTCGGTGGCCAGCCGGGTGAGGGTCTCCTGGCGGTTTTCCGGAGCGGGATGAGTACTGAGAAACTGTGGCGGACGGCTCTCTGAGAGTTTGCCCATCTTCTCCCAAAGCGTGGCGGCGGCTCTGGGGTCGTAACCGGCCTTGGCGGCAAGTTCTATACCTATCTGGTCTGCCTCGGCCTCTGCAGTGCGGCTGTTGGGCAGGTCAATGGCCAATTTTGCCGCGACCGCTGCACCTGCCATGGTGGCGCCACGGTTGTCCGATGCGATGCCTATGGCAAGGATGCCGAGGGAGGTGGCCATCGCAACCGACATCTTTTCTGCCGAGTGTTTGGCCAGCGCATGGCTGATCTCGTGGCCCAACACCTGTGCCAGCTCATCATCAGTGGGTTCGATCTGCTCAACCAGTCCGGTATAGAGCGCCATCTTTCCCCCCGCCATTGCCCAGGCGTTGACTGTTTCAGGATCGTCGAGAATCTTCATGCTCCATTCCCAGTCCCTGGTTTCCGGGCGCATTATCACCGCCTGGGCAATGAGGCGTGCCGTAATCTTATGCACCCTCGCCTTGAGCTTCGGATCGTTATCCAGATTGCCGTCGTCCGCGTAGGGCTTGAGCATCTGCAGATAGGCCGTTTTAGATGAGGCGATGGCTTGGTCTTCCGAGACGATCATGAACTGCCTGCGGCCGGTGGGGCTGGTGGCGCAGGCAACCAGAAGGGTCAGCAACAGGCTGACGGCGACAATTTTGAGTTTCAGTTTCACGGTGTTGATTACCCGGTTGGCTCTGATTGCAGGAGAGGGGTCGGAGTCAAACCGCTTTATGGACGGGGGTATTGCTAAGCTGCGTAATGCGGTTTGACTCCGACCCCTGGAGTTAAGTCTGGAACTGGTCACAGGGGACGGGCTTGCCGTAGAGATATCCCTGAACGTCATTACAACCGACACCGGTGAGAAAGTTGGCCTGGGCCTCCGTTTCCACCCCCCCCGGCAACGATTGAGAGCCCCAGTGTGTGGCCCATCGCAATGATGGCGCGGATGATGGCCATGTCGTTGGGGTTTCCAGGGATATCGCGAACGAAGGAGCGGTCGATTTGAGGCGGTCGATGTGGAAGCGTTTCAGGTAGGCCAGGGAGGAATAACCGGTACCGAAGTCATCGATAGCCAGGGAGATGCCTAGTGATTTGAAGGCATCCAGAACCTGACTGACCTGCTCAAGTTGGCCGATCAGGGCGCTTTCCGTGATCTCAAGTTCCAACCGATCGGGAGGAAGTCCGCTCTCCTCCAGTGCCAGTCTGACGACTGAATAGGTCTCCTCCTGCATAATCTGATGCGCGGAGAGGTTGACCGAGATGCGACCTTTCAAGCGTCCTTCGTCGAACCATTTTTTGGCTTGGCGGCAGGCAGACTTTATGACCCATGCGCCGATGGGGATGATCAATCCGGTCTCTTCGGCCAGCCAGATGAAATCGGCTGGAGAGACCAGTCCGCGCTCAGTATGATTCCAGCGAATCAGCGCCTCCGCCCCTGATATCCGGCCGCTGTTCAGGTCAAACTGGGGCTGATAGAAAAGTTCGAATTCATCGCGTTTCAGGGCCAGACGCAGTTGATTTTCCAGCGAGAAGCGTGAGTTGGCCGAAGCAGTCAGCTCCCTGGTGTAAAAATGGAATGTGTTTTTACCCTCCGCCTTGGCCCGGTACATGGCAGTGTCGGCATTTTTCAGCAGGGTAACAGGGTCTTCGGCATCCCCAGGGTAGAGGCTGATGCCGATGCTGGCGGTCAGATGGATGCTGTCCTGCGTCAGCTCAAAGGGCGGTAGAAGATTCTGCTGGATCTTGTGCGCAACATGAGCGGTCAATTCATCATGTTCGAAGTTCTCCAGGATGACGGCAAATTCATCACCTCCCAGGCGGGCCAGAGTATCCTCAGTGCGCAGGCTTTGCAGGATACGTTGTCCGACCTGCCTGAGCAGCTCGTCTCCAACCGGGTGGCCTGCGGTGTCGTTGATGTTCTTGAAACGATCCAGATCGATGAGCAGCAGGCCGACTTGACTGTTTTCCCTGCCAGCGCGGGCCAGGGCATGTTTCAATCGGTCATTGAAGAGAAATCGGTTGGGCAGGTTGGTCAATGAGTCATAGTGGGCCAGTTTTTCAAACGCCTCGGTGCGTTCCTCAACCTTCAATTCGAGCAGGTCACGGTCGACTTCGAGTGCCTTGTTCCGTTCTTCCAGTTTTCGCATCTCCCGTTCGATGACCAGTCTCTGCTTCTCTGCCTGTTTGGTGCGTTCCGCCAGGTCGGTTGACAGATCAGCCAGCTCCTGGCGGCTGTTATTCATGTCATGGATGGTCTCAATCAGGAGCTCAGATTTGACCTGAGAGAGATAGGCGAGACAGCGCATGCGCAGGGTCTTCTCCACCAGGTTTTTATTGATATCCTGGACATCGGTGACATGCTGTGTACCGACCTGAACAATGTTCTCTGTCATTGCTCTGGTCCACCATCAACCAAGTCGATGCCGCAGGGCAGGGCCTTGAGATGTTCGATGGCTCTTTGGATGTCGCGGCCCTCAAGGATGGAGCCGTGTTGTGGTAGGACCCGATCCAGATCCATCTTTTCAAAGCGCTCCATGCAGTGTTTGAGAATCCGGTTGCTCGGCATGTAGTTCTGGTGGAATGGATCCATTGGCGAAAGAAAGTCACCTTCGGCAAACAGCGACCAATCCTGGGAGATGGCGGCAAAGATATCGCTGGTAAACAGGCTGCGGGTTTTTGTGTCGTAGGTGACGATGGCGCCGGGTGAGTGGAGGTAGGGGGTGAAGAGAAACTCCAGTCTGCGTCCGCTCTTCAGGGTCAGGGCGTAGTCATGCTCATCCACAGGGTAGAGCTCAGAACGTAAACCCAGGTGACGTATCAGGCGCAGGCTGTTGCTATGACCGACGATCTTCAGGTCATTGCGATTGATGACATCTTCCACCACAGCCAGGTTTCCGCAGACATCCGGATCCTGATGTTGGGCGATGATGTAGGTGATATCCTCCGGATTGATCAGCTCCATCACCTTGCGCATCACCACCGGAAAGTGGGGGATGGAGCCGGGGTCGATGAAGACGATGTCCTCTTCATCGATGATCAGATAGGGGTTGCAGTGCAACTGGGCCGCCTCATCGAAGAAACCAACCCAATAGATCTCGCGGGTCGCAGCGACGGGACTGTTATAGTCGATTTTCATGCGTTATCCATTCAACAAAAACTTGCAGACAGTATAGTGATTAACCGCTGTGTTTGTAATGAAATAAGGGTGGGGATTTTTCTTCTCTCAGGTGACCTCCACGTAAACGCTCGCCAACAATATCAGCCACTCCCCTTCGGCGGATTGAAGGGCTGACCTATGGTAATGGACTTATCTTATCCAGGCGTTTTACCGCAGATTATCTCCTGGACACCCAGATTACAGGCACCATCCAGCACACCACTCGACTCATGCTGATATTTCAGACCTCTTCATCTTCATCGAAATTCATGATTGCATAGGGATCTATTTCCAGTTTGTTTGCTATCTCTCCGGCAATAAGATAGAGACCGATAATATCATTTTCCTGATCTGTGCCTGCATGACTGAAAACCTCTGCTATGTCCCGCAAAATATCTGCGGAATGCTGTAGGAGTCCCATATCCATATCACCACGGGAATCATTCGCTGCTTCCCATCTACTGTAAATTTCCATGGACATTGCTTGTAATTGCGTTAACTGCTGCCGTTGCTCTTCACCTGTCGCTTCCATACCTACGCCTGCCGCTGCATTCCTGAATATTCCAATTGCCAGATCCAGCCAGGTTGATCGGGATAATTTTTCCACAGCACTACTGAGATTGAGAACCTTGGACTGAAGGTCTTCCTGCACGAGTTCATACCTCTCGTGGCCCTCCTCGCTCTCAATCAACGACAGTCCCTGCGTATACCAGTCCAGCGCCTTTTCCATTTCACCCAGATGCACCTCGTTCGTTCCTGATTTCTCGTACAAGCGGCAAAGATCGAGTACATTGTCATGCGACTGCTCACGCAGGTGCAGAAGAATCGTCAGGGCCTTGCCAAACCATTTCCCGGCATCATGATGCTCATCATTTTGACTACAAATATCTCCAATATTCTCATACGGAATGGCAACCAACTGCAGGTGCGATGTGTTTGCAGCGTCCCCTATCAATTCCTCACTTGTCTGCACCGCCTTGATATACCAGTTCCTGGCCTCCTCCAGGTTCTGCATGTCACTGGCAATATCGCCAGATACCAGCTGAATATAGAAGAGGTCATAATATGATTGGATGTTGGTAGACTGGCTCCCCGCTTGTATACATACATCAAGGGCTTTTTTATACCAATCCCTCGCTTCGACTGGTTGTTCCGTTTCCCTGGCTACATTACCCATTTTAGAATATGAGATATAGAGGTCACGCAACGCTTGTGGGCTTGCCGCCATCTCCACAAGCTGTTCCTTCATATTCATCATTTCAATAAACAGGCCACTGGCTTTTTCAATATTTCCCATGGTGAGGGCGGCATTACCCAATCGCTCAATCGAGAGAGAGATATCTCTTATTCCCTGCAAGCTATTTGAGGCCGCCCATATTTGACGGTGCAGTTCCAGCGCCTGTTCGTGCCATCCCACCGCAACTTCCGGTTGTTGGAGCTTTTCGGCCACTTCACCCAACTTTCCACAGGAAAAGGCATGATCTCGTAACGTTTGTGGGCTGGAAGAGTTTTTCATCAGCAGGCTGGTTGTCTTCAACGCCTGCTCATACCAGACCTTTGCTGCTTCCAATTGCTGCATACCAAAGTCCACCTCACCCAGCTTTACATACGCAACAAAAAGGCCCCGCAAGGTTTCCGGACTGGAGGAATGCTCAGCCAACTCGTGGCATATCTCCAATGACTGCTCATACCAAGCCTTTGCGTCATCCAGGTGTTGCATGTCGCCAGCCACATTTCCCAAACATTCATAGATTGTGGATAGGTCTCCCAAGGTCTGCGGGCTCTGGGAATTTTCAGCCAACTGGCGGCGTATCTCCAATGACTGTTCATACCAGGTCTTCGCGCCTTCTGGTTGCAGCATGTCACTGGCTACATTTCCGAGCTTCTGATACAGAACGGACAGGCCTCGCAATGTTTGTGGACTAGAGAAATTCTCAGCCAACTGGCGGCGTATCTCCAATGACTGCTCATACCAGTCCTTCGCGCCTTCCGGTTGCTGCATGTCGCCGGCCACATTTCCCAGCTTCTCATACAGAACCGACAGGCCTCGCAAGGTTTGTGGACTAGAGGAATTCTCAGCCAACTGGCGGCGTATCTCCAATGACTGCTCATACCAAGCCTTTGCGTCATCCAGGTGTTGCATGTCGCCAGCCACATCTCCCAGACATTCATAGATAGTGGATAGGTCTCTCAAGGTTTGCGGGCTAGAAGATTTCTCAGCCAACTGGCGGCGTATCTCCAGTGATTGCTCATACCGGATCTTCGCGCCTTCTGGTTGCTGCATGTCGCCGGCCACATATCCCAGCTTCTCATACATTATGGACAGGTCTCGCAAGGCCTGCGGGCTTGAGGAATTCTCAGCCAGCTGACGGCAAATCTCCAATGCTTGCTCATACCAGGCCTTCGCGCCTTCCAGTTGTTGCACGCTCCTGGCCACATCTCCCAGCTTTCCATACATAATGGATAAGTTTCGTAATGTTTGCGGATTCTTAGAGTCCTTAGATTGCTGGCGGCGTATCTCCAAAGCCTGCTCATACCACACTTTTGCCGCTTCCTGTTGCTGCATGTTGCTGGCCACATTACCCAACCGCTCACAGGCGATTGCCTGGTTCGATAACACTTTAGGACTCAAAGAGCTTTCCGCCAGTTTACTGAGAATATCCAGAGACTGCTCATACCAGGCACTTGCATCTTCCGGTTGCTGATTGTCTAACACCACATCACCCAAATCCAAGTAGGTGATAGAAAGATCCAGTAATGTTTTGGGACCAGGATATTTCTCTGTCAGCAAGTGGTCTATCTCCAGCGCCTTCTCATACCAGGCTTTTGCCGCATCCGGTTGCTGCATGTTGAGGGCGACCTTACCGAGTTTCTTATTGGCTATGGCAAGATCCCGTAAAGTCTGGGGAGTCACCGCCTCCTCGACAAGAAGTCCTTTAATATCCAGCATGTCATGAAAAAACTGTTGGGCTTTTTCGAAATCGTTCATGGCAACGGCAACATCACCCAAACGTTCGAGTGAGAGTGATAAATCCCTCAATGTATCCGGGTTTTCGTGACCCTGTAGTAGCTGCTCACGTATCTCCAGCGCCTTCTGGTGAAAAGAATCCGCCTCTTCCAATTGCAGTAACTCAAGAGCCAGACCTCCAAGTTTCCCATAGGAGAAAGAGAGGTCCCGAAGATCTTGCCTGCTTGAAGACTGTTCCGCCAACTGACTGCGTATTGTCAATGACTGCTCATACCATCTCTTTGCCTCATCCAGTCGCAACATGTCGGCAGCGATATCGCCAAGCCATTCAAAGGTGATAGAGAGGGAGTGCAATGTCTTCGGGTCTGGGGACTGTTCTGCCAGTAAACGGTCTATCTCCAATGCCTTTTCATGCCACGCCCTTGCCTCGTTGGGTTGCTGCATATCGAAGGCCACTTCACCAAGCAATCCATAAGAGAGGGATAGATTCGATTTCGATTCTTGATCGCCATTCAACCTGTCAAGTTCAATGCAATCAGAGTTTATATTCCGCGCAATGAATATTGCGGCAGAATGTTGCTGATGAAGACTCAGACTATTGTATATTGCTATTGCATCTCCAAATTCGATATCGCCAGGACTCCACGGTTCCACGAGGCTTTCATAAAATTCCAGCGCATACCGGTATGCCTGCTCCTCATTGTATTTATAGCGATTTATTCGAACCAGGCGAGATAGCGCAACAACCGAAGCCAGATCTGCATTGATTTCCCTGGCCAGACTTTCTGAATCTGACCTGCAGTCATTTAAAACCCTGAGGGCTATTCCACACAGCGTCTCTTCTTCAGCTAAATTCAGATCCAACGTCTCCAGTCCCTGACCGAACGAACCATAGTACAGCCAGTAACTCAGCAGTCTGGGCAGGATCTCTTTGAGTTTCTGCTTATGTTCAGGCGACAGTGCCTCGTAGGCAATGCTCTTGTAGACCGAATCCGGAAAACGCGACACCCCGCTCGGGTACTTGACGTTGCGCTGTATGAAGGTCTCAGGATCCTCGAGCGCCGTCCATGGACAGCCATACTTAGGGCCGTATAGATAGCGGGAGATGACCTCCGTCAGTTTCTCGGGAAACTCTATCCCCTGATAGGAGGATAGGCATAATGTCTGGCGATACGGCTCTTTGAGCTGGTCAAACCGGTTTTGCACCAGCCTGGCGTATTCCAACCCACCGAGCTTTCTGCTCATCCTCACTTCCCAGCCATCAATCAGGGGCTGATCAATACTCCGGTCTCTGAGATACTCCAGATTGGCGGGTTGATAGAGCATCTTGAGGAACTCATCGAGATAGCGGGCATTATCCGCGAGAACGTCTTTCTCCCGCTGAAAACCATCGACCACCTTCCCGATCAGGCGCATCTGTTGTCCTTCATCCTGATAGACACCCGGTAATGCGGCCTTCAGTATCCCGGATAAATCAAACTGGCCCAGCCTGATGATCGACCGTTCCCACTCCTCCCAACCATGATAGTTCGGGTTTGCAGTTCTGGCGTAAGTTTCAACAATTTCCGCTTCACCGCCATTCTCCAGCAGATGAGGCACACCATCGCCTGAAAGCCTGAGCTTGTTCCAGTCTTCTTCCCAGTGGGTCAGGATGATCATGATCGGCCAATGCTCCTGTCTGGCAAGCCGCATGATCTTCCCCAGTAACTCAAGCAGGTCTGTGTTGGGTCGGGATTTGTGGTCTTGCTTACAGTCGATCCATTGCGCATCATCGATGAACAGAACCATGGGTATCCTTTCCATGTCGCTGTTATCCGGATTCATCAGCATCGAGAGGTTCTCGACGACTTCGTCTACAAACTCTTTTTTCTCCTGCCGCTCACGCTCGACGTGGCTCTGTTTCTCCTCTTTCCTGATGCCTATCGCCTTGTTGATTGCGCCCGCAATGCCTTTGCCGATTTCATAATAATCCTTGGCGGTTTCAATCAGCGTCAGCTTACTGATTGTCACCAGCGCAAGATTCAGCACCTCCTGGCCTACTGCGTTACGTACTTCCCTTCTCTGGCGCGCCATTTCCATCGAAAACAGATGGCTGGATAGAATCCCCACTGCATCATTCAACACCGGCTTGCAGGTTGACTTTTCGGTGGTTTGATCGGGTAACTGGATGCCCCACCAAAGAAATGGCAACCGTTGTTCCAAATCCACCTGGTCGAATGGCGGATTGACCGTAAGCGTGTCATTGTTCCTGCCGATGAGGGGGGGCCAGTACCGGCAGCCATCAGCCTGATGCCGTTTGACTATTTCCTCATAAAACTTGTGCACGAGCCGGGTTTTACCAAAACCGGAATTGGCCAAGAGAATTGCCAGCTGGGGCTGTATCTCCTCAACCCGCTGAAAGTCGGAAACCTTTTTCCACCTTTCCATGAGAAGACCCAGCTCACCGCGCTCTACATAAACATCTCTCCACCGATAGGTTTTATGTTCGAGCTCTGTCTCTGGGTCAGCATCATTCGTATCCTGCCGCTCAAATTCATCGAACAGGCAGCTCAGTTTTTCTGGATCCGGTTTTGACATTAATATTCAGTCCCTGGGAGTCTGTCGGATTTACCGTCTCAATTTGATAAAATATCGTAAATCCCAGAATAACGAAACGAAGTGGCCATGTCAGACAATAAAACAGGGGAAGAGAGAAAAACAGAGTGCGTCCCCGATTACGCCGTGGATTTCTGGGGACAGTATACCCATTAGCAGCGAGACTGAATTAAGTATACTGTCCCGAATCGCACAGTACAGCTGCTAGAATGGGCCGCAAATGCACAGTGGATGGTGTTCAATGAGCCATATCGATAAGAAAAACCTCTCAGAAACCGATATCAGAACGAAGTTCATTACCCCGGCTATCACCCTGGCGGGGTGGGATATTCAGACCCAGCTCCGCGAAGAGGTTGCCATTACCAATGGCAAGATCCTTGTGCGGGGTAAAAAGCACAAACGGGGCAAGCCTAAGTTTGCCGACTACATCCTCTACCACAAGCCCAATATCCCCATCGCAGTCGTAGAAGCCAAAGACAACAATCATGCGCTGGGTGACGGTATGCAGCAGGCCCTTAACTACAGCGAAATGCACGGCGACTTGCCCTTTGTCTTCAGCTCAAATGGCGATGGCTTTCTCTTCCATGACCGCACCGTCACCGAGGGGCAGATAGAGACAGAGCTCACCCTGAATGAATTCCCCAGCCCAGATGAACTTTGGCAGCGTTACTGCGACCACAAGGGGTTGAAAGATGAGACTGCCCAAGCTCTGGTTGCCCAGGACTACTACTCCGATGGCAGCGGCAAGACGCCTCGCTACTATCAGGTCAATGCCATCAACCGCACCATCGAGGCCATTGCCCGCGGACAGGATCGCATCCTGCTGGTCATGGCTACCGGCACGGGTAAGACCTACACCGCCTTCCAGATTATTTGGCGGCTGTGGAAATCGAGAACCAGGAAACGCATTCTCTTTCTCGCCGATCGCAACATCCTTGTCGACCAAACCAAGAGTAACGACTTCAAGCCCTTTGGTTCGGCAATGACCAAGATCCAGAAGCGTCAGGCCGACAAGTCCTACGAGATCTATCTCTCCCTCTATCAGGCCGTTACCGGCACCGAAGAGGCCCAGAACATCTACAAACAGTTCTCTCCCGACTTCTTCGATCTGATCGTGATTGATGAGTGCCACCGGGGCAGCGCCGCTGAGGCTTCTGCATGGCATGAGATTCTCGATTACTTCTCAGCGGCTACCCATATCGGCATGACCGCCACGCCCAAAGAGACAAAGGATGTCTCCAACATCCACTACTTTGGTGAACCGGTCTACAGCTATACCCTCAAGCAGGGCATCGAAGATGGCTTTCTCGCCCCCTACAAGGTGGTGCGTATGGAACTTGATAAGGATCTCTTCGGCTATCGCCCTGAAAAGGGTAAGAAGGACAAATATGGCCAGGAGGTCGAAGACCGAGTCTACAACCAGAAGGAATTCGACAAGACGCTGATTCTGGGGCAGCGCACCCAACTGGTAGCTCGCCAGATCACCCGTTTCCTCAAGGGCACCAACCGCTTCGACAAGACCATTATCTTCTGCGAGAACATCGACCACGCCGAGCGCATGCGCCAGGCCTTGGTCAATGAGAATGCCGACCTGGTGAGTCAGAACAGCAAATACATCATGCGCATCACAGGGGACGAGCAGGAGGGCAAGGCTGAGCTGAATAACTTCATCGATCCGCAGAGCAAATACCCTGTCATTGCCTGCACCTCCAAGCTGATGACCACGGGTGTCGATGCCCAGACTTGCAAACTCATTGTGCTTGACCAGAGCATCAAATCCATGACCGAGTTCAAGCAGATCGTCGGACGGGGCACCCGTATCAATGAGGCTTATGGTAAGTTCTACTTCACCATCATCGACTTCAAAAAAGCCACTGAACTGTTTGCCGACCCGACTTTGATGGCGAAACCAGTGCAGATTTACACCCCGGTCAGGTGAAGACCCCGTGCCCCAGAAGACTTTGATGAAGAACACCTGGGGCACAGCTCGATGGCAATGAGTTAACGAAGTTCCAGGTGATTGGGATGATGCCGAAAGAGGATGTAAGCGGATTAAATACGTCATCAACGACGTACCGTGCATGAATTGCCGAGCGTGTACGTACTACGGTGGCGAGCCGGATCAGGTTCATGATCGGTCCCCGTGGAGGTGCGGATTACCAACCAACCTGTGGTCGAAGTGGCTGAGGGGGCGAATCCTCCCCACTCCTGGGAAATTGGGATCAGCAGTGCGGCGCCGTTGAATGAGAGCCGTCGGCTCAGTAGTCGCTCGGCAGGGGTTGTGGGGGCTTCGCCCTGCAGTTCGGGATGCCATGTTTCATCGGGTGAAAGTGCGGGCAGTGCAGTGTAAAGTAGCTGTGGCGTTTCCAGAGCAGTCGTCCGGCAGGGCTGGCGCGGGTTCCGGTATTGCGGACTATCGGTTGGCCACTGTCCAGTATCAACGAGAGTCGGTGGGGTTGCCGGACGATGCCGTCCAGACGATAGCGTGTCGGCGCAAACAACGCCGTGTTACTGGTCAGATGATAGAGATCGTCTCCCTCTCTGTGTTCGATCGGTGTGGATGTCTGCGGGTTCTCAAGACGTGTTATAACCACATCAGCGGTAAATGTTGTCTCCTGAAAACCTCTGCGGTCACCACCGCTGTACTGGATCGCCGCCAGCCTGGCGACAGGATCTCCTGTCTCCGCTTCGGCCCAGAGAGTCAGTTGTTGCCCCCCCGTACCGTACCAGACCACAAGACCTGTAGCAGTAGTCAGAAGTGGGAGTACCAACAGCAGAGCGGGACGCGTGAGAAGACTGCTCAACAGCACCATGAGCAGAAGATAACCAAAAAGGTATAACGGCACCGCCATGTGGGGCTGGCTACTGGTGAGCAATGCCAGGGTTTTGCTTTCGGGTGGTTTTGGCGGACGCAGCCCATCGAGTTGCTGCAGTAGTTGGGGAATCTCCGACAGTTGGCCGTAACTGCGGATAAGATGTCCACCACAACCGGCTGATCTGCCCAGACGTTCAACCACTGATGAAGATGCCTTATCCAGCAGCAGGATGCCGCATCCAGCCAGATATTGACCCAATGCCTCCGACTGTCGTTGCCCAAGGGCCGCCAGACTTTCCAGGTCGGTGATGACCGATTGGACAGCGCCATACCCCTGTGTGGTATGAGGAAACCTGGCGGAAGAGAGCATCACGATAGCGCTCTCTTCCGTTGTTTTGAGCTGTGCGGTGGATCTCATCCCCTCGTTCGGCGCGATGGAAACCAGGGTGATAGGTAATCTGGTGGCCGTGAGGGTGATGGAGTGGGTGAGTGTTTTTTCACTTGGCGCTGTCAGGGTGACAGTAACCGAGCCATCCTTTTTGGGTTTGATGCCGATCCAGAGTTTTTTTCTGGCGTGTTCGTTTAATTGCAGATGGTAGAGCGTTCTGCCGTTGGCATCCGAGATTGAGAGATCGGCTCTTGCGGCATGAGATGAGACGATCTCCACCCCGATTTCGGTGGTTGTCCCTGGCTGGAATTTCCCCAGCAAACCTGCATGCACGCGCAGATCTGCAGAAGACCCTGCTGCTGTTTGAAAAGCAGACAACAGCAGGATCAGCAGAAGAGAGAAACGCGAAAGGAGGATCAGAGTCTTCTCCTTAGTGTCTATCCAGAAATACTCTATTTACCACGAAGAACACAAAGAACACGAAGGAAAAATGATTAACAATGAGTTGTCTTTCGGCAACTGCTCCTTGCGTTGCTCTACCCCTGTATCTGACCTCCAGGGATGGAGGAAATGCAGAAAGAGTGCAGGAGCAGTCTTTGCCATGCAGTCGCGTGTTCTTCGTGCCCTTCGTGGTGAATGATAGGTTTCTAAACAGGCATCCTTTAACGGATGACATGATTCAGGGAGATGACGGCCCAGGCGGTCACCAGATTTTTGTTGCCCTCCCACCAGCGTGGAGAGTCCGGGTTGACCCAGGAGCCGTCTTTGTCCTGCAGGCCGAGCAGTTTTTCGGCCAGGTCGTTGCGCCAATTATGCTTGATGCCGTTGCTATCCGTGACCTCTGCTTCACCGAAGGCATACATGCTCTTTGCGAAGGCGTTGTAGTAGTAGAACAGTCCCTGATTTTTCTTCGCGCCGGGATTCTCATCCAGGGTGTAGTTGGCACGGATCCAGTTAAAGGCGGACTGAATCCTTGGGTCGTTCTTGTCGACACCGGCAAACAGCAGACTGATGAGCCCGGCATGGGTCATGCTGCCATAGGAGACGGCATCTCCATGTGGGCTGTAGCCGGGCATATAGGCGAAGCCACCATCATTCTTTGCCCATTTAAGGTCGTTGGTTTCACTATTGTTCTGGGAACGGCTGACAAAGACCAGCGCCTTCTCCCAAGCCGGGTCGTTGGGATCGAGACTGGTAGCCTTCAGTGCTTCGATGGCGAGGTATTGATTGGAGAGATCCGGGCGCTCGTCACCACCATAGCCGATGCCGCCGTAGTATTTGTGATCTTTTTTATAACCGTCTTTCTCGTCCAGTTGCAGTCCTTTAAGAAATTTCTGGCCGTTTTCTATGGTCTGTTTATATTTTGGGTTGCCGGTGGCCTGTAGTGCAGTGATGGCAACTGCCGTATTGTAGTTGCGGTTGTTGATGGTCTCACTGATGGAACCATCCTCCTTCACATGAGAGAGCAGGAACTCAACAGGCTTGGTGATGAAGGGGCCGTCATCCTCGGTATATTTGCGGCGGCTCTCAAGATAGGCGCGCAGCGCCAGTGAGGTGATGCCGACTGAGCCCGACCAGGAGCCGTCTTCGTCCTGCTGTTCCCGCAGATAGCGCAGGCCGTTATCGGTGGCGCGCTTGGCTTTACTCTTCAGCCCTGAATCCATACTGGCATCCGTGGCGGAGGCACTGAAAGCCAACAGGAAAGTGAACAGAAATGTTAGTGTCTTGGTCATCAATTTCATGGGGTAATTCTCTCCATCAATATTTGTCGATTCAATGCAGGTCGGGTTTAAGTCTTAGGGTTAGGGTATGCAACGCCGCTGCAAGCCCCAGATAGATCGCACCGAGCAGCAGACTATCGGGATAGGCAAAGCGCAGGCTGCCGAAAGGAGTGTTGCGATAGAACCACTCGCTACGCAGGTAGTCATACTCAGCGGCGGCGGATATATAGCTCAGGGGGCTTGCCGCAATGATCGCGTTGACCGCAGTGTCACTGAAAACAAAAAGCTCCACCACGGGGCCAAGCCAGAGGGTGGCGCTAGCGGCAACCAGTGCCAGCAAAAATACTGTCGGTAGAGCGATCTCTGCGGTTGCGCGAAATCTTTTCAGAAAACCCGCAAGACTAAACAGCAGCAGTGTGATGTTGAATACCGCAAGCGTACTCTGCAGCAGAATGGTATGGGGGATCGTGCCTTTGTCGTGTGTCAACAGCATCAACAGAAATATACCGGTGGAGGCGATGCTGTTGAAAACAAGAGAGAGTGTGCCGCCAGCATGTGGCAACATCAGCAGGCAGGTCAGAGAGGTTGCCAGTCCCAGGTTGACCTGCAGCCATGCATCAGAGGGGAAAGATGATCCTGAGAGGGGCATCGTGTATTGAAACAGCAGCATCAATAGCGCCGCGAGCCCCCAACGCAGCAACCAATCTTTTATCTGCACCGGATTCATCCGTTCTCCAAGTGCTGGATGGAACATCGTCAGCCAATACTCTCCAGGTTGGCTGCTCCGGTATTCCTCTGCAGATGGTTATCGACATATTCGAGCAGAAGTTGGAACTGGGGGTAGAGCGCCATTTCATCGCAATCGATGGGGTTCTTGAAATAGGCGGCGAGATGATACATGGGGCCGGATTCACCCTGCCGTGCGGCGAATTCGCTGAGGCGGATCATATCCAGTACCAGCGGCGCCGCCAGGATGGAGTCACAACCCTGCCAAGTGAACTGCATGGTCATCTTGACGTCGAGGAAACCCTGAAAATGGATCAGATCCCAGGCGGTTTTCCAGTCTCCCAGTGAGGGGACATAGTTGATGTCGATTCCACCGTGAGGAGAGTAGCCGAGAATCGAGTCGAGAACATTACCCTTGTTGCGCAGTTTGGCCACCTTGTGGTTCGGGTCGTCCAGTGTTTTGCCGTCTCCGTTACCCAGCATGTTGGTGCCTTCCCAGCTAAGGATGCGCAGGTTGCGGTAGGCAAACATGGGCGCCAGGGCGGTCTTGACCAGGGTCTCGCCGGTTTTGCCGTCATTGCCATAGAATGGCACACGCTGTTGGTCCGCCAGTTCGTGCAGACCCTTCAGATCTGAGCCGGGATTGGGGGTGAAATTTATATAGGAGCAGCCTTCAAGAAAAGCAGCCTGGGTATAGCAGATGCTCGGGGTCAGTGATTCGAAGCGGTTCTCTTCGATGAGTAACTCGATACCCGCTTTCGTCTCATGGGCTTCGGTTCCCACAGGCAGGGATTCCGATGAGGTGAGATTGACCACCACCAGATGTTCGAGTGCGTGCCGCTCCTTGAAACGTTTCAGATGACTGCGAATCCTGGAGACGAACATCGACATGTTGGGGCGCGTTTCGACCGGTGAATCGGGCTCCCAGCGCGCCGTGGGTTCGTAGATGATATCCGCATCTATGGCCTGCAGATCGGATTCGATGGCATCAATCAACTCGTAGGTATAGGTGCCGGAGCGCCTGGCGACGACACGGGCTGTATCCACCAGGGAACCCTCGATAATATCCAGGCCGCCGAATACCAACGAGTCCAGGTCTGCCAAATCGAGATCGCTGATGGGCGGGATCTCGGTGACCATGCCGTTGCTGGAAACCCGTCCGGCTCGTACCGCCAGGGTGCCGACTATCAAGGTTGTTGCGATATCGCCGCGAGCGCCGGCGAGCCAGATGCCAATTTTCCTGGAGGAACTTTTTCTTTTCATGATCCCTGTGGAACGTCCGAAAAATAGTATGGTTTAAGTCCTGATCGGCTTGTTGGCAGGATTCTTGAGTTAAAGATGGTGTCGCGAGGTTTCGGGACGTAGATTGCCTACTCTACCCAACCTATGACATCACTGAAGCCGCCCTTTGCCATGCCTTGAAAAAAGTGAGTGCCCTTGCGGGCACGACACTGAGTTTACCATCCCGGTACATCACGATCCAAAGGGGAGAGGCGGATCGGATGGCAACTGCCGACACGGAGGGGAGTTGTCGGCTGTTTCCGTTGACTTTTGATTTCAGTAATAGTCAAGCAATAAGGGGGCCAATATTTCCAGCTAAGCGATGCTGCTTAAAAACCATATAAAAAACAAAAGGATAATATCGCTATGGACAGTATTTTCCGAGCGGGAAGAAACGCGCGTTTTGTACATGAACTGTACAGTATATTTCCTGTCTGAGAGGCAAAAAATAGTATAATACTATAATTATCAATATGTTATGTATGTTCGCTAGGTATTGGTCAGCTGTGCAGTAAAATGTCACTCAATTGTTGCGTGACGGAATTTTGTTGCGCAGTGTGGTTCTGTGGAGTCCGAGCAGTTTGGCCGCAGAGACCTGGTTGTCGTCGCAGAGGCGGAGCGCTTCATCAATCAGTTCCCCCTCGGCGAACCCGATCAGGGTATGAAAAGATCCCTCGGTTTTCTCCGTGAGGTTGTGTTGCGCAGCCAGTTGGCGCAAGGCGTAACGCAGGGCATCACTCAGCTGTCCGAACGCGTCGTCACTGGTTGATCCGGTCTCTTGAGTTGTTATTTTGGGTGGCTCGTTCTCCAGTGCAAGGTCGTGATTGGTTAATTTGTTGCCCCTGGCGAGTAGCGCGGAGCGTTTGATGACATGCTCCAGTTCTCTAACGTTGCCTGGCCAGGCATGGGCGCACAGCCGCTCGATGACACCGGGTTCAAAATCGGATAGTGGTTTGCTCAATTCACCGGCGACCTGTTTTAAGAAGTGGCGGGCCAGCAGTTCGATATCCTCCTGACGATCGCGTAGCGGCGGAACCTGTAGAGTGACCAGATTGAGGCGGTGGAGAAGATCTTCCCGAAAGTGTTTGTCTGTAACCTCTTGGGCCAAATTCCGGTTGGTGGCGGTGATCAGGCGCGCCCGCAAGGGGATGGGGGTGCTGCTGCCGATACGCTCGAAACTCCGCTCCTGTAAAACCCGCAGCAACTTTCCCTGCAGGTGCAGGGGAAGTTCACCAATTTCGTCGAGGAACAGAGTGCCCTCAGCGGCGCTTTCAAAACGCCCGATACGACGTGCATCGGCGCTGGTAAAGGCCCCTTTCTCATGGCCGAAGAGTTCACTCTCCAGCAGGTTTTCCGGGATGGCGGCGCAGTTGATGGCGACAAACGGGGCCTCAGACTGTCTACTGTGCCGGTGGATGCCCCGTGCCACCAACTCTTTTCCGACGCCGCTCTCGCCGGTGATCAGCACGGTCATGTTGTTGGTGGTCAGGAGTCCCATCAGTTTGAAAAGCTCCTGCATGGGAGCACTCTGTCCCACGAGTCTGGGCTCAGTTTCCGGTTCTGGCTGCTCAGTTTCGGCTTCAGGGGTGGGCGGCTCGCTGGCGGACAGCTCAAGCATCTGGTGCAGCAGCTGCCTGACGCGGGTCAGCTCCACTGGTTTGCCCAGATAGTCGAAGGCATCGAGGCGCACCGCCTCCATCGCCGTCTCCATGGCGCCATAGGCGGTCATGATGACAACTGGCAGTCCGCCGATCTCATCACGGATCTGAGCCAGTGTCTCGATGCCGTCCATGCCGGGCATTCTGACATCCATGAAAACCGCATCGGGATGCTGTTCGCGGATGACCTGCAGGGCCTCCTTTCCACTGCTGGCGATCAGCGCCTCATGTCCCTCCATCTCGAACAGACGGGAGAAGGCGTCGCAGATGGCGCGTTCGTCGTCGGCGATGAGGATCTTGCTCATGCGGTTGTATCCTGAAGTGGCAGGCTGAGGAAAAATCTGGCGCCGCCAAGTTTACTCTTTTCGACACGAATCTGTCCGCCATGAAGCTCGGCCAACTCGCGACAGAGTCGCAATCCAAGACCGAATCCACCGGGTTTGTCGCTGCTGGGTTGATCGAACAGCGTAACCTGCCGATCCGGCGGAATGCCCGGTCCCGAATCGTCCACCGCAATCCACAGGCTGTGGCCGCCGGTCTCCAGGCCTGTGCTGAGAAAAATCTTACCGCCATCCGGCAGTTCATCCTTGGCATTGAGCAGCAGGTTGAGCAGTATCTGCCGGAGCATATCCCTGTCGGCGGAGAGTGGGGGGAGAGATTGGCCAGGCGTCATCTCCAATTGAATATGCTGGTGCTCGAACTGTAGTCGGGTGAGGTGGATGATTTCATCGATCAGCAGATTGACATCGATGCTGGTTCTTGACGGTTTTGCCGGCAGGCGATGCTGCAGGGTGCCGGAGACGATCAATTCCAGTCGCCCAACCTCATCCAACAGTGTCTGCAGCACGGCAAGATCCTCTCTGCCGGAGGTCTCCTTCAATAGCTGCAACTGCATTTTGATGGCGGTCAATGGGTTGCGGATCTCATGGGCGATGCGGGCGGTCATCTCCCCCAGTGTTGCCATGCGGCTCTGTTCGGCCACCGTCTTTTCATACTCCTGCAGTCTGCCCGCCATAGTATTCAAGGCGGCCGCAAGATGGCCGATTTCGTCCCGGCGGTGGATGGTTACTGAAGTCTGACGCTGTCCGGCGGCGATCTTCTCCGCCATCTCGGCAAGTTCTCCAATGGGCAGGGTGATGCTGCGGCTGGTGCGGTGACCGACCCAGGCCACCAGCAGCAGCCCGGAGATAACGCCCAGCCCCAGCCACCAGGCCATTCGGTGTGAGGTTGCGCGGATATCCGACAGGTTTGAGAGGGCGGCCACATAGGCAATGTTTCTGTTGCCGCGAGTCTCTATGGGCCGCATCACCAGCAGATAGTCCACTCCCCTCAAGTCGACTCTGTGGCGATATTCGGAGTTCAGCAGGTTAGGATGATCGGCGAGCAATCCAGTGATAATCGTTTGCAGATCGCCTCTCTCTCCCTGGAAGGTCGTAAAGTCGACCTCACCATCGGCGCCGATGAGGGATAGATCGGCTCTGATCAGGTGTGATAGCTGTTCCACGATGCCGGTCGTATGCGGAAAATCCCTGCGGGAGAGCGTCTCTACGGCGTGGATCAGTTGTTCGTGCAGACGCTTTTCCAGTGTTTCGGAAAAGAGTTGACTGCCCATCCACCAAGCCATGCCTGCACTGAAGAGCAGAGTCACCACATAAGGGATAAAGAGTCGCTTGTAGATGCCGTCGCTAAACATGTAACTCACTGATTTTGTCTCAATACAGCATATCTTAGCTTTTGGTGTTATTGGAGCGTAAAAAAATGTGTCGGAAAAATTTACACTTTTTTTCTTTTGTCAGTACAGCAAAGATTAAGCATATGCTAATAAGCTTGTTTTAATTTTTATCGCTAGAATCAGCGACAAGTCATTGAATAGTCACGTTTAAACCAGTGGACAAATCAAACCTCAAACGGTTGCGTCGTAAGGTAAATTGCTATAAAGGAACAAAATTCCTGTTTTGTGCGGTTTTTGAGATTTCACAGGTGCCGGATAACTTTACAATTGGGAACAAATAGACTTCCTTTGTTTTGAGTGAATGCCATTAACTAATTGAAATATAACTATAAATAGTTTGTTGGCCTGGAAATTGCTCAGTGTAAGGCGACTTTGAAAGAATGTTGTCAGTTTACAAACTGCAATTTCGTTGACCTGGAGGTTTTCATAATGAATCGTGTAATTGGTAATGGCTTTAAGAGCACCGCACTGGCCCTGGCGGGCGCGGCTCTTCTGGTTTGGGGTTCGGCGGCATCTGCGATGCCGATCGATTTTTTGGGTCTGGACGGCACGCCCGATCCGCTGGTTGAAGGTTACCAGTTCTCTGCGGGTGATGCCGCTTCCTGGGCGGATACATTCGTAACCACCGAGATCGGCGATCCCAATGAGTTCCTGCTCAGCGGTGCTGATACGTCTGAGATCATGGGTGCTGGCCCTGATAAGAGCTTCATCAACATCGACGCCCCCGGCGCATCGGTTGGCGGTACCGGTTTCGATACCACTATCTCTCTGGTTGCCATGTTCGACTCCCCGCTGCCAAGTGCCTCCACGCTGGTAATGCAGGCGCTGTTTGGCGGTGCGGTTGTTGGTTCTGACACTATCACCCAGTCCGGCACAGCATTTGAAGCCATGAGCATCTCCCTGGTGGATCTCGCATTCGACACCATTTGGTTGTTCGATACGGCAGCTGTTGGCGATGCCTTCCGCATCGACAACTTCAATGTAACTGTTGTTGACAACACTGGTGGCGGCCCGGTTCCTGAGCCTTCAGTACTGTTGCTGATGCTTGCAGGGCTGGCAGGACTTGGCATGGCAAAGCGTCGCGCCAAAGCTTAAACGACAATCAAGGAATTCGGGTTCATCGCCTGTCTGAAACCACGGGGAGAATACGGACCAACCGTTCGTACGTGGACAAAGGACGGGCTTTGAGCCGGGATGGATAAACCGGCCTGGATGGCCAAATCTAGTAGTCTCAATTAACGGAGGGGAATCCGATGAAGAGATCGATAAAATGGCGTTGGCTGGCGATGCTTGCGCCGTTAGCCATGCTGGCGATGTCCAGCGTGGAGGCGGCGGTAAACGTACGCGTACAGCCAAGTGGTGATAATGTAACGACAGCCTATGCGTTGTCAGGTGAGCAGCGCATACTCTTCGGCAACGTAGAGGGCGCGGCGGCCTATGAGTGCCGCTGGCAGTTCAGTGACGGCACCCCCGCCACTGCATGGGCTGCTCCGGGCGCTACCCGCTTTATCAATACAACCCACACCTATGCTTCTGCAGCACCTCACTGGGCGCGGCTTAGCTGCCGGGATCCCGGCAACATTGCAGATACCGACTCCGAAACCATCAACATGCTGGTCATAGGTACAGATAATCTGAACCGCCAGAAGAATGATGCGATCGATGATGGTCTGCGCTACTCATACAACCGTATCCTTACCGGCGGCGCCTATCAGGGCTGCTTCTATGGTAGCGGGCAGTATGGTGCGTCCACCGGTATGGCGCTGCTTGCCTTCGAGAACCACGGCCATAACCTCGACTCCAATGACGAGGATATCTATAAGGCGGTGGTGGAAGAGGGTCTGGCCTGTATCCTGCGGGTCTATCCGGTACACGTCAATATGACCAACCAGACCTGCGTAGGCGATCCTGAGTTGGGTGATACGGATGCCGACAACGACAACAAGGGTCTGCGCTTCCAGTCCACCAACCAGTACTACACCCCCTTCATGATGATGGCTATCGTCAATGCGGGCAGTCTGGCGACCGGTCAGTCCCATGTGGTCAATTACGGCAATGCTGCAGTCAACGGCATGACGCTCTATGACATCGCCATCGATACCAAGGACTATCTGGTCTGGTCGCAGGGCGACGCAAACGGTTGTGCCCGCAACGGCTGGCGTTATAGTCAGCACTCATCGATCCCGGATAACTCCGCAAACCAGTGGCCGGCACTGGCACTGGCTGAGGCTGCTGCACGTTGGGGTATAGATGCCAATCCGGCTGCCAAGACCCAGCAGGATGGATGGCTGACTTACTCCCAGTATCCGGGTACTACCGGGCACGGCGGTGGTTTTTGTTACACCTCCTGCGGTAGCTCCAACTATGCACGCACCTCTGCGGGCGTGATCGACCACCAGTGGGTGGGTACGCCTATCGGTGATTCAAGAGTGCAGCGCGCGTTGGACTACCTGGAGCGTAACTTCTTTACCACAGCGAGCGACGGCAACACCAGAAACTTCTACGCCATGTACGGTTTCTACAAGGCGATGAAGCTCTATGGCACCTGGACGATAACTTCCGCACGACTGACCGAGTACACCCAACTGGCTGGTCAACAGCCGTCAGTTTACGCCCGTTACCTATATGGCAAAGTTACTTCCCGTGAGCAATACGTAACTGAACGAAGCAATAT
>NZ_JAAVSH020000001.1:2941832-2943364 GCF_011947365.2 endosymbiont of Lamellibrachia barhami
TTGGTAGCCTTCGTTCAGTTACGTATTGCTCTCATAGCTGCTGCGCTATCAACGTTGCCGAAGAGGATGCGCTGCTCATTTACCAGTGCATAGGCCATCGTTACATTATCACCACTTGGCTGTACGCGTACGTTTACCGCCGCCTCCACGCTGGACATCGCCAGCGCATGGCTAACGGCGCAACATCGCCAGCAACGCCATTTTATCGATCTCTTCATCGGATTCCCCTCCGTTACTACCTGAATTGGCATCCATGCCGACTTTTCATTCCGACTCAACTCTCCTCTCTATTGCCACGTACGGATGGTTTATCCGCATTCTCCCCGTGAATCACAGACAGGCTGTGAGCCCGAACTCCTTATTCCAAGTCTAGGAATCAAGACTGCGCCTTACCATGTTAAATTCAGACAATTCGATCAATAACAGCGATAACAATGACACTGATCAACTCGTTTATCGAAGAGGTGGGAACGATTCGACTCAAACCTTTTTACAACTGCAAACCGCCAGGGTAATAAATCGGGAGATTGTCGGTAGAAGGGATAAATCCGACAGACTCACAGGCAATAAAAAACCCACCCCGGCTCCAGCCGGGGTGGGTTTGTTGTTTCTCACTTGAAGGGCCTCCCTGGCCCCTGATCATCCAGACTTACGGCGCCAGTGGCGGCAAGTTTGGAATTACATAGTGAGTGCCGTCTGAGTCGAACTCAGCCTTCCATTCCCAGGTCCCACCGAAAGGAACGCGGCGGTTGAGAACAGTCGATATATCGGCAGTCTTGGCGCCAGGATCACAGGCAGTCGCTGCCTGAGCAGCAGGAGCCAGGGTACCCAGGAGTGACGTATCGTCAATGATCGTGCGGTTGTCAGGCACATCGGTCAGCGTCATCTCCAGGTTCTGGATGTCTGCGTCACCGATATTTTCAACCGTAATGATCATGCCGTAGTGGTAGGTGAAACGACCCGTACGGGTAACCCAACAGTTCTCATAGTCAGTCACATAGGCCAGACCGACTGCGATGAACTCGGCATCGGAGGCAGCAGAGGCACCGTGGTTATCGGTCACCCTCAATGTAGCCACACCAGAGGTAGGTGCTGGGAAGGTCTTGGTCACCACACCCGGAGCTACGGGAGTACCGTCGTCAGGCACTTCGTTGAAGACGCCATCACCATCCAGATCCCAGTCGTATGAGACGATAGTGTCACCAGGGTTCGGATCGAAGGATGCCGAGCCGTCGAAGGTTACCGGAACGCCAGGAATCGCAGCCCAAGGACCGTTGGTTACCGGAACCGGTGGCACCTGGAAGGCACCCACTTCAACGTTCAGTGAATCACTGTCGGTCATGGCCGGATCGGGATTGGCAGGGGTACCGCCATTATCCGTCACCTGCAGGGTCACCGTGTAGTTTGCAGTTGCACCCGTATCAGGATAGACATTGCTGGCTGTCACACCAACCGCGCCTTCACCCGCTGCAGGGAAAGGTCCTGCTTCCCACCAGAGACCGTCGCTGGCATTGAAGTCCCATCATGAACCA
>NZ_JAAVSH020000001.1:2943422-3056381 GCF_011947365.2 endosymbiont of Lamellibrachia barhami
TCAACAGCCGTCAGTTTACGTCTGCCACCTATAAGGGCAGTTACTTCCGTGGTATCTACAACTGGTTCAACACGGACTTCGACACCTATGTCGCCCTGGCAATCCTGGCGCCTGAAGTAGCCAGTCTGCCGCCGGTTGCACAGGCCGGTCCTGACCAGTCTGTACTGCCTGGTACTGTTGTGAACTTTGACGGTTCCGCTTCAGTACACACTGACCCGACCAAGGCGTTGTTTGTCTACAGATGGGACTTCAATGCCAGCGACGGTCTCTGGTGGGAAGCAGGACCTTTCCCTGCAGCGGGTGAAGGCGCGGTTGGTGTGACAGCCAGCAATGTCTATCCTGATACGGGTGCAACTGCAAACTACACGGTGACCCTGCAGGTGACGGATAATGGCGGTACCCTGCCAATCCCGATCCGGCCATGACCGACAGTGATTCACTGAACGTTGAAGTGGGTACCTTCCAGGTGCCACCGGTTCCGGTAACCAACGGTCCTTGGGCTGCGATTCCTGGCGTTCCGGTAACCTTCGACGGCTCGGCATCCCTTCGATCCGAACCCTGGTGACACTATCGTCTCCTTGACTGGGATCTGGATGGTGATGGCGTCTTCAACAGCAGAAAGTGCCTGACGACAGTCCCGTAGCTCCAGGTGTGGTGACCAAGACCTTCCAGCACCTACCTCTGGTGTGGCTACATTGAGGTGACCATTAACCACGGTGCCTCTGCTGCCTCCGATGCCGAGTTCATCGCGATCGGTCTGGCCTATGTAACCAACTATGAGAACTGTTGGGTTACCCGCACGGGTCGTTTCACCTACCACTACGGCATGATCATCACGGTTGAGAATATCGGTGACGCAGAACTCCAGAACCTGGAGATGACGCTGACCGGTGTACCGGACAATCGTACGATCGTTGACGATACGTCGCTCTTGGGTACCCTGGCTCCCGCTGCGCAAGCAGTGACTGCCTGTGATCCTGGCGCCAAGACTGCCGATATATCGACTATTCTCAACCGCCGTGTTCCCTTCGGTGGAGTCTGGGAATGGAAGGCTGAGTTCGACTCAGACGGCACTCACTATGTTATTCCAAACCTGCCGCCACTGGCGCCGTAAGTCTGGATAACCAGGGGCCAGGGAGGCCCTTGAAGTGAGAAACAACAAACCCACTTCGGCTGGAGCCGGGGTGGGTTTTTTATTGGCAAAGCGGAAGAGATTGGCGCATTATCCTGCTTATGAACATGCAAAATATCATAACGGTTGGGGTAGCGTTTGTGGCTGTTCTGATGCTCCTTGATCTCTTCTCCGGGGATGATGAATCTGCTGATGGTTCGGATGGCCTGGAGGATAGTCAGCGGGTGCAGTTGCAGGCAGACGACACGTCGAAACCTGGCCCGTTCCCTGTTGCTGATGGGCGACAGGTCATAGAGATGTCGCCGTTGGAGGTGGAGCCTCCTGCCCCGGTCGAAACACCCGATGTCACGGACCAGGAAGAGACATCTCAGCAGGTAATTGACCAGGCAACTGAGCAGGTCAAGGGTGGCGAGTCAGACGAGGCCTCCTTCGAGACTTACCTGGGCAAGGTGCAGGCTGATGCCGAGATCAAGGAGATCGCCGAAGAAGCTATTGAACGCTACAAAGGTGAGATATCGGAATTGACAGACCGTTTTTTGCAAAGTGGCGGTTATTTCAATGCTGATGAAGAATTGGTCTATCCAGAAGGTCTGCCTGAAGAGGCCGTTCATAAGTTGGAACTCATCCAGCAGGAGATGTTCAATATCCGTGAGTCGATGAAAGTTCGGCAGGAACACTTGCGCGGAATTAAATATTAGCCGGCATTCAATCTGTCTAGGATCTGTTTTTACTTTCTGTAGGGTTCGCGACGCACACCATTGCGGCTGAGCTTCAGCTTGTTGAAGATGCGCCGCTATCATCGCTCCGTTTCCGATAGCGTCGCCAGACAAGCCAGGTTACCACCGGTAGACCCAATGGAATCAGCAGGCCGGGGCCGAGAAATGAATCTGGCAGAAGGGTGGCGCCGTTACCTGCCAGAACCAGGGAGATCAGTCCGTTTGCGATGAGCGTGACCAGAAAGAAGTGTCGCAGTGACATGCCTCCCGCACCGGCGGCGAAGGCGACCGCTTCTGCCAGCACTGGCACCGGTCGGCTGATGGCGAGTATGACCAGCGTTGGTGCCTCGGGCAGATCCCTGTCGGGTCTGGAAAACAGCATACGCCCGGCCAGCCAACCGAATAGATTTCCCAACATCAGTCCAAGCCAGCACCAGAGCCAGCCGGGGATAATACCGAGACGGGCACCGAGCATGGTGCCTACGATGCTCGAAGGAATCGGCAGCAGGATATCACTGGCCAACAGGCCAGCCCCGGTCAATCCGAAGTAGAGCGCGTTGTCATCGGTGGCGGAGAGCCACTGCTCCCCTGGAAGTTCCCCGATTACCGCGAAGGGGATGATGGGAATCAGCAGTGCCAGGGTGATGACAAGGATCTGTTGTTTATGCAGTCGCATGGATTTGTGAATGGTTGAAAATTACTTCAGTCTAGCGGATTGGGTTAGAATCTGACAGATGGAAAAATCCTGTAAACGCCACTACAAAGGAGAATGGAGTGAGTCAGTCCAACAAAAACATGCAGGGTTTGAGTCCCGCGCCGCTGATGCGGTTGTCGACCGCCTATTGGGATTCACAGACCCTGCTTACCGCCAATCGAATGGGGCTGTTCGATCTACTCTCGGATGGTGCGAAAACGCTACAGGAGATCACTGTCGCGCTGGGTACTCAGCCGAGGCCGACTCGGCTGTTCCTCAAAGCCTGCATCGGATTGGATCTCGTTGATGAGCGGGAAAACAGTTTTACCAATACGCCCTTGAGTCAAACCTTCCTTACCTCCGGAAACCAGGCCTATCTGGGCAATGCACTCCGTTACAGCGACAATCTCTATACTACCTGGGGCAACCTGGAACAGGCGTTGAAAGAGGGCAGGCCACAAATGTCCCCTGAGACCTATACCGGTAACGACAAGGCGCAGACCCGTGACTTTGTCTACGGCATGCACGATCGGGCGTTGGGTATCGGACAGGTTATGGTCGAATTGGTCGATCTCTCCGGGAGAACCCGCATGATCGATGTGGGCGGTGGACCGGGCACCTATTCGGCGCTGTTTGCGCAAAAAAATCCGGCGCTGCAATCCCTCGTATTGGACTTGCCTGATGTGGTGGCGATAGCGGTCGAGATCGTTGAATCCATGGGTATGTCCGAGCAAGTCAAAACCGAGCCGTTGGATTACATGCAGGATGCTTTTCCAGTGGGTAACGACGTTGTATTGATCTCTGGTGTTTTTCATCGTGAGAGTGAACAGACCTGTCGTGGCTTCATCCAGAGGGCCTTTGATGCCCTTGATCCAGGCGGCATGCTGGTGGTAAATGATGTGTTTACCGATGCAGGCGGGAACAGTCCCCTGTTTGCCACTCTGTTCGGCCTCAACATGCTGCTGACCGCAGAGGACGGTGGTGTGCATGCGGATGCCGACGTGGCGGATTGGATGAAGCAGCAGGGTTTTACTAATATAGAGAAGAGTCCCTTTCCACCACCTATGCCTCATCGGATCGTAACGGGAACCAAGCCATGAAGGGAGAGAATATGTCTGAGAGTCGAATCAAAATCACGGCAATGGCCTTTATTGTGCTTGGCCTGTTTGCCTTTTCAGGCACGGTTTTGGCGGAAGTCAAAGCGCCTGATGCGGGACAGGCCGTGATGCCTCCTCAAATCGGTGAAATGGATGACGGTTTGATGAAAGAGAAACCCCGGGTCGAGGATCTTGGTGGGGGCAAGTACCGTATCGGCAACATTCAGTTGGACAAGAAAGCGGGGCGTTTCAGCCTCCCGGGTGCCATGCTCTATTATGAAGAGGGTGGACCGATAGAATATATGGCAGTGATGAAGGGCGGCTTCAAATCCTATGAGAGCGTGCTTGAGTTGGATGCCAATGCCTTTGAATTTAATCTGGCATGTATCCTGATTGGTCTGGATGCCAAAGGTGTCCGACTACCTGAGTATCACTTCGATACCAAACCGGTAGAGGGTGATGCTGTGGATATTCTCGTCAGTTGGGAAGAGAAGGGTAAGCGGGTCGAGGTCGATCTGCTCGATCTCGTCAAGTTGCGCGGTGAAGCGCCCAAGGACGATAAAAAGCAGGTATGGAGCTACACCGGTTCCACCTTCATCGAAGGAGACCGTTATTTTGCTCAGATGAACGGTACACTGATCGGTGTGGTGCATGATCCCGCAAGTATTATCGAGCACCGCTTGGGTCTTGGATTGGAGCAGTGGGGTTTCGTCTTTATCGACGCTGAGCGTGCGCCACCCATCGGGACAAAGCTCGAACTGACGGTGCAACGAATCAATCAATAAGCATTGGGCTCATTGCGGCATGAAATACCCAGATGACAAAGGAGACATTGCGTGAACCCTGAAAAAGTCCTTTTCGGTTTCTTCATTGTTTTGGCATTGACCCTTAACTTTGGTTTTTTTGTCGGCGACCTGGATAATCCGGATCACCATCATGTGTACGAGTTGTTTGCGGTGATCGTTGTTAACCTGGTTGCCACGGTGCTGAAATTCGGTGACCGGACGCAGATGGGGGCGGTGCTGCTTGCCACCAGCCTGGTGGCGCTGCTGCAGCTTTTTGCCGCCGCCCTGGTCTGGACCGTGGCGGAACAGGTTACAACAACCGGACTTACGCCGGTGGTAACCGCCAGTATTGTCTCCCTTTCCGGTGGCGCCATGTTGGCCAATGTGGTCTCTGTTGTGCTGCTGGTGATCGAAACGGTCATGTTGCGACGCTGACGGCTAATCCGTCATGCAAAACATCATCTTTCTGATCTTTCGGCGCATGCGGGCGCCGCTGCTGGCCCTGATCCTCACCTATGCAATCGCAGTACTGGGTCTGGTGCTGATCCCTGGGCAGGATGCAGAGGGTAATCCCTGGCGCATGGATTTTTTTCATGCCTTCTACTTCGTCAGCTTCATGGCCAGCACCATCGGCTTTGGGGAGATTCCATTTGCGTTCACCAATGCCCAGCGCCTTTGGGTGACCTTCTCCATCTTTTTTACCGTTGTTGTCTGGCTCTACTCTATTGGCACCCTGCTGACGCTGTTTCAGGATCCCACTTTCCAACGGGCTTTGACTGAACGTCGTTTTACGGGACAGATCAAACGAATCCGCGAAAAATTCTATTTGATCTGTGGTTATGGTGAGACCGGCAGTGCATTGATCCAGGCGCTCACCGACCGCGATCAGCATGCTGTGGCCATCGATATACGTCAGGATCGGGTCAATCTGCTTAAACTGGAAAATCTGCGACAGTATGTGCCGGCTTTGTGTGCCGATGTCCGCATGCCGATACATCTAATGGAAGCGGGTTTGAAGCATGCGCTCTGCTCCGGGGTGGTTGCACTGACCGATTCCAACGATGCTAATCTGAAGGTGGCCATCACCGCCAAACTGTTACACCCGGATATAAAAGTGATTTGCCGCGCGGATTCCCACGATATTGAAGCCAACATGGCCTCTTTTGGTACCGACTACATCATCGATCCCTTCGATACCTTTGCTGTTCATCTCGCCACCGCACTGCAGGCGCCTTGTCTCAACCTGTTGCAGGAGTGGTTGACAGGCCGGGAAGAGAGTGAGCTCAGAGATCCTATCTATCCTCCAAGTGATGGCTTGTGGGTGATATGCGGATATGGTCGTTTTGGCAAGGCTGTGTATGACCAGTTGCGCAAGGAGGGACTGGAACTCGTTATTGTTGAGGCGGATCCGGAGAAAACCGGACTGCCGAAAGAACACTGTGTCAAGGGACGTGGTACTGAAGCAGAGACCTTGCAGGAGGCCGATATTCAGCGCGCTGTGGGACTGATAGCTGGTACGGATCATGATGCCAACAATCTCTCGATTATCATGACGGCACGTAAGCTCAACCCGGATCTGTTCGTGATTATGCGGCAGAACCGGCAGGATAACGACTCAATCATCGAAGCGCTGCATGCCGATATGGTGATGCATCCCAGTGCCATAGTGGCGAACCGCATCCGTGTCTTGCTTGGAACCCCAATGCTGCATGAGTTTCTGCAGCTTGTCCTGTACCAGGATGATGAGTGGGCCTGTGAACTGGTGAGTCGCATTTCGGCACTGGTGAACTCTCATGCACCGGATATATGGGAAGTGGCGTTTTCTGAGGAGACCTCCCACGCCGTCTGCCAGTCTGTCTTGGAGGGGAAGGCGGTAAGGCTTCGGGATGTGGTGACGGATCCTCGGAATCGCTCTAAATTACTTCACTGTATCCCTTTGATGATGTTGAGAAATAATGAGCGGGTGTTGCTCCCGGAAATGGATGAAATGCTGCATCGGAATGATCGGGTTCTGTTCTGCGGATCACACTCTGCCGCTAATCGGATGGAGTGGACCCTGCAAAACGAACACGCATTGAGCTATATACTGACAGGAGAGGCCCGTCCTCAGGGTCTATTGTGGCGCTGGTTGATGAGAAAGGAGAGGGCATGAGTACGCTTCTGGAACGATTGCATCGCGATCACATCATATTGAGACGTCTGCTTGATCTATTGACCAGTCAGCTGGACGCATTTTTTGCCGGCCGTGAATCGAATTTTGATCTCAAGATCGAACTGCTGGACTTCATTGAACACTATGCCGAGCAGATCCATCATCCCACTGAAGACCTGATATTTCAGGTTGCAAAGAACAGGTTTTCTGAAGATGGGGGACTGTTTGAGCGGATTGGTAATCAGCACCGTGATCTGGAGGCATTGACTCACCGTTTCAGGGAGACCCTGGAGGGGGTGGTCCAGGGCGAGGTCATGCCACGGGAAGAGGTGGAAGTCCGCGGACGTGAGTTTGTTGCTCTTCAGCGGCAACATATCGACCAGGAAGAGCAGGAGATCTTCCCGCTGTTGGAGAAGTGTTTGGTTGCAGAGGATTGGGAAAGCCTTTTGGCCGAGGCTCCTCTTGGTGAAGATGAGTTGTTCAGTCGGGAGGATTTTGCGCGGTTTCGTGGACTTATTGATTTTCTTTCAGATCATGGCAATGAGTGACTTCTGCTGATTGGAGTAAAGAATTCTGGATATTAGCCGATATGCTTGACGCTTGTGAATATCGTGCAATATGAGGTGCCTAAACCCAAATGAGATGTTGGCCGGGAATTCTGATCCTACTATTGGCGTGGCCGATAATCGCTGCTGCATTGCCATTCAGCGATGAAACCTACGTTGCCGACGAACATAACTCTGAATGGCATTTCAGCGGTACCAAGGTTAAATGTGAGCTGCGCCATGAGATTCCCGGATTTGGCACCGCTTATTTTCTGCGGCGCGCGGGTCAGACGCTTTCCTTTCATATCGATAGTTTTCAGCCGACACCATCCGCTGTTGACGCTGAATTGCGGGAAGCCTCGCCAACCTGGGTCTACGATGAACCGGATCTGCTGGTCGAATCTGTAACGCTGAAAAAAGGGTTGCGCCCACTCCTGCTCGAACGTAAACAGGCAACCAGAATATTGGCCTCACTTGATCGAGGCATGCTTTCCAGTATTGATTTTTCCGACTGGGATGATGCGCGCAAACGCGTGCATCTACAGCTTTCACCGGTCTATTTTCAGGCACCATATCAGGATTTCAGGAAGTGCCTGAAGCAACTGCCCGTAAAAGGTTTTGCCGATTATCGATTCACTGAAATCCTTTTTCCTCTGGATGTTCATGAACTGAATGAGGATTCCCGTATGGTCATTAGAAATCTCGCAGAGTTTGTGAAGGCAGACGGGGAGATAAAACGCATAAAGATCTCCGGTCATGCGGATGATCAAGGGTCGCGAAAATATAATCTGAAACTGTCGGAGCGCCGTTCGAAAAGTGTTTCCGATTACCTGCTGGCGAGTGGTGTGGAGAGTAATTTGCTTATGAAATATCACTATGGCGAATCAAGGCCCAAAGTGCGCGGCCGTACAGAGCAGGCAAGAGCTGCAAACAGACGGGCTGCTATCGAATTGGATAAATGAGGTTGGGAAAAGCTGGCTGTCAGTCAGCTTTTTAGAACATCCAATATGGCGTTTAACGAACAGGATATTAATTACTGAACTCTCTTCCCGGCTCAAGTCGGTACACACCCGGCCGATAAACTCTATACAAAACCTGTTTTCGATCAATTTTGTACTAAAAAGTGGTATTGTTGTTGACTTATAAATAAGTAGATACTAATATACTTACATATAATTCGTGTCATGAGAGGTAGCAGACATGTCGATATTTTCATGTGGAACGTTGCGCGCTGGGGTAGTTGTTTCGATAGGCCTGTTGTTGCTGGGCATAGTATTCGTTTCGCCAACAGTGATTTTTTCAGCTCCGCTGGAACTCCCTGTTCTCTTTTTCCACTTTGCGGGGTTTGCAGCAATATTAGCAAGCCCAGTGGTTCTGCTTGTCACACTGCTCCTGTCACTGTTTCCGTCGGTGAACGACAGACTCAATGAGTGCCAGCATTAATGATCTCAATGATCCATTGTGATCGAGTCATGTGATGCCAAGCACCTTTTGGTAATTACTATAGATTGCGCTGCCTACCGGGAAATACTCAAACAAAGCTTCAATGTAGCGGTCGAAGGGGTTCTGCGTAGCATTGATTCTGAGTCTTGTGGAAATGTCCAGATCGTAGGTATTGAAGACGATTGGAAAAGGCACTGGAAAGTCTGTGCCAAAAAGAATCTTTTCATGTGCCTCTGTTTGCTGCGACAGGTGCCTGAGGGCTCTGGCCTTGAATGGCGTCAAAATGGCAGATATGTCGGCATAGAGATTGTCGTGACTGGTCAGCTTGTCCAGTAGTGTGTAGTAGTCCTGGTCAAAGAAATCAGGGTTCCTTGAAAGGTTTCGCCAGAATCTCAATTTATAATTTGGCCGTCCCAACCCCATATGCGCGGCGATGACCGTCACACCGGCTTTCAACGGTAGCTCAATCATGTTGATCCGCTCATAGTCAGGGTCAGACTGAACAGTGTATTCGCAGCCGATGTGTATGATCAGCGGGATATCTTTTGATTTAAGCTTTTCGTAGTAGGGAAGAAAGCGTTCGTTATTGAGGTCGATTCCCCAGTAGTTCTGTAGAAACTTTGCGCCTTTGCAGCCTCGTTCGACATACTCGTCGATAAGATCCAATGCATTCGGACGATCAGGATTAACCGATAGGAAAGGGATGAAGCTATCCGGGTATTGCGCAGTTGCAGTGAGCACATCTTCAGTTGAGGCGCAGACTGTCTTGTCACGATGAATATCGTGGCCTTTTTTATCGACCCGGCTGTCGACGCCAAAAAGACAGGTTTTTTCAAGGTGCTGTGATTCACTGATAGCGTGTGCCATCGACTCCAAATAAACTGAATAGGGATTTGCTTTCAGACGTTTGGCTTCGACGCCTAACTTTTTTGCGAAAAATTGGACGATAAATCGATCAATTGGGCGATCAAAGCGAACGCTTGGATTGAGAAGATGAGTATGGATATCGACGGTTTTCATTATCGGGAAATAATGCGCCGGAAGGCTGTTTTAGTCCAGAAACATAAAGCAACAGGAGCCAGGTGCTGGGCACGACCGGTGTCGTAACCCTTGCAGATGGCAGCGAGCTGGTCTTTGATGGGATCGAACGGATCGAACGGATCGAACGGATCGAGTGGTGAAAAAAGGTGACAGGCGAAAGGCAAAAGGTGAAAGGCGAAAAACGTAGGCCGGTTCAAGCGTAGCGGAACCGGCAGCCGGAGGCACAGATGCCTGATCCGCTACGCTTGATCAGGCCTACACAGCTGGAACCTGAAACCTCTACTCTGCCACCTGTCCCTTTTTCGAGTATCATTGTCTCTTCTCCCAACAAGCAGGAAAAGGCCCGACGATGCTCATTCTCCGTGGTGCACCCGCGCTCTCCGAATCTCGTCTGAAAAAACTGACTCAGCGGCTGGAAAACAGCCTTGGCAAGCCTCTCTCCGTGTATGCGGAATACATGCATTTTGCTGAGGTGGATCAGTCGCTTGCAGAGGATGAGCAGGGGGTTCTCGAACGTGTCCTGCGCTATGGTCCCCATTTGACGGAACACGATTCTGAAGGGAGTCTGTTGCTGGTGGTGCCGCGCCCCGGCACACTCTCCCCATGGTCGACCAAAGCGACGGATATCGCGCACCACTGTGGATTGGAGAAGGTTGCCCGGATCGAGCGCGGTATCGCCTACTATCTGGGGGCCGGGGAGAACACCCTTGGCGATGATGAACTCAACACGGTGATGCCTCTACTGCATGACCGTATGACCGAGGTGGTGCTGCTGGAGATGGGGGATGCAGATTGCCTTTTCAACCACGCAGAGCCCAAACCTTTCATCAGTGTCGATGTGATCGGGGGTGGTTGTCCGGCACTGGAGCAGGCCAACGTGGAACTTGGGTTGGCGTTGTCGGATGATGAGATCGACTATCTGGTGGAGAGTTTTCAGGGCTTGGGTCGCAATCCCACCGATGTTGAGCTGATGATGTTTGCCCAGGCCAACTCCGAGCATTGTCGTCACAAGATCTTCAATGCCGACTGGATCATCGACGGCAAACCGCAGGCTCTTTCGCTGTTCAAGATGATCCGCAATACCACAGAGAAAGCGCCGGAAGATATTCTCTCTGCTTACAAGGACAACGCGGCAGTGATCAGCGGCCCGAGGGCCGAACGCTTCATTCCTGATGCCGAGAGTCATGTTTACGGCTTCGGCGAAGAGGATATTCATATCCTCATGAAGGTGGAGACCCACAACCACCCCACTGCGATCTCGCCGGATCCGGGTGCAGCGACAGGATCGGGCGGAGAGATCCGCGACGAGGGGGCTACCGGCAAGGGTTCCAAACCCAAGGCCGGACTCTGTGGTTTCTCGGTTTCCAATCTGCGAATCCCTGGCGCCGGGCAGCCTTGGGAGACTGACCACGGCAAGCCGGCTCGCATCGTCTCCGCGCTCGATATTATGCTGGAAGGCCCCATCGGTGCGGCCTCTTTCAATAATGAGTTTGGCCGCCCCAATATCTGCGGCTATTTCAGAACCTTCGAGGAGTGGGTGTCGGGACCGGATGGCGATGAGTTACGGGGCTACCATAAACCGATCATGCTGGCTGGCGGATTGGGAAATATTCGTGGCGAGCATATTGAAAAGACCACCTTTCCCGGTGGCTCCCCACTGGTGGTGCTGGGTGGGCCGGCGATGTTGATCGGCTTGGGTGGTGGCGCCGCTTCATCCATGGCCAGCGGCACCTCGGCAGAAGATCTGGATTTCGCCTCAGTGCAGCGCTCCAATCCTGAGATGGAGCGCCGTTGTCAGGAGGTGATCGATGCCTGTTGGTCCAGAGGCAGCGATAATCCCATCCTCTTTATCCATGACGTAGGGGCGGGTGGTCTCTCCAATGCATTGCCGGAACTGGTCCATGATGCCGGGCGGGGTGGCAGGTTCGAGTTGCGCACTGTACCCAACGATGATCCCGGCATGTCTCCCATGGAAATTTGGTGTAACGAGTCCCAGGAACGTTATGTGATGGCGGTGGATGTCGACCGCCTCGATGAGTTCAAGGCGATCTGCGAGCGGGAGCGCTGTCCCTATGCCGTGGTGGGCGAGGCGATCGATGAGGAACACCTGATCCTGGGCGATGCTCACTTCGATAACAACCCTATCGATATTCCCATGCCTTTGTTGTTCGGGAAAGCGCCGCGCATGCTGCGGGATGTGCATCATCGCACTTTCCACAAGCCGGAGCTTGACTTCAGTGATGTCGACCTGAAAGAGGCGGCCCTGCGGGTGCTGTCCCTGCCGGCAGTCGCAAACAAGACCTTTCTCATATCCATCGGGGATCGCACGATCACCGGTATGGTGACGCGGGATCAGATGGTGGGTCCCTGGCAGGCGCCGGTTGCCGATCTGGCGGTGACGGCTTCAGGTCTCATGGGGCATACCGGCGAGGCGATGGCGCTGGGTGAGCGAACCCCCATCGCGTTGATCGACGCTCCCGCTTCCGGGCGCATGGCCGTCGGCGAGGCGATCACCAATATCGCCGCTGCCTCCATCGATAAAATCAGCGATATCAAACTCTCCGCTAACTGGATGGCCCCTGCCGGCCATGTTGGCGAGGATGCCAAACTTTATGCGACGGTGAAGGCGGTGGGTATGGCGCTCTGTCCCGCACTGGGTATCGCGGTGCCGGTGGGCAAGGACTCCATGTCGATGAAGACGGTCTGGGATGAGGGGGGAGAGAGGCGTGAGGTTACCGCGCCGCTCTCTCTGATTATCACTGCCTTCTCACCGGTCAACGATGTGCGGCGCACCCTGACACCCCAGTTGCGCACGGACTTGGGCGACAGCGATCTGATTCTGATTGATCTGGGCAAGGGCATGAACCGTTTGGGGGCATCTGCCCTGGCGCAAGTCTATAAGCAGATAGGACATCGTGGCGCGGATCTCAATGATCCCAATGCACTGAAACGCTTCTTTTTGCAGATTCAGGAGTTGAATCGGGACGGCCTGCTGTTGGCTTATCATGACCGTTCCGATGGTGGGCTGTTCGCTACCCTGAGTGAAATGGCCTTTGCCGGGCGCTGCGGTATCAGCATCGAGTTGAATGATCTGGGCGATGATGATTTCGCCATCCTCTTCAGCGAGGAGCTGGGGGCTGTGATTCAGGTTCGGCATAATGATACGGATGATGTCCTGAAGCGGCTGCATGATGCGGGTCTGGGGCATCACAGTCACGTCATCGGTAGCATCAACGAGTCAGATCGTATTGTATTTCGGCGTAACAGCAAGCCGATGCTGGAGGGGGCTCGAAAAGAGTTTCAGCAGGCTTGGTCTGAGACCACCCGGCAGATGCAGACATTACGTGACAATCCAGAGTGCGCCCAAGAGGAGTTCGAGCGGATTTCTGCGGATGACCCCGGTATGCAGGTGCAACTCTCATTCGATATGAAAGAGGATGTGGCGGCGCCCATGATCGCCACCGGTGTTCGTCCACCAATGGCGATCCTCCGCGAGCAGGGAGTCAATGGTCAGCTGGAGATGGCGGCCGCTTTCCATCGTACCGGTTTTGAGTGTGTGGACGTGCATATGTCCGATGTCATCGAAGGGCGTGTATCACTGGAGCAGTTCAAGGGGCTGGTGGCCTGTGGCGGTTTCTCATACGGCGATGTGTTGGGTGCAGGTGAGGGTTGGGCCAAGTCGATCCTGTTCAACGGACGTGCCAGAGAGCAGTTTCAGACCTTTTTCAACCGGGAGGATACCTTTACGCTGGGCGTCTGCAACGGCTGTCAAATGCTCTCCAATCTGCATGAACTGATCCCTGGTGCAACGCATTGGCCCCACTTTGTGCGTAACCGCTCCGAGCAGTTTGAGGCCCGTTTTGTCACAGTGGAGGTCGTGGATTCTCCATCCATCATGCTGCAGGGCATGAGTGGTTCCCGATTGCCGATTGCGGTGGCGCATGGTGAAGGCAGGGCTGAGTTTCGTGATGCGGGACATCTGTCAAAGGCAGGTGAACTGATGACAATCCGTTATGTTGAAAACAGTGGCGAAGTGGCAACCGCCTATCCGGCAAACCCCAATGGCTCACCGGAGGGCATGGGCGGGTTGACCACGACCGATGGCAGGGTCACGATCATGATGCCGCATCCCGAGCGGGTAGTCCGTACAGTGCAACACTCCTGGCATCCGGATGGCTGGGGTGAAGATGCGCCTTGGTTGCGCCTTTTTAGAAACGCCCGCGCCTGGGTGGGATAGATAGAAAAACGTAGGTTGGGTTAGATGCGTAATAACACCCTACTTTCCGTTTATCGACTATGTCAGCGCGCATCGTAACCCAACGGTTGAGTTAGAAGATTGCGGAAATGTTGGGTTACGGTGCACACCTGCCTTTAGTGGACATAATTGATCTTATCGGCGATGTGCACCTAACCTACAAGGTAGCTGGTTGAATTCCCCGCAGCTTGTGGCGGGGTGGTTTATCGTTCCAGAAACAACTGGTATCAGAGCGTACTCAACTGCGCCTTGATTGCCCGGTCGAGGTTCTGGATCCAGCCATTGTAGTTGCTGTGGATCTTTTCGCCGTCGTACTTGAGGTTGTCGCTGTTTTTGTACTTGATGCTGTAGGTCTGGGCATCATACGGAATATCGACCTGCGCCATGTGGGAGCGAAGATGAATGGTGCCTTCAACCAGGCCTGAACCCTTATCATTCATGTTCCAGCCGAGCGTGGCGCCAGCACGGATGATGGCCTTGCGGACATCGTCCATGGTGACCCCATCCTTGTTGGCGACAACGGATGCGTCCTCGACGTTGTAGACCATTGCCTGATGCGGGCATCCCGCCAGGAATAGTGTGACCATACTGACGATCAGAACGCCCAATAATTTCTGCTTCATCACTAACTCTCCTTAAGTTGATAAAGGCTTATACATAACCTGCAGTTGAAAGTTTACTCGCTTATTTCTCATGAGGAAACCTGTCGGGTTCGTTATTCTCTCTGAATAAAACCCGATAGAGTCCCATGGGATACATGCCGCTGGCGATGAGTTTTCCCGCCACCATCAGGACGATACGGGTAATATCCGCCACTGGGCGAAAGTGGCTAGCCCGCGCCTGTTGTGGATAGCGGGACTCGACGGGAACCGTGCTGAATCCAAAACCCTTTTTTGCCGCTTCGATCAGGTACTCGCTCTCAAAAACGAACCCCCGTTCTCTGCTGTGTGAAACGAACACTGTCTGAATCGCATCGGCAGGATAGAGTCGGAGCCCTGATTGGCTGTCGTGGATACGGCAGCCCGCAGCCCAGGATATCCAGAAGTCGGCAAAGTTATTGGCGCGGCGCCGTGCATTGGGGGCCTGTTCACGATTTTGCAGGCGTGCGCCTATGATCAGGTGTTGCGGATTGGCCTCCCAGCTTGCATAGAGTTTGGGAATATCCTCTGGCACATGCTGGCCGTCGCCATCGAGGGTGATCACACATTTGGCGCCCTGTTTCACCGCTGCCTGCAAACCATCGTGCAGACTGGCTGCCTTACCTCTGTTTTCCTGATGTCTGATCAGTGTCAGCGGCAGATCGGCAAGCTGCTCAGATGTGCCGTCACTGGAACCGTCATCCACCACGATGAGTTGGGATGTATGCTGCAAGACGCGTTTCGCCAGATCACGAATGGTGGCCGCCTCATTGTAGGCGGGTATGACCACTGTTACTGGAATCGACATCTTGTCCCTGACTCAGGCCATTGCGCCGTTGATGGAGATGATCTGCCCTGAGATATAGGCGGCGCTTTCAGAGGCGAGGAAAGAGACCAGATCCGCCACCTCTTCAGGTCTGCCCGCACGTTTCATCGGCACCAACCGGTTGATGACTTCCGGTGTAAAGTGCTCTCCAAGCATCGGGGATTCGATAACGCCTGGGGCAACCACATTCACGGTTATGCCACGGGAGGCCAGTTCAATGGCCAGGGACTTGCTGGCGCCGTGCAGTCCTGCCTTGGCTGCAGCGTAGTTGGTCTGTCCCCGGTTCCCCATGATGCCTGCCACGGATGAGAGTGAGATGATACGTCCCCAGCGAGTGGACATCATCGGTAGCAGCAGGGGTTGGGTGACGTTGAAAAAACCGTTCAGTGAAACGTCGATGACATTCTGCCATTGATTTGCTTCCATGCCTGCCATCGGCATGTCATCGTGGATGCCGGCATTGTTGACCAGAACCTGCACCGGTCCCCCGTGTAGCAGGTGTTCGATGGCCTCCTTGCAGTGTCTGTTGTCCCGCACATCAAAACAGACCGCTTCGGCAAATCCCCCCTGGTTGTTGATCTCCTCAGCCAGTTGCCGGGCCCGCTCCGGTTTGCTGTTGGCATGGATCAGTACAAACAGGCCATCGGCAGCAAGTTTTCTGCAGATTGTGCCGCCGATGGCGCCACTCCCTCCTGTTACCAGTGCGCGTTTCAATATTCTATCCCTCTGTTCTGATAGATTACCGTGGCCCGTCCTTTCAACAAGGATTCTGAGTTGGCCTCCATATGGAAATCATAGATGGCGCCACCCTCATCAGCAGCCAGTTTGTGAGCGGAAATAACCAGTTTTCCTTGCAGATTATGCAGCCATTCTGTTTTAAGTTCGAGATCCCGCAGTGCGGCAAGAAAACCCATGCGGGGCGAGTCGTCATCTGCAAGCAGACTGCCGTGAACTGCCATGGCTTGTGCGGCGTACTCGACGCCGCTGATTGTGGGCAATCCCTCAGGGTTGCGTAGTGGGTTTGAAGGCTCTCTGTGGTTGATTGCGATGCATTGGATGCTGTCGTTATCCCAGTGCTCCACGCTGTCGAGCAGGCACATGCTGCCTGAGTGGGGAAGCCGCTCGCAGATCTGCCGTCTATTCAACATGGTTTGCACTTCAATTGCAGTTGGCAGTCGGGCAGATAATCAAAAGTGAGGGTTTCTTCATCAGTCGGGAAGGACAGCTGTTGTAATAACGGCAGGGCGCGGGCTGCAGGGTTGCCGACACGCAGCTGCTCCAATTCGGCATCAGCCATGCGGGAAGCCGGAGCAGGGATGGCGTTAATTTCCAGTGTGCAGTGCAGCTGGGTCTGCCTGGTGGCGGAGGGCGTCACTACCATCGAAGTGGCAAATGGAGCGGAGAGCGGGCGGGTTGCATCCATTGGTGCTTCGAATGGCAGATCATAGGCGACTAGCAGAAGTGAGCGTGATTCGGCCCGGCATTGAACGGCTGCCGACAAAAGACCCGCAGCGAAACTGGCATCGCCGGCCGCCAGGCTGCTGGTGCTCTCCAGTGAATCGATGGCGATACTCCAATAGCCGGCGGGGGCATTGTGAACCGAGTTGTGGAATTGGATAGGCGAGACCATCGGTTGCGGATCCGCCAATGCAGAGCAGAGCCGATCGACGATCTCCGGATCACCAATGGAGGAGGCGAAGATCGAGGCCAGTTCCGTTGGGGCGATCTCTGTCGTTCCCAGTGATTCCTGGGCGGCCTGGATGGCCAGCAGGGTACTTATACTGCCTCTGCGTTGGGCGGTTGGCGGCAGTATTTGTGGTACATAATCGGGCAGGGGGGTCTGTCGATAGGCAGTCTCTTGCGCCAGCACAGGCTTGGCGTTTGCCCAGCCATCCAGTCCAGGGGCTGCAACGGCAGGTGCCTCCAGATAGAAGCTCAACATGAGGTTCGTCCAAAGAGAAGACTGCAGTTACTGCCGCCAAAGCCGAAGGAGTTACTCAATACCCGGGTTACCGACTGTTTTACAGTAGCGCGCTGTACATTGAGCCCAAGCGTTGGGTCCGGTGATTGGGTGTTGAGGGTGCCGGGTATGAAGCCTGCTTCAATCGCCAGACAGGCGATGATCGATTCGGTGATTCCCGCCGCACCAAGCGTGTGTCCGGTCCAGCCTTTGGTGGAACTGCATGGGGTTGATGACGGAAAGAGCCGATTGATCGAGTTGGCCTCAGCCCGGTCATTGCTGGGTGTTGCGGTGCCATGCAGATTGATATAGTCGATCTCATCAACCGTCAGATCTGCCCGGTTCAGGGCTTGCTCCATGGCGAGTCTGGCGCCGGCGCCATCCGGTCTTGGGGTGGAGATATGGTAGGCGTCGCTGCTTTCACCATAGCCGAGCAGTGCGACGCCTGAGTGGGTCGTGCTGTTTTTTTCCAGAATCATAAAACCTGCTGCCTCACCGATGGAGATCCCGTCGCGCTTCTGGTCGAAGGGGCGGCAGGGTTGCCTGGAGACCAGTTCCAGCGAGTTGAATCCGAAAAGTGTAGTGAGACAAAGCGTGTCGACACCGCCGACGATGGCGGCATCACTGAGTCCGGTGGAGATAAACCGGTGGGCGTCACAGAAGACCTTGGCACTGGATGAACAAGCGGTGGAGATTGAGAATGCAGGGCCTTTCAGACCCAGCTTCTGCCGCACAAATTGGGTTGCCGAGAAGAGATCGTGGCTGCCTTTGAAGTGATATCCAGCAGGCCAGCGTCCACGCTTGCGCAGCTCCAGGTAGGCCTGCTCAGTGCTGAGGATACCTGAGGTGCTGGTGCCGAGAAAAAGCCCGATGCGGGTTGGATCGACGCGGGATTTGAGGGACTCGACCGCAGTAAGAAAGCCGTCCTGCCGGAGCGCCATCAGGGCCAGACGGTTGTTGCGGCACTCGAACTGCCGCTCGCCCTCATCCAATGGCTGGTTTTCCAGATCAGCCACGCGCCCGATCCAGGTGTCGAGAGGGGCGTGGCCGAAGTCGTTGGGCTGGAGTCCCCCTTTGCCTTCGAGCAGTGCGCTTTGCAGTGCCTCTTTTCCATCTCCAGCGGCACTGACGGTGGTGTATGCAGTTATCTGGAGTGGGTCCATCAACGATTCAAATGGCGCTTATTGGCATTGGGCTATGGATGCGTCTCATTATGCACCATCGATAGACTGAAAATAAGGCTGAAAACCGCGCCTGTGAGGACCGTGAGACCAATGGCGCTCAGAACGGGTACGTTGGTTGCTGCCAGTAATCCAAAAACCAGCAGGGTGGACAGATTGCAGATCAGCAGTGAACTCAGAGTGGCGGAAAAAACCGGGTCGGAAGTCGGCGTGTACGCCACGAAGAGCGCATAGTCGAGACCGATTCCCAAGACCAGCAACAGGGCGGCGATGTGAAAGAGGGAGAGCTGCTCTCCCAGTAACGCCAGCAGGGCGGCAGTGGTGAGAACTGCAGCGGCCACCGGGAGTGTCACCCGGACAAGCTGAGACAGATTGCGCAGCGCGAAGAGCAGCACAAACAGGATAACCCCCCCACCCATGCCTGCGAGGCGCAGGGCTTCGTCCCGGTAGCTGCCCACCAGATCCGATGTGTCCCGGTACAGGTTGAGATAGGCGATAGAGATGTCTGCCTGCTGTACCAATAGTTCCAGAGCGGGTTCGTCACTCACACCGGTCAGCGGGACAAGCCCCCGCCATTTGCCATCCGGTTTCCGTTGTAGTTGGGCGGAGAGACGCAGGCCCAGTGGAGAGGACTCCAGTTGTTCGAAGCTGAGGGGAGCACGTTTGCGCGCCTCGGCCACGTCATCCAGAAAGGGGGTAAAAAGCCCGGCTTTGAAGGGCATGCCCGCTGCTGCCTGGATCAGATCTTTTTGCAGTGAGCTGCGATCCGGTAGTAGATTTCGGTTTTTAAGCTGGATGCGATGGCTCGGAAGCAATCTGGAGGGCAAATCGAATCGGCTCAATAGCCCCTTTTCGACGGCATGCTCCAGCAAACCCTCCAACTGCTCACTCTGCTGCAGGACATCTTCTGCGGATGTGCCGGAAATGATCAGCAGACGGCCGGCATCCGCTTCTCCCAATTGCTGCCGCAATTGTTGGTCCAGTCCCCGTGTCTCGGCTGAAATTGGGCTGAGCCGCCTCAGGTCATGTTCCCAGAGTTGTTCGTCGGAGAGGAAAAGCGTGAGGCCGGACAATACCAGTAAAACCAGTGGGATGGCCGGCCTGCGGCGGGTGGGTGATTGGGTAGAAAAGAGCCATCTGACAGGTCGTTCAAATGGATTGGGCTGTACACTTTCCGGCGTCAGTGTGGGCAGCAGAAATCGGGTCGCCAGGGCCGCCGCAAATAGACCGGCCACTGCAAAGGCGCCGAGTTGAGCCAGTCCGCCGAAATCGGTCAGCAGCAGGGCACTGAATCCCAATGCGGTGGTGATCAGTCCGAGTCTGAGGATGGGCCAGATTCTTCGCATGGCTTCCTCTCCACGTTCGCCAGCGCGCAGATGGGTGAAGAGGTGAATCGGGTAGTCCACCGCTACACCGATCAAGGTGATGCCGAAGGCCAGGGTGATGGCGTGCATGCTGTTGAACGCGAGTAAAACCGTTGCGGTTCCGGCCAGCACACCACTGGCGAGTGGCAGTGCCGCCAGCAGCAGCAGCCGCAATGAACGAAAGGAGAAGAGCAACAGCAGGGCGACGCCGATAGAGGCGTAGAGTGACATCGACCGCGCTTCCTGGCGGATGATGCGGCGCGATTCCACTCCAAAATATGGCGGGCCGGTGATGGTCAAGTTTAGCCTTTCATGGTTGGGCAGGGCGCCGAATGCAGCCCTGATACTTTCGATGGCAGCCGCCTGCTGATCGAGCGCCGTCGCAGGATAGTGACTCTGCAGCATCAGCAAAATCTGAGAATTGTCCGGTGAACGCCAGATTCCCCGGGTCTGTACAGTCCCATTGCTTGATGCCCATCGAGTCAATATCTCCCGGGCAGTGGCAGTGGGATCATTGGGTAGATAACGTCTGCCGGGCATACCTACTGGAGAGGTGAGTTCACGCAGTCGTTTCTGCAGGGCGTTGTGCAGGGTTTCCTGGGTGATCTCTGTTTTTATCAGCAGATAGCGATAGTCAAAGAGTAGTTGGCGGGTTTTTTCGTCGATCAGGGATTCGCCGTTCAAAACTTGTTGGAAATGGCTGGTTTTTGACAGTCTCTGTTTCAGTATGCGGCTTGTTTCGTCCAGATGAGCCGGTTCCCCACCTGAGACTGCCAGCAGGAAAAGACGTGATCCTGTCCCCTGGCTGATCTCATCCAGCAGCAGTGCCTGTTGCGGCGTTACCGCACTGGGCAGAAACTGACCCATATCGTTTTCGAGCGGGGGGGCAGTGACAATGATCCAGACCGAGGCGATCACCAGCAGCAGCCAGATCAGGCCGTTTTTTTTCGCCGCCGGATTCACTTTGGTGAATTCCCTGTTTCATCCCAGAAATCGTAGAAATTGAACCAGTTGTAGGGTGCTTGCCGGGTGTGGTATTCCAGCCGGTTTGCGTAACGCTGCGTCCATTCGGTGATCTGTTGCCAACGCGCTTCCCGGTCGAGATGAAAGCCCTCCGTGAGCAGTTCAAAGTGAATCGTATAGTCTCGGCCGCCTTGGTGGATGCCGAAAAACAGCACCACAGGAATCTTCAACAGTCCGGCAATCAGCATGGGTCCGGCGGGAAATCGGCATGTCTGATCGAAGAAACGAACCTTGACCTGTTTGTCGTCCAGGGCGATACGGTCGCCGAGGATACCGATGATATCGCCCCGCTCGACTGCCTCCTGAACCTCAAACAGGCTGTCCGGCCTGCCGATAGGGATGATCATATCGGCGATCTCCGGGTTCAGTGTCTGTATGACCTGATTGATCTTCTCCGCATTCTCTTCATACATCAGCGCCTTTACTGAAATATCCGGATGAGTTGCCGCCAGACTGCGGAGCAATTCGAAACTGCCCAGATGGGAGCCCAGCAGCATACAGCCCCGGCCATCTTTCAACTGCTCCAGAAGCCGGGTCTCACCCCTGATATCGATGTTGAAATAGTCCTGCCTGCCGGAGAGCAGATAGATCCGGTCGAGGAGGGTGGCGGCAAAGGTGTGGTAGTGACGGAAGATGTGACGCAAACCGACCGGTTGTGGCAACACCCGTTTAAGGTAATGCCGGGAAGCGTTACGCGCCTTGCCGGAGAAGAGAACGAAGTAGAGCGTGATGGGGTAGAGCAACAGGCGGCCCGTCGGGCGACCAAGGAGCAGGGTGATGTTTGTTATCAAACGGATCAGAAACAGGCTGCCGCGTTCGGATTGTTTCAGCCAGTGGCGACTCATGAAAAGTGATCCGGACAGTTCAGTGTGCCGTGAGCGAGGGTGTCGCCCATAGCCAGAACACGAAACTCACAGCCCTGTTTCAACAGGGTGATCTCAATCACAAAGGGGGTATCAGCCCGCAAGGGGGCGATGAATTTTGTACGGCTGATACCGGTTACTTTCAGCCCCTTTTCCCTGGCCTTCTGCAATACAAGATCCAGCATCACCACGCCGGGAACCAGGGGGTTATCCGGGAAGTGGCCGGTCAGGGCAGGGTGGTTTGCAGGGATGATCATTGCTTTGCCCCGCACTGTCTGAACAGGGTAACCAATGCACTCTGAGGGAGTTTGCCGGTTGTGTTTCTTGGCAATCGCTCGACTTTAAACAACGGGCGGGGCAGGAACGCCGGGTCAAGCTGTTCACGCAACGCCTGGGAAATCTCCTGCTCGTCCCAAATATTTGAGACAACAAAAGCGGTGAGCCGGGGGACCGAAGCTGATCTCTGCTCGGGAAGGAAAAAGACGCCATCCTCTACACCATCGAGAGATTGAAGCCGCAGGTTGAGATCCTCGAGGGAGGCACGTTTGCCTGCGATTTTTACCATGTCGCTATCCCGGCCAAGCAGGATGAAGTGGTGGTCCGACGTCTTTTTCAGCCGGTCGCTGAGCAGTATCGATTCCGCGAGATGGGCTGCTGCCACCCGCCACCCTTTGGTCTCCTGATCCAGGGTTATGCCCGGTAGGAGTGACCAGTCCGCTTCCACAGCTGGACGGCGGGTGGCGATTGCGCCGGTTTCAGTGGAACCGTAGATTTCGAGTACCTGGGTATCGAACTGTTTTTCAGCGCGAGCTGCCAGTGTAGGAGAAAGGGTAGATGTGGCCGACAGAATGAAGGTGGTTTGCGGTAGCTTGATCCCTTCCTCAACACAGTTACGCAGATGGAGTGGAGTGGTGACGAGGATGCGTGGTGTGGGCAGTTTTTCCAGCGATGTAACGATGTCAGCGGCAAAGAGGGGCTGTTCGGATGAGACTGAGAGTCCCCATCGCAACGGCAGCAGGATGGATGCCTCCAGTCCGAACATATGCTGCGGCGGGACGGTGGCGAGCACGGCCGCTTGGGCCAGATTGTCGAGTCCCAGCCGTTCACCGGTCAGCCGGGCACCTTCCCAGAGGGTACCCCAGCTTTTTTGCTGGGGCGTGGCTTTGCCGGTGCTGCCGGATGTGAAGAGTTCGATGAGTGGTTTGGCTGAGGGTACCTCGGGTATCGCCTGTTCGATTGGGTCACTACAGACGGGATCGACGTAGCGGTGAATCTCTATGTCACCCAGCCGTGTATCTGTGTCGATCAGGCAATAGATCGAGTCGTAACGCTGCTGCAGGCGTTTGAGATCTTCATTTGCCCGCCCTGGTGGCAGCACGATTTTCTGTCCCTGCAGAATACCGGCAATCAGGCCGACGAGAAATCGATAGCGGTTTTCGCAGAGGTTGATCAGGCAGGATAGATCTGGCAACTGTCCGGCTAGGGTGTCTGCATCCATCAGCAGTCGCGACAGGCTGCGAGGTTCACTATTCTGCCAGGCGACGGTTCTTTCCGGATCGGCTGAAGTTGTCAGAGGCAGATGGTTCAATCTCGCACTATCCGTTGCAGGTTTCTCTCTCGCAGTATGCGTCTGACCGCGTCGAGAGAGGGTGGTCGGCGGAAATAGATGACCCGGAAGACCAGATAATCCAGCAGGAATAGTACCAGGATCAACAGGTAGTTGATGAAATTGGTGAAGAGGGACCAGACTTCGATGGTCGCGAACAGGGCCAGTAGGACGGACTCGATGAGAATGCCTGCAAAGAAGAGCGTCCAGACCCAGGTAAGTACCTGTGTGTAGCGGCGGTGAGGCAGATCATTGTCGCCCATTCTGCGGGCGATGCGGGTGATGAGGGGTTCCTGCCCGGGCAACAGGGTCTTGCCAAAAAGATAGAACAGTAGACTGGAAATCAGCACCGGCGGCAGATAGAGGGCGGTCTCGACCTTCAACAGCAGACAGATGACTGCCAACGCCGCAACGAATGGGGGGAACAGGTCGGTCAGTTTGTGTTTCGGTGAATTCAATATAAGAAGAGAGTGTGCCACTGCAATCGCCAGCAGTATCCAGACGGCCAGTTGCAGAAAACCATTGATGATAGCGAGGTGTAGCGTTACCGGATAACTGAAGGTGATCACCATGACGAGTGGCCGCAGGCCCCGGACATGGGAGGTGTCGACGCTCACGTTGTGCGGCAGGATTCGATGTGTCTGCTCAGGGAACTGAGTGAGGCGAAGATGTTGGCGTTCTTCTCGTCATTGGAACGGAGTTGAAAGCCGTATTTTTTCGAGATCGACATGGCGAGTTCAAGCGCATCGATAGAGTCCAGCCCGAGTCCTTCGTTGAACAGGGGGGCCTGAGGGTCGATGGATGAAGGATCGACCCGCAGGTTGAGGGTCTCGATAATCAGCGTAGCGACTTCGTTTTCCAGCATTTCGGGTATGGCTCAATAGCAAAAAAGTAACGGGATGGGTGACATCCCCATTGAATGGGCGGATATTCTCTTTTCTGGGGTGGTGACTGTCAACAAAAGATCTGGTCTCAGCTGATCCGTTCCAGGCTTTTTCTGTTTTGGGTCAATCTGGACCAGAATTTCCCCACCTGGTACCAATGCAGATAGAAGGCCTCCATCAGACATAAAAAAATGAGTGAGGGTCTAAATACCAGCTTCTCCTCCGCCGCACAGAGCTGGTGTGACAACCCCAGGCCATTGGCCATGGCTGCGCATCTGGCCAGATGGAAACGGCTTGTGATGAAAACGGGAACCCGCTGGCTTTGATCTATCAGGTCGCGGGCATGCTGCAGATTTTCCAGGGTATTGCGTGAGCGCATCTCCATTTGTATATCATCCCCACTGACTCCTTCAGACTCCAGCCAGTCGCGTCCTCGTTCTGCCTCACTGAAATGGTTTTTGCCGGTAGTGCCGCCCAGGATCAATATCGGCCCGTGTGGCGCCTGCTTGTACAGCTTCAATGCCCGCTGCAGCCGTGAAATAAAACGCGCAGAGACGGCATCTTGCTCAAGGCGCGCACCCAGCACGATCAGCAGTGCTTTGTCGGGAGCGGTTGAGGGCGTCTTTCTTGCGGTCAGGCAGACTGTGCGGAGTGATGGTATCAGGCTCAATCCCAACGATAGCAGGACAATCAGCGTTGAGAGAAAGAAGGTTGTCAGCCCGTCCCGGCCCATCATCCTCATTCTGAAAATTAATTCTGACGGCATGTTGGTCTCTCTACGGTTTGTTGCAGGCTACAGTCAGTCGGTCATGAAAATCATGATATTCTAAATTAATAACCAATTGATTTCATACATAAAATTGTGGTTTTCCCTTGTGATTGCTACAGTTTCCTGGCTCCAGTTAATAATAAGTAGTATTCGGGGTTTTTTCATTAAATGCCACCCTATTAAATTGGGTTTTCCTAAGTAGAAAACAGAAACCAAAAGGGGTTCCTAATGGGTAGAAATACCTTTGTGCTCACAGCGCTCACTGTCGCGGTGGCTGTGGGTTGTACCACTCAGCAGCCTGCTGAAGACGCTGCGAAAGCCAAGGAACAGGCCGCGATGGCACACGAGACCGCAGCGCCCAGCGCAATAAAGCGCTATGCGGGTCCATTGGTTGCTGCAGATCCCAACAAACCGAAGAACGATTACAACATCACCATCAACTATGAGCTGGGCATGCACTGTACCGGCTTCGATTTTACCTACTGCTGCGTGTTGCCGCCATACAACTCGATTCAGTCTCAGGTTATCAAGACGGCAACCGCTAGAAAGAAATATCCGGAGATGCTGAAAGCGGATGAAAATGATCCGACCGTGGTTGTTGACGGCAAAAAACGCTTTAAGCTCAATTATGGTCATGTCGATAACAGCTATTCAGAAGGCAACAAGCTGAAGTATTGGGATGTACCTTATGACGTCAATGGTGATGGCAAGTACGGTCCCAACGAGAACGTTGCCAATGCCTACTGGCCCCATCTTTATGTCTAAGGATTTGAAAGGGACTAACCCCAAGGGCACCAGTAAAGACAGCGAGAAGCTGCGCGTAGGACTACAAGTGCCTGTGCCCAAGGACAATGGTCCTGCCGGTGCGGCAGTACCCAGTCCGATGCAGGGTGGACATCTGCACTATACGGGAGAGGTGGGCCCCATCGTCTACACTCAGTCTCCCGTGCTGGAGAATGTGCCGATCATGCTGACCCATCCGGGTATCTGGGATGCTCTTGGTCTGGCTCTGACCCCATTTACCGATAGTGTGGCGGCAAAAGATCCGCTGACCCTGGTGGAGTCTGATATTCAGCCATTCCAGGAAGCCTGGGTAAGCATGGTTGATGCAGATACCGGTGAACCGGTGCTGGATAGCCACAGCGGCAAGCCGATCACCTTCGTGGGTGCCAACCCTGTTGATGTTCCCAACTGCTCCAACTGCCACTCGAATGAGACAGGTAATGGTGACAAGTACACCCTCTACAAGCAGGAGAAGGCCTTCTGGAAGGCACTGGGTGCATCTGACTGGATTGCCAATCTGAAGGCGACATCTGTCTCCATCCTGGAGATGCATGACGACAACAACGGCACTGACTTCCTGAAGAACTACAAGCCGGGGGGTCGTGACACCATGAACCGTATCGGTCGTGATCCCATACTCTGTCAGAAGTGTCACGCGGATAATGTCATCGGCGTTCTCCAGTCCAAGTCGTTCAAAGACCCCAAGACAGGCAAAGAGAAGGTGATCATGCCTCTGACCCAGGCTATTCATGGCGTTCATCTGAAAGCCACACCAATGCCTGATTCCCAGGGTCGTACTGGCGCTTGCCAGGGCTGTCACCCTGTCCATCGTCAGGACGGCAGCATGGAAGGGTATCCGATTACGCAGGATGGCAAGAATGCCTATGCGGCTTCCGATAACCGCGATGCGGCCGGCGGCTGTTTCGTCGGTCGTGACGTTCACTCCAATCCCGGCAAGGATACCGACGGGGTAGAGACACCTGAGCATCTGAATGCGATCGGTGAATGGCTGCAGGAGAACGTCTCCCAGATCGGTAATGGCGGTAACGGCAAGGGCCTCTGGTGTACCAACTGTCACACCCAGCTCTCTCGCGAGCTGTATCAGCGTGATGCACTGACCAATGCGTTCAAACAGGAAGGCAAGACACTGCGTAACAAGTCTCTGACTGAGATCGCCAAGGGTATTGGTGTCAGCATGAAAGAGTTGGAAGAGATGATGGATCCAAAGGTCATTCTCGATGGCAAGGGTCATGACACCCCCGGCAAGTCCCGCATCCTGGAGATCTGGGAGCAGGATCGTCTGGTGCCTGATATCGCTGTCATTGCTTTGAAGGGCGATGATCCGATGATCAACAAGGACGAAGATTGATGACATCAGCGTGGTTCTGCTATCTGCGAATCCTACCGTTGATATCGCCTCTCTGAAGCTGCCTGAAGGCGCAACGGGCGCCACTGCGGTACCTTACGACGCGGCAACCCACGGCCGTGACTACTGGCTGGCGCCTGGCGTTCCACACTGTGCGAACTGCCACGCGGCGCCTTATGTCGAAGGTCAGGGCGGCGTGGCCTTCCCGATCACCCAGCCGGGGAAGTACGCCAACATGCGATACTCCAAGGGTCATGCGGGTCTCGCTTGCCAGGCATGTCATCAGTCTATCCACGGTCTCTATCCGGTTACTCCGCGTACCGATCTGACAACCTACCGTCAGGCGCCCCAGTACAACCCGGATGGTTCCCACGGTCCTTTCAAGTGTGCCGCTTGTCACGAGGTCAACGAAGAGGGTGTTCCCTTCCTCTCTGACGATGAAGACGACTACAATTGGAATGGCAAGGGCATCATGAATGATTTTGATGCGGCTGTTTCCTGGATGCATGCCAATGCCCTGGATCAGGGTGGCATGATCCCGGATGAAGACGAGGAGTGATAGCCATCACTTGATCTGCCGCGACAGGGATGTCCGGGGGGGCACCTTGTTTTTTTCGGCCAGTTAAATCCATTTTTACTCTGCTGTTTTTCAGCAGCGCATTGGTGTAAAAAGCGAGTGTGTTTTTGAAAAAGAGTGGGCATAAACCTGCCGAACCAAATAAATCTCCTGCCACCAGGAAATGATCTATGAAGTCGCTGTCTGTTATTAAGCGCAGTCTGTTGCTCGCCACCATCCTCACTGCGCCGCAAAGCTATGCCGTCGCAGAGTCCCAGGTTCTTGCTACTGCAGGTGAAATGAGCGTCACTGCCGATGATCTCAAGTCAGCCATGGCCAGCTCTCCGTTTGCAACCCAGTTCCCGTCAATGGATCGGGAAGACCAGGCGTTACTTCGAGGTTCGTTGTTGCAGCGATTGGTCGCCTCAAAACTGCTCTACCAGGAGGCGAAGCGGCTTGAGTTGGATAAAACCGAGGCATTCCAACAGGACGTTGAGGCGTTTCGCCTTGGTCTGCTCTACAGGCACTTCATGGATAAGCTGCGTGAAGGCATCAGTGTGCCGGAGGATGTGACGGCAAGTATCCAGCAACAGTATCCGAATGATGCAGATGGGGCAGTCGCTGCAAGGGCTGCCTACCTGTCTGATCGCTATCGCGCCATGCGTTATCTCACCATCAAGAACCTGCGCAACAAATATAACGTCAAAGTCTATGAGTCGCGGATTCAACCACATCGGATGAGCGATGATACCGTATTGCTTGAGGGTGACGGGATTCACATTACCTATAAACATGTAGTGGGTAATCAGGTCAATCCACAGAACAAGACCTGGCTCATGGAGCGGCTCTACAAACGTGCTGAGTTGTTGGTGATTGCCAAGGCGGTTGACGACGAAGGTGTCGATTTGAGTGACAGACTCAACAGTTACAGTGATGAGCGTCTTCCGGCAATGATGATTGAACAGAAACAGAGAGAGTGGACCTCAGGAAAAGAGACTCTGAAAAAATACTACGATGCTCACCCCGAGTTTAGCCGCACTCTGGAACGTTGGCACATCGGCCAGATCGTACTACCAACCCAAGAAGAGGCTGAGGCTGTGCGCAAACGTATCGAAGCGGGTGAGAGCCTGTTTCTCCTTGCCGGCGAATTGAGCGTTGATCCCTATGGTAAACGGATGCGAGGCGATATGGGTTGGGTCAAAGAGGGGTCAGGTCACCCTGATATTGAGAAGGCCGTCAGCGGTCTTGAAGATGATCAGCTGAGTGAAATCGTGCAGACGCCAGCAGGTTTTCACCTTGTAATGATTCTCGAACGCAGTCCCAGCCTCAAACGCAGTTTTGCGAGTATGCGTGACAAGGTTGCACAGAGCCTGATTACCGAAAAGTCTGCTGAATATATCAATGAACTCAGTGAACGCTACAAGGTGGTCTGGAATCTGATTGGAGAGAAGCAGGCGCAGAATGGGAAACATTAGTCCATGAATAGACAGAAATGGGTCTCGCTGCTGGGGGCGGTATTGATTGCTGCTGCTTCCAGCAGTTTTGCCGGGTCAGGTTTGGCGACGGGCAGTGGAGCGGAGCCAAAGGAAAAGCAGGCTCCCGGCCTGCCCGATTACAGTTATAAAGGGCTGGACGGAGAAATGCACTCACTAACCGAATGGAATGGGAAGGTTGTAATGCTCAATTTCTGGGCCAGTTGGTGTTCGCCCTGTCTGAATGAAATCAAGGAGTTTGTTCACTACCAGGAACAGTATGGAAAGCGAGGTTTACAGATTATCGGCTTGGGTCTGGATGAAGCGCGTAAACTGAAAAATGTTGCACGCACTCTTAGAATCAACTATCCGGTGCTGGTGGCGGAACCCGGTAGCAACCGCAAACTGCTTGCCAAGTGGGGTAACTCCAGTGGTTTGATCCCCTACACGGTTTTCTTTGACAAATCCGGAAAACTGTCTGGATCACATAAGGGGGTCATTGATGACCAGACCTTTGAACAGAAGATCCTGCCTCTACTGGATGATCCCGGTTAGCCGATGGGATTGTAGGCCTGATCAAGCGTAGCGGATCAGGCACGTACAGCATTACATCTTCAACCTTTTCAAGGTCGACTCCGTCCCCTCGGTACTTGGATGTGGAAGGTTGTCCAGGGCTTCCAATAGTGGTGCCGGAGGGGCGATGCGATTGGCGGCCTGTTTGCTGTGGATCTGCCGCTGCAGCGGAGACCGGCTCACCTCCCACTGGCCTTTGGCGCGGTTATCGGGTCGCTTCCCTTCAAACACCAGGTAGCTGTACTTCCCATAGTGGGGCAGTTTGCGCGCAAGTCCCGGCAGGCTTGCCGGGTCGTCGCTGGTCAGCCAGGCGATGGTGTTTCCTGACTCGGACCTCCCGGCAAAGGCAAAGCTGTGATCGAATCGGGGAAAGGTTTTCTGTTTGATAAAAACAGTCTCACCTGATTCATAATAATCATTGTTATTCAAAGTGTTACTGAATATATCTAGAAAATGGTTCTCCCGCCCCATCAGCCAGATCTGCCGATCTTGCGGGAGCTGGCTCAAGTCCCTGTCGAGTCTGATCTCTATATTGCTACTCCCGGATGCCCACTGGTTTGCGAGCCGCCTGTAACCTTCGAGCAGCGCTTTTGGGGCGTCGGAGGGCAGTAGGATGAGTAACCGCTCCGCGCCGAACAGTTTGCTGAAGACTGGGGGAACCTCGTCCGGGTGCAGTTCACGAAAGAGATCGAACCAGGGATCGATTTCAAAACGCAGGGGTTTCCCCGGCAGGGTGAAGTCGAGGTCCAACGAATGTTCTCGCATCGCCAAAGTCCTCCGCAGCGGGGGTGCATCTGCCAGATAGATGATAATGGGGATGTCGAGTTCAAAGGGGGCTGCCGCCTGAGTCTGACGTAGCTTGCCGGATAGCCGGTAACCACCGGCTTGTGCTGTCACTTTGAGTTTACTGAGTTCCAGCCTGGGTGCACCGTTTCGTTCCGTCCATTGCTGGAAAAAGGGCCTCAAATCGCTGCCACTGATCTGCTCGAATGCGCTGCGCAGCTCGGCGTAACCGGCCTGCTTAAACAGGTTGATGCGGTAGAAGCGGCGCAGTCCCTGGATGAACAGTTCGTCACCGAGTTTGCGGCGCAGCATGTGAAACATCATCAATGCTTTGTCATAACCCACAGCCTGGCTGGCGCTGGTGTGGCGACTGCGGAAGTCGGTGAGGGGAAAGTCGTTGCTGTCGCGGACGAAATCTCCGTAGCGTTGCAGAGCGGAACGCCGGTACGCCATCCCCTGGCCCCGCTGTTCTTTCAGAAGGTGATCCGCCAGATAGCTGGTCAGCCCTTCGCTCCAGTTGCCCTGCGCATAATCGACATAGACACCGTTGCCCCACCAGTTGTGTAGGATTTCATGAGGATAGGAGGTGTATATGATGAAAGGCAGGCGGATCACCCGTGAGCCCAGAAGGGTGAATGAAGGCATGCCGTAGCCGGTCTCCCAGAAGTTCTCCACCAGTGCGAACTTGGCGTAGGGGTAGGGACCGATCAGTTTTTCATAGAGTGTCAGATAGCGGTTGGTGGCCTGCAGGTACCGGTCTGCCAGCTTCGGATCCTTCTGCCGCAGAAAAACCTGTGCCTCGGTGTTTCCCTGTTGTTTCGAGTAGAAGTGGAAAGGTGCTGAGATGAGGTAGATGTCGTCCTGGGGTAGATTGGCGGACCAAACCGTTGCGCCACTGCCTTGCGCTTTTGCGGGACCACTACCCTGACTGACCACCAGCCAGCCGTCGGGCAGATCGACACTGAGAGAAAAGGTTTTCAGGGCGTCGCCGAACCGGGGATACCAGGCAACACCGGCATCGAGAAACACCCCTTCTGACGAGATGGTGCCTGCGAGTCTCTGTCGGCTGCGGCCGGTACTTTCGTGGGTGGTGGTGAAGCCGTGCTCGATCTTCCCTGCATACTCCAGGGTGAATTGTTTCACGCCTTGGGGCAGGCTGACGCGATAGCCTTGCAGCGGAATCTCCCGGTTGGCGCGATTCGTTTGGGAGAGTTGCACGCCGGGGGTTAGAATGCGTGCTTTGAGTCCGGCATGAAGGGTAAACTCGGTGTTGCCGTTGCCGTTGCCGTTGTCGGGCAGGGTGACGGTGTCCTTGACGCTGAGACTCCCGGCCTCGGGATCGATGCTCACCTCGATCCGGTGATCGACTACAGACTGCGCCAAGAGGGTGCGGGAGGCCAGTAGTAAGATCATTGACAGGATGAAACGTATTAGACGATTGTTGGTCGTATTGTTCATGGATTTCTATTCTACGGCATCACAACCTGATCGGAAGCGGTTTAATAAAAGGGGAATAAATTGGCGAAGTCACTCATCAATAGCGTTTTATTGCTGGTTTTTGGCGTGGTTGGCTTGTTTGGCGCCACGGTTGTTATGGCAGATGAGAAACCGGCTCATGGATCGCAGCAACAGGCTACCGTTGTGGCGCTCTCTGAACTGATGAATGTTGAACGGTTGCTGGAGCAGATTGAAGATCGGCAGGCGGTCTTTGTCGGCGAGACCCATGATCGTTACGAACATCACCTGAACCAGTTGGCGATCATCCAGGGAATGTACAAAAGGCATCCGGGTATGGTGATCGGTCTGGAATTTTTTCAGCAACCGTTTCAGTCGGTGCTGGATCGTTACATCAGTGGTGAGATCGACGAAAACAGACTGCTCCGGGAGTCGGAATATTTCGATCGCTGGCGCTATGATTACCGACTCTACCGGCCGATCTTTCGCTACGCCAGGGAAAACGGCATCCCCCTGATCGCCCTGAATCTTGAAACGGAGATTACGAACCAGGCATCCGCCGGGGGTATAGATAGCATTGAAAAAACGCTGAAGCTGCGTATCCCGAAAGAGATAGATCGCAGTGATACAGCTTACCGGCAGCGGCTGGAATCAGTCTTTCAGATGCATCCTCATCCGGAGAAGCGAAATTTCGATCACTTCATGGATGTGCAGCTGCTTTGGGACGAAGGTATGGCGGAGCGGGCAGCGGCCTGGTTTCGTGAAAACCCGCAAGGGCATATGGTGATTCTCGCCGGTGGCGGCCACATCGTCTATGGTTCTGGAATCCCCAATCGGCTCAAGCGCCGGGTGCCGGTTACCACCGCGATTGTAATCAACGCCTCCACAGCCAGCGAACTCGACCCTGCAATGGGTGATTTCGTGATGATGACCAAACCCAACCGACTGCATCCCACCGGTAAGCTGGGTGTCTTTCTGGATGTTGAGGAATCACCTATTAAGGTGAGCGGTTTCAGTCCTCATAGTGGCGCCGAGAAGGTGGGTATACGCAAGGGCGACAGAATTCTCCGAGTCGGCGAACATGAAATCAAAAGCTACGCAGATGTGCGTATTGCGCTGATGGATAGCCTGCCTGGCGAAAAGGTGGATGTGGTAGTGCGGCGGACCTGGCCGTTCCTCGGCAGTGCAAATCACACAATAGAGGTTGAACTGCGGTAGCTAATTGCCAGGGGTCGGAGTCAAACCGCTCCAACCCCACCGTAATATCATCGCCATTGTTTGTGCGCTTTGACTCCGACCCCTCAATCTCATATCTATCATCGACAATGAAAAAACCCGAACTGCTCTCACCCGCCGGTACCCTGAGGAACGCCCGCTACGCCTTCGCCTATGGTGCAGATGCCGTCTATGCCGGTCTGCCCCGTTACAGTCTGCGGGTGCGCAATAATGACTTTCTCCCGGAAAATCTGGCAATTGGTATCGATGAGGCGCATCGGCAGGGCAAGCACTTCTATCTGGCCACCAACATCATGCCCCATGGGGCCAAGTTGAAGACCTTTATTGAAGATATGGCGCCGGTGGTGGAGATGGGACCGGACGCGCTGATCATGTCCGATCCCGGCCTGATCATGATAGTGCGGGAGCGCTGGCCCGATATGCCGGTGCATCTCTCGGTACAGGCGAACACCACGAATGCAGCCGCAGTGCGCTTCTGGCAGCAGCAGGGGTTGACACGGGTGATACTCTCCCGTGAGCTCTCCCTGGATGAGGTCGAGGCCATCCGCCAGGCCTGTCCCGATATGGAATTGGAGGTCTTCGTGCATGGGGCGCTCTGCATCGCCTATTCCGGGCGCTGCCTGCTCTCGGGTTATTTCAACCACCGGGATGCCAACCAGGGGAGCTGTACCAATGCCTGTCGCTGGGAGTACAAGGTCAGTCAGCCGGTGGCGGGGCCGGATGAACCCCTCGATGTGGCTGAGATGACCCACCAGCCGGGAGCCGATGCGATTCACTATCTGGAGGAGAAGGGCCGTCCCGGTGAGCTGATGCCGATCTTTGAGGATGAACACGGAACCTACATCATGAACTCACGGGATCTGCGTGCGGTGGAACATGTGCAGCGGCTGGTGGAGATCGGTGTCGACTGCCTGAAGATCGAAGGGCGCACCAAGTCCCACTACTATACCGCCCGTACCACTCAGGTCTATCGTCAGGCCATCGACGATGCGGTGGCGGGCCGTGCCTTCCAGCCGGAATTGATGGCCGATCTCGAAGGGCTTGCCAACCGGGGCTATACCGACGGTTTCTACCAGCGCCACGAATCGAGCGAGTTACAGAACTATCGCATCGGCGCCTCCAGTGCCGACAGGCAGATCTTTGTCGCTGAAGTGACAGGGGTCGATGAAGGGAGCGGGCTGGTCGATCTGGATATCAAAAACAAGCTGCGGGTGGGGGACCGCCTGGAGTTGATGACCCAGGCCGGCAACACCACTTTTATCCTCGAAGAGATGCAGGACAGGCAGGGCAACCCGATCTTAGAGGCCCTGGGTGGCGGCTATCAGGTGCGGGTGAAACTGCCGGTGGATGAGGCGAATCTGGGGCTGATCTGCCGCTACCTGGATTAATGTTTCAATCCGCATCTGTTGTTTGTCAGTTCATAATCTACTGAATTTCTGGTTTTATTACGGAACAACCGCTATCATGCCCGGTTTTTTCACCTCCAGGTTTCCCGGCTCGATTCATGTCTGAACTCTCCATTACCTCCAGCACCAAATGGATGATCGTGGCCATCGCCGCGGTGATCTGGTTCTCCCTGCTCGGATACCGCGACCTGATGGAGCCTGACGAGGGGCGTTACGCGGAGATACCCCGGGAGATGGTGGCGACCGGCGACTGGACCACGCCCCGGCTCAACGACCTCAAATATTTTGAAAAGCCCGTTTTCCAGTACTGGATGACGGCAGTCAGTTTCTCCCTGTTTGGCGAGAGCAACGCGACAGCCCGGCTCTGGGTGGCGCTGATCTCTTTTCTGGGCGCGCTCTGGGTGATGTTTGTGGCGGGCAGGCTCTGGGGAGAGGCGGCGGGTTTCTACGCTTTTCTGGTGTCGATAAGTGGACTGCTCTATGTGGCAATGGGGCATATCATCACGCTGGACATGACCGTCAGTGTGTTTCTCGGCATTGGCGTGGGAGGGCTGCTGATCGCCCAGTCGGATCGGGATAATCCGACCCAGGTGCGTAACTGGATGCTGCTGGGTTGGGCTGCCCTGGGCATCGCTACCCTGACGAAGGGGTTGATCGGTCTGGTGCTGCCGGGTGCGGCAATTGTGCTCTACTCGCTGTGGATGCGGGACTGGGCGCTCTGGAAGCATCTTCATCTTGGCAAGGGGCTGTTGCTCTTTCTGCTGGTGACGGCCCCCTGGTTTATCGCCGTCAGTCTGGCGAATCCGGAATTTCCGGAGTTCTTCTTTATCCACGAACACTTCGACCGTTATACCTCCACGGTTCACATGCGGGACAAGCCCTGGTGGTATTTCATCGCCATTCTGCTGCTGGGCGCAGTGCCCTGGATCAGCGCGGTGACGAAAAATCTGTTTAAACCGGATTTTTCCTGGTTGCCCGCCAAAACAGCTATTTTTGATCCCATCCGCTTTCTCTGGGTCTTCGCAGTATTTATTTTTGTCTTTTTTTCCATGGGCAGTTCCCAGCTACCCGCCTATCTGCTGCCGATGTTTCCTGCGCTGTCGCTGATGATCGGAAAAACGCTGGCGGAGAATCCCCGTCTTGGTCCGGAGATCTGGCTGATGCCGGTTGTGGGCCTGGTGTTTCTGGGCGCTGCCTGGCAGATCGATCTGGTAGCGACCAGTGCACTGCCGTCCGAATTGCTCCATACTTATCGCCCCTGGTGGTTGGCTGCAACAGGGCTGATGTTTGGTGGTTTCTGGCTTGTGAGGCATTTTGGCGCTGCCGGACCAAAGGCCATAACTGCGCTGGCGTTGACCGCATTACTTTCAGTACAACTGCTCTCCTGGGGCTATCAGACCCTGAGCATTTCCCGTTCCAGTAGGGCGCTGGCTGAGCAGATTCGTCCTTATGTCGATGCCGGTGCTCCGGTTTATACTGTGGAGACCTATCCTCAGTCATTGCCCTTCTATCTCGGAAAACCTGTGCAACTGGCCATTATGCGCAGTGAACTGGATATGGGCATTCGTCAGGAACCCGAGAAATGGATTCCAAGTTTCGCCGCGTTCAAATCGCGCTGGCTGCAGGACGAGCAGGCCATAGCTGTTTTCGATGCAGAGAGTTTTTCGAGATTCAATTTTGATGAGATGCCGATGCAGATTATCTACAGAGATCCACGCAAAATAGCGGTGATACGCCGATGAACCTGGTAAGTTTTGCCCTGATTTTGACCGGCGTACTGCTCAACGCCGTCGCCCAACTGGCACTAAAGGCGAGTGTGAACAGCATGGGGGCCATCGAACTGAAAATGGCTGACTCCGGCGCTGTGGCCCTGCGGCTGATGGGAGAGCCCTGGCTCTGGGTCGGACTCTTCTGTTACGGCATCAGCGTCGTCGTATGGATTCTGGCGCTCTCACGGGTGGATGTCTCGATTGCCTATCCGATGCTATCCATCGGTTATGTGGTGAATGCGTTTGCCGCCTGGGCGCTGTTTGGTGAAGTACTGAGCATTGCGCGCCTCTCTGGTATCGGGGTCATTATCCTCGGTGTGCTTATCCTGGCCAGGAGTTGAATATGTTGCCATTTACCCGTCCTACCATTGGTGAAGAGGAGCAGCAGGCCATAAAGGAGGTGCTGGCGTCCGGCTGGATTACCACCGGTCCCAAGGTGAAGGCTTTTGAAGTGGCGCTGGAGGCCTATATCGGCGGCGGCGTTTTGGTCCGCGCCTTCAACTCAGGGACCAGCGCCCTGGAAGCCGCGCTCATCGCTTCCGGCGTCGGGTCCGGGGATGAGGTGATCCTCCCCGCCATGAGTTTTACCGCCAGCGCCAATGTCATCGTTCGGGTGGGCGCCATTCCGGTCTTCGTGGATGTGGATCTGGTGAGTCGCAATCTTACGGTGAAGGCTGTTGAAGCTGCGCTGACGCCTCGTACCCGCGCCATCATGCCGGTCCATTTTGCTGGACTGGCGGTGGAGATGCATGCCATCTACGATCTGGCAGAGCGGAACAATCTGGTGGTAGTTGAGGATGCCGCTCAGGCCATCGGCACCGGTATCGGCGGCCACAAAGTCGGCGCCTCCGGTAATCCGGTCTGTTTCAGTTTCCATCCGAACAAGAATATCACCACTATTGAAGGGGGTGCGCTGGCCAGTAGCGACCCCCAATTTATCCGCCGCGTCGAGCGTATCCGCTTCCACGGAATCGAACGGGATGACGCGGGTGGGATAGATGTGCCGGAGTGGGGCGGCAAGATGAATATGCCGGATGTGGGGGCTGCCATGGGTTTGGTTCAGCTACCCAAGCTGGAGGGTTTCAACCACCGTCGCCGTGAATTGGCGCTGCGCTATATCGAGCGACTGCCCAAACATTCGGCGATGGTGATTTCCAAAGATGTGCCGGGACACAGCTGGCATATGTTCGCCGTCTGTATCGACTTTCTCTCCCTCGGCACCTCCAGGAAGGCCTTTCAGGAACAACTGCAGGCGATGGGTGTCGGAACCGGTATCCACTATCCTGCGATGCATCTGTTTTCCCTCTATCGGCACTACGGTTATGGACCGGGTGATTTTCCGGTTGCAGAACGGATCGGTGAACAGACGCTGACCCTGCCCCTGTTCCCCGCGATGGCCGATGAGGATGTGGATCAGGTGTGCGATGCGCTGAACAAACTACTACTTAGCGGAGAAGTCACTCCATGACGGAGCAAGCTTTGGAAGGGAGTCCCGATCTGTCGGTTGTGATCCCGGTCTATAACGAAGAGGCGGTACTGCCGTCGCTTTTTTCCCGGCTCTATCCGGCACTGGATGCGTTGGGGCGTAGCTATGAAATCATCTTTGTCGATGACGGCAGCCGCGATCGTTCAATCGCGCTGTTGCGCAAGCAGTATCAGGTGCGCCCCGAAGAGACCCGGGTGGTCTGCCTGCGCGCCAACGCCGGTCAGCATGCGGCCATCATAGCGGGGTTCGAGCATTGCCGTGGCCGCTTTGTGGTGACCCTGGATGCCGATCTGCAGAATCCGCCGGAAGAGATTGGCAAGCTGCTGGCCGAACTGGATAAGGGGCACGACTATGTCGGCTCCATTCGCCGCAACCGGCAGGACAGCGCTTGGCGGGATATCGCCTCCAAGGCGATGAACCGGTTGCGCGAGCGTATCACCAACATCCATATGACCGACCAGGGTTGCATGCTGCGGGGTTATGACCGGGACATTGTCAGCGCCATCATCGACTCCAAAGAGTCGAACACCTTTATTCCCGCACTGGCCTACCTCTACTCCGGCAATCCGGTTGAGGTGGTGGTGGAGCACGAAGAGCGGGCGGCCGGGGAGTCGAAATATCCGCTCTACAAGCTGATCCATCTCAACTTCGATCTGATGACCGGTTTCTCTCTGATGCCGTTGCAGGTCTTCTCCCTGATGGGAATGGGTATCTCTATCATCTCTTTTGCCTTTGTGCTCTTTCTGGTGCTGCGGCGTCTTATCGTGGGGCCGGAAGTGGAGGGTGTGTTCACCCTGTTCGCCATTGTCTTCTTTCTGATCGGTATTCTGCTCTTCGGTATCGGCCTGCTGGGTGAGTATGTGGGACGCATCTATGTGCAGGCTCGTGGGCGCCCCCGCTACCTGGTGCGCATGGTGCTTGAGAAAAACGGCCAGACTGAAACCGGGGAAGAGGCTTAGTGACGGTGGTTACTGCGCACAGTGCGGTGGTCTTCGCCTACCACCAGGTGGGTGTGCGTTGCCTCTCGGTACTGTTGGCTCAGGGGGTGGATGTACGACTGGTGGTGACACATCAGGATAATCCCAACGAGAATGTCTGGTGGGAATCCGTCGCCGAGCTGGCCGGGCGAGCGGGCATTCCAGTGATAACGCCGGATGATCCCAACATGCCGGAAGTGGTTGAGCAGATAGGTGCCTGTGAGCCGGATCTCTTCTTCTCCTTCTACTACCGGCACATGCTCAAAGGGGATCTGCTGTCGATCCCTGCTCAGGGTGCCTACAACATGCATGGTTCCCTGCTGCCCCGCTACCGGGGGCGTGTACCGGTGAACTGGGCGATAATTCATGGTGAAACTCAGAGTGGCGCCAGCCTGCACCGCATGGAGATCAAACCCGACGCGGGTAATCTGGCCGGTCAACAGGCGGTGACCATTTTACCCAACGATACGGCGCAGGACGTGTTCTTGAAGCTGGTCTGCGCGGCCGAGACGCTCCTGTTTCGGTTACTGCCCGGCCTGCTGGAGGGTTCACCTGAAGGGACCCCGATGGATCTTCAGGCAGGCAGTTACTTTGGTGGCCGCAGACCGGAAGATGGCCGGGTGGACTGGAGCCGGAGCGCCTGGCAGATCCACAATCTGATCCGGGCCGTGGCGCCGCCCTACCCAGGGGCTTTCACCCATGCGGATGGAAAAAAACTGTTGTTGATGGGCAGTTACTGGCGCAATGAGACAGGAAAAGGCGATAATACCCGGCTTTACTGGGCGGGTGGCCGCTGTTACGCGGACTGCGCCGATGGAAAACGAATCGAATTGACCCGTTTGGAGCTTGATGGTGAGGTGCTGGACGAATCCGCATTTAGCCAACAGTTCGGTAAAGAACTGAAGCTCTGACCTTGAATAAAGTGAAACTGGAGAAGCATCTGCTATGAATATCCTGATTTTGGGCGTGAACGGCTTTATCGGACACCATCTGTCTCGCCGTATCCTCGAAACCACCGACTGGAATGTCTACGGCATGGATATGCATTCCGAACGGGTGCTGGAGTTCGTTGATCACGAACGTTTCAACTTCTTCGAGGGTGATATCACCATCAACCACGAATGGATTGAGTACCACGTCAAAAAGTGTGATGTGATCCTGCCGCTGGTGGCGATCGCTACACCCGCCACCTATGTCACCAATCCACTGTCGGTTTTTGAACTCGATTTCGAGGCCAATCTGCCGATCGTACGGGCCTGTGTCGAATACGGCAAGCGGGTGCTGTTCCCGTCGACCTCTGAGGTCTACGGCATGTCGGCGGACAGTGAATTCCATCCCTATGAGTCCAATCTGGTGCTGGGTCCGCTCAACAAACCACGCTGGATCTACTCCTGCGCCAAGCAGTTGATGGATCGGGTGATCAGTGCCTACGGCCAGCAGGAAGGACTTGAGTACACCCTGTTCCGCCCCTTCAACTGGATTGGTCCCGGCCTCGACAGCATCCACACACCGAAAGAGGGCAGCTCGCGGGTGGTTACCCAGTTCCTGGGCCACATTGCGCGCGGTGAGCCGATTCAGCTGGTGGATGGCGGCAGTCAGCGCCGCAGTTTTACCGACTTCAGCGATGGCATCAGCGCGCTGATGAAGATCATCGAAAACAAGGACGACTGTGCCCTTGGCAATATTTATAATATTGGTAATCCATCCAACGATCTGTCGGTGCGTGAACTGGCGGAGATGATGGTTGAGATCGCCAAGGAGTTCCCGGAGTATGCCCCCGGCGCCGAAAAAGTGGAACTCATGGAGGTCTCTTCAGGAAAATATTACGGCGAGGGTTATCAGGACATTCAGACCCGCGTGCCCTTTATTGGTAATACCAAAGAGGAGCTCGACTGGGCGCCCAAGGTTGAGGTGCGTGACGCGCTGCGCAAGATCTTCGAAGCCTATCGTCACGAGGTCGCCGAGGCCAGCGCGCTGCTCGACGATTGAACTGGGCTTTGTAACCTTGATCTGTAGGCCTGATCAAGCGCAGCGGATCAGGCAAATGGCCAGGCACAACAGCCGGTGTCTGCCGGTTCCGCAAGCTTGAACCGGCCTACGGTTTGTCGCCTGCTCAAGGAACCTGGATCTGTAGGTCTGATCAAGCGCAGCGGATCAGGCAAAAGACCAAACATCAAATGGCACTCATGACAGTCGCACTCAAGGTTGATGTAGACACCTATCGCGGCACCCTGGAAGGGGTGCCGGCGTTGTTGCGTCTGTTCGATGAGTATCAAGTGCGCGCCACCTTCTTCAGTCTGACCGGACCACACTGGCCGTACCGGTGGCGCATCTTTCCGCCTGGGATTCCTGCAAAAAGTGTGGTGTACCAGCGGCCAGCAACTACGGCCTCAAAACCCTGATAATGGCGTGGACAGACCAGCACACAACTGGTCTGTTCAGTGACCAACTGGTAACTGACCGCCAGTTCTTTTGATTCTTCCGGCAATTCAGGGTCAATCTGGGCGCTAGCCGCAACCCGTGGCAGGGCAGCACGAATCGCCTCATCGGTCTCGTTGGCCCTCGCTATCCTCAACCGCTGCCGCAGTGTCTGACCATCATCAGCATCGATGACCAGCATTGTCTCACCTGTGGGTGGCGCATCGAACCAGGCGAAGAGGTGTAGCGTATCGCCAGCAAAGACTTGCCCGATCTCTGCCGGGAACTGGCGGGTTGGTGAACTCGGCCACACTACCTTGACCGCTGCCGCAGAGGGTTGATCGATGCGTTTAAAATGGCGCACGATGTGCTCTGCCATCCCTTCACGGGGGGATACCAGCTCACATGCACCGCCGGTCTGTTCCGCCAATTGGCGCAGAAATGCTTCGGAGACGGCGCTGCCGACACCTACTGTAAAGATACGATGCCTTGAATGGTGGGCGGCTTTCACCACCGCATCATGCTGCCAGACCTCACCATCGGTGATCAGCAGCAGATCCTGGCTTAACCCTTCACGCACACCACTCTCATAGGCAGCATCCAGGGCACCACCAATCTTCGTACCACCCATATCTGCATCAAGTTCAGCAACGAAGCGGGCAGCCATCGCCAGACTGTTCTCCGATACCGGCAAGAGCTGCTCTGAGAGCATCCGGTAGTTGGAGCCGAAAGCGACAATGTTGAACCAATCGCGGGGTTCCAACAGGGCCAGGATCTCGTGCAGTGCGGCTCTTGCCTGGGCAATGGAGTCTCCGCTCATGGAGCCGGAACAGTCGATCACCAATTTAATGCAGCGCGGCGGGGTTTGTTCACCTGCGGGAAGGTGTGGATGAAATGAAGCGAGCACCAAGTGCTGATCGCCATCTGGGACAACGAGGGTTTCACCCCCCTGCCCCTCTGGCTCGCGCAACATCAGGACGAAATCCCGGTCCATCTGTGCACTGCCACCGTTCAGGGTGAAACTTCTGCTCTCCTGTGTGTCCACCACGGAGACCTGATGGGTCGGGCATTCGTAGACGGCCCGTGAAAGATCGCCCAACACCTGAAGCTGCAGAGAAAAACCATGATCAGCATTGAGGCAGTATTCAGGGATCTGGTGGGGCTGCATGCCAACGGCAGACGGATCGCCGTAGCGGGGGGCAATGGTGGTCGGCAGCTGAAAACGTAGCGTATCGCCCTGCCAACGATGGAGCTGGCTGAAACGGAAACGTACCAGCGCCCGCTCCCCCGCCTGCAGGTTTCCAAGATTGACTGTGAACAGTCCGGGGCCGCTCTTTTCCAGCAGCACCGCCGTGTCCCCCTCCTCCATCGCCTCCTCGTAGACCTCAACTGCTTCGGCCCGGGGTTGGACCACACCGGTCAGGGTCTCGCCGTTGAGTTCCAGTGTCAGTTCGAGCAACACAGCATCCAGCGGCAGGGGAAAAGTATAGACCGCCTCGATATTGACCGACTCCAGATTACGGTAGACCTGAGTCATCGTCACTTCGGAGAAGAGACCCTGCAGTGTCGCCTTCACATCCACCGATTCCAAGGCAATCTGTTCACCACCAACGGATTCCATAACAGCTGCGGCAACGTTTAACATGATCATGACTCCTCTTGTGATCGAATTTCTGTATAGAGCGCCATCACACCTTCGGCCAGCGCCCTTACCTGCTCCGGCGTCAAACCGGCTCTGCCAGGCTCCAGTATCAGTTCAACACCGTCATCCACCATCAGATGACTCCAAACCTCAACACTACCGCGTCGACGCGGTAGTGGCGGTGGAACCGGGCCATCCAGCCCATCAGCGGTGTGGAGCAGCTCTCGGATACGCTCCAGCGACAACCCGGCCTGCTGCCACTTGCGGATCTCAAGCAGTTGTTCCAGGTGTTGCTGCACATAGTGAGCACCACGTCCAAGCCCTTCTGGCTTGTCCACCAGCCCGATCTGGATGTAGTAGCGAATGGTTCGCCGGGGCAGATCCACCAATCCGGCCAGCTCATCCAGGGTGAAACGGTGTTTTTGCTCTTTCATGACAGTTAATATAGACACTCATTGTGTTTCATTCAAGTGTCACATTTTAACGCAGATGAAATATCACTTATCTGGGAATAATCTTCAGGGAATCGAAATCTTCACCGCCGCCAATAACTCTCTGAGCGAAAGGCGTTACAGTGTTAAATTGCATCCAAAAATGGCAGTGGTTTCTTGTGCCATTTTTCAGATTTCTTCAGGTTAATTTATATTGGAGAGCAACTGACCGGTATGACAAAGCTTTCACACCCGCCGCTTATCTGCTGGGAATGTGCTGACAATAGTATTGTCAGCAATAATTACGCTAACCCCGCGCAACCGACTCAGTAGTCAAGGTAAAGCATCCCGGATGCCTAAAAAAACCGGCTCAACCCGACCCACCAAGATTTTCTTCCAGTTGCGCCTTAAGCAGGCTGCTTCGTTCATCGGATGGATCGAGCTTCACCGCACGTCGAATATCCTCCAATGCCTCCTCTGCCCTGCCTGCAACAGAACGTGCGGCACCACGAAAAAACCAGGTCTCTCCTACATCAGGATCGATATCGATGGCCCGGCTGGCAGCTGCGTCTGCTTCTTCATATCGCTGCAGGTTGTATAGACAGAATGCGACCATGTGATGCGCGTGAAAACTCTCGGGTTCTAAATCAGCGGCGCGCTGCAAACTGGGCAGGGCCTGGTCGAAGTCATGGCGCCTGGAGAGCAGTTGACCGTGCCGATAAAAGGCGTCTGGAAAATCATCGCTTTGTGTGATCACGGCAGAAAAGTCCGATAAGGCTCCATCCGGATCTCCCCTATCCATTCTTAGCAGGCCTCGATAATAGTAAGCATGGATAAAATCCGGATCCTCTTCGATGACACGGGTGTAGTCTTCCAATGCCCCTGTAGTATCCCCCTGTATTTCCCGGGCTTGGCCACGCCAGTAGTAGGCATCAATGAAATCCGGCATCTGCTCGATAACACGGGTGACATCCATCAAGGCAGCCGCAGAGTCTCCCAATGCCTGACGGGCCTGGCCCCGCCACCAGTAGCCATTGATAAACTCAGGGTCATGCTCGATGACCCGGCTGGCCAGCAACTGCATAGCTTCATAGGCCTGCTGATCAAGAAATCTGTGCGCCGCATCCGCCAGCGCCTGATTACCGGCATTGGTGCGCATGAGTCCTTTAACCGCTATGTGACCCAGACGATCATCTTCGGCTGTCACCACTTCGATGAAGGGCCCATAGACGCCTTCCGGAAGAAGCTCTGCCTGGCTCCCCAAATCGATCTCCATACGCATGCCCCCTTCATCCATAATCTCCTGCTGGAGTATCTTCGGCGGAGCGGGTCGTTGCGTGCCGAAAAGATAGTCGCCCATGACGGACAGAATCCTGGCTCGCTGGTCGTCACCGGCTGCAACTGAGAATTCATTTATGAGTTTTTCGTAGGCGTCCTTGTCGAAGTAGACGGATGCTGCAGTAACAGCTGCATCCACCACATCGGGAGAGTCGTCTTCGCAGGCTACCCGCAATAATCCACCCACCAGGTGACGGCTTGTAAAACCACCGGCTTGAAGATTGGACCCATTTTGTTGCAAGGCGCGACCCAGTAATGCAGCAGAGCGCTCCCTTTCCTTGGCATTGCCTTCGTTGAGATAGCGTACAAGATGAGAGAGTATCGTGGTCAGTTCCGGACAGTCGTTGTGCAGGTAAATGCCATACCAGACATCTGCGTGCTCCATGCTCGTATGCAATATGGCTTCCAGCATTGGAAGTACCAAGACCAGATCTGCGAGTGCCCCTGCATGGACGATTGCCTGGTAGGTAACCAGGGAACGTTTGTCCTTTAACAGTCTGGCCATGAGGTTCACCGCTTTCCCACTGCCACGAAGGGCCTGCAGGGCATGAGGTATCGCCGCTGCAATTTTACTGTCACCGGTATCGTAGAGCCGTTCGAGACGCTCTGCCACTTCATCGCCGGCTCCCAGCATATTGGCCAGTTTGGCCGCCAGGTATCGAAAACCATGGGTTTCTGAATCAGTAGGATTGCCGGCAGCTTGTACAGCAAAATCACGCGCGATCTTTACGACAGATGAACTGTTGGGCAAGGTAGCGAGCAGTTTGGTGAACCTCCTCTGGATTACCATCAAGTGGTAATCCAGGGCGCGATTCTCTGTATCAGCAAGGCTTGCCCGGGTAGCGCGCCCGAGCCATGAGAAGAGTTCACTGAAAAGGAGGTCAGGATCTGGCATTCGGGACCGAAGAAAGCTGGCAGGAATACGATGCATGACATAGTGGCGCCTGGTACGGTTTGACCCCTTCGCCGAACTGACCTGCAGCCAGCTTCGCTTCGCCAGTTTGCCTGTCAGAGGTGCACTGATCAGGCCTGAGAGCAGGTGATCTGCCAGTGGGTATGGTGCCAGGCAGGCTACCAGGTGCGCTGCATGCTGTAGTGCCGGATCGTGCGCGAGCGCCCTGTAGGAAAAATCAAAGGCCTCCGTCACGCCCCGCAGACGTTCATCTTCCACCTCTCCACGCAAGGCATCCATTTCCCTGTCCAGCATCAGGGAAGGCTCATGACTTTGTGCCAATTGCAAAGCCTGAGTCGTGGTATAACCATCCATGAGACTGGTTCGCAGCAATGCAATGGCCATTGGCAATGAGCCGACCCAGCGGGCGAGGTCTTCCCACTCGCTATCTTTAAGCCACTGGCGATCGACTTCTGGCCGGGTAAGCCAGTCAACGGCGTCACTGAGCGCCAGCCCACCAAGGTTGATGTAGACATCCAGGTGCCCTACCCCCATCCTTCTAGAAGTGGTAAGCACATTGACGTGACGCGACACCGGACACCAGTAATCGAGCTTTTGGCTTTTTTCACCGGATGCAGGCTCAGGCACACCGTCAATCACCCACAGCATTTGCCGGCTGTTCGGCCAAGCTTTGCAGTGCTCCGCCAATGCCAGTGCCAGCCTATCCCGCTGCTGCTCAGGTTCAACAATTCCCGTGGATGGATCGGCTTTATCTGGCGCCAAACAGGAAAAGACTCTGCGATATTGGCTGATCAGTGTCTGCAGGTCACCGTCTGCATTAATCCAGACCATACCGCCCGGGAAGAAACGTGCCCCGTAGCGCGCCACGAATTCTGCGGCAAGCTGGGATTTGCCACTTCCCCCAGCGCCTTGAATGCCACAGCTGCGTACTGATGTATATGCCCGACAGGTGACCAGGTTGTGAAATATTCGCCATAGATCAGCGGCCCGACCGATAAATTCCTCCGCCCTGGTTTCGGGGGCCAAGTCGATAGATAGCAGCCTAACCCACGGCTCAACCGACGAATCTGCAGAATCTGATGCAGCCCATGCAAGCGGTATATCACCACCACTACGCAACCTATCGAGGGAGTCATCATTCACAGCACTGAGCCGTGTTCTCAAACTATCGGTGCATTCACTTATTTGTTTCTGAACAAGCTCAACCACAGACTCAGCCTGATCTGCAGATGGCCAGGAAGCCTTTGCGAGTGGAGGCGGAAGATGTGGCATGAGGGCAGCAATATCCCCTTCGCCTGGTAATACTACTATTACATGCTCCAATAGCGTGTCATCGGTTACCTTGGCTGCACGGTATGGTGCAGTGACAGCCTGAAACTCATAGACACACCATGGCCGGGTGAAATAGGCACTATCTATAAAGATCACAACCTGCCGGGATTCGAGCAGAGCTTCGGAAATGTCATGTGGGAAGGGACTACCGAAGGGGATTTCACGTTCGTCGAGAAAAACGTTCAGACCCGCCTTGGACAGTAGGCGTTCGAGTTTACGGACCGATTCTTTCGCACCGCCGGCGTGCGCGTAGGAGATAAAAACATCCGTAGTCATGGTGACGATTCCTTTATGATGGTTATTCCCATGAATTCCTTCAATGAAATCACGCTACCTTCCAGGGCTGTAAATGGCTATAAAAAAGCGCGCCTATCTGGTGAAGATTTAATTGCCGCAAAAACTGTTGTCTGATGCCATCTGAAACCGCTACGATCTGCAACTGATTGAGCTGATGAAGGAGGAGAGAATCACCGCCTTCGAGGAAGACAACGACGATGTGGCGTTCTGAATGATGAGTGAAGCAGAGTGTCCTGACTGACGTTACTGACTTGGAGGATGGTCGCCTGAATATCGATAACAATCCGGCAGAGAATCCAGAAAGAAGAAAGCCCGCACCAATCCCTGGGCGGGCTTTCGAGATGTCGACACCTTCCCTGGCGTCTGGCTCCCCATCATCCTTGAGGGCAGCCTTGATACAAGGGGGTACATCCCTGCGCCCATCCGATTCTCATCGGTCGTCCTTGCTGGGAATTAATATACCATCCTGCATTGGGATGGTGAATCAGAAAAATCCACTAATGGTGTAGGAATTGTCTGAAAGGCCATCACCACATGCAGCAGGATGTTCCTTAACATCGACTCGACTTGGTCAGAACGAGGGTCGCTGTAAGGTAACCCCCTTCGCCATTTATGCGCGGTTTTAGGCAGCCATTAACAGAATTTTATGGCGCGCCCGGAAGGATTCGAACTTCCGACCACCTAGTTCGTAGTGTTCCAACCTAAGCGCCCTATCCTACTGTAATCCAATGCTTTTATATGACCTACACTGTCCAATAAAATTGACTGCGGACCTATTTGGCCCTATTTGGCCCTATTTGACGATATTTAGGGTTATTTGGTGCCATCTATTGGACAATTATTTGCCGACATCCGGGCAGTTAACAGCCGTCTATTGGACAGCCTGCGTACCTTAGTATCCCAGTTCCACCAGTAGTCGGTCGTATATTTGAACTATTGGAAACGGGCGTCACGGTCTGTGAAAATGTCGTCCGCACTTACCCGGGTCTTCCATTTGTCCTGCCGTTCTCTTGAACAAGCTTTGGACGTAACGGTCCATCATATTCATATTTCATGACGATCCACAGCACCTCGGCCTTACCCAGGGTGTCATTGTGATAGTCACGCCGTGCAAGGAAGGTCAGGTTAGTCAGTTCATCACACCAACGGTCGGTGTACGCTACGTATTGCTTTATTCCCATGAATTCTCCACAGAAATCACGCTACCTTCCAGGTCCGTAAACGGCCGTAAAGCGCCAAATCATGAGACACCGCCCAGGATACTTGACTACGTAACCCCGCGAGAGAAGCCTGGTCCAGTTCCACGAGTTCACTGAAGAAATCCGTGATGCCAATCTGGGAAACCTACATGATCCGTAAACTGATTGAGCTTGATGAAGGAGGAGAGAATCACCGCCTTCACGATAAAGACAACGACGGATGGCGTCCTGAAATGATGAGTAGCCAGAGTGTCCTGACTGACGCCATTGACTCTGGAGGATGGCCGCCCATCGATAACAACCATGAGAATCCAGAGAAGAAGAAAGCCCGCACCAATCCCCAGCGGGCTTCGAGATGTCGACACCTTCCCTGGCGTCTGGCCCCCATCATCCCGGAAGCGCAGCCCGATAAGGAAACATCCCCTGCGCCCATCCGATTCCTCATCGGTCGTCCCTTGCTGGGAATCAATACTCATCCCGTGCATCGGGATGGTGAATCAGAAAAATCCACTAATGGTGTAGGAATTGTCTGAAAGGCCATCACCACATGCAGCAGGATGTTCCTTAACATCGACTCGACTTGGTCAGAACGAGGGTCGCAGAAGGGTAACTCCCTTCGCCATTTATACGCGGTTTTAGGCAGCCGTTAACAGAATTTTATGGCGCGCCCGGAAGGATTCGAACCTCCAACCACCTGGTTCGTAGTGTTCCAACCTAAGCGCCCTATCCTACTGTAATTCAATGCTTTTATATGACCTACACTGGCCAATAAAATTGATCTATTTGGTCCTATTTGACGATATTTAGGGTTATTTGGCGCCATCTATTGGACAATTATTTGCCGACATCCGGGCAGTTAACAGCCGTCTATTGAACAGCCTGCGTACCTTAGTATCCCAGTTCCACACCAATGACAATCCGGTCATTATCGCTGAACTGGCCAAACAGGCCGTCACGGTCACCGTAGAAAATATCCGCACCCACCCAGGTCTTCACATTGTCCTGCCATTCATAGACAAGCTTTGGACGTAACAGTCCATCGCCATGGTTCATACTGACGATCCACAGCACCTCGGCCTGCAGGGTGTCATTGTGATAGTCACGCCGTGCAAGGAAGGTCAGGTTAGTGTCCAGTTCATCACGCACCAACCCGGTCGGTGAATCGGTGACCCGGCTCTGGAACAGCTGTGCACTCAGGAAGGTATCCTCAATTCCTGTCCAGTCAAACCCAAGGACATAGGACAATTCGGGGCTTTCCACAATACCATCAGCATCAGATGCGTTGTCTGTGAGAAAGAATTGATCGGAAAAATAGCCCAACTCACCTCGCACCACCCATTCGCCAAAGGCATTGCTGAAGGTGCCGCCAATCACATGTGTGCGCTCATAACGTGGCTCGATCACTGCAACCGGACCGGTCGGACTCATAACCAGACGCTGAAACAGGACCGGGAAATTGCTGTATTGATACAGATAATTCAGCGTGATGTCCCAGCCTTTATAAAAGGTGGACAACCGGATCCCGGCGTCGGAATCGGCAAAGAATCGCTGCGGGCGTTCTATGTCACGAACATCGACCGTAACGCCTGGCGGCGCCGATGGCACCCGCTGTGGCGAGCTGAAGGCATAGGTCGCATCGCGTTTTGGGAGCGCGTGGTAGGTCTGGTCCGGTATCCAGATAAACTGGGCATCCCAGTTGCCAAGCGGGTGTTCGACATTGACCATCCACAACGGGATTCGCGAGTTATCAAAATCTTCCAGGATAAATTCCCGGAAGGACTGCGGATTAACCACATCCAGTACCTTGAGGCCATCGGCCTTGCCCCAGACCACCTGCTGTTTGCCGAGCGTAAGATAGTGCTCACCAAGATCGCCTTCCAGGTAGAACTCCCGCAATTCTGCTTCCAGTTCCTGTCCGACAAGCCCCGGCTGGCTTGCCTGACTGTAGCTGTCCCGATTCACGTCCCCGGGTCTGAGCCCGTCAACCGTCTCAGCACGCAACCGGCCGATGGCGGTCAGTTTCCAGCCATTATCGAATCGACTGACAAGCTCCGGCTCCAGCGCCAGCTCAAAAGCCTGGCTACTGCCATCTTCAGTATTGACGGCCCATTGCCCACGTGCAATGCCTGAGAAATCGAACTCCGCTGACTGGACTGGGCCGGACAACACCCCTCCCAGTAACAGCAACGCAGCCTTCTTCCTGGTCAGCATTGGTTCAAGTAATCTCGCTATAACCCACGCCTAATCGCCTTCTGGGTAAATACACCATCATGGACGCCTTTCACATAATCAACCTCGCTGAAAGTAAAGACGGTACGGTGACTGGTCTTGTGGTTTTCTACTTCAAGATGATGTTGGGTCCAGATACCCTGCACCTGGCGGATACCCCTGGTGTGGATCGTTTTTAACAACTTCCCCCGGGTATCCCAAAACCGGCTGCGGCGCACCATCCAGATTGCGTCATCCACACATTGCTCGACACGGCTGTAGCCAAGCTCCTTTGCGGTTTCATCATCGACGGGAAGCGCCTCGACGACATAGCAATGGTGGCCGTCCACCTCGTCCTCACCCGTAGTCTTACGAGTATAGTCTGCAATGGAGACCTTGGACTCAAGTTTGATATCCTCGTAAGTGAAATCGGTACCGAGAAAGTAGTCCCCGCGATCCGAGGCCGAAATGCGTCTGACCTTGCGCATCGCCGGCAGATACAGCCACTGGTCATCGTCCACGTCAGCTTGCGGATAATCGTAGGTCATAAACGCTGTATCTTTTACATTTTTTGGTTGCTGGTAAAAGATCACACTGCGTTTTTCATCGCCATAATATTTTCGAAAACCGCGGGTTTCACGCACACGTTTCTTGCCGCGACGGTCGATCATCTCCATGGTGAGATTGCGCGAGACCGCCTCACCTTCGTCCCGGGCATTAATACGTTGTGCAATCTCATCACCCGTTGGCCAGTCTGCTGCTTGCAGTGTGTTGGTTGCAGGTGAAATTGCCAGGATCAGCACTGTAATTAATCCCTTTCGTGTATGTCTGGTTAAGGTTTTCATACTATCCTCCTCGACAGCCAGTCGCGGTCTGTTTGGGTAAGTGTCGGTCAGTCAACAGCAAGACTTCCGACAGAGACTGGTACCCGGAGCCCTTGAAGTGTTTCATCGGGGAACTCCAGCATTGGTACGTTGTAAATCGGGATTGCTTGTCCTGCGAGACAGGAATGCGAACACGGCCATGGCAATACCGCGCGGCTGCAATTCACCCAGGAAGGCAAGCACCTTGTTGATGCCGCCCGGTATCATGGTTGTGTGCCCTGCCATCGTGGCGCGGTAGGCCACACTGGCGACACGCCGGATGGAAACCCTGGGTAGCCAGCGATAGGTACGGGTATCGGCGACACGGGCATCTGTGACGAAGTTTGTGGTCGATGCACCCGGAGATAGTGCCGTTGCCGTCACATTGGTACCGCGCAACTCCGCTGCCAGGCCACGAGTGAATGAAAGTACATAGGCCTTTGAAGCTACATAGGCGATCCAATTGGGGCCACCGGCAAAATAGCCCACCAACGAGGCCACATTAAGGACGCGCCCACTGCCACGCTCCACCATTGGCTGCAGAAAATGATGCGTCAACCGGGTCAGGCTCAGCATGTTGAGCTGCAACATGGCCATCAGACGCTCCGGGTCACTTTCTGCAAAAGGACCGTAATCACCGATGCCGGCGTTATTGACCAGTACATCGACCCGAGTCATTGCCAGTTGTTTGAACAACTCATCCACCGCAGCATCCTGAGTCAGATCCAGGGCATGGGTGGTGACCCTAGCACCAGTTTCATCCTCAATGCCGGTAGCCGCCTGTTTCAGGTCATGTTCATCGCGCGCCACCAGCACCAGGTCGTGGTCGTGGCGGGCAAATTCCCGGGCCAGTTCCAGGCCAATGCATCTTGAGCCGCCGGTTATTAATGCTACAGGTCTGTCTTTGGTAGTCATCTCTATCTCCTCGATTATCAGTTCGTCGTTTGCGTCTGTGGAATGGCAGTGCTCGTAGCCGCATTTTCCTGCCACAGGAACCCGGGTTTGAACACCTTCACCAGGGCCGGTAACACCGTCATGCTGGAAAGAAAGCTGGTCGCTATCGCCACGGCGACCAGCACACCGAACTCGTGCAGCACCACTACTTTGCTGGTTGTCAGCACCCCGAAACCCAGCGCCAGTGCAGCGAAGTTAAACAACAGGGCGCGACCGGTGGACGGATAAAGTTTCAGGATCGCTTCATCCACGGAAAGCCGTGTATCGCGCAGCAGGCTTTGCAGGCGTTCGATGGTGTGGATGGAGAAATCCACACCCAGGCCAATCGAGATGGCTGCGAACATTGAAGTACCAATAGATAACCAGATGCCACTGAAGCCCATCACTGCATAGATCGTCAGGATCGTCGTCACGACCGGTAACAATGCAATCGTGCCGGCAACGGCTGAACGGAAACTGACTGTCGCCATCAGCCAGACCAGTAACAGGGATATGGCGACACTCACCACATGGCTCTCGCCGAGGCGCTTGATCCAGTGGTAGTCGACATTTACGCGTCCACTGAGATACGCCTTGATGCCCGGCGCATTAAACTCGTCGTCGATATACTGCTGCGCGGCTTCGATAACGACCTTCTCGACCGAGTAGCGACCGTCATCCAGACGGGCGCGCACGTTGGCCAACTGGTAGTCGTAATCAACCTCCTCCTGGAAGTCAGTCGGGTCGCCACTGGCGGAATACAGCAGAAAATACTGCGCAACCAGGTCGGGATCTTCAGGCAGTCGATATGCCTCCTTGCTATCCTCATGCAGCGCCTTGTTCATCTGCTTCAGGTAATCCACGATCGATGTAGTCCCGTTCACGTGTGGTTGTATTTCCAGCCAGCGCTGCAGGGCCTCGATACGTTGCAGGTGTTCAGGCTTGAACAGATCCTCGGGTTCCGGCGTCTCGATCATAATGTCCAGGTAATGGGTCCCGTCGAACACCCGGTTTAGTGTACTGTCCGCGATATGCAGTGGCTCTTCATGGTGAAACACCCGGATCAGGGTTTCATCCAGCTGAATTTTCGAGGCGCCGATGCCACCGATTACGATGAGGGTGACTGCCACCAATAAAATTCTACGCGGCGCGCGCACCACGGCACGACCCAGTACGTCGAGCACGCGTCCGAACCCGTCGACGCGAGATGAATTTTCACCTGCCTGAATCGAGTAGGCGCGGCTCGGCTTGAGTCGCAACAGACTCAGTACCGCGGGCACGACCGTCAGGGAGTACACCCAGGCCACGCCCACACCGATCATGGCGAACAGACCGAAGTACTGCATCGGCGGCATCATGGAGGCGAAATACAGGCCCAGGAATCCGGCCATGGTGGTTAATGATGTCAGCGTCACCGGACGCCACATGTGCAGCATGGTCCGTACCGTGACATCCCGTGGCGTATCATCAGGATGCAGGGCGACCTCTTCATAGTACTGGCTGAGAATGTGAATCGAATCGGCCACCGCGATGCCAATCAACACGACGGGCAGTGCGTTGGTAATCACAAAGAAGCTGACACCCGCTGCTGCCATCAGACCCAGTGCACTGACGGCCGTTGCAGCGACCACCAGGTTAGGTATCAAAGTTCCTCTCAAAGTGCGAAAGGCGACAAAACATACCAGGGTAATGACCAATCCGGCGATGGGATTGAGCCGAAAAGCATCGGCATCAATATAGGCGCCCATATAACCGGCGACGGCGCCCTCTCCCGCCACGTACAACTGTTCACCTTCCTGTACCGGCGCCTGCTCTACAATCTGCAATAGTTCCTCGTAGACCTGCTGTGCATTTGTTTGATCGTCCAACTCGGCCACAATCAGGGTACCCGTGCCGTCTCTTGATACCAGACTGCCGACGTACAAGGGAAAGTCCATCACCGCCGTGCGTACCGCATTGGCGGCCGCTTGCGTTCGCGGCGGGGTCTCGAAAAAGGGCTCGACCAGCATCCCGTCTTCAGTGCCGATAATATCGTTTTCTGTCGCCAGGCTGGTGATGCGCTCGGGATCGATATTATCCACCGTCTCAAGACGCCGGGTCAGCCATTCCACTACCTCCAACGAGTGCGGATTGAAGATACCGGCCTCCCCTTCGTTGACGAGAGCAATCACCATCGGGTCCTGCAGACCGAAGATGTCTTCAACCTTGTCACGAAATAACAGCGCAGGATGATCCGGCGGAATGAAGGCATCGGCCCGGGTATCCTTCTCAAGTGTTGGTATAAAACTGGCGAATCCGATGATGAGTATCAGGCCGATAGCAATTATGGTCTTTGGCCAGGCCGTCACACCCAGGAAAAAATACCTGGCCTGTGTTTGATTCAATTCACTGCTATTCATGAGAACCTCCTATTGTGTGTATATACACCTATTACCCTGTAAAAATATCAACTTGTTCCCGTTGCATCCACCACTGCCGTCAGATCACCCAGCATGCGATCAAGCCGGCTGGCACCCAGCGCACGTTTGACCCGGCGCTGCGCCTACTGCCACAACGGGAGTGCCTGTTCCAGTCGCTTAAGGCCCTTACCTGTCAGGCTCACTTCACGCGAACGCTGGTCTTCCTTGCCAGGCACCGCCGACAGTAAACCCTCTCTCTCCAGGGGTTTCAGATTGCGGGTCAGCGTGGTCCGGTCCATAACCAGCACCTCGGCCATTTTGGAAATCGCAATCGGCCCCAGAGCCCGGGTTGCCACCAGCAAGGTGAGCTGGGTTGGCAGCACTCCGCTGGGTTTCATGATCTCCTCATACAGCTGCGTCACAACCCGGGAAGCCTTGCGCAGATTGAACACTGCACAGGTCTGCTCGATTTCCCGGCATTGTTTGAGATCACAGCTTGTGTTTTGTTTAGCCATAGTATGTGTATATACACCTTTCGATAATTTGTCAATATCTTCTTTCAGTGAATAGGGTATCGTTGAACTGAAGCAACGCAACCCGCGTTTTGGCTGCCGCCGAATTGCTCAGCAAATCGCCAAGTCATTCGGAATCGACATTGATAAAGATGTGGTGCGACGCATCCTCGCCACACATTACAGGCCAGGTCCTGGTGACGGTGGACCATCATGGCTTACATTTGTCGAACATGCCAAAGACAGCCTCTGGAGCATTGACGTGGTTCAATAGATTGGCACAACCCAGTTAAGATAGATTTACTTAACTGAGGTAGAAGAAATGACACACCCGGACTATGTGTTCACATACCAGGGAAGCCCCGTAAGGAAGCCACATACAAACGCATGGAGGCGAGCATGGAAAGCCACTGGGCTGCCGATGGAAAATGGAATCCTGAAGGGTGCGCATAAACCTTCGGGCGACGTCTCAGGGGCGTAGGAGTACCGCTAGAGACACGTAAAGCCCTCCTGGGGCACGCCAATGAGGATATCACAACCCATTACTCAGCAGCGGAGCTGAGCGAGCTGCTGGATGCTGTCGAAAAGATCGTTGATCGCGGCATCGCTCAAACCCCGACCCTGACAGTGGTTAGACGGAAAAAGGAGCTTGTCGGAAAACTGTCGGAAAAAGAAAAAGGGTCAGCAGTTGTTTAACTGCTAACCCTTTGATTTCCCCAAGGAATATGGCGCGCCCGGAAGGATTCGAACCTCCGACACCCTAGTTCGTAGCCAGGTACTCTATCCAGCTGAGCTACGGGCGCGTAGCTTTTTGGAGCGCGAATTCTGCTGAATTCGCGCTCTTTTGTCAACACAAAACCGACTTTTCAGTCAGCATTGGCTATATGGCGGAGAGAGAGGGATTTGAACCCTCGATGGAGCTATAAACCCCATACTCCCTTAGCAGGGGAGCGCCTTCAGCCGCTCGGCCATCTCTCCAAATTCCGTGCACTTAACCTATTGGCCCTACGGACCATATTGGGTAGCACGTTGTTTTGGGGTCAGTGCCATTTAGACATCCCGCAAAACCGAAACGAATTGTACCGATTTCTCTTCCTACAAACAAAAAAAACTTCGGCAACTGCCGAAGTTTTTTTTGTGCGATATTAAAACCGCACCGCGAACCAACTTTGCTATTCTTCTGTACCCTGCTGTTCAGCCTGCTCGCGTTTGATCCGTTCGTAAATCTCTTCACGATGCACAGTCACATCACGCGGAGCATTTACACCAATACGAACCTGGTTACCTTTTACACCCAACACGGTAACCGTTACTTCATCGCCAATCATAAGAGTTTCGCCGACACGGCGAGTCAAGATCAACATAATCCAATCTCCCTGTTTCCTTCTTACCTGCTGTCAGAGCATAAGCCGAGAGTGTCCGAAACTACCGACAGCGTTCACCAACCAAGCCAGAGACTATGATGTAACTGGCACGCCTATACTAACAATAGGTTGGACCAGAAAAAAGTCCAATAAATCCTTATAGTTGGAGATCAGTAAGATTTTAGGAATGTAGTGATTATGCCACGTCCTCAGATTCCAATCCGAATGCCTCATGCAACGTTCTTACCCCAAGTTCGAGGTATTTCTCATCTATTACAACTGAAATCTTGATTTCGGATGTAGAGATCATTCGTATGTTGATACCCTCTTTAGCCAGTGCCTCAAACATCTCACTGGCAATACCCGCGTGAGACCGCATGCCCACACCAACCAATGAAATCTTGACCACAGAGTCATCGTTCAACACGTCCTGCGCCTTCAAAGACTTCGCAACTTCCTGCAGGATCTCTTTGGCCTGGATGAAATCATTTCGGTGGACAGTGAATGTAAAATCAGTCGTCGCTTCATCCGCAGCAATATTCTGCACGATCATATCGACTTCGATGTTGGCATCTGCAATCGGACCCAGTATTTTGTGGGCCACACCGGGCTGATCGGGCACACCCAGAACCGTCAGTTTTGCCTCGTCGCGATTAAACGCAATACCGGAGATCTTTGCCGCTTCCACGTTATCTTCCTCAAAGGTTATCAGGGTACCTTCACCCTCTTCAAAGCTGGAAAGGACCCGCAAGGGTACATTGTATTTTCCAGCAAACTCAACCGCGCGGATCTGCAGTACCTTCGAGCCCAGACTGGCCATCTCCAGCATCTCTTCGAAAGTAATACGTCCCAATCGACGGGCCTTGGGTTCAATTCTTGGGTCAGTCGTATAGACGCCGTCAACATCGGTGTAGATCTGGCACTCATCGGCCTTAAGTGCAGCAGCCATCGCAACTGCAGTGGTGTCGGATCCGCCACGACCCAGCGTCGTGATGTTGCCTTTATCGTCCACTCCCTGAAATCCGGCAATCACAACCACATGACCGGCATCAAGATCCGCTTTCACACGAGCGCTATCGATATCCTTGATCCGTGCCTTGTTGTGTGCGTTGTCCGTAAGAATTTGAACCTGGCCGCCGGTATAGGATCGGGCCTGGCAACCCACCTTATGCAGTGCCATGCAGAGCAGTGCAATGGTCACCTGCTCACCCGTCGAGACAAGCACATCCATCTCACGGGGTGAGGGAGATTCCTCGATCTCGTCGGCCAAACCAATCAGGCGATTGGTTTCTCCAGACATTGCAGAAACCACAACTACAATCTGATCACCACTTTCAGCTTTGGCCTTGATCTTTCCGGCTACTACCTGGATTCTTTCGATTGTACCGACAGAGGTACCGCCATATTTCTGGACAATCAGCGCCATATCTAAACAGTATACTTGGTGGAGTTGGCGTTACGGGTGGTACCCGCAACGGGAAAGTGCGTAATTAAACACGAAAATCACGTGGGTGAAAACCCACAGAAATCAAACGCCAGTCTTCTCACGCACCCATTTTTCGACTTGGGCCAATGCATCCGGCAGCGCTTCAGGATTATTACCACCGGCCTGCGCCATATCGGGACGCCCTCCGCCCTTGCCACCAACCTGCTCTGCCACCATCTTGATCAGATCACCAGCCTTCATCTTTCCGGTCAGATCCTTTGTGACGCCAGCGACCAGGGAGACCTTCTCCCCGCTCACAGTCGCCAGCACGATGACGGCCGAACTCAATTTGTTCTTCAGCTGATCCATGGTGTCGCGCAGAGACTTGGGATCGGCACCCTCAAGCTTGGCAGCAAGCACTTTCACCCCCCCGACTTCGATGGCGTCTGAGGCCAGATCACTACCGGCCGCACTCGCCAGCTTGGCCTTGAGCTGCTCCAGCTCTTTCTCCAGCTTGCGGTTGCGATCCAGAATATTTATGACCTTCTCTTCGATATCGTCGCGTCCTGATTTGACCAAGTCGGCCAGACGCTGAACCCGTTCCTCATCCGCCTCAACCCATTCGAGAGCACGCTGACCGGTGACGCCCTCGATGCGTCGCACGCCGGCGGCAATGCCGCTTTCGGAGGTGATCTTGCACAAACCGATATCACCCACCGCGTTGGCATGGGTGCCGCCACACAGTTCCGTGGAGAAATCCCCCATGCTCAGCACCCGAACCTCGTCGGTGTATTTCTCGCCAAACAGCGCCTTGGCACCGCTCTCTCGCGCATCATCAAGGGACATGATCTGCGTCTCGACGGGGTGATTGCGGCGGATCTGTTCATTGACCATCTGCTCGATCTCCTGCAGCTGCTCGCGGGAGATCGGCTCAAAATGGGAGAAGTCGAAACGCAGCCTCTCCGCATCAACCAGAGAACCCTTCTGCGCAACATGTTCACCCAGTACGGTATGCAGCGCCGAATGCAGCAAGTGTGTGGCAGAGTGGTTAAGCGCTGTCGCCTGGCGGGTAAAATCGTTGACCTGAGCCTTGACGGTATCACCAATGTGCAGCTCACCCTCCTCCAGCTTACCAATGTGGACAAACACACTACCCGCCTGCTTGCGGGTGTCATCCACCTCGAACAGGACGCCGTTGGCCTCGAGCACTCCCTGATCGCCCACCTGTCCACCAGACTCAGCATAGAACGGGGTCTGATCGAGAATGACCATTCCGGATTCACCCTGCGCGAGGGACTCGACGGACGCTCCGTCCCGCACCAGTGCAACAACATTGCCCTCGTCTTCGAGTTGTCCATAGCCAGTGAAAAGGGTCTCCGCATCCAGGCTAAGACTGAACTCCTGGTTGACTCCGAACTGGCTGGCGGCCCGGGCGCGCTCCCGTTGGGCCTCCATCTCACGACTGAAACCATCCATGTCGAGGGTCAGATCCCGCTCACGGGCAATATCGGCGGTAAGATCGGCAGGGAAGCCATAAGTGTCGTAAAGCTTGAAGACGGTCTCGCCGGGGATCACTGTGCTGTCGAGTCCGGCAATCACCTCCTCAAGGATCTTCATGCCCTGCTCAAGGGTTTCGGCGAAACGCTCCTCCTCTTGTTTCAGGACGCGTTTTACCTGACCTGCGGCCTGAACCAGTTCTGGATAGCTCTCTCCCATCTCGTTTACCAGCGGGTCGACCAGCTGGAAGAAAAAGGGATCGTTCTTACCCAGCATATAGCCATGGCGAATAGCGCGCCGGATGATGCGGCGCACCACAAAGCCACGTCCCTCGTTGGAGGGCATTACCCCATCCGCCACCAAAAAAGCGCAGGCGCGAATGTGGTCGGCAATCACCCGCAAAGATTTCTCTTCAAGATCGTTGCAGCCGGTGACCTTCCCCGCTGCCTTGATCAGGCTGGTGAATAGGTCTATTTCATAGTTGCTGTGAACATGCTGCAGCACAGCAGCCAAACGCTCCAGTCCCATACCGGTATCCACGGAGGGCTTGGGGAGCGGGGTCATGTTGCCATCGGCATCCCGGTTGTACTGCATGAATACCAGGTTCCAGATCTCAATATATCGGTCGCCGTCCTCTTCCTGGGTGCCGGGCGGGCCGCCCGAGATTCCCTCACCGTGGTCATAGAAGATTTCCGAACAGGGGCCGCAGGGACCGGTATCCCCCATCGACCAGAAGTTGTCGCTTTCGTAACGCTTGCCGGGCTTGTCACCGATACGGGTGAAACTGGCGGGATTGATACCGACCTCATTGAGCCAGATGTCCGCCGCCTCTTCATCCTCATCGTAGATGGTGACCCAGAGCCTTTCTGCAGGCAGACCGAGGGTTACCGTAAGGAACTCCCAGGCATATTTGATGGCATCCCGCTTGAAGTAGTCTCCAAAGCTGAAGTTGCCCAGCATTTCGAAGAAGGTGTGGTGACGTGCGGTGTAACCGACATTTTCCAGGTCATTGTGTTTGCCACCGGCACGAACACAGCGCTGGGAACTGGTAGCGCGGACATAATTGCGCTTTTCACGCCCAAGAAAGACATCCTTGAACTGCACCATACCCGCATTGGTAAAAAGCAGGGTCGGGTCGTTAATGGGTACCAATGGACTGCTGGCGACCACCTCGTGGCCGTGTTCAGCAAAATAGTCCAGGAAGGCCTTACGGATATCAGCGCTACTTTTCATTTCGGACAAGCAAAATCACCAGAAAAAAACAGCCGTTCAAGATACCAGAAAACAGACCAAAACACCCGCTTCCATGAATTTTTTCTGCCCCGCAAAAACATCGCAAAGCTGACACTCTTCCGACGGCAACTCACAAGGAAACAACCACTGAAGATATTAATGCACAACCAGCCAATTTAGCCCCGATCCATGTAGATTAGATCACCTAACCCAGGATAAACCACGCACACCATGGCGATTGCGCGCGCGGCGCACCCTATGAAAGCGCGATACCCTCAGATGATCCCGATGAAACTCATGCCTCAGAAATAGCACGGAATGTATTTATTATATTAATAAATATCATTAAGTTACAATGATAAGTTAATATATTGATTTAGTATAGGAATTGTTCAAACCCAGGAATTCCAGCTAACTGAGGCACCCAAAAAGTCCAAGCCAAGGTCAATCAAAATCAAACAGGAACTGTCGGATCAGCTCACCTGGAAAACCCCGGTATTCCAGAAAGCGCGCACGCCGAGACAGCTCCTTGCGGTCCTGAGCCGGCTCAGAACCATATTTGCGGTCGTGTACTCCTTTTAGCAGTTCCTGCCACTCACCGGAATAAACCTCCAAAAAGCCGGCAATCATGGCACCATCAATGCCCCGTTCCCTCAGTTCACGGCGAATGCGCACTGGCCCACTGCCACGGCCGACGCGCCACTCGATGTAGGACTCAGTAAATCGTGCATCACTCAGCAGTCCGGTCCGCTCTATGCCGTCGAGCACGACTTCGATAACGTCACCATCAAAGCCACGCCCACGCAGTTTATTGCACAATTGTCGGCGGGAGTGCTCTCGCGCAGCCAGCAGGCGGAGCGCTACCGCCTCAACTTCACCACTGTCCGAAAGGTCGTTCAGGCTTTGGCCTCAACCACTTTAATTTCCGTTTCCCGCTCTTGCGGCAGCAGCTCGTTGCGGATGCGTTCCTCAACATGATCGGCAATGTCCGGGTTGTCCTTCAGAAACTGCCGTACATTCTCCTTGCCCTGACCAATGCGGTCACCGTTATAGCTATACCAGGCTCCTGCCTTGTCAATAAGGTTCTGCTTAACCCCCAGATCGATGATCTCCCCTTCACGGGAGATACCCTCGCCATAGAGGATCTCGAAGTGTGCCAGCTTGAAGGGGGGGGCCACCTTATTCTTCACCACCTTGACCTTGGTTTCGTTGCCGACTATCTCGTCACCCTTCTTGATAGCGCCGATGCGGCGGATATCGAGACGTACCGAGGCGTAGAATTTGAGGGCATTGCCACCAGTGGTGGTCTCCGGGTTCCCAAACATGACACCGATCTTTATGCGAATCTGGTTGATGAAAATCACCAGGCAGTTGGTGCGCTTGATATTGGCAGTCAATTTTCGCAGGGCCTGGGACATCAAGCGTGCCTGCAGACCAACATGGGTATCACCCATCTCACCCTCAATCTCCGCCTTCGGGGTCAGGGCAGCCACCGAGTCTATCACCACCACGTCGACGGCGCCGGAGCGTACCAGCATGTCTGTGATCTCCAACGCCTGCTCGCCGGTATCGGGCTGGGAGACCAACAGCTCGTCAACATCTACACCCATTTTTCCCGCATAGTCCGGATCGAGGGCGTGCTCTGCATCAATAAAAGCGCAGGTTCCGCCCTGTTTCTGGGCCTCCGCCACTACTTGCAGGGCCAGCGTGGTCTTGCCGGAGGATTCCGGGCCGTAGATCTCGACTACACGTCCCTTTGGCAACCCGCCCACACCCAGTGCGATATCCAGATTGAGCGAACCTGTGGAGATCACACCAATATCACGGATAGCGCTGGCATCCCCCATACGCATGACAGAACCTTTGCCAAACTGTTTCTCGATCTGCCCCAGGGCCGCGCTGAGTGCTTTTGTGCGATTGTCGTCCATCCGGATTAACCTCTGTGGTGTTGTTCTGTAAGTACTGTACATTCATACAGTAGTTTTTGGAAGTAACAATTATCACACAGGTGCAGACTCAAATCATGAGTCCGCGGATCCAGCAACTTGAATCCCTCTCTGCGATCGAGGTGAGACGAACGCATTCATCAAGCGCTTGTCGAGTTTATCGCTCCCATCGGCCAGCGTCCGATGACCCGGTAACGGGATGGTGTATCGGGGCCATTACCGGATGCCGCCAGCACAAACTCCCGCGCCTCCCACTCGATGGTTGGCTCAAGCAGACCGGACTCGCCATGGCGCATCTTACGCAGCAAGGTGACATGAGGTTTGTAGGTTCGCTGTTCAGCTGCAAAACCACAGGCCTGTAATCCCTGTTTGAGATCAGCGACCAGATCATTCAAAACATCCGGAATCGTCTCCGGCCCACACCAGAGAATCCGTGGCCGGGACCAATAACCCACTCGATTCAGCGCCAGGGAGAAGCGCTCGACATCGACTGCATCCGCCACCGATTTCACACAAGGCAGCTGCTGCTCCGTCACTTTCCCCAAAAAGACCAGGGTCATGTGCAGGTCGTCAGGATGGTGCTGTCGTCCCCCCGCTTCACCAAACTGACGACCAGCCCGTACCAGCCGGTCCCGCACCTTTCGATCCGGCCAAAGCCCAAAAAAGAGTCGTTGATCAGCCATTCGCCGCAAGTACTTCGAGCAACTGTTCAAGTGCATAAAACACCGATTGGAGACGCACTGCTTCCCGATCCCCGAAAAAGTGTTCACGACTTACGACCGGCTCCTGCGGGCGCAGTTGCCAGGAGAAACAGACGGTGCCCACAGGCTTCTCCTCAGACCCGCCGCCCGGCCCCGCGATGCCACTAACGGCAAGCGCGACATCCGCACGGCTATGGGCGAGCGCCCCGTTCGTCATGGCGGCGACAACCTGTTCGCTCACCGCCCCCCACTGATCGATTGTAGAGGCATCAACACCCAGCATCTCCTGCTTGGCCATATTGCTGTAGGTAACAAAACCCCGGTCGAACCAGGCACTGCTGCCCGGAATATCGGTCAGCGCCTTGGCCACCCAGCCACCCGTGCAGGATTCTGCCAGAACCAGGGTTAAACCGTGCTGCTGCAGGCGCATGCCAACACCGCCGGCAAGTGAAACCAGTTTCAGATCGCTCTCAGAAGTCATTTTTTTCCTGCCAGTTCGACCGTCGCATCACAACAGCACAGATATCCTAACCTGCTTGGAGCAGATGCGTCGCACAGCGGGTTTCAACCCCCTACTGTTTTCTGACCGCCCAGATCAGCAGCGCACTGCCTGCGGCGAGAATCAGTACGATGATACCGGCTGCTTGCAGGGAGTGACCCTGGTTGACGAGTCCAGCGATGATCGCGTAGGCGAACATGAAGGTGGCGATAAAGAGGCCGAAGACGATGAATGCTTTCTGCATGGGTCGGGGCTGTGCTCTGGATGCGTGGGGTGGGAAGTATCCCGGTTGGCCGGACCACACTATAAAGTATCGGATCGGTTTAGCAACAGATCATCCGTCAAGCATCATTACCCTGATTGTAGACAGGCTACGGGATTGTTGCTCTGACCCCCGAACTTAATATTTGCCCGGACCGGGATAACTGGAGCCACCTGACGGCAACCCTCGATTCAGGTTAGACTTCCTTCCATCATAAATCACAAACAGACACCAACTAACGAATATGACACATCACACAATCCATTTTGAACACCGTCCCTCTGCGATGAAGTTGGAAATTACCGGTGTTTTTGACTGGCCAACTTGGGAAAAAGAGGTGTCCACATTCGAGTGGACCTATGACAAGAGCGAAACCTGCTATTTCCTGCGCGGCAAGGTCATAGTTACGCCGGAAGGCGGTGAACCCCAGGAGTTTGGACGCGGTGATCTGGTAACCTTTCCCGCCGGGATGAAGTGCACCTGGCAGATTCTCAAGGATGTGGAGAAACATTACAGTTTTGGGTGAGAAATAAAAGGTAATAGGTTAAGGGCGGCCGTGCTACCGGAAAGGCCGGGCTTCGTCGCCATGGCAGGGATCTAAAGAAATAGATTGACATCGTAATATGTCGGCACAGACTTTTTAGCCTTTAGCCTAACAAACAAGATCCCGCTCCCGTCTAAATTGAATTCCGGCGCCCAGATGACAACACCCACACCCTCCCCCAATCACACCCCGATGATGCAGCAGCAATTGCCCCTTGCTACGCAATGGCTAGAGAGCGGTATACCACACACCTACACTGCCACCTACACTAATAACCACCCTATACTTAGCCCTGTAATCACGATAATGGTAGTTCGAACCTGTCCCAGGGAGCCATACAGAATTTGGGCTTAGCGAGAAACCCCTAGGCCCTTTGTTTGAGAATAACATTCAGCAAAGAGAAACAGCGCCGACCTTCATTTTTTCACATATCTGGACTTCGTAAGCACTGGCAAAGCCCAGAAGCCCGCACCACCCAGGATTACCTATCACTCCGTAATAGGAATGTTAATCATTTAAGATGACAGAAGGTCCTCGATAAAGAGGCTAGGACAGAGTGTTTCTGCGCGCTCATAGCAAATTTCCCTGAAATGCAGAGAATTTTTATTAAATGCAATTATTTTCTTGTAAACGCTCTAGTAACTTTTTGGATCGATACACCACATGAAAGATTGAACATCGATCATATCCCTAGGCTCCAATTCCTTAATGGAATCAGAGAGTAGCTGTGAGAATTTCAGGAGGCAGCTGTAAGTTAACCAGTTGAGTTTGGGCTGATAATTTAGTTCAAAACGGATAATAGCCGCAGCATGCTGACTTATCATTGGTTTTAAGAACATGTGCTTATCTGGATGGCAGATGAATGGAAAATAACTGATGATAGTCCATTTTGCTGCTTCCATTTCTTGCAGGGTATTGGAGAAGTTGGTAAATCTCTCCTCCATCTCTTCATTTCCATAAAGAAGCTGGTAAAGGTCGTTTGCAAATCGCTCTTGTTGTTCTGCGGGTTTGAGGCCATCTTTCAGAGCCATTTTTTCATTAGGGAAAACAAGATTTGTCTTGTTGACTACGCGAAGAGATCGTTTACAGACCTGCTCATAATTTCCTGAGCTAAGCAAACCCTGGAAATCTTCCTTGTTGAGTAGTTCCTGCATCAGTTCATGGGCTTTGAGTTTATAGTCCCGCTCCTCTTTCAGATAATTTTCATCTTTGAACCCAAGGGGGAAAAGGCCTAGGAATCGCTCAACAGCAGCGGGTAATGAGAGGTGCTTGATACCTCCTGCTTTTGGAGTGATTGCCCGATTGTCCAGAAGCACATTCTTTGCCTCCTCACCCACAACTTTGATGGGTTGCACATATTCCAGGATGAGTGTCTTATCGCCTTCGTTTACGAAAAAGATACGGACTGCCTGACCATTACTATTCTCCAAAACTTCTCCCAGGCCCCAATCCGACTTGCTGGGGTGTTTTACCCGATCGCCTTTCTTATACTCCACCATTGATTCCTCCGTGGTTACTCTGCACTCCAATTCTACCCCAACTGGTGACTCATTATGTGAGCCTCTGTATCATGCACTTGGAAAGTCCATGGCAAATCTACGCTAACGCCTAACTCCCTGAATTCGCAATGAGTATACTGTCCCCTGAATTCGGCAGTCACTGCTGCCCAAGCTGCATTTTACGCGGTCGGCACAGGAGTCCATGCAGCTCAACCATATCCGTTCCGGCGCAGTCATTATCGTCGGCAGCGGTATGTGCAACGGCGGACGTATCAAAACCACCTCAAACACAATGTCTGGCGTAAGAACTGCCACTTCTGATCACCAGCTTCCAGGCACAGGATACGTTGGGGCGGGCTCTCGTCGCCCGGCATATCCGTCTCTGGGGCGAGACCATACGTGTGGCGGCGGTGCATACTGTCGGGAGTCTGTCTGCCCATGCGGATCAGGCCGGTCTCCTGAAGTGGTACTCAAGGATCAAGAATCGCCAGCCTGTTGTACTGGTGCATGGGGAGGAGCAGGCTGCCACTGGTCTGTCTAAGTGCCTGCAGGAGAGATTGGGAGCCCAGGTACGGGTGGCGCGGCCGGGAGAGGTTGTGAGTCTCTTGGGGGCCGGTGATTTTACTGTGAATAAGGGGAAATCAGATGAATGAGGATCTGGCCTGGCATTTTGATCTTGCTGTCGTCGAATGGCTGATTGTCCTTGTCATGCTTGCCGTTATGGGTCTTGTTGGCGCTGTCGTCACGCGCCGGACACTCAAGGCAGTTAAAGGTGTAGCCCGTCAACCCAGCAAATTGCCCGGTGATTCCAATCCCTGGCACGCGATGGATACTGTGCGGGTGTTTAGGGTTCTGGATGCAGACCCGGACGGTCTTGCTAAAGATGAAGTGAATCGCCGTCTCGGTGAATATGGACCGAACCGGCTGCCTGAGGCCAAGACACGCGGTCCGCTGGTACGTTTCTTTTATCAATTTCATAATCTATTGATCTATGTGTTGCTTGCTGCCAGTGGGGTCACCGCCCTGCTCGGGCATTGGGTGGATGCGGGTGTGATACTGGGTGTCGTCATCGTCAATGCGGTGATTGGTTTTGTACAGGAAGGCAAGGCGGAGAATGCCCTGAAGGCAATTCGCCAGATGTTATCACCGCGGGCAATGGTGCTGCGCGACGGGCAGCGCACCAGCATACCAGCCGATGAACTGGTGCCGGGAGATGTGGTGCTGATGCAGTCAGGCGACAAGGTTCCTGCGGATCTGCGTCTGTTCCGGATCAAGAGTCTGCAGATCCAGGAATCCGTGCTGACCGGCGAATCCGTCGCAGTGGAAAAGCACGTCGAGCCGGTGACAGACGATGCGGAGCTGGGAGATCGTCACAACATGGCGTACTCGGGCACACTCGTCACCTATGGACAGGGTAGTGGTGTTGTGGTTGCAACCGGCGCCGGTAGCGAGATCGGCCGGATCAGCACCATGCTGGCGCAGGTGGAGACGCTGACCACGCCGCTGCTGCGCCAGATGTCACATTTTGCCCGCTGGTTGACCGGAGTGATCATCGTGATTGCTGTGGTAACTCTCGCGTTTGGCATAGTGGTCCGGGATTACCCGGCTGCTGAGATGTTCCTTGCGGCGGTGGGTCTGGCGGTGGCCGCGATCCCGGAAGGCCTGCCCGCCATCATGACCATTACGCTGGCCATCGGCGTGCAGCGCATGGCACAGCGTCATGCCATCATCCGGCGCCTGCCGGCGGTCGAGACACTGGGTTCGGTGACGGTTATCTGTACCGACAAAACCGGCACCCTGACACGCAATGAGATGACGGTACAATCCGTTGCCACGGCCACCGGCCTGTTTGAGGTAACAGGCGTAGGCTACGACCCGCATGGAGGCTTCCTCTTCGGCGGCAAGGAGATCCTGCTGCAAGACTACCCCATCCTTGCCGAACTGACGCGCGCCTCCCTGTTGTGCAATGACGCTGCTTTACATGAGCGCCAGGGTGAATGGGTTCTGCAGGGCGACCCAACCGAAGGTGCGTTGCTGACTCTGGGTATCAAGGCCGGACTGGATGCGTCTTTTGAGCAGGATACGTGGCCGCGCACCGACGTAATTCCTTTCGAATCCCAACACCGCTTCATGGCCACGCTGCACCATGATCACAGCGGGCACGGTTTTGCCTACATCAAGGGTGCGCCGGAACGGCTGTTGGAGATGTGCGCCTTGCAGAGAACCCGTGGCGACGATACCCCGCTCGACCCCGGCTATTGGCAGCAGCAGATACATACCATGGCACGCAGGGGCCAGCGTGTACTTGCCATTGCCTATCAAGCCGTCGGGCATGATCACCGTGAACTGAAGTTTGCGGACCTGGAAACCGGTCTGAGCCTGCTGGGCGTTGTCGGCATGATCGACCCGCCGCGGGAAGACGCCACCCAAGCCGTGCGCCGCTGCCAGTCCGCCGGGATACAGGTGAAAATGATCACCGGTGATCATGCCGTGACGGCCGTCGCGATCGGCGCGCAAATGGGTATAGGTGACGGTGAAAAAGTACTGACCGGACAAGAAATAGAGTCCATGGATGAGGCCGCGTTACACGCCGTCGTCGATGAAGTGGACATCTTCGCACGCTCCAGTCCCGAACATAAACTGCGACTGGTCAAGGCAATGCAGGCCAATGGCCAGGTGGTCGCCATGACCGGCGACGGCGTGAACGATGCGCCTGCATTGAAGCGCGCCGATGTCGGCACGGCCATGGGCCAGAATGGCACCGAGGTCGCCAAGGAAGCCTCGGAGATGGTGTTGGCGGACGATAATTTCGCCTCGATCGCCCATGCTGTGGAAGAGGGGCGCACCGTCTATGACAACCTCAAAAAGGCTATCCTCTTCATTTTGCCCACCAACGGTGGCGAGGCGTTGACCATCATTGCCGCCATACTGCTCGGCCGCATGTTGCCGATCACCCCGGTGCAAATTCTCTGGGTCAACATGATTACCGCGGTTACCCTGGCGTTGACGCTGGCGTTCGAGCCGGCGGAACGGAATATCATGCAGCGCCCACCCCGCGACCCCCGTGAACCGCTGCTTACGGGCATGTTTATCTGGCGCATCATCTTTGTCTCACTCATCCTGGTAACAGGCACATTCGGTCTGTTTATCTGGGTGCGTGAACAGGGCGCCAGCATTGAACTGGCACGCACCGTCGCGGTGAATACGCTGGTCATGTTCGAGATCTTCTATCTGTTCAATTCCCGTTATATCAAGGCGAATGTGCTCAATCTCAATGGTTTGCTGGGAAACCGTTATGCACTGATTGCGGTCGGCATACTCCTTGTCTTCCAGCTCTGCTTTACCTACCTGGGCCCCATGCAGACCCTGTTCGGTACTGCGGCTATCGATGCCGCTATGTGGCTGCGCATCGTCCTGGTAGCATCTTCGGTGTTGTTTCTCGTTGAGCTGGAGAAGGCAATCATTCGGCGTTTGGACAGAAATAACAGCAGGTGACATAGGATAGGTTTTACAACATTTGCTTTTCGGACGGCACTGTTTGCCCTGCTTTGGTGGATTCTCACGGAAGGCGAATATGGTCAACCTGCTGCCGGGTACATTGAGTGCCGAGTTGAATGAAAAACACCTGCGCGTCCATGTTCTCTATCAGCCTGATGCTTTTGCCTCGGAGTTGACGCAGATCGAGGCGCGTGTGGCGATGCTGTTTGGGCTGAATCTGGTTCCTGATGGGAGTGAGGAGTGATATAGACGTTTCAATAACATACTTTTTGTCGCTGTGTGAGATCTTCACACCACGTTTCACTCCAAGCAGACATGAATCAGTTCTGGATCTACCCTGACGATGCGTCTTCTCCACTGTATTAGAGGGCCGGTATGATCTGAATAGGTTTTCCATTCAACCGAGGACAGCATGCACTTAGACAGTTTCATCGTATCCGCCTTGCTCCTGCTGGCCGTCACATCGGTGGCGGTCGCGCTTTTCCGCCACTTCGGCCTCGGCTCGGTGCTGGGGTTGCTCATCGCGGGCGTGGTGGTCGGCCCCCACTCCCCGGGCCCCTATGTGACGACCCATGTGGAGGACGTACGGCACTTCACTGAATTGGGGGTGGTGTTGCTGCTATTCGTGATCGGCCTTGAGATGAAACCAAGCCGTTTGTGGTCGTTGCGCAGGGACCTATTCGGTCTCGGTTCATTGCAGATCCTGCTGACCGGTCTCGCCATTACACTCTATGTGTCACTGGGCGTGGAATCCTGGAAAACGGCTCTGCTCATCGGCCTCACCCTGTCGCTCTCCTCCACCGCCTTCGTCATGCAACTGCTGCAAGAACGGGGGGAGTTCGCCAGCAGCCACGGCACCAGCACATTCGCGATCCTGTTGATGCAGGACCTCTCGGTGGTGCCGCTGCTTGCCCTGGTGCCGCTGCTATCCGACACCGCCGCCATCGCCGCCGGTATCCCGCTATGGGAACAGTTGCTCATCCTGGGCGGCATGTTCGTCGTCCTCGGGGTCTTCGGTCTTCGAGTGGTCCCTTTTGCCCTGGAGTGGCTGGCGCGCCACGACAACCGTGAGGCGTCTCTGCTGGTGGTATTGCTGGCGGTTTTCCTGGCAGCCTGGGCCATGCACCAGGCGGGACTCTCCATGGCGCTGGGCGCCTTCATCATGGGGATGCTGCTCTCCGGATCGCGCTACAACATGCAGATCCGTGCCCACATAGAGCCCTACAAAGGGCTGTTGATGAGCCTGTTTTTCGTCGCCGTGGGTATGTCCATCGACCTCGGGGTATTGTCCCAACGACCGCTCGAATTCCTTGGGCACACCGCTGTCCTGATCGGCATCAAGCTCATGGTGCTCCTTCCACTGGCGCTCGCCTTCGGATACTCCCGAGGCAATTCCGTGCGCATCACCTTCCTGCTTGCTCAGGCAGGCGAGTTCGGCTTCGTGCTGTTTGGTTCCGCCCTGGCGCTGAAGGTCATCGACGAGGGCACCTTCATCATGGCTGTGGGCGTGATTTCCCTGAGCATGCTGCTGACACCGCTGCTGGTGCGTATCGGCGACAGGCTGGCCTGCCGGCTTGAGGGCAAGTGCGATGGGGTCCAAGAGCTACCCACCGATATACGGGAAGTACCGGAGCGCCAAGTGTTGATCGGCGGTTACGGACGCATGGGGCACACCGTTGCCACGCTGCTACAGGCAAGCGGAATTCCCTTTGTCGCCTTTGACACCGACCCGGAACGGGTGGAGCAGGGTCGGGCCTATGGCCAAGCCGTGCTGTACGGAGACATCTCCGACCCCGAACTGCTCGCCGCCGCCCATGCGGAACGGGCCACCCTGGTCGTGCTCACCATCGACCACAGCGCCACCGCATTGCGCACGGTCTCCTACCTGCGAGACGCCTACCCCCAAGTGCCGGTCATCGTGCGCGCCCGCGACCTCGAAGCAAGCGCCCACCTTCTCCAGGCCGGAGCAACCCAGGCATTTCCGGAAACCATCGAAGCCAGCCTGCGCCTCGGTGCGGAAGCGCTCCAAATGGTCGGCGCACCGGTGGAAAACATCGAATTGCTGATGCAGGGCGTTAGAAGCAGGGGTTATGAACTGGTACGCGAACGGGCGGAGGACGGACGCTGAGTCGCCATAATCTTAACGATACATCCCTGAAGGTTTCAAGGAGATCAAGCAGGAGATCGGCAGCGCTCGTAGTCAGACACGTAACGCCCATGCCGTGAGCAATCACTTGAACTTCTGTATGATGACCGCTGCAGTGACCTGGATTTACGCTGATCGCATCAAAGCGGATCCGCAACGACGCCATGTGGTAAAGGGCCGAACCAGTTTTGCCTTCTCCGATGTGCGAAGACTGATTGCCAATGCCGCACTGTCAGAGGGTTTTCTTGGGCTTTGGCCCAGATTACGCAATCCCCGGCAAAATGCCTTCGTCTCGCTTCTGTTGCGTATGGTAGCTTGAGCGCCTGCTGATCAGGGGGGTAAGAATTTCAGTGAAACTTCAGTAAAAATATTGGTGGCTATCTTCCTGTCGGTTGGTTTTGTGCGAAACATCATTTTTGAGCTGCGCCAGCAATATCAAGCTAAGACAATCGAGGAAACATGTCTAGTTCCTGTTGCCAGGGACGGCAGTTTTTTCCATCCTGAGTTGCACCTGTCAAAAGGCTTCCAAATAGGAAAGCGTGGGCATGACCAGCGGTATGTATACACATTTGAAGAGGCCTTGGAGAAACTTCAGAATATGGATAAACCTCGCTGGCGCAGGCCAAGTGCGACCTCTGGTGTGTTTGGGACAGTCACCAGTGTCAGTTGGCGTGAGGTCAATCTGGCAGAGCTGGATTCAGTAGAGGGAAAGTCTGGTCAAGGAGCATCATCATGAATCAGCAAAAAATGATACGGCATGCGAAAATTCGGATTGCGACAACCCTTCAACCAGAATTCGACAACAATTTAACTTACTGATTTTTATGGATAGTTCAGCTCGCAAAGTCAGCAATAATAAGGACTTAGAGAAAACATCAAAATCCAATCACACCCCTATGATGCAGCAGTAATTACCCCTTAATGCACAAGGGGTATAGAGCGGCATGCCACACAACCTACACTGCTACCTACACTAATAATCACCCTATACTTAGTTCTGCAATCACGAAGATGGCAGTTCGAGCCTGTCCCGGGGAACCAAACGAAGACAAAGGGTTACAAGAAATCATAACCCCTTTTTTCTGCATGAAATTCGCCGCGTGGTCGATTTTTGCAGATTCGGCCCTCAAGCACCCACATGGAATTTCGCATAACTCCCCATGTATTAGGTATGATTCCAGCATGAATACATGGATGTTGAAAAACCACTCACCGATGACAAATCACAAACAAGGAGCAGGAGCATGTTGGTACTGACAAGAAGGATCGAAGAGGAGGTTATTTTGCAGGTCGGCGATATCGAGATCGTCGCCAGTCTGGAGGATCTTCACGGCAACCAAGCCAAGTTGGGATTTGATGCCCCACCTGAAGTGAAGATTTTACGGGCAGCGCTTTTGGAGAATGCTGATGAATAAAGGACTCGGCCCAAGCGATCGGAAAGGTTCAGTTCTTGTGTATTAGATTTAGTAGTTCGGATTTGACTTGGCAAACAGTGTCTGATCACAAATATCCGAGATCACCAATAGCGGATGCCCCCCAGACAGTCGACTGCTGGAAATAAAATGAATGCCGGACTCAGCATCGTCAAGGTACAATTATCAAATCGGGGGAAAGCCAATTCCCCCGCCATGTTGCGACGAAAGGCACACACTATACTCCTGATCCATGAATTTACCAGACAACCTGCCAACCAGAATCCATCGCAGTTTTCATGAGCTTTCGGACGAAGCGATCACAGCTAATGAGCAGACTTCCATTCTGACCCAGATGGGTTGGTCTGGGGCATTTGGGTGGGACGTGCTACTCACGTCCCAGCGTGTTTTGATCGTTTCAGAGGCTGGGGCGGGTAAGACCTACGAATGCCAGTCCAAGCAGACCGCGCTATGGAAGGCTGGCGAGGCCGCCTTTTATTTGGATCTTGCGGAGCTTTCCCGCAACAACCTGCATGATCTCCTGCTGGCCGAAGAGGAGGAACGCTTCGACGCCTGGCTCGCATCGCAATCCGACGTCGCTACCATCTTCCTCGATTCAATCGACGAATTGAAGCTAACGCTTGGGTCGTTTGAAGCAGCGCTAAAGCGCCTCAACAAGGCGATGATGGGGCAGCTCGGTCGTGTCAGGATCGTGATCACGACGCGACCGATTCCAGTCGATTATCGCCTGATCCAGCAGCTCCTGCCGATTCCCCAAAAGAACGAGCCGACTGCGAGCGATGAAGCCTTCGCCGACATCGTGATGAACAAACAGCACGACAACGAGAAGGACGATAAAACCACCAATGCTGTTCCGGAATGGCGGAATGTTGCGCTGATGCCGCTCTCGGATGATCAGATCCGGGAGATGGCAGCCCTTCAAGGAGTGACCGAAGCGGATGCACTGATTGAAGATATCCGCAAGCGCAACGCGGAGGATTTTGCCCGGCGGCTGCAAGACTTGATCGAGCTATGCACCGATTGGCGCGACCATCGTCGTATCCGCACCCACCACGAGCAGGTCGCACATAATATTACAAACAAGCTGAAGCCACGCACGGATCGAGCAGAAAAGGTGCAGCTCACAGAGGAGAAAGCGCTTGAAGGTGCCAGCCGCCTAGCACTCGCCGCACTGCTTACTCGCAAGCTCACCCTCCGTCACAGCGCGGAAGCCGACAAGGGCGGCGAGCCAGGAACTGCCTTGGACCCGGCGGCAATCTTACCCAACTGGTCAGCTAACGAGCGTGAGACTCTGTTGGAGAGGGCGCTATTCGGTTTTGCGAGCTATGGCCGAGTGCGGTTCCACCATCGATCGGTAATCGAGTATCTTGCGGCCCAGCGGCTGGTGAGCAAGCTGGACTGCGGCATGACGATGAAGGCGGTCAAACGCCTGCTGTTTGCCAAGACTCCGCAGGGTATCAAGGTCGTGAAGCCGTCGATGCGGCCAGTCGCTGCCTGGCTTGCTTTCTCCCAGCCGACCATCTTCTGTGAAGTACGTAATCGCGAGCCCAATGTCTTGCTTGATTATGCCGACCCGGAATCACTGACGCCACCGCAGCGCATTGATGCCTTGCGTACCTACGTCGAGCACTACGGTCAAGGTACCTGGCGCGGTATGCATGTTCCGCGCGTACAAGTTCACCGTTTCGCCTCGAATGAACTCGCCCCTGAAGTCCTGCGTCTGTGGAAATCAGGGATCGAGAATCCAGAAGTTCGGGAGCTACTTTTGGAACTCGTCGCAGCAGTCCCGATGCGGGACGGCGCCGACATCGCCTATTCAGTCGTCATGCAGGGCGATGCGGATAGTGGCGAGCGTATAGACGCGCTTGAAGCACTGATAAAGCTTAACGACTCTCGCCTTGAGGCGGTGACCCTCTCTATGGAGACCGATCCAGATATCTGGTCCAATCGGCTCCTTAAAGCCTCGATACAGAAGCTCTTCCCAACACATATCCCAGTTGAGCGCTTGTGCCACATTCTCTCGCAAGTCACCGAATCACCGCACAACGCACACGACCTAAACTGGTTCTGGACGCACTCGATTGCCGAAGGCGATATGACGCACAGCTACCTTGAAGAATTTTGCGCTGGGCTAACCAATCTTGTGACTGAGAGCGCTGAATGGAATAAGGAGCGGCATCACATAGTAACTCCAAGGCAACATCTCGTTGCCCCGCTTGCCGCTGTCTGTCTTCGCCAGCTGAAGGAAGGGGGCCCATCGGGCGTTGTAGTCAACTCAAGTGTTATGGCCTTACGGTTTGCCCGAGACGAATACAGTCACAACGAGCCGGCCTCCGACTTGCGGAAGACGCTTTCGCAGTTGCCGGCACCGGCGAGGGAAGCGGCATTTTGGGCCGATGATGCCTTCAATCAGAGTCTTCACTCGCAAGAAGATCCGTGGAACCGCCTCTACGAGGTCGGCTATCGCGGCGCAATCAGATTGAATGCCAGTCAGGACGCGAGCTGGATCCTGGCGAACCTCTCAGATCAGAAGCGGCCAATAGCTGAGCGCGCCATGATGCTCGAAACAGCGGTACGCCAAGTGTGGGACGGTCAAGGCGAATGGCGCGACTATGTTCTGACACTGAAGGACCGTGTTGCCGATTGCCCCACGCTCGCGGCGCGTATCGACGACCACCTCAATCCTGCCCCTGTAAACCGCGAACTTGCCCGCATGGAAGCACAGCATCAGAAGCGTTCGAAGCAGGCTAAACGCCGCCAAGCCAAGGATCATGCGAGCTGGATCTTGTTCTGGCGAGATGTGGCCAACAATCCGGAAACAGCTTTCAGTCCCGACCGAGCCGGAAATACCGCCTGGAACTTATGGCAAGCGATGGAACGCTCCGGCTTGGAAAGCCGCGCCTCCGGGTGGAACCGCCGTTTCATAGAGCAGCATTTCAGCAAAGAGATCGCCGATCGGCTACGCTCGGCGATGACGAGCATCTGGCGCGACGACCGGCCCACACTTCGCAGTGAGCGCCCTGAGGGCGAGAAGGGAACCTTCCTGATTCGCTGGCAGCTCGGTCTTGCGGCTATTGCAGCGGAAGCCGAAGACCCAAGCTGGGCGCGGAAGCTGCCTGTCGATGAAGCGAAATTAGCGGCTCGTTACGCGCCGATCGAATTGAATGGCTTCCCGTCTTGGCTTGAGAGCCTTGCTGAAGCGCATCCTACCGCCGTCGAAGATGTGCTCGGCCCGGAGCTCTTAATCGAACTAGACGAGATCGCCACCACCCATTCTCATTCTACTTCCTTGCAGAATATTAGTTATGCTGCCCCGCCCCTTGCTACCTTATTTTTTCCGAGACTCCGAGCCTGGTTCGATGAGAACGTACAACGCATTCGGGAGGGCGAGGATAACAATGGAGTGGCGGAGCGCCTCCGAAAGGTAGTCGACGTACTGTTGAAGTACGGGGACAATGAGACGCGTGAGCATATTCGCACGATGGCGGTGCAGCAGCTCGCTAGCGAACTTGATCCAGTCTTTGGGTATGTATGGCTTCCTATCCTGATGCGTTTGGATCCCGGCGCAGGGGCAGAACAACTCGAGCAGGGCTTGAGTGGTGTAGAACCCGAGCCACAAGGGCCGGGCGTGGTTTGGATTGCTCTACTGTTCGGAGATCGCCATAGCGGAGGGCTGATCGATCTCCGCAAACCCGAATTTACTCCGGCCTTGCTGCTTCGGCTTGTGTGTCTTGCTTATCGCTATGTGCGGCCTTCGGAAGACATCATTCATGAGAGCACCTACTCTCCTGGCAACCGAGATCATGCCCAGCAAGGGCGCGATGCCCTACTAAGTGCCCTCTTGGACGCAAAGGGCCCCGAAGGTTGGGAGGCGAAAATCGAAATGGCCGACAATCCGTTATTTGCGCATTTTCGCGATCGGGCCTTATTGCTTGCGCGCGAGAAGGCAGCCGAGGAATCCGATGGAGTGGCGCTCTCCGAGTCCGAGGTAATCGCTCTCGACCGCAACCGGGAAGCGCCCCCTGCCACCCGTGACGAGATGTTCGCGCTCCTGGTAGACCGCCTTGACGACCTAGACGATCTGTTGCTTCACGACGATTCACCGCGCGCTGCATGGGCTGGAATTTCCGACGAGAAAGTAATGCGCCGTGAAATCGCGCGCGAACTGCGCAATGCCGCTAACCACGCTTACACCGTCGATCAGGAGAGCGTGACGGCCGACGAGAAGGAAACCGACATCAGGTTGCGTTCCGCTATTTCTGATCAACAGGCAGTGATAGAGCTGAAGCTAGGTGATGGACGCACGGGTCGTGACTTGCGTGATACCGTCAAGGAGCAACTCGTGACTAAATACATGGCACCGGACACATGCCGTTCCGGGTGTCTGTTGGTCGCCGTATCCAAAGATCGCACTTGGGAGCACCCAGATTCCAACAAGCGCCTTAATGTTGCCGGGCTCAAAGCAATGCTTCAGGCGGAGGCGTCGAATATCGTTACCGAGATGGGATTGGCTCTGCTGCTCACCACTCGAGTACTTGATCTGCGGCCACGTCTTCCGACCGAGAAAGCGTCGGCGACGGTACAGAAGCGGGAGCTAGTTTAAAGCTGACCCAGGCGGACCAGCAATGCTGCTATGTTGCGGAGCGACTCCATCTCAAATCGACCATGTCAGTACACAGTAATTGCCATCCAGGATCACGGAATCACTATTCCAGACGGTTTGGCTTGCGCTTGAAAAGGTCAATACACTGACCCACTATAGGGTTTCGGGCAGATCACCGGGCAAGTGAGCACGCTGTTATTTTGGAACCGCGTACTCTTGCGCGAGTCCAGCTCCACTTTTCCCAGCGTAAGATGAATCATTGAATCCATGAGTCGGCAATACATGCTTGGACCCGACTCAGTCATAGAGCGCATCGTTAATCCACTTAATCATCGTCCATCACCTGAATGTTATTTTTTGCGCCACCAGCCAAAACCACGCTGCTTGAAAATGTGGAGAAATTTTCATTGCTCGACACTGAAAGAGCTACGCAAAGCTCGCATAATCATAAAAGGACTTTCAGCTCCCACACCACCCAGCCTGCTGCTGGAGATCAACGACGAACTGGCTTCACCGCGCGGGCGATGCCGACTCCGCTGCTGTTCTCCGCCGGAGAGGGTGATTGGCGCTGCCTTCTCTTTGTTCAGCAGCCCGACCTTATCCAGTGCGGTGCACGCGGCGGGAAAGATCTCCTTGTATCCCATGCCCGGAGACCACCAACGGCAGCACCACGTTATCGAAGATTCTGGTGCGGTCACAGCAGCCGGTGGTCCTGAAGATCTATCCCACCTCGCGCCGGTGGTAGGGAATCTGGCTGTTCTTCAGGCGGGTGAGGCTGCGGTCGTTGACGTGCACCTGGCTCGCTGGAGCGTTCCAGCAGGCCAATCAGTTTAAGCAGGGTACTCTTGCCTGCGCCTGAGTGGCCCGTGAGGAAGACCATCTCTCCCGCTTCGATACGAAAACTGACGCCGGCCAGGCCGGTATGTCCGCCGGGGTAGCGCTTGCTGACGTTATCGAAGTGAATCATCAGATCTATTGCTCGAACAGGGCGTCCACAAACTCTTCGGCATCGAACTCCTGCAGGTCTTCGATGGCCTCGCCGACGCCGATAAACCGGATCGGTACTTTCACCTTGTCGGCGATGGCGAAGATCACGCCGCCTTTTGCAGTGCCGTCCAGTTTGGTGATGACGATGCCGCTCAGTCCAACCGTCTTGTTGAACTGCACCGCCTGGTTGACCGCATTCTGTCCGGTACCCGCATCGACCACCAGCAGCACCTCGTGGGGCGAGGAGGGGTCTATCTTCTTCATTACCCGGGCGATCTTTGCCAGTTCGTCCATCAGATTGGCCTTGGTGTGGAGACGGCCGGCGGTGTCGGCAATCAGTACATCGACCTTTCTGGCTGTGGCGGCTTTAAGGGCGTCGAAGATGACAGACGCGGAGTCGGCGCCGGTGTGCTGGGCGATCACCGGTACCTCGTTGCGTTCGCCCCATGCCTGCAATTGCTCCACGGCTGCGGCGCGAAAGGTATCGCCTGCGGCAAGCATCACGCTCTCGCCATCCATCTGGAGCTTGCGCGCCAGCTTGCCGATGGTGGTGGTCTTGCCGGCGCCGTTGATGCCGACCATCAGCACCACCAGGGGTTTGTCCTGTTCAGCTTTTGCCTGCGGGGCCTCGTTGGCTTGCAGAATGTCGAGCAGCTGCGCCTTGAGAAGACGGCTCAGCGCCTCTGGGTCGGCAAGTTCTTTGCGTTTTACCCGCCCGGTCAGATCGTCGATGATGCGGCTGGTGGCATCGACGCCCACATCGGCGGTGAGCAGCAGGGTCTCCAGGTCCTCCAGCAGTTCATCATCGATGGTCTTGCGGCCCAGTACCAGGTCGGCCAGGCCGTCACTGAGGTTGTGGCGGGTGCGCGCAAGACGCTCTTTGAGACGGGAGAAGAGACCCTGTTTCTCTTGTGGTGACGGTTCGGGTATTGCCGCCTGCTCCGTTTTTTTCTTCTTTCCAAATCCGAACATGTAGAGGTTTTCCTGCTTGGTGTGAGGAACTCTATCGGTTCTCTGCACTCATAATTTTCTGTTTGGACAATCCCGGCAAGCTTTGGAACAATGCTGTCAGGATATTAGTCAACAAATACAAATGAAGTGCTGAACGGCTCCATGAGAGTTATTCGTCACTTTTTAAACGGACATTCTTACAAGCCGACAACTGCATGTAAAACGGATTTACCCTGTTTTGATCTGCTTTGGTGGCTGACACAGAGGTTTTTTTGATGAATCGACTGCTATTTGCGGTGGCCCTGACACTCTTCGTGAGTGCGTTCGCGGTACAGGCCCAGGTCCATGAGCACCAGCTGAAAAATGGTCTCAAGGTGATCGTAAAAGAGGACCATCGGGCGCCGATTGTGGTCTCCCAGGTTTGGTACAAGGTAGGTTCCAGCTACGAACATGGTGGCATAACGGGTGTCTCCCATGTGCTGGAACATATGATGTTCAAAGGGACTGAGAAGCACCCGCCGGGAGAGTTTTCCCGAATCATTGCCGCCAACGGCGGCAGCGAGAATGCCTTCACTGGCCGTGACTACACCGCCTATTTTCAGACCCTGTCGAAGGACCGGCTGCATGTCTCCTTTGAGTTGGAGGCGGACCGCATGCGCAATCTGACCCTACCGGCAGAAGAGTTTGCCAAAGAGGTTGAGGTGGTGAAGGAGGAGCGCCGCATGCGCACCGAGGACAAACCGCAGTCCCTCACCTATGAGCAGTTCAATGCGGGCGCCTATGAAGCCTCCCCCTACCGCATCCCTGTTATCGGCTGGATGTCGGATCTGGATGCGATGCAGGTGGAGGATCTGCGGGTCTGGTATCGCAAATGGTATGCCCCGAACAACGCCACTCTGGTGGTAGTGGGTGATGTTGAACCCAAGGCGGTATTCGCCTTGGCGGAAAAGCATTTTGGTCCATTGAAGGCGGAAAAGGTCGATCAGCCCAAACCCCGTGCCGAGCCGAAACAGCGCGGCATCAAACGTTTCGTGGTCAAGGCGCCGGCGCGGCAGCCCTACGTTCTGCTGGGCTTCAAAACGCCAGTGATCGGCAAGGCGGATGAGGCGTGGGAACCCTATGCGCTGGAGATGCTCTCCTATGTGCTGGACGGTGGCAGCAGCGCCCGGCTGACACGCAACATGATCCGGGGCAGCAAGAATGCTGCTGCGGTGGATGCGGACTACAGTGCCTTCTCCCGTCTGCCCGGTATGTTGATGCTGGATGCCACGCCGGTGCCGGGCAAGGATATCGCTAAAATCGAGGCGGAACTTCTGGCTGAGGTGGAGCGGTTCAAGACGGAACTGGTCAGTCAGGATGAGCTGGCCCGGGTGCGCAATCAGATTGTTGCGGCCAAGGTATTCGAGAAGGATTCGGTCTTCTATCAGGCGATGCTGATCGGCCGTCTGGAGACGGTGGGGCTCGACTGGCGGCTGGCGGATGAGTATGTGGATCATCTCAAGGCGGTCACTGCCGAGCAGGTCCAGCAGGTGGCCCGGAAGTATCTGATTGAAGACAATTTGAGTGTGGCGAAACTCGATCCCCAGCCGATGGATGGGGCGAAACAGCGTCGCGCTGCTGGAGGTCGACATGGAAAGTAAGTTTTTTTCGAAACTCATGCTGCTGGCACTGGGTTGGCTGCTCTCCGGCAGTCTGCTGGCAGGGCCGGTCATACAGACCTGGCAGACCGCAAACGGCGCCAAGGTGCTCTACGTTCCTGCCCCCGAGATACCGATGGTCGATGTGCGGGTTGTGTTCGATGCGGGTAGCGCCCGTGACGGGGGCAGTCTGGGTGTGACCTCTCTGACCAATACTCTGCTCACCGAAGGGGCGGGTGATTGGAGTGCAAATGAGATCTCCGAACGCTTGGAGAATGTAGGTTCCAGTCTGAGTACGGGTTCCCTGCGCGATATGGCCTGGGCATCGGTGCGCAGCCTCACCGAACAGAATGCATTGAATACCACACTGGATACCCTGGCGGCGGTGCTGGCTCAACCACGGTTCAACACGGAAGATCTGGAGCGGGAACGACAGGCAACCCTCGCCAGTCTGCTGCAGGATGAACAGTCGCCGGGCACTACCGGCAAGAAGCGGCTCTATCACCTGGTTTATGGCGACCACCCCTATGCGCCCGATTCGGAAGGCACCACCGCATCGGTGAAGGCGCTGACCCGCAAGGAGATTGTGGCCACCTACAAACGGCTCTATGTGGCGCGTAATGCACTGGTCGCCATTGTGGGGGCGGTGGATCGCGGGCAGGCGGAAGCGATGGCGGAACGGGTGGTCGGTGGATTGAAGCCGGGTGAACATTCGCCGAAGCTGCCGCCGGTCCCGGCACTGAAGGAAGCGGTGATGGAAACTATCGAGTTTCCCTCCACCCAATCCCATATCTACGTGGGCCAGCCGGGTATCCGGCGGGGTGACCCGGACTACTTTCCCCTCTATGTCGGCAACCACATCCTGGGTGGCAGCGGTCTGGTCTCACTGTTGAGTGAAGAGGTGCGGGAGAAGCGGGGACTCGCCTACAGTGTCTACAGCTATTTTCTGCTGATGCGCCAGCCTGGCCTGTTTCAACTGGGGTTGCAGACCAAGAACTCGCAAGCGCAGCAGGCATTGCAGATATTGACCGATACCCTGCTGCAGTTTGTCGAGGATGGGCCGACGAAATCGCAGTTGACCGCAGCCAAGCAGAACATCACCGGAGGATTTCCTCTGCGCATTTCATCCAACAGCAAGATCGTGGAATACCTGGCGGTGATCGGTTTCTACAACCTGCCTCTGGACTATCTCGACGCCTTTACCGGGAAAATCGAGGCGGTGACTGCGGACCAGATTCGCAGTGCGTTCCGTCGGCGGGTGCATCCGGATCGGATGGTGACGGTGAGGGTAGGGAAGGTGACAGATGACAGATGACAGATGACAGTGCGTAGGCCTGATCAAGCGTAGCGGATCGGGCATCGTTGAATTTCTGAACGAACGGGGTTGCCGGTTCCGCTACGCTTGAACCGGCCTACACTAAATCGATGCCAAAAAGATCCTTCAACCAGGTGCGTATTATCGGCGGTGTACATCGCGGCCGAAAACTCGATTTCCCTGACCTGCCTGGCCTGCGGCCTACCGGCGACCGGGTTCGTGAAACCCTCTTCAACTGGCTGCAGCCGCTGATTCCCGGGGCACGCTGCCTGGATCTTTTTGCAGGCAGTGGCGCACTGGGGCTGGAGGCGGCTTCACGGGGTGCCCGGGAGGTGGTGATGCTGGACTCTGCTGTCGCCGTTACGCGGCAACTTGAGGTCAATCGTTCTCTGCTGCAGTTGGACCGGCTTGAGATCTTCCGCGCCAATGCCCTTACATGGTTGGTGGAGCAGCGACCATCCCAGCCCTTCGACCTGGTCTTTCTCGATCCCCCCTTTGCCGATAACCTGCTGGCGGAGAGTTGCCGCCTGTTGCAGTCGCATGGCTGGCTGGCAGACAGTGCCCGGATCTATCTGGAGGACGATGCCGGGCGAGGACTTCCAGTGCTGCCGGAGGGGTGGGAGTTGCTCAAAGAGAAGAGAGCGGGGCAGGTCCGATATGGACTGGCACGCTTTTCACTTCCCTGAGTCGCGCCAGGTGACAAATATCATTCCTTTCATGGGTTTCTGCTACTATCATCTTATTTCGAAATAAAGGTCTGAAGTGATGCCGGTAGCTGTCTATCCAGGAACCTTCGACCCGATCACCAATGGCCACAGCGATCTGGTTGCGCGAGCGGCGAGGCTGTTCGATCGGGTGATACTGGCGGTGGCCGTAAATCCCGGCAAGAGTCCGGCCTTCGATCTGGAACAGCGGGTGGCGCTGGCAGAGACTGTGCTGGCGGATATCGACAATGTGGAGATCTGCGCCTTCGATAACCTGCTGGTTGAGTTTGTGCAGCAGCGCGGGGCGGATGTGATCCTGCGTGGTCTGCGTGCCGTTTCGGATTTTGAATATGAATTTCAGCTGGCTGGTATGAACCGGCGGCTGGCGCCCAAGGTGGAGACACTCTTCCTCACTCCGGCCGAGCAGTTTGCCTTTATCTCCTCGGGGCTGCTGCGGGAGATCGCCGCTCTGAAGGGTGATGTATCCGAATTTGTGCATCCTGAAGTCCAGGCTGCATTGCGAGTGCGTTATGGCTGACACCGATTGATCGGGAAGATCGATAGTGTTTTTCAGAGGCGAACTCGCTAGAATCCATTTCATTTTAATTAACCGCCAGGAGAAATAGAATGGCGTTGATCATTACCGATGAGTGTATCAACTGTGACGTTTGCGAACCCGAGTGCCCCAATGGCGCGATCACTCAGGGTGACGAGATCTATGAGATCGACCCCGATCTCTGCACCGAGTGTGTCGGACATTATGAAACGTCTCAGTGCGTCGAGGTCTGTCCGGTAGACTGTATCCCCATTGATCCAGAGCACATAGAGAGCCAGGAAGAACTCCACGCCAAGTATCTGAAGATCACCAGTGAGGCGGAATAGACCGCTGAACAGGCACTCGAAGGCTCCCTTGAGGAGCCTTTTTTTCTGCTTCTTCGTCGCTTTATCCAGCGTTGCTGCGGCGCTGGAGAAACCCTCTGCTGCGGCCATCGCCAGCGCCCATCCTTTGGCTACAGAGGCGGGACATCGCATACTCGATGCCGGTGGCAACGCCTTCGATGCAGCCGTGGCGGTGAGCGCTGTGCTGGCAGTGGTGGAACCTTACAGCTCCGGTATTGGTGGTGGTGGCTTTTGGCTGCTGCATCGGGCCAGGGACGGCTTCGAGGTCATGGTGGATGGACGTGAGCGGGCGCCGTTTGCCGCCCATCGTGATCTCTATCTCAATGAGTCCGGCAAGGTGAAACCGGGCCTCTCCATCAACGGCCCTCTGGCAGGCGGCATCCCCGGTGAACCGGCAGCGCTGGTGCATATCGCTGAAAAGTATGGCCGTTTGCTCCTCAAGACCTCTCTGGCTCCGGCGGTTCGGTTGGCGCGTGATGGCTTTCCGGTGGATGACTATTATCTGCGTATGGCGGGGTGGCGGCTCAAGGCATTACGCCAAGGCGGTGATGCCAAGAACATCTTTCTCAACGCCGGTGAATTGCCTGCTGCAGACGCCTTGTTGCGCCAGCCCGATCTGTCACGAACCTTGACTGCGCTGGCTGAGAAAGGACGGGAGGGTTTTTATCAGGGCGAAGTGGCATCCCGGCTGGTGGAGGGTGTCAGACAGGCCGGCGGGATCTGGACCCTGAAGGATCTGCAGGAGTACCGGATTGTTGAGCGGGAGCCGGTTCGGGGTGAATATCGGGGGTTGAAGATCACCAGTGCCGCTCTCCCCTCTTCCGGCGGTATCGTGCTGGTAAGCATGTTGAACATGCTGCAGGGATTGGGGCTGGAGTCAGCGGATGAGGCAACCCGAATCCATCTCATTATTGAGACGATGCGCCGCGCCTACCGTGACCGTGCCGACTACATGGGCGACCCGGATTTTGTGGATATCCCGGTCGGGGCCTTGATCCACCCCTGGTATGCGGCCGGGCTGGCGCGGGACATCCAACGCGACCGGGCAACTCCCAGCGTCGGTAATATCGGTGGTTCCGGTGAAGGCCGGGATACCACGCATTTCTCTATCCTCGACCGGGAGGGTAATCGGGTTTCGGCGACCTTGAGTATCAACTATCCTTTTGGCTCCGGCTTCATCCCACCGGGAACCGGTGTGTTGCTCAATGATGAGATGGATGATTTTTCAGCCCGGCCAGGGATGCCCAATGTCTACGGGCTGGTGGGGGGTGAAGCGAACGCCATCGCTCCGGGCAAGCGGATGCTCTCCAGTATGTCACCCACTTTTGTTGCAAGTGAGGAGGGGGTGGCGATACTCGGCACGCCGGGCGGGAGCCGCATCATCACCATGCTGTTGCTCGGAATTTTGGAGATTGCCGATGGAAAGGGACCGCAGGCGTGGGTGGATCGGCCGCGTTTTCACCACCAGTATCTGCCGGATCAGGTGCAGTTCGAACCCGGGGCGCTGGAAAATGGGGTGCGCACCAAGCTGTCTGCGATGGGTCATTCGCTGAAACCCCTGGATTCGTCCTATGGGAATATGCAAGCGGTCTACTGGAACCGCCGCAGTGGCGAGGTGACGGCGGCGAGCGATAGTCGAGGCATCGGTGAGGCGCAGGTGCGTTGATACCAAGCCATTCAGACTCACCAGTATCCCTCCACGATCAGGTCGTGAGTTTCGCGGCGGGGTGCTGCTCCTGCGCTCTGGTCGGGTATTGTTGGTGATAAGTAATCCATTTGTTGACTATCAACGGGTAAATTGCCCAAATATAGGGATTTCCCATTGAATTTAGAGAGAAAATAGCCCAAGCTCAGGCTGTAAACCTATTCAAAAGATTATTCCACGGAAACGAGAGATCAAGAGAATGAAGAAAACCACCACGATGATGAAAGCTGCTGCTCTGATTCTGACTCTGGGACTGGTTGCCGGTTGCGCAACCACTGCTGATGTTCAGTCGGCGCGTGATGCTGCTGCCAGGGCACAGGAGACCGCCGATGCCGCTATGAAGGCAGCTCGTGCTGCGGAGCTCGATGCCGCTTCTGCCCAAGGTTCTGCTGATGCTGCCATGAACAAGGCCGACGACGCCACCGCTGCTGCGAAAGAGTGCAACGAGCGTTGCAGTCGCATGTCAGAGAAGGGCATGGCCGACGCAATGGCCAAGTAAGCAGTTCGTTTTCGGACAGCTTCTCTGGAGCCGCAGGGTTGCAGAGTAAAAAACCCGGCTGGAGTGATCCAGGCCGGGTTTTTTGTTATTCCTCCCAGAGAGTGAGTTCTTTGGGAATGCCGTTTTGCTGCCCCCCGATCTCCTGCAACTCCTTCCAATCGGGCTTTCTTGAATCCTGACCGAGTTTATTGAGCATGGCGGCGACCAGGCCGGTGAAGTTTTGCCCCTTTTCCCCAAGCTCTTCACTTAGGGGCGGATAGACCTGTAAGAACAGTTTGCCATTCAACCAGCCCGCCTTGTAAGGCTGGTTGATAATGCGTACCGGCGTGCCTTTGGGAACTTCGGAGAAAAAGCTGGATATATCTTCAGGGTAGAGCCTTATGCAGCCGTGGCTGATCCGCAGACCCACGCCGTAGGGTTTATTGGTGCCGTGTAAGAGATAACCGGGCATGCCCAGGTAGAGGGCGTAACCGCCGAGGGGGTTGTCCGGACCGGGAGGGACGACCGGTGGCAGCGGATCGCCCTTCTCTTCATGTTCCTGGAGTATCGATTCCGGCACCACCCATGCCGGATCCTTCTTTTTCCTGATGATGCGGGTGTCGCCGGTTGGTGTGTTCCAACCCTCGCGGCCTATGCCCAGAGGAAAAGTCATCACCTCATTTCGTGCTTTGGGATAGTAGTAGAGCCGCATCTCAGCCAGGTTGATGACTACGCCGATACGGGATCCGGGGGGCAGGATATATTGCTGTGGAACCAGGATTTGGCTCCCCTCTTTCGGTAGCCAAGGGTCGATCTTCGGGTTGGCAATCCTGATCTGGCGGAAGCCAAGGTCATAATTTCGGGCGATATCAGACAAGGTGTCTTCATACCTGGCCTCCAGTTCGATCACCTCGCCCACGATGTCATCGCCGTTTTCCGGTAACGGCAGCGTCAGGGAAAAGACCAAGCCAGGATAGTGCAGAAGGGCTGTGAGCAACAGTAGGAATCGGGTCATTTTCAGTTGTCGAATGACGATGATGAATTCGGTTTGGTGCTATTCTACCCGAGATATATCGGTATTGGATCAGACGGGGTAGTTTCTGTATAAAATATCCATGTATCGATAAGAACCAAAATTGACGGGAGGATCGCCAGGATGCGTCCATGGATTGGTTTGGTATTCGGATTACTGCTGTTGAACCCCCTCTCGCTATTGGCCGAGAAGGATCATTCCCAAGCGTTGAGAATCGGCTACCGGCTGGATAGTGCGCCGGTGCAGTTCCGTAATGAGCGGGGCGAGGCTGATGGCGCGCTCATCGATCTCTGGCGTCTCTGGTCCGCTGAATCGGGTGTGCCCGTGCGGTTTGTCGGTGGTTACAATAAAGCGACGCAGGAGATGCTGGTCTCTGGCCAGATTGATGTGCTCGCCGGTCTGTTCGAGAGCAGCAAGCGGGCCGAACTGATGGATTTTTCCACGCCGATCCTCAGCAGTCCTTACTACCTGTTTTACTCTCCGGTTCTGGGTCACCTGCAGAGCATTGATGACCTGAAGGGGCTCCCGGTCGGGGTGACCCGGGGCAGCTTTCATGAACAATATCTGCGGGAGCACTATCCCGCGCTGACACTGAACCTCTACGATGGCTATCAGGATCTTTTCACGGCGGTGCTTGAGCAGAATGTTCGGGCTTTCGTTACTCAGCCGAGTTACCTGCAGCGCTATCTGAAGAAAATTGATTCGCCGGTAATGTTCGGCAGACTGCGTCAACCGCTCTATATCCGTGCCTACAAGGCGGCGGTGGCGAAGGGTGATGTGACTCTGCTGGAGTCGGCCAACCGCTACCTCGATGAACTGCAGATTGAGGACCGCGCCGCCATTAGTCAGCGCTGGTTTGGTGTCACCGATCCTGCAGCGGATCAACCGGCAGGACTTGATTTCACTGCGCAGGAGCAGACCTGGTTGTCGGCTCACCCGAACATTCCGATCCTTGTGGATGGTGACTGGCCGCCGGTCGATTTTCTCGATGACGCGGGACGTCATCAGGGCATCGCTGCTGATTATATTCGGCGCATTGGTGAATTGCTGGGAGTGACCTTCGAGATCCAGGTGGAAGCCGATTTCAAGGTCATGCTGGAGAGCGTCAAAAACGGCCGCGCCAAGATTGCCGCCAGCATCGTCAATACTCCGGAACGGGCGCGCGATCTCGATTTCAGCGCCCCCTTTTTCGAAATCCTCAAAGTTATAGTGACCCGCAGTGAAAGTGCAGGTATCCACAATCTTGCAGATCTTGCCGGCAAGACAGTGGTGGTCGAGGATGGCGTCTTCACCATGCGGCAGTTGCAGCAGAATCATCCACAAATCCAGCTCAAGCCGGTGCCGACCACGGCAGATGCCCTGAGAGCGGTCTCCTGGGGGAATGCTGACGCCTACATTGGGAATCGCGCGGCGGCCCAGTGGCTGATACAGCAGGAGCAGCTGCTGAATCTGGTCTATCGGGGGGACGGCGAAACCGGTCCTGCAGGTCTGAGTTTCGCCGTCCACCGCGAACCGGAATGGGCGCCACTCTCCGGCCTCATCGACAAGGCGCTGGCCGCCATTAGCGTTGATGAAAAGCAGCAGATCATGCAGAAGTGGCTGGGGGTGAAGGCAGAAATTAAAGTGCCTGCACGGCAGCTAAATCTGACTCAGCAGGAAAAACAGTGGCTGGACGAGCATCCCAAGATTCGCCTCGGCATCGATTCCGCCTGGCCGCCGATTGAAATGATGGATGACAAGGGTCAACATCAAGGCATCACTGCGGACTATATGAAAATATTTGCTGAGAGCCTCGGTCTGGATGTTTCGGTCTCCCCTGAATTGAACTGGTTTCAAGTACTGGAAAGAGCAAAACGCCTTGAAATCGATCTGCTGCCCGCTCTTGTGGAGACAGAGGCTCGTCGGGAGTATCTGAATTTCACCGAACCCTATCTTGATTTTTCCTTTGTCATATTCGACCGTGAACGGGCGCCGTTCGTTGGGGGGTTGGAAGACAGCTCTTTAACTTTGACATCACCAGCGGCGTACCGAGACATACTCAGATTGCGGTTTGGTAATTGTCCACGGAGATACCGCCTGACCGCTTTCTCGTATCACGATGCAGCGCCAATACATATAGAGGTCGCTGTAGTTATCCACATCCGCAGGCTCTCAGCCTTCTTGAAGAACTCAGTCAGATCACTGGCCACCTGGCGGCGGACTTCGGGACGATCTCGATTTCGCTTCCCCTTTTCCGGAAATCCTCAAAGTTAAAGTGACCCACCGGTAAAGTGCAGGTATCACAAATCTTGCAGATCTTGCCGGCCAGTGGTGAGTCGGGATGGCGTCTTCACCATGCGGCAGTTGCAGCAGAATCATCCACAAATCCAGCTCGAAGCCGGTGTGCCGACCACGGCAGATGCTGAAAGCGGTCTCCTGGGGAATGCGGCGCCTACATTGGGAATCAGCGCGGCGGCCAGTGGCTGATACAGCAGGAACGCTTCTGCTGAATCTGGTCTATCGGGGGACGGCTTGAAACCGGTCCTGCAGGGTGCAAGTTTCGCCGTCACCGCGAACCGAATGGGCGCCACTCTCGGCCTCATCGACGAGCGCTGGCCACCATTAGCGTTGATGAAAAGCAGCAAGATCTGCATGCAGAAGTGGCTGGGGGTGAAGGCAGAAATTAAAGTGCCTGCACGGCAGCTGAATCTGACTCAGCAGGAAAAACAGTGGCTGGACGAACATCCTAAGATTCGCCTCGGCATCGATTCCGCCTGGCCGCCGATTGAAATGATGGATGACAAGGGCCAACATCAAGGCATCACTGCGGACTATATGAAAATATTTGGCGAGAGCCTTGGTCTGGATGTTTCGGTCTTCCCTGAATTGAACTGGTTTCAAGTACTGGAAAGAGCAAAACGCCTTGAAATCGATCTGCTGCCCGCTCTTGTGGAGACAGAGGCTCGTCGGGAGTATCTGAATTTCACCGAACCCTATCTTGATTTTTCCTTTGTCATATTCGACCGTGAACGGGCGCCGTTCGTTGGGGGGTTGGAAGACTTGGTGGGAAAACGAGTTGCCGTGGAACGGGGTTATGTGACCCAGGAGTATCTCGAACGGGATTATCCGCAGCTACAACTGGTATTGGTGGAAAATACCCAGGCGGGCTTGGAAAGTCTCTCTCTCGGGCAGGTCGATGCCTATGTCGGCAACCTGGCGGTGGGCAGTTTTATCATCAATCGTGAAGGACTGGGCAACATCAAGGTAGCGGCGCCGACGCCCTACGATTACGCGCTCAGTATCGGTGTGCGCAAGGATTGGCCGGAACTGGTGCCGATTCTGCAGAAGGTGCTGGATAGTCTGACGCCTGAGGAACGTACGGCAATACGGCAGAAATGGCTCTCTATTCGTTATGAGCTGCAGGTTGACTACACGCTGTTGTGGCAAGTGATAGCTGTTGCTGTCGTGATGCTTGCGTTTGTCCTGCTCTGGCTATTTCAGGCGCGAAGACGGCAACGAATACTGCAGCGTAGCGAAGAGCAGTTAAAAACGATCCTCAATACCATTCCCCTGGCGATCGTGGTCAGTGATTTGAAGGGCAGGATCCTGGTCGCCAATCCCCACTCTTCCTCTGAGATTGAAACGGATGGTCGCAGCCTGGTGGGCCGTAACATGGCCGAGTTCTATCTGCATGCTGAAGATCGGGATTCAGTGATCGCAGAGATCAGGGAACATGGCCGTATCCTGGGGCGGAATCTGCGTTTCCGTACGGATAAGGGTCACATCATAGACGGGCTGCTCTCGGCCATACCGATCCGTTTTGGCGACAGGATTGCCAACCTCGGCATCCTGGTCAATCTCACTGAGCGGGTGAAGATGGAGCGAGAGTTGGCTGAGGCAAAAAAACAGGCCGAAGTGGCGAGTCGATTCAAGAGTGATTTTCTCGCCAACATGAGCCACGAGATCCGCACCCCCATGAATGCCATCATCGGTATGAGCCACTTGACCCTGCAGACCGACCTCACCGCAAAACAGTTCGATTATGTGGAGAAGATACGTTTTTCTGCCCACAATCTGCTCGGCATCATCAACGACATCCTTGATTTCTCCAAGATCGAGGCGGGCAAACTGGATATCGAAGAGACCAACTTCAATCTGGATGATGTGCTGGAGAATCTTGCCGGCATGGTCAATATGAAAGCCGAAGAGAAGGGGCTGGAGATACTCTTCAAAAGGGATGTCACAGCGCCCAGCGCCCTTATTGGAGACCCACTGCGATTGGGGCAGATTCTGCTGAATCTGGTGTAAAACGCAATCAAGTTCACCCGTCAGGGAGAGGTGATTGTCGGCGTGGAACTGGTGAAGCAACACCGCAAACATCTGCGGCTGAGATTCTCCGTTACCGATACAGGCATAGGTATAGATGAGGAACGCATTCCTCATCTGTTTGATGCCTTTGTGCAGGCGGACAGTTCAACCACTCGGGAGCATGGAGGCACTGGCCTGGGGTTGAGCATCTGCCGGCAGCTGGTTGGTCTGATGGGGGGCGATATCTCTGTCGAGAGCAAGGTGGATGCAGGTAGCCGATTCCAGTTCATACTCGATTTTGGTCGCCAGGAGGGAGTTTCAAGCCGGTTATTTGAACCCGACCCGGATCTGCGCAACATGCGGGTTTTGCTGGTGGATGACAACCCGGCGGCACAGAATATCCTGCGGGAGATGCTGGCCTCGTTCTCATTCGACGTGGATGTCGTGGGATCGGCAGCGGCGGCCTATGAGAGACTGCTGGAAGCCGGTGCACGGGAGTTGCCGGAGCCGCTCCCATACGATCTCGTGGTGATGGATTGGCGAATGCCGGAAATCAATGGCATCGATGCGACGCGTCATATAAAAAATCATCTGGAGTTGATAGAGCAGCCGCGTTTTATCCTGATTACCGCCTTTGGGCGGGAAGAGGTGTTGCAGCAAGCGGAAATGATCGGCTTCGATGGCGTGCTGATCAAACCCATCAACCCCTCCACGTTTTTCGACACCATTGTGTCGGTATTTCGCAATGAGCGGGGGGGCTGCGCGTCAGATCTTCGATTGCATCTGAGGTCAAACGACTCAAAGGCAAGGTGCTGCTGGTAGAGGACAACAGCATCAATCAGCAGGTGGCGAGGGAATTGCTGGAGAGTTTTGGACTGCTGGTGGTGATTGCTGAAGATGGTGCGGTTGCTGTTCAGCAGGTGCAGGAGACGGATTTTGATTTGGTTTTTATGGATGTGCAGATGCCTGTGATGGATGGATATGCGGCGACCAGCGCCATCCGTGCCAAGCCGGAGTTCGAGAAATTACCGATCATTGCCATGACAGCCCATGCAATGGTTGGGGATCGCGAACGTTGTCTGGCGGCAGGCATGGATGACTATCTGTCGAAGCCGATCAATCCGGAAGCGCTGTTTGCGATGCTAAAGCGATGGCTCGATGGTGAGGTTCAGCAGCAACAGGAAATGTTCTCTGACGGTGCTGACGAGGGTATCACCCTACCCGAGCAGCTGCCGGGTATCGAGCTGGCGTGGGGGCTGCAACGGGTAGGCGGAAATCGTGTTTTATACATCAAACTCCTGGGAGATTTTCAGCGCAAGTACCAGCGATGTTGCAAAGTATTGACTGACTATCTGGAGGCTGGGGACACAGTCTCCTCCAGACGCTATGTCCATACCCTTCAGGGGGTTGCAGGCAATATCGGCGCCAAAGAGTTGCAGGGGGCGGCAAGGAAGCTGGAAGAGTCGATTCGACAGGATGACATTCAGCATCAACCACCACTCATTGAACAGTTGTGTGAGTCCGCCAATACGGTTTTTGAAGGGTTGGCTTCTTGCGTGAGTCAGTGGGAGAAGGCGGGGCAGGAGATTGAGGCCGGGCAGGAAAAAGGATTTATCTCCATCTCAGAGATAGGGGGTATACTGCGGAAAATGTTCCGTCTGCTGCAAGAGGGGGATTCGGAAGCGGGTCTGTTGTTGCAGCCAATGGCAGCCTTTGCCCGCACAGAGCCGGAGATAGCGAGACAGATCGATTCACTGCGCGGGCAGATCGATGACTATGAATTCGATGAGGCACTGGTTACCTTGAACCAGATCGCTGGATGGTTGGAGATCCCTTTACACAGAGAGCGAGTAGAGTGAGTGAGTCAAAACCCAGAATTCTGATCGTTGACGACGAGAGTTTCTACCTCGATGTGCTGGTAAACCTGTTGAATGGAGAGTATCGGCTCTCGATTGCCAAAGATGGTGAGCAGGCGCTGAAACGGGCTGGCAGCGCCACTCCCCCCGATCTTATTTTGCTCGATGTACTCATGCCGCAGATGGACGGTTACGAGGTCTGCCACCGCCTCAAGGCTGACGAACGAACGGCCAACATCCCAGTGGTCTTTCTTACCGTAAAAGGTGAGGTGGATGACGAGATCCGGGGGTTCGAGCTGGGCGCTGTGGATTACATCACCAAGCCTATGAGTCCGCCGATCGTGCGCTCAAGGGTCAAGACCCATCTGGCACTCGCCCAAGCGCGTCATGTGCTGGAGAATCAAAACCAGGTGTTGGAACAGCGTATCCGCGAACGCACCATGGAGATCTCCCGAACCCAGGATGTGGCTATCTTCTGCATGGCCTCCCTGGCGGAGACACGGGACAACGAAACAGGCAACCACATTCGTCGTACCCAGCACTATATACGACTGCTTTCAGAGTATCTCAAGGATCATCCCAGATTTCGGGCGCATCTCAATGACGCGACCATTGACCTGCTGTTCAAGTCGGCGCCATTGCACGATATCGGTAAGGTCGGTGTGCCGGACCGGATTCTGCTCAAGCCCACCTCGCTCGATCCCGATGAGTGGGAGGAGATGAAGCGCCACTCCCAATATGGCTATGACGCCCTGTTACGGGCCGAAGAGGAGTTGGGCAGTTCCAGCTTTCTGCGGGTGGCCAGAGAGATTGCGCTGACACATCATGAACATTGGGACGGCAGTGGTTATCCGGCAGGGTTGCGAGGGGATGATATTCCGGTGGCTGGACGCCTTATGGCGCTGGCGGATGTCTACGATGCGCTGATCAGTCGCCGGATATATAAAGCGCCATATTCCCATGAGTCTGCGGTGGAAATCATTCTGCAGGAGCGTGGCGCCCATTTCGATCCAGCGGCGGTGGATGCGTTTGAACATCTGCAGGATGAGTTTCAACGGATAGCGCAGGAGTTTTCCGATCGGGAGTCGAGAGTGTTTCCCCCGGCATCGCAATAGAAACTGTAGAAGGCTGGTTCAAGCGCAGCGGAACCGGCAATCCTAAATACTCTGCCAAATCCTGAATGCCCGATCCGCTCCGCTTGATCCGGCCTGCGTCTGACATGTGCTAAAAAGCCAGCCCCCCCCCGGATTCTTTCCCCTTCCTTCGAAGGACGCAGCGAGCCGTTTTCGTCCACCGGCAGCTGAAAAAACTTTTCAATATCCTCCTAAAGAAAGATCTTCCCAGGCCGATAGCCTGCATGAACCCAAGGTGTTGCCGGGACGGATTTCTGTCCTAAATTGCCGGAAATAAAGGTAATTCAAGGTAACCCGGAAAATTTTTATGCCTATCCAGGAGAAACAGCATGGCAAGCATTCTTGCAGTTGATGATTCGGCCTCCATGCGCCAGATGGTGTCCTTTACCTTGAAAGGTGCAGGATTTGATGTTGTTGAAGCGGTCGATGGTGTCGATGCCTTGAGCAAAGCCAAAGGCCAGAGCTTCAATCTCGTTATTACGGACGTCAACATGCCAAACATGGATGGAATCAGCCTGATCAAGGAGCTTAGGGGCCTGCCGGCTTTCAAATTCACGCCTCTTTTGATGCTGACCACCGAGTCAGGAAACGATAAAAAACAGCAGGGAAAGATGGCGGGGGCGACGGGTTGGATCGTCAAGCCTTTCAATCCGGATCAGTTGCTTGCGACGGTTAAGAAGGTATTGGGCTAAGCGCCCGTGTCAGTAATCACCGTCAACAAGCGGGAGGGGTTTTCATGTCAATAGACATGGCGCAATTCCATCAGGTCTTCTTCGAAGAGAGTTTTGAAGGCCTCGATATCATGGAGTCCGGGTTGCTTAATATGGATCCGGGAACCGTAGATGATGAGGAGATCAACTCGATCTTCCGTGCCGCTCATTCCATCAAGGGAGGCAGCGGCACCTTCGGATTCAACGATATCTCCAGTTTCACCCATATCATGGAGACGCTGCTGGACGAGATGCGGGATGGCCGCCGTCCGGTTACCCCCGAGGCTGTCGATGTCTTGCTTCGGTCGGTGGATGTGCTGCGTGACATGTTGGCCGCCACCAGTGATGACGGTGAGGTGGATGAGGAGAGGGTTCAGGAGCAGAAGGCTGAACTGGAACAGATCCTCAACGGCAAGTCCGGTGAGGTTGCGACAGATGTCGCTGCAGCCGATGCGACGGCGCAGCCGGTTGAGGGTGCCGAGATCAAGCCAATCGGCTGGCATATCGTATTCCGTCCCCTTCCCCATATGCTGCGTACCGGAAACGATCCGCTGCGCATCATTCGTGAACTGGCGGAGCTGGGTGATCTCAAGTCCGAAGGTGACATCAGCGCCCTGCCGGCGCTCTCAAGTTATGAGCCGGAAGACAGTTATCTCTCCTGGGATCTGCATCTTCACGGTGATGTGGAGAAACAGGCAATCGACGATATCTTCGACTGGGTCGAGGATGATTGCGAATTGATTATTATGCCGATACTGCCTGAGGGTGAACCTGAGGTGGCAACGGTTTCTGCGACAGCGGCGCCCGCAGCCAGTGAACCGGAGGCGCCAGTCGTGCAGGCAGCGCCACCACCGGTGGAGCGACGTAGTAAGAAAGATCGGCGTTCCAGTAAGGATCGCCGCACCAATAATCGTCGTCAGTCTGGTGGCAGCAGTGGCGGCGGTTCCATTCGTGTCGAAATTTCCAAGATCGATGCCCTCATCAATATGGTCGGTGAACTGGTCATCACCCAGTCGATGTTGAGCATGCTGGGTGAGGATTTCGAAATGGACAGGCTGGAACGTCTCAATGACGGCCTGGCACAGCTTGAGCGTCACACCCGTGAATTGCAGGAGAGTGTGATGCAGGTGCGCATGTTGCCCATCAGTTTCACCTTCAGCCGCTTTCCCCGGTTGGTGCATGATCTGAGCAGCAAACTTGGCAAGAAGATCGAACTGAAGATGACCGGCGAGAACACCGAGGTGGACAAGACGGTGATCGAAAAGATCGGTGATCCGCTGGTGCATCTGGTGCGTAACAGCCTCGATCACGGCATCGAGATGCCCGAAGAGCGGCTTGCCGCAGGTAAGCCGGAGACCGGAACTATCAATCTCAGCGCCTCCCATAAAGGGGGCAATATCGTCATCGAGATCCGCGACGATGGCCAAGGCCTGAATCGTGACAAGATCGAAGAGAAGGCGATCGAAAAAGAGATCATCGATGAAGATCACAACCTCACCGATCAGCAGATATATGAGTTGATCTTTGCCGCAGGCTTCTCCACCGCAGACGTGGTGAGCGATGTCTCCGGCCGTGGTGTCGGCATGGATGTGGTGCGCAGAAACATCAATGAACTGGGGGGCAACATCGAGATCGAGTCCGATCCCGGCAAGGGCTCCGCAATCATTATTCGTCTGCCGCTGACGCTGGCCATTCTCGATGGCCAGACCGTTACCGTGGCGGATGAGACCTACATCGTGCCCCTGGTCTCCATTATCGAATCGATCCAGGTGAAGGCGGATCAGATCAACCGGGTGGCGGGCAAGGGCGAGACCTTCAAACTGCGGGACGAGTTTCTGCCTATCCTGCGCCTGCATAAACTTTTCGGTATCGAAAACCCCAATGCCTCAAGTTTGGAAGAGGGACTGTTGGTGGTTGTGGAAGGTGATGGCCGTCACTGCGGCCTCTTCGTGGATGACCTGCTTGGACAGCAGCAGGTGGTGATCAAATCTCTGGAGGCCAACTACCAGCGTGTGGATGGTATCTCCGGTGCGACCATCCTTGGTGACGGTTCGGTGGCCCTGATCCTGGATATCCCCGGCCTGCTGCGTTTGGCGTCCGAGACCGGCGCGGACAGCGCAGCGAAACAGACTGCCTGATAGAGAGACATTGAGATGAATGAACCTCAAGCAAAGATTGAAGCGGCACTGGAGAGCCAGGGCGATGAGTACCTGACCTTCCGACTCGGTGAAGAGGACTACGGTGTCGATATCCTGCGGGTGCAGGAGATTCGCGGATGGGAAGCGGCTACCCGCATTCCCAACTCGCCAGAATATGTAAAGGGCGTGGTCAATATGCGTGGCTCCATTGTCCCGATCTTCGACATGCGGCAGCGATTGGGGATGGAGGTGCGTCCCTACAATAAAAATACCGTGGTCATCGTGCTACGGGTAAAGAACGATAGAGGTGAGCGCAATATGGGCGTGGTGGTGGATGAGGTCTCCGATGTCCTCAGTACCCAGAGAGACCGCATCCGCAATACACCGGAATTCGGCGGCGGCATTGCAACCGATTATATCTCCGGTCTGGCGGATGCCGACGACAAGATGATCATGCTCCTGGATGTGGACAAGTTACTCAACCAGGGTCAACAGACAGAATCAGAGAATGAGGACGCCGCTTGAAGCGGGTCACGGATATAGCGGGAGATAGACAGTGAAGATTAACCAGCCAGTGACAAATAACGAGAATGTGATGAAGGATGGTTCCATCCTGGCATCCCGTACTAATCTAAAAGGTATCTTGACTTACGCCAACAGGGCGTTCATAGAGATCAGCGGATTTGAAGAACATGAACTGATTGGTAAAAACCACAATGTGGTGCGCCATCCCGATATGCCGCCAGAGGCCTTCGAAGATCTCTGGTTCACGGTAAAGCAGGACAAGCCCTGGGTGGGAATCGTTAAGAATCGCTGCAAAAACGGCGATTTCTACTGGGTCAAGGCGACCGTATCGCCGGTGGTCAAAAATGGTCAGGTCGTCGAGTACATGTCAGTGCGTACCAAACCAACCCGTGAGCAGGTTGCCGGGGCCGAGACACTCTATCGCGATATCAATGCAGGCAAGGCCTCTTTGAAAAAGAGGCGTTTGAGTCGTTGGTACTCCAAACTGCGGGACGCTTCCATTGTCATGCGTTTGAGTGTGGCGATTGCACTGCTGACTTCCGTCATTGTCGGTGTGTTGGTCGCTGGCGGTCTTTGGGGTGTCTCAAATATCGTTGATCAGGCAGAAAACCGGGAACTCGCCAAGGTCTATCAGAGTGTTACCGATGGGCTGGCGGCTGAGAGTCGATTGGCTACTGCGATGGCGACGCTGGTGGCGAACATGCCGGAGGCTCAGAAAGCCTTCGCTGAACAAAACCGTGATCGTCTGCTGGAGCTGTTCCGCAGCGCCTATCTCAAACTGCGTACCGACTACGGTGTACGCCAATTCCAGTTCCACAATCCGCCAGCTCTCTCCTTTGTGCGTATCCATAAACCCGAGAAGTTTGGCGATGATCTCTCCTCGTTCCGCCATACGGTGGTTAAGACCAATAACGACCGAAGTGTCATTACCGGTCTGGAAGTCGGCGTGGCCGGTCTTGGCATCCGGGGCGTTGTTCCTATGTTTGATGGTGACAAACATACCGGTTCTGTCGAGTTTGGCATGTCGTTCGGTCAACCTTTCTTTGATGCCTTCAAGGTGAAGAATGGTGTGGATGTGGCGCTCTATCTCGATCGAAACGGCAAGATGGACAAGTTCGCCTCAACCCTGGGTGAACCCCTGCAAGTCACTGATGCTGAGGTGAAGCAAGTATTGGGGGGTGAATCGATCTCCAGGCAACTCGACTATCAGGGCAAGCCATTGGCAGTGCTGTTTGGCCCCGTGGCGGACTACTCCAATAACACGATCGGTATCCTCGAGATCGCCATGGACCGGTCGCAATTTCTCGATCAGATGACAACGATCCGCAACCAGGCGTTGGTCCTGGGTGTCATTGCGCTATTGTCCGGTCTGCTGATTGCATGGCTGATTGCCCGTTCGATAGCCAGGCCGATCCGCCATGCAGCGGAGATTGCACGTAGCATCGCCTATGGTGAATACGACAACGACGTTGTCATCGAACGTAATGACGAGACAGGCTATCTGCTCAACTCCATGTTGACGATGCAGTCTCGCCTGGGTTACGACCTGCATGAGGTGGTGGAGGCTGCTACCGAGAATCTGCGCATCAAGACGGCGCTCGATAACAGCTCAACCAGTATCACTGTTTCGGACAAAAATAACACACTGATCTTTATGAACAGGACGGCCCATGCTCAGTTTGACCAGCTGGGTGAGAATCTCAGCAGTCAGGGCAAATCGTTTAATACAGATGATTTAATCGGTACCAGCCTGGCCGATTTCTTTCCCGATGAAACTCTGGCGGAGATGTATCGGAGCCAGTTGACCGATACCCGCACCAGCCGTTTCGATGCCTGGGGTCATAACTTCAAACTGATCACCAGTCCGATTAATGATAGCGATGGAGATTATCAGGGGCGTGTAACCCAGTGGATAGAGATTACCGAAGAGCTGAAGGTTGAAAAAGAGATCGACAGTATCGTGATGGCCGCCAAAGAGGGCGACCTTACACAACGTATCTCCATGGAGGGCAAGAGCGGTTTCTTTGCGGATCTGGGGCGGGGTATCAATGAACTGATCGAGGCTACCAGTGATGTTTTTGGTGATATTGCCAGCGCCATGCAGAGCATGGCTGCGGGTGATCTGACCAACCCCATCCGCCGTGATTACGCCGGTACTTATGGTGAGGTGAAAAACAACGTCAATGAGACCATCGCCAATCTGGAGGAGACGGTTGTCAAACTGCGGGAGTCCGCCGATGTCATCACCACGGCTGCAGGAGAGATCTCTTCCGGCAACAACAATCTGTCGGCGCGTACCGAACAGCAGGCGAGCAGTCTGGAAGAGACGGCCTCCAGCATGGAAGAGCTGACGAGTACTGTACGTAACAACGCCGATAACGCCCAGCAGGCGAACCAGCTGGCAAGCAGTGCCAGGCAGACGGCCGAACATGGCGGCGATGTGGTAAGTCGTGCAGTGCAGGCAATGGATGCCATCAATACCTCAAGCAACAAGATTGCCGAGATCATCGGTGTCATCGACGAGATCGCCTTCCAGACCAATCTGCTGGCCCTGAATGCCTCAGTCGAGGCGGCCCGTGCGGGTGAGCAGGGCAGGGGGTTTGCCGTGGTCGCCACCGAAGTGCGCAATCTTGCAGGCCGCAGTGCCACGGCGGCGAAAGAGATCAAAGAGTTGATTCAGGACAGTGCGGGCAAGGTGAAGAACGGCGCGGAACTGGTGAATGAGTCGGGTGAGACCCTGCAGGAGATCGTTACCAGCGTGAAGAAAGTGGGCGACATCATCTCCGAGATCGCCGCCGCCAGCCAGGAACAGTCTGCGGGCATCGATCAGGTTAATCAGGCGGTCACCAGTATGGATGAAGTGACCCAGCAAAACGCTGCCCTGGCAGAACAGACTTCGGCGGCTGCCGCCTCCATGAGCGAAAAGGCTCAGGATATGGATGGCATGATGAACTTCTTCAAGGTGAGTGGCGGCCGCCGTATGACTGCCGCAAGAGAGCCGACAGCACGCACGAAACCTGTGGCTGTGGTTAGGAGAGCGACGCCAGCACCCAAGCCTGTACCGAGTGTTAAACCTGCAGCGCAGGCAGCGGCCAGCAGCGTTACCCCAATCACTCCGGTAGCGCAGGGTGAAGGGGATGAGTGGGAAGAGTTCTGATTGTGTGGGTATGGGAATTACCTGTTGAGAGAATCAGCTGAATGAAGATAAACGAACCGAATACCGGAAAAGAGATCCCCATGCCAGACGATATGATTATCGTCTCCAGGACCGATCTCAAGGGCATGATCACCTATGCCGACAGTGCATTTGTGGAGATGGCGGGGTTCAGTGAAGCCGAATTGATCGGCAAGAACCACAATATCATCCGCCATCCCGATGTGCCTGCCGCAGCGTTCCAGGATCTATGGGTAACCATACAGGCTGGAAGACCCTGGACCGGTATCGTAAAAAACCGTGCTAAGAACGGCGACCACTATTGGGTAAAGGCCAATGTGATTCCAATCTTTGAGCATGGGCAAGTCAAAGAGTATATGTCGGTGCGCACCAAACCCACTCAGGACGAGGTGCGGGGTGCCGAGTCACTCTATGCCGCGATCAACGGTGGCTCCTTCAAGGGTGACGGATTTTTGGTTCGCAAGTTCAAGTCGCTGTTTAACCTGCCGTTGCTGAAGAAGTTCTATCTGGTGATGGTGTTTATGGCGCTCAGTTTTCTGCTGTCCGGCCTGGTTGCCTGGTTACCGATGCATGAGGCTGAAGCGCAGTGGCACGGATATCAGACAGAGGTCGCCGAAAGACAGTCTCTGTTATCGGAGATGAAGTCCCAGTTTGGTTATGGCGGGGCGATCCACAACTTCAAGAACTATGTGCTTCGGGGTGCGCAGAAGTATGCGGATCGTTTCAAAACCAACCATCAGTCTCTGCTAGTCGCGCTGGATCAGTATGGCCGCTTGAAAGGGCTGACGGAGGATGAGCGTACGGCGTTGGCAGCTATTCGCAGTGTTGCGGATAACTATCGGGTTATGCTCGACAAGATTCAACCGATGGTGGTGGGGCAGGCGTCTGCCGGCGCCATCGACAAGGTGGTGAAGGTCAGCGATAAACCTGCGCTGGAGGGTTTCGGTCTACTCAATGCCGCATATGAAAAGATGACGACTGCCCGCACCCGGACGTTGGGAGAGACCATCGGTTTCGGCAAGTTCATTTCATCGGCCATGCCGCCGGCAGGCTTCGTAATCCTGGCGCTGTTTTTCTATCTGGCCCTGCAGCGTGGCGTGCTGAAACCGTTACAGGCCTCACAGGGCTATTTGCGACGCATCGCTGAGGGACACTATGCCGATGATATCGAACTTCGTCGCGGGGATGAGATTGGGGATCTCTATCGTGGCATCAAGTCGATGCAGACGAAGCTGGGCTATGACGTGAACGAAGCGCGTGAACGGGCCGACAGCGCCGCCCGTATCGAAACTGCGCTGGATAATGTCTCCAGCTGCGTGATGATGGCCGATAACGATCGCAACATCTTCTATATGAACAAAGCAGTCAAGACGCTGTTTAAAGAGGCGGAAGAGGATATCCGCAAAGATCTTACGGAGTTCGATGCCGATCGTTTGATGGGCGCCAGTATCGATGCATTCCACAAACACCCCGGGCACCAGGCGAAGATGCTTGCAACCCTCTCCCAGACTCATCAGTCAGAGTTGGTGGTGGGTGGCCGCACCATGCGTATCGTGGCCAATCCGGTTATCGCGGAAGATGGTAAGCGTCTGGGTACGGCGGTGGAGTGGAGTGATCGTACCGAAGAGGTGGCAGTCGAGGATGAGCTGGAGAATATCGTGGCCGCCACCCTGCATGGTGACTTGTCGCAACGGGTCAAACTGGAAAACAAGACGGGTTTTTTCAAGCATCTGGGGCAGGGCATCAATGCTTTGATCGACCAGATCAGCAGTGTCTTCAATGATGTTGCCGTGACGATGCAGCGGGTCTCCAACGGAGATCTGAGTGAGCGGATCAATAGCCAATACAGTGGCACTTTTGGAGAGGTGAAGGATAACGTCAATGAGACCATGGAAAATCTGCGCAGCATAATTACAGAGCTGCGGGATTCGATGGATGTGGTGCGAACGGCTTCAGGTGAAATTTCATCAGGTAATAACAGCCTCTCCAGCCGTACCGAGCAACAGGCCAGCAGTCTCGAAGAGACCGCCTCCAGTATGGAAGAGTTGACTGGCACTGTACGTAACAATGCTGACAATGCCCAGCAGGCAAACCAGCTTGCAGAAAGCGCCGGAAAAACCGCAGAGAAAGGTGGTGAGGTGGTACAGCGGGCAGTGTCGGCAATGGATGAAATCAATGAGGCCAGCAACAGGATTGCTGAGATTATCGGCGTGATCGACGAGATCGCTTTCCAAACCAATCTGCTGGCGCTGAATGCCTCTGTCGAGGCAGCCAGGGCAGGTGAACAGGGACGGGGTTTTGCCGTGGTCGCCACCGAGGTGCGTAACCTTGCCGGCCGCAGTGCGACTGCCGCTAAAGAGATCAAGGCGTTGATTCAGGACAGCGCGCACAAAGTACAAGTCGGTTCTGAGTTGGTCAATGAATCCGGTAAGACCCTTGGTGAGATCGTTATCGGCGTCAAGAAGGTGGGAGACATCGTTTCGGAGATTGCCGCCTCGAGTCAGGAGCAGGCGACGGGTATAGATCAGGTCAACCAGACGGTGACCAGCATGGATGAGATGACTCAGCAGAATGCCGCGCTGGCGGAACAGACCTCTGCCGCTGCCTCATCCATGAGGGATAAGGCCCAGGAGATGGATGGTCTGATGAATTTCTTCAACCTCGATATTAAAGCGCAGGAAGAGGTAACTCACAGCGTGAATCATGCCGACTTCGACTTTCATGCAGCCAGAGCGGCTCACCTCTCATGGAAAATGCGGCTACGGGAGTTTCTCGATGGCAATAAAAGCATGAGCAATGATGAGGCGGTATCCCATCGTGATTGCGCGCTGGGAAAATGGCTCTACGGTTTTGCCATGGCAGAGTATGGCCATATTCATCAGATGCAGGAGATGGAACGGTTGCATGAAGAGATGCACGGCATCATCAAGGGTGTGGTATCGCTGAAGAATGCCGGATCCGTGGTTGAGGCTGAAGAAGCCTATAGTGGCATCGGGCCGCTATCACAACAGATCGTGCATCTACTCAAACAGGTAGAGGATCAAGTGGATGGTTGATCGATCGACACAAAAGGTTATCAGGAGAGTGAAATGACCCCGGCTGAAACAATAGTGAGTGAAGCAGAAACATCTGCCGGAGTGGGTGGTCAGTATCTCAGCTTCACGCTCGGTGGAGAGGATTATGGTGTGGACATCCTGCGGGTGCAGGAGATCAAGGGTTGGGAGACGGTGCGTCCGCTTCCCGATACGCCGGACTATGTAAAAGGTGTGCTGGATCTGCGCGGAGAGATTGTGCCGATTATCGATCTGCGAACCCGTCTCAAGCTTGATCATGCCGAATATACACCGACTACGGTAACCATTGTATTGACTGTGGAGAGTGAGCGCGGGCAGAACTTTGTCGGCATTGTTGTTGACGGTGTTTCAGATGTGCTCGATGTGCCGGGAGATGATGTACGAGCCGCGCCTGATCTGGGTGCCCACATCAATACAAAATACATCACAGGCATGGTCATCCAGGGTGAGCGCATGGTTGTGCTGCTGGATGTCGACAAGCTCTTTAATCCTGACGAGTTGGGATTGCCGGTGAATGTCGGTTGAGTTTTGTGCCGTGAAGGCGAAAAGATGGGATAGGAGTGTTTTGATTCATGCGCAGGATTGCAGTCATCAACCAGAAAGGTGGGGTGGGAAAGACCACGATTACCGCCAATCTGGGGCATGCACTGGCCCTGCTCGGGCATCGTGTCACTGTGATCGATCTGGATCCGCAGGGTCAGCTGGCTGCGAGTTTCGGTATCTTCCGGCCACCTTCAAAAGGTATCGACCAAGTACTTCTGGATGGGTTGGATATCGAATCCGTCCGAGTCAGTGCCAGGGATCTGGTGACATTGATACCTGCGGGAAACAGGTTGCACAAAGTGGAAGAGTTGCACGAAGGCGGTGCAGCGCGCGCGCGCTTGTTACAGACTGCGCTGCAGGGAAAGCTGCAGGATCAGGCCTTCGTGCTTTATGACTGCCCACCCTCTTCCGGGATGTTGGTGGCGAATGCAGTATTTGCGGCAGATGAGGTGTTGATACCGGTCAGTGGAGACTATATCTCTCTCAACGGGCTGGCAAAAATGATGGCGACACTGAAAAAATTTGAGCCCTTTTTGGAAAAACCCCTGCAGCAGTGGATTGAGCTGAGTCGTTTGATTCCGCGTCGGCGGCTTGCCAAAGAGGTACAGGCAAAAGTGCTTGAACATTTTCCGGGACGCGTGTTGGCGACGCCGATTCGTGAGGCGGCGGTGATGGCAGAGTGCCCAGGCGCGGGGCGGACGATCTTTGAATACAGAGGTTCAAGTCGCTCGGCAAAAGAATTCAACTTACTCGCACAGGATGTAGTCGAGAGGAGAACCATGCAATGACGACACGGAAAAAAAGTAGTGACCCGGTGATGAATCATGACCCACTTCAGGGAATGGAAACGTCAGCGGAGCCGGCGGATGACAGGGCGGGATTGAATACTACTTCCCCTGCCGTTGAAGCAACAGTACTTGATGCCAAAGAGAATGTTGTGACATTGGGCGAAAGCCTGACCATTCAGGATGTGGCCGGTATGCTGGAAACATTAAGACGATTGCTTGAGCTGGGCGGCACTGTGACCTTGAATGCAGGGGAACTCGACCAGGTGGATGGTGCAGGCATTCAACTGTTATGTACCTTCGTTAAAGAGGCAGTGAATCAACATATCGAAGTGAAGTGGGTCGCAACAGCTGAGAAGCTGCAATCCGCAGCTGAATTGTTGGGGTTGGCTGAAGTCTTGAATCTGTCAATAAAACAGGCGGCATGAATAGCTGGGGATTGGAGAAACCTGATGAATAACACATCAATAGCGCCATCGACGGCGAAGCAACCTGATCTTGATTGGAGTCAGGTGCGGGAAACAATGCGTATGATTAATCTTGCAGTTGCACAGATCGATATGGCGATGCGGGAGGGCGAGGAATCGATTCAAACACTCAGTGACTCTTTTACCTCGATGATCACCAGTGTGAGTGCCATTGCGCAGACCGCCGGTCAGTTACAGTGCCGGGATGAAAATGCCGGGGTGATAGCCATAATCGAGCAGGAAGGGGCGGATGTATCAGCCAAGATGCAGGCAAGCATCATGGCATTCCAGTTTTACGATAAACTTTCGCAGCGGCTCTCCCATGTGAACCATGCACTTGAGGCGTTGGGGGAGTTGGTGGGTGATCAGGACAGACTCTATAACCCCAGTGAGTGGAGCGGTCTGCAAGGGAAAATCAGGGCGCGCTACAGCATGCGTGAAGAACAGGAGATGTTTGACGCCTTGTTGTCAGGGGCCACCATAGAACAGGCGCTACAGATAGGGATTGAGGCGATGCATAAGGCAGAAGACGTTGATATCGAGCTGTTTTAAAGCGCCAATGATCTGTTGACCAAGATATCGTAGGCCGGTTCAAGCGTAGCGGAACCGGCAATCCATATGCTCTCTACATTGATGAAGGACCAAACAATAATGCGCGACAGAGAGTTTGAGTTTACCCGTACGGACTTTGAGTTTTTGCGCGGCATTACGAACCAGCGTACCGGCATAGTTGTCTCCGATGATAAATTCGATATGTTCTATTCTCGGCTATCGCGGCGGGTACGTAAACTGGGGATGGCAACCTTCAGTGAATATTGCGACCTGATTCGTGCTAACCAGGATGGAGATGAAATGGTGGAGTTGATCAACTCCATCACGACCAACCTCACTGCATTTTTTCGCGAAAACCACCACTTTGAATATCTTGCCAATACAGTGATTCCGGAATTGCTGGCGAAAAATTCCGCCGAGCGGAATATCCGTATCTGGTCTGCCGGTTGTTCTACCGGCGAAGAACCCTATTCACTCTCCATTACCTTGAATGAAGTCCTGGCACAGGTTGCAGGATGGGACGTGAAAGTACTCGCTACCGATATTGACTCCAATGTACTTGCCCGTGCTGCGAGTGGTGTCTATCCGATGGAAAGGGTAAATGGATTGGACAAAGCGCGCCTGCGGCGTTGGTTTCAGAAGGGCAAAGGGGAGCATGGCGGCAAGGCGAGATTGAAGCCTGAGGTTTGCAGACTGATCGAGTTTGGCCAACTGAACCTGATGCAGCAATGGTCGATTGATTTGCCCCAGGATGTGATCTTCTGCCGCAACGTAATTATCTATTTTGATAAGGAGTCAAAGATTAAGTTGATTGAGCGTTATGCCGATAACCTGAAAGTGGGCGGCTATCTTTTTATTGGACACTCTGAATCACTGTTCAAACTCACAGATCGTTTTGAATTGATAGGCAAGACAATCTATCGAAAGGTGAAATAGCAGGGACAAGATGCAAAAGGAACTGACCAATTCTCTGCCGGGGTTTGAGGCGATCAACCGGTATTGGGATCGAAATCATAAGATGCCGGCGGCCAAGATTCTGCCGGGAGAATATTATGTGACGACCAATGACGAGATCATCACCACAGTACTGGGTTCCTGCGTGTCGGCGTGTATTTGGGATACTGTTTTCGGTATCGGTGGTATGAATCATTTCATGCTGCCTCTGAGTGACAGCGGTTCCTGGGGGGGCAGTGATCTTGTGAGCACATCCACCCGGTATGGGAACTACGCCATGGAGCATATGATCAATGACATTTTGCGTCACGGTGGGCACCGTCCCAATCTGTCCGTGAAGATCTTTGGAGGTGGCAAGATTATCAGCGGAATGTCCGATGTTGGAGAGAAAAACATTCGGTTCATCCGCGAATATATTGCGCAGGAACAGTTAAATATTTTGGGTGAGGATGTCGGTGATATCTACCCCAGAAAGGTCGTTTTCTATCCCGCCAGTGGCAGGGTGAGAATAAAGAAACTCAAACATATGCACAACGATACAGTAGTCAAGCGCGAGGTTGCCTATCAGCACGATATCGAAGAAGCACCTGTGATGGGTGAGGTGGAGCTTTTCTGATGTGTGATGAATGGGATCTGTTTACAAACGAGACGGTTTGGCTGTAGTGATGGAAGAAAAATCATGATCAAGGTTCTGGTAGTGGATGATTCAGCACTGGTGCGCCAGTTGTTGACATCAATCCTGAGTGAAGATCCTGGGATCGAAGTGGTCGGAAGTGCCGCCGATCCTTTTGTGGCACGTGACAAGATCAAAAAGCTGAACCCGGACGTTTTGACGCTTGATGTTGAGATGCCGCGCATGGACGGTGTTACATTTCTCGGCAATCTGATGCGTCTGCGTCCGATGCCGGTGGTGATGGTCTCCACCCTGACAGAACAAGGTGCCGATGTGACGCTGCGTGCACTCGAGGCGGGTGCAGTGGACTTCGTTTCCAAGCCGAAACTGGATGTGGCTCACGAGTTGCCCGAGTATGCGGAAGAGATCATCGGCAAAGTCAAGACGGCGGCCAAGGCCAGGGTACGGGCGCTGGAACGGCGACCAGCCAAAAAAATCAGTGTCAGCGAAAAATTGAGTGCCGATGCAGTGCTTTCCAAGCCTGTGATGAAAAAACATTTCCGTACCACCGATAGAATCATCGGTATCGGTTCATCCACCGGAGGCACGGAGGCGATCAAGGACGTGCTGCGTGATCTGCCGCCGGATATGCCGGGTATCGTGATATCACAGCATATTCCCGAGGCCTTCAGTGGTCCGTTTGCCCAGCGGGTCAACAGCATTACTGCTCTGACCGTGCTCGAAGCCTCTAATGGTCAACAGGTTCTGCCCGGACATGTCTATATCGCTCCGGGTAACCGCCATCTCATCATACAGCGGGATGGTGCGCGATATATCTGCAAGCTGAACGATGGCCCTCCGGTCAATCGTCACAAACCCTCGGTGGATGTCATGTTTCGCTCTCTTTCCCAGAACGCCGGCGCCAACGCCATTGCCGTTATGTTGACCGGTATGGGGGATGACGGGGCTGCAGGGATGGGAGAGATGAGACAGGCAGGCTCTCCAACCATCGCACAGGATGAGAGGACGAGCGTTGTTTGGGGCATGCCGGGGGAGGCCGTGAAGCGGGGTTTTGTGGAGGAAGTTCTTTCGTTAAATAAGATCGGCAAACGCCTGCAGGAGTTGAGTTCAGAGTAGTGTCCGGGATGATATTCTGCTGAACGATAGCAAAAAGAGGCTAAGGTTTTTTCCGGTCTCGCCGATAAGTGGTAAAGAGCCCGGCAAGTCAAACCAGCTGCAACGGGTTGCATGTTTTGAAACTGGACATTGTAGAGTGAAAGCTGAATATCTGAAAACCCATTGGATACCCTATCTGGCAAGCGTAGTGCTGTTTGTCGCCGTACTGGCGCTGGGTTCAGGCTGGTTTGAAGCGGGTGCTCTTCTGACGCTGATTGCCTTATGGGGGGTACAGCACCACCGGCTCTATCAAGATGACCGGAACAAGGCGCGAGCCCTGAGCGCAACTGAAGGTGGATCAGCATTTGCTGCAGAAATGCAGGGGTTGGCGGATGATCTGCAAACCGGCGTCGGTGGTTTGACGGGGTTTCTGGAGCATGAGCTGAGCCAGATTCAAGCGCTGGTTGGCGATGCCGTCGGTACCCTGCAAAGCAGTTTCAATGGCATAAACGATCAATCCCAGGCCCAGTTGGACATGGTTCATGCGATGCTGGCCAATGTCGCGGACAATATCGAAAATGAGAGTGGGCAGGTGTCCTTTGCGGAATTTGCCCAGGAGACGGACAGGGTTCTGCAGTTTTTTGTCACTCATGTTGTGGAGATCAGCCAAAACACCATGTATATGGTGGAAACCATCGAGGATATGGCAACCCAGATGGATAAGGCCGATGCGCTGCTGGACGATGTCAAGATGATTGCCGATCAGACCAACCTGCTGGCGCTGAATGCCGCCATAGAAGCGGCTCGTGCCGGAGAGGCTGGGCGCGGGTTTGCGGTGGTGGCCGACGAGGTGCGCAAGCTCTCACAGCGCTCGAACCGTTTCAACGAAGAGATACGTGAGGTCATTGTCGGCTCACGCGATAGTATTTCCGAGGCCAAAGAATCGGTGGCAAAGCTTGCCTCCAAGGATATGACTTTTGCGATTCAGTCCAAATCCAAGGTTGATGAGATGATGGAGCAGATCGGCCAGATGAATGAAAGCACGGCTTTGAATCTCTCTCAGGTCTCCGAGATGTCGGGCCGGATCAACTACCTGGTGGGCGACGCGGTACGCTCGCTGCAGTTTGAAGACATAGTTCGGCAATTGGTAGGTTATAGCGAACACCATATTGAGCGACTGAATGAGATTTTCAGGCGTGTACAGTCCAGCATTGATGGCATGATGCAGGATCCGGCTGGCAATGCTGAGACATTTGCAGTGAAAATGGGGCAGTTGCGGGTCATGGTTCATGAAGAGTTCTCGCAGGAACAGGCACATAAGCCGGTGGATCAGACATCCATGGATGAGGGTGAGGTGGAGTTGTTTTAATGTTGGTGGGGCCGAGTAGTAGGTCCGCCGGCTGACAGATGTATTTGTTGGAAAGTTATTATGATTATTGCAAAAAAATCAGGTGATGGACGGCTTGTCCGGATATCGATCGGGGGGCGGTTTGATTTTTCGCAGTTTGCGGGCTTTCGCGATGCCTACACGAAAGAGGATGCCCCTTTCTGTCGTTTTGAGATCGATCTGTCGAATACCTCCTACATGGATAGTTCCGCCTTGGGCATGTTGCTGGTGCTGCGCGAGCGTGCGGGTGGACCTAAAGCGGATATTACGCTCATTGGCTTCAATGATGATATCGAGCAGATTCTGAACGTCTCGCGTTTTGAAAATCTTTTTAAACTCAAAAGACCCCAAGCAGCTTAGACCGGGTTACAGGAGGACATATGTCGATCAGCAAGTCTATTTCAAGTGACGGTTCAAAGGTGACGATTGCGTTGCCGGAAGGTTTGATTTTTCAACTCACCAGGATTTCATCAAGGCCTACAAAGAACAGCCAAAAGGTGAGAAAGAATATATCGTGGATCTCTCCCATGCGGAATATATGGACAGCTCCGCGATGGGGATGTTGCTGCAGTTGCGGGAGCATAGCAGCAAAAAACCGGGCAGTGTGGTGCTGGTAAATGGTAATGAAGCGATCCAGGATATCCTGAGAATTGCCAACTTTTCCGCCTTGTTCACTATCCAGTAATTTCAATCCGACTGGAAACCCGTTGAATCTTTCCGGTATCCTTGGCGCAATTTTTTAGCGGGATATCAGACCATGGGATTTAAATGCGGCATCGTGGGCCTGCCGAATGTCGGCAAGTCCACCCTCTTCAATGCACTGACCAAAGCGACTATTGCAGCGGAAAACTATCCGTTCTGCACTATCGATCCCAATGTAGGGGTGGTTCCGCTGCCTGACTCACGGCTCGATGTGATTGCCGAAATCGTCAAGCCGCAGAACATTCTTCCCACCACAATGCAATTCGTCGATATTGCCGGCCTGGTTGCCGGAGCCTCCAAGGGTGAAGGGTTGGGAAATAAATTCCTGGCAAATATCCGCGAGACCGACGCCATCGCCCAAGTCGTGCGCTGTTTTGAGAATGACGACGTGGTCCATGTCGCCGGTAAGATCAACCCATTGGCGGATATTGAGGTGATCAATACAGAGTTGGCGCTGGCCGACCTCGAATCCGTTGAGAAGGCGTTGGACAAGACTGCCCGCCAGGCGAAGACCGGAGATAAAAAAATAGTGGCGCGTAAGGCACTCTTGGAGCGCGTTCGTGATCACCTGGATGAAGGCAGTGCGGTACGCACCATGACACTTTCGGACGATGAGTTGCTGGAACTGCGGGATCTGTTTCTCCTCACCATCAAGCCGGTGTTCTACATCGCCAACGTCGATGAAGAGGGCTTCGAGAACAATCCGCATCTGGACAGTGTTCGTGAGATTGCAGAAGCTGAGGGCGCCGATGTGGTGCCGGTCTGTGCTGCCATCGAAGCGGAGATTGTAGAGCTGGACGAGGAAGACCGGGAGGCGTTTCTGACGGATTTGGGCCTGGATGAGCCGGGACTGAATCGGGTGGTGCGGGCTGGCTATCATCTCCTGGGGCTGGAGACCTACTTCACCGCAGGTGAAAAAGAGGTGCGGGCCTGGACCATCTCTGTCAGTGCGACGGCGCCCCAGGCGGCCGGCGTGATTCACACCGACTTTGAGCGGGGTTTCATACGCGCCGAGGTCGTTGCCTACGACGATTTTGTCGAGTTCCGGGGCGAACAGGGCGCCAGAGATGCCGGGCGGCTGCGCTCGGAAGGCAAAAGAGGTAATAATGGTCAAGGATGGGGATGTCATCCCGCTGTTTTAATAATCCTGATAATGCCACGATTTGACATGATTTGGTTGCATCAGTATTCTTCCGTGCCTTCGCAGTGTTCTGCGGCAATAAGTGTAAGGTAGCTCTCTGGTAGCAATGCATTAACCGT
>NZ_JAAVSH020000001.1:3056454-3097195 GCF_011947365.2 endosymbiont of Lamellibrachia barhami
TTGATACTTCGTTCGGTGCATTATTGCTCTATTACGTCGCATTAAAGCAAAATAATATTATAGAACAGACGTATATGGTTAAGAGCGCCCCACTAAGGTCGCTACCCAGACTCCTGCTTATCATCCTGCTGGGATTAAGCATGGCTGGCGGCATTACTATCATTACCAGCCATGAAGCCGCTGCGGATAGCTATAAAAAACCAAATCCACCGCCTAAAAAGAGCAACAAGGCCAAAAGCACCACCACTAAAGCCAAGGGCGTTAGCAGTTCCTCGAAGAAGGCATATTCAAAAACACCAGCAAGAAACTATAAGGAAAAATCTCAAGTTTCATCTCTTAACCAATCCTACAAAAAATTTAAAAACTACCCCTTTCCAGTAAGCAAGTTTAATCTCGCCGCCAAGAGCAAATGGTCCACCCAAAGTTCATCAAAGGTTAATCATGAACTTACCAAAGAAGGCACCCCAACGATGCAAAATTTACCTTAACATTCGAAAATATTATTGCCTACGATAGCATGGGACATAAGATATGGAGTGTAACCGAGTCTAGCATGACACCAGATCCCTTTAATGGATTACGATACGATAGCAAGCTAGAGAGCCCAATTGCTTTAACATGGAATGCCAAGAGATATAGAATTAATATGAACAACGGAGAATTATCAACCATTGACACAGGATATTAAATTATTAAATAAAACTTTTGATGACAGGCACAATTTGAAAAATCGATAACTGTCACCCCAAGTTCAGGTCTAACTAGTGTCCATCTGGAAACCCACATCTAACCACAAAGGACACGAAGAGCACGAAGGTAAAAGATTGATTAACCATCAATTTTCTTCGTGTTCTTCGTGCGCTTCGCGGTGAAAACAGTGTTTCCGGATGGGCACTAACTAAAGAAACTGTAATAATTCCGTGTAACTAACTTTTATTTGTCCTCCTGCTGACCAGCTTGCCGATTTTTATTTTACTCTAGCATATTGTAAAACTGGATTAGGCGTCCTAAATCGATTTTAATATACTGGTAACAAATCTAAAGCGAAGCAGCAAGCTTGCTAAAGCACGCTAGGTTATCTGTCCTGCCTTAAAGAGAGGCTGGTAGATACCGATGCCTATCAGTGCTACCCAAAAAGCAAACACTGACAACGACAAAATGGCCGCCCAGACCCCACCGTGCGTCCATTTTGATGGGCTATTGCTACCAGTAACCCAAAATAGGGGTGCCAAGAATGTCAAAAACGCCGTTGTCCATTGGTACTTCTCGCACGCAATCTTTGAGGAGTACGGCAATTTCGCACCAAAGTCCACATAGAGTTGCTGAATAGATTCGGCGTACGTTATTCCAGCAGCCAGGACACCCACAACCGGTACGACTATCACAACCACACCCACCCAACGCAGGATTGTGTTTTTAGTCATCTGTCTGAAACCTTCATGCGTTTTAACTTGACAGTTACCGTCGGCAGGGGAAGGGGGCGAAGTCGGTCAGAGCACTCCCCTGCCCCCCCTCCTATGCTCTTCTATCCCCCCCCACTCTAACCTTTCACTGTTAGAGGGAGGGAACTATCGTGCTTCCGGACATTCATTAGGGTAGACGGGAGGGGGGATCGGGAAACAGGTCGGTCCTACACCTCAAACCGTGCAACCATGCCATTCACCTCTGCCGTCTTATCCGACATGGATGCGGAGGCGGCTGATGTCTGCTCGGCCAGGGCTGCATTCTGTTGGGTCATCTCATCCATCGACGTTACGGCTCTGTTGACTTGGTCGATGCCGGCGGATTGCTGTGAGCTGGCAGCGGCAATCTCGGCGATGATATCGCTGACCTTTTTCACTGCGTCGACGATCTCTTCAAGTGTGCTACCGGATTTATCCACCAGCTCTGCGCCCAATTGAACTTTTTCACCGGAATCCTTGATCAACTCTTTGATCTCTTTGGCAGCAGTGGCGCTGCGCCCTGCCAGGTTTCTGACCTCTGTGGCGACCACGGCAAAACCTCTACCCTGTTCGCCGGCACGTGCCGCTTCGACAGAGGCATTCAGTGCCAGGAGGTTGGTCTGAAAGGCAATCTCGTCGATGACACCGATGATCTCGGCGATCTTGGTGCTTGAGGTATTGATGGCATCCATCGCCTGCACGACCTGGCCGACCACTGCGCCACCTTCTTCAGCTTTGTTGCGGGCGTTTGCAGCAAGCTGATTGGCCTGCTGGGCATTGTCGGCATTGTTACGTACGGTGCTGGTCAGCTCCTCCATTGAGGAGGCGGTCTCTTCAAGGCTGGAGGCCTGTTGTTCGGTGCGGGCGCTGAGGCTGTTGTTGCCGGCAGAGATCTCGTCAGCGGTGGTGCGCATCTCATCCATCGACTCCCGCAGCTCACCAAGGGTGCCTCTCAGGTTGTCGAGGGTGCTATTGACGTTGCCTTTCATGACTTCAAAGGAGCCGTGATATTGTCCTTTTACGGGGCGGGTCAGGTTGCCTTGGGCCATCATGGACATGACCTCTGACAGATCCTGAAAGATCAGTTCGACCTGTTCAATGAGGGAGTTGATACCTCCCCCCAGTTCTTTGAAAAAGCCTTGTTTGTTGTGGGTTTCGATGCGGCGTGAAAGGTCCCCTTCACGGGCCGCGGCTACGATTGATTCGACTTCAGCCTCGACAGCAACTTCAGCGGTTCGTTCTGTCCACTCCACAGCGGTACCCAACCGTTCCCCCTGTGGGTTGATGACCGGGTTGGCGACGGTGCGCATGGTCCTGCCGCCAATCATGAACTCCGATTCATAAGGCTTTTCGAGGTTCTCAAGCAGACTGGCCTGATGATCAGCATGGCTGTGCAATGTGTCGATGCTGCTGCCCAACAGTTGGTCGGACTGAAAATCCGGCAGCTCCTTGCGGAAGTCGGCTTCGGCTTCGCTGAAGAGTTTGTCAGCGGCAAAATTCAGATAGATGATGTTACGTTCATTGTCGGCCATCATGACGCTGCTTGATACATTGTCCAGCGCCATGCGGATACGGGATGCCTCATCGGCACGTTGCTGGGTCTCATCGATATTTCGTTTGAGGTTTTTGATCATCACCTTCATGGAACGGCCCAACTGACCGATCTCATCCTTGCTTGTGATATCGACTGTCTGGTTGAGGTCACCACTAGCGATGCCTTTGGCGATCTCATTGGCACGATTCAATGGTTGAGTGATGGCGCGGGTGAGTAGCACGGCTCCCAGCAGAGAGATGATCGCAGTGATGAGTAGAACACCCGCGATGGCATTGCGTGAAACACTGATCTCACCACTGAATGCTTCGGAGAGATTACGGATATCCTGGTTGGCTGAAACCACGCCGCTGCTCAGCGCTTTGACCTTTTTCAGCTCGCTGGCCAAGGCCTTGATGCTGGCAACCTGGGCGTCGATGTTTTGCGCAAACTCGGCCATCTTGCCGACCGTGCGTGAGACGCTGATCAGGGCCTCACGGCGCATGGTCTCCTCGATATCGCCGACTGCATCAGTGACGTCCTCCAAGGCATAACGGGCATCACCTTCAGGTAGTTCCTCCGCTGTTTCGCTTACCTCTTCTACCAGTTCTTTCATGGTAGACGAGATGCCTTTGAGTTTGCGCTCAAGCACTTTGACATGCATGTTGGTGCGGCTGATATCGTCGACGACCGCGAGCATACCCGCTGATATCTGGGCGAGGTTGTTATCTGCCAAGGTGATGTTCTCTTCAGCGGTACGTGAATTATCAACACCGGTGGCTGATTTCGTCACCACGTCGCTAAAGCCGCCACTCAGGCTGCCAAAAGAGAAGAATGTCAGTATCAGTACCGCAAGGAGCAGAAGGCTGACCGTAATGCCTCCTCCCAGCAATTTTAATTTAATGGTCACCTTTTACCTCGTCCAGAATGATTGAAGATGATGAAACAAGCAGGCAATGGAGCCGCATCTGCTCCATCGCCTGGCGCCCATGTCACTTCGCGGCTTCTTTCTCGTACATGCCGACAGCCTTGTTCATCTGCTTGAGCAATGGCAGGTTGGTTGCGGCCAATACTTTGATTTTGTCTTCAGGGATTTGGGTGGTTTTGTGGTCAGCACCATAATCGATGATGGGTTTGAACTTGGCCCACAAGCCGCTCACCACCCCCAGTTGATCGCGAATATGCTGTGGCTTGGTGCCGGGCAGACCCAGGGTCTCATCGCCATCGAGCAAGCCCTTGAGGGTACGCTCGAACAGTGTACTGGTCTCAAGCAGAGCCAGCTTGCTGTCATCCTGTTGATAACCATAGGCAACAAAAAGAAATTCCTTGCTCATCTTCTGGGTCAGCATACGCTGCTTGCCCGACAAGTTGAGGGTGGCAGCCAGGCCGGGGGCGCTTTTCAGACCGCCTTTTTTTGCATCCTTTTCATAGAGTCCTACCGCTTTATTCATCTGTTTGAGCAGGGGTATGTTTTTAGTCGCAACGAAATCAACCTGCGCCTTGGTGACCGCTTTACTGGCGATGATCTCCTTGACTGTCGGGTAGAACTCAGCCCAGATGGCATCGATTTTATCGAGCTGGCGCAGGATGCGACCGCTGTTGGTTGGTGGCAGGCGTAATTCGTCACTGCCATTGCGCAGTCCCTTAAGGGTTTTATCGAAGAGTACCGAGGTTTTTTTCAGGTTGGTGATGTTTTGTTCTTTTGCCTCATTGAGGGCCACGAGCATGATCTCCTTGCTCATTTTCTGGGTCAGCATGCGCTGTTTGCCTGACAGGTTGAGCACCACGCCATACTCGGCAGAGGTTGGGCCTGCCGCCTGCAGGTTGAGGGGAAAACTGGTGATAGTGGTGAGTAGAATCAAAAGAAAACCGATTCGGTTTGATCGTGTGAGGCGCTTGAGAGCTAACATTTGCAAATTCTCCAGAGTGGTGGATCGCAGAGGACGTAGCTCACTGTTGATCACGCCCCTGCGGCAATCAGGTCTAACAGAACTGCTATCGGCTTATTTCCCCGGGACTTTAGGTGATTTGCGTAGAAACTTCCTGTCCGCATCTGTCAGTAGAATATTGCCTGGCGGGAAGATGGCTTTCATCACCTCAGACAACGAATACTGATCGGAAACAAGGGGTAGGGTGGAGCGAATCAAGACGCTTTGCTCTGTAGGATAGAGCGAACAGTCTCTGGTGCATTTTCCAATTGTCGAACGCGTTTCCACAACCTGTTGGGGGCATTTTCATAAATAGTGAGTAACTTGCCCGCAGCCATCCAAACCAACTCACGCCGTTTCTTAAATCGGCCTACCGTATCGGTCTCCCATTCCCGGTTCAGCACTTCGATATCCCGGTACGGAAATTCGATAAAGAACGTTTTCCACCGTTTGGGGGTGAGAGGATTTCCAGGTGCCCGCCTACACCACCAGTCTGGATGAACCGAAAGTGTCTCATCAAACAGAGCCTCAACTATTGGAGTCTGATTCATTACCCTTTCAGCAGTGCGACTTGCCTGCTGCAGGTCATCGGAGAAATACATTGTTTCGGTTTCTTCGATAAACTCCCGTATAGCGGTCTCCCGACAGTCTTCACCCACTCCCAGACCGCCCCCGAAATCAATAAGATAGCCTGTCTTTCTGCCGGTAAAGGTGGTTTGGAACAAAAAGTAGACTTTGCAGTCGCTTACCGCAAAGGGGATTACGCCAGCACCCATCTCTTGTTCCCCCACGCTATTCCCAATGCTGAGTTTTTTATTCTAGGTTAATCTTCGTCATATGGAAGGAGATACGAGATCAGGGTTGCGCAAGGAGAAGAAAAGGAAGTGGTAGGGCGAATATCATTCGCAAACGAACAGACATCAAGAGATGGATCCCGCAGATTTCTCTATACTCGGGGTAGATCTTCTCCGAACCCCATTTTCGCCATGATCGAACCAACGGCCGCCGCCACTTCTTTGAACCCTATGTTGACCCCGCAGATTCAGCGCCAACAGGCGGAAAGTGAAACGTCTGCCGAAGGGACACAACAGGTTTCGGACTCCCCCCACCAATCCTCCCGGAGTGACGAAAAAACCGTTTCCACCAATGAGCCAAAACCGACACAGACCACCGATGAGTTAGGCACAGCTGAACTACGGTTGATACAGGAGTTGAAAAGCCGGGATCAGGCCGTCAGAGCCCATGAACTTGCGCACCTCGCTGCGGCGGGACAATTCGCCCGTGGTGGCGCCCAGTTCGAATACAGGGTCGGCCCGGACGGCAAGCGCTATGCCGTCGGCGGCGAGGTGAGTATCGATTCCTCCAGGGAAAGCGACCCGCAACAGACACTGGAGAAAGCGGAGACTATACGCCAGGCGGCGCTGGCCCCCGCCGATCCCTCCAGCCAGGACCGCCGCGTGGCCATGCAGGCAACCGCAATGGCGGCCCAGGCACGGGGGGAGATTGCCAGGGAGCAGTCACAGGGAGAGACAGAAGCAGGCAATCAACAGTCGTCTTCAACGGCCAGAGGCATCGGCCGGTTGTTAACGGTACAGTCCGCCGACCAACCAGACCCTGTGTTGATCGACATGAGTGCCTGAGATTCATAAAGTGTCATGGTGCGCACAGCGCACCCTACGATCGAGTAGCCCACCTCAAAGCGGCAACGCCATCACCATCGCATCTTCCCGCCCCTTTGCGGCAGGATAGTAGCCGCGGCGCAAACCCACCTCGCAGAAACCGATACGTTCATAGAGTTTCAGTGCGCTTCGATTACTGATTCGCACTTCGAGAAAGGCAGTGTCGGCCCCACGCTGCCTAGCCAGTTTCAACAGCCTGTCGGCAATCTTTCGTCCAAGCCCCAATCCTTGATATTCAGGATGGACACAGATATTGAGCAGATGACACTCATCCAGTACAACCGACATGACACCGTAGCCGATAATCCTCTCATTGAGACTGAGCGCCCAACAAGAGTAACCTGACCTCAGGCAGTCCCTGAAGATACCCATGCTCCAGGGATGCTCGTAGACCAGCTCCTCGAGTGCCAATACCTCATCGAGATCCGACTGGGCCATGAGCCGGAGGTTGAGCAACGGTTCATCAAGTTGCGCGCTCACTGTTCGCGCAGCAAGGATAGCGCCAACTGCAGATCCTGCCAGGATTTTGCCTTCTGCTCCGGCGAACGCAGCAGATAGGCTGGATGATAGGTCACGACCAGCGGAATGGCAGACTCACCAAAATTGTGGATCCGGCCCCGTAAACGACCGACAGGAATATCGGTCTTCAGCAAATTATGGGCGGATACTGCGCCCAGGGAGAGTATGATCTTGGGTTGGATGAGCGCAATCTGCTGCAACAAAAAAGGCTCGCACTGCAGCGCCTCCTCCTGTTTGGGATTTCGATTACTGGGCGGCCTGCACTTGACGATGTTGGCGATGAACACCGCTTCCCGCTGAAACCCCATCGCCAGCAGCATCGCATTCAACAACTGCCCGGCCGGGCCGACGAAGGGTTCACCCTGCCGATCCTCATCCTCGCCGGGAGCCTCCCCGATGATCAGCAGGTCAGCCTGGGTATTGCCGACACCAAATACGGTCTGGGTGCACCCGGCCCGCAGGCTACAGACGGAGCAGGCGCTTACACGCGCCCGTAGATCGCTCCACTGATCCGCTGCGGACTCAGCCGCCGGCGCTGTTGCGACTGTTTCCACCGCGGCACTCTCACCGGCAGTCCGTTCAGGAGCCGGCAGAGACTCTGTCTCAGATACAATCACTTCCGGGACAGCCGCAGCCGGAGGATCACGGCGCTGCCACACCGTGACCCCCATCGCTGTCAGATAGGCTTTGCGCCGGGCCTCTTCCATGGATTCCGGCTGTTACACATCCCCGGACTGGGGATGCGCCTTCTCCATGGGTTCCAGGATCTTGTTGACCGCATTGATATAGGCCTTGGCGGAGGCGATGACGATATCGGTATCCGCCCCCTGACCATTGACGATATGACCATCCTTTTCCAGTCGCACGGTCACTTCACCCTGGGCGTCTGTACCGCTGGTGATATTGTTGACCGAATAGAGCTGCAGTTCGGTGCCACTCTCCACCAGGGCCTCGATCGCCTTGAATGCCGCATCGACGGGTCCCCCTCCGGCAGCACTGTCGGTCATCTCTTCGCCATCGATACAGATCACTATGGTGGCGTGCGGAATCTCACCGGTTTCCGAGCAGACCTTGAGGGATACCAGCTTCACCCACTCGTTCTCCGCCTTGGATCTTGCATCTGTCACCAGCGCCTGCAGGTCTTCATCGAAGATCTCATGCTTTTTATCGGCAATATCCTTGAAACGGGTGAAGGCCGAGTTAAGGTCCTCCTCCGCCTCGAAGCTGATGCCGAGCTCTTCCAGACGGACACGGAACGCATTGCGGCCGGAGTGCTTGCCGAGGACCATGCGGTTATGGCTCCAGCCTACATCTTCAGCGCGCATGATTTCGTAAGTCTCGCGTGATTTGAGCACACCGTCCTGATGGATGCCCGCCTCATGGGCGAAGGCGTTGGCGCCGACGATCGCCTTGTTGGGCTGCACCGGAAAGCCGGTGATATTGGAGACCAGCTTGGAGCTGCTGACGATCTGGGTGGCATCGATATTGGTGCTGCAGGGAAAGACGTCGGCGCGGGTACGCACCGCCATCACAATCTCTTCCAGCGAGGCATTGCCTGCCCTTTCACCAAGGCCGTTGATGGTGCACTCCACCTGCCGCGCCCCGTTGGCCACCGCCGCCAGCGAGTTGGCCACCGCAAGCCCGAGATCGTTGTGACAGTGCACGGAGAAAATCGCCCTATCGGAGTTGGGGATACGTTCACGCAAGGTCCGGATCATTTCGCCGAACTGGTGCGGTACGGCATAACCCACGGTATCGGGCACGTTGAGGGTTGTGGCGCCGGCATCGATCACCGCTTCGAAGATACGACAGAGAAAGTCGATCTCGGAACGACCGGCATCCTCTGCGGAGAACTCCACGTCGTCGGTGTACTGACGGGCTCTCTTCACCGCGCGTATCGCCTGCTCGACCACCTGATCGGGCTGCATGCGAAGCTTCTGCTCCATATGGATCGGCGAGGTGGCGATGAAGGTGTGGATGCGCGCCGAATTGGCGGGTTTCAACGCCTCACCAACGCGGTCGATGTCCTTGTCCAGGGCGCGGGCCAGACCACAGATGGTGGAATCCTGCACCATCTCAGCCACAGCTTTTACTGCGTCAAAATCCCCGGCACTGGCGATGGGAAAGCCCGCTTCGATGACATCCACCCGCATCTTCTCCAGTGCTTTGGCGATGCGGACCTTCTCGTCCTTGGTCATCGAGGCGCCGGGACTCTGCTCACCATCACGCAGGGTGGTATCGAAAACGATCAATCTGTCTGGGTTATTCATAGTTCTGCTCCAACCACGATCGCCGGAGAAAGGCTGAATCGGGATTTGAATCTAAATCTGTTTGGAATGCTCTGCTGTTGCGTGTTATTTCGGCCCCCGCCGGGGCGCTCTCATGTATGCCCGTCAGGGCAGCAGTCGCAGCAGCAGGCTAAAAAGGAAACCAGGCAGGCACGCGTCACCCGCCCCATGAAGGGATGCGGTAATCTGCTGTTGGCGCGCGAAAGAGATCATCTATCAGTTTCCAATGAAGATAGATCGAATATAGCGCATGCTTTGGGGTATGCCAAGCCATGAAATTCGACCCTGCAGTTTTTTCTACTTCTCATCCGACAGGTTGGATCGTTCCGCCCGTCTGCTTCGCAGTTGGATCAGTGTCAACACGGGACCGGAGATAGCATAGATCAGGAATAGCGCAAAAAGCACTGAAGGCGGATGGGTGAGCACGATGGCAAAACTCAGGGTCACCGCGACGATCACAATGAATGGGACCTTGCCGTGAAAGTCGATCTCTTTGAAGCTGTTATAGCGAAAATTACTCACCATCAGCAGACCGGTCAACAGGGTCAATATCGCCGCAGTCCAGCTCAGACTTTCAGCGCTCATCCCATAATCCACGCCGAGCCAGACCGCACCCGCAATGATAGCTGCCGCAGAAGGACTGGGCAGTCCCTGGAAATAACGTTTGTCGGCAATGCCTATCTGGGTATTGAAGCGCGCCAGGCGCAACGCGGTACTGGCGGTGTAGACAAAAGCGGCAATCCAGCCAAATTTACCCAAGCCTGTGAGCGCCCAAAGATACATCACCAGTGCCGGCGCAAGCCCAAAGGCCACCATATCCGCCAAGCTGTCGTATTCTGCGCCAAACTCTGTCTGGGTATTGGTCATGCGCGCCACACGACCGTCGAGGCCATCCATCAGCATCGCCACGAAGATTGCCACTGCTGCCGGTTCAAAGCGGTTATTCATAGCCGCAAGAATGGCATAAAACCCGGAAAACAGTGTCGCTGTGGTAAACAGGTTCGGCAGCAGATAGATACCGCGTCTGCGTTTTTTGCCTTTATCCGGAGATGATTCCATGGTTCTCACAATCTCTTGGGGAGTCATGACTCAGTATAAGTTGAACAGGAGGATCACAACACCCCTGTCGCCTTTACATCCAGGTAGGTATTGACCAGTTCCACCGGGAGTTTGCCGGGCACGGTGTCGAGCAACAGTGCCCCCTGATGACGTAGACTATCATGGGTCAGGGAACGGTTTGAGAGATAGTCGACCACCGATTGAAAAGTCAGCGCACTCTCAAAACCCTCTACCGGCTGTGACAAAGTCTCATCCAACGAAGTCTCCCGTAGGTCCGCCACCACCACCAGATGTCGCCTTGTGAGCAAGGCCAGGGCACGAGAGAGTTCAGCACGATCATCATCCCGGCTGTTGGTAATCAGAATCACCAACGCCCGCCGACGCTGCAGGGAAGTCAGCTCACGGGCAGCCGCCATGTAATCCGCCGCCTCCAAGGTCGAGTCGAGATCATAGGTGCGATCCAATAAACGGCGGATCAGCCCCCCCCCCTTGGCCGGTGGCTGCCACCGCTTCTGCCCGCCAAAGGCGAGAAAACCCACCGCATCCCCCTGTCTCGCCGCGACATAGGCAAGCAGCAGCATGGCATTGAGCGCATGATCGAGATGGGCCCCCCCCCCATCCATGTGACGCATATGGCGACCGCAATCCAACAAAAAGACAAGTTGTTGATCCCGTTCGTCCTGATACTCCTTAGAGATCAGGCGGCGGTAGCGGGAACTCGCTTTCCAGTCGATCTGCCGCATAGTGTCACCTGCGCGATACTCCCGCAGTTGATGAAAATCACTCCCCTCTCCCCGCCTCCGTCGGTGGCGCACTCCCAACTGGCTCAACTTGTTGTCGGTGGCAAGCAGGGTAAAATGGGCAATCTCGCGGAAGTTGGGAAAGACCCGCACAGTCTCCTGCAGCGGCAGATGTATCTTGCGGCGCCAGAGGCGTAGTGGTGAACGTAGAACGATATCACTGCCGTTGAAGTGGCCATCTCCCCGTCGCTCAGGGAGGATGCGGTAAACCAGTGTCGCCGAGCGGCCTGCCGGAAGTTTAAATTCACGAGACTGCCCTTCCACACCATAATCAGGAGGATGAAAATCATGTACCACCAGACTGAGACCATGACCACTGCGATTCTCCAGCTGCAGTTCCACCGGCGACCATACCCCCACCGGAATACTGCCGCGCACCCGGCGGGTTAACTTTGGTGGAACGATACGCCGTGCCTGAAAAAAATCGAGTAACATCGTGGCAACCAATAGTGCTGCTGCGCTCTTCCAAACCAACCCGAGCGCCGGCTGAAAAGCGGTGATCAGTGCCAGAATCAGCAACGCCAGAACAAGATAGACTAAGTTACGATCCGGGGTCGTGGAAAATAGGGGACGCACCACGTTTTCCTCATATCGGTTGTTATTTGCTAAGGTAAAATACTATATATGAAAAAATGGTCACGGAGGACCATCATCATGCCAAGACGATTTCGCAGAAAATGATTACCGATTCTACCTTCAATGGTTGCGGAAATATGCCAAGAAAACGGACTGCATGGTTGATGAAATCAGAAAGGCGACAAATGGAAATTTTGCGTTAGGGAGTGAACGTTTTAAGAATAGCGTAGAAAAAATGTTGGCAAGGCGTGTAGTGCCGGGTAAGCCGGGGAGACCGCGGAAAGACCGAGATAGTTGACTAAAAACGTGGTGCGTCCCCTATTTCTGGTGCGTTTCCGCTTATTTCATTTCCCTATCGAGATGCCAGTTTCGAGCAGAAGGAAACATAATAGACACCCATAGTGCTGAGCCCATCAATTCCCATAGCACAATAGTAAGGTCTCGCCTCCTTGGCATAGGGATCTATCCCCTGTTTTTCGAGTTGTGCGGCCACGTCTTCCAATAAAATCTCTCCGTTATCGCTAACAGTTTCGTCTTCATTCACCGGGTCGACAAATGTCTGTGGCTGACTATTGAGGGAGGAATCGATTGTAGTTTCATATTGTCGATGTGCATATTGCAGTGTGGATTGAAGTTCTGCAAGGCTTGCATCGAGAAGTGGACTTTCACTGGCCTTCGTTCTGTCCACATCATTTTCCAATATGCTGATTGCCTCTTTCTGAACCAAGGGTCTGATTGATGGATCCAGATCATCTATGCGTTTTGCCAGCTTGAGCAGGAGATCAGGTGAAAGTGAATCGAAGAAGTCAGGATTCGATTCGAGTATCACGGTTTGACCTGCCAGTAACTCGACCTCATCCAGCAAACGCTTTGTATCATACGTTTGAATTGTTTGCCCCCATTGAGTGGTCACGGAATAGGTATAACTATTTGCTGTTGCAAGAACATAAGGCTCTACCGCAGCAACGGGTGTCACCACAAACAGGCTAACAACAAAATGTGCAATTTTGCACCTGTTGAGTATAAAATCTACATGTTTCAGTGTTGCAACGTTTCCGGTATTCATCCTAAGTAGCGTTGCGAAGATGTTATGTAAGACTTTCATGGCTGCACCTGCTGATTATATTTCCGTTACCCAGAATATCGGTGCCATATCAGGACTTCTTCAGTCGCCAGTTCACACTTCTCCCGGTATTGGCGCACACATTTTTTTTACTCCCCGAAGAAGTGAGAATAAGTTCATGATTTTTACCGAAAATGGGTAAAAAAACGTACTTATGCCAACGTGTTATAGGAAATAAAACCGTGCAGGCAGGGAACAGGATTCATTTTCCATGCCTTGATTGAGTTGTTATTGATCGATTTCTGACGACAGCAGGAAGGTACTTCTGATCGTTGGGAAGATATGGACTAGAGAAGAGATGCGGGGGGCTGTTCGAGTGAGTTTAGTCTATCTGCATAGACGCTTGGGGGGCTGTCGGTTTTACCGACTCCAAAAGGAATTTGGAAGGCTTCTTGATTGAGATTCTGCTGATTGGCAAAGCCATGGAGCTGGCACAACTGGACACCATAAACCGGGATTGTGACTCGGCGTCACGGCCGACAAATGGTGTCTTGTTTGCGTTGGCTTGGACCTAAAACAGTTACGCGCCTTGACGGGCCAAGGCTCAATTGTCACCACATTCTAAATCAGGGGGCCACTTTACTTTGCGAAAACGTTGTGTTTTCGAGTATGACCTTGTACGTGTAGCCCGAACCGAGATCGATGTCACTCCTTAGCACACCGCTGGCAATTACCAGGTCGCCGGGTGAAACCAGCTCGGAAGAGGTTGCAATCAACTTGTTGTTCGGCTTTGTGCCGGTACCATCCTGCAGAGTAATCCAGTTCTTGCCCATGATGTTCTGACTAACCTTAATGACTCTTGCGCGCATGCTTACTGACTGGTCTTTCAGCTGGGCCGATCCTTCAAGGATGTCGGCAATCGTCTTGCCGGCAGCCAGCGGGGAGATCTCTCCTAGTGCGGGCGCCTGAACTGAAACAGATTTTTGAAACACCCTATTTTCAGTTCCATGGCCTTCCGCTTCTATCGCTGCACGGTGAACGCTGTTCATATCCTGGCCCACTCGGTGGGCCGCCTGCACAAAGAAGATCGACTCAAACGTCCTGTCCAGGGTTCTGCTGTGAAAATCCCTCATCTCCATGCCGCCGCTGAATTCGACCTTGTCTCCCGCAGCCACCGGCAAGCGGCTGGTTGCAATCCATATACCCAGTTCTTCGAGCCGCAAGTAGGTATAGTTCCCCACGTCGATGACTTCGGCCACGGTACCTGTTCCTGAGCCCGCTTGTTCCGCTGCGGTTGTTGTTGAAATCAGCAGGACGCAAATCATTAATATCGATATTATGAACTTCATGGGAAAGCCTCTTGGTTCCTGCTTATAAGTAAAGTCGCAGCATGGCGGCTTAATAAATTTGGACGTGGTCTTTTCTCGACTAATAAGCAACTCGTCGCACCAGCCGACAGGGATTCAACCCGCATCCAGAAATACTTATTCTTCTCACTAAAATATACCATCTGCCGGCAAGCAGGATAAACCTTGACCTAGGCACCGGATACATACGTGCTAGGCTAACATACATTTAAGCGTACTTGACAAGCATTCCAAATACATAAGTACTGGATGATGCCCTACCTTGGGAGTAGAAAAGTGAATCTTGAGTTGACCAAACGTTCTTTGAAACCCATGTTGCAGTCTGGTTTTCTATTGGCAGCTGTTGTTAGTGGCATGCTGCTGGTTTCCGGGTGTGCCACCCACACGCCAACCCCGGAAGCCAAGGTAATATCACCTGAGCAATTTGTGTGGCCCGCGCCCCCGCAACAACCCCGCGTCCGCTATCTCGGCAGCCTGAAATCCCTCGAAGACGTGGCCGGCAAGCCACAGCAAAACCTGCGTGACAGGCTGCTCGGTAAAAAGGAGGGGGAGCACCGCAGCCTGATTAAACCTTACGGTGTACACAGTGATTCGAAAGGACGGGTCTTCGTCGCCGACTCCGGCATCGCTGGCCTGGTGGTGTTTGACATCGAAAAGAAGGACCTCTCCTTCTGGGGTGTCAGTGGACCGGGAGCGCCGCGCAAACCGTTAGGTGTGACATCCGACGCACAGGGCAATGTCTACGTCAGTGATGTCATTGACCATCGAGTGGTGGTTTTCGACAACGAAGGCAACTACCTCAATGCACTGGGTGGGCAAGATATCCTGATTACACCGGTAGGCATGGTTTTCAATGACAGAACCCAGCGCCTTTACGTGGTGGACTCCAAGAAACATCAGATCATCGTATTCGACCGTGAAGGAAATGTGGATTTCACCATCGGCCAGCACGGTAGCGAAACCGGCAACTTAAACTCCCCGACCAACATCGCTATAGATGAGGAGGGCCGCCTTTATGTAGCCGACACCTTGAACTTTCGCGTTCAAATATTTGCAGCGGACGGCACCCATATCAGCACTTTTGGCAATATTGGCGACGGTAGAGGTGATTTTAGCCGCCTGAAAGGGATAGGGGTGGACAAAGAAGGACACATTTACGCGGTCGATGCCGCATTTAATAATTTTCAGGTCTTTAGCCAGGAGGGGCAGCTGCTGCTGGTCGTTGGCCAGGCCGGTACCGGCCCGGGAGGGTTTTACTTACCGGCGGGCGCCCACGTGGATAAGAACAACCGGATATTTATCGCCGATCAGTTTAACACGCGGATACAGATGTTCGAATACCTCGGAGAATCAGACACACCCCCACCACCACTATCCACAACTTCCAATGATCCATAAAAGATAGGGTAATACCCCCATTGATGATTGTCATTGACTATCATAATATTCCCATTGCGCCGGTGGGACTATATTCCCAATCAATACATAACAAAAGACGCTACCGGACGCCGTCAGAAAATGCATTTGAAGACAGCAACAGTCACAAAGCAGCTAGAAGTAAGCTTGCAGTTAATAAAAAAGCATAGGTGCTCCATATTCAACCGTATAGGGAGTTTTTACCATGAAAAAGAAGTTGGCGGCCTTAGGTTTTCTACTTGTATCCTTAGTCCTGTCTGGCATGGCAGTTGCGGCCAGCATTGTCGGCTCAAGTCATGACTTGACTGGTACAGGTGTTTCAGCATCCGTTTGTGTGTTCTGCCACACGCCTCACAACGCAAGCACTACGAATTTAACAACTCCGTTGTGGAACCGTGTTGACACGACCTCAACTTTCCAAATGTACGACAGCCCCACGTTCGATATGAGTCCTGGCGCGGGTTCCCAGCCGGCTGGCGTCTCACTGGCATGTCTAAGCTGTCATGATGGAAGCCTTTCCGTGGATCAATTACTCAATCAACCTGCCGATTTTGTCGCCAACGCAGACACTGTGGGCGGACTCGGAACCGACCTGCGAAATGATCATCCGATCTCCTTTGGTTACAACGTTGGTTTGGATCCGGCTTTCGAGCCTGCTGGTACCGTAGTTGCTTCCGGGCTGCCATTGTTTGGCACTGCCGGGGATCAGGTCGAATGCGGAACCTGCCACAATGTACATGATCCGGCAATCGGAAAATTCCTGCGCATAAGCAATACAGCCAGCGCTATGTGCGTGGCCTGCCACATTAAGTAACGGCTCAAGCAAACCGAGCCGTATGCATACTAAAGCGGATAAGTTGAAATATGGAGCCAGGGCAATGCAAATTGCCCTGGTTCTTACTAGTGTGCTGATCATATCCTCTTGCAGCACTCAAACCCGGCAGTTATTTTTTGATATCCAGCCACCCACGCCCGAGGAGCTGGCTGAGAAAAAGCAAAAAGAGGAAGCTGCACTGGCTGCATTGCAAGCCAGGAATAAACAGAAAAACCAGCTGACTGGCACTGCGGGCATGTCATTCGGTCGATCTGATGATAATCGGTCGCGACCGGAAATCGAGTCAGTCATGGATTGGAAAAAGGCACAGGAGATGCTGCCAAAGGATTACAAAAAGGGCATCGACTGGTCCGCCGCGCTGGAACAGGGTCTGATACGACCGCGCATCGGGGACGATCCCCGGGCAGAGTGGGCCTCCGCTTTCCAGTGGGACTTTATCATCAAGGCTAAAAAGCCTAAGAACCATGCATATTTCCCGCACTCTGCCCATACCGAGTGGCTGGGTTGCAAGAATTGTCACAACACCTCTCTCTATCCCTATAAAAGAAATCCAGCCACGATGAAGGAGATGAAGAAAGGTGCATCCTGCGGTGCCTGTCATGGCAAGAAGAAAGTTGCTTTCTCCCTGAAGGCGTGCAAGCGCTGCCATCTGAATAGGAAGAAGAAGAAAAAGTAATGCTTTTGCCGTTTGTTCTGGCGGCATGCCGATACATGCTGTAAAGGTAGGTGTATGCGTACAAATAGTCTCATTTCAGTCTATCTATTCCTGTTGGCAATCAGCTCAACGTTGGGAGCCGCTCCCGGGGATATCCAATATGAACGCGAGGGGGGGGGATGCCGAAGAACTGAAGACATTTCCACCATCCATCTTTCCGCACTGGATACACCGGATCAATTACCGTTGTGACGCATGCCATAACAAGCTGTTCGAGTTACGTGGTGGACTCCAAGAAACATCAGATCATCGTATTCGACCGTGAATGGTGGATTTCACCATCGGCCACACGGTAGCGAAACCGGCAACTTAAACTCCCCGACCAACATCGCTATAGATGAGGAGGGCCGCCTTTTATGTAGCCGGGACACACCTTGAACTTTCGCGTTCAAATTATTTGCAGCGGACGCAGCCCATATCAGCACTTTTGGCAATATTGGCGACGGTAGAGGTGGATTTTAGCCGCCTGAAAGGATAGGAGGGATAAAGAAGGACATTTACGCGGTCGATGCCGCATTTAATACCCTTCAGGTCTTTAGCCAGGAGGCAGCGTTGCTGGTCGTTGGCCATGCCGGTACCGGCCCGGGATATTTTATTTACCGGCGGGCGCCCACGTGGATAAGAACAACCGGATATTTATCGCCGATCAGTTTAACACGCGGATACAGATGTTCGAATACCTCGGAGAATCAGACACACCCCCACCCCACCACCACACTATCCACAACTTCCAATGATCCATAAAAGATAGGGTAATACCCCCATTGATGATTGTCATTGACTATCATAATATTCCCATTGCGCCGGTGGGACTATATTCCCAATCAACACATAATTAAAGACGCAACCGGACGCCGTCAGAAAACGCATTAAAAATAGCAACAGTCACAAAGCAGCTAGAAGTAAGCTTGCAGTTAATAAAAAAGCATAGGTGCTCCATATTCAATCGTATAGGGAGTTTTTACCATGAAAAAGAAGTTGGCGGCTTTAGGTTTTCTACTTGTCTCCTTAATCCTGTCAGGCATGGCAGTTGGGGCCAGCATTGTCGGCTCAAGCCATGACTTGACGGGTACAGGTGTTTCAGCCTCGGTTTGCGTGTTCTGCCACACGCCTCACAACGCAAGTACTACGAATTTAACAACTCCATTGTGGAACCGTGTTGACACGACATCAACTTTCCAAATGTACGACAGCCCCACGTTCGATATGAGTCCTGGCGGGGGCGCCCAGCCGGCTGGCGTCTCACTGGCATGTCTAAGCTGTCATGATGGAAGCCTCTCCGTAGATCAATTACTCAATCAACCTGCCGATTTTGTCGCCAACGCAGACACTGTGGGCGGACTCGGTACCGACCTGAGAAATGATCATCCGATCTCCTTTGGTTACAACGTTGGTTTGGATCCGGATTTCGAGCCTGCTGGTACCGTAGTTGCTGCCGGACTGCCATTGTTTGGCGCTGCTGGGGATCAGGTCGAATGCGGAACCTGCCACAATGTACATGATCCGGCAATCAGTAAATTCCTGCGCATAAGCAATACAGCCAGTGCTATGTGCACGGCCTGCCACATTAAGTAACTGCTCAAGTTAATCTCACCGCATGCATACTAGAGCGGATAAGTTGAAATATGGAACCAGGGCAATGCAAATTGCCCTGGTTCTTACTAGTGTGCTGATCATATCCTCTTGCAGCACTCAAACCCGGCAGTTGTTTTTTGATATCCAGCCACCCACGCCCGAAGAGCTGGCTGAGAAAAAGCAAAAAGAGGAAGCTGCACTGGCTGCATCGCAGGCCAGGAATAAACAGAAAAACCAGCTTACAGGTACTGAGGGCATGTCTTTCGGTAGATCTGATGATAATCAGCCGCGACCGGAAATCGAGTCAGTCATGGATTGGAAAAAGGCACAGGAGATGCTGCCAAAGGATTACAAGAAGGGCATCGACTGGTCCGCCGCACTGGAACAGAGTCTGATACGGCCGCGCATCGGGGACGATCCACGGGCAGAGTGGGCCTCCGCTTTCCAGTGGGACTTTATCATCAAGGCTAAAAAACCTAAGAACCATGCATATTTCCCGCACTCGGCCCATACCGAGTGGCTGGGTTGCAGAAACTGTCACAACACCTCTCTCTATCCCTATAAACGAAACCCAGCCACGATGAAGGAGATGAAGAAAGGTGCATCCTGCGGTGCCTGTCATGGCAAGAAGAAAGTTGCTTTCTCCCTGAAGGCGTGCAAGCGCTGTCATCTGAACAGGAAGAAGAAGAAAAAGTAATGCTTTTGCCGTTTGTTCTGGCGGCATGCCGATACATGCTGTAAAGGTAGATGTATGCGTACAAATAATCTCATTTCAGTCTATCTATTCCTGCTGGCAATCAGCTCAACGTTGGGAGCCGCTCCCGGGGATATCCAATATGAACGCAAGGGGGGGGATGCCGAAGAACTGAAGACATTTCCACCATCCATCTTTCCGCACTGGATACACCGGATCAATTACCGTTGTGACGCATGCCATAACAAGCTGTTCGAGATGAAAACCGGCACCACCCCCATCAACAAGGACCTGATGAAGGAAGGAAAAGTTTGTGCCGTCTGCCATAACGGCAAACAGGCCTTTGACGATGGTTTCGAGAACTGTAACCGCTGTCATATCAATGACGAGAAATGATCAACATGGTTCTGGGCGAGACCATGCCAAGAATCATGAAGTATCCGGGTTATTCCTGGTTAATCTTCACGATGATCGCGCTGTGGACCACAAATAGCTCGGCCCTGTCTTGGGAAGAACTGACCTTCTATCCCACTAAATTCGAGGCACTTGTCGATTTCGACGGCACCAACAGACGCAAAAGCGGCAGTTCACGGGAGATCGAGTGGAGAGCCGGTGTGCGTATCGAACAGAATGGCTATGTTCTGGATCCCGGGATCGCATTGTTTCATCTGGACATTGAACCCATGTACACATGGGGCGATTTCGAATCCAGCGACACGAGTCGAGACAGCAGTGGTGAACTCCTCAATTACCTACTCCAGCTGAATCTGTTCCGAGAGACGCCGGGGCCGGTTGGCTTCGACTTGTCCGCACAACGGAGCACGAATTTCAACACAGGTTCCCTGGGTAGCCGAATCGATAATGTGATCGACACCAAGCGCGCGACTGTTAACTGGAAAAACCTTGCCTTCCCCACAAATCTCACTTACGAGGAGAGGTCACTCGAAGAGGAATTTCGATCCAGTCTGAGCAGTGCCGTATCTGAGCGTGATGAAACACTGAAGAGATGGATCATCAAAGGGCGAAGCAGCAAGCTGGATTTACGTCTGGAGCACAAGTCCCTGGACGACCGAACCAACCGTGATCAAGACTACGACATCGATGAAGGTAACATCTCCCACCACCTGCCTTGGGGAAACAACAGTCACCTTCGATCACGTTTCGACTATTACGACCGCACCGGCTTTAACGCCAACAAACGCCTGACATTTGATGAGTTCGCGCGTATACAGCATACGCCGAATCTGTATAGCCGCACTTCCTATCATTATCATTCAATCAAGCAGAACATAAAAAATGTAGAACACCGCGGCATCTTCGAGTTGAATCATCAGCTATATAAAAATCTGAATACGAAGGCCCATACAAACATAACTTCCCGCAACTCAGACAACATAGACGAAGACAAATGGCTAATCGGACTGGATGGTAAATACAATAAGCAGGATCTGTTCGGTGTCAGTGTCACGGCAGGCCTGGGAGGCTCCTACCAGGAGACCGACCGGGTTTCCAATCAGGGAGTGGTGGAGGTCATCGATGAGAGCCACGTTGTACCCCTGACTGGCTCGGTAATCCTTAACCAGCGCTTCATTCTGACAAGCACCATCATTGTTACCGACGAAACCGGCACACTGGTATACACGGAGGGTTCCGATTACACGGTATTCCCTCTTGCAGGGGACCTGACCCAGCTGCAGGCCATTCCCGGCGGACGAATCGACACCGGCGACACCCTCCTGGTGAGTTACCAGGCGCAGCCGCTACCATCACAGATGTTTTCCACTATCCGCACCAACTACAACCTGGGCATCGACCTGGGCTGGATGCGCTTTTCCCACTCCGACAACATATCGGATGACAAACTCATGTCCGGTGCCGGTGAGAGCTTCCTCAACGATACCCGCAACACCATTACCGACATCGAATTTCGTGCGGAACTGGCATCCATCGACACCCTCGTGGGGGCCGCGCGACGCTTCACACTGGCCGGTGGATTCGAATCCACGACTTACACCTCTCGCCAAGTGCTATCCTGGACGACATCCAGTAACACAAGTTCCAGGGGGATTCAGTGGAACCTGAACGCCACTCAGTCTTTCACCGAGCAGGAATCTCTGGATACCGACCTGTACCGCATAGAGCTATCGGCCAATTGGCGACCCTATGCGAGACTGTCAATCCATCCCATACTGGGTGCCTGGAAGCGGTACGACACTGGGGATACCATAAACGGTGGCCGTAGGGATGACGAATTCATCACAGCCGGCGTCAGAGGCAGCTGGCGGTACCGGGAACTCGATCTAAGCTTCAACTATCACCACGACCGCCGAACAACCTCGACCTATGCACAGCCAGCCGGCAGTACAACCGAGTCCATCGAGGACAGGCTGATGTTCACCCTGAGGCGAAGATTCAGATGACCAGACGATGGAGTTTCCTGCTGGCGCTGTTACTTGGCGCCTGTGCGACAACCGGCCCGGAGACGCTTCCCAAACCCGGCGAGACACCACGCATGGTCTGGCCAGCAGCACCGGAGCAGGCGCGAATCGAATTAGTTGCATCGTTCAGCAGCGCGGAAGATCTCGGTCTGCGCAAACCCTTCTTCCGCAGGATACTGGATTTCCTTGCCGGCAGCGATGATCGCCGCCTGTCCCGTCCCTACGCGGTCGCCGTCAATAGCGAAAAGGTCGCCGTTGCCGATCCTGATACGGCGACAGTGCACCTGTTCGAGATACAGAAAAAAACCTATCAACAACTTGATCGTGCAGGAAAGCAGCTTTTCGCATCGCCTATCGGGGTGGCTCTCGGCGGTGACAGGCTGTTCGTAGCCGATTCCAGGTTGAACAAGGTGTTTGTCCTGGACTCCAGCCTTGAGATATTAAAGGTTCTGGAAGATTTCCAGCGTCCGACCAGCCTTGCATTCGACCCGGTACGTCAGCGTCTCTACGTGACCGACACTCCGGCACACGAGGTGCAAGTCTTTGATCAAGATGGCGGACTCCTGTTCAAGATCGGCGAGCGCGGCGAACAAGATATGCAATTCAATTATCCCAGCCACTTGGCATTCGCCAATGACCGCTTGTTCGTCAACGACACGATGAATTTCCGTATCCAGGTTTTCGATCCCGATGGCCACCATCTGATGACCTTTGGAAAACATGGAGACGCATCCGGCTATTTCACACAATCAAAGGGCGTGGTGGCTGATTCCGATGGTCATGTCTATATTGCCGACGCCCTGGCAAACCGGGTGCAGATCTTCGATCAGAACGGTTCATTCCTGCTGGAATTTGGCAATGCCGGTGACGCCCCCGGCGCTTTTCACATGCCGTCCGGGCTGGCAACATGGAATGATAAAATTTATGTGGCGGACTCCTATAACCAGCGGATCCAGGTTTTCCGATACCTGAAGGCGAGTGACTGATATGCGAAGAGTATCTGTATTGTGTATGTGTCTTCTGATTGTCCCGGCTGCCACCGTGGGGGACGTGGCAACTACCGTGCATAACCTGTCGTCCTCGGGACCTGGGACAGGGGCGTTTAAGAGCCTGACTGAAGATCGGATCTGTATTTTCTGCCATACGCCCCACGCGGCCACGCCCGATACGCCTTTATGGAACAGGCTCTCCACCGGAGGTTATACCCCTTATCAAAGCAGCACCACGGACGCAGCTGCAGGAAATATGAGTTCTTCTTCAGATTTATGCCTCTCCTGCCATGATGGCACCATAGCCTTGGGTGACCTGGTCAACCCTGGGACTGGGGTTACCAACGACCTGAGCACCACATTTCTGACCGGCCGGGCTCTCATTGGCTCCGACCTATCCAACGACCACCCGGTCGCAATCGTCTACGACCCAAACTTGCTGGCCACCGACCCGGATCTGCTCTCCCCCGCCGTCGTGGATCTTCCACTAAGAAATGGTGAGCTGCACTGCTCTTCCTGCCACGATCCACATAAGAACATACATCCGCCTTTTCTTCACAAGTCGACGCTCAACGGTGAACTATGCATCACCTGTCACATACCAACGGGGGCAACTTGGGATTGGACAACCAGCTCCCATGCCACATCCCTCGCCTCACCGCCCGTGGGGACCGATCCCTGGTCCGAACGCAAACCGGAATGGGTGGGGCAGAATGTACGTGAGAACGCCTGTATGAATTGCCACACGCCGCACAACGCGGCGACACCGGTGAGACTCATCAAAGATCAGGAGGAACAAACCTGTTACCTTTGCCACGATGGCACCGTGGCACAGGATATTCTCGCAGAAGAACTGAAATTTTCTCACCATCCGGTAGAGATGACGCCCAATCTGGATCACGATTCCGTTCGAGCGGAGAACCCTCTTACCATGTCATTCCACGTCGAGTGCGAAGATTGCCACAACCCACATGGCAGTTATAGTTCTCCACCAATGATCTCCTTCAATCCCTCCAACCCAGCGGATACAAACCACACGACGGCGCCATTCGTCAACGGCAGCATGGTGGGTGTGACAGGCATTGACAGCGGCGGAGCTGTGAAGTCCGAGGTGGATTACGAATACGAGGTTTGTTTCAAGTGCCACGGGGTACCCGGAAAGAGTGCATGCGATAACCAGCGCTGTTCGACTGCCACTGGTTACAGCATGACCCGTCAGGACGGTGTTTACAACTTACGCGACAAGGTTGATCCCGGCAATCCGGCACTGGTTTCTTACCACCCTATCACAGCCAACAACCCTTTCAATAACGGCGAGGTCCCCAGTCTGCGCACTGACACTCCCCTGGATACGACCAGCAGCCTGATCTACTGCAGCGATTGCCATAGCAGCAATGTTTCGCCCGCCGCTGGCGGAGTGGGGCCAGCAGGTTCCCATGGATCCACGTACGAAGGCATTCTGGCACTGCCTTATGATTTTGATCCACAAACCGCCACTTCCGCAAACAACCTCTGCTACAAATGCCACAATACAGCCAGCTTAGAGGTCTCTTTCATACACCGCAAACACGTGGGCGCAAACACTACCTGCATCAACTGCCACGACCCCCATGGCTCAGCGAAGTTTCCCCACCTGCTCAACTTCCTGACTTTTGCCAATGTCACAGGACCCATGGAGATCACCGGAACCGGCACCTTTACTGAGCCAACCTGGGTAGATAACGGGCAGTACAGTGGTACTTGCTATTTGGTCTGCCATGGAAAAAAACATGATGGATGGTCATACCGCCCCTGACGTGGTTAAGGGTTTTGTTGTACCAAAGCGGTTGATAGATTTGTATACTCAGTTAAATACTGTTGATTTAACTGAGGTTGAGAGGGATGACAACAATCAGCTGCATCATGCCTGGATTGTATGAGTCCTAATGATTCTTAACAGCAATTGACAGAACAGAAAAGCAGCCTGATAAATACAACATCTTTCCTGCTAACTACCGATACGGTAGTCCACACAAATCAGCCCCCAAACTTTTACTAGATCCTGGACTGTTAGCCTCAAGTTGCTGTCTAAAATTCACGACATGCGAATATAGTTACTTTGGCATAGAGCAGTCTAACTAGGATCTGTAGATTGGAGGCTGATTGTGAATTTATGGGTCAATAGTCGACTAGACCAGACCCGGTTTAATCATATCACTTCTTCGGGGGCGGAGCTGGCAGCGTAGCATAATAGGCGGCAACGTCAGCCATATCCTGTTCACTGAGATCCTCGGCTTCCATGTCTTCATTTTCGTCGACCCGTTTACCCGACTTGTAGTCCATGAGCTCCTGGATATGTTCTTTTGGATCCATTCCGGCAATCGGCGGATTATCTTCGTCGCCCAGGCCATCGTCACCGTGGCAGTCCTCACAATCTTCTTCCGCCAGCTTCTTGCCCTTGGCAACATCACCGGCAGCCTGGACACTGGCAACCGCAAATATGGAGACGAACATAGTGGCAACAATCAATTTCTTGATCAACATATTACACATCCTCCTCTAGGATTATAGTTAAGCTATCGTGTGAGCCCGTCTTTATTCTCAATTATCTGCATTGGCCGCCGAGCATGTATTGTTAAATACGATAGCTTTATAAAAAATAGCTGCACTTATACTAGCAGTCAAGTATTCCAAAAAACCAATAAACGCTATCACCTTATCTACAACCTAGTTTTGTAAACACTTAAATAGTGTCCGTCCGGAAACTGGTTAAAACCACGAAGCGCACGAAGTACACACAACTGCATGGATGCAGAGCAACTCAAGAAACTGTTGCCGAAAGTAGATTTGTAACTATTTACCCTGCCTTATAAGCAGGGGCATAAGGGTTTCTGTGTACATGAATATAAACAGAAACCTACTGATCTAAATAGTTAAAAAAAATTATTATTAATCAACGCTATTACTTTAGTACTCTTCGTGTTCTTTGTGGTTAGATATGGGTTTCCGGACAGATACTGGTTACTTTAATATAAGTTGTTAATGAAACCACAATCAACGACTCCATTACGGGAGACAATCCATGAAAAACCTCATCCAAATGTTGGTAGTGCTGCCTCTACTTCTAATAATAACTTCTGAAGTATCAGCCGATCTCCCTCCCGCCTTTGAGGGGAGAAAGTTATATGTTTCTCACTGTCAGCTATGTCATGCTGTCGATGGAAAGGGAGATGGCCCTCTCGCAAAATCGATGCAGATCGATGCGGAGGATCTAACTACCGTAGTACGCTCCGGAAGTGATAACAACCTCATAAAGATCATCACGGGCAAGGGCCGACATGCATCCACCCACCGCATCAGCGCCAGCATGCCAAAGTGGGAAGAAGTATTCAGCGAGCATCAGATCAAAGCCCTGGTTGCATATCTACGCTTTCTCAGCAGCTCCAAACACGATCTTGTCGGAGATCCTGAGATTGGCCAACAGCTCTACCAGAAATATTGCTCAATCTGTCACGGTGTTGAAGGTGATGGAAAGGGTATCATGACGGAACTCTTGCGAATCAAGCCGATTGATCACACCAATCCATACAAGACTGACAAGCTTGACAATAAAGAACTCGCATCAAGCATTCTGGATGGCAGAGGAAAGTTTATGCCCGCTTTTCGCGGCGTTCTCAACCAAAACGAGGTCGACGGCTTAGTCAGTTATATACGGCTGCTTTACCAAATATGGGGGAAATTAGAGGATGGAGGATTAGTTATTTTGATGAGACCTCCCGCTGTGAAAACAGGAGAAGAAGGCAGCGACTCCCTGCTTCGTGACCCATCGTGCGAAAGCAAGGAGAATCTATCGGAAACAGGCAAGAAGAATGCAGTCAGAATCAGAGAGCAATTTAAATCCAGAGGCGTACCAATAGAGAGTGTATTGGCAAGCCCTGATTGCCTCGCCAAGGAAACTGCAAAAACTGCATTTGGTCAAGTTGAATCAGTGGAATTTCTATCTTTAATGGATACGCTTTCCGAACAACAGGCAGATTCGTACACCGCACAATTAGAACGTCGAATAGGGTCATATTCAGGCAAGGGGAACCTTATTTTGGTAACACACGAATTAAATATCAACGCCATATCTTTTCAAACTTTAGAGGAAGGATACTTTCTCGTACTGAATCCCATGGGCAAAAACGAGTTTGAAGAAATTGGAATATATAGGTTGGATAATTAGCGTGGGTTCCGGTCCGGTGTCATGTTCGTGGGGCAGCCACACTATCGAGTAGATCAGCGAGCACATCATCGGGCGAATAGCCTTCTATCTCCAGGTCGGTGGTCAGCCTGATTCTGTGCCGCAACACCGCAGTTGCTGCAGCCTTGACATCGTCTGGGGTAACAAAGGCACGGGATTGCAGAAAGGCCTCGGCCCGCGCCGCGCGCAGCAAGGAGATGCTGCCTCGTGGCCCAGGCCCCGCTTCGATGCCACTCCATTCACGGGCGGTGCGCACAATGCGCACCGCATAGTTGATAATCTGCTCATCCATCTCCAGTGCCGCCACATGCTCTTGCAGTGGCAGAATCTCCTCCGCCTTTAGCAGTAGGCGCACCGCAGAGGTGTCGAGTTGATCACCCACGGAGCCGACGGTGACCTGCTGCACCATCTGCTGCTCCTCCACTTCTCCTGGATAGTCGATGAAGACCTTGAGCAGGAAACGGTCGAGCTGGGCCTGTGGCAGCGGATAGGTCCCCTCCTGTTCGATGGGGTTCTGGGTGGCGAGCACCAGAAAGGGGCGAGTTAGATTAAAGGTCCTGCCCTCGATAGTCACCTGTTGCTCCTGCATCGCCTCCAACAGCGCCGACTGGGTCTTGGCCGGTGCCCGGTTGATCTCGTCCGCCAGCAGAAAATTACAGAATACTGGTCCCCGGCGTACCCGGAACTCCTCCGATTTCATATCGAACATGATGTGGCCTGAGATGTCGCTGGGCATCAGGTCTGGGGTGAACTGCACCCGGTTGAACCGGCCGCCCAGCGCAGCAGCCAAACTGCGCACCAGCAGTGTCTTACCCAGGCCTGGCACCCCCTCCACCAGCACATGGCCCGCTGCAAACAGGGCGATCACCACCTCATGAATCACCCGGTCCTGACCGATCACCGCCCGTCTGATTTCGGCTTCCAGTCCTCTGGCGCGGCTTAACAGCTCTGCTGAAATGCCGTTTCCGTCCGTTTGTTGTGAATCCACCATAAATTCAGTTTCCAATAAGTGGGTAAGTCGGGTTCGTGTAAGCCTAGCCCGATGGTTTTTGATTTTTTGGGTTACGCTGCGCTAACCCGACCTACATTTTTTTGCTTCGATGGCTATCCGGATGTAGTGCGGCGAGCAACTTCTGCAAGTTCACACTGGCCTGGATCATCTTCTGCTCCTCCACCGGCACAACATAGAGTGTCTCATAGACCGTCTGCGCAGATAGCCCTGCCCGCTTTCCAATCCACTGACAGCGCTGTTGTTGATCCAGACGTGCCAACTGAGGATGGCGCTGCAACCAGCGCTTCTCCACGATGCCGGCAGAGCGTTCCCGCAGTGCGACCGCACGATCCAGTTTCCAGAGATACTCACCCGCTGCCTGAAGATGCTCCAACAGATTTCGTCTGGGGTACTCACCCGTGGTCAGTATCGGCCCACTACGATAGGTCATACGCCATAAAGCCAAGAGCAACAGCAACAGCGCACTCAAAACGGTATAGGGGGCGCTTCGCCAGATCAGCGTCAGTAGGGACGGCATGTCGGCGCTGTAGAGCAGACGTACCGTACCCTGATCTTCCGTTAGCAACGCCAACAGCAGGGCGTGGTCACGCTCCACGATCCGGGTGTTGGTGAAGAAGCGATTATCACTGAGGATGGTCAGATAACCACGACCCAGCTGAAAACCTACCAGGTGGTAACTGTTCAAGCCCGGTACCAGCCAGTCGGCGTCATCCCTCTCTACCATCAACTCCCGACGGATATCGAACTCCACCTGCAGAGGCTCGTCATACCCGCTGTACTCCATACTCACTGGGCTGTCAGTTTGCGAATCTTCCTTATCGCTCTCCCCATACTCCACCAGACTGACCCCGAAAGACTCCAGCAGATGGTTGCCAGGTTCATCCTCATCCGGAGCCTTGCCAGGCGAAACGATCAGATGCCCACCTGCCTCAATCCACTCCAACAGCGCCGTCTCCCGTTCCGGAGCCAGGGATAGACCCAGATCCTTGACCAACAGCACCCCGACATCCGCATCCGGTTTGGTGAGGTATTCCCGACCCGAGAGACTTTTGACATCCCTCCCCTGACGCCGCAGAAAGAGCTCCGCCGCCAGGAAGGGGTTGCGTCTGGCCTCCGCTGACATCCCCAGGCGCACCTCCGTACTCCTGCGCTCAAAATTTTCAAGAAACCAGGCAGCCATTCCAGCAACAACCGCCAGGAGCAGCAACAGGACAAAAAGGATCAGCCGCCTACTCTTCATGCTACTCTCCGAAAACACGATCCCAATCCTGGCAAAGCGCCTCCAGTTCACCGGTGGACGGCAGACGGTGTCCGTATGCCATGCCCTGCCAGGCTGCCGTAAGTCGCCGAAAAAAGGCCGCACTGGAAAAATCCTGACTCGACTCCACCTGCAACAGACACTCACCCTCGGTGGCACCAATATTAATTTGCAGACGAAAACGAAACACCAACACCGAGAGTGCGCCACGATATAGCAGACTCAATGCCGCCCTTGCCTCACCGGCAAGCAATAGAATCTCTGCCTGGCGCACCAGATCCTCTGGTAGGGATTCCGCACGAATATCAAGTCCCGACAAAGTAACAGGCAGGGGTTGTCGGCGCCGCAAACCGGGTAGTTTGTTCAGGTTGGGCCAGTCACGCATCCGTGACACACGGTAGAGCAGAAAGGCGATAATCAATCCCGCACCCAGCCACAGCAGAAACTCACCCACCGTCGCCATGCCCCGGGTATAACCTTCGAAAAGATCGATCAACCACTGCAGCAGCCAGGGCACATCTTCAGCGGACTCATCCGTGTCCCCGACATACTCCCAGGAATCACGCATCTCACGTTTGCCGAAGACGTCATCCTTCAACACCTCCTGGATAGACTGCTGAACCGCATCCCGATCCGGCAATCCTGCAGCTATAGGCGGCTCACCGGGTAATACAAAACCCACCGTCATCAGCAGCAGACCAGCCACCAGGGAGGATGAAGGATGCTTGCCTTCCACTCGCTCAGCCAGGCGTTTGAAGCCAATCTCTATATCCCACCCCTCCAGTTCACTGCGACGGGTCAGGTAGATAGCGAAACCACCAGCCACATAGAAGGGCGCTATCAGCGACATTGCCAGTAGATTTCCGATGTGTTGCAGCCAGAGCTCGATACCCCCCCCAGAGGTAACCAGACTATCCATCTCAAGCCAGTTCAGTTCAGATGGGATCAACATCACCAAAAACACCAGAAAGGAGAGTTCCAACAGAATTTCGAAATTAATGCCGAAAAAGGTCAGCCAACCGGTCACATGCTGCCCCCGTCCCAGCACGGAGATACGCTCACGCCGTTCGCTGCCTTTCAACCCCTCCAGCAACGCCACCGGCATATTGAAGGAGCGGGCAGTGCCAAAACGCCGCCAGGTCAGGTTGGCGAACAGCTGGGGACGAACGACGCGCCACCAATGCTGCCGCATCTCGCTGAATCCAAGCCGCTCACCAAAGATGCGGCGACTCAACCAAAACAGCAGCGGTGGTTCATAGAGCGGTTTGAACCACCATGTCAGCAAAGCCACCAACATAGGTTCACTGAAAAACAACATCGCCACTACAAGATAGAGAGGTAACGCCGAAGCCAGCCACAATAACCAGAGACGCAGAAATTCGCTGCGGGCAAGCGCAAAACCCAAATCCGCCCCTTCCCAGGGCGTTCGCGGTCGCAGGTTGATGGTAATCCTAGAGAGATCCATGCCGTGACCTGCCGACAAAAACCAGATAGACAACCACCAGCGCCCAAAGCAGTACCGCTACGCCATATTTGATCGCAGCATCCAGTGTACTGGAGGACCAGAATGCTTCGACAAAGGCTGCCACCAACAGCATCAGCGCCGCCCCCAACACCAGTTTCAGCGCTTCGGCTGCCGCTGCCTTCAGTGCAGGAATACGTCTTCGCTGACCGGGGGCCAGCAGGGCGTGGCCCAGCATCAGACCCGCAGCACCGCAGATTACGATCGCGGTCAATTCAAAGGCGCCGTGACCGGCGACGAAGGACCAGAAAGTATCCTGATAACCCAATCGGGTGAGATGACCGGCAACCCCCCCCAGCACCAGGCCATTGAAGAGCAGCATGAAGAGCGATCCGACACCCAGCAGCATGCCGCCGGCGAAGGTGCGGAAACCGATACCTATATTGTTGAAGATGTAGAATCCGAACATCATGAAATCGGTCTCGGAACTGCGCGCCTCGGAGCGCCCCGGATGGCTGCCGACCGGGTCGTACATCGACTCCATCTCAGCCACCTGCCGCTCATCCATCAACGAGTAGATCATGTCGGGGTCGACATAACAGGCAAGACCCAGCAACAGGGCCGGCAAGAGAAACGATGCCAGTGCCAGGAAAAAATAGCCGCGATGACGCCGTAGCGCCCGGGGAAATCCGCCGCCGATAAAATTGAGTATGCGCCATAACCAGGCACCGCGCTGCCGATAGAGACGGCGGTGTCCCCGCAGCACAAGATGATGAAGCTGTTCCAGCAGTGCGGGACTGAACCGCCGACTGCGTGCCAGGGCATAGTGACTGCAGACCTGACGATAGAGGGTGGGAAAAGTGGCGGCACGCGCTTTATCGGGATTGCGTTTGCTTCGGGACAGTTCCATCTCATCGAGTAGTGCCCCCAGCTCATCCCACAGAGGCCTGTAGGCCTGTTCAAACGGTTCCTGGCGCATTAGCGTCCCTTCATCAACCAGTTGGCATATCCGTATATCCCGTCAACAGCCCGCTCACCCTTGCGCCCGGAAATTTCGCTCAGGATCTCTGCCAATTCGACGCGGCGTTCGGAGGATAGACCAGGTGCACGCTCGGCAAACGCCAATACGGCCTGTTGCTCCGACTCGGTCAGTTCCACCCCTGGCCTCACTGCGCTCCTGGAGGGCAGTTCAGATCGTTTTTCATAATTGTCCCGATAGACTACCAGCGTTCCCGCCGCCAGATCGCCCAACCGTTTGAACTCCCGATTGAACAGCATGCTCAACAGGCCAAAACCATACATCAGCGGCATGAAGTCAACCGCACGCAGCAGGTTACGGATGACCGAAGCGGATACGGTGACCGGCGTGCCGTTATCGTGGATCACCCAGATCCCCATCGCCTTTTTACCAGGGGTTGCGCCGCTCTTAACCTCAAACAGCACAGGATAGAACCACTCGATGAGAAAGAGGGCGATCAGGATGATCGCCACGCCAACCCCGCCAAAGTAGGAGAAGGACAAGCCGATAACGATATAGAGTACCGCGCGGATCGCCGCATCGATGGCCCAGGCGCTGGCCCGGACAAGCGGCCCCGCCAGGCGGAATTCCAACATTACACCTTCCGGGATCTCATACTGCCGGGTGGTGTCCACTTCCTCTGTTGTTACCACCGCAATATCCTATCGGGATTTGTCGAAATAGATATCCCGATAACTCACATAGATTGAGGCCACCATCATCGGCAACACTACCAGCAGACCCAATCCGAGAGGAATGACGCCCAGAATAAAAAGCACCATTCCCACGATACCGTAGACCAGAAACGGCAGGACATTTTTCAGACAGCCCCTGATGCTCAGCTTCATCGCATCCATCGCCTTCATACCATCCAGCACGACCAATGCAGGTGCAAACCAATAGGCCATCATCAGAGGTATGGCAAGGGCCATGACCAGAAGGAACAGCAGCAGTATGGTCGGAGACAAGATCATCGCCACCATCGCCTCGGGATTCTGCATCATCTCCGAATCACCCATAGTCGCGAACATGCCACCAGCGAATAGCGCAACGATCACCCCAAGCAACAGAAGGCCTGCCATGTAGATCACACCCACGAGTACCAGTTGCCCCATGTTGTTGGAGAATCCGGCGAACAGGTGGCCGAGTTCGAATTTGCCACCCTCATCCTGAGCTTGCGCACCCAACATAAATCCTCCCACTATCACCGGCGCGAAAAGATTGGTCAGGATGCCTCCGAGTAGCGGCACCAGATTGACCAGTATCATCATCACCAACCAGATTATCAGCGCAAGCACCCAGGCGAGCGGACTCTGTTTGAAGTGCCACCAACCCTTGACAATCCAGGCCCAGCCATGACCTGCCGGCACACTGATTGGCCCCGTTATCTCACCCCTTTCATGATCCACAAGATCCGCCTGTGGTGCAGCATAAGGATCAGTTTCATCTGTGCCGGCATCCGCCGCACTCGCCTGTTTCGCCAGATACTTGGCCACGACGACGCCGCACTCGAGACAGGTGCCATCCTCCACTCTGTCAGCACCACATTTGGGGCAGGGAGGCTCAGGCTGTTTTTCCTTCTCTTCTGCCTCCCCCGCATCCATGGGTTCAAGCGACAGCTGATCCGCCATCGGATCTATACGAACAACCAGTCCCGTCTGCTCCAGCGCGGCCTGATACTGCTCAGCCTGTTCCCGTGTCAGGTTTTTCTTAAGATCCACATCACGGTCGGTCTTCAACAGATGCCGCACCGTCTCTTTATCGACCTTGAAGCGTTCACTGAAGGCCACAACAACCTGCTCTGCCTCAGCACCAGACTGTAGCTGTCCGAAAAATACGACTTTGAACACTTCGCTCACTCTATCCACTCCATGATTTTGGGATGACTCCGTAGAGTCTAGATCAACAGATCCATATTTTAAGACAATGATTCACCAAATGGCGACTCATTCGGTTTCCCGTTTCGGCAGGATCGCCATTACCGCTTTACGATCTGATTCCGATGGTGGCCAGATGCCCCGTGGGTTGTCGGGAGACTGTTCACCCAGACTATTGACCCAGGCCTGAAACTCTTCCACCGCCGTCGCCATCTCCTGCTTGAGTGCCCCGGCCTGGAGAGAGAGGCTCTCTCCCTCCATCAACTCGTCGAAGAGTTCATCGAGTTTCCCGTCCAGCACCTTGGCAAACTTATCATCGTCACTCAACCAGCGCTCATTGAAATAGTGGATGGCGGAGAGGGCCACCATCGTGGGCTCTTTCACCTGCCGGCGCAGGCGGATACCGAAGAAACGCACCAGGTTGAGATAGCGTTTCACTCTCCTCGGCGTCGTCTGCCGGCCCATGATCCAGGGCAGCCATATCTCCAGCGCCTTGGTGAATTCGGGCGAATCCTCGCGCGCTTCGTTCTCCTCCAGCCGACCGGCATAGATCAGCGCACCTATGCCCAGGAGTGCCAGCAGCCAGACCAACCAGGGGGTGCTGCGCTCGGAGAGTCGATCCGGTGCGCTAAAGGCAGGGCCATCACTACCGCCGCGAAGCCACCGCCCCTGAGGATCATCCAGCCCGGATTGGGACGCTGTCGGCCCGCTTGTCTGCCCTGTCCCGGACTCATCCTCATCCTGCACCTGTTTGAGCAGCAGGCTGACCCTGGCGCCTTCGACCCCATAACTTGCCAGTTCGACACCCTTTTCCAGAACCTTTGGCTGGCCTTCCAACTCCAGTTTGAAACCTGGTTTCAGCCGCGCCTTTTCCTCGATCAGCCGTAGCGTCGTTTTTCCCGTTTTGATCTCATCGAGCGTCACTGCGCCCAGCGGCCAAGACTTCATTATCGGCGGCGTCTTGTCCGGAATGCTCATTCCGAACCAACTGCCGTAACCGACTGCCATGGCCAGGACCGCATAGGGCACAAGACGTCTGATCTGGGGTGCAAGATACCTGACACGGGTCAAGATAAACCGCAGATACCCTCTCCAGTCCTGATGAGGGACAGTTTCGACAGCCGGTTCCGCGGAATGCATCAGGGCTGAGGCAGCAGACTCCTCCATTTCCGGCATCGGCACTTCGATGTTGATCATCTTCTCCAGATAGTTACGGGCGAATTCGCGGCGCATCTCAAGGTCGTTTCCATCCTCTGGCGTCTCCCGCGCCATCTCTTCCGCCAACTCCTTGTACTTCAGCGCCACGCAGGAGATCACCCAGCGCTGGGACATGCCCAACACCAGAAAACATTCGCCGGAGGTAGCGAGAAAGTTCACGTTCTCCAGTATATCGATCAGGTTCTCTTTGCTGCAGCGATCCAGATCGTCGATGAAGATCACCATCTTGCGCGGCAGACACTGGGTGACGTCGCGAAACTCGTTGGCAAAACGCCCCCGTGCGCCGGGGTCGAGCCCTTTCCGCCCCCGCTTGTCCGGGTTGATCGTCAGCAGCCGGGCAGGATTGATGGCGAACCCCTTGACGCTTCGGAGCATTGCCAACAGCGGTGCCCCCAGACCGAAGATCGCCACCCAGGTCTCCGTCTTGGTTTCGATCACCGACTTGATGGGCTGGGCGATCAGATCACCCAACCAATCGCCATACGCCTTCCACCAGCTCTCAGGGTGCCGCAACAGATGGGCCAGTCCGTTGGCGATATCCTGCAGATGCTGCCGATAGTAGGCCACCGTCGCGCAGAAGATGACCAGGGCGATGGCGTAGAAGAACCAGTGACGCAAGCCGCGACGGGCAGCCAGGCGCAGGCGAAACTGCAGACCACCGCGTTGCAGCCAGCCGGGAATCGCCTGCTCCCGGATGTGGGCAAAAAGGGAGGCGAGCAGCTGTTCACCCTGTTGATGGTGCCAGGCGTTGAACCAGACCGGGCGGAACCCCGCCGTCCGCAATCGCCCGCGCAACAGTTCCATCAGCGAACTCTTGCCGCTGCCCCACTCGCCGGTCACCGCCAGGGTGAAGGGGGCATCAGTATTGCGGTTGTTGAGAAAGGTGAAGAGATCATCCGCCACCCGGTTGAGATCGAGTACATCCCGGTTCTTGTCCCCCGGCTGTAGTGGACGGTCGGTGGCCAGCATGTCCGCTACCGTGGTGCTACGGGTCTTCTCCGGCAGGGGACGCACCGCAAGAAAGGTGAGGAAGACGAGCAGGGAGACGACCAGACCATACCAGGGGGCCAGGTAGCGGCGGTATTGAACAGACTGCCGGTCACTGTTCTGATCTAACTGCAAGACAGTGTCACCCGAGGCCTGGGGGAACCAATTTTCACCTCCATCTCTGGTCGCCAGGATCTCACCGCCATCGCCAATCACCCACCCCTCTCTTCTGGCAGAAAACACAACCTTCACGAAGTCGGATACAGGTATGCCCAGTCGATTTTGTTTCCAGCCGGTGCCGCCGTCCTCGGTGGAAAACAGGATGCCGTCAGCACCGATCACCCAACCATTCAGGGCATCGATGAAGTGGAACGATGTGAGCAGAACACGGGTTCCACGTTTCAGTATCGTCCAGCTTTTTCCGCCATCACCGGTTGCCCTGATGCTCCCTTCATACCCCATCATCCAACCACGATCGGCGTCGATGAACTGTATGGCCTGTACAGACGACAGTCGCCCCTTGACTTCCATGTTCCGCCAGTCCTGTCCGCCATTGCCGGTGGCGAGAAGCTGGCCGCTATCGGTTACCGCCCAGCCGCGTTTTTCATCGAGAAAGAAGAAGGCGGTAATATCCGATGCTGTGCGGCCCCACGTCGTTCCGCCATCCCGAGTCGAGAGCAGATCACCACCGGAAACAAGCTTTTTCCCTTCCAGCACCCAGCCATGTTCCACATCGGAAAACTGTACCTTACGGAGCGATCCATCAACCCCACTCGTCTGGACAGCCCAGTTTTTCCCGCCGTTCCGGGTGACCAGAATCAACCCCCTTTCACCCACCACCCAGCCATTTGCCGCGTCGACAAAATGGACAGAGAACAGATCGGGGATTTTCTTTTCAACTTCAACAACCGGTTCGATAGCAGACTGAACCGGTGACGGCTCTACTGGCTCCACCTTGCCTGTCGGTTGAACCTCTTGTACACGCTGCTCCTGACTGACATCAGGCTCTGTCGGCTCCGGTACTTTTTTGGGCGGAACCTTCTTCGTCAGAGGTGGGCGCTTGTCCACCGCTGCATTGGCGGTTGAGATCAGGGACGGTAATTCCGGCTGCCATTGCAGATCACAGCGGTCTGTTACCTCCTCTGGAATCTCCGGCCCACCGGGAAAGGTCTGAGGCGCCCAGCAGTTGCCGCCATCGCGACTGTGAAGGATCAGCCCCTCACTGCCCACCACCCAAAGATGTGCGCCATCCGGCAGCACATACAGGTCGTTGAGACTCTGCGCAATGACCGGCAGACGTTTGAAGGCGTTCCGCTCAATGGGGTAAAGCAGGAAATCGATGCCGGAGGGTTCGTGAAAAACATCGTGATAGGGCTTCTGGGTCAGGGCCAGCCAGGAGACGGCGATGAAGGCGGCCAGCAGCAGGAGAACCGATAGCGCCCGCTGACGCGCACTACTCAGATTCAAACCTGGAAGTCGTAAACCAGGCTCAGAGGACGAAGGCGCCTCTTCCTTTTCAGGCGCAGCACTCACAAGCAGGTTCCACGACGCAACACAACCGTCCCCTCTATCCGATCATCCTATACAGGAAAATCTAGCACAGGAAACCACAATTAATAGATAAAATCATGGCACTGGGTTTCACCTATGATTGTGTGACAGGCGGGAGAAACCTCCCCCAAAAACCTACTCAAACATCCCAACAACTCTTGGAGAGCGTGATGAACGACCGCCGTCAATTTTTGAAGAACAGCCTGCTGGCATCCGCAGGCCTGGCCCTGGCCCCATTGAGCAGCGCAACCGCCGGCAGTATGGACGGCCTGCCTCAGGGCCTGATCTATACGCAAGCAAACCCCGGCATGTGGGGTAAAAAGGTGGGCGGTCATCTGCCCAGGGTTTCAGTGGATGGAGACAAGGTGGGCGTCTTCACCAAACACGGCATGTCTGAGAAGCACTTCATCGTGCGCCACACCATCGTCGCACACAACGGCAAGGTACTCGGCAGCAAGACCTTCTCACCGGAGGATGAGGAGGCCCGCTCCAGCCACACCATCCCGGCGGAGTATCGCGGCCAAAAACTCTACGCCACCAGCTTCTGCAACAAGCACGATATGTGGGTTGCTGAATTTACGGCCTGATCCTCACAGTCTTTTGCCTGATCCGCTACGCTTGATCATGCCTACGGCTTATTCGATTGAATCTCTGACGGTACCATCCAACAGCCCGGCAGGTTAACTCAATAACCTGCCGGGTTCGTAGGCCGGTTCAAGCTTGCAGAACCGGTAAATACCCGCTTGCTGTACCGAGTCTTTTGCCTGATCCGCTACGCTTGATCATGCCTACGGGTTTACTCGATTGAATCTCTGACGATGCCATCCAGCAGTTCAAGGATCTCTGCGGTCACCTTGTCCGCCTGACCTGCCAACAACTGACTGCGGTAGGCCACATAGACCTGCTCCGGCTCATCCACCTTGACATAGACCGCGATGGTAAAGGGGCAGATCACCATGTTTTCCGGGCTAATCTGGGTCATCTTATGGGAGATTACGGCACTGCAGAACTCCACTGATTCGGCCTTTTTGAAAACCTGCTTGTAACCAAGATCGGGACCTGTGCGATTGAGCATATCGCTGACGTGCAGGATGCCACTGACCAGCATTCCCCGCTCCTCGACCGCCATCTTGATATTGTCGATCACATCCTCATAAGCCTCATCCGCTTTGTAGATCATAACCGGATCAGAGGCGGCTCCCCCCGCGAACACCATACCGGCAATCGACAACATCAAAGCAAGCAACAGAATTCTCATACGCATTCTCCAGTTTTTACCAGCCGTTCTTCGGCGGCTTTTTACAGTCAAGGGTGGTCAGGAGACTAACGCCATCTGTTGCACTAATAAAGCCCAAAGATTCCAGATTCGGGGACAGCGGCACTGCGACTGGGGCCAATACAGGATATGACTACCGATTGGCTTTTACCCGGGCATTTACGCTTCCCGACAGCTTGTCCGGAAGTTGAGTTCGATCTGCTTGGGCTGCCGAGGATCGTATGCCAATAATGGGTCAGGGAAAGCGATATTCGACGCCTGCCGAGAGGAGTTGCACAGAGTCCCTGTCAACTTCATAGCGCTCCCACTCCACCCTCAGCGCCGTTTTTTTGTTGATATGGAACTTCACCCCTGCCCCAAATACCGGATCCACGCCCTGTTTGCTATCAAAGCTGATGGGCTGACCACCCACCTCGAATCGCGCATCGATATCTGCGTCCCAAAAAAACAGTCCCACCTTTCCGAATAGACGGAACCGCTGCGCCACCGGCAGCTCACCTACTATCGAGGCACTGATGCCCCTGGCGGAGTACGGATGCACCCTGGCCACATCGGCCACGAATGCATCGAGGTCGCCAAAGTTGCCGCTGATACGGGATGTCACCTGGCCGAGATCAACCAGGGCCGCCTCCACCGCCAGGTTGGGATTCCACTGATATCCACCGAAGAGTTTCCAACCGATGTCGGTATCGTCCAGAGTGGTAGTGGTGGAATAGCCCAGCGCGGCCAAGCTCGCATCCAACTCGGCAGCGTCGGCAGCGGATTTTGATGCCCCGACCGAGACTCCCATGTACCAGGGTCCATCATCAGCCTGGACGGGACGAGGAAACAGCCCTCCTCCCGTTAGCAGAAAGGCAAGCATCAGTGCCACGGGCAGTTGGGCTGAATTCGACGCCCGCAACGCCCCGGCAATCCCGAGCCAAGCCAGCAACAGCCACAGTTCCAGCCAACCAACCACCGCCCGCACCCACCATGCATCGGGACAGCGGCACTGCGACTGGGGCCAATACAGGATATGACTACCGATTGGCTTTTACCCGGGCATTTACGCTTCCCGACAGCTTGTCCGGAAGTTGAGTTCGATCTGCTTGGGCTGCCGAGGATCGTATGCCAATAATGGGTCAGGGAAAGCGATATTCGACGCCTGCCGAGAGGAGTTGCACAGAGTCTCTGTCAATTTCATAGCGTTCCCACTCCACCCTCAGCGCCATTTTTTTGTTGATATGGTATTTCACCCCTGCCCCAAATACAGGATCCACTCCCTGTTTGCTATCGAAGCTGATGGGCTGACCACCCACCTCGAACCGCGCATCGATATCTGCGTCCCAAAAAAACAGTCCCACCTTTCCGAATAGACGGAACCGCTGGGCCACCGGCAGCTCACCCACTATCGAGGCACTGATACCCCTGGCGGAGTACGGATGCACCCTGGCCACATCGGCTACGAATGCATCGAGGTCGCCAAAGTTGCCGCTGATGCGGGATGTCACCTGGCCGAGATCGACCAGGGCCGCCTCCACCGCCAGGTTGGGATTCCACTGATAGCCACCGAAGAGTTTCCAACCGATGTCGGTATCGTCCAGAGTGGAGGTGGTGGAATAGCCCAGCGCAGCCAGGTTCGCATCCAGCTCGGACGCGTCGGCAGCGGATTTTGATGCCCCGACCGAGACTCCCATGTACCAGGATCCATCATCAGCCTGGGCGGGACGAGGAAACAGTCCTCCTCCCGTTAGCAGAAAGGCGAGCATCAGTGCCACCGGCAATTGGCCGAATCTTCGACGCCCGCGCAACGCTCCGGCAATCCCGAGCCAAGCCAGCAACAGCCACAGTTCCAGCCAACCAAATCCACCGCCGCCCGCACCCACCACATCTCCTCCGGTTCCAGCTTTGGCGCTGACCATGACGTTGTCCGAGTCCTCGCCCGTGCCGTCGGACAGGGTCAGGCG
>NZ_JAAVSH020000001.1:3097262-3101318 GCF_011947365.2 endosymbiont of Lamellibrachia barhami
TTGTTGTACTTCGTTTCAGTTGCATCATTGCTTAGGGTGGCAGCATTGCGTCCTGTAGTGCTTTTTCACGATCAAACTCGATGGGTCTAGCCATGACTCCAACCAAATCTATTATGGAACTACTTATATGCTAGCGGTACTTGAACGATCGTTCAATAACAACTATGGTTATTGAGCGATCACTCAATTACTAAAAATGGAGCATCTCATGTCGAGTTTCCCTGTCCACTCCCGCGAATCAGCCCCTGAAGCTGCACACCCCACATTGGATACTGTCGCCGGTCTGTTCGGATTTATTCCCAACCTGCTTGGCGTAATGGCGACCTCTCGGCTGCAGAGGCCTATGTCGCCCTTTCCAGTATCTTCGAAAAGCGGCCTGAATGCAGCAGAGAGGCAAGTGGTGTTATTGACGGTAAGCCGTTTCCACGAATGTCATTACTGCATGGCAGCCCACTCCCTGGCCGCTGATATGGAGCAGGTACCCGCCGATGTGGTTGAGGCCATCCGTAGCGATCATCCCATCACCGATCCAAAACTGGAGGCGCTACGGGTTTACGTCTATCGGTTGATAGAAAAACGTGGCTGGATCGATGAGACAGAGATGGCTGAATTTCTTGCTGCCGGTTTTGAACCCTCTCATGCCCTCGATGTTCTGGTCGGCGTCGGACAGAAGACCCTCAGCAACTTCACCAACCATCTTGCCAAAACCCCGCTTGATAGTGCCTTCGAACAACACGCCTGGGCACCGGCAGAATGAGACCTGTGTAAGGGACAGCCTGCTCAAACGACCAATCACAATATAGATGGTAAAGCCAGCGAGAAACATCACGCGGATGAGCCACACTCTAACTGAGGCCTTTCTGCCTACACTTGATTGAAGCAGACCAGGCCGGACTTGGCAGGAGCGCGGCAGCACGATGAGGAAGGCGTGAAAAAAACAACCCGGAAAACAGCGAGTGTCGAAAAGCCCAATGCGCCCGACAGAATCGAAAATGCCGAGCGGGCGCGCGTGTCGGCACAGGCTAGTGGAAAGCAGGCATGGCGCCGCTGGGGTCCCTATCTCAGTGAGCGCCAGTGGGGCACGGTGCGTGAAGACTATAGCCCCCGTGGCAAGGCATGGGAGTACTTCACCCACGACCAGGCACGTAGCCGCGCCTACCGTTGGGGCGAAGATGGCATTGCCGGGTTTAGCGATGAAAAACAACGACTCTGCCTTTCGCTCGCCCTCTGGAACGGCCAAGATCCGATCCTCAAGGAGCGGCTGTTCGGCTTGACCAACAGTGAAGGCAACCACGGCGAGGACGTCAAGGAGTTCTATTACTATTTGGATGCCACCCCGAGCCACGCCTACCTTAAGATGCTCTATAAATACCCCCAGCGTGCCTTCCCTTATGTTGATCTGGTGGAAGAGAATCACCGTCGCGGCAGGGATCAACCCGAGTACGAACTGCTTGATACCGGCATCTTCGATGAAAACCGCTACTTCGATGTCTTCGTCGAATATGCCAAGGCGGATGTGGACGACATCCTGATGCGAATCACGGTGTTTAATCGTGGCGATAAGGATGCCCCCCTCTACCTGCTGCCCCAACTCTGGTTCCGCAACACTTGGGCTTGGGACCAGGATCCGACCCGTCCGACGCTCACCGCCACAGAGCGTGGCTGCATTGCGATACACCACCAGAAGCTGGGCGACTACCACTGTTATCTGGACGGCGGCCCCGAGTTGCTCTTCTGCAACAACGATACCCATGTAAAGCCATTGAAAGAAATGGAGGCCAGCGGCTACTTCAAGGATGCCTTCCACGACTATGTCATCAATGGCGATCACACTGCCATCAACCCGCAGCAGAATGGCACCAAGGCAGCCGGCCTCTACTACTTTGAAGTCCCGGCCCTCGATCAGGTACAGGTGCGTGTACGGCTGAAAAAAGGGCGGGATCAGCGCCCTTTTGAGCACTTCGATGCAATATTCAAATTGCGCACTGCAGAGACAGATGCCTTCTACGCTGATCTACAGAAGAGACTGCCGGATGACGAAGCCCGGCTGATTCAGCGCCAGGCCCTCGCGGGGATGATCTGGAGCAAGCAGTTCTACTACTACGACATCCCGCAGTGGCTTGACGGCGACCCGGGCCAGTCAACTCCACCGAAGGAACGCCGTCATGGCCGCAATAGCGACTGGCGTCACCTCAACAACGCCGACATCATCTCCATGCCGGACAAGTGGGAGTACCCCTGGTACGCGGCTTGGGATCTGGCCTTTCACTGCATCACTCTGGCAATGGTCGACCCGGACTTTGCCAAACGCCAGCTGCTGCTGATGACCCGGGTCTGGTACATGCACCCCAACGGACAGATCCCCGCCTATGAGTGGGGCTTCGATGACGTCAATCCTCCAGTTCATGCCTGGGCGGTGTGGGAGGTTTATCGCACCGAACGCGAAACCACTGGCAAAGGCGACCTCGATTTTCTCGAACGGGAACTGCACAAGCTGATCCTCAACTTTACCTGGTGGGTCAATCGCAAGGATGCAGACGGCAACAGCATCTTCCAGGGTGGCTTTCTCGGCCTGGACAACATTGGAGTATTCGACCGCAGTTCCCCACTGCCCACCGGCGGCCATATCAACCAGGCTGACGGCACCAGCTGGATGGCCATGTATTGTCTCAACCTGATGCGTATCGCGCTGGAACTGGCGCAGACCAACCACACCTACGAAGACATCGCCACCAAGTTTTTCGAACACTTCCTCTATATCGCCGCAGCGATGAACAATATCGGCGATCAGGGCGTTGGCCTATGGGACGAGGAAGATCAATTCTATTACGACGTGCTGCGTTTTCCCGATGGAAAGCTGATGCCGATGAAAATCCGCTCGATGGTGGGACTGATACCGCTTTTCGCGGTGGAGATTCTGGAACCCGAACTCATCGAGCAGCTGCCCGACTTCAAACGACGCCTGAAGTGGTTTCTCAACTACCGTCCCGACCTGGCCGCCCAGGTCTCCCACTGGGAAGAACCTGGCCGGGGCAATCGCAGGCTGCTCTCTCTGCTGCGCGGCCATCGCATGAAATGTCTGCTTCGGCGCATGCTGGACGAGACAGAATTCCTCTCCGATTACGGTGTGCGCTCCCTATCCCGCGCGCACCAGGAGACCCCGTATATTTTCGACTTCATGAACCACTCCCTGTCAGTCTCCTTTCAGCCGGGCGAGTCGAATTCGAGTGCGTTTGGCGGCAATTCCAACTGGCGCGGTCCCATCTGGTTCCCGGTTAATTTTCTGCTGATCACCTCGCTGCGTCGCTTCGCCACCTTTTATGGCGACGAATTCAAGATCGAGTGTCCCACCGGTTCCGGAAAATATCTCTCGATCGATGAGGTAGCCGATGAATTGGCACTACGTCTGACCCGGCTTTTTCGTCGCGACAAACAGGGTCGAAGAGCGATATTTGGTGACAACGTCAAACTGCAAGACGATCCCCACTTTCGCGATCACCTGCTGTTTTACGAGTATTTCCACGGTGATGACGGCCGCGGGATCGGCGCGCTTCTCACCAGACGGGTTGGATTGATTGGTATGAATACCCGGCACCCAGTTCGTAACACCAATTTATTAACAGGAAACAGCATGCATTCAACATTCATCAAGGTCTTGTCGGCCACACGCGATTACGGTCGCAATTATCTACGCTTTCTGGCCAGCCGTTGTGTGTGTTGGTTTCATCGCCCCTTTCTGCACTGGGATTTTACGACATGTTCAGAAGCAGCGCACTCCATTCGCGAAACTTCCCCTGTTCGGGCGCGGCCGTGGATCATGGAGAGGATCCGACCTTTTATCCGTCAGTATTTCGTCGAGTCCGACACTGACGGAGCACCCATCAACCGGATGTTCAAGACATTGTCTACCAACGCGCGCCAAGGGGCGTTGGAACCAATGCTGCTTTCGTACGCGGGTCGACACTTACCGAACCGGATATGGATGGATCGGGCACTCCTCTCCGCGATGAATGTCTCCAGATGTCGACGAGGTTACAGGAGCAATACGTAACTGGC
>NZ_JAAVSH020000001.1:3101503-3133628 GCF_011947365.2 endosymbiont of Lamellibrachia barhami
ATCAGGGCGTTGGCCTATGGGACGAGGAAGATCAATTCTATTACGACGTGCTGCGTTTTCCCGATGGAAAGCTGATGCCGATGAAAATCCGCTCGATGGTGGGACTGATACCGCTTTTCGCGGTGGAGATTCTGGAACCCGAACTCATCGAGCAGCTGCCCGACTTCAAACGACGCCTGAAGTGGTTTCTCAACTACCGTCCCGACCTGGCCGCCCTGGTCTCCCACTGGGAAGAACCTGGCCGGGGCAATCGCAGGCTGCTATCACTGCTGCGCGGACATCGCATGAAATGTCTGCTTCGGCGCATGCTGGACGAGACAGAATTCCTCTCCGATTACGGTGTGCGCTCCCTCTCCCGCGCGCACCAGGAGACCCCGTATATTTTCGACTTCATGAACCACTCCCTGTCAGTCTCCTTTCAGCCGGGCGAGTCGAATTCGAGCGCGTTTGGCGGCAATTCCAACTGGCGCGGTCCCATCTGGTTCCCAGTTAATTTTCTGCTGATCACCTCGCTGCGTCGATTCGCCACCTTTTATGGCGACGAATTCAAGATCGAGTGTCCCACCGGTTCCGGAAAATATCTCTCAATCGATGAGGTAGCCGATGAATTGGCACTACGTCTGACCCGGCTTTTTCGTCGCGACAAACAGGGTCGAAGAGCGATATTTGGTGACAACGTCAAACTGCAAGACGATCCCCACTTTCGCGATCACCTGCTGTTTCACGAGTATTTCCACGGTGATGACGGCCGCGGGATCGGCGCTTCTCACCAGACGGGTTGGACTGGATTGGTGGCATCACTCCTGGCACCCAGTTCGTAACACCAATTTATTAACAGGAAACAGCATGCATTCAACGTTCATCAAGGTCTTGTCGGCCACACTGATTACGGTCGCAATTATCTACGCTTTCTGGCCAGCCGTTGTGTGGCTGTTGGTTTTCATCGCCCCTTTCACTGCACTGGGATTTTACGACATGTTCCAGAAGCAGCACTCCATTCGCCGAAACTTCCCCCTGTTCGGGCGCGGCCGATGGATCATGGAGGAGATCCGACCTTTTATCCGTCAGTATTTCGTCGAGTCCGACACTGACGGAGCACCCATCAACCGGATGTTCAGGAACATTGTCTACCAACGCGCCAAAGGGGCGTTGGAGACGGTGCCTTTCGGTACGCGGGTCGACACTTACCGAACCGGATATGAATGGATCGGGCACTCACTCTCCGCGATAGATGTCTCAGATGTCGACAGGGATTTACGGGTCAGCGTCGGCGGACCGGATTGCAGGCAGCCTTACTCGGCCAGCATCTTCAATATCTCCGCCATGAGTTTTGGCGCACTCAGCCAGAATGCCATCCTGGCGCTCAACAAGGGGGCAAGATCAGGCGGATTCGCCCACAACACCGGTGAAGGCGGGATCAGCCCATACCACCTGGAACATGGAGGCGATCTGATCTGGCAGATTGGAACAGGCTACTTCGGCTGTCGTGACCAGAGTGGCAAATTTTCCCCTGATCTGTTCAAAGAGAAGGCATCCCTCGAAAGCGTCAAAATGATCGAGATCAAGCTCTCCCAAGGCGCCAAGCCTGGCCATGGCGGAATCCTGCCAGCTGAAAAAAACACCCCTGAAATCTCCAGGATACGTGGTGTGGAACCCTATACACAGGTCAACTCACCCGCCACCCACAGCGCATTCGATTCACCGCTGGGATTGGTGCAATTCATCGCTCAACTGCGTGAACTCTCTGGCGGCAAGCCGGTCGGTTTCAAACTCTCGATTGGACGCAAAAGCGAATTCGTCGCCATCTGTAAGGCGATGGCTGAAAGCGGCACTCTTGCAGACTTTATTACGGTTGATGGCGGTGAAGGAGGCACCGGCGCCGCTCCCCTCGAATACACCAACTCCATCGGCATGCCGTTGCGTGAAGCCATTACCTTTGTTGCCGACTGCCTGACAGGTTTCGACCTGAAACAGCATATAAAGATCATTGCATCCGGCAAGATCATTACCGGATTTCATCTGGTCAAAAACATGGCCCTGGGCGCAGATATCTGCAACAGCGCCCGTGGCATGATGCTCGCAGTCGGCTGTGTACACTCCCTTATCTGCAACAGCAACCGGTGCCCCTCCGGGGTTGCCACGCAGAATCCTCAACTCTTCAGCGGACTGGTTGTACCAGATAAAGCGCAACGTGTTGCGCAATATCATGCCAAAACGGTACATGCGACTGCGGAAATCATCGCGTCAACCGGCATCTGTCACACCTCCGAGTTGAATCGCACCCATATCTACCGGCGCATCAGTCAGTATGAAATCAAACGATATGACCAGATCTTCCCCTATCTGCCTGCAAACTGTCTGTTGGATGGTTCAATACCCGGCTCATTCAAACTCATTATGCAGGAGGCGAGTTCCGATACATTCGCACCCCACTGCTGTCTGACGCGCACTGGCAACGAGTGCAGAGGTGCAGAGAAGTTGATATACCGGATGAAATGGCTGCCACTCCTTCAAGTTGAGGACTTACAACCCGGCTCACCAACTTGCATTCATCGAACCTGTATCCTAGCTTGTTAATATAGGCCGAAACGAAAAACTGTAGGAGAGTGACGATGTTCAGGATTGTTCGCCTTTTCTTGATGCTGTTTCTGATGAGTGTGCCGCTCTCTCTTTTGGCACTCGATTTCGAGGTGACAGCCCAGACCACCGACTGCTCCGGTGATATAGGATTCTCCTCTTTCGATTCCAGAAACCTCTATAAGATGCAATCGGCAGACTGCAGCGACCCCAATACCGGACAGAAGCTGCAGCAGGTGCTGCTGAAATCCAAATCGGGTCTGGTCACCTACGACGTCATCTGGGTCACTCAGGAGGAGGCCCGAAACATCCTGCAGCAGATCAGGGAGATCAAGTCAGCCAAGATCAAACGCCTGACCCGTCCCGAGGTGGTGATTCAGAAAGAGACCGTGATCCGCCACGAACGCCCGGCTGCGGCTGCGGCCCCCACTGCCACCCGTTCGGCCCCTTCGGCGCGTAGCGATCTGCCCGGACCGGTAATCAACATCATCGACCCGCCAATCGCCAACACCCGTTCCATCACCAATGTCATCACACCATCGGATGCCGACAAACGGATCGTAGTCGGCAAAATCAACTCACCCGCCGGCCTGATCTCCCTGACCATCAATGGCCAATCTCACGAAGTAGACAAACACGGCATCTTCAAGGCAGAGGTAGCGGTAAGCCGTTCAAAAACACCGGTAACCATCATCGCCGTGGATAATCAGGGCAAACGGGACACGGTGGAGTTCAGACTACTGCCCGAACCCCTGCAGGAACAACCCGACGCTGTCGCCGGTGCGGACAGCGACTCTGACATCTTCGGCACCTATCATGCCCTGATCATCGCCAATACCCGATACGACAAACTGGATGACCTCAGCACCCCGAAAAACGACGCAGACGTGATCGCCGACATCCTCAAACAGCGTTATGGATTCACCGTCACCCGTGTCTACGATGCTACCCGCTATGAGATTCTCTCCGCCCTGAACAAGGCCCGCCGGGAACTCACGGAAAAAGACAATCTGCTGCTCTACTACGCTGGCCACGGAGAGTACGACAAGGCCAATAACCGGGGCCACTGGCTGCCTGTGGACGCGGAGACCGACAGCACCGCTAACTGGATCTCCACCGTGGCGATCACCGACATCCTCAACGCCATGTCGGCGAAACATGTGCTGGTGGTGGCGGACTCCTGCTACTCCGGCGCCCTCACCCGGGCTGTCAACACTGAACTCGATCCCGGCATGTCGGAAGAGACCCGTATGAAATGGCTCAGGGTCATCGCCAAGACCCGCTCACGTTATGTGCTGACCTCGGGCGGCGTGAAACCGGTATTGGACGACAGCGGAAACGGTCACTCCATATTTGCCAATGCACTCATTGATGTACTGAGTGGGAGCAAAGGGGTGCTCGAGGGCTCCAAGCTGTTCCGCGAGGTCAAGTCACGAGCGTCGGCCCGGGCAGAAGAACTCAATGTCGATCAATCCCCTCAATACGCCCAGCTCAAGCGCACCGGCCATGAGTTTGGAGAGTTTCTCCTGGTGGGTCAGCGTTGATCGCGGATACTTGTTGTAGCTGGAACCCTTCACTCCATGGATGAATTCAGAGCGGCGCTGGACGACTTTTTCACCGGACGATTGGATCTGGAGGGGCTGTTGGGCAGGCTCGACGCCCAACTGCTGCTCTACCCGGAAAGCCAGGCAGCGCTTGCTGTGCTGCTGGACGAGTTGCAGCGCAGCAACCGGGTTCCGACCCAGATCGTCGCCAGCCTGCGTGCACGCCTCGACCAATACGCACAGCCCGCCCAGGATGCTGCGGGAGGGGAAACCCGAATCCGTTCGGATCTAAAAACAGACCATCCGGCTCCGCTTCCCGACGAGGCGACCCGTATCGCCGAAACCCCGGCACCATCGCCCTCTCCCGCTGCTAAAACATGGGCCGCCCCTGCACCTCATCACGCTTCAGGCCGTGCCGCTCACCCGCTGGTAGGCGACACCCTTAACGGGCGTTTCGTGCTGGAGGATGAGATCGGCCGTGGCGGCATGGGCGTGGTCTACCTGGCAAAGGACCTGCGCAAGGAAGAGGCGCGGGACCGGGAACCCTATGTCGCCATCAAGGTACTGAACGAGGCGGTACAGCAGAACCCCGATGCCTTTATCGCCCTGCAGCGGGAGGCCAAGAAGGCCCAGCGCCTGGCCCATCCTAACGTGGCTACGGTCTACGACTTCGATCGGGACGGCGACACAGTCTACATGACCATGGAACTGATGCAGGGTGAGTCGGTGGAGCATCTGATCAAGCGAATCCGGCCCAGCGGACTGCCCCTGGAGAAGGCCCTGCCGATCATCGTGGGAATGGCCCACGGCCTGGCCTACGCCCATAAAAAGGATATCGTGCACGCTGATTTCAAGCCGGGAAACGCCTTTATCCTGCAGAATGGCGAGATCAAGGTACTCGACTTCGGCATCGCCCGCGCCTTCAAACCACCGGGACAGAGCTCCGGCGACGCCACCGTCTTCGATCCCGCCAAATGGGAGGCCCTCACTCCTGCCTACGCTAGCTGCGAGATGTTCGACCAAGCGGCACCCGATCCACGGGACGACATCTACGCCCTTGGCTGCGTCAGCTATGAATTGCTCACCGGACACCACCCCTTCGACAAGCTGCCGGCAAACCAGGCCCGTGGCAGAAAGTTGATACCCAAACCCATCCCCGGACTCAGCCGCCAACTGAACCAAGCCCTGACCCACACCCTGGCCTTTGAACGCAGCGAACGCACCCCAAATCTGGAGCAGTTTCTACAGGAGCTGAAGGGCGGGAACGGGACGAATCTCAAGTGGTGGGGATTTGCAGTGACTATCCCCCTGCTGCTGGCAGTTGTGGGCATTGGGATCTATCTCTTGATCGGCGGAGAGACAGACAGGCCGAAGGATCCGCTCCTGCCGACACCAGCGGTTGAGCCACTGGCAAAAACGACTCCGGTCCCGACGGTCCCACTGAAGTCATCGGAGCCGGATGTATTCGAAGAGACACCGACTGTCGAAACCCAACCCGAACCTGAACCCAAGCCCAAAAAACTCAATGCCGAAACCCAGGCCAAGGTTGAGCGCATCCTGGAGGTAGCCGAACTTCATCGGATGATAGGTCGCCATCTGGAGCCGAAAGGCAGCAATGCAGTAGAGGCCTATCGGGCGGTTCTTGAGATGGATCCAGGAAACCGAATGGCCCTGGAGGGCCTGAATCAGGTGGCCAAACATTTTGTGAATCAGGCCAGACAGGCCATGAAACAGGGAGATGATTCAGCGGCGCAAGCCCTGCTCGATCAGGGTCTTCAGGCAGTCCCCGAACACAGAGAACTCCAAATCTTGAAAAAGCGACTGCAATCAGAATAAGCGTATAAAATATATTCTCACAATAAGGCTATCATCAGATACCTCAATCAGAGCGCCGATTTGATCTTATACTTCAGATTAAGGACAGAGATTATTCGCCTCACCCGCATTCATGGGAAGGAGCCAACAGATGTTGAAACTCAAGCACGGGTTATGTCTACTCACCGCCGCACTGACCCTGGGACTCGCCTCTCTGGCGCAGGCGGACTACGTCGCCTATTCGATCATAAAGGAAGGTGGCGCCAAACAGCCGCTACCTGAATATATCGGCGACATCGATGTCAAATACCTGGTCAATCTTGAGTGGGGCAGATACAGCGGCAAGAAGACCCGTATCGGCGTGTTGCCGGTAGAGAACAACTCCTCCAGCCATAGCGTCAGCGTCAGCGGCCCCGGCGGCACCTACACCTATAACTCAGCCACCGGCAGCGGTGGCGTTCCAGTCCAGGGTATCGAGGCGATGCTGATGGACGTCATGCACAAATCCAAGCGTTTTCGCCTGGTGGAGCGCAAGGTGTTGGACCAGACCCTGAAAGAGCAGGATCTTGGAGCCACCGGCCGCATTGCCAAGCCCTCTGCCGCCAAGATCGGCAAGATTCTCGGCGCTCAATATCTGTTTCAGGCGGTGATCACCCACTATGAGGCGGGGGTGGAAGAGAAAGGCGGCGGCCTCGGTGGCTTGCTAGGCGGCAGTGCCGGCGCGCTGCTGGGAGCACTCTCTGTAAAGGAGTCAAAGGCGGTGCTGGGTATGAACTTCCGCCTGATCAACTCGGAAACCAGCGAGATCATCTACACCGATCAGGTGGAGGCTGAACTGAGTGAATCCGGACTCACCTTCGGCGGAGCGGGCATAACCGGCGGCGGCGGGTTGGGGGGCTTCATGTCCAAGTACGCCAAGACCCCCATCGGCCAGGCAGTGCTCTCCACCATCAACCGAGGCGTCTACGGCCTGGTCAAACAGACCGGCACCTCCCCCGCCACCGGTTCGGTGATCAAGGTCAAGGGCAACAAGATCTATCTCAATCTGGGTCAGGATACGGTGGAACCCGGCGAGAGCCTGGATCTGATGCGCATGGGTGAACAACTGATCGACCCGGAGACGGGCATCTCTCTGGGTGGAGAAGAAGAACTGGTCGGCTCGGTCAAGGTCACTGCAGCGAAGGAAAAATACTCCATTGCCAAACCGACGGGGCGTCTCAAGGCATCGCGTATCAAACGTGGTGACAAGATAGTCTCCCAACGTGCCCCCGAACCGATGAAATTCGCCACTTCCTGGAAACCACCGAAGAAGAAAAGCGGGTTCTTCGGCGGCGGCAGTAAAAAGGAAACCAGCAGTCCATTCGGGGACGATTCGCTCTTTTAACAAGAGCGATTGAAGTGGGGCACCATCCCCTCTCCCGCCTGAATAACAGAAACTGACATAGGACGATAGATCACATGGGCATGCCAGCAGCGAGAATGGGGGATAATGTCATCCAGCAGGCCCCCCATTGCCATGCACCGATCCATCCGCCTGCGCCGGTCCCCACCCCGGTACCCCATCCTCCCCTGCCTCTGGCCATCATCAAAGGCGAACCGACGGTACTGATTGGCGGTATGCCAGCGGCCCGGGTTACCGACCAGACCGCACCCTGCGCCCTCCCCGGCTGCGTTCCCAACGGCCCCGGCATGGTTGCGATGGGTTCTTTTACCGTGCTTATCGGCAACCTGCCGGCGGCACGCATGGGAGACATGACTGCCCATCCGGGGTGTGTGGCACCCATCCCCAGTCCGGTGGGCAAGATTCTGCCACCTGGATGTCCCACTGTCCTGATCGGCTGAGGCGGATTGAGCATTGCGTCTAAGTCATTTTGAAACCCTCGCCCCAGTCTGCCCCCGGTGCCGGCTGGAGACGGCGCAAGCACATCCATTAGCGGTGGCAGCCGTGGAACAGCAGATCGGTGAACAGATTATCGAAGGCGTGATCCACTGTTCCAATCCGGCCTGCCAGTTGGAATATCCGATCATCGACGGCATCCCTATCATCGTCCCCAACATCCGCCAGTATCTCGCGGACAATCTGTTCTACCTCACCCTGCGCAGCGATCTCTCACCCACAGTAACATCCATGCTCGGCGACGCTGCAGGACCGGGCACTCCCTTCGACAGCAACCGCCAGTACCTGAGCACTTACACCTGGGATGCTTACGGGGAGTACGATCCCGAAGAACCGGAACCCCAACCGGGTGTATCGCCCGGCGCTTCGCCTGGTGGAGCGCAAGGTGTGCTGGACCAGACCCTGAAAGAGCAGGGATCTTGGAGCCACCGGCCGCATTGTTGTCTCTGCCGCCAAGATCGGCGTAAGAGATTCTCGGCGCTCAACATCTGTTTCAGGCGGTGATCACCCACTATGAGGCGGGGTGGAAGCAGAAAGGCGGCGGCCTCGGTGGCTTGCTAGGGTGGCAGTGCCGCAGCGCTGCTGGGAGCACTTCGTAGCGAGCCAAAGGCGGTGCTGGGTATGGTCTCCGCCTGATCAACCGGAAACCAGCGAGATCATCTACACCGATCAGGTGGAGGCTGAACTGAGTGAATCCGACTCACCTCGGCGGAGCGGATAACCGGCGGCGGCGGGCTGGGGGCTTCATGTCCAAGTACGCCAAGACCCCATCGGCCAGGCAGTGTCAACATCAACCGAGGCGCTCTGGCGGCCTGGTCAAACAGACCGGCACCCCCGCCACCGCCTGGTGATCAAGGTCATGGCAACAAGATCTATCTCATCTGGGTCAGGATACGGTGGAAACCCGGCGAGAGCCTGATCTGATGCGCATGGGTGAACAACTGATCGACCCGGAAGACGCATCTCTGGGTGGAGGATGAAGAGTTGGTTGGTTCGGTCAAGGTCACTGCAAAGAAGGAAAATACCCATTGCCAAAACCAACAAGTGTCTCAAGGCATCGCATATCAAACGTGGCGACAAGATAGTCTCCCAACGTGCCCCCGAACCGATGAAGTTCGCCACTTCATGGAAACCGCCAAAGAAGAAAAGTGGGTTCTTCGGCGGCGGCAGTAAAAAGGAAACCAGCAGTCCATTCGGAGACGATTCGCTCTTTTAACAAGCGCGAATAATGATCCCCGGACGGGGTATTAAATCGTAGGAGCGGCGCCTCGCCGCGATGGCACCGTATATGGACAAATCGCGGCGGGGGCGCCGCTCCTACGAAGGCTTCGCAGCAGACTGCACTGACATAGGACGATAGATAACATGGGCAATCCAGCAGCGAGAATGGGGGATAATGTCATCCAGCAGGCCCCCCATTGTCACGCCCCGATTCACCCCCCAGCACCGGTTCCCACCCCGGTACCCCATCCTCCGCTGCCTCTGGCGATCGTTAAGGGCGAGCCGACCGTGTTGATCGGAGGCATGCCAGCGGCTCGGGTGACCGATATGACCGCTCCCTGCGCCCTCCCCGGCTGCGTCCCCAACGGCCCCGGCATGGTTGCGATGGGTTCTTTTACCGTGCTTATCGGCAACCTGCCGGCGGCACGCATGGGAGACATGACCGCTCATCCGGGGTGTGTGGCACCCATCCCCAGTCCGGTGGGCAAGATTCTGCCGCCTGGATGCCCAACTGTCCTGATCGGCTAAGGCGGGTTAAGCATTGCGTCCAAGTCATTTTGAAACCCTCGCCCCAATCTGCCCCCGGTGCCGGCTGGAGACGGCGCAAGCGCATCCATTGGCAGTGGCAGCCGTGGAACAACAGATCGGGGAACAGATCATCGAGGGCGTGATCCACTGTCCCAATCCGGCCTGCCAGTTGGAATATCCGATCATCGACGGCATCCCAGTTATCGTCCCCAACATCCGCCAGTATCTCGCGGACAATCTGTTCTACCTCACCCTGCGCAGCGATCTCTCACCCACAGTAACATCCATGCTCGGCGACGCTGCAGGACCGGGCACTCCCTTCGACAGCAACCGTCAGTACCTGAGCACCTACACCTGGGATGCTTACGGGGAGTACGATCCCGAAGAACCGGAACCCCAACCGGGTGTATCGCCCGGCGCGGTAAAACGCTGTCTTAAAGCCGGGATGGAATTATTGCCGGGAACACCGAAGGGATCCGCCATCGATCTGGGCTGTGCAGTGGGAGGCGCCACCTTTGAACTGGCCCTTCACACCGACGGACTGGTCCTCGGCATCGACAACAACTTCTCCCTGTTGCGGCTGGCCCAGCGGGTCCTGCAGGAGCGGAGAGTCAGCTATCCCAGACGGCGGATCGGTATCGTCTACGACCAGCGGGAGTTTCCTGTACCTGTGACCCATGCGGAGCGGATCGATTTCTGGGCATGTGATGCACTGGCGCTGCCCTTCGCCGATACGACCTTCGGTTTGGCGGTGGGGTTACAGTTGGTAGACTCTGTCAATTCTCCAACGTCCCTGCTGGAAGAGACGGCCCGCAACCTGCACTCCGGTGGCACCATGATCATGGCGACCCCCTACGACTGGTCGCCTGCGGTCACTCCCCTCGAAGGCTGGATCGGCGGCCACTCCCAACGCGGTCCCAACTCAGGCGCCGCAGAACCTCTGTTGAGGTCGTTGCTAACCCCCGAAGCCCATCCCCAATCCATCAAAGGAATGCAACTCACCAATGAGATCACCGATTTCCCCTGGCACACCCGCATCCATGACCGCAGCATTATGCAGTACCGTGTTCATCTGGTAACTGCGGTGTCGGTTGAGTAGTGTCCATCCGGAAATCCACATCTAACCACAAAGGACACGAAGAGCACGAAGGTAAAAGATTGATTAACCATGAATTTTCTTCGTGTTCTTCGCGCGCTTCGTGGTGAAAACAGTGTTTCCGGACGGGCACTAAGTAGGCTGCGTTGGGTTACGATGCGCGCTAATAGAATCGAAAAACGGAAAGCATGCGGATTTTGCGCATCTAACCCAACCTACATTTTTTTACAAAACAACACACCCTTCTACGGAAGCTGCATCGCGTTGGGCGTAAAACTGCGAAATATCATATCGAACAGTGGGTCGGTTGCAGCTTGGTTGGAGGCCAGGGAGATCGCCGTCAGCTTGTAAAGATGGACGGTTTCACCGCACTGCAATATGAGCAACTGTTTCTGCCGCACCCGCGCAGGACCCTCACCCCATTCACAACTGCTCATGATACCGTCACAACCCGATCGCTGGCCTGCTGCCTGGCTGATAAGTTGAAACGCCTCGACCTTCTCACTCAGGGCTTCCATCTCCTGATCAGCAACGACCTTGAGATCCGGCCCATCAGACCGCTTCTCCACCCGGATCGTCATATAGGGTGAATCATTGCCCTTTGCCGGAAACGCGAAGGTATAGACCGAGGCATCGATACACTGCTCCGGCAGTTCGACGGCAAATCCGGAGCCCTGAAACTTGGGCATAACTCCCTCCTACTGGATCTTTCAGAACAGGCCACACTATCAGACCGACACTAAGCCCCCAATATCACTGCCGCATCGACTTCATCGCCACACTCCCGCCAGATTAACCGGCGGCAAAGCCAATGACTGAAACCGCATCACCCTGACCATATTGCGAGTGCGGTGGCTGAGCAGCGGCATGACGCCCTGTTTGAGCATCACCTCCCCTGCACGCTCGCTGATCCATGCCTCGGCGCAGGGCAGCATCTGCCGTTCGCCGTCGACTTCAAAGGTGAAGGCCGGAAGATCCTCGATATCGAGGCGGTCACCGGGCTCCATGGCCCAGCCTCGTTTGGTGAAGGCTTCCGCCAACAGTTGGGCACAGGCAAAGGCCGGGCCACCCCAAAGATAGTCTTCATGATCCCCCGGCTGTAGTGGGATCTCTTCGAAGGCAAAGCTGTCGATCTCCTCACTCCCCTTGCCGTAGGGCAGCCGCATCAAAGGTCGCGGCAGGGCCACGCCGAGCCAACGGGCCGCAGGAGTCTGACGCAACGTCTGCCAACGCTGTGCCGCATCCCCGTCTAATCCAGTCCACTTCTCCACCGGCTCGGTGATAGCATCACAACCGAGCAGTTGTGGTAAAGCGGTGGCGAGAAAAGGGCCACCCGCCTGAGAACCCAGCAGCCCCATTGCGTGGAGCGCGGAGACATCCTCTTCTCCCGCGCCGAAGACAAAGTCACCCGCCAGCACAGACCAGGGTTCGCCACCCGTGCTCCCCACCCCCTGTTCCACCAGCAGACGATAGAGCGACGATCCGGACGGGTTGTCCGACAAGGTAGTGATGTCGGCCACAAGCTCCGACTTTGTGATGTCGAGTGTGTAAAGCTTCAGAGTCTCATCTGTCTCCACGCCTGTGACCAGACGGTGTAATGCAAGCCAGGTGGCCTCCAGCGCCTGAAACCCGGGTGTGTGCAGCAGGCTTCGCATCTGTTCGCTGATGGCATCATCCACTGAGGCAACGTAAGCCGCCTGTTGAGGATCGGCATCGGGAACGATATGCGCTGCGACAATACGCTGGATAAACTGTTCTATCCCTGCCTTGGGAGCATGCGCTCTTGCAGCCGGGCTGCTGGACTCACGGCCTAACAGGCGCTCGAACACGTCGCCTTGCGGCTCAGGGGTGGCAGAATCGCCGACTGTCTCTTCACTGGTTGATGTTACGTCGACGACTGAGGCTTCTCGCCGAAGTTCGGCAGCGGCGGCGGAGAATGTGTTTGCATCCAGTAACCTGCCACGCAGTTGACGCAATGTCTTGAAAAGATCGAGGCGCTGAAACAAGGCATCGGGATGAAAGTCTTCCAATTCACTGAAGGCAAGATCGATCCGGGTACTCTCTCCCTCACCAAGTGGAAGGCTCACACTCGGCGCATAGCGGGCCATCAGCTGTTCAAAATTATCCACGTCCACCTGACGAACGGCACGTTCATCCAGTGGCCCCGCTTCCTCAGGATGGCCGCTGAAGTCACCCATCAACAAGATACGCATAACCGAAACCGGTTTGCGTTGTGGCGTTGCGCCACCACCGCGAAGACCATACTCAAATTCCATGTGTGCAGCCATCGGTCGATACCCCCCTGTGATCTCCTGTCTTTAGTGTAGCCGCTCACTCCTGCTTAATGTCATAGGGATCTGGCGGAACTTGGCAATGCAGGGCAAAAGAAAGCAAAATCAGCTAAACTCGGATTGACAATGCAGGGAGAGTTGCCAGGTGCCTAAAATCACACAATCCACCAGGAGTGTGTCCGTATCCACCCCCCTCGGTGAGGATACGCTGGTATTCAAAAGCATGAGTGCCAGCGAGGGGATGAGCCAGCTCTTCGAGTACGAACTGGAATTGCTCAGCGAACAAGGCGACATCGACCTCAACGATATGTTGGGACAAAGCGTTACCGTTCGTCTGGAGACCAATACCCCGGCGGCCCGGGGGGGCAAGGATCGCTTTTTCAACGGACTGGTCAGCCGTTTCAGCTACGCGGGCACTCAAGACCGCTACCACCTCTACCAGGCCACTCTGCGACCCTGGTTTTGGAACCTGACCCGAACGTCGAACTGCCGCATCTTTCAGGAGATGACCGTTCCCGATATCGTGGCCGAGGTTTTGCGAAAAAACGGCTTTTCCGATTTTGAATTCAGCCTCAGCAGTGGCCGGTACCGCACCTGGACATACTGCGTTCAGTACCGTGAAACCGACTTCAACTTCATCTGCCGCCTGTTGGAACAGGAGGGTATCTACTTCTATTTCCACCACCAGGATAACCAACACTTCCTCGCCATGACCGATTCGGTCAGCTCCCACAACAGCGTGGGTGCCATCCCCTACTTTCCGCCCCAGGATAATATACGGCGTGAAGGTGAGATCATTAGCGAGTGGTATGTGGCCTCGGAGGTGCGTCCGGGCAAATTCGTTACCGACGATTTCAACTATGAGACACCGAGTACGGAACTGGAGGCACGCCTGGACAATCCGGAGAGCCATGCGGCCGCCGACGGGGAGATCTACGACTATCCCGGGGAGTACAGCAAACCGAACGAAGGCGAGACCTACGCTCAGATCCGCCTGCAAGAGTTGCAGACTCCCCATATCGTCGCCGAGGCAACGAGTAACTGCCTCCGGGTCAGCGTAGGTGAGTTGTTCGATCTGGAGAATTTCCCCCGGGACGACCAGAACCGGGAGTATCTCATCACCTCTGTCACCTACCAGATCAAGTCCGATGCCTATATCAGCGGTTCCGGCAGCACAGGCGAGAATTTCTACAGCTGCCAGTTCAGCTGCATCGACCGTACCCGCCAGTATCGCGCCCCCCGACTGACGCCAAAACCCGTGGTGCAGGGGCCGCAGACCGCATTCGTGGTCGGACGAAAAGGTGAAGATATCGACACCGACAAACTGGGCCGGGTCAAGGTACAGTTCCACTGGGACCGGCAGGGCAAGATGGACGAAAAAAGTTCCTGCTGGGTTCGTGTCTCACAGAACTGGGCCGGCAAGAATTGGGGTGGGGTGTTTCTGCCGCGCATCGGGCAGGAGGTGATCGTTGACTTTCTCGAAGGCGATCCCGACCGGCCGATTATCACCGGCCGGGTCTACAACGGGGAGAATACGCCGCCTTATGCCCTGCCCGCCAACAAGACCCAGTCCGGCATCAAGAGCCGCAGTAGCAAAAAAGGCAGTGACGACAACTTCAACGAACTGCGCTTCGAGGACAAGAAAGGCGAGGAAGAGATCTATTTCCATGCGGAAAAAGACTTCACACGAATGGTGGAGAACGACGACACCCTGAACGTCGGCAACGATCAGACGCGCGAGATCCACAACAACCGGACTACCACCATCAAAGAGGGTGACGACCAACTGGAGATCGAAAAAGGTCATCGCAATACGCTGATCAGCGAGGGCAACGACACCCTCGAAATCAAGATGGGCAACCACGACATCATCGTTACTCAAGGCAATGACACCCTCTCCTTGGAACAGGGTGATATGAAGGTCAATATTGATGTCGGCAAGCAGGTGGTCAAGGTCGCCGAAAACATCGAGATGAGCTCGGTCAACAGTTCGATCAAAATGGACGCCAGCACCTCTATCGAACTGTCGACCAAAAAGTGCATCATTGAGGCATTGAGTTCGATCGAACTGAAGGTTGGCGGCAGCAGCATCAAGATTGAACCCGCAAAGGTCACGATAAAATCTCCGCAGATCGCTATCAGCGCTGACGGCAAGCTCGATGTAAAGAGTCCCATGACCACGGTAACGGGAGATGGCATTCTGACCCTCAAGGGTGGGCTTACCAAGATCAACTAGGTCAGTGATGTGATGGAAGAGATCAAACTGAACAAGATCAAAGTTGCTACCGCCAACGAGGTCTGTCTCCTTTTCGACCTGGATGAAGAGGCAGCGCCCCTGCTACAGGAGAACCAGACACCCGCCCAATTCCTGCAGATCCTGATGGAGCACGAACACCTGGCCGATGCCGCCCATTTTCTCGCTTTCGCCCTGCCCGAGCGTGAAGCCGTCTGGCTGGCCTGCCTTGTTGCTCACAGCGTGGTCGATGAATCAACCTCCGAGGCCGAGAACAAGGCCATCACCCAAGCCGAACAGTGGGTCTACAAACCGACCGATGAACTGCGCCGAACCCTGATGGATATCGCAGAATCCGCCGGACTCGACACTCCCGCAGGTTTCGTCGCAGCCTCTGCTTTCTGGAGCGGTGACGTCATCGCCCACGCCGATCTGCCTCCGGTCCCACCCCCCGCCGGCATCACCGGCAAGATGGTCTGGGGGGCCATGATTTTGGCGGCGTACCATAAGACACCGGAACTGGCGAACGATAGATACCGCACTTACATCAGCCAGGGGATCGATATCGCCAATGGCGGCGACGGCAAGAACCTTTGATAGTGAGCTTTAGTGAACGGATTAATCCCCTGATCAGTAAGGAGACAAGGACATTTTTATATCTTATTACCCCTACCACTCAGCGACTAGAGGGAAAGAGATTTGCCTGCGAACAACGCAAAAAGCGCAAATGCATTAATTTTGTATGAAAACCTGATGGTTAATCATCTGCATCGGCCGGTTCAATGATGACAGAATAGGGCCTATTGGACGGATGCAATGACTTAATGCGTCAGGAAAAATCGCGTTATTTGCCGATTGAAAAACACTCTCCGATCATGGCTGAATTTTAGGGGTAATCAGGTTTTTATATGACATCCATCAGGCAATATGCAGCTTTTTCCGGGAAGAATTTATTTTCTTTCCCCGTTCATTGCAGGGGTCTGTAGAGTGTGCTAATAAAAGAGTATGCAAGACAATAAATTTGCCGGATTTTGTATAAGAAAATCAGGGTAGTCTACAATCCTAGATAGATTGGATTGCGGCAATGGATGGGGACGCCGGTGACAAGTGTGATCGATGTAGAGAGCATCCTGCAAGAGATATCGGCTGACAGCCCTTGCGGTGAAGACATGGAGTACGATCCCGCCTTCATTGAGCTGGTACAGCTGGCTGTCGGCCGGGCAGAGCAACAGATCGGGGATACGCTCGTAGAGGCGGAAGAACCCAACTGGGAGGCCATGCAAAACACCTCCCTGGAACTCCTTTCCCGCACCAAAGACATCCGCATCCTCATCTATCTCATCCGTGCAGTTCTCCATACCGAAGGTTATAACGGCGCGGCCAAAGGCATCAAACTCCTGCATGGCCTGGTCGAACAAAACTGGGAACAGATTCATCCTCAACTCGACGCAGAGGACAACAATGATCCCACCATGCGTATCAATGCGATCAGTGCGCTGACCGACCGTACTGCCATGCTGACCCCCTTGAGCAAGGCGCCTCTGGTTAGTTCCCGAATGTTAGGGCAGTTCAGCCTGCGGGATTACGCCATCGCCAACGGCGAACTTGAGCCGTTGAATGAAACCGACACGGTGGACATGGCCCAGATCAAAGCCGCCTTCATGGATGCCGATTTGGAGGAACTGCAGGCAACATTTGACGCTGTGGCCGAATCCATCGATCACCTGACCGAACTCGAAGACTTCATCACGGAACAGGTCGGTGTAGCCAACGCCATCAGCCTTTCCGGCCTTGTAAAATCATTCAAAGAGGCAAAACAGGTTCTGAACGGACAACTGCAAGCGCGTGGCGTCGGCTCTGCGGAAGAGACGAATTCATCCAACGAAGAAGGAGCGGCAACCCCGGCTTCAGGCGCAGCCCCAGCGCTGAGCGGAAGCATCAACTCACGGGCGGACGTAACACGGGCTCTGGACAAAATCATCGATTACTACAGCCAGAACGAACCCTCCAGTCCGATCCCTATCCTGATGGAGCGGGCAAAAAGGCTCGTCTCTCTCGATTTCCTGGAAATCATCAAAAATATGGCGCCGGATGCCATGGATCAGGTGGATCTGATTCGCGGCCCGGACGAGGAAGAGGAGTAAAAGGCGTCATAAGGCAATTTGGTAAAGCAGCATCATCCGAACAACAAACTTGGAGGTAATCCGTGGTCCAGAGCAGTCAGAAATTCATAGCCAAGAATCGCGCACCGCGCGTTCAAATAGAATATGACGTAGAGGTTTACGGTGCCGAAAAGAAGGTGCAGCTTCCCTTCATCATGGGCGTCATGGCAGATCTCTCAGGCAAACCCGCAGAGGCCCTGCCCCCGGTTTCTGAGCGCAAGATGCTGGAGATCGATGTCGACAACTTCGACGATCGTCTCAAGTCGATGAAACCCCGTGCAGCCTTCCAGGTGCCCAACACCCTCACTGGCGAAGGCAGCCTCAGTGTGGATCTCACCTTTGAGAGCATGGATGATTTCTCTCCCGCGGCTGTGGCGCGCAAGGTGGGCGCTCTGAACGAGCTGCTGCAGGCACGCACCCAACTCGCCAACCTGATGACTTACATGGACGGAAAGGCCGGCGCCGAGGAACTCATCTCCAAGGCCCTGAACGATCCCACCCTGCTGCAATCCCTGGCCTCGGCACCAAAGCCTGGGGACGATGAATCAGCGGCAGAGGAAGAGGAGGGTTAGACCATGGCAGAGCTGGAAAAAGACGTCCAGGCGCAAGCGGAAGCAACAACCCTGGAAGCCGGTGATTTCGCGTCACTGCTGAATCAGGAGATCCGCCCGAAATCGGACCGCGCCCGCGAGGAAGTGGAGAATGCCGTACAAACCCTGGCGGAGCAGGCCATCGCCGCCTCCGTCACAGTGTCGGCTGATGTCACAGTCACCATTCGGGAGATGATCGCCGAGATCGACAAACGCCTCACCGAACAGGTCAACCAGATCCTGCACAATGAGGATTTTCAGAAACTCGAAGGCGCCTGGCGCGGCCTGCACCATCTGGTCAACAACACAGAAACTGACGAGATGCTCAAGATCCGGGTCATGAGCATCTCGAAGAAAGATCTGCACAAGACCCTGAAGAAGTTCAAGGGCACCGCCTGGGACCAGAGCCCCATCTTCAAGAAGCTCTATGAAGAAGAGTTCGGCCAGTTTGGCGGGGAACCCTACGGCTGTCTGGTGGGTGATTACCACTTCGACCAGAGCGCTCCCGACGTGGAGTTATTGGGTGAGATGTCCAAGGTCGCCGCCGCAATTCATGCACCCTTCATCGCCGGCGCTGCACCCACCACCATGCAGATGGACTCCTGGCAGGAACTGAGCAACCCTCGTGACCTGACCAAGATCTTTCAGACCCCGGAATATGCGGCCTGGAACTCCCTGCGAGAATCCGATGATGCCAAGTACATCGGCCTTGCCATGCCCCGTTTCCTCTCCCGGATGCCGTACGGTGCCAAGACCGACCCGGTGGACGAGTTCGATTTTGAGGAAGAAACCGGCAACGCCGACCACGATAAGTACACTTGGGCCAATGCCGCCTACGCCATGGCAGTCAACATCAACCGTTCTTTCAAGATGTACGGCTGGTGCTCCCGCATCCGTGGCATCGAGTCCGGCGGCGCGGTGGAAGGCCTGCCGGCACACAGCTTCCCCACCGACGACGGCGGGGTGGACATGAAGTGTCCCACGGAGATCGCCATCAGCGACCGGCGGGAGGCAGAACTGGCCAAGAACGGCTTTATGCCGCTGGTGCACAAGAAAAACACCGACTTCGCCGCCTTCATCGGCGCCCAGTCATTCCAGAAACCTGCGGAATACGATGATCCCGATGCCACCGCCAACGCAAATCTGGCGGCCCGCCTGCCCTACCTGTTCGCCACCTGCCGCTTCGCGCACTACCTGAAGTGCATCGTGCGTGACAAGGTCGGCTCATTCAAAGAGCGGGAGGAGATGCAGCGTTGGTTGCAGGACTGGATCCTGCAGTACGTGGACGGGGATCCGGCCCACTCTTCCGAGACCACCAAGGCGGAACAGCCGTTGGCAGCAGCGGAAGTGGTGGTTGAAGAGGTGGAGGGAGATCCGGGGTACTACACCTCGAAGTTCTTCCTGCGTCCCCACTATCAACTTGAAGGCCTGACGGTTTCGCTACGCCTGGTATCGAAGCTGCCATCGGCTAAAGCAGGGTAAGGCGATGTCGCCGGTTATTGAGTATGGGCATTTTCCATATACCAACATCCGGCGATGTCAGGTACAACACATTGAGCATTAAGGAGAGATATCATGGCTGTTGACATGTTTATCAAGATTGGCGATATCAAAGGTGAAGCGCAAGACAAAACGCACAAAGAAGAGATCGACGTTCTGGCATGGAGTTGGGGCATGAGTCAGTCCGGCACCATGCATACGGGCGGCGGTGGCGGTGGCGGTAAGGTGTCAGTGCAGGATCTGTCATTGACAAAATATGTGGATAAGTCCACACCGAATCTCTACAAATATTGCGCTTCAGGTGAGCAATTCGACGAGGCCAAATTGACCGTGCGCAAGGCCGGTGGCAAGGCCCCTTTGGAGTACGTCATCATCACCATGAAAGAGGTGATTGTTACCTCGGTGTCCGCAGGTGGCAGCGGCGGCGAAGACCGGCTGACCGAAAACATCACATTGAATTTCGCGGAGGTAAAGTACGAATATCAACCGCAGGATCAGAAGGGTGCCAAAGACGGCGGCCTGCTCAAGTTTGAAATGGATATCGCAAAAAATGATGTGAAAAAGTGACGGATCTCCGTCGATGGCTATATGGGATGGCCCCGCGAACGGGTGGGGCTGTCCTCTCCTGTCATCCTGAAGGCGGTGAACCACTACACCCCTTCGCTGAATTGATCGGGGTGTGAATATGTTGGCGCAACAATCCCTGCGCGATGGGAATCTCGACGAGGCTCTGGCACAACTCCAGGACCAGGTGCGCAAAGCCCCCGCCAAGGCCGAATACCGGACCTTCCTGTTTCAACTGCTTTCGGTCATGGGCAGTTGGGAGCGGGCGCTCAACCAACTGAGTGTGGTGGCCGACCTGGATGACGGCACCCTGGCCATGGTGCAGACCTACCGCGAGGCGATCCGTTGCGAGGCATTACGGGAAGATATCTTCGCCGGCAAGCGCTCTCCCCTGCTGTTCGGCGAGCCTCCAGAATGGGTGGCCCTTTTGATCGAAGCCCTGCGCCTCGGTGCGGAGGGCAACCTCACCGAGTCCCAGGCTCTACGAAACCAGGCCTTCGAGGCGGCCCCCGCTATCAGTGGCACCCTCGACGGCCAGCCCTTCGAATGGATCGCCGATGCGGACCCCCGCCTCGGCCCCGTCCTCGAAGCGGTGGTCAACGGGCACTACTACTGGGTGCCGATGCAGCAGATCCGCCACATCAACATCGAGGAACCCGAGGACCTGCGTGATCTGGTCTGGATGCCCGCTTACTTCACCTGGGCCAACGGCGGTGAAGCGGCAGGGCTGATCCCCACCCGCTATCCCGGCTCGTTTGCCAGCCAAGACCCGCAGATTCAACTGAGCCGCAAAACCGAGTGGGTTGACGCCGGCTCAGATCTCTATCTGGGTTTGGGACAGCGTATGCTGACCACCGACTGCGGTGAATTTCCCTTGATGAATATTCGCGAGATCAACCTCGATACAGCGGAAGAGTCCGCAGAACAAACTGCTGAAGAAGGAACCTGATGGGTTCGACAAGCCTTGGCTGAACTCACCCAAAAAGAGCGCCTGCAGCCCTCCCTGCTGGATCGGCTGACCGACGACCACCCGGACAAAAAGAACGAGTCCCGTGATCAGCGGGTACTCTCGATCCAAAAACTCCGAAAGAGCGTGCTACGGGATCTGGAGTGGTTGCTCAACACAGTAAACCTGAGCACCATGCAGAACCTGGATGAGTACCCGGAAGCTGAACGTTCGGTACTCAACTATGGGGTCCCGGACTTTGCCGGCCACACGGCCTCCAGCGTCGATGTACCCGCATTGGAGAGATTGTTACGTCAGGCAATCATCGACTTCGAACCCCGCCTACTCAAGAATAGCGTCAGGGTCAAACTTCAGATTGCCGAGAGCCACATGAGCCACAATGCCATGACCTTCGATATCGAAGCCGAACTATGGGCTGAACCCGTACCGCTGCACATGTACATGAAGACAGAGATCGACCTGGAGGCCGGCAACGTCACCATCTCCGACTATTCCGGCGGAGGCAGGGGCTGATGGATCCACGGTTGCTGCAATACTACAACCGGGAATTGCAGTTCATCCGTGAGATGGGCGGCGAATTCGCCAAGGAGTTTCCCAAGATCGCCGGTCGGCTCGGGCTTGAAGGTTTCGAGTGCGCCGACCCTTATGTGGAACGCCTGCTTGAAGGTTTCGCCTTTTTGGCAGGACGTATCCAGCTCAAACTCGACGCCGAATTTCCCCGTTTCACCCAACACCTGCTGGAAGCGGTCTACCCCCACTACCTTTCGCCAACGCCTTCTATGACAGTCGTCCGGTTTCAGCCCGACCTTATGGAGGGGGGACTGGCGGACGGTTTCACCCTGCCCCCGAACAGCGCCATGCGCAGCCTGATGGGAGTACACGACCAGACCGCCTGTGAATATCGTACCGCCAGGGAGACGGTCCTCTGGCCGCTGGAGATGACCGACGCCACCTATCTGCGCTCTCTTGCCGGCATCGGTTTGCCCGACCTGCCGGAAGCCAAGGCGGGCATTCGACTGCGCTTGCGAGTCACCGCAGGACTCAGCTGCGACAAGCTGGCTCTGGAAAGTCTGCCACTCTATCTGCAGGGCGCGGACGAACTCCCCATGCACCTCTACGAGCAGATCCTGGGCAACGCAGTGGCGGTGGTAGCGCGCCCCACCAGTCGTCCCGCACCCTGGCAGGAAGTGATGGATCGGCAATCGATCAAACAGATAGGCTTTGACGACAGCGAGGCTCTGCTGCCTTTCACCGACCGCTCCTTCGAAGGCTACCGTCTGCTGCACGAATACTTCGCCTTTCCGGCACGTTTCATGTTTGTCGAACTGACCGGCCTGGCACCCGCTTTCAAACGCTGTCCACACGATGAGATCGAACTGATCATCCTGCTCAACCGCAGTGATGCCTATCTGGAAAAGGTGGTCAACGCAGACAATTTCGTCCTCTTCTGCACACCGGCGGTCAACCTCTTTCCCAAGCAGTGCGACCGCATCCACCTGACCCACAAAGAACACGAACACCATCTGGTGCCGGACCGGACCCGCCCATTGGACTACGAGGTCTATTCAGTCACCGGCGTCACCGGCTACGGTGTCGGCACCAAAGCGGAGCAGGAGTTCCTGCCGTTTTACGCCTCCCACGACCTGGCGGCACAACAGACCGACGAGGGATTTTTTACGCTGAGACGTGATCCACGAGTCATCTCCTCCCGTCAACGGCGCAACGGGCCGCGTTCGAGTTACATCGGCAGCGAGGTATTCCTCTCACTGGTGGATGCAAAAGAGGCGCCCTACCACCCGGACCTGCGGCAGTTGGGCATCTCCATCCTCTGCACCAACCGGGATCTCCCGCTGCAGATGCCGGTGGGCAAAGGCGCCACCGACTTCACCCTGGAGAGCGGCGGGCCGTTCGAAAGCGTGCGGGTGGTTGCCGGCCCCACCCGCCCCAGACCCTCCTGGGCGGAGGGCGACACCACCTGGCGGCTGGTCAGCCACCTGTCGCTCAACTACCTCTCGCTGATCGACAACGACGAGGCCCAGGGTGCGGCGGCCCTGCGGGAGTTGATGAGCCTTTACAGCAACGTCGCTGAAGCACCCGTGCGCAAGCAGATCGGCGGCGTCAAGAGCATCACCTCAAAACCCATCATCCGCCGTGTTCCAATACCCGGGCCAATCGCCTTCGGCCGCGGCCTGGAGATCACCCTGATCCTGAACGAGGACGAATTCGAAGGCACCGGCGTATTCCTGTTGGGCGCGATTATGGAACGGTTTTTTGACCGCTATGTCTCTCTCAACTCATTCACCCAAACCGTCATCCGCACCACGGATCGCGGGGAGATCATGCGATGGCCGTTACGCACCGGACAGCAACACTTGCTCTAGCGCTGGAACAGAGCCTCAGCCAGAAGCCGTATACCTACGACTTCTACTGGGCCATGCGGGCGTTCGAAGCTTACCATCCTGGCAATCCCCGGTTCGGCGAGTCCCTGCGCCCCGCAGACGATGCGATCCGGCTGGGAGAGGAGGCATCTCTGGCGTTCGCTCCCTCCAGCATCTCCGGCTTCACCCCCGGCAAGGAGGGTCGGCACCCACGCATGGAGGTGCTGTTCTTCGGCCTGTTCGGACCCAACGCGCCCCTCCCACTGCACCTGACAGAATACGCCAGAGATCGGATACGCAATGCGGACGATCCCACCTTCAGCCGTTTCACCGACCTGTTTCATCACCGCTTTCTTTCGCTCTTCTACCGTGCCTGGGCCAACGCCCAGCCAGCGGTCAGCCATGATCGACCTGAGCAGGACCGTTTTGCCACCTACATGGGCGCCACCTGCGGTTACGGCATGCCGTCGCTTCGCGAGCGGGACGAAATGCCCGACTTGGCCAAGCTGCACTACTCGGGCTGGATCTCCAACCAAGTCCACAACGCCGATGGTCTGCAGTCGATTCTGGCTGGGTTTTTCCAGTTGCAGGTATCCATCGAGCAGTTCGTGGGACACTGGATGACCCTGCCGAAAGATACCCGCTGCCGATTAGGTGAGTCCCCGGAGACCGGCACCCTCGGTCTGACTGCCGTCATCGGCGCCCAAGTGTGGGATTGTCAGCATAAGTTCCGCATCGTATTGGGGCCGCTCGAACTTGAGGACTACCGGCGTATGTTGCCCGGTGGAGAGAGTTTCAAACGTCTGACAGCCATTGTGAAGAACTACATCGGCGACGAATTGCACTGGGACCTGAACCTCATCCTGAAAAAGGAGCAGGTACCGCCAATCCGATTGGGCACAGAGGGAGAGTTGGGCTGGACCACCTGGTTGAGCCATAAGCCGCCCGCAGATGACCCGCGTGACCTGATGCTCAACCCCTTTTTCAAGCCGTGACCCGGCTGGAGCCAACTATACTTATCACAAGCGTCAAAAACAGAAAAAACCAGGGGTAGAATATCGCAGATATATTGATTTAGCCGCCAAAAGAGTAGGCCCGATCAAGCGTAGCGGATCGGGCGTTCGCAAGTTGCCGGTTCCGCACGCTTGAACCAGCCTACTTCAGTTCAGTGGCAGCGCGTGCATATCGTTCCTTGAACATTTGTGTGGATACAAGATCATCAGGAAAACAACAAAGGGGATATCAGGATGTCTGAAATCAGTCGCACCGCCCTGTTCGGCAAACTCAACAGCGTCGGTTACAAGTCCATCGAAAGCGCCACAGTCTTCTGCAAGATGCGGGGCAACCCCTACGTGGAACTGGTGCACTGGATTCACCAGATTTTGCAACTGAAAGACTCCGACCTTCACCACATCATCAAGTATTTCAGCCTGGATCCCTCTCACTTGGTCAGGGACATCACCGAAATCCTGGACAGCCTGCCTCGCGGTTCCACCTCCATCTCCGACCTCTCCGCACACATCGAGGAAGCAGTGGAACGGGGCTGGCTCTACGGCACGCTGATGTTCGGAGAATCCCAGGTGCGCACGGGTCATCTGGTGGTCGGCATCCTCAAGACCCGTAGCCTCACGCACGCTCTGAGCAGCATCTCCAAAGAGTTCCAGAAGCTCAAATTGGAGACCCTCACCGACCGATTCGACGAAGTGGTAGGCGACTCCCCTGAAGCGACCCTGCACGCCACGGACGGCTTCCAGGTGGGTGGCGGCGTTGCCCCCGGTGAGGCCAGCGGCGCCATCGCCCCGGCTCAGATGGGCAAGCAGGAGGCGCTAAACCAGTTCACCGTGGACCTCACCGCCGAGGCGGCATCCGGCAAGATGGATCCGATCGTCGGCCGCGACGAGGAGATACGCCAGATCATTGATATCCTCATGCGACGACGCCAGAACAACCCAATCCTCACCGGTGAGGCTGGAGTGGGCAAGACCGCCGTGGTTGAAGGCTTCGCCCAGCACATTGCCGCTGGCGACGTTCCCCCCCCGCTGCAGAACGTCACCCTGCGCTCCCTGGACGTAGGTCTGTTACAGGCCGGCGCCAGCATGAAAGGTGAGTTTGAAAACCGCCTGAAACAGGTAATCGAAGAGGTACAGTCTTCTGAAAAACCGATCATCCTCTTCATCGACGAGGCCCACACCCTGGTGGGCGCCGGCGGCGCAGCTGGTACCGGCGATGCGGCCAATCTGCTGAAACCGGCTCTGGCTCGCGGCACCCTGCGCACGGTGGCGGCCACCACCTGGGCCGAGTACAAGAAATACATCGAAAAAGATCCCGCCCTCACCCGCCGTTTTCAGGTGGTCCAGATAGACGAGCCATCGGAGGAGAAGGCCATCCTCATGATGCGGGGCATGGCAAGCACCATGGAGCACCACCACAAGGTGCAACTGCTGGACGAGGCCCTGGAGGCATCGGTCAAACTCTCCCACCGTTACATCCCGGCGCGCCAACTGCCCGACAAGTCAGTGAGCCTGCTCGACACCGCCTGTGCCCGGGTGGCCATCAGCCAGTACGCAGTGCCTGCGGAGGTGGACGATTCGCGTAAGCGCATCCAGGCCCTGAAAACCGAACTCGAAATCATCGGACGGGAGAAAAACGTCGGTATCGACACCACCGTACGGGAAACGGAGGCCAATGAGTCTCTGGCAGCAGAGGAAAAACGGCTGGAAGACCTGGACGAACGCTGGAACAACGAAAAAACACTGGTCGAACAGATCCTCGACATCCGGGGAAAACTACGGGCCACCACCCGCAAGGTGGAAGGTACCGACAGTGATTTAGAGAGAGCGGCGGATGCCGCAGCAGAAGATATCTCTGTCGAAGACACGACAGGCAGAGACGAAGAGGCCCTCTCCGACGAGGAACGTCAGGCGTTACTGACACGGCTGAAGGGACTGCAAAACGAACTCCACGAACTTCAGGGAGAGCATCCCCTCATCCTGCCCTCAGTGGACGGGCAAGCCGTCGCCTCGGTGGTTCAGGACTGGACAGGCATCCCCGTGGGCCGCATGGTCAAGAATGAGATAGAGACTATTCTTCATCTGGCAGACGCCCTGGAGCAGCGTATCATCGGCCAGCGCCACGCCCTGGAGATGATCACCCGCCGCATCCAGACCTCCCGCGCCAGCCTCGACAATCCGAACAAACCTATCGGTGTCTTCATGCTGGCAGGCACCTCCGGCGTAGGTAAGACTGAAACCGCCCTGGCCCTGGCCGAAACCCTCTATGGCGGTGAACAGAATATCATCACCATCAACATGAGCGAATACCAGGAGGCCCATACCGTATCCACACTCAAGGGTGCCCCTCCCGGTTATGTCGGTTATGGCGAAGGTGGTGTGCTTACCGAAGCGGTGCGCCGCCGCCCCTACAGCGTGGTGCTGCTGGACGAGGTGGAGAAGGCCCACCCTGACGTGCACGAAATCTTCTTCCAGGTCTTCGACAAGGGATGGATGGAGGACGGCGAAGGCCGGGTGATCGACTTCAAGAACACCCTCATCCTGCTCACCACCAACGCCGGCACCGACCTGATTACCAATCTGTGTGCTGACCCGGAGCTGATGCCGGAACCCGAAGGCATCGCCAAGGCCCTGCGCGAACCACTGCTCAAGATCTTCCCGCCCGCCCTGCTCGGCCGTCTGGTGGTTATCCCCTTCTACCCGCTCAGCGACGAGGTGATCGGACTTATCGCCAAACTGCAGCTTGGGCGCATTGAAAAACGCATCCGCGAGAATCACAAAATCCCCTTCAGCTACGACGACGACGTGATCAAACTCATCACCGACCGCTGTACCGAACTGGAGAGCGGCGGGCGCATGATCGATACGATCTTAACCAATACTGTGCTACCCACCATCAGCGAGGAATTGCTCAAGCGGATGATGGAAGCCAAGCCTATCGAACGGGTACATGTTGGCGTTGAGGGGGGTGAGTTTAGTTATGGGTTTGAGTAGATTGTTTATTGGAGTGAGTCTCGCTGGTTGCAACTGAATTTAATCGAGTCTGAGCCTATTGATCGCTATTGATCGGTCCTATTGACGCATAGGAGTTTTTCGCCATGCCGGATTACACAGAAAAGGAGCTCCAGACAGCTTTCGAGTATCTGAAGCACGAGGATATATTGAAGTACGTTCCCGTAGATAAGCTGGGGAACAAGAAGGATGCCCTTACCGCTCTCTGCACCATGCTGACCCTGGACATTGATGAACTGATGAAATCAGCGAAAGAGCTGAAAGAAGGAATTGCGACCATCAAGAATTTCAAGTACTACCTGAATCAGGGCCTTGGCAGGTACGGATCGGCAAAACCCTTCGAGAATATGGATGCAATCCTGGTGTCCAAAGGCATTGCACTAATGAAAGAGAGCTGCAGCAGCTTGAGTTATGCCAATCCTTCCAAGGCAATCCATACGACTGAGAACAAGAGTGGCACCATAAAGATTTCCTGTGATATCTACAGATGTGGAAAGTTCGTCACATTGTTCGCCCTGTGCCACGAAGCTGGGCATGCAGTAGACTATCCACTACGCAAAGCATTCCTTGCAATGCAGACCGCTATATATCCAGGCTTCACCGGGGCGGGCAAGGAGTACGAGCACTTTGCGGATCTCTTCGCAACTTCTTTCCTCATGTTTATAGAAAAAGACAAGACTGCCATACAGAATGCCGCAACGAAGATATTCGAAGACGCCAACAACGATGGAGTTCATCCCTCGAAATCGGACCGAAGCTTAAAAGTGTCCACTCACATATCCAGCTACTGAAGGATATTTGGGGTCAGAGTGAAAATGGATATTTGAAGCAGCTCTACTGGTTAGGTAAGCAGGAATTTTTACTCTGACCCTAAAGACCCAACATCGGACCCTAAACATCGCAGTTTTCCCATATCCGGCGGGTTCTTTGTCAAATACCATTGTTGAAAATTTTCAGTAGAATAGTTGTTATAAATTCGTAAACCATCCATACGATACCTACCCATCATGTCGAAAACAAAGAAACGCAATAAAAAATCCCAAAGACTGGCCCGGCCATCAGGCTGGTCAACCAGTGACGCAGATGAGATCGAACGCCGTCGTTTGCGCGGTCTGAATGAACCTTCACGGATTGAATCCCAAGCGCAGGACGACAATTTTTTCGGTGTCTACCAAGTCGACTCCAACAACGAGCAAACTTACCGTGTAGAGATTCGCTCACTTGCAGAACCCATCAATAGCTGCGACTGCCCCGACCACCGTATCAATGGCCTGGGCACCTGTAAGCATATCGAGGCAACGCTGAACCGGCTCCAGTACAGGCGCAAGCGCGCTTTCCAGAATGCGGCTGCCAAAGGCAGTCCATACATCGAAATCTTTCTGGACCGGCGGGACCACCAAGTCCGGATACGCTGGCCGGAAGGGGGCCATCGCCGTTCCAAGGCTCGGGATCTTATCACCCCCTTCTTTTCCAGCGACAACATTCTGGCAGGTAATCCCCTCGACACACTGCCTGCCATGCAACGGACAATTAACACCGCTCATCCAGCTGTCAGGCGCAGGTTTCGGAGTTCACATGAGTTGAATACCTGGCTCGATACACTGGACAGGAGCGCGCAACGGATCCGCAGCCGTCAACACTTCGAGACCGAGGTGGCAGCAGGAAATGCGAGCCTCGATCTTGTCAAGCACCCTCTCTACCCTTACCAGCAGGAAGGCATGCTGCACCTGGCATTCACCGGCCGTGCCCTGCTGGCGGACGAGATGGGCCTGGGCAAAACGGTGCAGGCAATCGCCGCCTGTGAGCTGCTGCGCCGTACCTCGGGCATCCGGCGGGTACTGGTAATCTCCCCCGCTTCGCTCAAGGGCGAATGGGAGGAACAGATCGACAAATTCACCAGCCTGCCTGCAAGCATTATCCAGGGGACGCGTGCCAAACGTCTGCGCCAATACGAAGACCCCGCATTCTTCTCACTTGCCAACTATGAGCAGATTCGATCAGATGCAGAGGAGATCAATACCATCCTGATCCCGGATGTCATCATTCTGGATGAGGCTCAGCGCATCAAGAACTGGCAAACCAAGACGGCTATCTCAATCAAGCGCCTGAAAAGCCCCTACGCTTTTGTGCTTACCGGCACACCGATAGAGAACCGCATCGACGAGATCTACTCGATCATTCAGTTCCTCCGACCCACATATCTTCGGCCCCCTGTTCCGCTTCAACCGTGATTTTTACAAACTGGACGAAAAAGGGCGCGCCGTTGGCTATAGGAACCTCGATCAGCTGCATAAAAGACTGCGGCCCATCATGCTGCGCCGACGTAAAGAGGAAGTAGAGGGGCAGCTGCCGGGTCGCACGATAAACACCTATTTCGTCCCCATGCACAAAGAGCAGGTGCTGCGCTACGGGGAGTATGAATCGAGAGTGGCGCGTCTTGCCGCTACGGCCAAAAAGAGGCCACTGAAAAAAGAGGAGATGGAACAGCTTCAACGCAATCTGGCCTGCATGCGCATGCTCTGTGACACGCCCTATATTCTGGACCAGAATTGCCGCATTTCACCCAAGCTGAAGGAGCTTGGCAGCATCCTCCAGGAAATCATGGAAGATGGCGACCACAAGATCATTATCTTTTCCGAGTGGGAGCGCATGCTGCAGCTGGTCCGATCACAGGCCGAGGAGATGGGGCTGCACTACGCTTTGCATACCGGCAAGATCCCACAGCCAAAACGCCGTGAAGAGATCCGACGATTCAAGGACGATCCCGAGTGCCGATTATTCCTCTCCACCGACTCGGGCTCCGTAGGACTCAACCTGCAGGTGGCCGATGTAGTGATCAACCTGGATATGCCCTGGAATCCGGCAAAACTGGAACAACGCATCGCCCGTGCCTGGCGCAAACATCAGAAACGCCCGGTGCAGGTAATCAATCTTGTATCCAGAGACTCCATCGAACACCGCATGCTCTCTCTGCTGGAGCAGAAGCGTTCCCTGGCTGAAGGTGTGGTGGATGGTAAAGGCAAAAATGAAATGGATCTCCCCTCCGGTCGAGCCGCTTTTTTGGAACGAATCGATGCCCTGATAACGGGTGCGTCAAAAGAACCACAAATGCCACCCAGCGATCCGCTCGATCGTCTGCGGGACAATATTCTTTCACAGTGGAGCCATCAACTGAAACTGATGGAACTGCACGGCGAGGGAACACAGCAGACTCTGCTGGTGGTGGCAGACCGGCTGAGCGACGCTCTGCAGAATGCCCTTACCCGGCAATTGCAAGAACAGTTCCCCGAGCAGACGCCGCAATTGAAACTGCTGGACCGGGATGCCTTCGCGACCATCCAGCAACTGATCGAAGCCGGCGTCTTGAACACCAACCAGGATACAGTCAGAACGGTGTACCGCGCCCCGGCCGCAGATAAGCCAAAAGATGACGAACAATCAAAACATCTGACCGAGGCCCGCAACCGCCTGGCCCAGAGTGAACATAAACGGCGAATGGCGAAAGTGCTCACCGAAGGCGGTTTTTCAACAGAAGCACTCGCCCCGATGCGTGAGGCCGTGGAGACAGCCTTGCACGCCCTGCTCTTTTGGCGGGGTCACGACACTGAAAACCCACCAGCCCAGGAACTGATCGAGTCAACGCTAGTACAGACGAACCTGCTGCCAGCCGAAACTTTATCCCTGATCGCCCGTCTGCGGGAGGATCAACCCGGGGTGGATGAAGCTCAAGCGGACAATCTTATCAGACAAAGCGACGAGCTTCTTTCGCAGGCTGCTTCTGTCCTGGAGTAGACTAAACGAGACTGACATTCAGTACTTACCGGGAAAGCATCCGTGGCCAAATCGAAACGACAGGGTTCTAACAAGGATCGACAGTGGGTCGAGGCCAAACGACGCTGCCGCTTCAGCAGGCATGAAGATTTCGAGCTGAATGCCTCTGCGCTGGCACCAGAGAGGAGTATCCCCCTCGTATGAATATGCAAAGCAAGTCATGAGGGAGTAGTTAAACTTTAACTCCTATTAACTATACCGATGACCACCCCCGGTCTTTCTACCTGCCTGTGTTACAATTCCTCGGGCTTTGTATATTTTTTCCTATGTAATGTAACATTCATACTTAATGACTCAAACAACACAGACAGACAAAGTGCTGGAACTGGTACAAAAGGAAGGGGTTCTGCGTCCCCGGGACCTCGATCCTTACGGCATCCCACGGATCTATCTCAGTAGGCTCCATGCAGCCGGTAAGGTGCAACGAATCAGTAGGGGACTCTACGTGCTTTCTGACACTAACGTGAGCGAGCACCGCTCTCTGGCCGAGGCCTGCAAACGCGTACCGAAAGGGGTGGTTTGTCTCCTGTCTGCGCTTCGATTTCATGAACTCACCACACAGTCACCCTTCGAAGTCTGGCTGGCCATTGGTGAGAAGGCCTGGCGGCCACGTATGGAGTACCCTCCTCTACGTATTGTCCGTTTCTCTTCGGCAGCGCTCGATGCTGGCGTGGAGGAGCACCGGATTGAGGGGGTAGTCGTACCCGTATTCACACCAGCAAAGACTGTGGCCGATTGCTTCAAGTATCGAAATAAAATTGGGCTGGATGTTTCCATCGAGGCACTCAGGGAATGCTGGCGGTCGCGGCGCTGCACCATGGATGACCTCTGGCAATACGCTAAGGTTTGCCGTGTTCAGAACGTCATGCGGCCCTATCTGGAATCGCTTGCGACATGATAGGTAACACC
>NZ_JAAVSH020000001.1:3133968-3152832 GCF_011947365.2 endosymbiont of Lamellibrachia barhami
GGTCCGATCGCAGGCCGAGGAGATGGGGCTGCACTACGCTTTGCATACCGGCAAGATCCCACAGCCAAAACGCCGTGAAGAGATCCGACGATTCAAGGACGATCCCGAGTGCCGATTATTCCTCTCCACCGACTCGGGCTCCGTAGGACTCAACCTGCAGGTGGCCGATGTAGTAATCAACCTGGATATGCCCTGGAACCCGGCCAAACTGGAGCAGCGCATCGCCCGTGCCTGGCGAAAGCACCAGAAACGCCCGGTGCAGGTAATCAATCTTGTATCTGAAGGCTCCATCGAACACCGCATGCTCTCTCTGCTGGAGCAGAAGCGTTCCCTGGCTGAAGGTGTGGTGGATGGTAAAGGCAAAAATGAAATGGATCTCCCCTCCGGCCGAGCCGCTTTTTTGGAACGAATCGATGCCCTGATAACGGGTGCGTCAAAAGAACCACAAATGCCACCCACCGATCCGCTCGATCGTCTGCGGGACGATATTCTTTCACAGTGGAGCCATCATCTGGAACTGATGGAACTGCACGGCGAGGGAACACAGCAGACTCTGCTGGTGGTGGCAGACCGGCTGAGTGACGCTCTGCAGAGTGCCCTTACCCGGCAATTGCAAGAACAGTTCCCCGAGCAGACGCCGCAATTGAAATTGCTGGACCGGGATGCCTTTGCGACCATCCAGCAACTGATCGAAGCCGGCGTCTTGAACACCAACCAGGATACTGTCAGAACGGTCTACCGCGCCCCGGCCACAGATAAGCCAAAAGATGACGAACAATCAAAACGACTGACCGAGGCCCGCAACCGCCTGACCCAGAGTGAACATAAACGGCGAATGGCGAAAGTGCTCACCGAAGGCGGCTTTTCAACAGAAGCACTCGCCCCGATGCGTAGTGCCGTGGAGACGGCCTTGCATGCCCTGCTCTTTTGGCGGGGTCACGACACTGAAAAAACACCAGCCCAGGAACTGATCGAGTCAACGCTGGTACAGGCGAGCCTGCTGCCAGCCGAAACTTTGTCTCTGGTCGCCCGTCTGCGGGAGAATCAACCCGAGGTGGATGAAGCTCAAGCGGACAAACTAATCAAACAAAGCGACGAGCTTCTTTCCCGGGCTGCTTCTGTCCTGGAGTAGACTAAACGAGACTGACATTCAGTACTTACCGGGAAAACATCCGTGGCCAAATCGAAACGACAGGGTTCTAACAAGGATCGACAGTGGGTCGAGGCCAAACGACACTGCCGCCTCAGCAGGGAGGATATCCGTATGGCCAAGGAACTTGGCCTCAACCCCCGTTCCCTGATCAAAAACATCCCTTCTCCGACCCAACAGTGGAAGTTACCGGTTAAACAGTGGATCCATGAACTCTATGAAGAGAAGATCAGAAAAACCCCTGTAAACAAATGCCGTGACACCCAGCTTTTCAAATGCAGCGCACATACTGCAAGCAGCCCTATTCCACTGCATGCCTATGCGGACGACTCTGCATCGAAGAAAAACAGAGATAACTCCCTGCAGGAGACGATGACGGACTGGCAGGAATACGTCGATGAAATGTGGGACGACAACGAACCGTTGTGGTTATCCGAGTCCTCCATCTACCGGGAGATCAGTGAGGAGAATCGACGAACACAACAACGACAAAAAGACTTTCGTCTTGCCGCCGAATACGTGGCTCAGGCATTTAGACAAATATCTGCGGTGGGAAAAGTGATGCTGTTTGGTTCCGTCGCCACTCCTCTACAAAAAGAGAAACCACGTTATCGCAAATACCGCCGTACCGGCATACCCATGCTGCATAAGTGCAAGGATGTAGATTTAGCAGTCTGGGTGAATGATTCCGGCTGCCTGCGGACCCTACAGAAAGCACGCTCCAGAGTGCTGACTCTACTGCTTGAAGAACACAGTGTCAGGGTAGCCCACCATCAAGTTGACGTCTTCATCATGGAACCCGACAGTGATCGTTATCTGGGTCGACTCTGCACCTACAGCCAGTGTCCCAAGGGCAAGCAGGAGTGCCATGTGCACGGCTGTGGTTCTACACCACTATTACGGCAACATGAAGATTTCGAGCTGAACGCCTCTGCGCTAACACCGGAGAGGAGTATCCACCTCGCATGAGTATGCAAAGCAAGGCATGGAAAGAGTATTTGAACTTTAACTCCTAAAAACTACACTGATGACCACCCCCGGTCTTTTTACCAGCTTGTGTTACATTTCCTCGGGCTTTGTATATTTTTTCCTATGTAATGGAACATTCAAGCCTAATGACTCAAACGACGCAGACAGGCAAGGTGCTGGAACTGGTACAAAGGGAAGGGGTTCTGCGTCCCCGGGATCTCGATCCTTACGGCATCCCACGGATCTATCTCAGTAGACTCCACGCAGCTGGTAGGCTGCAACGAATCGGTCGGGGGCTCTATGTGCTTCCCGGTACCAACGTGAGCGAACACCGCTCACTGGCCGAGGCCTGCAAACGCGTACCGAAAGGAGCGATCTGCCTCCTAATATGGATTTTGGATACTCATCCCTTTCCAGAGACGGCCATGCTGCATGTCTTCCGAAAGGAATCGGGTCACGCTCGCTTGCACCGCCGTCTCCAACAGCATGGCATCCCAGAACGAAAATTTATGGGCATCGACCGCCTTCATCGCCCGTTGGAGAATTCCAGGTTCGGCGTTAACCACAGGAAATAGGATCATCCAATCATTCACCTGAGCCTCTGCCTCATCCCGGGGCATCTTGTTCTTACGGTTGACTGCGCTGTAGAACTCTGAGAGCGCCTGAAGCGTCAGGATGCAATCACAACGCGACATCTCTTCAATCAGTTCGATGGATTTATGGTGCCGCTCTCCGGCCTGTCGGTCGATGCTGTAGATGAGAATATTGGTATCGAGGGTGTATTTCTCACCGCTCATGAAGCTCGTCCCGGTCGAAGGACTGGCCACCCAGATTGTATCCTTTCCTCATCCTGGCAAGGCTACGCAAAAGCGCCTCCTCTTGTTCTTCGCTTAATTTTCGGTCAAGTTTAACAGCAGACAGCCGAGCAACAGGCCGCCCTCGTTTTGTGATAATGATCTCTTCGCCTTGTTCTGCGATCTCAATATATCGAGAGAGATGCTGATTCACCTCACGTATCGGGACTTGCCGTTGCATCTGAAATCCTCATATGATCATTCATACGAGATATTGTAGTACGTACTACATAAAGCCACAACATTGCAGACTTCGCCACCAAACTGGAGCAGGCACTTTCGGTAGAACGCCTTGCTGCCTACCGCCGGCGGCTGGCCCAAAACAGCAACTGCACCCTGCTCGGCCACTACGCCTGGAACATGGCGCTAAGCGAAAGCCTCTATCCGGTCCTCCGGCTCTGGAGGCCACCCTGCGCAATAGCATCCATAGTGCCGCTCTGCAGTATTTTGGGCGAGATGATTGGTATAACGATCCCCATATCATCCGGCACGACAACGATGTCGGCGCACTGAATAGAGCAAGGCGATGTTGTCCCGCCAACACAAGGTGCTCAACCCGGGACGCATTATCGCCGAGCTGAACTTCGGGTTCTGGAGCAGCATGCTGGACAAGTGCTATGAGCAGGTGCTTTGGCCTCAGCTGATCAAGACGGCTTTTCCATATATGCCGAGAAAGATCCGTACCCGCAAAGTTCTCTCCCAGCAGTTCCACAAGATACGTCAGCTGCGCAACCGCATCTTTCATCATGAGCCAATCTGGTATTGACAAGATCTGCCGCAACAGCATGAGCAGATCCTGGAGGCTATCAGCTGGATCGAACCGGCAGTCAAGGATCTGGTGATGACCGTCGATAGGTTCCCACCAGTCCATCAGAACAGCCTGCAAGAGATCGAGCAATAGCTGGAGAAGTTTTGTTGAGCAGAAATCAGTAGGCAGGCAAAACGCAAGACTTGACCCTTTGGGTGAACCAGACCACAGGCCATTCAGGCGCTGTACTATATCCGGCAACTATATCAGGTAGAATCAGCGATCCGGGGGAAACCGCCAGATGAACGAAGAAGATACCGACAATATGATGCTGCACCCATACTACAGAGGTTTAAAGACTGGCTGGAGACGAACTTAATGCAGATCTTGAGAAACTCGGAACCGTCCCGGGTGATACGTTACACACTGGCTCGCTGAGTAGTGTTGACGCGCTACCGTGATGATGGGTGCATTGAAATTGACAATAACGCGATGTTGTCAGTGATTAGTTCGCACCCGATCAATAAAATCGATGAGCTGCTGCCGTGGAATATGCAAAAAACTTTTAATCAGGTCATCGATACCCAGGAGGCTGCATGAAGAAAGTCAGTCAGATAGGCCCACAGTCTTTACTGCAACTGCGCATTGAACTGGAGCATTCCAATCCCTCGATATGGCGTAGTGTGCTGGTGCCGGATAATATCACCCTGGTTAAATTGCATCGGGTCATTCAGGAAGTTATGGGATGGTACGACTATCACCTGCATGAGTTTATCATCGATCACAGGCACTATGGCATCGTTGACCCTAATGATCCAAACTTGGATCTTGCCCCTAAACTGATCAATGAGAAGCGCAAGAACCTTGTAAAAGTGCTGGGCCAAAAAAAGCTGTTTGAATATATCTACGACTACGGCGACAACTGGCGGCACACGATCACCCTTGAAAACACACTGCCACTGACATCGGCACGATCTTCTGTTGTCTGTATCGGTGGTGAAATGGCCTGTCCGCCAGAAGATGTTGGTGGCTTGGGTGGCTACTTCGAGTTCCTCGAAGCGATGACTGATCCACAACATGAGGAGCATGAAAGCGTAATACAGTGGTGGGGTGAGGCTTTTGACCCAAGAGCCTTCGACATTATACTGGTCAACGAAAAGCTTAAGCAGATAAAACTATAAATGACCAGCCTGTAACAACCGGACGCTGCTAGAAAACTGGCGTCCACGGCCTTTCTATCCGTTACACGAGCGTCTTCTTTTGGGTTTTTCGAGTGGCAGGAGTGGTTTTCTTGGGCAAAAAGCACCACTTTTCGCTTAAAGTTATATAGAGATAATGACTATATTCTATTGATTAATAGAGCAATAAAATGGAGGCTGAGCCCGGAATCGAACCGAGGTCCACGGCTTTGCAGTCCGTCTCACTTACTGATAATTCAATAGGTTACGAAGTTTACCACCTGCATTACCACTCCGTTTAGTGATTTGGCGTTTGGAAACTGGCGACAAAGTACCATCGAAAGCCCAATAACGCCATTCTTCTGTAAGGTACTCGCTAAATATTCCGTAATCACATGGCGCGACTGCACGTAACGAATTTTCGCAAAAAAGCCTAGTGAAACCTGCTCTTTATCTAGAGGGTAGTATTGGAGATCCACACAACCCTGCAACTACGCAGGGAGACCTATTGAAAAGTGCAATCTACTTACATAATGAGCACCTAGTTCATGGCTATTAACTGATCGCATAACCATTTGTTTTTATTATATATACACTAGGTTGTTCATGCGTTTTTTACTACTTTTCTGGACTAATTCCGGCAAAAACTTCGTCGCAGATGGTTTTGGCGTACTCTACAGGCTGGAGTTAGGTGTCTTTGATCTAACACGGGACCTGTTGACAACTAGATCGCTGGGTTAAGGGGCCACCAGTCTTGTCCAATATGAAATGAGTCTGAACGAAGGGCTCGATTCCAGCGTGAAATGAGTCTGAAAAAGAGGGAGCCCAGCTCATGATGGTCACCCACAAAATTTATATGAACGACAAGAAAGATTCAGACCTCGGACGATGTCCGTGCCTTCCTGAATGGGACCACGGAAATTGAGTTTTCCATTGAGGGTAAAGACGAGCGCTACCGGGCCAGTTCCAGCAGTTTGCGGTAGTGTACGAGCCGGCGCCCCTTCTTCGCGCCTTTGTCATGAACGAATTCCGCCGCCTTGAGACCGTTCAGGACCCAGCCAACGGTACCTACCGCCACCCCGCTCTCGCTGCGATCTCACGATAGGGTACCTTGACCAGTTCGGGGTGGCAAAGGAAGGCAAAAAGGACCATCAGTCCTTTAGGCTCGAAGGCACGCTTGGCGCCATCCCGGGTCGGCATGTCCAGTCGCTCTAGTGGCCGGCTGTTGGTTACATAGACATACACCGTGGGGGGCCTGCTGATGTGCGCATTGCCCGATGAATAGGGTATTTAAGACTGATCCCGAAGAATCACATTAATATTTTTTGATGGTGAAGAATGGCGTTATTGGGTTTTCGATGGTATTTTGTCGCCAGATTCCAAACGCCAAATCACTAAGCGGAGTGGTAATGCGGGTGGTAAGCTTCGTAACCTATTGAATTATCAGTAAGTGAGACGGACTGCAAAGCCGTGGACGCCGGTTCGATTCCGACCTCAGCCTCCATTACTTTTTGTAACTTGCTGTCTCGCTCATCCGCCCGGATGGCGAAATTGGTAGACGCAAGAGACTTAAAATCTCTCGACCTTTGGGTCGTGCCGGTTCGATTCCGGCTCCGGGCACCATTCCTCTACCCGTTAAATGGGTAGTATCTAATTCCTCATTCCAACCTGCCCACACTTGGCTATACTGCGGGAAACGCTCCTATAAGTTTCCTCACGGAAGTAGGCAATGGCACGGCAAACTAAACGTCCCGTATTTCTCAATCTGCTTCAGATCAAACTGCCTGCTGCGGCTCTCTTGTCCGTTGCCCATCGGGCTACAGGCATTGTGATGTTTCTGCTGATTCCTTTTTGCATCTATCTGCTTGAGATGTCCGTATCCGATGAAACAGGTTTTCATCAGGTTTTGGCAATGATCGACAGTTTGCCCTTTCAAATACTGCTGTTTCTGATGCTTTGGATCTTGCTGCACCATCTGCTGGCAGGCATTCGTTATCTCTTAATCGATATGGATATTGGTGTGGATAGAATTGTCGCCCGTAAGAGTGCCTGGCTGGTGATTTTCAGTGGTTTTGCTTCGGCTTCCCTTTTGGGAGCGCTTTTGTGAGCCGAAGCATCTCGGGGCTTCGGGCCTGGATCTTCCAACGCATTACTGCCATCTATCTGGCGGTCTTTGTGCCGGTCGCATTGGGATATTTGCTTTTTTACCCAGTAACGAGCTATCAGCCTTGGGTCGAACTGCTCAGTTCTCCTTGGGTGAATACTTCACTTTTACTGTTTGTTTTCGCAATCCTGCTGCATGGGTGGATCGGTATCAGGGATGTGGTGATTGATTACGTTCAACCGTTCCCAGCGCGGATGGTGCTGTTGGTTCTGGTTGGGCTGGGACTGGTTGCCTGCGGGGTCTGGGCTGCACGTATCCTGTTTAACGTAAAGGGTGTGGTATGAAAATCTCCCGCAGAAGATTCGATGCCCTGATCCTGGGGGCTGGTGGTGCTGGCCTGCGGGCTTCACTGCAACTCGCTGAAGCTGAGGCGAGAGTTGCCGTTGTGACGAAGGTCTTTCCCACACGATCCCATACCGTCGCCGCGCAGGGAGGTGTCAATGCTGCCTTGGCTAATGTCACTCCAGACAACTGGCATTGGCATATGTATGACACAGTCAAAGGCAGTGATTACCTGGGTGATCAGGATGCTATCGAGTATATGTGCCGATCTGCCGCCAGGGTTGTTTATGAGCTGGAACACTTCGGTGTCCCCTTCTCCCGTCTTGAAAATGGCCGTATCTATCAGCGGGCCTTCGGCGGACAGAGTCAGAATTTCGGTGAGGGGCAGGCTTCCAGAACCTGTGCTGCGGCTGACCGGACGGGGCACGCCATACTCCACTCTCTCTATCAACAGAATATTCGAGCCAAGACCCATTTCTTTGATGAGTTCTTTGCAATTGATCTGATAAAGGATGATGAAGGGGTGATTCTTGGTGCCCTGGTACTGGAGATCGCGACGGGAGAGCCGCTGCTCATCGAGGCCAAGACCACACTGATTGCCACGGGTGGCTGTGGACAATTGTTTCGCACCAACACCAATGCACACATCAATACCGGTGATGGCATGGCGATGGCGCTGCGGGTCGGCATCCCATTGCAGGACATGGAGTTTTTTCAGTTTCATCCAACCGGCATTGCCGGTAAGGGAATGTTGATCACAGAGGCTGCGCGGGGCGAGGGGGGCTATCTGATCAATGGTGTAGGTGAGCGGTTTATGGAGCGGTATGCACCCAATGCCAAGGATCTTGCCAGCCGTGATGTGGTCAGCCGTGCCATCTCCACAGAGATACGAGAAGGGCGGGGATGTGGGCCTGACAAGGATCATGTACTGCTCAAGGTGGATCACCTGGGAAAGGAGGTTGTTCACAAGCGGCTACCGGGTATCCGGGATCTGAGCCAGACATTTCTCCATATCGACCCGGCCAAGGCACCGATCCCGGTCTTTCCTACTGCGCACTACATCATGGGTGGGATTCCTTCCGACCGATATGGACAGGTGGTGGTGCCGGTGCGAAATGGACCCGAGGAGGTTATTCCCGGGCTTTACGCTGCCGGTGAATGCGCCTGCGTTTCCATCCATGGGGCTAACCGGCTGGGTGGCAACTCTCTCTTGGATATTCTGGTCTTTGGACGCTCTGCCGGTAACCGCATCATCGAGTATCTGCGGGAGAACCGCTATCACCGGCAGATGAATGATGCAGGCGTGGAGAAAGCGATGGCACGACTACAGCGCTGGAATTTGCGTGGCGAAGGTGAATCTGTCGACAATCTGCGTACAGACCTGAAGCGGGTGATGGAGGAGCACTGCGGTGTCTTCAGAAATGAGGATGTGATGCAACAAGGTGTTGCTGAATTGAAGCGTCTGCGCGAACGTCTTCCCGATGTGCGGCTGCGTGATACCAGCAGGATATTCAATACCGCCAGGATCGAAGCGCTGGAACTGGAAAATCTGATGGACATCGCTATGGCCACCATGATGTCTGCAGCAGCACGAAAAGAGAGTCGTGGGGCGCATTCTCGGGTTGACTACCCTGATCGCGATGACATCAATTGGATGAAGCACAGTCTCTACTATCTTGAAGAGGACCGCCTGGATTTCAAGCCCGTCCGGACCCGCCCGTTATCCGTTGAGAGTTTTCCGCCGAAGGAGCGCGTCTATTGATCATTTTATTTGCAGCGACCGGGTAAGCATATGCGTTTCCGCATCTACCGTTACGACCCGGATCAAGACTGGGAACCCTATATGCAGGATTTTGAGCTTGCTGCGATCCCTTCGGGCATGATGCTGCGTGATGCGCTGCTTGCGCTTAAAGCACAGGATGAGACGCTCAGTTTCCGACACTCCTGCGGAGAAGGGGTTTGTGGTTCGGACGGGATGAATATCAACGGCCGTAATGGACTCGCCTGCATTACACCACTGGCCGAGCTGAAAGAACCGGTTGAAGTCAGGCCATTCCCTGGAGTACCGGTTATTCGGGACCTTATAGTGGACATGCAGGGGTTTTATAAACAGTATCGTTCCGTAAAACCCTATCTGATCCGCCAGGATCCAGAGCCAGAGGTCGAAATTCTGCAAACGTCAGATGAGCGGGACAGGCTTGACGGGCTATATGAGTGTATTTTGTGTGGTTGCTGCACAACATCCTGTCCCTCTTTCTGGTGGAATCCCGATAAGTTTCTTGGCCCGGCTGCCTTATTGCAGGCTTGGCGTTTCCTGGCTGACTCCAGAGATCAGGCAGAGAATGATCGACTCGATGCACTGGATGGCCCATACCGGCTGTTTCGCTGTCATACCGTTATGAACTGTGTCGATGTCTGTCCCAAGGGATTGAATCCTACTCGCGCCATTGGTCATATTCGTGACCTGATGTTGAAAAAAGCGATTTAGTCACTATTGCCCATCCTACATTATTCAGTGCATCCCAGGATCGTCTGCAACGGGCAGGACCCACGATGCTGAGTTGTTATGACATGCCCTCATCTGTCGCCTGCATTTTATTACTGTAACAATCTGAAACAGTTTTCCTGTGCGCCGAAATAATTGTGAAACAGCTAGCTCTCATACTGCACAGCATGGATTGAGTGTGTAGCGATTAGCGTCTCTACACAGTATCAAGCCATCATGCGAATCCATATGAGGAGAATTTAGATGAAAAAATGTTTGAAGGCTGTGGCAGGGATTGCGGCTTTGACGATAGGATCCATCAGTGTCGAAGCGGCAGATTATGCAGACATCAGCAATGAAGAATTGGTAAAGATGCGCTCACAGGTTCGGGAACAGTCGTATGAAGATCGTGAAGGTTATCGTACAGAGATGCAGAACAGAATGCAGTCAATGGACAGTGAAGAGCGTTCTCTGTTTCGTCAGATGAATGAAACGGGCGAACAGGGAGAGGGTAGTGGAAAGATGAATCGCTATGGTCAGGGTGGCGGCAACGGTTCCGGTAATAAATATCGCTATGGTCAGGGTAACGACAACGGCTCCGGTAATAAATATCGGTATGGTCAAGGCTCCAGCCAAGGTTCCAGCCAGGCGTATGGGAGTGGTTATGGCTCACGCAGCGGTGGTGGCTCCGGTGGCGGCAGGGGACGTGGTCATTAATGCGGTCGCTACGCATACCATATATGCTCTCATTACCAGTAGTGGCCCTGGCCATTACTGGTTGTCAGAGTCTCGGTATAAACGAGTCAAATTCCTTCTTTGTTGGCCGCTATACACAATATGTGCTGGGAAACATACCAGATCAGTATGCTGATTTAAGCAACCCTTTGCCCGCTTCGTCAGAAAATATCTCTGATGGAAAAAAGCTCTATCAAGCGCAATGTACGGTATGTCATGGTGCATCTGGTGAAGGGAATGGCTCGGCAGGCAAGCTGCTGGTTCCCAGTCCGGCCAACCTTTCGATTACCCGTAGATTACCTGTAGCTACAGATGCCTTCATTTTCTGGACCTTGTCGGAAGGTGGTGAACCGTTCGGTACAGCTATGCCTGCATTTGGTAATCAGCTCACTGATAATGAGATATGGCAGATTGCCCTCTACATAAACACTGGTTTTTCTCTTTGATAGAAGGAATATCCTAATGATTACTAAACGGCCCGCATGGGTCTGGATTGCCGCCATCGTCGCAGTGGTCTTTGGCGTAATGACCATTAAATCAGGTGGCAGCGTGCTTTTCATAGATGGTGAAGCCAGGCGTGCTGCTGGAAACACTGTGGATTTTGTTCTTTGGTTCAATTTTTCTGCAGGGTTTGTCTATATCGCTACCGGAATTGGCATTTGGTTGGAAAAAGCTTGGGCTCCAGCAGCAGCAATCGCCATTGCCACATTGACGTTGTCGGTCTTCGCCGCCTTTGGAATCCATATCTTTTTTGGTGGTGAATATGAACTGCGCACTGTGGCTGCCATGACCTTGCGTTCTGCGGTTTGGATCGCAATCGGAATCACGGGCTACCGGGCCATGTATTCACGTCTGCTGCAGGATAGGACTCAATAACTGAACGCATTGCACCACATGGCAGTGTTGGGACATACTGAGTCATACCCGTTGAGGTTCAGTCAATGCCCATGAGTGAAACTGTGGAAATCAACCGCTTACGCTGGCAGTGCCGCCGGGGTATGCTGGAACTCGATTTGCTGTTGTTTGCCTTTCTTGAAAATGAGTATCCCTCTCTCGACAGGGAGGCACGAAAGGATTTTGCGACATTACTGGAATTTCCGGACCAAACACTACAGTCCTGGCTTATTTCAGACAGCAAGATTGCTGATAAGCAAATGGTCGAAATTGTACAGATTATTCGGCAGGGAGGCCGGGATCTTGAGGCGGAACGCTGAACCGATAATTCTACAACCCGGCAGATCCCCAGTACAGCAGGTGGTCTTGTCGGCTATTTATGGTGCAGGTTTGTTGGCGCTCTTATCAACTGAGTTGTCTTCTGGACTAAAAACTGTATTGACTCTGTGTGTGTTCGCATATTTCATCTGGAAGATTGCCCTGATAAGGGGAAGTATTAAAAGCGCATCGATTAGTCGATTGGTGTGGGAGCCGGAAGGCAGCTGGAAACTGACATTTTCGGATGGACGGCAACGATACGCGCAACTCAAGCCGTCAAGTTTCTGCAGACCCTGGCTGATCGTCCTTAATTTTTCCATTGGGAGATTTCAACCACAGCGTTCCGTTATTTTGACGAGGGGAAGTTTGGACAAGGTGACTGCGCATACCTTGCGCAAGCGACTTCTCAGGGAGAGAATGCTTGCTGGTCGTTCATAACAAAGCGCAAGGGCGAACCTGGGAGGTTCACCCTTCACCAGGGCCTGTTAACAGGCCCTGATAATGTCATGAAGGTGTGGAGAGCTATCTGCAGATGTCAGCATCCGCTTCAATCATCATTTCGACGATGACTTCAATCTCATCCGGATTGGTCTCCGCGAGTTCGCGTAATTCAGCGCAACTGACTATAAGTGTGTCTGTCATGGTAGTCACCAGATCGTTAAATAATTAAATACTAATATAGATGCTGCTTTATAAGAAGTCAACTCTTTTTCTGTGAAGGAGTCGAAGTTACTGCGCCTCTGCATTCTCTGCCTATATTTCCAGATTTCTGGATGGAGCTACACATCAGCAATATGAAATATCGTTACGAAATAATAGAGTCAGAACGAGTTTACGATGGTTTTCTGAAATTGAACCGCTACCGGTTGAAGCATGATCTCTACGAAGGTGGCAGCAGTCGGGAGCTTATCCGGGAGAGACTGGAAGGGTTGCAGGCTGCTTCGGTTTTACTCTACGACCCAAATCTGGACCAGGTCGTTCTGGTGGAACAGTTTCGTATCGGCGCATTGGATCATCAGGACCTTCCCTGGGTGCTGGAGACGGTGGGCGGTTACATCGGTGAAAATGAATCCCCAGAGGAGGTGGCACGCAGGGAGGCGGAGGAGGAGGCCAACTGCAAAATCACTGAATTGGAATCGATATGTACCCTGATGGTGAGTCCTGGCCACTCCGTGGATCAGATTTTTCTCTTTTGTGGCCGGGTGGATGCCTCGCAGGCAGGTGGCGTCTTTGGCCTGGATCATGAGGGAGAGGATATCCGGGTGGTGGTGATGGATGCAGAGCAAATCATTTCTGAACTCTATGGCGGCCGCGTCAACTCTACCAGCATCATTATTGCCGTACAGTGGTTGGAAAAAGAGCGTGAAACCCTGCGTGCTCGATGGTTATCTCTTTGATCTTGGTGAAACCCACCGCACTATTTCCTGTCTACACTAAGTCAAATCTGCTCAGCCTTAATCGCTATGGGTCTAATTCCCCGCCCCTTGGGGCGTATGAATAAAGCATACGGTTCAATACCCCGCTTTCGAGGAACGAGAAAGTCGAGCGAAAGCGAGAGGGCTTGCCCCGGGGATTTTTATTCCCCTCACGTTTTTTTAGGAGTCAATGAATGTCGACCACATCGAGAAAATGGGTGATCCTGTTGCCGATCCTTTTGGGTGTCGCGATATTCATATTCCTGAAACAGGGCAAGGCACCCCCAGTGCAACAGGAACCCGTAGAGATTCCCAAGCTTGTCAGGAATATCTCGATTCCCAGTCTCAATATTGTCCCCAAGGCAGTCGGCCACGGGACAGTGCGTCCGGGTTTTACCTGGGACGCTGTGGCACAGGTTAGCGGCAAGATCCTTGAGAAACATTCGAAGCTGAAAAAAGGGGCCATTATTCCGGCTGGACAACCGTTGTTCCGGATCGACCCCACGGATTTCGAGCTGGCTATCACTCAGATCAAAGCCGACATCCAGGCCAGTCAGGCACAACTTCAGGAACTCGATGCCAAAGCAACCAATACTCGTGCAGCCCTGGCCATCGAAGAGCGAGCCCTGCGTCTGAGTGAATCAGAACTGCAGCGCAAGAAAAAACTGATTGGAAAGGGGGGCGTCAGCCGCTCCGATCTGGAGAGTCAGGAACAAGCCCTGTTGGCGCAGAAACAGAAACTACAGTCGCAGGAGAACACTCTCAATCTGCTCCCCAGTCAAAAAGCACTGGTGGAGGCACAGTTGGCACGCCATCGGGCGAAACTGGCTACCGCTGAGCGGGATCTTCAGCACACTAAAGTGCAAATGCCATTTACCGGACGTATTGCCGAAGTCAATTTTGAAAAGGAGCAGTATGTCAGGCTGGGTGAGATTTTGGTCGAGGCAGACGATCTGCAACGTGCCGAAATAGAGGTGCAGATCCCGATTGAGCAGGTAGCACCACTAATGCGCTCTGAAAAAAACGTGAATATATTGAATGCAGTGCAATCCGACTCTCATCATTCGTTTGGCATCGCAGCCGAGGTGAAATTGAATCAGGGACCGCTAAAGGCTGTTTGGCAAGGGCGGGTTGCCCGCATGAGCGATACCCTGGATCCCAAGACAAGAACGGTGGGTGTGATAGTGGAAGTGGACGAACCTTATGCCAACGTGCGACCTGGTGTGCGTCCACCTCTACTTAAGGGGCTTTTCGTTGAGGTCACGCTGATGGGAAGTGTACGCACCAACAGACTTGTGATACCTCGTCTGGCCTTGCATGACGGTACGGTCTATCTGGTTAACGCGCAAGACCGTTTGGAAATCCGCAGAGTGGAGATTGAGCTGCTGCAGCCGGAATATGCAGTGATTGGCAGCGGAGTGGGGTCTGGTGAGCGGGTAGTCATCTCTGACCTGGTTCCCGCCATTGAAGGCATGTTGTTATCGCCGCAGGCAGATGAGGCGGCTCAAACCAGGCTGGGCCAACAGGCTGCTGCAGAGGGCGTCCAACCATGATCGAGTTCTTCGCCCGACACCCCACCGCCGGAAATCTGCTGATGCTGTTTCTGGCCATCCTGGGATTAACTGCGCTGCCGGGTTTGCAGCGGGAGACTTTCCCTGATTTTGCCAGTGATGAGATTGAGATACGGGTCGTCTATCCCGGCGCCAGTGCTGAGGACGTGGAAGAGGCGCTATGCCAGCGCATCGAAGATGCTGTCGACGGTATCAGTGACGTAGCTGAGATGCGCTGTGATGCCAAAGAGGGTTTCAGCGTTGCTGTGGTGGAGATGGAGGAGGGGGGTGATCTGCTCCGTTTCAAGGATGACATCAAGACTGAGATCGATGCCATCGATAACTTTCCTGAACAGGTGGAACCACCGGTCATCCGGGAACTGGGTCGTACCGACAGAGTCGTCTCCATTGCGGTTACCGGACCTATGTCGGTGAGCCATCTGAAAGCCTATGCTGAACAGGTAAAGGACCGATTGCAGGTGCTGCCAGAAGTTTCGCAAGTCGATGTCAAAGGTTTTTCAGATCACCAACTGCGTATCGAGGTTCCCGCTTCTGCACTGCGTCAATACGGCGTAAGCATGTCTGATATTGCCAATGTCATTGCCCGTCAGGGCGTGGATCTGCCTGCCGGTTCTCTGGAAACAAGAGAACGGGACATTCTTCTCCGTTTCACCGATCTGCGGAGGACACCGGAGGCGTTGGCGGATTTGGTTGTGGTCAGCGCCAGTTCCGGCTCTGAGATACGTCTGGGGGATATCGCCCATATCAGTGACCGTTTTGAACTGGACGAGGATAAAATCCTCTTCAACGGCAAGCGTGCGGCAATTCTTCAGATCAACAAGACCAAGCAGCAGGATACGCTGGTGGTTTTTGATGCGGTCTCCATCTATCTGGATGAATTGCGTTTGACTGCACCCTCAGGCGTGGTCTTTGCCCTTACTGAGGATCGCTCATCGGTGGTGCGGGATCGTCTCACTCTGCTGTTGAAAAATGGTGCTCAAGGTCTGCTGCTTGTTTTCCTGACCATGTGGCTCTTCTTTCAGGGCCGCTTTGCCTTCTGGGTGGCAATGGGACTGCCGATCTCATTTCTGGGCGCGCTCTTCTTCATGAGCGTGTTTGGGCTGACCATTAATATGATCACCATGGTGGCGCTGTTGATTGCGATTGGCCTGCTGATGGATGACGCGATCGTTATCGCAGAAAACATCGCCACGCACCTGAAGCGGGGAAAAACCGCCATGCAGGCGGCAATCGAGGGTACCCGGCAGGTAGCGCCCGGTGTGCGCTCATCATTTCTAACCACCATCGCCGTATTTGGACCCCTGGCGTTTCTCTCGGGACATCTGGGCAAGGTATTGCAGTTCATACCGATGGTGCTGATCCTGGTGATTGCAGTCAGTCTGATCGAGGCATTTCTTATCCTGCCGCACCATCTGGCGCACTCATTGAAACACCATGAGCAGGAGACTGGGCGCTTCCGGCAAGCCTTTGATGATCGTCTGCTACGTTTCAGGGATGTCACACTGGGGCGTATCGTAGATAGTGTTATTCATCAACGCTACTGGTTTGTCGGTGGTGTAATCGCCTTGTTCCTGGCCAGTATCGGTATGATGGCGGGAGGCAAACTCAAATTCCAAGCCTTTCCCGATATCGAGGGTGACACCATCGAGGCGCGTATCCTGCTGCCTCAGGGCACCCCCCTATGGCGTACGGAAGCCGTGGTGGAGCGGGTGATCGACGGGCTGAAAAAAGTGGATGAGACGTTCATGCCGTTACAGTCGGGTGGCCAGCATCTGCTGAAGAATGTCCAGATCCGTTTTAACTCCAACATGGATGCCAACGAGGCAGGTCCCCATGTTGCCACGGTTACTGTCGATCTGTTGACAGCTGAAGAACGTAGCGGCTCATTGGACGATGTGATCAATCAGTGGCGTAATGAGGTGGGTGATATCCCTGATCTCGATGCCTTGAGCTTCAAGGAACCGGTAATCGGTCCGGGTGGAATTCCAATGGAGATTCGTCTGGTTGGCGATGATCTGGGTCAGCTCAAGCAGGCTTCACTGGAGCTTCAGTCCTGGCTGTCACGCTATCGAGGGGTATTCGATGTTACCGACAACCTGCGTCCCGGCAAACCGGAGTTGCGCCTGAGTCTGAAAGAGGGGGCACTCTCTCTGGGCCTGGATGCCTTTACCATTGCCAATCAGTTGCGGGCCGCCTTCTATGGAACCACCGCAACAGAGATCCAGGTTGGGCCTGAGTCCTATGAAATCTATGTCCGACTCAGGGATCAGGATCGTTCCGATCTGACCGATATCGAGACGTTCAGAATCACCACTGCGGCGGGTGATCAGGTTCCCCTCAGTGCCGTTGCGCATATTGAACATGATCGTGGTTACGCCCGTATCCAGCGCATAAACGGGAGGCGCACCATAACGGTTCAGGGCGATATCGATAGCCGAATCGCCAACTCCGCCGAGATTATCGGCCATACAAAGAAACACTATCTGCCACAATTGCTGGAACGCTATCCCGGTATCAGTGCTGGCATCGAAGGCGAGTCAAAGAGGACCGCCAAGACAGCAGTCTCCATGCTGCGGGCATTCGGTATCGGTCTTGTCGGTATTTTTATCCTACTTAGCTTTCAGTTTCGCAGTTATATCGAGCCGGTTGTCGTAATGACTGTGATACCACTGGCTTTGATTGGTGTTGTTTGGGGCCATCTGTTGATGGGGCTCAACCTCACCATGCCCGGTGTCATCGGCTTTGCCTCTCTTTCCGGAATTGTGGTGAACGACTCTATTCTGCTGGTTGAGTTTTTGAAACTGCGGGTACGGGAGGGACATGCAATTGTCGAGGCGGCAAAGATGGCGAGTCGGGAGCGGTTCCGCGCGGTGCTGTTGACCTCCATTACCACCATTGCCGGGCTTATTCCGCTGCTGCTTGAAAAGAGCATGCAGGCACAAATTCTGATACCCCTGGCTACCAGTATCGTTTTTGGCCTGTTGGCGACCACTATGCTGGTGTTGTTGGTAGTACCGGCACTGTTCAGCATACTGAACGACTTTGGCCTGCTGTCTGAACAGGATGAGGAGGAAACGCCGGGAACTCCTGACTTATCTGTCCAGTAGTTCCACCTTGATCCAGGTGGAGTGCTCGTCGCTGGCACGGGTCTTCGCCTGCATGCCGATATTGGATGTGCTGTTCGAACCGGCTCGGCCTGTGCTGCTGAGGGGAATCCATTCTCCAGGTTTGACACTGACCACGGTTGTGCTTTCGGTGTGCCTGACTGTTTCCTGACGGCGGCCGGGTTGTGCGTGGCGGCTGGTGATCTCCAGCCTGATGCGATCACCGATGATCTGGGGCGTTACATGGAAACCGGAGCTGATATCCTGATACTCCGTAGTGCTCTGATATCCGACCATGGGACCAGCGATTACCCCGGTTCCGGTTTCAACAGGCCGGATGATACCCGTTTTTATGAAGGCGGATTGACCCTCCAGGGTCTGTATCGTCCGGCTGGCATCAGGGTGGCTTTGGGTTGTGTAGCGTTTGATACTGCCTCTTTCCGATTGAGTGCCGATTTTGATGCTGTCATTCCCGGCGTGAATTTCGACTTGTTGTCTCTGCTGCAGTAACGGTGCATGTTCGCGAACATGGATCAACATCCGTCTTGGTGCATGGTCGAACTCGTCGATGATCTTTTTTATCTCAACCATGCGTTCTGGCGAGGTGCGAATAATCAGCTTGTTGTGCATCCCCTCGACCGTGCCCTCAGGACCCACGAAGGGTTTGAGCAGAGGGATCATCTCCTGGGGTGTCCTGCCCTTGAGATCAAAGATTTCCAAACTCTCTGCCTGAGCCTGGAGTGGAAGAAATATGAGGATGATGATCAGGCAGATGGATCGGGCCATGGGGTTTTCCAACGATAGACTACGGCAACAGGCTATGAGTTTCACTACAAGTGTAGCCGCCAGAGTTCTGCATCCGGCTCCCCAGTCTCCCAGGCTTCATCGAATATCCCTGTCAGTTGATGAACCCTGGGTCGGGCATTGAAGGCGGCAACGGCATCGTAGCGGGTCGGCTGTGTCCGGTGCAGATAGCCGCAGCCATCCACCAGCATGA
>NZ_JAAVSH020000001.1:3153332-3243597 GCF_011947365.2 endosymbiont of Lamellibrachia barhami
ACCACTATGCTGGTGTTGTTGGTAGTACCGGCACTGTTCAGCATACTGAACGACTTTGGCCTGCTGTCTGAACAGGATGAGGAGGAAACGCCGGGAACCACCGAGTTACCTGTCGAGTAGTTCCACCTTGATCCAGGTGGAGTGCTCGTCGCTGGCACGGGTCTTCGCCTGCATGCCGATATTGGATGTGCTGTTCGAACCGGCTCGGCCTGTGCTGTTGAGGGGAATCCATTCTCCAGGTTTGACACTCACCACGGTTGTGCTTTCGGTGTGCCTGACTGTTTCCTGACGGCGTTCGGGTTGTGCGTGGCGGCTGGTGATCTCCAGCCTGATGCGATCACCGATGATCTGGGACGTTACATGGAAACCGGAGCTGATATCCTGATACTCCGTAGTGCTCTGATATCCGACAATGGGGCCCGCTATTACCCCGGTTCCGGTTTCAACAGGCCGGATGATACCCGTTTTTATGAAGGCGGATTGACCCTCCAGGGTCTGTATCGTCCGGCTGGCATCAGTGTGGCTTTGGGTTGTGTAGCGTTTGATACTGCCCCTTTCCGATTGAGTGCCGATTCTGATGTTGTCATTCCCGGCGTGAAGTTCGACCTGCTGTCTCTGACGCTGTGACGGTGCATGTTCACGAACATGGATCAACATCCGTCTTGGCGCATGGTCGAACTCGTTGATGATCTTTTTTATCTCAACCATGCGTTCTGGCGAGGTGCGAATAATCAGCTTGTTGTGCATCCCCTCGACCGTGCCATCAGGACCCACGAAGGGTTTGAGCAGAGGGATCATCTCCTGGGGTGTCCTGCCCTTGAGTTCAAAGATTTCCAAACTCTCTGCCTGGGCCTGGAGTGGAAGAAATATGAGGATGATGATCAGGCAGATGGATCGGGCCATGGGGTTTTCCAACGATAGACTACGGCAACAGGCTATGAGTTTCACTACAAGTGTAGCCGCCAGAGTTCTGCATCCGGCTCCCCAGTCTCCCAGGCTTCATCGAATATCCCTGTCAGTTGATGAACCCTGGGTCGGGCATTGAAGGCGGCAACGGCATCGTAGCGGGTCGGCTGTGTCCGGTGCAGATAGCCGCAGCCATCCACCAGCATGAAATTCTCTGGAAATTGTTGGTAGGTATCACCAGATTTTCTGATCTCAATGGTGGTGGTCAAGCGTTGAGCCAATGTGGCCAGGCGATGCCCCGTTTTTTGTATCGTACTGTTGTCCTGCAACAGTATCCGTATTCTGGCAAAACGGGAGTTGAGCGCCAATCGCTTAAAGGGTTCGAGGAACCCTGTTTTGTCAAATATCTGTGGATCGAGATTGCGGGTGAATATCTGTAACTCGCGTTTTGCCTGTTCGACAAGTCGTGATGCAACGGCAAGGTTTTCGCCGGGATTATGCAGGTAAAAAGTGTCGCTGGTAACACCAAGGATTGCATTCTGAAAAGTGGGCGCTTGATCAGGCATTGTTCAGAGGCTCCTTTGTCATCCGGCGGTGTGGGATGCCGGCATCCATGAACTCATCACCCTCTGCAACGAAGCCATGCTGTGCATAGAAGGAGAGCGCTGTTGATTGGGCATTCAGGAACATGCCGGGGTAACTGTTCTGATCCGCGATGACCAGCAATTTTTGCAAAAGGGCTTTGCCGACGCCGCGTCCGCGCCAGGAGCGAATGACTGCCATACGCCCAATCTGGCCAGTTCGCAGCAGACGTGAGGTGCCGATCGGCTCTCCTGTCCCCCGTTCCACGGCGAGCAGGTGCAGTGCGCCTTCATCCAGACCATCCCACTCGAGCGTCGGCGGTACATGCTGTTCATGAACAAAGACGATCTCTCTGACCTGCTTCAGCAAAACCTGGTCTTCAGACCAGTGGGCAATACGTATCTGAAAGGCCAGCTTAATCATCAGGAAACCTAAAATGGCCGTCGTTGTAGAGGTCACAGACCAGTTGCAGATAGTCGGGCTGTTCCAGCCATGCCTCAAGATAGCCGTAGTGCAGTGCCTGGTAGTGGGTGATGACCGGGAGGAAATCCCCCTCATCCGAGGGAAGCGGATACTCTTTGCCGTTGGCAAAGAGTGAGTCGTTGCCCTGGTTGCCACGGCTGAACGCCAAACGCGTGTAGGGATTGCGCTGGATGACCGCTACCTCCCTGAATCGGTTGTGGAAGATATTGGGATTGAGTGGCTGATCCTGTGCCTCCACCTGAAGATTCAGTTTGCCCTCAGTGATAAAACGTCCGAACCAGCGGCGCTGGTGATCGCTATCTTCAGTGAGCAGTTCCCCGAGCAGATTCCTTATTTGTTCAAGCGCCTGGGGTTTTATCTCGGCGCTGGCAGACTGGGGTTTGAGCGGCTTGTCGCGTAACCGACCCGTTGCGATACGATTTTGCACCAGTTCTTCACACCAGGCGGCTGCCATCTCTCTGAATGCAGGTGCCTGAAACCCTATCGAACAACTCAGACATTCACCCTCAGCGACGCCCCAATGGGCAACATTGGGAGGCAGATAGAGCATATCTCCGGGTTCCAGCAGCCACTCCTCTTCAGCATTGAATTCCGGCAGGATGCGTAGGTCGAGACCGGGGATATAATCATCCTCGGTGACTCTCTGATAGTGGATCTTCCAGCGGCGGCGTCCCTTTGCCTGGAACAGAAAGACATCGTAATCGTCGATGTGGGGGCCTACCGAACCCTGGTCAGCAGCATAACTGACCATGACATCATCGAATCGCCAATCGGGCAGGAAACGAAAATATTCCGTTAGTCCGGCGACTTCAGGCAGATGCTTGTCCACATCCTGTACCAGGAGCGTCCAGTGACTCTCAGGCAGTTTGGAAAACGTCTCGTCATCGAAGGGGCCGTGGCGGGCTTCCCAGGGTGTTGACCCGTGTTTTTCCAATACCAGACGGGATTCGACATCGTCCTCACAGGCAAGTCCTGCCAGTTCGTCAGGTTCAAGATGGCATTTGAAATCAGGCAGCGCCTGGCGAAAGAGCAGGGGTTTCTGCTGCCAGTAATCGGCGAGGAACTGCTCGGCAGTTAATCCGTCGGGAAATTTCAATGTCTGCATAGTCTGATCTGTGTGGTCACTGCGATTCGGGGGGATTATCCCTCATTGTCATCTCGACGAAATGAGAGATCTCCTGTCGGTTTGCCATTGCTCAAAAAGACAGTTGGTTAATGATTCCTCAAAGTATAAACCAACCCTCTCGACAGGGCGGGGGCTGATAAATGGTTTTTTCTACTGAAAGTTAGTGAATTGTGACAATTTCGGGACGGTTGCGAGATTACCAGGACTCAGACTTGATTGTGCAGGAGATCCTGTAACAACACTGTTTTGAGGAGATCATTATGAAAAGACACATCGCTACCCTTCTATTGGCAGGTGGCATCCTGGTTTCATCACCATTACTGGCAAGGGATATCAATGTAGAGATCACCAATCTTACAGGTGGCGTCTACTTCACCCCATTGTTGGTTGCTGCGCATGATCGGGAGACCCATCTTTTTGAAGTCGGCACTGAAGCAACAGTGAATTTGCAGGCTGCAGCTGAAGGCGGGAACATCTCTGGCCTGATTGGCGATGTTGAGGCGGCCGGTGGTGAATATGTGGCCAATCCGGCTGCCGGGCTACTGGGTCCCGGTGAGACTACGGATGCTGAACTGGATATTCATGGCCACTCTACCTCGCGTCTGTCAATTATCGGCATGCTGCTGCCCACCAATGATGGCTTTGTTGGATTGGATGCGATCAAAATCCCCAAAAAGAAGGGTATCTATACCTATTTTCTCAACGGCTACGATGCCGGCACAGAAGCAAACGATGAGATCGTAAATGGGGGCGGCGCCCCAGGTGTGCCCGGTATTCCCGCCGATCCGGGTGGCTACAACGGTAGTGGCGCCACCGGTGTATTTGACGCAGAGCAGAATGCCCGCGTGCATATCCACAAAGGCGTGGTGGGTGACCAGGATTCGCTCGGTGGAAACAGCGATATCGACAGTCGTGTCCATCGCTGGCTGAATCCTGTTGCCAGGGTCGTTATTCGTGTCGGCAAGTATCGGGATGATGATTGAGAGATCCGGATTAACGAGAGGCATGTAGAACGGGCAAAAGAAAACCCGGCACACCAAGTTGGGGGAGGTGTGCCGGGTTTTAAATTGCACGCACAGCTGAAGACCCTGTGTTTGCGGACACGAACGGGAGGACAAGCCAATCAGGTTCGTGCGTGCAAAGTTAGTATGAACTAAATTCCTTATGCAAAACTGTGCTGGAGATCACATTTTTGAGCAGATTTGCGATCTGCGTCATATTTTTTCTGCCTGCTGAACAGCATTTCCGATATAGCTCATCGGGGTCATGTTTTTCAGTGAGACCTTGGCCTCCTCGGGAATCTCAAGACCCTCGATAAAGCGCTGTAGATCTTCTGGCGTAATACGCTGTCCACGGGTCAGTTCTTTGAGCTTTTCATAGGGCTTTTCGATGCCGTAGCGGCGCATCACGGTTTGTATCGGCTCCGCCAGTACCTCCCAGTTGCCCTCCAGATCCTGCAGCATGGCGTCGCCATTGGCTTCGAGTTTGCTGATACCGCGCATGATGGACTGCAGGGCGATGCTGGTATGGGCGATACCGACCCCCAGATTGCGTAGCACGGTGGAGTCCGTAAGGTCGCGCTGCCAACGGGAGATCGGCAGTTTGGCGGCCAAGTGGCCGAAAAGTGCATTGGCGATGCCCAGATTCCCCTCGCCGTTTTCGAAATCGATGGGATTGACCTTGTGCGGCATGGTGGAGGAACCGACTTCACCGGCGATGGTTTTCTGCTTGAAATAACCCAACGAGACGTAACTCCAGATGTCCCGGCAAAAATCGATCAGGATAGTGTTGAACCGGGCGGTTGCATCGAACAGTTCCGCGATATAGTCGTGGGGCTCGATCTGGATGGTGTAGGGGTTCCAGTCCAACCCCAGGGATTCAATGAAGTCTTTGGCGAAACCGGGCCAGTCGACCTCCGGGTAGGCAGAGAGGTGGGCGTTGTAGTTGCCCACGGCCCCGTTGAATTTGCCCAGCATCTGCAGATTGGCGATCTGTTCCCGCTGGCGATGCAGACGGTAGACCACGTTGGCCATCTCTTTTCCCATGGTGGAGGGAGAGGCAGGCTGGCCGTGAGTGCGGCAGAGCATCGGCTGATCCGCCAGTTCATGAGCCAGACTGCGGATGGCGCTGATCACCTCGTCCATCTGAGGTAGCAGGATCTGCCCGCGGCCTTCACGCAGCATCAGGGCGTGAGAGAGGTTGTTGATATCCTCGGATGTGCAGGCGAAATGGATAAACTCGCTGATCGCCTCTAGCTCATTGTTGCCGGCAATCTTCTCCTTCAGGAAATACTCCACCGCCTTGACGTCGTGGTTGGTGGTGCGCTCGATGTTTTTGACCCGCTGAGCATCCTCTTCACTGAATCTTTCGACAATCCCATCGAGAATATTGTTGGCGTGTTCGCTGAGCGGGGGGACTTCCACAATGCCGTCGTGCTCTGCCAATGCCTGCAGCCAGCGGATCTCCACCAGCACCCGATGCCTTATCAGGCCGAATTCGCTGAAGATTGGACGCAAATCGGCGCTCTTGCTGCCATAACGCCCGTCCACCGGGGAGACTGCGGTAAGTGTGGAGAGATCCATGATTGTTGACTCGTCTTGGTAAATCGAAGACGAGGATTATAACCGTATGTTCACTCTGATGGTGAGAGTCCTCTGGGCGATTTTCATGCAGGCGCCAAAAAAGCAGGAGGCGAAGTCGGTGAGGCCTATAGCTGTTTTCGCTGTTGCCTGATCGACTCCCCTTTATGCATTGCGTGACAGGGTGGATAGCGCAGATCTACTCCGCTTTCTCTTCCGCGCCGCCCATCATCTCCATGCCTTTTGCCTTGGCGGCATCGTAGTACTCGCTCGATGTCTCGCCGATTGAGCTACCGATATCACCGGCGGCCTCTTTGGCGGCGTCATAGTATTCGCCCGATTTTTCCTTGATGCTGCCACCGACTTCGCCGGCAGTATCTTTGGTTGATTCGTAGATCTCTTTGCTTTTCTCTGCAACGGCATCATAGGTGTCAGCGGAGACTTCCTTGGTTTTTTCCCAAGTCTCTTTCCCCATCGTTTTGGCTTGATCGGTCAGTGATGGATCAGTCGCCGATACCGGGGGGGCTGCAGTTTCCACCTGTGGCGCCTGGGCCGGTTCATTTGATACGCTGATGGCCGTCTGTTCCGGTGCTACAGGTGCGGGGGTGTTGGACTCACCGCAAGCGGTGAGGGCTAAAGCGATGACGAGGAGTAAAGCTGAATGGAGCAGTTTCATAATAAAATATCCTGATCGTTTGAAATTTCGATTTTCAGGGTACTACAGGCCCTGATTGTGAGACCGGCGACACTGTCGCATTTAACAATTGTTCAAATACTCATGCGGACTGATCCAGCAGTTTTTTTACGGTGGCCAGATAATTTTTCCTGCCGAACGCGATTTGCATCCTGCGTCCACCGGTTTGGTGCCATAACATGGCGGAGCGGATGCCCGCGAGCAACAGGGAGCGGATACGATTCACGTTATCAGGATTCTGCAGGTAGACAGCTTCCCCCTGAACCATGATTCTTGGTTGCAGAGTGCTGACGTTCTCGGCATATATCTCCGCCAGGGAGGCGAGAATATTGGAGTGCATCTCAGGAAAATGTGCCAGTCGGGTTGTGGTCAAATCGATGCCCTGGCGTATTTTCGTCAACCGCTCCGGCAGCTTTGAGAGTTTGCGTTCGAGTTGAATCAAAGCGAGAAGATACCTGGTGACTTCCGCATCCTGTTTGGCTTCACCACTCAGTTGACGGTATGCCTCGCGCAGGCCGAAGGCAACGCCATTGATGCCACCGAAAACATCGGAAACAGTTCCTGCATCTGTCTCGAACAGACTGTGGATACTGCGGGTCATGATCTCCGAATCCGCCATTCCCTGCCGCCCAATCTGCTGCACCAGTTTTGCTGCCTGGAAGATGCCGGCCAGCGCCAGGGTACGGTCCTCTATGCTGTATTTCACGGTGGGTAAGCCTCTCCAGGGGGGTATGAGGATTCGATAATGCCGCCGCCGAGGCAGTCGCCATCCCGATAGAATACGATTGATTGACCAGGTGTCGCGGCCCTTTGGGGTTCGTCAAATGCGACTTTACAGGTGTCGCCCGGTCGCAGAAGGACTTCACAGCCTTGCAGGGACTGACGGTGCCGCAGTCGTGCTTCGCATGACAAGGGAAATTGGGGTGCTTTGCTGGAGACCCAGTGTAGCTGAGTTGCGAGGACTCCTCCACTCATCAGCCGGGGATGGTTGTGGCCCTGTGCTGCTATCAATACGTTTCGTTGCAGATCCTTTGCCACCACGAACCAGGGAGCCTCGGCGCTATTCTTCCGGCCGCCGATACCCAGACCTTGTCTTTGTCCCAGGGTGTAGTACATCAGTCCCTGATGATTTCCGAGGGCCATACCTTCAGGATCTTCGATACGACCCGGATTGGCCGGCAGATATCGACTGAGAAACTCGCGAAACTTTCGCTCCCCGATAAAACAGATGCCGGTGCTGTCCTTTTTTTTATGATTGGGAAAACCGGCTTTCTCGGCAATTCTTCTCACTTCCTCCTTCTGCAGGTCACCCAGTGGGAAGAGGGTGCGGGAGAGTTGTGTCTGACCCAGCATATAGAGGAAGTAGGTCTGATCCTTGCCTTCGTCTGCCGCTCGCTGAAGCTGATATTCACCTGTGTGTCGGCCCAGTCGTGCATAGTGCCCCGTAGCGATGCGTTCCGCACCCAGAGACTCCAGTGCGTAGTCGAGAAAGGCCTTGAACTTGATCTCCCGGTTGCAGAGTACGTCGGGGTTGGGTGTTCGTCCTGCACGGTACTCATCGAGAAAATCGGCGAATACCCGATCCCAATATTCAGCAGAGAAATTTACGCTGTGCAACGGAATGCCAAGTATGGCTGCCACATCCCGGGCATCCTTGAGGTCTTCTGCCGCAGAGCAGTACTCTGCGTCGTCATCCTCCTCCCAGTTTTTCATGAACAGGCCTTCGACCCGGTAACCTTGTTCTTGCAGAAGCAGGGCTGCGACGGAAGAGTCGACACCACCAGACAGGCCGACAACGACCAGGCCCTGGTCACCACTCATTTTTGGTCCCATTTTTTGTGCACTGCTGTTCTGATCACCATATTGTCGCCATTTTCCAGGTTGCAGATCGCCCAGATGCCAACGCCCGACAGTCGTGCGTACGAGCCGTAGGGTAGGGTGTCCAACTGCGGCAGTCATACGCCGGACTTGCCGGTTGCGGCCCTCGCGAATCTTGATCTCCAGCCATTGGGTGGGAATCTTCGCCCGATATCGTACCGGTGGGTCCCGTGACCAGAGGTCCGGTTCTTCCAGTAGTTTTGCCTGTGCCGGCAGAGTGGGGCCATCCTTGAGCTGGACCCCCTGTCGTAACTGTTCGATCGCCTCTGCACTGGGTATTCCATCCACCTGTACCCAGTAGGTTTTCCAGGTTTTTTTTCGTGGATTGGTCAATTGATGTTGAAGTTTTCCATCATCGGTCAATATCACCAGACCCTCGCTGTCGCGGTCGAGTCTCCCGGCGGCGTAGACCTGTTTTACGGGGATGAAATCGGCCAGCGTGGGGCGATCCTCATTGTCGGTAAACTGGGTCAGGACGCCGTAGGGTTTGTTGAACAGGATCAGCATGAAAGGATCAATCGTGGAACGAGGGGGGATTATATCGCTCTCTGTCTATCGATAGAGTTTTTTCTATATGGCTGGGTATTTATCAATCCGCAAATGGCGCTGACAACGCCAAATTATTTGCTCAAGCCATTCAGTAATCCAGCAAAAAAATTAAACTTTTGCGGGCTTAGCGTTATTTACGGATTCAATGAATTTTAACGCAGACGAAGGAAATTCGTGGGACAAGTAAAGCATGTGGAGCACAACATGGCAGCAAAAGGGCCGATGAATTGAACTCATCGACCCTTCAGGAAGGTCATTCTGGCTGGAAGCTCAGCTATTCATTGGCAACCCGCTGTATGTTGACCGCGTGAAGGCCTTTTGGACCTTGATTGATCTCAAATTGCACTTGTTGCCCCTCTTTGAGGGTCTTGTAACCGTCCATCTCAATAGATGAGAAATGGACGAATACGTCCTGCTCTCCTGAATCCGGGGTCACGAAACCGTAACCCTTCGCATTGTTAAACCATTTTACAACTCCAGTGGCCATAACTTGATACTCCTCGCGTTCAATGCCCCGAATTGGTGAAAAATTTATAGATTTCATTATTAGGAACGAGCCGGATTTACCGGAACCCACTCTGTTATTGTCAGGGTTTTACGATGGTCTATGCCCCGTTAAAACCCACGCCAGCCATTCACCGGCTAAACCGGCGGCTTTGATTTCGGCAGCATGAAACAAAACCGCTGATGGCTAAGTATAGTGAACCAATCGATTTGGTCAACTATTGCCCAAGTAAAATAGTAGGATATACTTATCGACTGAACTGAACCGATTGGAACGACTCAAACGAGTCGAGGCGTTTCTGTTTACGGATTTCGACACCCTGTTAGGCCCCGCATATCGCAAAACCGGAGAGAAATAGTGAATTTTGTTCTCTTCGATTCGGTCGTGCTAACAGTAACAGCCTGCTAATATTCCTTACTATGACAGAGAGAAAAGAAAATTCGCACGATGGTAGCCTTGCGGTTCAGGAGAAACTGCCGAAGCTGAAAAAGCCTCCAATGTATAAAGTAATACTTCTGAATGATGACTACACGCCGATGGAGTTTGTCATCCAGATTCTGGAGAGCTTTTTCCAAATGGAGAGGGAGAAGGCGACGAGGATCATGCTGCATGTCCACACCCGTGGGGTTGGGGTTTGCGGTGTCTTCAGTCGGGACATTGCGGAAACCAAGGTTTTACAGGTCAATGATTACTCGAGAAACAATCAACACCCTCTGTTATGTGATATGGAAGAGGCTTGAGGAAAGAGTAGACAGATGTTGAGCAAAGAGCTGGAATTTACCCTGAACCAAGCGTTTAAACGCGCTACAGAGAAACGTCACGAATTTATGACGGTGGATCACCTGCTGATGGCGCTGCTGGATAACAGTGTGGCGGCTGAGGTTTTGACTGTCTGTGGCGCTGACATACAACAGCTCAGGCAGGAGATCACCCGTTTTGTCGATGAGACCACACCGACAATTTCGGAAGATGATGAACGTGAGATACAGCCGACTCTGGGTTTTCAACGTGTGCTCCAGCGTGCGGTTTTTCATGTCCAGTCATCTGGACGTAAAGAGGTGACCGGTGCCAACGTGCTGGTGGCTATTTTCAATGAACAGGATTCCCAGGCTGTCTACTTTTTGGATCAGCAGGACGTGGCCAGACTGGACGTCGTCAACTACATCTCCCATGGCATTTCCAAGTTTGATGAGGAACAGGAAGAGGGTGATGATGCCGTTGATTCCACTGGTGAACCCAAGCCGGAGGGCCAGCCCAGCCCGCTTGATAGTTATGCCAGTAATCTGAATGAACAGGCGGCAGCCGGAAAGATAGATCCGCTGATCGGCAGACGGCCCGAGATCGAGCGAACGATTCAGATCCTCTGTCGCAGGCGCAAAAACAACCCTCTGCTTGTCGGCGAGGCAGGTGTCGGCAAAACAGCGATTGCCGAGGGACTTGCGAAGATGATTGTCGATGGTGAAGTGCCGGAGGTCCTGGCCGATGCAACGATCTACTCATTGGATCTTGGCAGTCTGGTAGCGGGTACAAAGTATCGCGGCGACTTCGAAAAACGTCTGAAAGCAGTACTTGCCCAGCTGAATAAAACCCCTGACTCGGTGCTGTTTATCGATGAAATTCACACCATCATTGGCGCAGGGGCGGCTTCCGGCGGGGTGATGGATGCCTCTAACCTGATCAAGCCCGTTCTTGCTTCAGGTGAGTTGCGCTGTATCGGATCAACCACCTATCAGGAGTTTCGCGGCATCTTTGAAAAGGATCGTGCTCTGGCCCGGCGTTTTCAGAAGATCGACGTGGAAGAGCCATCGGTGGAAGAGACGGTGGATATTCTGAAGGGGCTTAAAACCCGTTTCGAAGAGCACCACGAGATAGAGTACACCCTGGATGCCCTGCTGAGTGCGGCGGAACTTTCCGATAAATATATCAATGATCGGCATCTGCCGGATAAGGCTATCGATGTGATCGATGAGGCGGGTGCCAATGTGCAGCTGCAACCGAAAGATGCGCGCAATAAACTGATCGGTGTGGAGGAGATCGAAGCGATTGTTGCAAAGATTGCACGAATCCCGCCGCGTAAGGTCTCCTCGTCGGATACTGAATCATTGCGCAACCTCCCCCGCGATCTGAAGATGGTGGTATATGGGCAGGATCCTGCGATCGATGCGCTGACCAGCGCCATCCGCATGAATCGATCCGGGTTGATAAGCGAAGGACGTCCGGTGGGTTCCTTTCTGTTTTCCGGTCCCACGGGTGTCGGCAAGACTGAGGTGACTCGTCAGCTGGCCAGAATCATGGACATGGAGCTGATTCGATTCGATATGTCGGAATACATGGAGCGGCATACGGTTTCGCGTCTGATCGGCGCCCCACCAGGTTACGTGGGTTTCGATCAGGGAGGCCTGCTCACTGAGGAGATCAACAAACATCCACACGCTGTGCTGCTGCTCGATGAGATCGAAAAGGCCCATCCGGATGTCTTCAACCTGCTGTTGCAGGTGATGGATCACGGCACACTGACCGACAACAATGGCCGCAAAGCCGATTTTCGGAATGTGGTCCTGGTAATGACCACAAATGCCGGTGCCCAGGAGATGAGTCGGGCATCCATTGGTTTTACCATACAGGACCATGCCTCTGACGGCATGGAGGCGATCAAGAAACTCTTTACCCCTGAATTTCGAAATCGTCTGGACGCGGTCATCCAGTTTTCCGCACTCTCCGCTGAGCACATTGCCAAAGTGGTGGATAAGTTCATTTTTGAACTGGAAGGGCAATTGCAGGAGAAGGGCGTAACGCTGCTGATCGATGCAGAGGCGCGGGTCTGGCTGGCTGAGAAGGGCTATGATCCGAAGATGGGTGCCCGTCCGATGGCCCGGCTGATCCAGGAGGAGATCAAGAAGCCATTGGCAGAGGAGCTACTGTTCGGCCGCTTGGCTGAGGGAGGATCGGTTGCAGTGAATGTGGTGAACGGCAAACTGCAGTTTGGGATTCAGGGTGAACCCGTCCATTGATCCGCCCATGCTCACTTGAGGGAGGGCGCCGGGGATCATCGTGCGCGATAGGTAATGCGCCCCTTCGACAGATCGTATGGGGTAAGCTGGACGGTAACCTTGTCACCGGTGAGAATGCGTATGTAGTGTTTGCGCATCTTACCTGAGATGTGGGCTGTTACTACGTGACCGTTCTCCAGTTCCACACGGAACATGGTGTTTGGCAACGTTTCGGTAACGGTGCCTTCCATTTCGATAAAATCTTCTTTCGCCATGCTGTTACCTGAACAATTATGGAAGGTCGGGGCGTGAGTTCGCCGGACCCCTGAAAATCAAGAACGCCATTATCAGCATAATTCAGCGTAAAGCAAGCCTGATATCCACTATTTTCCCTGTTCGCCCCAAGAAATAATGGGAATGAAGGGTGGGTTTTATGGCAAGACCAGTGTCTCACCACTCCCAAAGCGTAGCCACTCCTGACCATTCCAGGCCTCCAATGGACGATAGCGGGATTTATAACTCATTTTGCTGCAGTTGCGGATCCAGTATCCGGGATAGAGCCAGCGTCGCCCAAGCTTCTCGGCGTGTTGAATCTGCCAGAGCAGCGCAAACACACCAATGCCCTCGGTCTGTATGCCAGGATCAAAGAATGTGTAGACGGAGGAGATCCCTTCAGGAAGGAGGTCGGTGGCTGCTACGGCCGCCAGTCTGCCTTTATATCGAAATTCGTAAAATACTGTCTCCGCCCAAGGTGTGATGAGGAAACTCAGGTACTGCTGGGGATCAGTATTGCTCATCGAGCCGTCGGGGTGACGCTGTTGCAGGTATTCCTCATAGAGTGCGTAATGCTCCTCATCGAATTCAGCCGGACATGGCGTGATGGAGAATCGGCCAAAATTCCGCTTCCAGCAGCGTCGCTGACTGCGGTTTGGTCTGAATTCGGCAACGGGCAGGCGCAGTGAAGTACAGGCGTTACATGAATTGCAGGCAGGTCGATAGAGATGGGCGCCACTGCGACGAAATCCCTGGTCGATCAGAAACTGGTAGAGCAGCGCGTCGACTGAAGTGGAGGGATCCAGAAAAAGCGTCCTGGCTTGTTGGTCAGGGAGATAGGAACAGTCGTGTTCCTGGCTCAGATAGAGCGCGAGTGTTGGGTTTTTTGTGAAAACCTGGTCGTTATTCATGCGTTGATTGAGTGTTTTTCCAGGAGTCGGTGTCTGTCGCGAGAGTACACCAGACATCCAGGGAATGACAGAAATCGCTGCGGGGGATCTCCTCTGCACCAAGGCTCGCCAAATGCTCTGTATAGACCTGACAGTCGATTAAACGGTAACCCCACCGGTGCAGATGTCGACAGAGAAAAACAAAGGCCACCTTGGAACTGTCCGTTACGCGGCTGAACATCGATTCACCAAAAAAGACGCTGCCGATAGCGACACCATATAGTCCACCGACCAGTTGCTTCTCTTTCCATACCTCTACGGAGTGTGCGACTCCCCGCTCGTGCAGTTCGGCGTAAGCCGCTTTCATCTCGGGCATCAGCCAAGTACCGGGTGACTTCGGCCGAGGCTCGGCACATGCATGGATAACCTCGCTGAATGCCGTGTCCAGGGTGACATGAAACTTCTCTTTGCGCAGCGTTTTTCCCAGCGAGCGGGAGATCTTGACTCTCTCGGGATAGAGAACGGTTCGAGGATCCGGCGACCACCAGAGGATCGGTTCATTATCGCTGTACCAGGGAAAAACCCCGTGTCTGTATGCGTTAACCAGCCGTTCCGGGGAGAGATCTCCGCCCACTGCCAGCAATCCGTTGGGCTCCCGCTCAGCAAACTTGACTGCGGGAAAGGGGGTGCGAGGATCATTTTTCAGTAAGAAGATCATAGTCCAAGATAAATCTGAAAAGAAATCAGCGCCTTGCAATAGCTGTTGTCTAGTGTTTAGGAGCCCCCGCCGCCTGCGAGGCGGGGACTCCTAGGGAATTTGGACCCTATCTCCAGAGAAAATAATTCGCATTTTTCGTGGCAGGAATTATAGTTCCAAGGAGAACTGCCGATAGGTGAACTTGTCAGCATTGCGACAACATTGCGTCCTCAACTATAGGGCAATCCAGGAAAATCCCTTGTCAGATATTGTAACGAATTTACAGATAGGAGAGGTGTTGCAGCTGCAGTATGCCCCTCCCAGTGAAAATCAGGATCGGTATGCGGTCAAATTGATCGGATATCTTCCCGGCGAGAGCCTGGTTATCACCACTCCCAGAAAGCAAGGTAAGGCAATCCTGGTCAGGGAGGGGCAGATGTTCACTGTCCGCGTACTTCAAGGCAGCAATATTTTTGGGTTCGTGGCAAAAGTGTTGCAGATCTCATCAAAACCCTACCCTCATCTGCACCTGGCATACCCGGAAGAGGTAGAAAGTGCGGTGGTCAGGAATGCGCCACGGGTACATACCTCACTTCAGTCGGTTGTTCGCAACACAAAGAACCCGGATGATTCAAAACATGTCGACCGCGCCAAAGTTCTCGACCTGAGCCGGACCGGTGCCCGTCTTTCCAGTGAAAAGCCATTGGGAAAGCTTGACGAGACGCTGCAACTGCAGTTATCGATAAAAAGTTGCGATGGTGATGATGTACTTCAGTTACTGGGTATCATACGCACTGTCCGTGAAGTTGAGGTGATTGAGGGCAAGACTCGCTATATCCACGGTCTGGAGTTCAGTGGGTTGAATCGTTTTCAGCAGGTTTTGCTCTGCGCCTTTGTGTTGGGCCAGATGGTGCACGAGCATGAGATGTAGAAGAGTCGATCAAAGCCATACCGCACCAATCGCAGCATGGCCATGATCTGCACTTTCTGGCGCTGATTACCCTTCAGACCCCAGGGCATCCAGAAAACGTTCGGCATCCAGTGCGGCCTGGCAGCCTGTTCCGGCTGAAGTAATTGCCTGACGATAGACATAGTCCTGTACGTCACCGGCAGCAAAGATGCCTGGGGTGCTGGTCTGGGTTGCATGTCCCTCCAGTCCGCCCTGTACATTGAGATAACCATTGGTCATCTCCAGTTGCCCATCGAACAATCCCGTGTTGGGGCTGTGGCCGATAGCGATGAAGACACCCTGCAGGTCGATATCTCTGGTGGAACCATCTTCCACATTTTTAATGCGCATGCCGGTGACGCCGGTCTGATCGCCAAGCACCTCCTCGAGTACCTGACCCAGCTCCAGGGTGATATTGCCTTCCGCCGCTTTCTTTCTGAGTTGCTCAGAGAGGATCTTTTCCGAGCGGAACTCATCACGACGATGAACGACCACCACTTCGGAAGCGATATGGGAGAGATAGAGCGCCTCTTCGACTGCTGTGTTGCCACCGCCGATGACAGCAACCTTCTGATTCTTATAGAAGAACCCATCACAGGTGGCACAGGCTGAGACGCCGCGTCCGCGGAAAGTCTGTTCTGATTCCAGGCCGAGATAGCGTGCAGAGGCGCCGGTGCAGATGATAAGGGCATCACAGGTGTAGATTGCCTGGTCGCCGGTGAGTTTGAAGGGACGTTCGCCCAGCTCCGCTTTGTTGATGTGATCGAAGATGATTTCAGTGTTGAAACGCTCGGCGTGCAGACGCATCCTCTCCATCAGATCGGGTCCCTGTACACCTGCGTTGTCGCCAGGCCAATTATCGACCTCAGTCGTGGTCATCAATTGGCCGCCCTGTTCCATGCCGGTGACCAGAACAGGATTGAGGTTGGCGCGTGCGGCGTAAACCGCAGCGGTATAGCCAGCAGGGCCGGAACCCAGGATTAACAGGCCGCAATGCTTGGTTTCGCTCATGTATACTTACTCCTGATCTGATGGGATTCCAGCGCACTGGAACTTTCTAAAACGGGTTAACAATCTTTAAGCTTGATAACAGTGAAATGTGGGGATGGAAACAGAGGTTTCAAGTCCCGGGCTCAATCATCGAATTTTACGAAATGATCTGCCTCGGGTAAAGGTGACTCACCCTGTTTTGAATGGATAAATGGGTCGCTCTGACTGATGCAGAAGATTGCTCAAAGGATAGAATGAGAATATGCGCATAGGTATACCGAAAGAGATCAAGCCACTGGAGGCCCGTGTCGGGCTGATTCCGGAGGCTTGTGCCGAACTGGTTCGGGCGGACCATGAACTCTTTCTTGAGGCTGGTGCTGGTGTGGCAAGCGGCTATCCTGATGAGTCCTATACCCAACTGGGTGTCACGCTTCTGCCGGATGCTGCGGCGCTTTTTGGTCGGGCTGAAATAATTGTCAAGGTGAAGGAGCCTTTTGCCGGGGAACCGGAGATGCTGCGGCGGGATCACCTGCTGTTCTGTTTCCTTCATCTTGCAGCCAATTCCCAATTGACCCATCAACTGCTGGATTCCGGCGTCACCGCAGTGGCTTTTGAGACGCTCGCGGATCGAGGTGGGTTACCGGTGTTGGCGCCGATGAGCGATATCGCTGGCCGCCTGGCCGTGCAGATAGGTACAGGGCTGCTGCATCAACCGGCAGGTGGAAAGGGAATCTTGCTGGGCGGACTTCCCGCTGCTGAGCGGGGCAGGGTGGTTGTGCTCGGTGCTGGGCAGGCCGGAGGCAACGCTGTGCGCATGGCCGCTGCCATGGGTGCCCAGGTGACAGTGTTTGACCGGCAACGGGAACGCATGGCTGCAATGCGTGCCGTCGGTGATAATGTCACGGCGCTCTATCCCTATTCGACAAGCATCTCCGCTGCGGTTGCGGGAGCAGATATTCTCATCGGTGCGGTGTTGATCCCCGGTGCCAAAGCGCCGCACCTGGTTTCCAAAGCCCAAGTGGCGAGCATGCAGGCAGGCAGTGTGGTCATCGATATCTCGGTGGATCAGGGAGGATGTATTGAGACAACCCGCCCGACGACCTACGAGTCACCCACTTTTCTGGTGGACGGCATCATCCATTTCGGGGTGACGAATATGCCGGGCGCCGTACCCCGTAGCGCCTCGCAAACCCTCTCCGCTGCAATGCTTCCCTACCTGCAACGTCTGGCTGCCGGAAAGCTGGCAGAGGACGAAGTGCTGTCATCTGCGGTCAATGTTTCGGCTGGGGAAATTGTGCATCCAGTCTTGCGCAACCAGTACATGTGAAACTAGAATAAGAATGCGCGCTAACTCAATAATTATTAGGGTCATTCATCAGTGCGATGTCGAAACTTAGATATGCACCTGCTTCCGGTGTAGGCCTGATCAAGCGTAGCGGATCAGGCGTTCCTGGGTTGCCGGCGTACATGGGGTTGCCGGTTCCGCTACGCTTGAATCGGCCTACGTATCAGAACAATTTTTTGCATACTCCGGGATAGTCAATTGCAGGCAAAATCAAAGGATTCGGTTGATCAGACACCCTTTGCGGCGCATGTCAGTCATGCATTGCGGGAGGGCGCCATGTGGAGTCTGTTCTGTCTCAGTGGTTATCTCCTGCTTGCACTCATTACCTATTCGGGTAATGACCCGGGCTGGTCCTACACGGGACCCTCGGCTCAAGTGCTCAATTCAGGTGGTCCTGCGGGCGCCTGGTTTGCCGATGTGTTTTTCTACCTGTTTGGTATTTTTGCCTACCTCTTTCCCATCATGCTGAGTTGGAGTGCCGTACTGGTTTTCAGGCGCCGCAATCCGGACGATAGCGTCAACGTCAATCTGGTCGTCGTTCGCTGGATCGGTTTCTTCATCACCCTGGCTGCCGGCAGTGCGCTGGCGGCGCTGCATACTGCACATTTGAAGATCGGATTACCCACCGGCACGGGTGGCGTACTCGGTGCCTCTCTGGGCAGCTATTTTGAGGCGATATTCAGCCGCTCTGGCAGCAGCCTGCTGCTGCTGGCGCTTTTTCTCAGTGGATTTACCCTGTTTACCGGTGTCTCCTGGTTTACGGTGATGGACGGAATTGGTGGAACTGTGCTGAACACGCTGAGGTGGATGCTGTTCAAGATCAGCGATCTGCGAGAAAGACGTGTTGCCAATCAGGCACGTAAAAGCCGGGCAGAGACGGTACAGAGAGAGAAGAAGCGGGTCAGCAAACGTAAACCGCCGCGGATTGAGCCGGTTATCAAGGCACTGAAGCCCAGTATGCGGGAGGAGAGAGAGCGCCAAGTGCCGCTCTTCGATGCCGATCCCAACAGTGAGCTCCCCCCGCTGGCGCTGCTGGAACCCGCAAAGCACTCCGGCCCCCAGTTCTCTGAAGAGTCTCTACAGGCCATGTCACGCCTGGTGGAGTTGAAATTCAGCGACTTCGATATCGAGCTGGAGGTCGTGGCAGTACACCCCGGGCCTGTGGTCACTCTCTACGAGTTGCAACTGGCTCCAGGCACCAAGGTGAGCAAGATAACCAGTCTGTCCAAAGATCTGGCCAGGGCGCTCTCCACGGTGGCGGTACGCGTGGTAGAGGTGATTCCGGGCAAGTCTGTGGTTGGTCTGGAGATTCCAAACGAAAATCGTGAGATGGTCTATCTCAGCGAGGTGCTCAAGTCCGAGGTTTACGACTCGGCGAAATCACCCCTCACACTGGCGCTGGGTAAAGATATTGCCGGCAATCCCATGGTGGCGGACCTGGGGCGCATGCCCCATGCGCTGATTGCCGGTACCACCGGTTCCGGTAAATCAGTGGCGATCAACGCCATGATTCTAAGCCTGCTCTACAAGGCCAAACCCACTGATGTCCGCATGATCATGGTCGATCCTAAGATGCTGGAGTTGTCGGTCTACGAGGGCATTCCCCATCTGCTGACACCGGTCGTAACCGATATGCAGGAGGCCGGCAACTCCCTTCGTTGGTGCGTCGGTGAGATGGAACGGCGCTACAGACTGATGGCAACCCTGGGCGTACGTAATATCGCCGGTTTCAATCGTAAGGTAAAAGACGCTATAAAAGCGGGCGAACCGATCAAGGATCCGCTGTTTCAGCCGGAGCCGACTGAAATCATCGAGGCGATGGCCTACCCGACGCTGGAACCTCTGCCCTATATCGTGGTCATTATCGATGAGCTGGCGGACTTGATGATGGTGGCCCGCAAGAAGGTGGAAGAGTTGATCGCCAGGTTGGCGCAGAAGGCCCGCGCTTCCGGCATCCACCTGATTCTTGCCACGCAAAGGCCCTCCGTGGACGTGATTACCGGTCTGATCAAGGCCAATATACCGACCCGGATCGCCTTTCAGGTCTCATCCCGCATCGACTCCAGAACCATTCTGGATCAGATGGGCGCCGAGCATCTGCTGGGGCATGGCGACATGCTCTATCTCGGGCCAGGGGGGAACATTCCCCAACGCATGCACGGTGCCTTTGTGGATGACAATGAGGTTCACAGGGTGGTGAATCATCTGAAAGCGAATGCCGATCCTGACTATCTGGATGAGATTGTGCAGGAGGCAACCGAGTCGGTTCCCGGTTTTCCGGCGGAATCCGGTGACGTGGAGGATGTTGACCCGCTCTATGATGAAGCGGTGCAGATTGTGACCCAGACACGTCGCGCCTCAATTTCCGGCGTACAGCGCAGGCTGAAGATTGGCTACAACCGGGCGGCCAGAATGATCGAGGAGATGGAACGTACCGGTATCGTCACACCGGTGGAATCGAACGGCAGCCGCGAGGTATTGGCCCCGCGGCCGCCAGAGGATTAAATTGCAGGAGTGGCGCTTCGCCGCGAAAACCCCGTAGATTAAGTAAATCGCGGCGTAGGCGCCGTTCCTGACTACAGCGATTAAATAATTGGCATATAATATGACTCCCAGATTTTTACTGTTGCTGGCACTATTTTTAACCCCCATTGCCGTTCAGGCGGATGAGGGGGCCAAACAGCTGCAACTTTTTCTGCACAATCTGAACACCTTGCAGGCGGATTTTCAGCAGACCCTGACGACCCCGGAGCTTGAAGGCGTCTTTATTACCAACGGCACCTTCTATCTCAACCGCCCCGGGCGTTTTCGCTGGGAATATGCGCCACCGAATGAACAGATCATTGTCGCCGACGGCAACCGTGTCTGGCTCCATGACGTCGAGTTGGAACAGGTTTCCCACCGCAGTCAGTATGAGGCGTTAAAGGGAACGCCGGCACTGCTGCTGAGCGATACCAGCCCGGTTGAGCGCCATTTCGATATACGGGAGCTGGGGGAAAAAGAGGGGCTGATCTGGGTGGAGCTTCTGCCAAAGCAGAAGGATGTGCAGTTCAACAGTCTTCGCCTTGGATTGGCTGATCATGAACTGCGGCGCATGGAGATGTCCGACAGTTTTGGACAGGTAACCCGTTTTGTCTTTTCCAACATAGCACGCAACACAGAACTGCAAGACGAACTGTTTGTCTTCGATCCCCCATCAGGCCTTGATCTGATCGGCGATCTATGATCGAAGCCGACCTGTTCAGCCGCGAGCCCGATAGTGGGATGCGCCCGCTGGCGGATCGCGTTCGCCCCCGTACTTTGGATGAGTTTGTCGGGCAGACGCACATCATTGGTTCGGGTAAACCACTGAGGCGGGCAATCGAGGAGGATCGGCTGCACTCGATGATCTTCTGGGGGCCGCCGGGAACCGGAAAGACCACCCTCGCCAGTCTTATTGCCAGGCACTCCGGTGCCAACTTTCTCAGCCTCCCGGCGGTGTTGTCCGGTGTAAAGGATATCCGAGCTGCAGTTGAGCAGGCGCGTCTCTCCCGGCAGCAGGAGAATCGGGCGACCGTGCTGTTCATCGATGAGGTGCACCGCTTCAACAAGTCCCAGCAGGATGCGTTTCTTCCCCATGTGGAGGATGGCACTGTCGTCTTCATCGGCGCCACTACAGAGAACCCTTCGTTTGAACTCAACAATGCACTCCTCTCCCGCGCACGAACCTATGTACTCAAGTCACTGACCAAGGAAGATGTAAAACGCATCATCCGACAGGCATTGAGCGAAAAGGAGCGTGGGCTGGGAGAGCGTGGACTACAGATGGACGATGAGGTTTGCGGGATGCTGGCAGAGGCGGCGGATGGCGATGCCCGCCGAGCTTTGAACCTGCTGGAGATTGCCTCTGACCTGAGTGAAAACAGCGTGATTGGTAAACAGGTTATCGAAGAGGTTGCGATCGGTACATTGCGGCGCTTCGATAAAGGTGGTGAGGCTTTTTATGATCAAATCTCCGCGCTGCATAAATCGGTACGGGGTTCGGCCCCACAAGCAGCGCTCTACTGGCTTGCCCGTATGATCGATGGGGGTTGCGATCCCCTCTATATTGCCCGCCGTGTGGTGCGTATGGCATCCGAGGATATCGGCAATGCCGACCCACGGGCGCTGGAGATAACACTCAATGCCTGGGATACCCAGGAGCGTCTCGGCAGCCCGGAAGGGGAGTTGGCCATTGCTCAGGCAGTGACCTATCTGGCCTGTGCGCCAAAAAGCAATGCAGTCTATAGCGCCTGGAAAAGTGTACTTGCCGAGGTAAAGCAGTCCGGTTCTCTTGAGGTGCCTTTGCATCTTCGCAATGCGCCGACCAAACTGATGAAGGAACTCGACTACGGCAAGGCCTACCGCTATGCCCATGATGAACCCCATGGCTATGCCGCCGGGGAAAACTATCTGCCCGAACAGCTTGCCGGTCGTGAATTCTATTTTCCCGTGGACAGGGGGTTGGAGATCAAGATTGCCGAGAAGCTGGCCTACCTGAAAAAACTGGATGCTGAATTTTTGTAGTGAGTCGCTGGCCGGTTCAAGCGCAGCGGAACCGGCAATCCCTCTCGCTCTATCAATTTTGAGCGCCCGATCCGCTACGCTTGATCGGGCCTACATGCCGGATGCCGAGATTTTGTAGTGAGTCGTAGGCCGGTTCAAGCGTAGCGGAACCGGCAATTCCACTACCCATCCCATACCAGCACAGGTAAAATGCGCCGTTTCAGCATGCTCAGAGGATAGTAGGTTTGACGCAGCTATTTGCCATCGCGGCAGGCGGCGCCGCAGGGGCGGTTTTCCGCTTCTGGGTTTCCAGCGGTATTTACGGTCTGTTTGGTCGTAGCTTCCCGTTTGGCACCCTTGTGGTCAATGTTGCTGGCTCACTACTGATGGGTTTTCTCTACATTATGTTGCTGGAGAGAATGACCGTTGCGCCGGAGATGCGTGCCGCGCTGCTGGTGGGTTTTCTGGGGGCGTTTACCACTTTCTCAACATTCTCCATTGAAACTTTGAACCTGATCGAGCAGGCGGATTTTTTGAAAGCGGGCCTGAACATTGTTTTCAGTGTCACCGCTTGTCTGCTGGCCTGCTGGTTTGGCGTCTTACTTGGGAGACAGCTATGAATCAGACCGAAGTTACCATGGTCAGGATCTACCTGACCGAAGGGGATCATCAGTTAAGACAGCTGTTGGATTTCCTGCATCAGCAGGAGCAGGTGCGTGGCGTGACGGCCTTTCGCGGGATTGCCGGTTTCGGCAAGTCAGGCAAGGCTCATGAATCGTCTCTGCTGGATATCTCGCTGGACCTGCCGTTGGTGATAGAGTTCTTTGATTTGCCTGAAAAGGTAGAGCAGGTACTACAGAATCTGAACAAATTGATTGAACCGGGCCATGTCGTGAGTTGGTCCGCCAGACTGAACTAGGAAAAAAGAGATGCTGGACCCCCGACTGCTGAGAAATGATCTGGACAACACTGCGGCGTTACTCGAACGCCGGGGTTTTAAGCTGGATAAATCGCGGATTTTGTCTCTCGAGACACGCCGCAAGGAACTGCAGGTTCAGGCACAGGAGCTGCAGAGCGAACGTAACAGCCGTTCCAAGTCGATCGGCAAGGCCAAGGCTGCTGGAGAGGATATTCAGCCTCTACTGGCGGAAGTGGCGAATCTCGGCAACAAGCTGAAGCAACTGCAGGAGGTCTTGAGCAAGGTTCAGACTGAGCTGCGCGATATCACCCTGGTCATTCCAAATATTCCCCATGATTCGGTGCCGGACGGCAAAAGTGAAGACGATAATCGGGAAGAGCGCCGCTGGGGTAAGCCGCCGACATTCGATTTTGAGCCCAAGGATCATGTCGATCTTGGGGAGGCCAAGGGATTGATGGATTTCGATGCCGCCGCCAAACTGACCGGTTCCCGTTTCGTCACGCTGCATGGACCGCTGGCCAGACTCCAGCGTGCGCTGGCCCAGTTCATGCTGGATACCCACACAGATGAACACGGTTATACTGAAACCTATGTACCGTTCCTGGTGAACCGTGACAGTCTGCGTGGTACCGGGCAACTGCCGAAATTCGAGGAGGATCTGTTCGCCCTCAAAGGGGAACATCAATACTACCTGATCCCCACTGCCGAAGTGCCTGTTACCAACCTCGTGCGGGACGTGATCATCGACGACAAGGAGATGCCACGCCGCTGGGTTGCGCAAACGCCCTGTTTTCGTAGTGAGGCTGGATCCTATGGGCGGGATACCCGGGGTATTATCCGTCAACACCAGTTTGAAAAGATCGAGATGGTGCAGATCGTGCGGGCGTCAGACTCCTACGATGCACTGGAAGCACTCACTGGTCATGCGGAGGCGATTCTGCAAAAACTGGGGCTACCCTATCGTGTCGTAACCCTTTGTACCGGTGACATTGGTTTCTCAGCTGCCAAGACCTACGATCTTGAGGTATGGCTACCGGGGCAGGGGAAGTATCGAGAGATCTCCTCCTGCTCCAATTTCGAGGATTTTCAGGCTCGTCGGTTACAGGCGCGCTGGCGTAACCCGGAAACAGGCAAACCTGAGCTGGCACATACCGTCAACGGCTCAGGGTTGGCTGTGGGACGGACACTGGTTGCGGTGATGGAGAACTATCAGGATCGAAACGGCAATATCACAGTGCCGGAGGTTCTGCGTCCCTATATGGGTGGATTGGAGATTATATAGAACCCATGAAGGAGTAGGCCGGTTCAAGCGTAGCGGAACCGGCAACCTTAAAGACGCCCGATCCGCTACGCTTGATCGGGCCTACTGCCGAGGATATATCGGCTGTTCAGGGATGCAGCCCGTTGATGACAACTTTTACTGTGCCTGCCTGGCCGGGTGTGACGGGTTTGACCTCACCCTCCGGGTCACCGCTCTGAGCAATGGGGTTGCCGGAGAGTGAGATGCGCGCCCCCACCACAACCTCAGGAAAGTTGGAGAGCTTGAATTGCGGCATCATCGCCATACCGTCATCCAGTTCTATTGTCAGGGGCAGATCCCGCACCTGCTTGCGCGCGGCCGCCAGTGGCATCGGCGGTCCCTCCAGCGCCTTGGCGTAGATAAACACCAGATCCCCAGGTTTGGTCTTTGCCCGCATCTCATCGGATAGCACGACCTCCAAGATAATTTTTGACTTGCTTGCTGCATTGGCCGTCGGCGCAGATTTGGCGACGGCCTGCGGTATGATACTGGGCAGTTTGGGTGCCTCACCCATCTCTCTGCGCGCATCAGCAAGTGCGTTCGTGATGGTTGCCGCATCCTTGTTATCCGGGCCGAGCAGAGTCTGAGTCCTCTCCCAATGTTCGACGGCCGCAGAGTAGTCTCCACGCTGGTAGGAGACTATCCCCATCATCCAACGTGCATTGGGGTTATCGCCATCCAGCTTGATGGCCTTTTCGACGAGGGATGCAGCCTTGCCGGTGAAGTTGTTGCTATCTGTTTTAGCCAGGCCCTCTGCGTAGGCCAGCAAAACGGCGGTGTTTTCCGGGGCGAGTCTCATGGCCTGTCCATAGGCTTCAAGCCCTTCTTGAACTCTATCCATGGACATATAGCTGCGGGCCAGCATCAACCAGCCGTCTATGTTCTCGGGTTGCTCCACCAGTTTATCAGCCAGTTTTTGCACCAGCTCTTCCATTGGCGGCATGTTTTTGGCTTTTTCCTGGGCGCTGTTCACAGTAGTGTCAGGTACCTGGCCCGTCAGACGTGGAATGATTTCAGGGGTACCCAGTATCTGATAGAGGATCACGGCGCTGACAGGGATAAGCACTGCTGCGCCTATTACCCACCTTCCGCTGCTGCGGTTCATCGTTGCCGGCGCCACCTTGTTCCCCGAGACATCGGTCAAGAACTCTTTTTCAAGATCCTTGCGTGCAGCATCATAACGGGCCTGATCGAGAATGCCGCTGTCGAGATCGTTATCCAGTTCTTCAAGCTGTTGCTGGAAAACCTCAAGATTGAGTTCATCGGAACTGATGCCTGTATTCTTAAGGCCTCTTAGTAAAGGCAGAACAACAAAGGCCATGGCCAGGAGGGTCAACCCGGCCGCAATAATCCAGAAAAGGGTCATTTTTTTGCGTCCTTGGAATCAGACGGTTGCTTAAGAAGGGTATCGAGCCGCTGCTGCTCATCGTTCGAGAGTTTGGTCTCTTGGGTCACACTTTTTTTCCGTAGCGCCCGGATAAGTACCAAAGCGCCAATGATCAGCAGCACCAGTGGGCCGAACCAGAGGGGGTAGGTCGAGGGTTTCATCGGCGGATCGTAGAGGACAAAATCACCATATCGGGCAACCATGAAACGGATGACGTCGTCTTTATCCTGTCCCGCCGTCATCATATCGAAAATCTCGTTGCGCAGATCCACCGCCAGCTCGGCATTGGAACCGGCCAAGGACTCATTCTGGCAGACGAGACAGCGCATCTCCTCGATGATGTTGCGAAAATCAGCTGCCTTTTGCGGGTCCTCGAATGTGTAATCCGCCAGTGTGGCGGCAGAGAGAGGGGTGGTGGATATGAGGAAAAACAGGCTCAATAGAAAAATACGCACGAACATCATCCCTTCTTCTTGAGTTCCGCCACCATCGGCAGGATCTTGTCACGAATCAGATCCGGGCTGACCGGACCGGCATGTTTGTAGCGGATGATGCCTTGGGCATCGACCAGGAAGGTCTCCGGTGCACCGTAAACCCCCAAATCGATAGCTGTGCGGCCCTTCTTGTCGAAGATATTGGCCGTATAGGGATTACCCAGTTGCCTGAGCCAGGCCTGTGCTGCGACGCGTTCATCCTTCCAGTTGAGGCCGTAGATATCGACCTTGTTCATGCGGCCGAGTTGAACCAGGGTTTCATGTTCCGCCCGGCAGGAGACACACCAGGTCGCCCAGACGTTGAGCAGATAGACCTTGCCCAGCAGATCCTTGTTGGTGATCTGAGTCTCCGGCTGCTCCAGCAGGGGCAGCGAGAACTCGGGAACCGGCTTGCCGATCAGAGGAGAGGGGATGGCTCTCGGATTGTAATTCTCATCCAGTCCCTTGAATAGAAAGGCTGCAATCACTGCAAAGATCGCCAAAGGTACGAGGAAACGCAGGTAACGGCTCATGAATGACTCTCCGCGGCGGCCGGGGTCGAACTCCCTGCCGTCAGGGTGGCAGTGGCACTGGCTCGTTTGCGGGCGGTGCGATAGCGTCTGTCCGAGATGGCAAGCAGTCCGCCGAGGCCCATAAAGATCGCGGCTATCCAGATCCAGCGAATATAAGGTTTGTAGTAGAGGCGCATACTCCAGTCACCGCCACCCAGGGATTCACCGAGAGAGACATAGAGATCACGGGTCAGTCCCCAGTCGATCCCCGCTTCAGTCATGGGGCGAGTCTGCACAAAATAGGTGCGTTTTTCCGGCTGCAGGATGGCGATCTGTTTGCCATCTTTAGATATCAGAAAACGTCCACGCTGGGCATTGTAGTTCGGTCCGGGAAACTCACTGACGCCCTCGAACTTGAACTCATAGCCGGCAATGTCTGCGGTATCACCGGGAGACATGCGGATGTCCTGCTCAATGCCGTAGTTGGAAACCATGGTAACGCCGACGATAAACATGGCCACACCCATATGGGCGAGAATCATGCCGTAGTAGCTGCGGCCTCCACCCGAGAGATCACGCAGGAAGCCGTTGAATCCTGCTTTGTGCTTGAGCCGTTCTTTGACGTTAACCAGATGGGAGGTCACCACCCACATCGCCAGTCCCATGCCCAGGCCCACCATCAGGTTTCCACCGGAAAACAGGGGCAGCAGAGTGAGCAGGCCGAAGACCAGGCTGATGACAAACGCGACTTTCAACTGTTTGACCAGGAAAGCGACATCGGTGTGTTTCCAACGGGAGATCGATCCCACGCCCATCAATAGCGCCAGAAAAGGCGTCAGCAGGACGAACATCTTGTTGAACCAGGGAAATCCGACGGAGATCTTGCCCCACTCCATGGCATCGTAGATCAGCGGCGCCAGGGTGCCGAGCAGGATCAGACCGGCCAGTACGGATAATAGTAAGTTGTTGCCCAACAGAAAGGTCTCACGGGAGATCAGGTCGAAGCGGCCACCGCCGGAGATATAGGGGGCACGCCATGCATAGAGTAAGAGGGAGCCACCGATCGCGACCAGCAGAAAGATCAGGATGAAGACGCCGCGCTCCGGATCTGATGCGAAGGAGTGGACGGAGGTCAATACGCCGGAGCGGACGAGAAAGGTGCCGAGCAGACTCAGGGAGAAGGCAAACAGCGCTAACAGCACGGTCCAGCTCTTGAAGGCGCCCCGTTTCTCGGTCACCGCCAGTGAGTGCATCAGGGCAGTGCCTATGAGCCATGGCATCAAAGAGGCATTTTCCACCGGATCCCAGAACCACCAGCCACCCCAGCCCAGCTCATAGTAGGCCCACCAACTGCCCAGTGCGATACCCACGGTCAGAAAGACCCAGGCCACCGTGGTCCAAGGACGTGACCAGCGCGCCCAGGACGCGTCCAGCTTGCCGCCAAGGAGGGCGGCAATGGAGAAGGCAAACGCAACCGAGAAGCCGACATAACCCATGTATAGCAGCGGGGGGTGAATGGCCAATCCCGGATCCTGCAGCATGGGGTTGAGCTCACGGCCCTCAAATGGTACCGGAAAAGTGCGGTCGAAAGGGTTGGAGGTCAGCAGCAGGAACAGCAGGAAACCGATGCTGATCATACCCATTACTGACAGTACGCGAGCAACGACGGGCAGCGGCAGGTTGCGGCTGAAAAGGGCGATGGCTGCGCTCCAGGCGGCAAGCAGAAAGGCCCACAACAACAGTGATCCTTCGTGAGCGCCCCATACAGCGGAGATCTTGTAGAGATCCGGCAGTTTGGTGTTGCCATGCTGAGCGACATAGATGACCGAGAAGTCGTTGGCCAAAAAGGCATTTGCCAAAACTATGGTTGAGAGGGTCAGGAAGAGCAGCTGGCCCCAGACCAATGGCCGTGACAGGGCCATCCAGCTGTAGGTGTTCGTGTAGGAACCCGCCAACGGGACGATTGCCTGGATGATGGCAAGGCTGAGTGCCAGGATGAGCGCATAATGACCGATTTCCGGGATCATTGGACACTCACCTGCTGCTGCCTCTCACTGACACCTTCATCGTGGGCCGTTTTCAGTGAGTCAGCCACTTCCGGCGGCATGTAGTTCTCATCATGTTTGGCCAATACTTCACTGGCGACGAAAATACCGCTTTCGTTCAACTGCCCCAGCGCGACGATGCCCTGGCCCTCGCGGAACAGGTCAGGCAGAATGCCGGTGTACTCCACGGTGACGGTCTCGGCGTTGTCCGTAACGTCAAAGGCCGTGGTAAGTCCGTCCGGTTTGCGCTTGACGCTGTTATTACTCACCAGTCCGCCGACGCGGAAGGGGTGGCCTATGGGCGCCTTGCCCTCTGCTATTTCGGAAGGCGAAAAGAAAAACATCAGATTTTCATCGAAGGCGTTCAGAGCGAGCCAGGCAGCAACGCCGACACCGGCAACCATCATGCCAATCAGATAAAGGCGTTTTTTTCGGATAGGATTCATTTTTGCTCTCTCTTTTCGCGACGCAGTTTGCGGGCGATGTCAGTTAGGACTCGACGGCGCTGTAAAAGCGGGCTGACCCAGTTGGCAACGAGGATGACGAAAGCCAGTCCGTAAGACGGCCATACATACATCGCATAACCCCCCATATCCAGAAATTCGCTCATTTCATCTCCCCTTCAACCAGCTCGCGCACCCAGCGGGTATTGCGGTCACGCTCCAGTACTTCAGCTCGTGCCCGCATTAAGACCACGGCACCGTAATAAAGTTTAAAAGAGATGCCCATCAACAAAAGTGGGATTAGCATGCTGGTCGACATGGCTTGCTTTCCGGTCACGGTCACGGATGAGGTCTGATGCAGCGTGTTCCACCACTCCACCGAGTAGTGGATGATCGGGATATTGACCACGCCCACCAGCGCCAGAATAGAGATGGCTCGTGCAGCCACGCGTTTGTCCTCTATAGCGCTGTAGAGCGCGATGATGCCGAGGTAGAGGAACAGCAGCATTAGCTCAGATGTGAGACGTGCATCCCAGACCCACCAGGCCCCCCACATGGGTTTGCCCCACAATGAGCCGGTCACCAGTGCCAGAAAGGTAAAGGATGCCCCGACCGAGGCACTGCTGATAATCGTGATCTCCGTGATTTTGATACGCCAGACCAAGCTGATCAGGCCGGCGACCGCCATCACGATATAGATGAACATCGACATCCAGGCCGCAGGTACATGAATGTACATGATGCGGTAGCTATCACCCTGCTGATAGTCGGGCGGGGCAACGAACAGCCCGTAGTAGACGCCGGCGATCAGGGTGAGTAGAAAAGAGATCGCGAACCAGGGAATCATCTTGCCCGCGACATTGTAAAAGTAACGGGGCGAACCCATCTGATGGAAAAATCGAACTATCATAGTCAACTTAAACTAATTCTCAGAGAAGCGGCGGTGGCCAGAGGGGCCAGAACCAGGGAACCTATCAGCATTGCGGCAAGGAAAGAAATCTGCGCGCTGGTGGGAATCCCCACGATGGAGGTCTTTACAGCATCGGTGGCAAAGATCAATACCGGGACATAGAGCGGCAGCACCAACAGCGAAAGAATGACGCCCCCACGGCGCAAGCCGACTGTCAATGCCACGCCGACCGAACCGATCAGGCTTAATACCGGTGTTCCGAGCACCAGCGTCAGCATCAGGGTCGGTATGGCGTCAGTGGGAACATTCAGCATCATCGCCAGCAGAGGGGCGGCGATGAAAAGTGGCAGTCCGGTGATCATCCAGTGTGCCAAAATCTTTGCCAGGACCAGCACTGAGATTGGATGGGCACTGAGCATGAACTGCTCCAGGGTGCCATCATCAAAATCGGAGCGAAACATGGTGTCGAGGGAGAGTAGGGCGGCGAGCAGGGCCGCGACCCAGATAACGCCGGGGCCTACCGCCTGAATCAGTTTGGGATCGTTGCCTATACCCAGGGGGAACATGGCGGTGACCAGCACAAAAAACAGCAGCGGGTTGGCCAGTTCGGCTCGTCGCCGGTAGGCCAGAACCAGGTCCCTTTTGAGGAGCAGGGTGAATGCGCTGGTAAGAGAGAGCGTGCTCATCGTTCCGACAGATTGATCCGTACCAGTTTGACATCTTCCTTGAAGCCAATACGGTGGTGAGTCGTCATGGCCGCCATGCCACCAGACTGCAGGTGCGCTTCAAAGAGCCGTTCCATGTGTTCTATGCCTTTTCTGTCCAGTGAGGTAAAGGGTTCATCCAGAATCCAGAACTTTGCATCGGTGACCAAAAGCCGGGCAATTGCCAGGCGCCGCTGCTGTCCTGCTGACATGTTGCGGGTTAGCACGTCCTCAAAGCCGTAGAGTCCTACCTGATCCAGCGCCTCTTCCAGGGCGATCCCCTCTTTTGCCTTACCGAACCCGCGGGCCACCCGCAGGTTTTCCAAGGGGGTCAGATCGAGTTTGCTGCCGTCCTTGTGCCCGAGGTATGCGGTGTGTTCGTGATATTCAGGACCCAGCCTGAAGATATCTTCACCCTTCCAGAGCAGTTGTCCCGATTCCGGCAGCCGGATGCCGCACAAGATGCGCAGCAGGGATGTTTTGCCACTGCCGTTTCGCCCCTCGAGCACAAGCGCTTCGCCAGGGTTCACGGTGAAACACAGGCCCGAAAAGAGCACCCGGTCGTCACGGATGCACTCAAGGTCCTTGGCTTCAAATGTTGCAGTATCGGAAAGAGGTGAAGTCACGTTTTATATTTTGGGTGTGGTTCTGGAGGTGATCACACTATCTATATCAGCAGTTCAGAGTGCCGCAAGACGTTAATTTCAATAAGGCGCAACCATACCTGATACGAGGGGTGAATCACAAGAATTGTGCGGCGAGATTACCCGATTTTTTCGACCTGATCACGTTGTTTAGATCATGCTTATAAAGCATCCGTTCTATCCCTTGAAAATTGAGGGTAAGAGAATCGCTACAATTTTGTTTTATCGGTGAATAATACCGAAATATAGGTAGCTTTGCATATCAGCAAGTTGGCAACTGGTTGATTGTTTTAATAAAATATTCTAATAAACTTATCCATCATTGATAATTATCATTCCAAATCGATACCGGTATAAGGAAAATATTCATGTACATTTTTTTGGCTGAACGATGACAGATCGCTTACTTGAACAATTGCGTTCAAGAGATGCTCGTGATTTCGACAGCCGACCATTGTTTACTTAAGGGTGACAATATGGATGTAGCGGTGCGTGAAATTCAGCTGGCGTCGTTTTTGGGTGATTGTCCACTTTTTAGGGGCATTACAGCTGAAGTGCTTGAATACCTGTCGAACAATGCACGAATTGTTTCAACAAAGCGCGGTGGGAGTATCGTAACCAGCAGAATGGAGCCTGTCGCCCTGTATCTCGTAATGCACGGCCAGGTCAAATTGAGCATCCTATCATCCAGCGGTTCCGAACGGGTTGTTAACATCCTTTCTCAGGGGGATTCCTTTGGAATTTCATCACTTTTTTCCGGCCAGCCGATGACGATCTCCGCCTATGCGTTGAATCGCTGTGAAGTCGTCGAGCTGCACAAGGATGCGATTCTCAGCGCCGTTTATCGGTGGCCGGAGTTATCGGCAGCACTGCTTCAGCATATGGGCGCTTGTCTCGATAATCTGTATGCCGACCTGGAGTCCTGCTGCCTAAAGTCGGCTACTCAGCGCGTTGCCGGTTATCTGTTGAAGATTGCGGGTGAGGATTTGTGCGGCGATAAACCGCAGGAAGTCGTACTACCCGTGAGTAAATCCATCGTGGCGTCCTCTCTCGATTTGACGCCGGAGACCTTTTCCCGTGAGCTGCATCGGCTCTCGACCCGGAAACTAATCTCCGTCAAACACAAAAACATTCTGATTTCAGATATTTCCGGGCTGCAGATGCTTGCGGAGTAGGTCGGTACTTCCAGTAGAAAAACCTGATTCTTTGTTGATCAGTCAAATAGGGATATCATTTGGAGTAGCCCGGCACCCTGATTGCCGCCAGTACTCTCTCCGGTACAGCCTAACAAGTGAACCGTTCATTACTCCTTCGGTTTGGCATCGCCATGATGACCATTTTGGGTCTGGCGGTCATCAGTATGCTGATTTCGGTCTTCGTGGCAGAGACTACAGAGGGATTTGCCGCCGCCATCAATCAGGCCGGCACCCTGCGCATGCAATCCTATCGCATAGCCAGCAGTCTGGTTCACGGCCCCTCAGATGATACGGAAAAATCGGTTTCGACAACCGGGAATCTGATCACCGAGTTCGAAGAGCGGTTATTCAGCCCCCCGCATCCACAATGTTCTGGAGAAAGGGCCCAGCAAACGGGTACAGGCGGCCTATCAGGCGGTGGCAAGTCAGTGGCAGACTGACATCTTCCCCCATCTTCGCGTCTACCTGGAGTTGCTTGCACTCAATTCGGATTTTTCTGATATTCGGCACGAGGTCACCAGGCAACAGCTGTACTTCCTTTCGAATGTGGATGGATTTGTGAAACGCATCCACCATTTCGTGAAAGTGCTTGAACTTGATGCTGAGGAGAAAAATTCTCAGTTACGCATCATCCAGATTTTCTCACTAATTCTGATTCTCCTTGTGGCGTTGGTCAGTCTCTTTCTGTTGCACATCAATGTGTTGAGGCCGCTCCGCGATCTGCTGGCCTGTGCGCGGGCGGCTCGACATGGGGACTTTACGGTTAGAAGCAGATACCTCAGCGAAGACGAACTAGGCCAACTTGGTCATGCGTTCAACGTAATGGCGGAGGATCTGTCGAAGATCTATTCGGATCTGGAGACGCGCGTTCAAGAACAGACTGCACATCTGGAACGAAGCAACCGTTCTCTGGAGCTGCTTTACAAGACAACCAGGAGGTTGAACGATTCATCCCTGGAAAGTGAGGTGCAGGTAGCGCTCATTCACGACATTGAGGATCTGATCGGGGTCAATAGCGGCACGATCTGTCTGGGCAGATCCGGTGACGAGAGTGGCTACCAGTTGGCCTCGACAAATTCGCTCAACAACCGGCGGCAGGCAGATCTGCTGGGCAATTGCCAGCGATGCATCAGAGATGGCACCACTCACACCTTCGGCGCCGACACTATCGATGGCAAAAGGGTCAATGTGTTTTCCACTCCGATCCGTGATCAAGCAGAACAGTTTGGCATACTCCTGGTTGAATTTTCCGAGAAAAAGGTGCTTGAAGAGTGGCAGCAGCGCCTGTTGGAAACCGTGGCCAGCCACATTGCCTTGTCTATCAATGTGGCTCAGCGAGCATCACAAAGCCGGATGCTGTCACTCATGGAGGAACGCAGTGTGATTGCCCGGGAGCTACACGATTCGATTGCCCAATCTCTCTCCTACCTCAAAATACAGGTCAGCCGTCTGGAAAAGAGTGTCTCCGAAGAGCATGACCAAGAGAGTATTCTCTCCATCACACAAGTCCTGCGCTCGGCGCTCAATGGTGCCTATCGGCAGCTGCGGGAATTGCTGACTTCATTTCGGTTACGGGTCAATGAAGCAGGACTCGTCGCCACGCTGGAAAATACCGTCCGTGAATATGCCGACAGAAGCGGCATCCGGATTGAACTCGTCGACCGGATCGCAAACTGCAGATTCAGTCCCAACGCGGAGATTCATGTCATACAAATCATACGCGAAGCACTCTCAAACGTAATCAGACATGCCAGCGCAACAACCGTTCAAGTGCTGCTTGAGTGCCAGACCGATGGCGTTGTCAGAGTTCGGGTCGAAGATGACGGTATTGGCATCACCGGTGAAAACGGCGATATGATGCAGCATTATGGCCTGACGATCATGACAGAACGCGCCGCATGGCTGGGTGGTGAACTATCGATCACAGAGACGGATACCGGCGGGACTAGAATCGAGTTGACATTCAGCATTTCTGGTAGCGACCATACCTTATCCCATGAAAATCTCCTTCAGAAGATGAATAATGCCCGAAACAAAGCTTAGTACTGTACTTGCCATTGACGATCATCCTCTGTTCAGGAAGGGCGTGGCAGACCTGATAGATATGGAGGAATCTCTGATGCTCGCAGGTGAAGCCGCAAATGGACTCGATGGTCTGGCGCTTGCAAAGCGTATCAATCCGGACTTGATCCTGTTGGATATCAATATGAAGGGAATGAACGGAATCGAAACCCTGCGGGCGATCAAAAAAGAAAATCTCGACGCACGAATCCTGATGCTTACGGTTTCTGATAATGAAGAGGATGTCATTGCCGCACTACGCCAAGGTGCGGACGGTTATCTGTTAAAAGATATGGAGCCCGAGGATATACTCAGATCGCTCCGTAGAGCGGTCAAAGGGGAAATGGTCATCAGTGAGCAACTGACCCGGTTACTTGCCCAAGCGCTTCGTGAAGAGGAAAAATCGCCACAATCAGTGGTTCTGGCAGGGCTGACCACCCGTGAACGGGAAATTCTGGATCAGATTGCTTGTGGCAGGAGTAACAAATTAATCGCCCAGGTGCTGGATATTTCCCAGGGAACGGTTAAGGTCCACGTTAAACATCTGCTGAAAAAACTCAATCTGCATTCACGGGTCGAGGCAGCAGTATGGGCGTTAAAAAAGTAGTTAACCGCGTTGCTTGCCCATCGTTATTCCTAAGATCTCGGCAGCCCGCCATTGAACGTTTACATAACTAAGGTTAATCTCCCTTTTCTATAGGGTAAACATTAATCTACCTCAGAGAGGCCTTATACCAATTATTAGGTATACGCGAGTAACTATTAAATGGTAATTGGTTGAATAATTTAAAGAAAGTTGGCGCCCTGTTTTCCAATCCCTTGACCAGCGTCAATGATGTTGCCAGGCGCTAGTGACAGAATCTCGCAAGGTTCTAATAAAACACCATTTGATAGTGTCAGTTAACAGAACACAATTTCTCCGTGGCGACCTGCGTGGGACACAGTCCTCTATCAGACCGCCATGGTCAAAACCTGAAGCGGAATTCGTCGAAAAGTGCGAACGATGCGACGATTGCATCTCAGAATGTCCGCAACATATCATCCAGCGGGGACCCGGTGGATTTCCCAGAATAGATTTCTCACAGGGTGGCTGCACATTCTGCGGGGATTGCGTAAAGGCCTGCACTCATAAGGTGCTGGCCTTTTTTAATGACCTGAATCAGCCGCCCTGGCCGTTGAAAGCCGAGATCGCAGACAACTGTCTTTCAATGCAGGGGGTTGTCTGCCGCAGCTGCGGCGAGGTCTGCGATGAGTCAGCTATTCGCTTCAAACTGGAGGTCGGCGGCAAAGCCAGACCTTTGCTCAATCCAGAGGACTGTACGGGCTGCGGCAACTGTTTTGCCGTCTGCCCCTCTCAGTCTGTCACTCTCAAGCCGCAGCAACAAGACCAAGCGGCATAGTGGTTAGATACCAGGAGGAATTCCAAACCTATGAATATCTGTAGCCTTGTTGTGCATACCCAGCCAGAGAAGGGAGCGATTGTCTCGCAACGGTTGGAAAAATTTACCGGCGTGGAGGTCCACGGAGGTACAGATGTGGGCAAGCTGATCGTGACCATTGAAGATGAGGGGGAGGAGATCTCACCTGTCTCGGACACAATGAACGCGCTTAGAGATGTAGAAGGGGTTGTTAGTACAGTTTTGATTTATCACTATGGTGGTGAGGAATCGATGGAGGAGATGAAACGTGAAGTTAACTAGACGAGAGTTTATCAAGAGCAATGCAGTTGCTGCGGCGGCTTCGGTGGCAGGAGTAACCCTGCCGACGATTACAACCGCTGCTGCTGCAGAAGGTGACGATGGTATCCGCTGGGATAAAGCAGCCTGCCGCTACTGCGGTACCGGCTGCAGCGTTCTCATGGGTGTCAGAGACGGCAAGGTGGTGGCCAGTCAGGGTGATCCTGACGCGCCGGTCAACAAAGGCCTGCAATGCATCAAGGGCTATTTCCTGCCGAAGATCCTGTATGGCGCGGACCGTCTGACCCAGCCGATGCTGCGCAAGACCAACGGCAAGTATGACAAGAATGGCAAGTTCGAGGCAGTTTCCTGGGACGAAGCCTTCAAAACGATGGCTGAAAAATGGGTCGCAGCCCGTAAGGCCAAAGGTGCTAAAGGCGTCGGCATGTTCGGCTCCGGACAGTGGACTGTCTGGGAGGGTTATGCCGCCGCCAAACTCATGAAGGCGGGTTTCCGTTCCAACAGCCTGGATCCCAACGCTCGTCACTGCATGGCCTCTGCTGTAGGTGCCTTCATGCGCGCCTTCCGTATCGATGAGCCCATGGGTTGCTACGATGATCTGGAGCACGCCGATGTCTTCGTCCTTTGGGGCGCTAACATGGCGGAGATGCACCCTATCCTCTGGTCACGTCTTACCGACACCCGTCTGACCAAGAAAGGTTGTGAAGTACATGTGCTCTCCACCTATGAGCATCGCTGTTTCGAGCTGGCGGACAATCCGATTATCTTCAAGCCTCAAAGTGATCTGGCGATTGCCAACTACATCGCCAACTACATCATCCAGACGAAATCCTACAACAAGGACTTCATTGGCAAGCACGTCAACTTCAACAAGACCACCACCGATATCGGCTATGGTCTGCGCCCTGAGCATCCGCTGCAAAAGGCTGCGAAGAACCCCAACAAGGGCAAGTTCAACAAGATCGCCTTTGACGAGTTTGCGAAGCTGGTCTCCGAGTACACGGTTGAGAAAGCCAGCAAGATTTCCGGTGTGTCTAAGAAGAAGCTGGAGCGTCTGGCCAAGGTCTACGCCGATCCCAAGAAGAAGGTCTCTTCCTACTGGACCATGGGCATGAACCAGCACACTCGCGGTGTCTGGATGAATGGCTTGGTCTATAACATCCATCTGCTGATGGGTAAGATCTCCGAACCCGGCAACAGTCCCTTCTCTCTGACCGGTCAGCCCTCTGCTTGTGGCACCGCACGTGAAGTCGGCACCTTTACCCATCGTCTGCCGGCTGATCTCGTGGTCAAGAAGGACGCACACTGCAAATTTGCCGAGAAAGTCTGGAAACTGCCCGCAGGCACTATCCCAAGACATAACGGCATGTCAGATAAGGCTGCTCAATCGGACATCAGCGGGAAGCCAATGGGCAAGACCCTGATTCACGCGGTCGCCATGCATCGTGCGCTCAAAGATCGCAAGATGAACTGCTTCTGGGTCATGTGTAACAACAACATGCAGGCCGCTGCCAACATGAACGAGGAGTCTCTCCCCGGTTGGCGTGATCCGGCTAACTTCATCACTGTCACCGACCCCTATCCCACAGTATCGGCTCAGGCGGCCGATCTGGTCCTGCCGACCTCCATGTGGATCGAGAAAGAGGGCGCCTACGGTAATGCAGAGCGGCGCACCCAGTTCTGGCGTCAGCAGGTGCAGGGGCCGGGCGAGTCTCGTTCTGACCTGTGGCAGCTCATGGAATTCGCCAAGTATGTCAAAGTGGAGGATGTCTGGCCGGAGGATCTTATTGCCAAGAAACCTGAGTATGCAGGTAAGACGCTTTACGATGTTCTCTTCGAGAATGGGGTGGTAAACAAGTTCCCGAAACAGAAGGTCACCGATGATCGTGGCAACGAGTATGGCAACGATGAGATGGACTACTTCGGCTACTACGTACAGAAGGGTCTTTTCGAAGAGTACCGCTTGTTCAACTCCGTGCCTGGTATCCCCAAGAAAGGCCATGAGATGGCTGAATTCGAGGTCTATCATAAGGCGCGCGGTCTACGCTGGCCTGTGATCGATGGCAAGGAGACCCTGTGGCGTTTCCGTGAAGGCTATGATCCGCATGTAGAGAAGGGCAGCGAAGTCCAGTTCTATGGCGCCAAGGACAACAAGGCCAACATCATCTTTGGCCCCTACGAGCCTGCCGCAGAAATGCCGGACAAGGAGTACAACCTGTGGCTCTGCACCGGTCGTGTTCTGGAGCACTGGCACTCAGGTTCCATGACCCGTCGCGTACCTGAGCTCTATCGCGCGGTGCCGGATGCCGTGGTCTTTATGAGCAAGAAGGCTGCCAAGAAGCGCAAATTGCGTAACGGCTCCATGGCCAAGATCATCTCCCGTCGTGGTGAGATCGTCTGCCGGGTAGACACCAAAGGGCGCAATAAAGTGCCTGATGACTTGGTGTTCATTCCTTGGTTTGATGCCGGTCGTTTGGTCAATAAGCTGACCCTCGACGCCACTGATCCACTCTCGAAAGAGACGGATTACAAGAAGTGTGCGGTGAAGATCGTTAAGGCTTAAGAAGACGGAATCCGGTCCGTTTTTCCGGACCGGAGAGCGTCAAAACTGAAAAACGTGTAATCGAAAGCAAATCAACTGGTCAGTAATGTCAGATACAGACAAAAAACATGAGATGAATCGACGGCAGTTCCTGGGCAATATGCTCAAGACAGCTTGTGGGGTCGGATTGGTCGGTGTGGGTTTGGGGATCTATTCCAATAGAGCCTCATCCATGCCTGCCCACTATATCCGGCCACCGGGCGCACTGCCGGAAGAGGATTTTCTGGGTGCCTGTATCCGATGCGGGTTGTGTGTGCGGGATTGTCCGTACGACATCCTGTTCCTTGGTGAGGTCGGTGACGACGTTGCAACGGGAACTCCCTATTTCGTAGCCCGCTCCGGGCCTTGCGAAATGTGTGAGGACATCCCCTGCATCGTCGCCTGTCCGACCAATGCCCTGGATCATGGTCTTACCGATATCGAGGAGTCCCGCATGGGGCTTGCGGTTGTGGTGGATCAGGAGACCTGCATTGCCTTTCACGGTCTTCGCTGTGAGGTCTGTTTCAACGTCTGCCCGATTCGGGGCAGGGCCATATCGCTGAATATGCAGCATAACGTCAGGTCAGGAAAGCACGCACTGTTTATTCCAGTGGTGCACTCCGACGCCTGTACCGGCTGTGGTCTCTGCGAGCGGGCTTGTATCCTGGAAGAGGCAGCGATCAAAGTGTTTCCGACAGATCTTGCGAAGGGCGAATTAGGTAAACATTATCGACTTGGCTGGAAGGAGAAAGAGAAAGCGGGTGGGGCCTTGGTTACGCCGGATGTAGAGCACAAATACAACCTCCCAGAGGGTGTGCGCTATGACTTGCAGGGCGAAGGTCTGATTATCGAAGGGAAACCGGAGGAGACGCCGTTCTCGTCCAATCCCCTGGATTCACTCAATAGCAGTTTCATGGATAACAAGTAATGGTTGATCTGACGACATTAGGTGACGACGCCATTGCTGCCAAGGGCTGGATAAAAGCCCATAAGTGGCTGATTCTGCGACGTTTGAGTCAACTGGGGATACTTGCCCTGTTCCTCGCCGGCCCCGTTTTCGGGGTGTGGATTGCAAAAGGCAATCTGGCGTCAAGTCTGACGCTGGACATTTTGCCGCTGACCGATCCGCATGTGCTGCTGCAAGCGGTGCTTTCCGGTGTGGTGCCTGAGACCACCGCCATCATAGGTGTGGTGCTCGTCCTGCTCTTCTACTTTGTAGTGGGTGGACGGGTCTACTGCTCCTGGGTCTGCCCGGTGAATATGATCACCGATCTGGCCAGTTGGTTGCGGCGAAAGTTGGGTATCAGGACGACCTCTCAGATCTCCCGTAATGCCCGCTACTGGATGCTTGCCCTGACTCTGATTCTGCCGTTGGTGGTTTCCGGGGGTATCGTCTGGGAACTGATCAACCCTGTCTCCATGATGTTTCGAGGTATCGTCTTCGGAATGGGGGCGACTTGGGTGGTGATATTGGCGGTCTTTCTCTTTGATTTGCTGGTGGCCAAAGAAGGCTGGTGCGGACGTCTCTGTCCGGTCGGCGCCTTCTATAACCTGATCGGGAGTCGAAGCCTGTTGCGTGTCAACGCCAGCAACAGGGCGGAGTGCAACGACTGCATGGAATGCTTCGTCGTCTGTCCCGAACCACAAGTGATCAGGCCGGCATTGAAAGGGGGAAGCAAGGGTATCAGCCCGGTAATCCTCTCTTCTGACTGCACCAACTGCGGTCGTTGCATCGATATTTGCGCGAAGGATGTTTTCAGTTATGGCGGTCGAACCGTCTCCGAGACCATAAGGTCGAATCCCGAAGTGATTAAGAAACAAGAGGTCCATATTTAATGGGCCTGCTTATGAATTCGCAACTCATATATATAGAGCGATGATGGAGAATGAAATGAAGAAAACTATTCTGGTCATGATGGCTGCAGTGCTGACTCTGTTTTTTACAGCATCAGCAATGTCGGAAGTGATGTCTCTGCGCGGTAACAGTGACCTCAAGGCAATGGCTGAGAAACCTGATAAGAAGAAGGTTCAGTCTGTTAAAGGCGGTATCGCCCGCAGTTACAAACAGCAACCACCGATGACTCCTCACACAGTCGACAAGTACAAAATCAATCTGAAGAACAATGGCTGTTTGAAGTGCCATAGTGAGAAAACCTACAAGAAGGAAAAATCTCCTAAAGTGGGTGACAGCCATTACATAACCCGCGACGGCAAGACTCAAAGTACCATTTCCAGCCGCCGCTACTTCTGTAACCAGTGCCACGCTACCCAGACGGGGGCTGAACCGCTGGTCAAAAATCTGTTCGAAGGCGTGAAATAGGGTATATTTCGACAACCGATGCGCCCCGTCCTTAATTGGATTGGGGCGCATTATTTTTTTCAACTATTTTTCTGTAATTCAGGTAAAAGATCATGAGTAATGGCAAGAGAAAGGGTGGTTTCACCCTGATTCTGATCGGAATCGTAGCGGGTATCATCCTCTGGGGCGGCTTCAATACCGCGATGGAGGCAACGAATACTGAAGAATTTTGTATCTCCTGCCATGAGATGGAACAGGCTGTTTACCAGGAACTGCAGGAGACCATCCACTTCAGTAACAGAACCGGTGTGCGCGCCACCTGCCCGGACTGTCATGTGCCCAAAGAGTGGATCCATAAGATTATCCGCAAGATCAAGGCAAGTAACGAGCTCTACCACATGATGCTGGGTACCATTGACACAGTGGAGAAGTTCGAGGAAAAACGTCTGGAGTTGGCACAGAATGTCTGGAAGGAAATGAAAGACACTGATTCCCGTGAGTGCCGCAACTGCCATAATTTCGATTCAATGGATTTTGATCGTCAGGAAGAGCGTAGCGCTGATCGACACGATGAAGCGATTGAAGCGGGATATACCTGTATAGACTGCCACAAGGGTATCGCACATTCGCTGCCGGCAGGCTATGACCCTGCAGACGACCTGCCTGGCGAAGCTGAAGAGTAAAAAGTCATTTTAGGCGCGATTTTTGCTTAGTAATAACGAAGCTTGTTCGTCAGTTAACCGAAAATCAATCGGTTAGCCGGTGTTTAAGAGAAATAAGCTGGGTAGTTTTGTCCGTAGAGTGAATGTTTTGTTCACTCTGCGGAAAAGACCAGTCAGATATTGAAGGATTTGTTTATCCATCAGATTTTCTCTTAAAAAATATGTCTTTAGCGTAACAAAACCAGAAGCACTGAAGTGCATCTGTTGTTTCGCGATAGGCTACAATCAGCAGGCCTGGGAATTTTCCAGCTACGAGAGAAGCAAATGCCATGTTGATAGACCCGTTTGGTCGTAACATCGAATATCTCCGTTTGTCAGTGACAGATCGCTGTGACTTCCGCTGTTTTTACTGCATTCCAAAAGGGTACAAGGACTTTTCTCAGCCTGACAGTTGGCTGACCCTGGATGAGGTTGAACGTCTTGTCCGTGTTTTTTCCGAGATGGGCATCAGTAAGGTCAGACTGACTGGCGGCGAGCCTCTGGTAAGGAAGGAACTGCCTGAGATGGTACGCCGTATTGGTGCGCTGCCACGCATAGAGGATCTCTCCCTTAGCACCAATGCATCCCAACTGGCAAAACATGCTGTTTCTCTGAAGCAGAGCGGCGTGAGCCGCATCAATGTGAGCTTGGATTCATTGAATCCTGACAGCTTTCGTGAGATTACACAGGGTAATCTGGATAACGTTCTCGATGGCCTGATGGCTGCCAAGGAAGTGGGTTTAAACCCCATCAAAATTAACATGGTTGTGATGAAAGGGATTAACGACCATGAAATTGGCGGGATGGTCGATTTCTGTCTTGAGCATGATTTCACCCTCCGCTTCATTGAGACCATGCCGGTCGGTGAGACAGGCAAGAATGCCACGGATCGATATGTCAGCTTGAAAGAGATCAAGGCTGATCTTGAAGAGCGATTTCAGCTGGAACCTGCAGTCATGCGAGGCGCAGGCCCTGCCTCCTACGTCAGAGTGAAAGAGACGAACCTGCGTATTGGCTTCATTACGCCCATGTCCCAGCACTTCTGCGAGAGTTGTAACCGGGTGCGTATATCTGTTGAAGGAACACTCTATCTCTGCCTCGGAAAGCACGACAATGCTGAATTGCGCCCGCTAATGCGGCAGGGTATCAGTGATGAGGGGCTGAAAGAGGTGATTTATGAAGCAATCTCCCGAAAACCCGCACGTCACGAATTCAATGAAAATCCAGGTGAGATTGTCAGGGTAATGTCCCTGACCGGCGGTTAATCGCTGGCCAGGGTGAAAATACTAACGTAGTGGTGATACCCGGTAGGGATCAACCATCGCCGTCCGAGGCGAATGTTTCACAACCTGTTCGTGCCCGACATCCTGTAACATCAAAGGGCGGTCTGCTCGACTTGAAGTCTGCCAGACCAAGGTCAATGAAAAAGCAACTGCCAACGCAAGCAGATATTTCATTATGTCCTCCGAAAAATGCCAATCGGCATTCATACTCCAGCTCTTGCGGCTGGTTGCCTATTCTTTTTGTATGTTTGTATAGCAGCGCCAATATAAAACATTTATTCCTGTATGGCTACTGCGGAAAATTGAAAAAGTGTGACTTGTGACCAAGTTACCTATTTTGTGGACTTTTGTCGGGGCAATATCCTCCTGTTCAACGGATTTTTCTGCATTTGCATTGAAAACGGACGCAAGATGGGCGGGTTATTATTGACGGCGAACCACAGAGTTCAAGACATATTCGTGTTCAAAAAAAACTGAAAAGTCCGTATAGTCCCAGCGTGTGATTGGTGGATAGCCCACCCAGGGGTGTTCCATGGAAGGCTCTCCAAAAACTGTTTTGACCTGTTTCATCGTCATGCCGCGATTTGGACGAGGAATCCCCTCTTCGCTGTTGAGCGGCGCCTCATTAATAGCGTCGATCAGCAATACATCAGAGACAGCGGGGGTGACCGCAATCAGCAGACTGGCTGCAAGAAAGAGCGAAATTGGGAATCTCATCAGGAACAACTCCTTAAGGCCTGTTTGCATTTCTGCAATCTAAAAATAAATATAGCACTCTTGCCTAACTATAGAAAATTTGGGGTCTTTTAATGCCTACTGTGGTTTAATGCCGGGCTATGTATAAACCCCTCGAACTCTTCATCGGGATGCGATATACGCGGGCAAAACGGCGTAATCATTTCATCTCGTTCATCTCTACGATCTCCATGCTCGGCATCATGTTGGGCGTGATTGCGCTGATTGTCGTGCTCTCTGTTATGAACGGCTTTCACAAGGAAGTCCGTGAACGTATTCTCGGAATGGCGTCACATGCCACTATTTCTGCCGTGCGGGGTGGCCTCAAGGACTGGCGTGAGGTGGAAGCAATGGCGGGAAAGAACCCCCATGTCATTGGACGCGCGCCTTATGTCGAAGGTCAGGGCATGCTTATCAATGGTCAGAAGGTTAGCGGTGTGTTGCTACGAGGGATTCTGCCTGCTGAAGAGGGCAAGGTTTCCGATGTGCTGACTGCCATGAAGAAGGGGAGCGTCGACGACCTTAAGCCGGGCAGCTATGGGATTATTCTGGGGCAGGAACTGGCCTACCTGCTTGGCGTCGGGGTGGGGGATAAGGTGACGCTGGTCACGCCGCAGATCAATGTCACACCCGCAGGCATCATGCCCCGTCTAAAACGTTTTACGGTGAGCGGCATCTTCGAGGTCGGCATGGGTGAATACGACAGAGGCGTAGCGCTTCTACACCTGCAGGATGCCGCCAAACTGATGCGCCTCAACGATAGCGTGACCGGCGTGCGACTGAAATTGGATGATCTCTACCTCGCGCCGAAGGTATCCCGGGAGTTGGCTCTAAAGATGGGAGGCTATTACCGCATCAGCGACTGGACCATGCAACATCGCAATTTTTTTGCCGCGTTACAGACCGAAAAACGCATGATGTCGATCATCCTCTCACTCATTGTGGCGGTGGCGGCCTTCAATATCGTTTCGACTCTGGTGATGGTGGTTACCGATAAGCAGGCCGACATTGCCATTCTGCGAACGTTGGGCGCTTCGCCGGGCACTATCATGGGGATCTTTATGGTTCAGGGCGCGGCTATCGGCTTTGTCGGCAATATCCTCGGCATGATCGGTGGGCTGTTACTGGCAACCAATGTAGAAGGGATCGTCATCTGGGTCGAAGGTGTATTCAATATCGATTTTCTCGATCCTAACATCTACTACATCAGTGAACTCCCTTCCGATCCGCATATGGAAGATATCCTCTCCATTGGCGTAACGGCGTTTTTCATCACTCTGCTGGCAACCCTCTATCCAGCCTGGAAAGCCTCCCGCACCCAACCGGCTGAGGCGCTACGCTATGAGTAGCCGGGAGGTTGTGCTACAGGCTGAGGGTATCGTACGAACCTTCTCTCAAGGTGACCTGCGGGTGGAAGTCCTGCGGGGTGTTGATATGACCATACGGCAGGGCGAGCGGATCGCGATTGTCGGCAGTTCCGGATCGGGTAAGAGTACACTCCTGCACTGTCTGGGTGGGCTGGATCAACCAAACGAGGGTCATGTATGGCTCTCCGGCATGGAGCTGTTGTCATTGGGCGAACGGGCAAGAGGAAAACTGCGTAATCAAAAACTGGGCTTCGTCTATCAATTCCACCACCTGTTGGCCGAATTCACCGCTCTGGAAAATGTCGCCATGCCACTGCTTATTGGTGGGTATAAAGTTGCTGATGCGAGCAGAAAGGCAGGGGAGATCCTTGAAAGGGTAGGCCTCGGCGCAAGAATTCAACATAAGCCCAGTGAATTGTCCGGCGGAGAAAGGCAGCGTACGGCACTGGCCCGGGCGTTGGTCCACTCACCGGCCTGTGTGCTGGCTGATGAACCTACGGGCAATCTGGACCGACGCACTGCTGAGCATGTCTATGAACTGATGCTGGAACTCAACCGGGAGCAGGGCACCAGTTTCGTGATCGTAACCCATGATCCTGATTTGGCAGCCCGTATGGATCACACCTGGCAGCTGATTGATGGCCGCTTGATAACAGATCAATCCCAGGAGTCTGTCGGGTTAGGGGGATCGTAACGAGCAAGGTAGGGGATCGTGGACAGTTTCTCGATCTTTTGCAGCGAATGGTGGACCGACTCCCAGAACCTTTATGAATGGCGATGACTGCGCCGTCTCCACTGATTGATGACATGCCGGCGCCAAAGCACCCGAATGGCGAAGTAGCTGAGCAGGGAAAAAAAGGTACCACAGATAAAACAACCCAACAGGAAGGGCAGCCAAACCCCATCGAGGCCATTTTGCAGCCATTCAACACTGAACTCAAAGGTCTGCGTATCCTGCGGTGAGCCAAGTACAGTGGTACCCACCAGATAGGCAAAAAAGAAGAGCGGAGGGATGGTGAGTGGATTGGTGATCCAGACAAGCGCCACGGACAAGGGTAGATTTACCCGACAGATGATGGCAGCACCGGCGGCAAGCAGCATCTGAAAGGGCACCGGTACGAAGGCCACAAAGAGTCCCACCGCAAAGGCGCCCGCTGCCGATCGACGATTCAGATGCCATAGATTGGCATCGTGCAGCAATGTCCCGAACACCCGCAAATGCTTATGGTTGCGGATGGTGTCATGGTCAGGTGTAATACGTTTTATCAGATGTTTGGGCATGGCTTCCGCGAAGATAATACGCCGGGCTCTGTGCGGTTAATACTATTGAATCACGGTGGGGCAGGATGCGCCACAAAAAGCTGCTGAAGTTTTCATGACAGGGATGTTTCATGACATTTATTCTGCTCGCCTTTGTCACCGGAACAGCACTCTTCCAACTGCTGCCGGTGTTGCCTGAGCCTGCCTGGTTCGCCGCTGCTGCAGCGATTCCTCTATTCTGGGTTTCACGTCTTACGAAGCTCTTGTCAGCGCTGCTTGCCGGTGGGTTTTGGGCCTTTCTCTTTGCCTGGCTCCACCTTTCACAGGCAATGCCACTTTCACTCGAAGGGGAAACCCTCATTGTCACCGGCACTGTTGCCTCTCTCCCTAAACAGACATCAACCATCAATCGATTTGAGTTTGAGCTGGAGACTGTGCAGTCGAAGCGTGGCCCCGAGTCTCTGCAGGGGCGGCTTCGACTCAACTGGTATCGTTTTGACGGAGTCTTGCTTCCTGGGCAGCGCTGGCAGTTGCAGGTCAGACTGAAAAGACCAAGAGGATTGCAGAATCCAGCAGGGTTCGGCTATGAAAAATGGCTCTACAGCCGCAGAATTCGCGCCACAGGTTATGTACTGCATAGCACCGATAACCAATTGATAGGTGAAGCAGATTTCAGCTACATGATCGATCGCATACGTCATCGAATCGGCAGTGACATAGAGCACTTGGTAGAGTCGCAAAAGTCATCAGGTCTGATTCGTGCCTTGGCGATTGGTGATCGGGGTGGAATCTCCAGCAGTGACTGGGAGGCATTTACCCGAACCGGCACCAACCATCTCATTGCAATCTCCGGACTCCACATCGGCATTGTGGCGGGTCTGATGTTCTTTCTTGGCCAGTGGTTGTGGCGACAATGGCCGAATTTGATGTTGTGGCTTCCAGCGCCAAAAGCCGGTGCAATAACCGGGTTATTGGGTGGGACGATATATGCCATGTTGGCCGGTTTTTCCCTACCCACCCAGCGGGCATTGGTTATGCTCTATCTGGTACTTGGGGCAACGTTGTTTGGGCGCACCCCTGTGATTAGCCGTTCTTTCAGTATGGCGCTCTTTCTTGTGATCCTGCTCGATCCGGCAGCAACGCTCTCTGCCGGATTTTGGCTCTCCTTCGGGGCGGTTGGTGTGATTCTGTTATCGGTAACCGGGCGGATCGGACGGCCGACAGGTTGGCGCCAATGGGGTCGAGTTCAATGGGTGGTTGCGCTGGGGCTGGCTCCCTTACTCTTTATCCAGTTTGGACGGGCATCTCTGGTCGCCCCCCTGGTCAATCTGCTGCTGGTGCCTTGGTTTACCCTTGTGTTGGTGCCCCTGATACTTTTTGGGTTGCCACTATTGAGCTTTCCAGCGGCAGCGGCTATGTGGGCGAAGCTGACGGAACTCTGCGTCACTTATACATTGGTGGCTATCGAATGGGCCGCAGAGATAAGTTTTGCCGCACTATTTCTACCTGACCAGCCGCTCTGGATCTGGGCTGGGGCGATGGGAGGGGTACTGCTATTTCTCCTGCCTGGAGGCTTGCCGGTGCGCGGGGCTGGTATATTACTGCTACTGCCCCTGATATTCAGTTCACCGCAGCGTCCACCTCCAGGCGGATTCAGACTCACCCTGCTTGATGTGGGGCAGGGATTGTCTGCGGTAGTGGAAACCGCACGGCACCAGCTGGTCTATGACACAGGCCCCGCTTTTCCTTCCGGATTCAATACCGCAGAGGCTGCGCTCCTGCCCTATCTCCACAGCCGGGGTATAGAGCAGATAGACCGACTGGTGGTAAGTAATGGCGATCAGGATCATGCCGGCGGTGTAGCGCCTTTGCTCAAGGGGATAACGGTGGTGGATCTGATCGGGGGCGAATCCATGGCTGTTCCCAATTTCCGCTACTGCCGTTCCGGTATGTCGTGGCAGTGGGATGGCGTCTCATTCGAGATACTGCATCCGGATGGGAGTGAAAAATTTCAGACGGGCAATGACGCCTCCTGCGTATTGAGAGTCGCGGGAAGCGGTGGATCATTACTGATTCCCGGTGATGTAGAGCAACAGGCGGAGAAATGGCTGGTAGAGAGATATGGCCAGGATCTGAAAAGTGATGTTCTGATCGCGCCGCATCACGGCTCTGCGACATCCTCCACCCAACCATTTGCCGATAGGGTGAGACCGAAATATGTGCTGTTCCCGACTGGATACCGAAATCGGTTTGGTTTTCCCAAAGCGGATGTCCAGCAGCGCTGGCGTGACCTGGGGGCAAAGTTGCTCAACAGCGCGGAGGAGGGCGCCATTCAAATTGAATTCCATCCGAAATCCGGACTCGGGAGGCCCTATCGCATTCGTCGGGAGAGGCGTCACTACTGGAGCACCTCTTGGAATGAGTGAACTCGTTCCCTTTCGGAGCCATGCACAGATACAGTATGATTATACGCAGATTCTTTAGAGGCCCAGACTACAGTGTTTGAATTTGTAAAAGCGGGTGGATGGCTCATGATTCCCATCGTTGCCTGTTCCGTCGTCGCCTTGGCGATTGTCCTGGAACGCTTCTGGTCTCTTCGCCGCAGACGGGTGATGCCTGCCATTTTGATGCAGCAACTTTGGCAGTTGTGTAAAGATGATCAACTCGAACGTGCCGATCTGAAAAAATTACGCAAAAGTTCTCCCCTGGGGAGAATTCTTGCCGCCGGCATGGTAAACCGTCACCACTCCAAAGAGGTCATGAAAGAGAGTATTGAAGAGGTGGGGCGCCAGGTGGTACTGGAGCTTGAACGCTACCTCAACGCCTTGGGTACCATCGCTTCCATTGCGCCACTGCTGGGATTATTGGGTACAGTATTTGGAATGATCAAAGTGTTCAGCGCCATCGTGACTGCAGGGGTCGGCGATCCGGGCATATTGGCCGGTGGCATTTCCGAAGCACTGATAACCACGGCGGCCGGTCTCTCTGTTGCCATTCCCAGTCTGATGTTCCATCGCTATTTCACCGGGCTTGTCGATAAACTGGTGCTGGGCATGGAGGAACAGGCGCTGAAACTGGTGGAGGTGATCCACGGTGAGCGGGAACGGGTCTCCGGGTGAACCTGCGGCCGCACCGAAAAAAAGCCATTGAGGTCGATATCACGCCGTTGATCGACGTGGTTTTCCTGCTGCTGATCTTCTTCATGGTCTCGACCACCTTCGACCGGGAGACCCAGATTAAGGTTGAGCTGCCGGAAGCTGCCGGAGAAGAGGCGCAGACAGCGGCGGATATGCTCGATATCACCATTGACGCGTCGGGTACCTTCTACGTCAATCAGCAGGAAGTCATCAATACCGAGATCGAAACCCTGAAAAAGGCCATCATAAAAGCCGCAGGGGAGAAGAAAGATCTTCCGGTCATCATCAATGCTGATGCCAAGACGCCCCACCAATCGGTGATGACGGTGATGGATGCAGCAAGCCAGCTCGGTTTTCTGCACATGACTTTTGCCGCGCATAAGCCGAAGAATCCTTGAAAAACATTGATCACTACTGGGAAGGATGGAACCCCGTCAGTCTGATCCTCCTGCCTCTCTCTCTGCTCTTCTGTCTGCTGTCATGGTTACGCCGGATCGCCTATCGGATCGGCCTTCTGAGCCGTGAGCGGATATCGGTTCCGGTTATCGTCATAGGTAATATCACCGTCGGCGGCACCGGTAAGACTCCGCTGGTCATCTGGCTTGCAGAATGGCTGAAGGGCAGAGGATTGCAGCCAGGCATCATCACCCGTGGCTATGGTGGCAAGGCGGAGTCCTGGCCGCGTGAGGTTTCGGTCGATAGTAGCGCGTCGGAAGTGGGGGACGAGGCGGTACTGCTCGCACGTCGCTCGGGATGCCCTGTCTTTGCCGGTCCCAATCGTCCCGACGTGGCCCGTGCGCTGCTTGCGGCACATCCATGTGACCTGATTCTCTCCGACGATGGCTTGCAGCACTACGCGCTGCAACGGGATGCAGAGATCGCCGTCATCGACGGGAAAAGAGGCTTCGGAAACGGGCTCTGCCTGCCTGCCGGTCCTCTCCGGGAGCGGCAATTCCGGCTCAATCAGGTAGACCTGCTGGTGGTCAATGGTGAGAAACCACTCCGTCACGATGCTTTTCAAATGCGGGTTGAAGGAGAAAAAGCGCTGCTGCTGGCTGACAGCGACCAGCAGCGAAGTCTGTCGGAGTTCATGGGGCAGCAAGTCGAAGCTATTGCCGCCATTGGCAATCCCGAACGCTTTTTCAGTATGCTCGAAGCGGCCGGATTGAAGATCAATCGCCATCCCTTTCCGGACCATCACCCGTTTGTGGAAGAAGATCTTTTGCCTTGGCAAAAAAAGACGGTTCTCATGACGGAGAAAGATGCGGTAAAGTGCACACCATTCGCGGGAAAAAACCTCTGGTACGTTCCCGCTGACGCGAGGCTCGATGACGGATTCATCCTACAGCTGACGCAAATCATCAACAGGTTGTGTAATGGATAATAAACTGCTCGATATTCTTGTTTGCCCCCTCTGCAAAGGCAAACTCTACTATGATAAGAAGGCTGCAGAGCTTATCTGCAGAGCCGATCGGCTGGCGTTCCCGATCCGGGATGACATTCCGGTAATGTTGCAGGATGAAGCGCGCGAACTGGCGGCGGATGAAGAGGTACCCGAGGGCTAATCGATATGGATTTCAAAGTTGTCATTCCTGCACGTTACTCATCGGTTCGTCTGCCGGGAAAACCCCTGCGGGAGATCGCAGGCAAGCCCATGATCCAGCACGTTTACGAACGAGCCCGGGAAAGTGGTGCTGACGAAGTGGTCATCGCAACAGATGATGAACGCATCAGTCAGACGGCCAAGGCCTTCGGCGCCGAAGTCTGTATGACCGCCGCGCACCATCGTAGCGGCTCTGACAGGATTGCCGAAGTGGTGGAGCAGTTGCGCTGGGCCGCAGATACCATTGTGGTAAATCTGCAGGGCGATGAGCCCACCATGCCGGCGTCATTGATCGATCAGGTGGCCGCCGACATGGAGAGTCACGAACCGGCAGGCGTTACCACGCTCTCGGCACCCATCGAAACCCATGAGATGTTGTTCGATCCTCATGTTGTAAAGGTCGTGACCGATATTGCAGGTTACGCCCTCTATTTCAGCAGGGCGCCGATTCCCTGGCACCGGGATGAGTTCCTCGAAGGCAGAGAGTCCCTACCGGCAAGTGTGGCCTTCAGTCGCCATATCGGCCTTTATGCCTATCGTACAGGTTACCTGAAGCAGTTTGTCTCCTGGGCCCACGCTCCACTTGAACAGGCGGAATCCCTGGAACAGCTGAGAGTGCTTTGGCACGGTGGGAAGATTCATGTCAGTCAGGCAATCGAAGCAGCAGGACACGGGGTGGATACCGAAGATGATCTGAAACGTGTGGATGAGATTCTATCCCGGTAGGGCGGGGGATTGCTCAATTAAAGAAAAATCACTCTTTCAGATGCCTTGCACTCAGTGGCTTCAATCTCTTTGGATTGGATTTCCCGCAGCTTTCTGCGAAGCGTTCCTGCAATTTAATACCCCATCCGCTTGTTGCGGGGATCTTTATCTGGGCCAGCGCTCTACTATTTTACCTGCAGCCACCCATCCAATCAGTCGTCCTTTCATTTAAAAGAAGTAAATGCCTATGAGAAGGCGGGGACGTGTACCGAGGTTTCATTACTATGTAGTATGTAAAGTTGGTCCAACTAAATCGTCCGTCGATAATTGGAAATTTTGTATGCGTAATAAGCTAGCGTGTGCCCTCGCTTTAGCAGGTGTTTTATCTCCGCTTTTGGCTCAGGCTGGACCACAGCAAATGCTGCTGCTCATCGACATGCTCAAGGAAAACGGGACCTTGACAGAGATCCAGCATCAGCAACTCAAGGCGGCCATGATGACCGAAGATCCCGCACCATCCACAAAACAGCCACTTGCACAACAAACTCTCCCGCTGCCCGTCTCTGAGCCAGCGGATGTCATGGTCTCTACTCAGGGTGGCAGCGTAAAGGCGGAGTCCTACGACGGCAGATCAAGCTTTCAGTTCACTGCGCAGATAGCGGCGGATGCCGCCTGGTATGACAGTGATATCACAGATATGGGAAACGCCGCAGAGATTCGGTATGCCCGCATCGGTGCGGAAGGTACACTTTTCGGTCCCTGGGAATACGAACTGGAGATCGACTTTGCCGGTGAGGATGTCGGTCTGAAAGATGCCTGGCTTGGATACCGCACGCTGGGTGACAGCCGTTTCAAGGTTGGCCTGTTCAAAACGCCATTTAGCCTGGAGGAGATGACCCCTTCGGCCCACCAGACATTCATGGAACGCTCATTGATCAACGCCATGACGCCGGGACGAAATGTCGGCGTAGGTTTCGAAACCTATGGTGGTCAGTGGAGTCTGGCTGGCAGCATCTTTGGTGAGGGCGCGGATGATGGTGACGATCGGCTCGACGACGAAGGATGGGGCGGCAGTCTGCGCGGCACTTGGGCACCTGTTGCAACAGACACCAGGGTCTTACATCTTGGCCTCTCCAGCACTGCCCGCACCTATGGCGGGGATTCGGATGACGAGGCGGTCTTCCGTATCCGAACTGACCCTGAATCTCATTTGGTCGATTCAAAGAACTACCTGCTGGATACCAATCAATACGAAACCAAGACATCGAAATACAAGATCCAGCATATGGAGCATACCACCAGCATCGGAGTGGAAGCTGCAATGGTGCAGGGTCCTGTTTCGTTACAAGGCGAGTTTGTTCGGACCTACGTCAATTCAGAGGACTACATGGAAAGTCTGGATTTCCATGGTTTCTATGTTGCCGGCAGTTGGTTCCTTACCGGCGAGTCGCGTAACTACGATCACACGCGGGGACGTTTCGGTCGCATTACCCCCTATAGCAACTTTGGCTGGGGAGAAGGCACCGGCGCCTGGGAGATAGCGCTGCGGTATAGTCATCTCGACCTGGACGATCAGGATATCGAAGGCGGCAGAGAGTGGAATGCCACAGTGGGGGTCAATTGGTACGTCAATCCAAATATCCGCTTCATGGCCAACTACATCGTTGTCAATTCCGAGCCGGATGCGGCAGGAGAAGAGGATGATCCGCGCATCATTCAGGTTCGTGGCCAATATAATTTCTGATGCGCATATACCGGATTTGAGGTAAAAGTGGCATCAATATTGAGACTCATCAAATGCATCCTGTCAGTGTCGATCATGCTCCATGTCTCCGGCCATGCGGCCGCTTCAGGTGCAGCAGACCTCCGTGCCCGGACACTGGTGATCGGCAAGGTCAGTGACAGCCCCCGAAAACATTTCACCCGCCTCAAGCCGATGGTCGAATATGTGGGGAAAAAGATGGCGGACCTCGGCATCACCCGCACCCGGGTTTTAATGGCGAAGAATAATGCGCAGATGATTCGCTATCTCAGGGAAGGGAAGGTCGACTGGGTGACCGAGACTGTTTTTTCATCACTGGTCTTTCGTGATCAGGCGGGAGCGGAGATCATTCTGCGGAAGTGGAAAAAAGGCGTGCCTGGTTATCATACGGTTTTTTTTACACGAAAAGAGAGTGATATTCACACCTTGAAGGATCTTCAGGGAAGACGTATTGCTTTAGAGGATCCAGGTTCGACTACAGCCTTTTTTGTGCCTATGACTATTCTCTTCGGAGAGGGGTTGCAACCGGAAAAACTCAAAACCATCCGTAGCACACCATCGCCGGATAAGGTGGGTTATGGCTTTGCAGGTGGAGAGATAAACATTGCAACCTGGGTCTATCAAGGGCTTGCAGATGCCGGTGCATATAATGATCTTGACTGGAACACGCCTGATCATACCCCACCTTCATTCAAAAAAGATCTGCGCATTTTCCATCGAGCTGAAAAAATGCCCAGGGGATTTGAATTGGTTCGTTCCGACCTGGATCCGAAGATCAAAATACGTCTCAAGAAAATTCTGCTTGAGATTGGTAAGGATCCTGATGCGGGTGATGTGCTTTTTTCCTATCAACGTACAGCGCGGTTCGACGAGATCGATGACGAAACCAACGCCGTATTGGAGGTCGTCAGACAGCAGATGGTTAGATTGGCAGGTAAACTGCATTGATAGGAACACGTCTTCAGTCCAAATACTCGATGATTATGTTCATACTGATCATAGGGGTTGTTTTGGCTGTATCAACGGTGCTTTTCCTGCAGTTCGACGAGGCCTTCGAAGACTATCAGAGCGCAAGTGCCTCGGCCTTGCAGGAGGTCCATTTTAAACAGTTGGAACACCAGGGACAGATCCTGGCAGAGATCCTTGCACAAAGTCTGGTCAATCCGCTCTATGAACTGGACATGGAAAGTATTGGAATGCTGTTGCGCACCGCCGTCTCTCAGCACGATATTGTCTATGCCATGGTCTACGATGCCCAAGGCAGAATCATCCATGACGGGAAAGAGACACTTCCCGGATTTGGAAAAACAACCGGGCATCAAATCGTCGAAAAGTCGCTGCAGGAAAAATCGGTAAAGAGCAAGATTGAAGACAATCATCTGGATCTGGCGACACCAATATTCATCGGCGAGGGTGTTGTGCTCGGCGGCATTCTAATCGGTTTTTCGCTGGAGGAGATGCAGAAAACTCTGGCGCACTCAAATAAGAGATTGGAATCGATCAGCAGTCACCATAGTCAACGCAACATCTACGCGGTCTTGTTGTTAGGCATCGCTTTAAGTGGAATAGGTATTCTGGCTGCCACCCTTGTCGCGAACCATCTCACCTCACCTATCGGAAAACTTGCCAGGCTTGCCGAACGTATCGGCGCCCATGACTACCGGGCATCGAGTCAGATCCATCGTCCTGATGAAATCGGCGACTTGGCCCATGCATTGGAAAAGATGGGACGGCAACTCGAAAAAACAACCATTTCAAAAGAGTATCTGGACGAGATCCTCTTCAGCATGAAGGATGCCCTGTTGGTAACGGATCGGCAGGGAATAATCAAAAGGGTAAACCGCGCTTTTTCCAATCTGACAGGCTACAACGAAGATGAGTTGCTGGAGAGTCCCCTCAGTCTGGTGCTACCGGCAAAGTCCGATCAATTTGAGTGGTATGAACTCATCCTGGAACAGGAGGATGTCAATGCCGAGGATGCAACCTTTATCCGGCGCGACGGCAGTAGTGTTCCAGTGCTTTTGTCCGCTGCCCAGCTATCCCATTCCCAGCACCATCAAGGCATGGTCTTTGTTGCGCAGGATATGACAGAACGTCATGCTGCGGCACAACAGATTCACAATCTTGCCTATTTCGATCTGGTTACCGGACTGCCGAACCGGGCGCTTTTTATTGACCGCCTGAATCAGATGTTGCAGCTGGCTGCACGGGAAAAAAGCCGTCTGGCACTGATGTTTCTTGATCTGGATCGATTCAAAAATATCAATGATACCTTAGGGCATCAGGTGGGAGATCGTCTGCTGAAGGCAGTGGCGGAGCGATTTCAGAATGCCAAACGCGCAGCGGATACGGTGGCGCGTTTTGGTGGCGATGAGTTCACGTTCGTTATCCCGGATATTCACAAGACAGACGATATCATCACCCTGGCGGAAAAGATCCTGGCCCTGTTTCAGCGTCCTTTCCAGATTGATGACTATGAACTCTTTGCCGGTACAAGCATCGGTATCAGCATTTTTCCGGATGATGCGGAGAATGCCGAATCGCTGATTCGGCATGCCGATATAGCCATGTACCGCTCGAAGGAAAAACAGTCCAACGGGTTTGAATTCTACACTGCGGACATGAATATTCGCGCCACCGAGTTTCTGCGGCTCGAACACGGCCTGAGACGCGCATTGGATAACGCTGAATTTGAACTTTACTATCAACCACAGATCAATCTCACAAGCGGGAGGGTAGAAGCCGTTGAGGCTCTGCTGCGCTGGAGACAACTGGATGGGTCGATGCAGTTACCGGACAGCTTCCTTCCTGTTATGGAGGAGACGGGGCTGGTGATTCCCGTCGGCGAGTGGGTGCTGAAAGAGGCCTGCCAACAAATGCTCCTGTGGCAGAAAACCGGGTTGGCGCCCGATCATATTGCTGTCAACCTTTCTGGCAGACAACTCTCCACTCCAGGGTTGGTCAGATTGATAGACGAGACCCTGAAACAATCGGGACTCTCCCCTGAATGTCTAATGCTGGAGATTACGGAAAGCAGCCTCATGCAGGATACTGACCGGGCCATTGATCAACTGACTCAACTATCGGCGATGGGGATAAAACTTGCTATCGATGACTTCGGAACCGGCTATTCATCGCTGGAACACCTGCAGCGCTTCCCAATCCATGTTCTGAAAATAGACCGCAGCTTCGTGCAGAATATGGAGATCAACAAAGACCGGGCCGCCATCGTCACGGCCATCATCAGCCTGGCGAGGATCATGGAGCTGGATGTGGTCGCAGAAGGGGTGGAGACAGAGCATCAGAAAATGCTACTTGACGAGCTTGGCTGCGATCTGGTTCAGGGTTTCCTGTTTGGCGATGCTGTAGCCGGGTCAGAGATCAAATTCAGCAATACCGCATGCTGAATTACCAGGGAAAATCACGGACTATTTTGTTTCGTCCTGAGTACCGTATAGGCTCAGCGCCTCGCCGCGTGAGTGTGGCTTTTACCACGATAGGGCCGGTTCTTTCGAGTTCGCCAGGATTATTGGCAAATCACTGCTTCAATGGTTTCTGCCCGGCAGGGGGAGTGGTAGAATCCGAGCGGTTTTATACTTCTCAGGGGAGTCACCATGGCTGGACACAGTAAATGGGCCAATATCAAGCACAAGAAGGCCGCCAACGATAAAAAGCGCGGCAAGATCTGGACCAAGCTGATTCGTGAAATCACTGTAGCGGCTCGCATGGGCGGTGGTGATATCGACGCCAATCCCCGGTTGCGCCTGGCGCTGGACAAGGGACTCAACGCCAATATGCCGAAGGATACCATCGAGCGTGCGGTAAAACGTGGCGCTGGTGGTGCAGAGGGTGAGAATTACGATGAGATTCGCTATGAGGGCTACGGTCCCGGTGGCACTGCGGTGATCGTGGATTGCATGACCGACAACCGCAATCGTACTGCGGCCGAGGTGCGTCACGCTTTCAGCAAGCTGGGCGGAAATCTCGGTACCGATGGTTCCGTGGCCTACATGTTCAACAAACAGGGCGTGATCAGCTATGCCGAAGGCGTGGACGAGGATGCGGTGATGGAGGCAGCCCTGGAAGCCGGTGCAGAGGATGTTATCGGAAATGACGATGGTTCCGTCGACGTTGTAACCACTCCGGAGGAGTTCACTGCAGTCAAAGACACCATGATCGCAGCGGGATTTGAGCCGGACAACGCTGAAGTTACCTTCAGCGCCTCCACCGGCGCAGCCCTTGATGAGAAGGACGCCGACACACTGCTGCGCATGATCGATATGCTCGAAGACCTGGACGACGTGCAGAACGTCTACACCAATGCCGAGATCTCCGACGAAATTCTGGAAACCTTGGGCTGAATGATTCGTATCCTCGGCATCGACCCCGGCTCAAGGGTGACCGGTTTTGGCATTATCGACAGTGATGGCATCAATGCCACCCACGTCGCCCACGGCACACTTCGCCTCAAAGGGAAGGAGCTTCCTCCCCGGCTGGGTCAAATCTTTGCTGAGATCAGTGAGGTAATTGAATCCTATCGCCCTGAGGTGATGGCTGTAGAGCAGGTTTTCGTATCGAAAAACCCCTCATCCGCCCTGAAACTGGGCCACGCAAGAGGCGCTGCAATCTGTGCCGGCGTAAGCCGGGGGCTGGCAGTGGCCGAATACGCCCCACGCAGTATCAAGAAGGCGGTGGTGGGAACCGGCTCTGCTGAGAAGGAGCAGGTTCAGCACATGGTAAAACTAATCCTCAAGCTGGCCGAAAGCCCGCAGGAAGATGCTGCGGATGCGCTGGCCGTGGCGCTGAGCCACGCCAATACGAACACCATGCTGGGCCGTCTGGCCGCAGGACGGACAAGATGATCGGTCGTCTGCGCGGAGAGATCGCCGAAAAGCAGGCCCCTCACCTGTTGCTGGATGTGAATGGGGTCGGATACGAACTTGAAGCACCAATGTCCACATTCTTCAATCTGCCGGATGTTGGCGCCACCATTACACTCCACACCCATCTTGCGATTCGTGACGATGCCCATGTGCTTTATGCCTTCGCCAGTGAAGGGGAACGCGCCCTGTTCCGCAGCCTGCTCAAGGTCAATGGGGTAGGGGCGAAGATGGCACTTGGCATCCTCTCCGGCATGACGGCCGATGAGTTCTGCAGCAGTGTGCAGAACAAAGATATCGCTGCGCTGGTACGGCTGCCCGGTATCGGCAAGAAGACTGCAGAGCGGCTGATTGTCGAGATGCGCGACCGTCTGACAAAATTGGGCATTTCACCCTCTGCAGTCGGCGCTGCAGGAACAGTTGCCGGTCGTCCCCAGACACCTGTCTCCGATGCGGTGGCAGCACTGGTGGCGCTGGGTTACAAACCACTGGATGCCGGGCGCATGGTCAAGGCTGTGGAAGGTGAGGGACTCGAAAGCGAGGCGCTGATCCGCCTTGCATTGCAGTGTGCGGCAAAGAAAGGGTAGATAACAGTGGATGGGGAAAACAGACTGATCGACGGCGAGGTAATCGGTGATGATGTCGCCATCGATCGCGCAATTCGACCGAAACGACTGAAGGACTATGTCGGGCAGCCCGCTGTGCTGGAGCAGATGGAGATATTCATTCCAGCCGCCAAGGGACGCAACGAGGCGCTCGACCACGTCTTGATCTTCGGCCCCCCAGGACTGGGCAAGACCACATTGGCCCATATCATCGCCAACGAGATGGAAGTCAACCTGCGCCAGACCTCGGGGCCGGTACTGGAAAAGCCAGGTGACCTGGCGGCACTGCTGACCAATCTGGAACCCCACGACGTACTCTTCGTGGATGAGATCCATCGCTTGAGTCCGGTGGTGGAGGAGGTGCTCTATCCCGCGCTGGAGGATTTTCAACTCGACATCATGATCGGCGAAGGACCGGCGGCGCGCTCCATCAAGCTTGATCTGCCACCCTTCACCCTGGTTGGCGCCACAACCCGCGCCGGGCTGCTGACTTCGCCCCTGCGGGACCGGTTCGGCATCGTCCAGCGCCTGGAGTTCTATAGCGCTGCTGATCTGGCCCACATAGTGGGCCGTTCTGCTGGTATCCTGAATATCGGTATCGATGATGCCGGTGCGGTGGAGATTGCCCGCCGTTCCCGGGGTACACCGCGTGTTGCCAACCGTCTGCTGCGCCGGGTGCGGGACTATGCACAGGTAAAGGGAGACGGGTATATCTCGGCCGATCTGGCGGACCGGGCACTGGGCATGCTTAAGGTGGACAGTAATGGTTTCGACAACATGGATCGTCACCTTCTGCTGGCAGTGATCGAAAAGTTCGATGGCGGCCCCGTCGGAGTGGATAATCTGGCGGCTGCCATTGGCGAGGAGCGGGGTACCATCGAAGATGTGCTGGAACCTTATCTTATCCAACAGGGGTTTATGATGCGCACCCCCAGAGGACGGGTTGCCACCCAGGCTGCCTATCTCCATTTTGGTCTATCGCCAAAAGAGGGGAAGGTGATGCCTGGTCGTGAGGACCTGTTTGGCAAATCGTGAGCCGACCTGATGATTGCGGGGAACTAGATGAACCCGTCGTACTCAATATAGACGAACAAATGGCAGGGGCCGCTTGCGGCTGCTCCTGTAAACAGAAGGAACAGATAGCAGCGTGAACGAGTTTCTCTGGCCTGTCAGGGTCTACTATGAAGACACCGACTCCGGGGGCGTGGTCTATTACGCCAACTACCTGAAGTTTATGGAACGAACACGCACCGAGTGGCTGCGCAGTCTGGGTTTTGAACAGGATCGGATGTTGCAGCAGGATGGTGTCATCTTCGCAGTCGTCCAGGTGGAAGTCAGCTATCTTCGGCCTGCCCGGTTCAATGATGCGTTGGAGGTCAGTGCGCGGATTACGCGCAGGGGCCGGGCCAGTCTGACTTTTTATCAGGAAGTCAGACGCCTGTCTGATAATACAAAACTGGTCAGTGGCCGGATAAAGGTGGCCTGCGTGGATGCTGTAAGGATGCGCCCCGCTCCGCTTCCGGAGAACTTATTCAAGGAGATAGCGGGTGTCGGGTGATCTCTCTTACGCACAGCTGATATTACATGCCAGTCCGGTTGTTCAGTTCGTTATCGCAGTACTGATCTTCGCCTCCATCAGCTCCTGGACCATGATCTTTGACCGGGCCAGGGTGTTGCGCCGCGCCAAGCGGGCAGCGGAGAATTTCGAGGAACGATTCTGGTCGGGTGGCGATCTGGGTGAACTCTACCGCCAGGTAGAGAGGAGTGGCACGGATCTATCAGGGATGGAGGCTATTTTCCGCGCCGGTTTCCGCGAATTTGCCCGCTTGCGGACAAAAGAGCAGATCGAGCCGATGGCGGTGGTTCAAGGGGCGCAGCGCTCCATGCGCGTGGCCCTGAGTCGCGAGCTGGACGATTTGGAACTCCATCTGTCAATGCTTGCCACCGTAGGTTCGACCAGCCCCTATGTCGGACTCTTCGGGACCGTGTGGGGCATCATGAACTCCTTCCATGCCCTGGGAAATGTGAAGCAAGCGACGCTCGCTCTGGTCGCACCCGGCATTGCCGAGGCGTTGATCGCCACTGCATTCGGGCTCTTTGCCGCAATCCCGGCTGTGGTCGCCTATAACAAATACTCCAATGAAGTGGAGCGGCTCAACAACCGCTATGACGATTTTCTTGAAGAGTTCTCCACCATCCTGCAACGGCAGGCACATGGTTAGAAGAGAGGGCCGGGGGGTAAGGGCCGAGGGCCAAGGTTTGGTTGTGGTTTTTTTCTCGGCCCTGTCTCCGCAGGTGGCAAAATGAGTCGTCAACGGCAGCGTCGCCGTCCCATGTCTGAGATCAACGTTGTACCCTATATCGACGTGATGTTGGTGTTGTTGGTGATCTTCATGGTGACCGCCCCCCTGCTGACACAGGGCGTAAAGGTGGAGTTGCCCCAGGGGGATGCGGAGCCACTCTCTGTCCAGTCAGATGACCCGGTGGTGGTCACGATCAACCGCGCCGGTGAGTTCTTCATCGATATCGGTGCCGACAAGGGAAAACCGGTAGATGCCGAGACACTGGTGGCGCGGGTTCGGGCGATACTCAAATATAAGCCGAAAACACCCATCATGGTGCGTGGTGATGCAGGTGTTGAATATGGGCGTGTCATGGAAGTGATGGTGCTGGTGCAGGCCGGCGGTGCCCCAAGTGTCGGCCTGATAACCGAGCCGCCGGAGCGCTGAATCGATGTTCAGTGTAGTACGGCGCAATCCCATTTCGATCATTCTGGCGGTGATACTGCATCTTCTGATCGGCTTTTTTCTGCTGTTTGGCATGGAGTGGTCACCTGTGCCTGAGTTGCCCAAGGCACAGGCGCCGATCATTCAGGCGCGGGTGGTGGATGCCGCCAAAGTCGAGGCTGAACTGAAGAAGATCAAACAGGCGGAAGAGAAGAAAAAATCAGCCAAGTCGGCGGCCCTGCGCAAAGAGGAGAAGCGCCTGGCAGAGATCAAGCGCAAACAGGCAGCGGAGAAGAAACGGCTTCTGACGCTGGAGAAAAAACGAAAGACCAGAGAGAAAGAAGAAGCTAAACGTAAAGCGACTGCAAAAAAGAGACAGGAAGCTGAAAAACGGAAACAGGCGAAACTGAAAAAAGAGCAGGCGGCGCTGGCGGAAAAACGCAAGACAGAGGCAAAGCGTAAAGCGGCAGAGAAGAGAAAACGCGAACAGGCCGAAGCGAAACGTAAAGCGGCTGAGAAGAAGAAACAGGCGAAGCTAGAAGCCAAACGCAAGGCCGAGGCAACGCGTAAAGCCGCGATTGCGGCCCAGCAGGCTCGTGAGCGGGCGCTGCAGGCCCAGCTTGCTGCTGAACAAAACTCCCGGGAAATCAGTCGTTTTAAGATCGCCATTCGCCAGCAGATAGAACGCAACTGGCTGCGACCGCCGAATAGTGCTGAAGGGCTCTCCTGTGTCGTGCGTGTTCGACTGATTCCCGGTGGCGATGTGATGCCCGGCAGTGTCAGAATCATCGAGAGCAGCGGTAACGCCGCTTTTGATCGCTCAGTGGAGACCGCTGTCTATAAGGCTGCACCACTACCGGTACCCAGTGGTGGTCTGTTTGATTCGCTTCGTGATCTGAGGCTGAAGTTCAGGCACTCGAAGTAGATCAGCCTGTTATGAGATGGAAATTCTTTGCGGTAGTCCGGAGAGTTGGCATACTCTGCACACCCAACCACTGTTCATTTAGATTTTATCGTTGATGATTATATGAAATATCTGTTGTTGATTATTTTTCTGGCCCTCTCCTGGCAACCGGCTGCAAATGCCGAATTGACCATTGAGATAACCGAGGGGGTGGAGGGTGCGCTTCCCATTGCTGTGGTGCCTTTTCACTGGCAAGGAAAAACGCAAACCACACCCCGGGAGGACGTTTCGGCGATCATCCAGGCGGATCTGTACCGCAGTGGCCGCTTCAAGACGCTCCCTCGGAACGACATGCTCGCCAAGCCTGCGAGTGGCGACGAGGTAGAGTTCAAGGATTGGCGGGTACTGGGCGTGGAGAACCTGGTCGTTGGACAGATTCAGCCCAACGGCAGTAAAGGCTTCATTATCCGTTTTCAGCTCTTCGATGTCTTTCGGGGCGAACAGCTGACTGGCTACAGCATCCCGACCACGGCGGGAAACCTGCGCACCACCGCCCACCATATTGCTGATCTTATCTACGAACAGCTGATCGGTGTTCCGGGTGCGTTCGCCACTCGGGTAGCTTACATTACCTCCAAGACAGAAGGGGGGAAAACCCAGATAGACCTGCGGATTGCCGACGCGGATGGTTACAGTCCCGAGACCATCGTCAGCTCTGATGTGCCGCTGATGTCACCTGCCTGGTCACCCGATGGCCGCAAAATCGCTTATGCCTCCTCCGAAAAAGGGAGTTGGGGAATCTATATTCAGGAGGTCTATACGGGACGTCGTCAAAAGGTTACCGCCTTCAAGGGCATCAACAGCGCTCCTGCCTGGTCACCTGATGGACGTAAACTGGCCATGACGCTCTCGAAGGACGGTAACCCGGACATCTTCGTGTTTGATATGACGACCCGCAAACTGCGTCCGATCACCCGTCACTATGCCATTGATACCGAACCTTCCTGGTCACCGGATGGTCGTCATCTGGTATTTACTTCAGACCGCGGTGGCAAACCGCAGATCTACCGGGTTCCCTCCTATGGCGGCAAGGCGGAACGGGTCACATTTCAGAATGCCTATAATGCCAGAGCCTCCTACTCTCCTGACGGTAAATTGCTGACGCTGGTAACCCGTGAGGATGGACGCTATCGTATCGCGGTGCTTGATTTGGCATCTGGCGTCATGCAGGTGCTGAGTCGGGGCGATCTTGATGAATCTCCCAGTTTCGCACCGAATGGCAGCATGATAATTTACGCCACCAAAGCGGGGCGGCGGAGTGTGCTTGCTGCGGTCTCTGTCGACGGACGTGTGCGGCAGAAACTTGCGCTGCATGAGGGTGATGTGCGAGAGCCGGTCTGGTCCCCCCTGCAAAAAAAATGACTTATTTGCCTGGCTTTTGATTATTATTTCCAAGCCGGAAATCGAGGAGAAACAAAATGTTTACAATCTTGACCCGCTGGGTGCCCATAACCCTCTGCCTGTTAATCTTTGCAGGTTGCTCCTCCTCCCCTACAAAAGAGGGCGAGCAGGAGGGAGCCGAAGTCACCGAACAGTCTACCGGCGCATCCGGTACCTATGAAGGAATGGAGGGAGCTGGAGCCACCACCAGTGCCGCCAGCGAGGCAGGTTCCTGGAGCGGTGATCCACTGGACGATCCCTATAGTCTCCTGGCGACCCGTATCCTCTACTTCGATTTTGACCAGAGCAGCATCGGCATGGATAACCGGGAGATAATTCGTGCCCACGCCGAGTATCTTGCAAGCAATCCTCATGTCAGTGTCAGGCTGGAAGGCCATGCAGATGAACGCGGTACCCGCGAATACAATCTGGGTCTGGGGGAACTCCGCGCCAATGCGGTGCGCAGTCTGCTGATGGCCGAGGGTGTTGCCGACAACCAGATCATCGTCATCAGCTATGGCGAAGAGCGTCCGGCATCCATGATGAACAATGAAGAATCCTGGGCGCTGAACCGACGCGTGGAACTGGTCTACTGAGATGAAGAAGCTTTCTTTGGCACTGGCTATGGCAGTGGCGCTGATGAGCGCACACGCTGTTTCAGCTGAAAAAAAACCTGTAACGGCGGGGACCCCCAATCTGGAACAGCGCCTTGGGCGGCTGGAACGGATCCTGCGGAACCAGAGTCTGGCAGATATCATCCTCCAGCTGCAGCAGTTACAGCAGGAGGTACAACAATTGCGTGGCGAGGTGGAGTTGCAAAAGCATTCGATGGATGCCATGAGTCGCCGCCAGCGCGATCTCTATCTCGATATTGACCAGCGACTCTCCCGCATGAGTCGTCCGACCGCTGTTTCCAGTGGTCCGGCGCCGGTTGTCGATCTGACGGGCAGTGGTGCCGCAGCCGCCAAACAGAGTGTGCCGACTGCTGAAAACACAAGTGGTGTAAAGCCGACTGCGGCAGTGACACCGACAGTTTCAATCGACGCTAAAAAAGAGTCAGCAGCCTATCAGAAGGCGTTTAACCTGCTGAAGCAAGGGCGTTATAAGGAGTCGATTGTCGCCTTTCGTTCGTTTCTCAAGAAGTTTCCCGGTGGCAGCTATGAGGACAATGCCCAGTACTGGTTGGGCGAGGCAAGTTACGTCAGTCGTGATTTCGACACTGCCTTGAGTGAATTCACAAAGGTGATTAAACACTATCCCGACAGCGCCAAAGTCCCGGGAGCCATGCTCAAGAGTGGTTATATACACTATGAGAAGCGTGCCTGGACAACGGCCCGGGATCTGTTCGAACGGTTGAAGAAGCAGTATTCCGGTACAACCGAGGCACGCCTTGCAACAAACCGTCTGGATCGAATGTTCAAAGAGGGCCATTGATGGTCACAGCAGCACCGTCACGGCTGCGCATTACCGAGATCTTCCACTCCCTGCAGGGCGAAAGTCGCAGCAGTGGCTTTCCCACCGTCTTTGTCCGGCTTACCGGTTGTCCGCTTCGCTGCAGCTATTGCGATACGGAGTATGCCTTCACGGGTGGAGAGTGGCGGGATCTTCCCGCGATTCTTTCTGAAGTCGAAGCCTACCAACCCCACTATGTCTGTGTGACCGGCGGAGAGCCGTTGTCACAAAAAGGGACTTTAGCGCTACTGACTGCGCTCTGTGATGCCGGATATCGGGTCTCACTCGAGACCAGTGGCGCGCTCGATATCTCTCAGGTGGACAGACGCGTCTCCAGGATAGTGGATCTCAAGACACCGGGTTCCGCTGAATCGGCGAAAAACAACTATGCAAATATTGATCTTCTGACAGCCAATGATCAGGTGAAATTCGTCATCTGTGATGAAGCGGATTATCTATGGAGTTGCGAGCAACTCGTAAAGTATGCGCTGACTGAACGCTGCGAAGTGCTCTTCTCGCCGGTACATGGCAGGCAGGATGCGGCCGCACTGGCTGAGTGGATTCTACGTGACAGATTGACGGTACGCTTCCAGCTGCAACTGCATAAAATTCTATGGGGCGAACAGCCAGGATGCTAAAGACAAAGAAGGCTGTTATTTTACTTTCAGGCGGACTCGATTCCGCCACTGTTCTTGCCATCGCTCAGCAGCAGGGCTATACCTGCCACGCATTGAGTATGGAGTATGGACAGCGGCATATGGCGGAGTTGAGTGCGGCAAGGCGGGTGGTGCAATCGATGGATGCCGCCGAGCACAAAATGGTTCGCATCGGTTTGGAGACGATTGGAGGCTCAGCGCTCACTGACAGTGCCATCCCGGTGCCGGATCATGCGGAGGAGGGTATACCCGTTACCTATGTGCCTGCCCGCAATACAGTGTTTCTCTCCCTGGCACTGGGCTGGGCTGAAGTGTTAGGTACACAGGATATCTTTATCGGCGTCAATGCGGTCGACTACTCCGGCTACCCGGATTGCCGACCGGAATTTATCCACTCATTTGAGCAACTTGCCAATCTTGCCACCAAAGCGGGGGTTGAGGGAAAGCGGTTTAAAGTTCATACACCACTGATCGATATGAGCAAAGCGGAGATTATCTCCACCGGCATCCGTCTTGGCGTGGACTATAGCCTTACGATCTCCTGCTATCAGGCAGATCCTGAGGGCCGGGCCTGTGGTGTTTGCGACTCATGCCGCCTGCGGGCAAAAGGATTCCAGGATGCAGGTATTGACGATCCGACATCTTATCGGTGTTGAATCGTGCCGATGTTTTCATGCGTCGAAACAGCCGATAAAATATTGGCTACATTGAGTCCATCCAGATAGTCCTGGCGCTGAAAAGCATTAATACACGTACCTTTATCGCTATGAGATTTCAAATGTTTGGTAGAAAACCGAAAATCGAAGCGGCAGTCAAAGTGCTTTTTGTCTGCATGGGCAATATCTGCCGCTCCCCAACTGCACAGGGTGTTTTTCGTGCACTGGTGGAAAAGGAGGGGTTGGCTCACCTGATAGCCACGGATTCAGCCGGTACTATCGATTTTCATATTGGTGGCAGCCCGGATCGCAGAGCTCAGCAGATTGCCCTAAATCGGGATGTCGATCTGAGTGATCTGCGGGCACGCCAAGCGGTGCCGGAAGATTTTGAGCAGTTTGACTATATTCTCGCTATGGACCGGTCAAATTATGATGACCTGATGACGCTTTGCCCACCGGGTCTGGAAGAGAAACTCCACCTTTTTCTCGACTTTGCCCCTCATCTGGAAGTCCGTGAAGTGCCTGACCCTTATTACGGTGGTCCTGCTGGGTTTGAAAACGTCTTCGATCTGGTGGAAGCGGCTTCTATCGGGCTGCTGAGCAGGATCAAAGAACAGAATCTGTAGGCCAGTCAACATCCGTGTCAATGAACCATAGGCCTGATCAAGCGTAGCGGATCAGGCAAAACGCACGACATATGCCGGATCCCCGCTACGCTTGATCCAGCCTACAGTCAGGCGGATCAGCGCACGGATTATTATTCAATCATCCGACTTTTCAGCAGGTGTACTCTCTTTCTGAGAAGCCTCGACGGTGGATTTCTTCTCTGCTTGGGCCGATGGTTTAGGCGTCTCTGTCGCAGGTTTAGGTTTAGCCGATGTCGCCTTGACGATAGTTTCAGATGGTTCTGACGCCGGTTTTTTCTCTTCTTTCGCCTCTTCAGACTGTTTTTTCTGTTTGCTGGCAACCGCTTTTTCTATCGTGGCCGAAGGTTTCGGTTTCTCCCCCTGGGATTTGGCAGGGGCCTTAGCTGAAGCTTTCTCCGCCGTGGAAGCCTTCGCTTTTGGTTTTGCAGCAGCCCGCTTCTTTCTGACTGCTTTTGGTTTTGGAGCGGCACTCTCCTTAAGTTCTTTCTCTTCCTTAGGCGCAACCTTCTCTTCTGTCTTTGTGACTTTTTTGGTTGTGATCTGAACCAGCTTTTTAGGCGCTGCTTTGGGTTTCACCGGAGCAGCAGGTTTTGCTTTTGGTTCTGCTTCTGGCTGTGGTGCCTTTTCCTCTGTTTTTGGTGGAGCAGTAACCGGTTTGGTTACTACCATTTCCAGCTTCTTTTCCGGCGCACTCTTAGGCTTCGGAGCCGCTTTTTCGGTTGTAGTCTCGCTAACTGCTGGCTTGGCGGGCTTGGGAGCAGGCGTCTCGACTTTGGCGGGAGAGGCACTCACATCCTCTGCGGTCGGTCTTGTCGGGGCAGGGATCGCATCAATCGAAAAACGTTCAGCTTTTTCTGATTCTTTCTGCTGACCCTGCTGACCCTGCTGACTCTGTTCACGCTCATCGCTTGGACGGCGACGACGTCCACCTCGGCGTCCACGGCGAGAACTGCTACGGCTCCCTTTGGGTTTTGGTGCATCATTGTTAGCTGTTTCAGGTTGCACATTGTCTGCTTCGACGATCTGCTTCTTCGGTGCCTCTTTATCAGCCGTTTTCTCCTCCTGCCGCTTTTTCTGTCCCCCACGCTGAGGCTGATTCTGGCTCTGACCGGTTTCCGTTTCATCAGCACTACGCCTGTTTCCACTGCCACGGTTAGTGCCGCCGGAACGCCTCCGTCCGCCTCGGCTGCGCGAGCCTTGTCCATCACGTCTGCTGCGCTGGTTTTGGCGTGGTTTGGATTCCTCTCTCTTCTGATCTTCAGGTTCTTCCTTTTTCTCGTCAACACGATGAGAGAAGAGGCTGGTGAATATCTTCTTGAGGAAGCCGTTTTCTTCACTCTTCGCTTCTGCTGGGATAGCGCGTTGAGGAGCAGGGGATGCAGGCGCAATCGCTTTCACCGCAGGCTGCTCGCTTCTGGGCTGCTCCGCCCTGGCAAAGACTGGCGCCTCGGGCGTTTCCTTCTCCACCATTTTGTAACTGGCCGCATCATCCTGGTCTTCAGGCAACTCACTGCTCTTCACCCGTTCAATACGGTAGTTCGGTGTCTCCAGGCTGGTGTTTGGCACCAGCACAACACTGATGGTTTGTCGATTTTCGATATCGTGAATCGCTGTGCGTTTCTCATTGAGCAGGAAAGTGGCAACGTCGACCGGCAACTGGGCGATAATGCGTCCAGTGTTCTCCTTCATTGCCTCCTCTTCGATGATGCGCAGGATAGAGAGACCAAGGGACTCGACGCCTCTGACTGTGCCGTGGCCTTTACAACGGGGGCAGACCTGTTCGCTGGCTTCACCGAGAGAGGGACGGAGGCGCTGCCGGGACATCTCCAACAGACCAAACCGTGAGATACGGCCGATCTGGACTCTGGCCCGATCCTCTTTGAGTGCGTCTTTCAGACGATTTTCCACTTCCCGTTGATTGCGGGCGGGAGTCATATCGATAAAATCGATGACGAACAGACCGCCAAGGTCCCGCAATCGCAACTGGCGGGCGACCTCATCTGCTGCTTCCAGGTTGGTGTTACGCGCGGTCTCTTCTATGTCCGCGCCCTTGGTTGCGCGGGCTGAGTTGATGTCGATAGAGGTCAGCGCCTCGGTAGGATCGATTACTATAGCCCCGCCGGATGGCAGTCGCACCTCACGTTGAAAGGCTGATTCGATTTGACTTTCGATCTGATAGCGGCTGAAAAGGGGCACCTCGTCCTGATAGCGGCGCAGCTTCTTGGCATATTGCGGCATGACCTGGTTGATAAAACGCTCGGCCTGGGAGTAGGCATCTTCATCGTCGATGACGATTTCGCTAATATCCACCCGTAGATAGTCGCGGATGCATCGAATAATGACATTGCTTTCCTGGTAGATCAGAAAAGGCGCCGGTTTGCTGCTCGCGGAAGTATCGATGGCCTGCCAGAGCTGATTCAGATAGTCCAGATCCCACTGCAACTCTTCCGCATTCTTGCCGATACCCGCAGTACGAACGATCAGTCCCATATTATCGGGGATGGTCAACGCACTCATCGCCTCCCGCAGATCCGCTCGATCCTGACCTTCGATGCGGCGTGAGACGCCTCCAGCCCTGGGGTTGTTGGGCATCAGCACGAGATAGCGTCCCGCCAGGGAGATAAAGGTCGTCAGCGCAGCGCCTTTGTTGCCGCGCTCTTCTTTCTCGACCTGGACAACAACTTCCTGGCCTTCCTTGATGGCTTCCTGGATATTTACGCGCTTGGGAGACTGTTGCGCGGACTCGGAGAAGTAGCTCCGGGAGATCTCTTTTAGCGGCAGAAAGCCGTGGCGTTCTGCGCCGTACTCAACGAAGGCAGCCTCAAGACTGGGTTCCACCCGGGTAATGCGCCCTTTGTAGATGTTGGCTTTTTTTTGTTCCCGGCCGGGAAGTTCGATATCCAGATTGAAAAGTTTTTGGCCATCAACGATGGCAACACGCAACTCCTCTGATTGAGTTGCATTGATTAGCATGCGTTTCATATTTTCTGTCCATGCAACTGCTCGAGTCTCGTCACAGCAGGCGGAAATCCGCGCATTAAATCACGGTCTGACTGCTTTCTGTTCAGTCAGTCCCGTTTTCTTCTGGCTGTCGAGTTGAGGGCAAAATCGTTTTGCCCACGATCATTTCCCGAAACTGGCTCGGGCAGTTGAAAAGCTGTTAAAGTTCGCCATCTGGCGGTCAGTCGTTCTCTGAACTTCTGTAAGGCACTTGAGCGGAGGATACTTGGCGCTTCGCCAAACCCGTTACGCAGCGCTCTGGATCATAAACTGTATGATCGCATCGCTTATGTGCCGCAGAAGAGTTCAGCAAGACGGGCCGCATGTGGCACCTGTTTGCCCGGTCAGCACAGCCCTGGGCCGCCTGAGAGGCCAATCTCTGTCTGTTGGACGAGGTGTTGGCAATAATTATGGGGCAGGGGCCCTTGCGATATGCTGAATTAACTTCCTGAAGGGAAAATCCCCCACAGGCTATCTAATCTCTTACCGCGCTGACGATGGCTGTGCTGCAAGGCCAAACCACCGTCAAAAAAATCAATTGGCAATATAACAATCTTTCTCTTGCCTAGCAATGACTTAACGATAGAAAAAAGCCGCTAAATGTCAGAATCAAAAAAAAATTCTCCCGCAGTCAGATTTGTCACCGTGGATGCAGACTTCGCGGGCCAGAGAATCGACAATTTTCTTTTGCGGGAACTCAAGGGCGTACCGAAAAGTTTTGTCTATCGCATCCTGCGACGGGGGGAAGTGCGGGTTAACAAGGGACGGGTGAAGGCGGCTTATCGCTTGAAGGCAGGGGATATGGTGCGTATCCCTCCTGTTCGTATGGACGATCCCGCAGAAAAACCCAAGCCGACGAAAAACCTCCTTGCGCGGTTGGAAAGCGCCATTATCTTCGAAAATGACCGCTTTTTTGTCCTGAACAAACCATCTGGCATTGCTGTTCATGGTGGTAGTGGGCTGAATTTTGGCGTCATTGAGGCGCTACGCGAGCTACGATCAGAAGATCATCATCTGGAACTGGTGCATCGCTTGGATCGCGCGACATCAGGCTGCTTGCTGATCAGTAAGAAACGCAGTGCCCTACGGATATTGCATGAACTTATACGGAATAATCGAGTCGATAAACGGTATCTCGTGCTGGTTGCGGGCAGTTGGCGCAAAGGTCGTAAAAATGCAGATGCCCCCCTTCTGAAAAATACCCTTCAAGGTGGAGAGAGGTTGGTCAGGGTCGATCCTGAAGGAAAACCGGCCCAGACCCGCTTTCAACGCCTGAGGCGATTCCGGAATTACACGCTTGTGGAGGCCGAACTGATCACTGGAAGAACACATCAGATTCGCGTTCACAGCGCCTGGTTGGGTTCCCCGGTGCTGGGTGACACTAAATATGGTGATGAAGCGGCCAATCGGGAAATGCGCAAGCTGGGGTTGAAACGGCTGTTTTTGCACGCACATAAATTGAAATTCCGCTGGCCAGGTGAGAAGAGAGATCTTGAAATCAAGGCGCCACTTCCTTCGGAATTGGAAACCCTGCTTGAAAAACTGGATGAAGAAAATAGATGAAGTTTAAGCTGTTAATATTTGATTGGGATGGAACTTTGATGGACTCAGAGGTGCGTATCGTGGACTGCGTACGGGCTGCTGTAGACGACCTTGGATTGGACTGCCCGAGTAACGATGCAATACGGAATATTATCGGTCTGGGTCTGAGAGAGGCCATAGATACCCTGTTTCCCGGCGCGGATGATGAACTGCACCACAATGTCGTTACCCGATACCGTTACCATTTCCTCGGCGGCAACGAAACTCCATCCAGCCTGTTCGACGGGGCGCGAGAAGTCATCGAAACCCTGGCACAGCAGGATTATCTGCTGGCAGTGGCGACGGGTAAGGGCCGGCAGGGGTTGGATCAGGTTCTGGAAACGACGGCGTTAGGAGAGTATTTCCATATAACCCGTTGTGCTGATGAAACTTTTTCCAAGCCCCATCCTGAGATGCTGGAACAGATCCTCGATAGGCTCGGCGTTGAGCCGCACGATGCGTTGATGATTGGTGATACCGAGTATGACCTGGAAATGGCAACCAATGCGGGCACCCATTCACTTGGCGTAACCTATGGCGTTCATAGTCAGGAGCGCCTTCTCCGACACAATCCCCTGGACTGTCTGCATGATGTCTCCGCCATCCCTAAGTGGTTGGAATCGCAGATTAAAAAATAAGTAATTTACTTTAAATACAATCTATTATTAAGGTTTATTCATGTCAGATATAAATAATGGCAAGCCACGTTCTCAATCCATTCCCAGTGATTGGGAAAGGGAACTGGTAGATAAGGTTGTGTTGGGCTCCATTGCAGAAAGCCGTCGCAGCCGGCGATGGGGCATCTTTTTTAAAAGCCTGACCTTTCTATATCTCTTTGTCCTTTTGGCATTGTTGTGGAACGATGACTTGGGCAAAGGTGTTTCAACTGCTACAGAGTACACAGCACTGGTCGAAATCAGCGGCGTTATTGCTCCGGACACCAAAGCAAGTGCTGACAAAGTCGTGACTGGCCTGCGCAACGCCTTCGAGGACGAGAAGACCAAGGGCATCATTCTGCGCATGAATACACCAGGTGGCAGCCCGGTTCAGTCGCGTTATATTTACGAAGAGATTACCCGCCTGAGAAAAGAGCACCCCAAAATCAAAGTCTATGCGGTAATCGTGGATATCTGCGCCTCAGGCGGTTACTACATCGCTGCCGCTGCGGATGAGATCTATGCAGACAAAGGCAGCCTCGTCGGTTCCATCGGTGTATTGATGAACGGATTTGGCTTCGTTGATGTGATGCAGGGGTTAGGCATCGAGCGCCGCTTGATGACCGCAGGTGAAAACAAAGGCATCATGGATCCATTCTCACCTGTGGGTGACTCTGATACGGCGCATATTCAGCGCTTACTGGATCAGTTGCACGTCCAATTCATCAATAGCGTTCGTGAGGGGAGGGGAGTGCGCCTCAAAGTCACTGAATACCCCGAGATATTCAGCGGACTCTTCTGGAGTGGGGAAGAAGCCCTGAAAATGGGATTGGTGGACGGTTTCGGCAGCAGCAGTTATGTTGCCAGAGAGATAATCGGTGCCGAGGAGATCGTCGATTTCACGCTGGAAGAGGATGTATGGGATCGGTTTGCCGAGCGTCTGGGTGCCGGAGCGGCTGAAACACTGGCGCGAATTACCGGTTTTGCCAACAATCTCCAGCTGCGTTAGTTCATCTGAGAAAAACCATTTCTGTAGGTCGGGTTAGATGCGCATTGCGACAAACGTCAATTTTGTCATTGGCTTTGCGCGCATCGTAACCCGACCTGCATCAATGCTTTTCGTGTTCTTTGTGGTTAGCAGATCCGGGGCAGGGGATCGTCTTCCAGCTCTTCGAGGATGCGGGCGCCGCCGAGGGGTGTCTCCATGATCAAATATGGGTCATCCTTGATCACTGTTCCGATGATGGCGGCAGACGCTCCTTCAGGCAGGTTATGCCAGGCCTGCAATGCCGCATCTGCCTGATCTTCCGAAACCACGGCCACAACCCGGCCCTCACAAGCGAGATAGAGCGGATCATAGCCGAGCATTTCGCACACCGAGTTGACAGGGTCCTGAATTGGGATTTCCGACTGTTGAAGGCGGATCTGCAGACCGGTGGCGTGACAGATCTCGTGTCCCACAGTCGCCAGGCCTCCCCGGGTTGGGTCACGCATGAAGTGGAGACCCGGCAGGGGGGTGAGCGCCTGTGTCAGGCGTAATACGCTGGCGGCATCTGAACGAAGATCCCCCCGCAGACCAAATTGCTCGCGAGCCAACATCACGGCGATACCGTGATCCCCAACAGACCCGCTGACAAGCAACCGGTCGCCGGCCCGGATATGGTCAAGCCCAAGTTGCAGTCCTTTCTGTCTGATACCGATACCGGTCGTTGCCAGATAGACACCACCGCCTTCACCCCGCCTCAATACCTTGGTGTCGCCCGCTGCAATCTGTACATCAATTGCGCTTGCGGTCTCTGCGATGCTTCTGACAATACGGTCAAGCGTCTCAACCTCAAAACCCTCTTCGATGAAGGCATTCAGACTGAGGTAGCGGGGAATCGCACCGGCAACTGCCAGATCGTTGGTCGTGCCATGCACCGCCAGTGAGCCGATGTTGCCTCCGGGAAACTCCAGTGGTTGAACGGTGAATCCGTCGGTAGTAAAGAGCAGATCCCCCTGATCATGCAGATCCAGCCGAACGGCATCCGCCTGAATATCGAGGGTGGGATTCTTCAGATGACGGGAGAAGATCTCTTCGATCAGCTCCCGCATAAAACGGCCACCGTTGCCGTGAGCCAGCGTTATGTGTGTATCCTGCATGATTCCACAATAGAATTTGTAAGTTGTCTGCAGGATAGCAGGAGAAGACTATCGGACAAACAAAAAACCCGCCGGCGCAGGCGGGGTTTTCTCGCAGTGAATGAGATGGACTATTCGGTAGCAGCCGGTGCAGCAGGGGCAGGGGCGGCATACGGGTAGCCGCCATAACCATAACCCGGATAGCCGCCATAACCCGGATAACCACCATAACCCGGATAACCGCCATAACCATAACCCGGATAACCGCCATAACCATAGCCGGGATAACCACCCCATGGGCCGCCACCCCAGGGACCACCATAGTAATCGTCGTTATCGAACCAATCGAATGGCCCCCAGAAAGCCTGGGCGGAGGAGGTCGCCAGCAAGGCGCTTCCAGCAATAACGGCGGCAGCAGCAAAACGCAGAGTCTTTTTCATGATGTGTAATCTCCTTTAAAGATAATGACACGGCTGAAAAATCAGCGGCTGATCCTGGTTAGATTCCCTTTTGCCAAGACCGAAGAAGGCACCTACTTAAAGATTCAAAGAACCCTCTATTCAATATTCAATATAGGCAGTGTACAAAAAGGCTTGGTTGATCCATATCATTAAATTAGCGGTTATTAATGGCATCTGCCGTTAATAACACAATCAGCATAGCGATCTATTAGGCACTTAACCCTGACGGGAGCACGCTGCATTAAATTATAGCTGCGACTCGAGGATTGAGAATGCATTCAAAATCTCTTCTGGCCGATTATGGAAATGGGGTGAGAAGCGAATCCCCCCTCCGCGATAAGCACAGACGACACCATGCTGCATAAGGCTCTGATAGAGCCCTTCATTGTCGACACCGGGGACTCTGAATGTAACTATGCCTGCCCGTTTCTCCTTCTCCTCAGGCGTAATGAGCTCAAAACCCAATCGCCTGGCCTCCGCAACAATGGCGTCGGTATTCGCGGTGATAGATTGTTGGATCGATTCAATGCCGGTCTCCAGAATGATCTCAAGACTGGCGTGCAGGGCATGAATGCCCAGCATATTCGGACTTCCGCACTCAAAACGTCTTGCTGATGAGGCTGGTGTCCATCCAACTTGGTCAAAATCGCCAGCATTTTTCACCATGTGCCAGCCAAATTGGTTGAGTTTGAGCTCATCACGCAGGTTTGCCCGGCAGTAAAAAAGGGCAATTCCTTCCGGTCCCAACATCCATTTATGTCCGTCGGCAACAACAAAGTCCGCTCGGAAAGCCTCTACATCAAAGGGGGAAGCCCCAAGGCTTTGGATGGCATCGATACAAAATAGAATGTCGTTGTCTGCGCAAAATCTGCCCACCTGTTCGAGATTTAATTTCAGGCCCGAAGCATACTGCACGGAACTTATCGAGATCAGTCTCGTGTGCTCGTTACACAGGGCAATGAGGTCATTTTCAGGGTATTGAGTCTGATCAAGATCCAACAATCGAAGTTCGACACCAAGCTGTGACAGTGATTCCCAGACGATGCGGTTTGAGGGGAACTCCTGGGCTATACTTACAATGTTTTCGCCTGGTTTCCAGCCAAGACCATAAGCGATGACCGACAGCGCCTCGGATGTATTCTTCAATAGTGCTATATCATTCGCGGTTGGTGCGTTGATCAAGTCTGCCAGTTGCCTGCGCAGACGATTTTCTGTTTTTAGCCAGTCGGGATAGTGTTGGGCGCCTACAGCGCCGTTTTCCCGGGAGAAGCGTTCAACGGCTTTAACCGTTTTCTGTGGCCAAGGTGCTACTGCTGCATGATTGAGATAGATTATTGAAGGATCCAGGGAAAAAAGTGGCACAGTGCTCTCCAGTTGGGTGAGGGTTGTGTATGTGGCTGCTTCAGGCCAGTTTCAGCTTGAATGGGATGCAATTCCAGTCAGGTTGTTACAAAATAGGCAAAAAATTGGAATTAAAGCCAGCCCAGCATGGACATCTATCTGATTAATTTTATAAGAATAATTACATTCTTACTGATTGCACTCACAGCATCCTCTTCATCTGCTGCAGATGTGGAGCTGGATGAGCCTATTCTGCCTCTTCCTCTGGTTCAGAACCTGGCCCCAAAAGTAGTCGCGATAGGGGACAAGCTTTTCCATGACCCCCGCCTTTCCCACGACAACACCATCAGTTGCGCACATTGCCACCGATTGGCGACAGGTGGAACCGACATGTTGCCCAAGTCTTTCGGCATTCGTGGACAGACCGGGACTATCAAAGCCCCAACGGTGTACAACAGTGCCTTTAATTTCGTCCAGTTCTGGGATGGCCGTGCGGCAACACTGGAGGAACAAGTCAGCGGCCCAATCAATCATCCTCTTGAGATGGGTTCCAGCTGGCTGGAGGTCGTCAATAAGTTGGAAGCCGATCCTGAGGTACGGGAAGCCTTTCATGCCCTCTACTCCGATGGTGTCACTCCAGAAAATATCAAGGATGCTATTGCCACGTTTGAACGCTCTCTGGTGACATCCAACTCACGTTTTGACCAGTGGCTGCGGGGCGATGAAAATGCCATAAATGATACTGAGCTGGAAGGATACCTGAAGTTCAAAGATTATGGCTGTGCCAGCTGCCACCAGGGCATGAACGCTGGGGGAAATATGTATGGATATATGGGCGCTATGGGGGACTATTTTTCTGTGCGGGATACACCGGTAACAGAAGCTGACTTGGGCAGACAAAACGTCACCGGACTGAGTGAAGATCGTTTCCTGTTCAAGGTGCCCAGCCTGAGATTGGCTGCCATCAATGGCCCCTACTTCCATGACGGCAGTGCTGAAACACTTGAGGAAGCAATTAAAATCATGGCACGTCACCAATTGGGCCGGGATATTCCCACCAAGGACGTAAAATCCATTGTCTCTTTTCTTAGCACACTGGTCGGTGAGCACCCAAGGCTCAATCCATGATCCAGCATCTCCTTGGCCCAAGACGTTTCCTGCCGTTTCTGTTTATTGTAGCAGCCGCTGTTGTTCTTCTGACTTCCTTATGGGTAAAGGAGGCGGATCAGTACGCCAAACAATCGGATCTCTTGATCCAGATGAAAGAACTCGACGCCCGTCTGGATCGGGATGTGCTGCGGGTCATATCTTTCCTGTTGGTGCAATACGATCCATTGGTGGAGACCACAAAGCGGTTACGTAAGCTAGAGGAAAAGGCAAAAGATCCCAAACTCTCTTTCTATGAAAGTAAAGGCAAGAGGATGGACGATGCCATTGATACCTATTGGGCTTCAGTGACAGAAAAGTTGCAGCTGCAGGAGAGAATCAAGTCACAGGCTGCCTTTGTCCGCAATGGGATCCACTATCTTCCGGTGGCGGTACAGGATCTGAAAGAAATTGATGATAACGTCTACGAAGAGGTGATGGTGTTGCTCAATCAACTCTATCGATACAACCTCTCTTCCAGCAAGACTGAACTCAGTCGGATTACAGAGCAGATAGACGTTCTGAAACTACTGAATGACCTTCCGTCAACTCATCAGAACACCCTCAATAACATCATTTTTCATATGCAGGCCAATCTGAAAGGGCTTGCCCAGCTCAATCAGTTGGAGGCTCGTTACCTCTCGGTTCCCAGTCATCAACAATTTGAAACCCTGCACAATATCCACGAAACCTATCAGGCAGAGGATACCCGCCAAAGTCGGCAGATCAGTATGGTGCTGTCGGTGATCATCCTGTTCCTGCTCATGGGGTTATGGCAACTGCTGCGTAAACTCGATACTGCCCGCCAAGTCGCGGAGCAGTCCTGGAACAGATTGCACGATGCTGTCGGAAGTCTGTCTGAGGCATTTGCGCTGTTTGATAGTGATGAGCAATTAGTATTGCACAATAATAAATTCGAGAAATTCTATCCTTGGTTGGGAGACCGGCTCCAGAAGGGTGTTTCGCTGAAGGAACTACTGAGCAGAAATCCCATTGCGTTCGAACGAAGCACGCTTGATGGCGTAAAAATTGAAAATGAAATGCCACTTGAACTCTATCTTGAGCGTCCGGATAGCCATCGGTGGTACCTGGCAAGTAATAATCGTACCACCGAGGGCGGCCTTGTCTGTGTCCGCACCGATATCACCGAGTCGAAAAAAGCTGAACTTGAACTGCGCAAACTTAGCCGCGCGCTGGAACAGAGTCCGGCTTCTGTTGTCATCACCGATACGGACGGGATCATAGAATATGTCAATCCCAAGTTTGAACAGATTTCAGGATATACGGCCAGTGAGGCTATTGGACAGAACCCCAGAATAATGAAAAGTGGCGATAAGTCCCCGGAAGAGTACAAGGAGATGTGGGACACCATTACTGCAGGCAAAGAGTGGCGAGGTAACTTTCATAATAAACGTAAGGATGGATCTATCTACTGGGAGTCAGCATCGATATCGCCACTGCGTAACGAGCAGGGTGAGGCAACCCATTTTATTGCGGTTAAAGAGGACGTCACTGCACAGAAACGGGCCGAAGACCTGTTGAGGATGAATGCCACGGTTTTTGATACCACGACTGAAGGCATCATGGTAACTGATGCCGATAACCGAATTAAAACTGTCAATCCTGCATTCAGCCGTATCACCGGCTATGAGGCGAGCGAAGTTGTTGGACGGGATCCCAGCATCCTAAGTTCCGGGCGTCAGGAGAAGTTATTTTATCAGGAGATGTGGGAGACGGTCTCACATCAGGGCCATTGGTCGGGCGAAATATGGAACCGCCGCAAAGACGGCAGTGTCTATCCCCAATGGCTCTCCATTGCTTCCATCAAAGATGAAAAGAGCAGGGTGAGTGAATACGTCGCTATTTTTTCCGATATTACTCAACGTAAGGAAAATGAGGAACAGATTCGCTACCAGGCGAATTATGATGCGCTTACCGGATTACCCAACCGCTCCCTTCTGCAAGACCGCCTTTCGCAAGCCATCATGTCGGCTGGACGAGAAGGGTGGGGATTGGCACTGTTGTTCATCGACCTGGATAAATTCAAAGTCGTCAATGACAGTTTTGGCCATGTGATCGGTGACGAACTGCTGCAAATGGTTGCCGTACGCATCAAGGCCTGCGTACGGGAAGTTGATACCGTAGCGCGTTTTGGTGGCGATGAATTCGTAGTTTTGCTACAGGACATTTCTGAACCGGAAGATGCTGCGAAGGTTGCCAGTAAAATTATCGGAACGGTCTCCGAGGTGTTTGATCTTTCAAGTCGCGAAATCTTTGTTGGCGCGAGTATTGGCATTACCCTCTATCCTGAAGATGCTGATACTCCAGACACGCTACTGCAGAATGCAGATATGGCGATGTACCTGGCAAAAGATACAGGACGCAACCGCTTTCAGTTTTTTACCGCAAAAATACAGGAGCAGGTCAGGGTTCGCCAAAGTCTGGAACATGATCTGAGACAGGCTTTGAAGCGGGATGAATTCGAGCTCTATTATCAACCTGTCGTAGATGCCGACAATGAATCAATTATTAGTGTTGAGGCGCTCCTGCGGTGGCATCATCCACAACTGGGCTTTGTGGCGCCAGATACCTTTATTCCTCTTGCAGAGGAGATCGGTTTGATAGGAAAGATCGGGATGTGGATATTACATACCGGTTGCCGGCAGGTGCATGAATGGCATCAGGCAGGTTTGGGTGATATTGAAATCGCATTCAACCTGTCTGGCAGACAAAGGGAGTTGGGGTTGACTGCAAATGATATCTCTCTGATATTGCGCGAGACAGGTCTCTCCGGTGAATTCCTTACCCTTGAAATTACTGAAAGTGAGCTTATAGAGGACACAGCAGAGGAGATTACCTGGCTGCAGTCATTTAAAAATGTAGGTGCCAAATTATCCATAGATGATTTTGGTACCGGTTACTCATCACTTAGCTACTTAAAACGTTTCCCGGTGGATATTTTGAAGATTGATCGGGCTTTTGTAGTTGATCTGCCTGACCACCAGGATGATGCTTCTCTCGTTGAGGCAATTGTTGCCATAGCAAAAAGCCTTAACCTCAAATTGGTAGCCGAGGGTGTAGAAACCCGAGCCCAGGCAGAGTTCCTAAAGAAAATTGGTTGTGATTATCTACAAGGCTACTATTTTGGTAAACCAATGCCTGCAACTGAACTCGCTAAAAAGATTAGCGGCGTTACTGGTCCAGCTTCCTAGAAAATTTTACTGATAAGTTGACGATGTTGATAAATAGTACAGGTGCATAATACTTATTATGTTAAATTGGCTGTGTTCAAGTTTATTCGATGGTTTGTTGATAAATCTCATTTGATTTGTGAACTCTCGGGATTAAAATCCGCGTCCTGCCGTGGCTATTGGCACTCGCACACAATAAAAAAGGCGGAAAGGTATCAGCCCTTCCGTCTTCATTTGATTTACCGCTGCGCGATCTCTCGTGCAGCCGCTGAGGAGTTACCAGTATTGAAGGTGTCACCTGGTCCAAAGCCAGAGAAAATGACGGCGGCATTTGATATAGAAGAAAAAATCAATAGAGCGATCACAAGAAGAATGCGGGATTTTTTTGTCATTATTGCCATAGTCATTTCCCCTTTTTCCTAACATTAGGACAGCTTGCACCGAAGCGGAGCGGGGTTTATGTAATAACGAGAGAAACGAATACACAAAAACCTCGTAGCTTTTCCCACTGGGTGTGATTATTAGTCTGAGTTGTTAATTAATTCTGTATCTGTGCGTATTCTGGCCATTCCGATCACTGATTCTGGTTTTATCCGATCACCTGACCATCCCAGCGCGATGAACCTCATAGTATCACTCTGAGTGATCGGATTCATTAAACTCACTCATGACCTTTCTCATCGACTCGCCCTTCAATTTTAGCTTATGGCTATTGTGTAGCAGGCGGTCCAGGATGGCGTCAGCAAGCGTCGCATCACCGATGGTTTTATGCCACTGTGTTGTCGGTAGCTGACTGGTCACCAGCGTGGATTTAAGACCATGTCGATCATCCATGATCGTCAGCAGGTCATTACGCTGACACAGGTTCATTTTCTCCAGCCCCCAATCATCCAGTACCAGTAAATCGGTCTTTGCCAGTTGTTGAGTCAGTCGGGTAAAGCGACCGTCTCCATGGGCTATCGTCAGCGCCTCAAGCAACCGTGGCATACGGAAGTAGCGAACTGATAACCCCTGCAAGCAGGTTTGCGTTGCCAGCGCACAACCAAGATAGGTTTTACCGCAACCGGTGGGGCCGGTGATGAGTACGTTGTGGTGCTGTAGTATCCAATGTGTACTCAATAAATCAGCAAACTGGCTTTTCATAAGCCCACGGGGATGGCTGTAATCAATGTCAGCCGGATTAGCCTGCAGTTTTAGTTTTGCCGCTTTAAGCAGGCGAGTGATTTTGTTGTTATGGCGATGCGTGGATTCCCGGTCTATCAGTAACGCCAGGCGTTCGCTAAAGCCAAGCTCGTCATGTGTTGAAGGTTGCGACAGTTGTTGTTCAAGTCCATCAGCGGTGTTTGTCAACAAAGTTGTCCGATTTTTCTCATGCAGCCTTAAGCAATTTCTGCTCTTCAGCACGCACCTCTTTTGGTGGATTCAACCAGACTTCAGTCACTGGACTCCAGTCCCTGAGATTGCCTGACCACCGCTGTGGATTTTTCTCTTTTGCTAACTCATAAACCGCCTTCCTTTTCTTCAATATCTCACTGTCTTGTCCATTGTGTCGCTCGTTTGGAGTAACATACTGGATCGAACTATGGCGGTGCTCTTCGTTGTACCAATGCACAAATTCATGCACCCATTTGCGGGCTGAATCCAGATCCTCGAAGGGTTTGTTTGGATACGCCGGTGTGTACTTCAATGTACGAAAAAGACTCTCTGAGTAGGGATTGTCATCACTTACAGAAGGGCGGCTAAATGAGGGAACTACACCCAGCTTCTGTAACGTAGCCAGCATGGTGGCTCCTTTCATGGGGCTGCCATTATCTGAGTGTAGTACCAACCCTTCCTGATGAATCCCTTCAGTCAAACAGGCCTTTCTGATTAACTGACTGGCTAGCTCAGCACTCTCTGTTTCGTGAATTTCCCACCCTACAATTTTGCGGCTGAAGATGTCTTCGATCAGGTAGAGATAGTAGAACATCCCACGAATCGATGAGGCCAAATAGGTAATATCCCAGCTCCACACTTCATTGGGTGCTTCAGCTTTGTATCCTTTTGGTTTTGTAACGACTTTTGGCGTTTCGGCACGCCCTCTACGATTCACCTGTTCAACCTCTCTCAGCACTCTGTAGAAGCTTGATTCAGAAGCGAGATACCTGCCTTCATCGGCCAGTCTGGGCACAATTTGTGATGGCGGCAGGCTCTTGTATTGCGGTTGGTTACACGTCTCAACAATCTCATGCCTCTCTTCTTCAGTAAGCTTGTTGGCAGGTGTTCTTGCTGCCGCTGACTCCTTGCGTCGATCTTTTAGCGCCTGCTCTTTATGCAACTGCTGCTTCCAGCGACGCAGGGTGCGTGGATCGATCTCTATCACCTCACATGCCTTAGGTTGGCGTGCACCTGCTGTGACTGCCTCATCGATCAGATTGATGGCCATCTGGCGGTCTTCAGGGACAATCATTCTTCCCCTCCGCCCCCCCAGATGGCCTGGGCTTTTTTTTCGAGTATAAGTAGGGCTGCAGCCTCTGCAAGCGCTTTCTCTTTGCGTCTTAGCTCTTTCTCAAGTTGGCGTGATTTCTTCTTCTCCTTTTGCCACATGCTCCGCTCTGCCTTGGTGAGTCGTTCCGTACTGTCGTTGCCTGTAGCTGCACCCTCTTTCCAGCGTGAGATCTGCTCAGCATAGAGTCCTTTTTGACGACAGTACTCCGAAAGTTCATGCTCATTCAGCGCAGCGGTCTCAATGACCACAGCCAATTTATTTTTACCACTCCAGTTTTCTGGATTTGATGGATCTGCTGGCACTAACTTCCCCTCATTCTGATACTTGTTTTTCCAAGTATACAGGGTGGGTTCTGAAACTCCGGCCTCTCGACTCACTTGAGCTACTGACATGGAGTTGGGAGACATCATCTTCTGTACAATCTTCTCTTTGAATTCTTCGCTGTAGCGTGGCATCTCTTCATCACTTACCACCCCCTTTTGGGTTAAATTTACTGATTCAAAACAGCGGACATGTATGCTGACACAGGGGGCAGTGGCCGACTATATAAAAAGGGCCGAGCAAGCCAATCTCAACTGGCCCATTCCCAGCAACCTGGAAGAGCGTGATCTGGGACTTTTATTATTCCCCACACAAGCAGTGACAGGGCAGCGGCGCTTTGCTGAACCGGACTTCCTGACCTGCTATAGCGATCTTAAAAGCAAGACGGTGACCCGCATTTACTGTGGCAAGAGTATCGTCAGCAACACCCAAAAGATGGCTATAGCTATGCACAGTTTTGCCATCGGTTCAAAGAATGGCAAGGCAAACAAAAACGCAGCATGCGCCAGATTCATATTGCCGGTGAAAAACTATTTGTAGATTATGCCGGTCCAACCATGGAGGTGATTAACCCCGATACGGGTGAGGTGCGTACAGCAATCTTCGTTGCTGTACTGGGTGCTTCCAGTTACACCTTTGCCTGTGCGCACTGGAGTCAGCAGTTACCGGACTGGCTCGATGCTCATGTTCAGGCGTTGACTTTTTTTGGCGGTGTGCCAGAAATCATTGTGCCAGATAATTTAAAAAGTGCGGTCAGTAAAACACACCGTTATGACCCAGAGATCAATGCCAGTTATTTACAATTATCAGCGCATTATCAGACAGCCATCATTCCAGCGCGGCCACTGAAACCCAAAGACAAATCAAAGGCAGAAATCGGGGTTCAAGTTGTTGAACGCTGGATCATGGCAAGGCTGCGACACCAGCAGTTTTTTACGCTATCTTCTCTGAATCAGGCCATCCGTCCATTAGTCGATGAACTGAATGATAAGTCCTTCCAAAAACTGCCCGGTACCAGGCGTTCGCAGTTCGAGCAACTGGATAAACCAGTATTACGCCCCTTACCTTCAAACCGTATACGCTGGTGACCAGTCAGCTACCGACAACACAGTGGCATAAAACCATCGGTGATGCGACGCTTGCTGACGCCATCCTGGACCGCCTGCTACACAATAGCCATAAGCTAAAACTGAAGGGCGAGTCGATGAGAAAGGTCATGAGTGAGTTTAATGAATCCGATCACTCAGAGTGATACTATGAGGTTCTTCGCGCTGGGATGGTCAGGTGATCGGATAAAACCAGAATCAGTGATCGGAATGGCCAGAATACGCAAACCGGGCAGGTTTTGGGCAAAAAAAGAGTTGTGAACAGCTTTTGCGGTTCGATTACAACCAACTACGCGCGCTGTACCAGTTGCCATATCGGCTACGGCTGGAAGGACGATAGTTTTGATTTCTCATCCGAAGAGAATGTCGACTGTCTTGTCTGTCATGACACAACAGATACCTACAAGAAATTCCCAACGGCTGCGGGTCATCCTACCTATGTCGACAAACCTTTCCCTAAAAAAAGCAAGAAGATTTGGAAAGCACCCGATTTAACCAAGGTCGCCCAAGCTGTTGGTAAGCCACGCCGTGAAAATTGTGGGGTTTGTCACTTCTACGGCGGCGGCGGTGATGGTGTAAAACATGGCGACCTTGATTCATCAATGACCAATCCTCCCCGTACGCTGGATGTTCACATGGGTGTGGATGGCCTGAACTTCGTCTGTACGGAGTGCCACAGCACAGACGGCCATGATATAAAAGGAAGTCACTATACCTCTGTCGGGAAAGATAGACACGGCATTGATATTCCTGGGCGAGATGACCATAACAGGGCATCCTGTGAATCCTGCCACGGTGACAAACCGCATGAGGAAACCATTAACAATAAGATTAATGATCACACCGACAAGGTAGCCTGTCAGACCTGTCATATTCCGACTTATGCGAAAGGTGGTGTGCCTTCAAAGACTTGGTGGGACTGGTCGACTGCAGGGCGCATGGATGGCGATGGCAAGCACCTGAAGATGAAAGACGAGAATGGGTATGTAACCTATGTGACCAAAAAAGGCACCTTCGAATGGGGAGAGAACCTTGTGCCGGAATACGCCTGGCTGTCAGGCGAGATCCGTTACCAGGAACTCGAAGACCGGTTTGATCCTAACAGTGTAGTGCCAATCAATACGTTCAAAGGGGACTACAACGATCCTGACGCCAGAATCTGGCCCTTCAAAATCATGCGGGGAAAACAACCCTACGACAAAGGCAATAATACACTGGTTATCTCTCACTTGTTTGGTAAGGACAGTGAGGCCTATTGGAAATCGTTCAATTGGAACCGCGCCATTAAAGCGGCAATGGATGCAGCAGGTGCGGATTATAGCGGAGAATATGGCTTTATCGAAACTACCATGCACTGGCCGCTTTCTCACATGGTTGCACCTAAGGAAGAAGCGTTGGGCTGTAATGAATGCCATAGCAGAAATGGGCGACTGTCGGAACTCACTGGTTTCTACATGCCGGGAAGAGACAAGAGCGATCTGTTGGATCTAATTGGCTGGTTGGCTGTGCTTGGAACACTGGGTGGTGTATCGCTTCACGGTTTTGCCCGGGTCTTTTTCAGTAGAAAGAGGAGGAATGGCTGATGTCAAATGAAATGATCTATACTCGTTTTGAGCGTATCTGGCATTGGGTGCTGGCGATTCTCATTCTCCCCTTACTGCTCACAGGATTTGAGATACACGGGGATTACACGATGTTGGGTTTTGAGCAGGCTGTGGATACGCATATCCTGTTTGCCTGGGCACTGATGGGGCTATTGGTGTTTGTCATCTTCTGGCATATGACAACAGGGGAATGGAAGCAGTACATCCCATCCAGTAAAAACAATCTGATGGCTATGCTTCGCTACTATGCGGTCGATATCTTTCTGGGGGGTGGCCATCCCTTCCATATGACGCGAAAAAGCAAGCTCAATCCAATGCAGCGTTTGGCCTATCTATCACTGCATGTGGTTATTACTCCAGTAACCTGGGCCAGTGGCCTGCTTTATCTGTTTTACACTTCATGGGGTGACTGGGGACTTGAGGGATTAAGTCTCACTGTGGTTGCAATGGTTCACATGGCTGCCGCCTTCGCCATGCTTGCTTTCTTGATCGTGCATCTATACCTGGCAATTACGACCAGTGAAAAACCATTTGGGTATGTCAAAGCAATGATCAGCGGGTACGAGAAAAAAGAATAGGTTCTTCAGGCCATTTTTTATTCTCAAAATGATTGTGTTGGCTTATTTATAGGGAGAGTCCAAGAAATATTTCGACGAATAAAAACAAGGTATCCATGAAGTAAAATAATCCATTCAAAGTTTCTGTTCAGCAGTTACAGAACAGGATGGCACACGCGATATAACCAATGAAAAACCGAAAGGGGAGTAACTAATGAAAAAACTTGTGGCGCGGGCAATTATCCCGGCGGCGACTGTATTAGCTTTGATCTCACAACCTGCATGGTCGATGGGTCTTAAATCCGATGGCAAAGATTATGGCAACCTGAATCTTTATGTTAAAGCGATGAGCATCCTCTCTGCCGAGGATAATGGCTATGATCCCGATGATGGCACCTCTTATCTGCTCAAGCTGAAATACCAAACACCATCGTGGAACAACCTGAATGTGGGTGTCGGATTCTACGCCAACGGTGATCTTTTCAGATTAACCGACTTCGATACTGATGGGCGTGTTGCACGTGGCATGTTTGTAACAGATGATGGATCCACAAAGTCACAACTCGGCGAGATCTATCTCAAGTACAATCGTGAAAAATTTGCTCTGGATGCGGGTCATCAGTTTTATAAGACGCCGCTGACTACCATTACTTACAGTACTATGCCGAACTTTTATTCAGCCTACAGCGCCAAGACTACGGTCGTTGAAAATGCTGTGTTCGGCATCGCACAAATTACGGACATGTCATTTGGTTCCCGGGCCATGACTGACTTTGCACTGATTGGCGAAGGTACCAAATCAGCAGGCGCTGCAATCAAAGCGAGCACCATCGGCCAGGCCGAGTTTCACCGCATCAGTACCGCAACCTTAGGTGCAGGCGCACCCAGCACCAACGGTATAACCGTATTAAATGCCGGTTACTCAGGTATCAAGAATACTGAACTGGGGCTATGGAACTATTATGTGGATGATATCGCCAACAATATCTACGCCCATGTAGACACAGTATTTCCGATGAAGGGCATGAAATTGAAGCTGTCCGGCCAGTTTCTGAACCAGAAGGAAATAGGCGATAAACTGGCTGGTGACCTGGACTTTAATCTGTTCGGCGCCAAGGTTGCTTTGGGCAACAAAAAGTGGTCCGTATATGGCGCCTTTAACACCTCTAGTGGTGATACTGCCATGCTGAACGCCTGGGGCGGCGACCCTGCTTACACCAGTTCCATATTCTCGCGTAACGAATACCGGGAGAACGTAAATGCCTACAAAATTGGGGGTTCGTATAAGATCCTCAAGAACTTGATCGTCAAGCTAAACTATGTAAATTACGGGCAGTCCGAGACTTCTGCTCCCCGTAAGGTGCTGGGTCTTGCCGGATTGGGCACAGTTGCACCGCAAACCGATGCCTATGAGACAGATCTCATAGTGGTCTACAAACCTCAAAAGAATCTGATGCTCAAAGCATTTCTTGCTGACCGTACAAGTGAATATAATGGCATCGAGGGTAAAGACCTGACCCAGACGCATTTAAGGGTTATCGCCTCTTATAGCTACTAATTTCCTTTCATTCTGAAATCTTTGCGCTTGACAGAACGAGGTCGTCAGCAGACAGGCTGCTGTGTATGTTTTCTGATGACCTCGTTCGTCAGCGCAATTTTTGAACCACGACGCATGCGTACAGACGTATCGTCAAACCGATAGTCCCACTGAAAACTAAAGGCGTATCCGGGACTCTTTTCTCCAGAGGGATAGCGTAAACGCGCGAATCCTGCCGATATTGCAGAATCCACCCACCCTATCTTCCCCCACCGCTAAAGTTAGGATGCCGATCCACCCTGTCCACGACATCGCCTATGTGATCTAGCTCTCAGGAATACGATCCGTTGGTGCCGGCATTGAGAATTATCAATTACTCTATTAGATTATACTTATATTCTAATGCCTTGTTATCAACCAACGTTTCAGGAGCAGTATCATGAAAACGTTATTCAAAACCCTTTCGACCTCCGCACTCATTCTTATATCCGGCCTTACAATGGCGACTCCAGAGGAGATGGAGAGGTACGATCCCACCTTAAACTACTACCGCACCTTCTATGGTCCCGATGCCGTCGGTGAGCCTCTCGCAGAGGTGGAGAATCCGCAAACAAGCGAGTTGGATGGTCCTTACATTAGCTACTACCGCACCTTCTATGGTCCCGATGCCGTCGGTGAGTCTCTCGCAGAGGTGGAGAATCCGCAAACAAGCGAGTTAGATGGTCCTTACATTAGCTACTATCGCACCTTCTATGGTCCCGATGCTGTCGGTGAACCTCTCGCAGAGGTGGAGAACCCACAAACAAGCGAGTTGGATGGTCCCTGCATTAGCTACTACCGTACCTTCTATGGCCCAGATGCTGTTGGTGAAACTCTTACCAAGACTGATCAGACCTACGAGCAAACCGCTGAAGTAGACCTCTCATCGATGGATGATCCGACCAACTACTATAATTGGTAGCACCATCGGCATAAGGTGCCTGCCCGCTGGGGCAGGCATCTAATCCTCACCTAAGGAGCCTCAGAACAAGGCTGCCTATCCACATTAGTCACAAGAAGCCAGCTATTGGCTTTTTTGTTTGCCCTGCGAAACGACAAACTGATCCTCTGAAGAAGGGGCGTCACCCCGATCGAGGGGAAGACAATCCGATTGGCAAGGGCGTAGCTGGTAACGGCTGGGTCTGAAGGAAGCCATAGGAAGTAAGCGACACATAACGCAAGTGAACCTGGTTCGGCACAACAGGTGGGTCAGCCTGCGAAATAGGGCGAAGCCTAATACTCGGTCAGGCCTGTGGTGTGTTGCAGGATGGCGTTGCTTACCGGGAATTTGTAGTAACGGGGAAACGCACAGTCCTTGTTTCAGGCTCACTCATCAGGAGACTCAAGATGTTTGGGAGTGTGAGGTGGCGAATAGACTCGTAGTATTGATGAAGTTCCAGCGCAATGAAGCCTGGTAACAATTATTGGAGAAAACCGGAATGACCATGACGGGAGTTCAGTGGGTA
>NZ_JAAVSH020000001.1:3243726-3263870 GCF_011947365.2 endosymbiont of Lamellibrachia barhami
CCGGGGTAGAGATAGAACATCCCACGAATCGATGAGCTGGGCCAGTAATATCCAGCTCCACACTCATTGCGCTTCAGCTTTGTATCCTTTTTGGTTTTGTAACGATTCTTGCGTTTCGGCACGCCTCTACGATTCACCTGTTCAACCTCTTCAGCACTCTGTAGAAGTTTTTGATTCAGAAGCGTATACCTGCCTTCATCGCATTGGGGTCTGGGCACAATTTGTGATGGCGGCAGGCTCTTGTATTGCGGCCGGTTACACGTCTCAATAATCTCATGCCTCTCTTCTTTGGTAAGCTTGTTGGCAGGTGTTCTGGCTGTCGCTGCCTCCTTGCGTCGATCTTTTAGCGCCTGTTCTTTATGTAACTGCTGCTTCCAGCGACGCAGGGTGCGTGGATCGATCTCTATCACATCACATGCCTTAGGTTGGCGTGCACCTGCTGTGACTGCCTCATCGATCAGATTGATAGCCATCTGGCGGTCTTCAGGGACAATCATTCTTCCCCTCCGTCCCCCCAGATGGCCTGGGCTTTTTTTTCGAGTATAAGTAGCGCTGCGGCCTCTGCAAGAGCTTTCTCTTTGCGTCTTAGCTCTTTCTCAAGTTGGCGTGACTTCTTCTTCTCCTTTTGCCACATGCTCCGCTCTGCCTTGGTGAGCCGTTCCGTGCTGTCGTTGCCTGTAGCTGCCCCCTCTTTCCAACGCGAGATCTGCTCAGCGTAGAGCCCTTTTTGACGACAGTACTCCGAAAGCTCATGCTCATTCAGTGCGGCAGTCTCAATGACCACGGCCAACTTATCTTTACCACTCCAGTTTTCTGGATTTGATGGATCTGCAGGCACTAACTTCCCCTCATTCTGATACTTGTTTTTCCAAGTATACAGGGTGGGCTCTGAAACTCCGGTTTCTCGACTGACTTGAGCTACTGACATGGAGTTGGGGGGCATCATTTTTTGTACAATCTTCTCTTTGAATTCTTCGCTGTAGCGTGGCATCTCTTCATCACTTCCCACCCCCTTTTGGGTTAAATTTACTGATTCAAAACAGCGGACATGTAAAAAGCCCTGACACAGGGGGCTATAGGACAAGCGTATGCGTTCAATTACGTATTGCTGGTAAGGCACTGCACAAGCTTAAGCTGGAATTGCAAAACCATGAATCCACAACGACATCTTGAACGAGGGGAGCAATTACCCATCGCCATTGGATCATTCTTACGCGCCAGAAATCAACCCTGAGGAAGTAAAATTATCATATTCGATGATCCAGTATCATCATTAGACCATCGTCGGCGAGAACGCGTGGCAAAGCGTCTTGCAACGGCAACTGTATGAGATTATCGTGTTCACTCACGACATTTATTTCCTTTGTCTTTTGGCTGAGGAAGCTAAGCTAGCTGGAGTACCTATTTCCACACAAAGTCTGGTTCGGCGTAGTGAGGGGTTCGGGATTGCTGAGCCGGATCTTCCTTTTGAGGGCAAGAATGCAGGTAAACGGATCCGTGCCTTGAAGGCTGGCACCAGTGGTAAAGCTGTTCAAAGATGGTGACGAGCAGGAACACCGCAAGCAGACGGTCGAAGCTTACTTCAGATTGCGCATGGCGTAGGGCGAGCAGTTGGAAAGTATTGCTAGGGGTATTAATGCGCTTCGCAAGGTATCGAAACACAGCGCCTTGCCGGTGTAGTTGTAGAAGACGATGACTATGCAAAGGTAAATTCTGGTATGTCGAGATGCTCGAACTACGCACACGATAAGGCATTTATCGGCGGGGTTGCCGTGCCTGAACCTGATGAACTACTTGCCGATATTCAGGAGTTGGAGACGTGGCGGGGTGAAGTCGAAAAAAGAAGTAAAGACGCATTGAAGCGCCGCAAGAAATGAAGCGCCGTGTCTTCGGGTTATGATAATGAAGCTAACAAAAACATGCACTCGGACAAAATAAAGCTGCGCCGCTTCGCTCTGCAACTTTATTTTGCCGGTGATGTTAAGCGTTAGGCGATCGACTTATAAGTCACAGTTTACTTTTTAGGATTACGAATGGTTTTATGGTGGAGCATTCAATGGAGTTCTGATATATGAATAAAGTCATCACCTTTTTACTAGCGTATCTGCTGGTCGGAACAGTATATCCCGGACAGCGACTGGCGGATATTCAACCTGGCTTCCCCTGCGACGGGATCCCACATGTTGAAAAGAGCATGGGATCAGTAGAGTTGGCCACTCAAGATACAAATGGTATTAGCAAATATACGGGGACACAGGGAGGAGTTGAGGCAACTGTCGTTTATCACTGCGATCAGGGACGACTGACCGAGCAGGAAATCATCTTCATAAGTACTACCCAGAGCATGGCCTACCAGATTGCCAATGAACAGAGGAAAGAACTCGCCAAAGACCTGGGCGAACCCATTCATGATGGACTAAATCTAGGGGTATGGAGAAAGATGATATTCGGCATTCTGGGAGCGAACCTTGATTACCTTACTTCGGTCGTCGTTTGGGGCAGGGCAAAAGAGGATGTGATGCTGTTGGTAAGGGAAACAGAGGACAAACTCTGGGTGATCACCATTTCTCAGGGCAGTTCAAAAATAGAATATATTCTCAATTCGTAGGCCGGGAGTTAAAGAATAATAGGGGACGGATCACGGTTATGTTGCTCGAGTTCTATTGGGAAGCCGACAGCAAAGGAACCCCGAGGGTGTGGCGGCGGACGGCGAAGAAGAAACTACGCGGTGCAGTGCAAGCGTGCAAGGAGTGGCTCAAAGTCAATCGGCACAAACGTCTGCCAGTCTTGCTCAAGACCCTGAAGCGGAAAGTACGCGGGCGCATTACAACTACTTCCGCATTGTGGGTAACAGCCGAGGCCTGTGGGCGTTCTACAAGGAAGTGGTGAAACTGCTGTACAAGTGGTTAAATCGACGAAGTCAAAGGCGAAGCTTGACGGGCCGAAGCTGAAGCGGGTATTGGAGCGTTTTGCATTTCCGACGCCTACCCAGCAGAGTCGCCAGGCAGTGAATCGGGGGCTTGCGTGAGTGCTGGTCTGACTACGCGAGTGAGTATGTTTGAAGAGCCCGGTGCGGGAAAATCGCACGCCGGGATCTGTGCAGGGGACACCGGGTGACCGGTGTTCCTACTGCTACTAAACTCACCATCCCCACCAACATTGAAAAAATCAATCATTCACCTACTATGTAATACATAGTAATCAAAATAATAGGTGCTGTGATGGGTGTTACAAGTGTGAGACTACAATCTGAAATTGAGAATCCTCTCGAAAATTTATCTAAGAAGCTAGATAGAAGCAAAAACTATCTTATTAATCAAGCAATTAAAGAGTTTTTAGAACGTAGAGCGATTGATGAGCAAAGATGGGTAGAAACAATTGAAGCTATTGATTCTGTAAAATCTGGCAAATCTATCGATGAAAAAACAGTTAATGACTGGCTTGATAGCTGGGGTTCTGACAGTGAGATTGAGCCTCCAAAAATATGAAGTTGTCATATTCTCCAGAATCAATCAATGACTTAATTCGCCTGAGAGAGTTTATTGAAATAAAGAACCCTCAAGCAGCAAAGCGTATTGCAACATCAATAAAGAAAAGTATTAATGAATTAAAATCCTTTCCTTATATTGGCGTTAAAGTAGAAAAAGCACCAAACCCTGATCTAGTTCGAGACTTAATTATTGGTAACTATACAGCACGCTATTTAATACGCCCAAAAGAAATTACTATCCTACGTATATGGCATCACAAAGAAAATGAAAATCGTTTATAACCAGAAAATTCATCGGAGGCAAAAAGACACCCCGGTGATTTACGGCGTTATGTTTAATAGAATAAGGAGTGTGCATGAAAATCAGTTTTTACACATACATCTGCACTAACCCGGTTAATGTAATTCACATGAATGAGGTGTACTTATGAAAACAAAAAACAAAGGTATTAAACGATTACTAGTGGTTCTTATTACCATCCTCACATTATCAATATTTTCTATGAACGTTTACGCCGGTCAATATACAAATACTAAAATAGATTTCAGTGAGCTGAAACCAGATAAATGGATGACCCTGACTTTCAATCCTGCAACAAGGGCAACATTGGGTATAAGAGCGAATATAATTAAGGGCGGCTTTATTTATATCAATGAATATAACTACATCGCTACTGATGGCGCTGGAATTTATGCGGGAACCAAAGAAACGAAATGGCCAAAGGCAACTGCATACTTTGTGACCAGCATGGAATCATCAAGCGGTATTTTGTTTAACTACATTGGAATCAACAGAGTTTGCACAAATCTTTATTATGAAGGTGTAGTTACTGGCGGAGTAGATTTAAAATTGCCTAATGGGAATATAAACAAGCTCTTTGTTGCCAAGCCAACCATCGGAATGGTTGAAAAATGTATTGCACCCGAATACCCTGAGGAAAATATATTTGACATCGATAGGGATTTTGGGGATGGGGTAATAGAGTCTAGTAAATATGGAAAAGTTGAAGTTTTTATAGTTGCAACCGTAGAAAATGTTCAATTTATATTCGTTGTGGATAAGAAGCGATTGACTGAATAGTCATAAAATATAGGTGGCGGCCACGGTTTACGAATACGATCCAGCAGACGGTGTTTCTCTTCCTTAGTCATGATGTATTTCCCTATTTTGTTTAGGTAATCTATATTATGCTGATGGGAAGTAAAATCAACAAGTTGAAATTATTTTTTGCGGATTAGACGCTGGTTTCGACGTGTTTTGTTACGTCGTTTAGTACGCCCATATATAGTTAGGCAACCAAAACAAACTAAGATAAGTAATAATATCATGAAGACGAAACTAAGCACTATGACTACCGCTTGCGTAATCAGTACTCTGCTGATCACCCTCTCACCGACGACCTTGTTTGCGCAGGATAGCAAATCGATTCCACCCGCCGTTAATGAATATCAAACAGTGACTATCGGAATCCAGCAATGGATGTCAAAAAACCTTAATGTTGGCACATTTCGGAATGGCGAACCGATTCCAGAGGCAAAGACTAAGATGCAATGGGAGGCGGCTTACAAAAACGAAGAGGCTGCTTGGTCTTACTACAACAACGATTCAGCCAACGGAAAGAAATACGGAAGGCTATACAATTGGTATGCCGTTAATGACCCGCGCGGTTTGGCGATAAAAGGCTGGCACGTGCCCACTGATAAAGAATGGGAAACACTCATAACCACCCTCGGTGGAAAAGGCGTGGCATTTTCCAAAATGAAGTCCCCCACAGGATTCGGGGCGCTCTCTGGAGGGGAGCGGTACTACAAGGATGCCGGATTCTACAAAAAGGGAACCATAGGTTTCTGGTGGTCCTCCACCAAAAACGACAAGTGGAATGCTTGGTATCGTGCGCTACATTTCGGTTACTCACAAGTTGGCAGAGACAATGGCGGCATGAACACTGGGTTCTCGGTGCGATTGGTGAAGGGTGAGCAATGAAAACTAGAGAAAGTAATAATCCAGGGGATTGGGCTTTCATTCTCCCAAGTGATTAGGAATAACATCATAATAAAGGGTTGCAAATGGCTTTATTGGAATTATTTTTTGAGCACCCATTATTGACTATTGGTGGTTGTGTAGTCGGCTGGTTTATTTTCAGAGCAATATTAGATGCCATTGACAAATAAACTCATCGCGATCTGCAATCATGAAAACCGGAAAAGAACCATATGGGACGCACCACGTTTTTCATGACAATTCAAGATCTCGCATACACAAAGCCGTGGTAGAGTTTCAGAAAGGTTGGTTTATCAAAAGTGAAGTCCTTTGATTCGGTCCATGTGACCAACCTGCCGGTTACGTTCCTGCCACTATACTTGAGTTTCTCCACAACGATCCAATGCAGTTCATGGAGTTTGTTGGCCTTGTCCCAGCGCCCGCTGGTATCAATAGCGACTGGGTCCAGTGCACGGTCCGCCAATTCCACCGCGACCAGCATGATGATTACCGGCTTGGTTATTGTTGCCCGGGAATAGATGATGCACCTATCTAGATTTGCTTTATTAGCTAATGAACTCGGTGTTCCTTGACCCGCTTTTCCAGGCCAGCCAATGGTATCGTCTTTAACATCGCTGTATCCCGCTTTGTCCAAGAGTAATGCGATTTGCTTGGGAGTCGTTGCGTGGCTGGGATCACTGTCGAATTTAAAGTCCATTCCTCCCGATTGACTGCCTGGAACCAGGGCCTTGGCCTTCTGACGGATGGCGCGCAAGATGATGAAATCCACCTCGGGAAGACCTTTGGTTTTCCAATCACCTGCCTCGGTACGGTCCAATGAAATATCAAACCCGAGCCCTCCGTCGTTGAGTTCGATTCGTCCAGTCCCTGTCTCCACCAGCTGGATGCCACACTTGGCGTATCTGAGAGGGTATCGCTTATCAAAGTCAAAAAGAACGGTTGTCGGGCCACAAAATCCGAACTCTCCCTGATTGAGCGTATCGGGCCAAAAGACACGTATGGCAAGCTGCACGGCTATTCGATAGACGTTGATATCGGCTGTAGGAAAGAACAATTTCGGTTTTACGCTGATCCAGGTCTTAATGTGATTTATTGCCAGAGACCTTTGCTGTTTGAGAGATGGCATGAAGGTGTACAGATAGTAGCCGTTATCGGATTCGATTTCGGCTGCGATTGCATCAAGGAAATCTATCGCCTCACCCTTTGCCGGCTTTATCGACTCCCATTGATTGTTGTTCGAGTACCATTGGAAGATAAGCTTTAGCTTCGCCCATTGTCCGCTCTCTGCCTGATTCAAAAAGTGAGTTTCAAAGCTCATTGTTCTCTCCCTCAAACGGATTAGCCCGTTGGTAGGTTAAATAGACTTCTGATGCAGTTGTAGGATGAATACCTTTTTATCTCGTGAAACTGAAATTTTTCGTCGCCAACGCACCAATGTACGTCCTGTCCTCTGCTGCATTTCTCCCATTATTATAGCTGCTACGGCCACTGCCTTCGGCGTCGCCACCGCTGCCGCCCGTCTCCTCCAGGCTACCGAGGGAACAGACAACGGTTTAGCCTTGCAAGGACCTGTTGAGCAGGTCTGAGGTTTGAGTAATACCGAATAGGGGACACCCATTAGCCGCCTCCGGTGATATTTCTCGATAGCCCAGCTGTCGGAAATCTGCCTGTACACCCTCCGCTTTTTCGTCAAAGTTTCGACGAATAACAAACATCATATTTTAACTCGCTGAATATAAAGGAATTATATTTATGGCACTTATTTTGCAGTACAGAACACGAAACTGTTTGGGGATTGCAATATGGCCAAAGAAGAAACGGACGACCTGGATCTCGGCGAAGAGAAATCAGGCAAGAAAAAGATGATCATCATCATCGCCATTGCGGTGGTGGTGTTACTTGGCGGTGGGGCTGCAGCCTATTTCCTGCTCTTTAGCGGCGATGAGAGTGAAGAAGCCGTGACGGAAGAGGTGGCGGCAGAAGAGAAAGCTGCTGCTGAAGATGCTGAAAAAGGGCCTCTTCTCTATCACGATTTGAAGCCTGTATTCGTGGCAAACCTGCCCGGCAAACCCAAACTGTTGCAGGTGGGTGTCAATGTCCGTGTGCGTGGTGATGCGATGGTTGAATTCCTTAAACATAACGACCCGATGATCCGTCACCATCTGCTTAATCTTCTCTCTGCAAAGGATGGCAAGTCGCTCAAAGAGCGGTCGGCTAAAGAGGCCCTGCAGAAGGAGATGCTCGATGAATTGAACAGGATTGCAGAGGAACTGGATGGTCCCGGTGACATTGAGGCCCTCTTTTTTACCAGCTTTGTGATGCAGTAACGCCATGAGTGTCAACGACTTACTTTCACAAGAAGAGATCGATGCGCTGCTGCATGGCGTCGATAGCGGGGATGTCGCCTCTGAAGCAGAGATCGATGTCGATGAAAATGGTGTGTCCGGCTACGATTTTGCCAGCCAGGACCGCATTGTACGTGGGCGCCTGCCCACCCTGGAGATGATCAACGAGCGTTTCGCCCGCCATTTCCGTACCACCCTGTTTAATATGCTTCGCCGTACCGCCGACATATCCGTCTCAGGCGTACAGATGCAGAAGTTTTCCGAGTTCGTTCACAGTCTGTTCGTACCGACCAGTTTGAACATGGTGAAGATCAAGCCACTGCGTGGCAAAGGACTGTTTGTGATTGACCCCAAGCTGGTCTTCAGTGTCGTGGATAACTACTTTGGCGGTAGTGGCCGCTTTCACACCAAGATCGAGGGCCGGGATTTTACGCCTACTGAGAACCGGGTGGTGCAACTGCTGCTGAACCAGGCCTTCGCAGATCTCCAGGAGGCCTGGAAGCCGGTCTTCAACGTCTCCTTTGAGTTTTGTGGTTCGGAAGTAAATCCTCAGTTTGCCAATATTGTCAGTCCGTCAGAAGTAGTGGTGGTCACGACCTTCCATGTGGACCTGGAAAACGGCGGCGGTGACTTCCACATCTGCATGCCTTATTCGATGCTGGAGCCGATCCGTGAACTGCTGGACGCCGGTGTGCAGAGTGATCGGGGTGAGCGTGACGAACGTTGGGAGCATTCACTACGGGAAGAGATTCTCGGGGCATCCGTGGAGCTCTCCAGCGTTCTGACCGAGGTGAATATGACACTACAACAACTCTCCACTCTGAAGGCGGGTGACATCATCCCTATTGAAATGCCTGAAGAGGTAGAAGTGAAGGCGGCGGAAGTGCCGGTATTTACCGGTAAGTTGGGGGTTTCCGAAGGGAACTATTCAATCAAGATTTCTAACTGGATGCGCAATAGCCGTCAGTCCGCACTGCATGAATATCTGGATATTGAAGATGCGGGAGTTCAGTAGAGCGATGAAAAATCAGTTAGCAACAGGATCGTTATCATGAGCGAAGAAGAGAAAACGACAGATCCGAACGAAGCTCTGGCAGATGAGTGGGCGGACGCACTGGAAGGCCAGGCCGAAGGTGAGGCGGATGCTGCAAAGACAGCTGAATTCGAGGAGTTGAAGGAGGACGGGGCGAAAGATGACACCGTTAACCTGGATGCCATTCTCGACGTGCCGGTGGTGATATCCATGGAGATTGGTCGTACCAGGATCAACATCCGCAATCTGCTGCAACTCAACCAGGGTTCGGTGGTGGAACTCGACCGCCTGGCAGGCGAGCCGATGGATGTATTGGTCAACGGTACACTGATCGCTCAGGGTGAAGTGGTGGTGGTGAATGAAAAATTCGGTCTGCGTCTGACCGATATCATCAGCCCTTCGGAACGGGTGAAGAGGCTGAGTTGATGCGTATTTTTACGCTCTTTCCAGCCATCTGGTCCGGCCCCCTGCTGGCGGCTGAAACTGCCGTACGGAAGGTCGAAGTCTCCCCTTTGAGTACGCAGAATTTGATGGGGACAGCGGGTGGACTGCTGTTCGTAATATTCCTGATCTTTGCTGCAGGCTGGCTGTTCAAACGATTCGGGCAGCTGCAAATGTCGGGGAAGGGCATGGTGACTGTACTGGGCGGCACATCTGTCGGTCCTCGGGAGCGGGTCGTTGTGGTCAAGGTGGACGATATTCGTCTGCTGCTCGGGGTTGCGCCTGGACGGGTGCAGACCCTGCACGTACTGGATCAGAGCGAAGATGAGGTTACATTCGACAAGCAGTTGGCAGAGGCCAAAGAAGAGCGGCCGTCATGAAAATCTGGCTGATCATTGCGGGCATGTTTTTTACCCTGGTGGCCCAGGCAGTCCCAGGAGTGGACGCACTGACTGTGACCCAGGACCCCGAAGGCGGGCAGACCTATACCCTGACCATTCAAGTCCTCTTCTTCATGACTGCCCTGACGATGCTGCCGGGTGCCCTGATGATGATGACGTCGTTTGCCCGCATCATCATCGTACTGGCGATTTTGCGGCAGGCGCTGGGTACCCAGAACACACCCAACAACCAGATATTGATCGGTTTGGCCCTGTTTTTGACCGTCTTCATCATGATGCCAGTATTCAACGAGGTTAACGAGATTGCAGTGCAGCCCTATCTGCAGGATCAGATGACGACCATGGAAGCGCTGGAAGTGGGCAGCGGACCGGTGCGTGAATTCATGCTGGCGCAGACCCGGGAGGATGACTTGGGCTTGTTCGCCCGTATCGGAGATTTCGGCGAACTTGAGAGTCCAGACAAAGTCCCATTCTCTCTGCTGCTGCCCGCCTTTGCCACCAGTGAACTGAAGACCGGCTTTCAGATCGGCTTCCTGCTCTTCATCCCCTTTTTGGTGATCGACATGGTGGTGGCCAGTGTATTGATGTCGATGGGCATGATGATGCTCTCTCCGATGATCATCTCCCTGCCTTTCAAGATCATGTTGTTTGTACTCATCGATGGTTGGGCGTTGGTATTCGGCACCCTGGCCAGCAGTTTTCAGGTTTAGGCACGTTATATGGGACCGGACACAATCATCGCTATCGGGCAGCAGACCCTGGGGGTTATCGGCGTACTCACCGGCATGGTGCTGTTGCCTGCATTGGCGGTTGGTCTGTTGGTTGCAATGTTTCAGGCTGCGACGCAGATCAACGAGATGACGCTGACCTTTATCCCCAAGCTGGCGATAGTCGGCTTGATTCTGATGTTTGCCGGTCCCTGGATGCTGCAGCTGCTGATGACTTTCGCGCAGAATCTAATCGAATCGATTCCGGAGTTGATCCAGTGATGGATCGTTCCAAAAGAGGTGCGTGTGCGGTCGCGGGTGCGGCTGCTGTCCTGCCACGGATGGTGGGATATTTATTGAATAGGCCGTCGGCTAGCAGATGGAATCAATTCGGTTTGTCTAAATGTCGTTCAGCGAAGCACAACTCAACGCCTTTTTAGGCGCCTACCTCTGGCCGCTGATACGCATCGGCGCAATGATGATGGCCTCACCCGTATTCAACTCACGCCAGTTTCCGGTGCGTATGCGCATGGGGCTGGCGCTGCTGATCACCTGGGTGGCAATGCCTTCGCTGCCGACCGATATGCCCCCCATGGATGTGCTGAGTCATGACGGTTTCATCATTCTGCTGCAGCAGATCGCTATTGGGGTGACGATGGGCTTTATCCTGCAGATGGTGTTTGGTGCGGTGGTCTTCGCCGGACAGGCGATGGCCTACAGCATGGGGTTGGGTTTCGCCAGTATGGTGGATCCGCAGAATGGCGTACAGGTGCCGGTGGTGGCTCAGTTCTATCTGATACTTACGACCCTGGTATTTCTCCTGCTCAATGGCCATCTGATACTGATTGAATTGGTTGTCGACAGTTTTCAGACCATCCCTGTGGCGACGAGCGGACTCTCCAGCACCGGTATCCACGACATCGTTGCCTGGGCCAGTCGTATGTTTGCCGGTGGATTGATGATCGCACTGCCGATGATGGGTGCAATGTTGATGGTCAACCTGGGCATGGGTGTGGTGATGCGGGCCGCGCCCCAGCTCAACATCTTCTCGATAGGTTTTCCCATCACCATGTTACTGGGTTTCCTATTGATCAGCGTGACGCTGCCCAATGTTTTGGAACTCTTCACTCATCTGTTGAATGAAGGTTTTCAGCTGATGATGCAAATTTTTCAGATCACGAGGTGAATCATGGCCGAAAATCAGGACGGCCAGGAAAAATCGGAACAACCGACAGCGAAACGCCTGAATGAGGCGAAGCGCAAGGGGCAGGTTGCCCGCTCGAAAGAGCTCAATACCATGGCGATCACCCTGATCGGCGTAATTTTTCTGGCGATGACGAGCGGTCAGCTGGGTGGTGGATTGCAGGATCTGATGAAGACGAGCTTTACCCTCAGTCGGGAGGAAATCTTTGATATCGGCACCCTGTTCACCCACCTCAGTGCCGCCATGCAGGGTGCCTTCATACTGTTGGTCCCCTTCTTTGGATTGATGATCGTCGTGGCCATCGGCAGTTCCATTGCATTGGGCGGTTTCAGTGTCAGTGCCGAGGCCATGACACCTAAATTGAGCAAGCTTAGCCCGGCCAAGGGTTTAAAGCGCATGTTCTCCGCCAAGGCGCTGGTTGAACTGCTCAAAGCCATGGCCAAGTTCGTGCTGATCGGCGGCGCCACGGCAATTCTGTTGTGGAATACGCTGGACAGCTACCTGAACCTGCATGGGATGGAGTTCCAACAGGCGCTGCCCAAGTTGGGTTCGCTCATCGGTTGGTCGGTGACGCTGCTTGCATCCACCCTGATCCTTATTGCCGCCATCGACGTGCCGTTCCAACTCTGGGAACACAAACGTCAGTTGAAGATGACCAAGCAGGAGATACGGGATGAGATGAAAGAGACCGACGGTCGTCCGGAGGTCAAAAGCCGAATCCGCAGTCTGCAGCGGGAGATGGCCCAGCGCCGCATGATGGAAGAGGTGCCCAAGGCCGATGTGATCGTCACCAATCCGACTCACTACGCCGTTGCTCTGTCTTACGACCAGGAGAGTATGAGTGCACCGAAGGTGGTGGCGAAAGGTGCCGATCTGGTGGCGGCCAATATTCGTCGTATCGGCCTGGAATCGGATGTGCCGATCGTCGAATCTCCTGTATTGGCCCGCGCCATCTACTTTCACAGCGAATTGGGCGAGGCGATTCCGGCGGGACTCTTTCTGGCAGTTGCCAAACTGTTGGCCTATGTCTTCCAGCTCAGAGTCTATCGAACCGATGGCGGCGACATACCGCAGGTTCCCGATGAGCTGCCGGTGCCGGAGGATCTGCGCCATGACTGATCGGTTTTCAGCACTCAAACCAGGTACGAACTAAATGGATGCCACAGCGATTCTCGGTAATGTAAAACGTGTCGGTACTGCGGGGCTGGGTGCGCCGCTGATTATGGTCATGCTGTTGGTGATGGTGATCATACCGCTGCCACCGATCCTGCTGGACATGTTCTTTACCTTCAATATCACTCTTTCACTGGTGGTGATGCTGGTGGTGGTCTATACCCGCCGGCCACTCGACTTTTCAGTCTTTCCCAGTCTGCTGCTGATTGCGACCCTGCTGCGGCTTGCCCTGAATGTTGCATCCACCCGAATTGTACTGCTTGAAGGTCATACCGGCGGTGATGCTGCGGGCAAGGTGATCGAGGCGTTCGGTTCATTCGTTATCGGCGGCAACTACGCCGTGGGCCTGGTGGTCTTTCTGATCCTGGTAATCATCAACTTTGTGGTGGTGACCAAAGGTGCGGGTCGTGTCTCCGAGGTGAGTGCGCGATTCACGCTGGATGCCATGCCCGGCAAACAGATGGCGATCGATGCCGATCTCAATGCAGGTCTGATCAATCAGGACGAGGCGCGAACCCGGCGTGAGGAAGTGGCCCAAGAGGCTGATTTCTACGGGGCGATGGATGGCGCCAGCAAGTTTGTGCGGGGCGACGCGATTGCCGGCATTCTGATTCTATTCATCAACATTATCGGCGGGCTCGGCATCGGCATGGTGCAGCACGACCTCGACTTCGCCACTGCCCTGCAGAACTATGTGCTGTTGACCATCGGTGACGGTCTGGTGGCGCAGATTCCTTCCCTGCTGCTCTCCACCTCGGCGGCGATCATCGTGACGCGGGTTGCCAGCACTCAGGATGTGGGTGGGCAGATTGTCAGTCAACTCTTCTCCACCCCGAAGGCGCTGGCGATCGCGGCAACGGTGCTGTTCCTTATGGGTATCATCCCCGGCATGCCCAACTTCGCCTTCCTTACCCTGGCAGCTGTCGCTGGGGCTGTCGCCTGGATGATCTGGCAACGCCAGCAGCAACCGGTGGAAGAGGAGGTGGCTGCGCCACTGCCTGAAGAGCAGTCGCCTGAGCAGCGTGAGTTGACCTGGGATGATGTGCAGCCGGTTGACCTGATCGGTATGGAGGTGGGTTACCGCCTGATTCCACTGGTGGATCGGAATCAGGGCGGCCAGCTGATGAATCGGATCAAAGGCGTGCGGCGCAAACTTTCCCAGGAGTTGGGTTTTTTGATCCCATCGGTGCATATCCGGGATAATCTGGATCTCTCTCCCAACGCCTATCGCATCACTGTCAATGGTGTCACCGCAGCTGAAGCAGAGATCTTTCCCGACCGCGACCTGGCGATCAATCCGGGCCGGGTTTTTGGTGAACTGCAGGGAACACCCACCAAGGATCCCACCTTTGGCCTGGATGCGGTCTGGATCGAACATGAGCAGCGCGACCATGCGCAGACGCTCGGTTTTACCGTGGTGGACGCCAGCACAGTGGTCGCAACCCATCTGAGCGAGATCCTGAGCAACCAGTCTCATGAACTGCTGGGCCACGAAGAGGCGCAGCAACTGCTCGACAGTCTCTCCAGAACGGCACCCAAACTGGTGGAGGATCTGATACCGAAGGCGATCTCTCTGAGTGTCTTCCTGAAGATCCTGCAGAACCTGCTGGCGGAGCATATTTCGATCCGCGATATCCGCACGATTGCCGAAACCTTGGCGGACCATGCTGCCAGGAGTCAAGACCCCGGCGTTCTGACGGCTGCCGTCAGGGTTGCCCTCTCCCGGGGTATTGTTCAGCAACTCATTGGTTCTACGCAGGAAATTCCTGTGGCTGTGTTGGATCCACAATTGGAACAGATATTGCAACAGACCTTGCAAGCCTCGGAAGAGGGCCAGGCTGGGTTCGAGCCCGGACTGGCAGAGAGGCTGCAACAGGCGCTGGCGGAGACGGCAGCCAATATGGAAACGGCAGGACAGGAGAGTGTACTCCTGGTGGCTGCGCCGATCCGACCCTGGATGGCGCGATTCGCGAAACACGCGGCGCCGGGCATGCACATCCTCTCCTATAACGAGATACCCGACAATCGCCAGATAAAGGTGATTTCAACTATCGGCAACACGAATGCAGAGACTTAATTGGCAGATTGATTTCGATTCCGGAAGTAATCCGAAAATTTCTCGGTTTGCTGCGGGGGATTGCCCACAATGAAGATAAAGCGTTTCTTTGCGCCTGATATGCGTCAGGCTTTGAAATCGGTGCGGGATACATTGGGTTCCGATGCAGTCATCCTCTCCAACAAGAGTGTAGAGGGCGGTGTGGAACTGGTGGCGGCCATGGATTATGACGTGGCGGCCTTCGACGTTGCGGCTACTGACGCAGTAACGGAGATCCCCCGTCAGGAGAAGCTTCAACCCCCCTCTGCGGTAGAGCCCAAAAAAACCGCCAGAGCTACCCGTGACCCCTATTTCCCTGAAGAGCAGGTAAAACCCGCCGAACCGATCCGTATCGATCGTGCCCGCCGCCAAACATCCCAGGCACAGCCTCGGGTGGAGTGGAGTCAGGACCCTGTGTTGCAGGAGATGCGCCAAGAGATGCAGGCGCTGCGCCGCATGATGGAGAACGAACTCTGCGAATTGACCTGGCGCGATATGGGACAACGCCGTCCCCAGACTCAGGAACTAATGCGTCGTCTGATGGGAATGGGATTGGGTGCAGACTTGTGCCGTGATCTGGCCAATCGGGTGGAGGATATGGAATCGGAGGATCAGGCCTGGCGCAAGGCGCTGTTTCATCTGATCAGTGAACTGCCTGTGGTGCAGGAGGAGATCCTCGACATGGGTGGCGTGGTGGCGCTGGTCGGCCCGACCGGGGTCGGCAAGACGACCACCATCGCCAAACTGGCAGCTCGTTTCTGCCTGCGCCATGGTAACCGCCAGCTGGCGCTGATTACCACGGACAGCTATCGCATCGGCGCCCAGGAGCAGTTGCACAACTACGGCCGCATTCTGGATGTGCCGGTTCGCACCGCCTCGACAGCGGAAGAACTGGATGCCGCGCTGCGCGCCCTTTCTGAAAAACGCCTGGTACTCATCGATACCGTCGGCATGAGTCAGCAGGATATCCAGTTGAGTCAAAGGCTTTCGATGATTACCTCGGGTAATCATCCTGTACGAACCCTGTTGACGTTATCAGCCGCTACGCAGCGCTCGGCGCTCGCGCATGCGATTCGGGCCTTCAGCATCGCCCGTCCAGTAGGTTGCATTCTGACCAAGATGGATGAGGCGGCATCGTTGGGTGGTGTCTTCAGTACTTTGATCGATACAAATCTGCCATTGGCTTTTGTCACCGATGGACAACGGGTGCCGGAGGATCTGCACGTTGCCAGAGCCCACAGTCTGGTGAGCCGGGCGATAGAGATGGCTCAGGAGTCGGATGAATCCCCGGATGAGGGATATATGGCGTTCGCGTTTGGAGGCACAGGTGAACATGCTCATGTCTGACATTATTGAAGATCAGGCTTCAGGATTAAGGCGCATGGTGAATCCGGATCCCGTGCGAGTGATCGCCGTTACTGGCGGCAAGGGCGGGGTTGGCAAAACCAATGTCGCGGTGAATCTCGGCGTGGCCATGGCGGGTATGGGACGGCGCGTGATGCTGCTGGATGCCGATCTTGGACTCGCCAACATCGACGTGGTGTTGGGTTTGCACGCTGAGTACAACCTTTCCCACGTCATCAATGGTGAACGCACACTGGAAGAGATTCTGGTGGAGGGACCGAAGGGATTGAAGGTCGTTCCCGGCGCTTCCGGCATGCAGCAGATGGCGGAACTCAGCCCGGCTGAGCATGCGGGGCTTATCCACGCCTTTAGTGAAATTGCAAACGATGTCGATGTGCTGTTGATCGATACCGCAGCAGGAATCTCCGATCTGGTGGTCAGCTTCAGCCGTGCCGCCCAAGAGATAGTGGTGGTGGTTTGTGATGAGCCGGCATCGATAACCGATGCCTACGCCATTATCAAACTGCTGAATCGTGAACATAGCGTCAGCCGTTTCCGCATTCTCGCCAACATGGTCAAGAGTGTGCAGGAGGGGAGAGACCTCTATAACAAGATGTGCCGGGTAACAGACCGGTATCTGGACGTAATGCTCAGCTACATGGGCAGCGTCCCCTATGATGAGCAGTTGCGCAAAGCGGTAAGAAGCCAGAAACCAGTGGTTGAGGCCTATCCCCGCTCACGGGTTGCTCAGGCATTCAAGAATTTAGCGAAGAAGGCCGATAACTGGCCTGTACCCGCCAATGCGAGCGGCGACCTGCAATTTTTCGTTGAACGGTTGATCCAGTTTTCAAGTCAATACGGGGAGATGGGACGGTGAACGGTTTGGCTACATATAGCGCCATAGAGGAAAGACAGGGGCATGATGACCTGGTGATCCGGCACGCCGGGCTGGTCAAGCGCATTGCCTATCACATGATGAATCGCCTGCCCCCCAATGTGCAGGCTGACGATCTGATTCAGGCGGGCATGCTGGGGTTGCTGGAAGCGAGTCGCAACTACGATCCCACCCAGGGCGCCAGCTTTGAAACCTATGCGGGAATTCGTATCCGCGGTTCCATGCTGGATGAGATCCGGCGTAGTGACTGGACACCGCGTTCAGTGCACCGCAAAGCCAGAATGGTGGCTGATGCGATGCGCATCATCGAGAACGAGGAGGGACGGGATGCCCGCGATTCGGAAGTGGCCGATGCACTGGATATGTCGATACAGCAGTACCACCAGATCCTCAAGGATGCATCAGGTTGCCGAATCTTTAGTCTGGATGAGTTGAGTGCGGTGGGTGAAATCGCCCCTGAGAGGAGTCTGGACTCCCTGCAGGGACCCTTTGAAGGTTTGCAGAAGGACGCCTTCAAACAGGCGCTGGCGGATGCCATCGCAGGTCTTCCCGAGCGGGAGAGGCTGGTAGTGGTGATGTACTACGACGATGAGTTGAATCTGCGTGAGATCGGGCTGGTGCTGGGTGTCAGTGAGTCACGGATCTGCCAGATCCACAGTCAGGCGACATTGAGGCTGCGTTCGCGGCTGACGGAATGGCTCAGCCTGGCAGAAGAAGAGTAAGTATGGCGACAGATGGAATCGTCAATTTGATACGGCGGCACAGTGATTGGAGGTTGCCTTGGACAAAAATATGAAAATTCTCATCGTGGATGATTTTTCCACCATGAGGCGCATTATCAAAAATCTACTTCGTGATCTGGGTTTTACCAATACTCAGGAGGCGGACGATGGAACCACTGCATTACCCATGTTGCAGACTGGAAATTTCGACTTTCTGGTCAGTGATTGGAATATGCCGGGTATGACGGGTATAGATCTGTTAAGGGCGGTGCGTGCCGATGCAAGACTGGCGGCATTACCGGTGCTGATGGTGACTGCTGAATCCAAACGCGAGCAGATTATTGAAGCGGCCCAGGCCGGCGTCAACGGCTATGTGGTCAAACCATTCACCGCAGGCACGCTCGAAGAGAAGATAAGCAAGATCTTTGAACGTGTCGAAGGCTGACAGGTAATAGGGACGGGAGAACCCGAATGCAGGAACAGACAGAGACTGGCCAGACTCGCCTCGAAATGGCGCGTGCTCTCGTGGCACACCTGGAAGCTGGTGAGAATGAGGATGCAGACCGTGTTATCGGAGAACTGGCCGAGATAAAAGAGAACAAGCTCTTTACGGAGGTCGGCAGGCTGACCCGGGAGTTGCATGAAGCAATCAACGGTTTTCTACTCGACTCGCGGGTCTCCGAGATGACCCAGGTGGACATACCCGACGCAAAGGAACGGTTGAACTACGTCATCTCCATGACAGAACAGTCTGCGGATCGAACGCTGACGGCTGTTGAAGAGAGCCTGCCGATGGTGGAAGCGCTGGATAAACAGGCAGGCGAGTTGTTGGCGGAGTGGGACAAATTTCGTTCCCGTCTGTTGACCAAGGATGACTTCCGGGGTCTTAGCGATGAATTGGCTGCATTTCTGCAGCAGACGCAAAGCCACTCCAAGAGTCTGCACGACAACCTCTCGGACGTTTTGATGGCACAGGACTTTCAGGATCTGACGGGTCAGATCATCCGCAAGGTGATCGAACTGGTTCATGATGTGGAGGAGAAGCTGGTCAAGCTGGTCCGGATTACCGGCGGTAAGCTGGAGGTCAGGAAAAAACTTGATGATCCGACGGTATTGGAAGGTCCTGTAGTGCCTGGTGTTGAACAGGGCGATGTAGTGACCAATCAGGATGATGTGGATGACCTGCTATCGAGCCTGGGATTTTAGTTTTCACATGCTTTGCCGAAAACATGAAAGTAATGAATGAATCAGATCTATACCAAAGGATAGAGACAGGGGTAGAAAGATGAGCATAGATCTCAATGACGAGATACTGCAGGATTTTCTGGTAGAAGCGGGAGAGATTCTCGAACTGCTCGGAGAGCAACTCGTGGACCTCGAACAGCAGACCGATGATTACGATCTGCTGAATGCCGTCTTTCGTGGATTCCACACCATCAAGGGTGGTGCAGGGTTTCTTGCTATCGACTCATTGGTAGAGATTTGCCATAAGTCAGAAGACGTATTCAACATACTGCGGCAGGGACAACGCAAAATTACACCGAACCTGATGGATGTTGTGCTACAGGTCGTGGATGTGGTCAATGAGATGTTTGATGAGATCAGGGGTGGAGAGATGCCGGGCCATGCCGATTCCGGACTGATCGAGCGGCTGCAATTCTTTGCTGTTCCCGGGGGGGAAGAGAAAGAAGAACCTGCAGTCGTAGCACCTTCTGCACAACAATCGGAACCAACCCCTGAGCCTCAATCAAATAAAGGTGATTTGAGCGACGATGAGTTTGAAGAGTTGCTCGATGCCATTCAAACCCCCGATACTGCCGAAGCAACGACAGGCAGTGGTGAAATTACCGAAGATGAGTTTGAGTCTTTACTGGATGATCTGCACGGTAAGGGGAAATTTTCCAGCAAATCTGTAGAAGAGACGGAAAAAACATCCCCTGTCGCTTCTGATGAGATTTCCGAAGACGAATTTGAGATATTGCTGGATGATTTGCATGGTAAAGGGAAATTTTCCAATGCGCCAAAAGAGGTGAAATCCGCAGTGGATCAACCGGCCGCTGAGGCCAAACCCAAACCTAAACCTAAACCTAAACCCAAACCCAAACCCAAGCTGGAAATTGCACCGGCAGCGCAGGCGCCGCAAAAGGCAAAACCCAAGCCCCCTCCTGCACCCAAGGGAGCAGCCAAGCTGCAATCGGCAGAGACGACAGTCCGTGTCGATACACAGCGCCTCGACGACATCATGAATATGGTGGGTGAGTTGGTGTTGGTGAGAAATCGCCTGGCGACACT
>NZ_JAAVSH020000001.1:3264370-3267754 GCF_011947365.2 endosymbiont of Lamellibrachia barhami
TATGCCGGGTATGACGGGTATAGATCTGTTAAGGGCGGTGCGTGCCGATGCAAGACTGGCGGCATTACCGGTGCTGATGGTGACTGCTGAATCCAAACGCGAGCAGATCATTGAAGCGGCCCAGGCCGGTGTTAACGGCTACGTGGTCAAACCATTCACCGCAGGCACGCTCGAAGAGAAGATAAGCAAGATCTTTGAACGTGTCGAAGGCTGACAGGTTACAGGGACGGGAGAACCCGAATGCAGGAACAGACAGAGACTGACCAGACTCGCCTCGAAATGGCGCGTGCTCTCGTGGCACACATGGAAGCTGGTGAGAATGAGGATGCAGACCGTGTTATCGGAGAACTGGCCGAGATAAAAGAGAACAAGCTCTTTACGGAGGTCGGCAGGTTGACCCGGGAGTTGCATGAAGCAATCAACGGTTTTCTACTCGACTCACGGGTCTCCGAGATGACCCAGGTGGATATACCCGACGCAAAAGAGCGGCTGAACTATGTCATCACCATGACAGAACAGTCTGCGGATCGTACGTTGACAGCGGTGGAACAGAGCCTGCCGATGGTGGATGAACTGGAGAAACAGGCGGATGCGCTGTTGGCGGAGTGGGACAAATTCCGTTCCCGCTTGTTGACCAAGGATGATTTCAGGGGTCTCAGCGATGAATTGGCTGCATTTTTGCAGCAGACACAACACCATTCCAAGCGCCTGCACGAAAACCTCTCGACTGTATTGATGGCACAGGACTTTCAGGATCTGACGGGTCAGATCATCCGCAAGGTGATCGAACTGGTTCATGACGTGGAGGAGAAGCTGGTCCAAGCTGGTCAGGATTACCGGCGGTAAGCTGGAGGTCAGGAAAAAACTTGACGATCCGATGGTATTGGAAGGTCCTGTAGTGCCAGGTGTCGAACAGGGCGATGTGGTGACCAGTCAGGATGATGTGGACGACCTGCTATCGAGTCTGGGATTTTAGTTTTTACGCGCTCTGCCGAAAACATGAAAGTAATGAATGAATCAGATCTATACCAAAGGATAGAGACAGGGGTAGAAAGATGAGCATAGATCTCAATGACGAGATATTGCAGGATTTTCTGGTAGAAGCGGGAGAGATTCTCGAACTGCTGGGAGAGCAACTCGTGGATCTCGAACAACAGACCGATGATTACGATTTGTTGAATGCCGTCTTTCGTGGATTTCACACCATCAAGGGTGGAGCAGGGTTTCTTGCTGTCGACTCATTGGTAGAGATTTGCCATAAGTCAGAAGACGTATTCAACATACTGCGGCAGGGACAACGCAAGATTACACCGGATCTGATGGATGTCGTGCTTCAGGTCGTGGATGTGGTTAACGAGATGTTTGATGAGATCAGGGATGGAGAGATGCCGGGCCATGCTGATTCCGAACTGATCAAGCGGCTGCAATTCTTTGCTGTTCCCGAGGGGGAAGAGAAAGAAGAACCCGCAATCGTGGCACCTTCCGCGCAACAATCGGAACCAACCCCTGAGCCTCAATCAAATAAAGGTGACTTGAGCGACGATGAGTTTGAAGAGTTGCTCGATGCCATTCAAACCCCCGATACTGCCGAAGCAACGACAGGCAGTGATGCAATTACCGAAGATGAGTTTGAGTCTTTACTGGATGATCTGCACGGTAAGGGGAAATTTTCCAGCAAATCTGGAGAAGAGACGGAAAAAACATCCCCTGTCGCTTCTGATGAGATTTCCGAAGACGAATTTGAGATGTTGCTGGATGATTTGCATGGTAAAGGGAAATTTTCCAATGCGCCAAAAGAGGTGAAATCCGCAGTGGCTCAACCGGCCGCTGAGGCCAAACCCAAACCTAAACCCAAACCCAAACCCAAGCTGGAAATTGCACCGGCAGCGCAGGCGCCGCAAAAGGCAAGACCCAAGCCCCCTCCTGCACCCAAGGGAGCGGCCAAGCTGCAATCGGCAGAGACGACAGTCCGTGTCGATACACAGCGCCTCGACGACATCATGAATATGGTGGGTGAGTTGGTGTTGGTGAGAAATCGCCTGGCGACACTCAAGGCGACCATGAATGATGAAGATGTCAGCAACGCGGTGGGTAACCTCGATGTGGTGACATCGGATCTGCAGCTGGCGGTGATGAAGACCCGCATGCAGCCGATCAAAAAGATCTTTGGCCGATTCCCCCGGGTTGTGCGTGACCTCGCCCGTACCATGAAGAAGGAGATCGACCTGGAGATGGAGGGTGAGGATACTGATTTGGACAAGAACCTGGTGGAGGCGCTTGCCGACCCGCTGGTACATCTGGTCAGAAACTCGGTTGACCACGGCATTGAAATGCCGGACGAGCGTGAAAAAGCCGGCAAGCCACGGCGCGGTACCGTGTTACTCACCGCTGCCCAGGAAGGGGACCACATCCTGCTGTCAATCAGCGATGACGGCAAAGGTATGGATCCCAGTGTGCTGCGGCAGAAAGCTGTCGAGAAGGGCATGATGGATCAAGAGGCGGCCGCCCGTCTCAATGACAGAGAGAGTTTCAACCTGATATTTCAGCCCGGTTTTTCAACCAAGACCGAGATATCCGATGTCTCTGGCCGTGGCGTCGGTATGGATGTGGTGAAAACGCGCATCTCGCAGATGAACGGTTCGGTTGAGATCGATTCAGAAAAAGGCCGCGGTAGCACCATCACCATCAAACTGCCGCTTACGTTGGCGATCCTGCCCACGCTGATGGTCGTGCTGGGTACGCAGCCATTTGCCCTGCCATTGGCCAGTGTGGTGGAGATCTTCAATCTGGATCTCAATCGTACCAATGTGGTGGATGGCCAACTGACGATTATGGTTCGGGAACGCGCTCTGCCGCTTTTCTATCTCAGTCGATGGTTGGTGCAGAACAGTGCCATGGTGGAAGAGGGAAAGGGTAGTCGACATGTCGTTGTGGTCAATGTCGGTAACATCCAGGTGGGGCTGGTGGTGGATGAACTGATTGGCCAGGAAGAGGTGGTTATCAAGCCACTCGGCGCCATGTTGCAGGGATTGGAAGGCATGGCCGGTGCAACGATAACCGGCGATGGGAAAATCGCGCTGATCATGGATGTCCCAGGACTGATGCGCAAGTACGCCAGAAAATATTGAGTGGGCCAGTGATCTGCAGAGGGTTTCAGAAACAACTGTCTCTCAGAAATGGATGGTGAGAAATGCAGGCCAGCCTGAAAGTCTTAGTCGTCGATGATTCAGCATTTTACCGGCACAGGATTGGTGAGATGCTGGAGGCTGCGCCGGATCTTGAGATAGCCGGATACGCCACGAATGGTGAAGAGGCGGTCAAGCTGGCGCAACAGCTACATCCGGATGTCATCACCATGGATGTGCAGATGCCGGTACTCGATGG
>NZ_JAAVSH020000001.1:3268332-3311092 GCF_011947365.2 endosymbiont of Lamellibrachia barhami
ATGGTTCGGGAACGCGCTCTGCCGCTTTTCTATCTCAGTCGATGGTTGGTGCAGAACAGTGCCATGGTGGAAGAGGGAAAGGGTAGTCGACATGTCGTTGTGGTCAATGTCGGTAACATCCAGGTGGGGCTGGTGGTGGATGAACTGATTGGCCAGGAAGAGGTGGTTATCAAGCCACTCGGCGCCATGTTGCAGGGATTGGAAGGCATGGCCGGTGCAACGATAACCGGCGATGGGAAAATCGCGCTGATCATGGATGTCCCAGGACTGATGCGCAAGTACGCCAATATTAGTGGGCCAGTGATCTGCAGAGGGTTTCAGAAACAACTGTCTCTCAGAAATGGATGGTGAGAAATGCAGGCCAGCCTGAAAGTCTTAGTCGTCGATGATTCAGCTTTTTACCGGCACAGGATTGGTGAGATGCTGGAGGCTGCGCCGGATCTTGAGATAGCCGGTTACGCCACGAATGGTGAAGAGGCGGTCAAGCTGGCGCAACAGCTACATCCGGATGTCATCACCATGGATGTGCAGATGCCGGTACTCGATGGAATTACCGCAGTTCGCCACATCATGGCGAGATCCCCGACCCGCATCCTGATGTTTTCGGCACTCACCAAGGCCGGGGCGCGGGAAACGCTTGATGCCCTGGAGTCCGGGGCGATGGATTTTCTTGCAAAAACGCCGGACGGTCTGAAATCGGGTGAATCCGCAGAGATTTTCGCAGAGCAACTCCGGCAGCGGGTAAGAGCTGTAGGGCATGGGCGGCTGCCGCTAAAATCAGCGAAAACCACAGGATTCGGGACAAGCAGGTTGCCGCTCGGGTATAGGCAGGAGACCGGGCCTGTTGACATGATTGCTATCGGTGCATCAACCGGTGGTCCTGTGGCATTGCAGAATATTTTAACCCGTTTGCCACGGAATTTTTCGATCCCATTGTTGGTTGCAGTACATATGCCCGCCGCATTCACTTCGGCCTATGCTGACCGTCTCAATACTGTTTGCGCCATTGAAGTGAAGGAGGCGAGGGATCGTGATCCGCTACGTCCCGGCAGGGTGCTGTTGGCACCAGGCGGCAGGCAGATGACAGTGGAAAAGGGACCCTCGGGTTCAATGGTGAGGGTCAAAGATGCGCGTGGGGGACAGATCTACCATCCCAGTGTGGATCAGCTGCTTGAGTCGGCGGCCAGGGTTTTTGGTGCGCAGGCACTGGGCGTGGTTCTGACGGGAATGGGCGCGGATGGTTTGGAGGGGGCGCGCAAGTTGAAGTCGACAGGCGCCAAACTCTGGAGCCAGGATGAGGCGAGCTGTGTGGTTTACGGCATGCCCCGGGTGGTTGAAAAAGCGGGTCTTGTGGATCGTGTTGTCTCGCTCGATGAGATCGGGCCTATGCTTGAAAATCTGGGTAGAGAACAGTAGAGAATATGAGAGTCGACTTCCTCAGCTTTATCGGCATCATCATCGCCTTTATGGCGGTGTTGGGCGGTAATTGGCTTGAAGGCGGGCACGTCGACTCGCTGGTCAACGGCCCAGCAATGATTATTGTGATTGGCGGCACCGTTGGTGCGATCCTTCTACAGACGCCTGTGCCTGTTTTTTTGCATGCGCTGAGGCTCTCAGGGCGTGTGTTTCTACCTGCCAGGATCGACATGTCCCCGACCATCAAGAAACTTATCACCTGGAGCAATATCGCACGCAAAGAGGGTCTGCTCGGGTTGGAAACCATATCCGAAAAGGAATCGGATGACTTTCTCCGTAAAGGCATGCAATTGCTGGTGGATGGCAGCGAACCGGAAGTGATTCGGGATATCCTCGAGATGGAGGTGGATGCCACGGAACACTACGATCTGCAGGCGGCCAAGGTTTATGAAGGCATGGGTGGCTACTCGCCCACTATCGGTATCATCGGCGCGGTCATGGGTTTGATCCATGTGATGCAAAATCTGGCAGACCCCGCCAAGCTGGGCAGCGGTATTGCTACGGCTTTTGTCGCCACCATCTACGGGGTGGGACTGGCAAATCTGTTTCTACTGCCGATAGCGGCAAAACTGAAGACCCAGTCGTTGGGAATGACGAAATACCACGAGATGGTGGTCGAAGGGGTTGTAGCGATAGCCGAGGGTGAGAATCCACGCAATATTGAGATGAAGCTGAAGGCTTTTCTCTCATAACGAGGGCAAAATGGCGCGCAGGCGTAAACGGCATGTGGAGCAGGAGAATCACGAAAGGTGGGTTGTCTCCTATGCGGACTTTATTACCCTGCTGTTTGCATTTTTTGTCGTGATGTACTCAATCTCTTCAGTCAATGAGGGCAAATACCGGGTGTTGTCCCAAACATTGAGCAATGCGTTTCAGGAGCCGTCCCGCAGCCAGGAGCCTATCCAAATTGGCGAGATCAGCCGTTCCAGCGGAGATCCCATGGGTGCCGAAGGCACCAACGCGCTGATCCAGACAGAGATACGTTTCGGCCCTGGCACTTACGATGATGATGGATTACTGGACAACGCGGTGGATGAGGGGCAACGCCTGAGCTATCTTGCGGCCACCATTGGTGACATGCTCGAACCCTATATCGAAAAGGATCTGGTCGATGTATCACACAGCGATACACGGGTGATAGTGGACATGAAGAACAAGATGCTCTTCCCCAGTGGCAGTGCCAAACTCTCCCGTGCCGCAGTAAAGGTTCTGCGGGATATCAGCAGCATTCTGCGACCATTGAAAAATCAACTGCAGATTGAAGGCTATACGGACAACCAGCCAATCCATACGCCTGAATATCCGTCGAATTGGGAGCTTTCCGCAGCGCGTGCGGCCAGTGTAGTGCATCTGATCGCCCGCATGGGTGTGGCCCCTGAACGCCTGGCAGCCATCGGATATGGTGAACACCGCCCGATTGCCGACAATGACAGTGAGACCGGGCGGCAAAAAAACCGCCGGGTAAGTCTGGTTATTCTCGGCATGAACGGCGACTCGGATCGGACCATTATCTTACCCGGCGGTGGCCGGTGAAGATCTGGACCATTGCCAACCAGAAAGGCGGAGTGGGCAAGACCACCACCACGGTCGGTCTCGGTGGCCTGCTGTCGCAGTGGGGTTTCAGAACCCTGCTGATCGATATTGATCCCCACGGTTCATTGACCAGCTATTTTCGTTATGACCCTGACGCCATCGAAGAGAGCGTCTACTCGCTCTTCAAGGCGGTGGCGGACAAACAGGATGTTGATCCAGCGACACTGCTCTACAAGACCGGTACCGACGGATTGGAACTGATGCCCGCCGCCATGGCGCTGGCGACCCTCGATCGTCAGGCAGGCAGGTTGGACGGCATGGGTCTGGTGATCAAAAACGCCCTCGCCCGGTTGGAAGATCGTTTCGACTATGTATTGATCGACTGTCCCCCGGTCCTCGGTATTCTGATGATCAATGCGCTGGCGGCTTGCGGGCAGCTGATTATTCCCGTGCAGACAGAGTTCCTTGCCCTCAAGGGGTTGGAGCGGATGTTGCATACCCTGAAGATGGTACTCAAGGCGCGACAGAATTCGCTGCCCTATACCATCGTCCCCACCATGTACGATCAGCGCACCCGTGCTTCCGTCGACAGCCTGAAGGTGTTGCGTGAGACCTATCAGGATCATCTCTGGCGAGGCCTGATTCCGGTTGACACCCTTCTGCGCGAAGCGAGCAGGGCAGGTATCCCCCCCGCAATGTTCGACCCTGGTGGTCGCGGTGTGAGTGCCTATACCGATCTACTCGAAGACCTGCAGCGGGAAGTGGAACAGCCGGTCAGTGCCGGAGCTGGGCGTTGAATCGACAACAGGAAAGGCCCTCCACCCGTCTTGCGGAGCCGGATGCCGCCCTCCGCAGCTATCTGGATGTGCTGCTGCAGGAGATCAGTGAGATTCCCGTCGAGGCGCCGGTCGCCGAAACTAAAGTTGTCAGCAAAATAGCCGATAATACGGAACAGTTGCTGACGGAGGCCGTTTCCGCCATACAGGTGAGTGAGGTGGCGGCTGCCGGGCCGGTGATCGAGGTCGTCAGTCAGACCGCTGAGGTCATACAAACAGTCAATGAACCGATCATCCCGTCCTGGGCCGAAATGCCGTTTCAGGTGTTGATGTTCAAGGTGGGGGGCTGAATATGGGAATACCTCTGACCGGATTGATGAGTATTCTTGAGTGGCGGGATGAGGCCGCTGTTATGCCAGGCCAGCCCAATTGGCATCTGGGTGTGTTGCTCAATCGAGGGCAGAAGATAGTGGTGCTCGACACCGCTCGTCTGGTGATGCCGGAGAGAGTCAGTGACAGGGTGCCGGGTGAACGACAGAGCGGCGGCCATGTTTTGATCGTGGGTGATGGCGGATATGGCCTTGCCGTAGACGGTATTGCAGAGACGATCATGCTGGATGCTGGAGGTGTGCGCTGGCGCACTGCCCAGGGAAAACGTCCCTGGCTGGCCGGAACGATGGTAGAGCAGTTGTCGGTGCTGCTGGATATTGACGGCATGTTGGGCATGATTAGTGCTTAAATAATTCGAAGAACATAATTCCCGTCCACTTTTTGACGTGACGGGGTGTAACAGGTGGGATGAGGTGTGTAAATGAACACAAATACTGCAGAAGTCGATGCGAATGATTCGGTGCTTCAGTTGGTCACCTTTCGGCTGAAGGATGAGTCATACGGCATCAATGTGATGAAGGTGCAGGAGGTTCTCAGGGTTACCGAGATCGCGCCGGTTCCTGGTGCGCCCCCCTTCGTACTGGGCATCATCAATCTGCGCGGCAACGTGGTGACCGTCATCGATACCCGCAGCCGTTTTGGTCTGCCTTCAGCCGAACTGGACGACTCAAGCCGTATCGTGATCATTGAGTCCGAAAAACAGGTGGTAGGCATCCTGGTGGATGCGGTGGCGGAAGTGGTGGAACTCAATGCGGACGAGGTCGACGCTGCACCCAATGTCGGCAATGATGAGAATTCGCGTTATATCCAGGGCGTGGCAACCCGTGAGAACGGTCTGCTGATCCTGGTGGATCTGAATAAACTGCTGACAGATGAGGAGTGGGCTGAGATCAGCATGTTCTGATGCCGAATGGCAATCCCATGCTACACTCCCTTCAAGTTGGCGCCTGTCCGGAAACGCTGTTTTTTTCCACGCAGCGCACGAAGTACACGCGACTGCATGGATGCAGGAGGTAGAGCAACGCAGGGAGCAGTTGCCGAAAGGTAATTTATTGTTGATCAATCTTTTGCCTTAGCGCTCTTCGCGGTTGGATATGGGTTTCCGGACGAACACAAGTTAGACCCCGACCATCTAAAACCAATGGAGCCGATATGCCGGAAATCGGCGAGCAGAGTCCGATAAATCCACTCTACCCCGTGAATCCCAGTCGGCGGCCGGAGCGTCGTGAACGCCCGAAGCCCCAAGAAGAGCGTAACAAACAGGGCAGGAAAAAAGAGCGCGCTCAGGAAAATGACAACGGCAAGCCGCACATCGATGAATACGCATGATGGATAGCACCATCCTCAACCTATGGATAACCCTTGCAGTTCTGGTGATCGCTGTTTTGGTGTTTATCGTACTCTCATATAAACAAACCAATCGCACTCAAGAGCGTCTCGCTGAAGCAATGCGTGAGGTGGAGATCCTCAAACAGACGGTCGGGGCGCTCTGTTCCAGTTCCGTCGGTGTGGATAAACGGGTCAATCGCATTGAACGCCATGGGCGGGATCTGGAAGAGCGGCAGGAGAGCATGGAGTACCAACGGGCCGGTGAGCCTCCCTACGCCGAGGCGATTCGTCTGGTTCAGGAGGGCGCCAAGGCCGATCAGTTGATGGATGAGTTGAACATCAGTCGGGGCGAGGCGGATCTGATCGTCATGTTGCACGGCATGAAGCGAAGCGGCTCTCCCATCGATTGAGGACGCCATCCAGCACAGTAATATCCAGGGGTCGGAGTCAAACCGCCTGTCCAGGTTTAATTATCTACCCATATTGTGCGGTTTGACTCCGACCCCTAACCTTCTCCCACACTGGTAGATAGATGATTCAGGCAGCTGTTCCCGTACTGGGATTTGCCGCATACAGCGGCACCGGAAAGACCACCCTGTTGACCCGATTGATTCCGCTACTGAAGGCGGAGGGAATCCGGATCGGCGTGATCAAGCATGCCCACCATAAAGTCGATGTCGACAAACCCGGCAAGGACAGCTATGAACTGCGCAAGGCCGGTGCCGGTCAGGTGTTGCTGGCTACCGCTCAGCGCTGGGCTCTGATGGTGGAGGAGGAGGTCGAGGGCGATCCTGACCTGCAGACAATGCTCGATCGCCTGGACGCCTCACAACTCGACCTGATCCTGGTGGAGGGTTTTCGTCATGTGCGTTTCCCCAAGATCGAACTGCACCGGCCTGTCATGGGACGTCCTCTGCTCTGTCTGGAGGATCCCTCGATCGTCGCTGTGGCCAGCGATGAGCCGTTACCTGTGTCGTTGACTCTGCCCCAACTCGACATCAACGATGTGCCGGCGATACGGGATTTCATCCTGTTCAAATACCTGCAGCCGAGCAGCGACGAGTAGGCGCTGCGCCTCGTTGCGATTGGAATTTGGATCTCGCAGCAGGCGCCACTCCGATGGATATTAGCATCTGAATGGCTATGGATAGAGGCCCACAGCGCTACGAACGTACTGATCAGGTCACCTTTTATTCCTGCCTTGACAAGCTATAGTTAGGTTCATTGCATCCCGTTTTCCTGAGCCAGGAGCGAAAAATGAGAAGATACGGACTATGGAGTCTATTGCTTTTTCTGGTGTTGCTATGGCCCCTGACGACTTTTGCCAGCCGCTTCAGCGACCTGTATGTGTTTGGTGACAGCCTGTCGGATCAGGGTAACGTCTCCACAATTACAGGAGGATTGATACCACCGCCGGAATACACTGACGGAATCAACAGTGGACGCTTCACCAACGGACTGAACTACGTCGATTATTTTTCTGACCGACTGGGTCTTCCCACTGGTAGCTCAGTGTTGGGTGGCAACAACTACGCCTATGGTGGTGCGCGCAGCTTCACCCATCCACTCGGCGCCTTCGGTGCACTGAGTCTCAATGAACAGAAAGATCTCTATCTGGGTGGACTGGGCATGACACTGGCTGATGCCGATGCGCTCTTTATCGTCTGGTCCGGATCCAATGACATGAGTGATATCCTGGACCAGGCGTTGGTCAATCCCTTATACGATCCCACTGCCGATATAACCATTGCAGTTGGCGGAATCGCTCAGGTGGTGGGGGAACTCGCCGCCATCGGGGCAAAAGATTTCCTCATACCCAACGTCCCCGACTTGGGTTTGGTGCCTCTCGTAACCGGTGGCGGAGCGCCCGTGGCGGGGGCGTCTTTTCTGACCAATCTCTTCAATAATGCCCTCGATGCCGCCCTGCTGGCGGTGATAGCCCCCTTTGCTGGCGTTGACCTGATGCGGTTCGATACCTTTGGGTTGCTCAACCAGGTTTATGCCGATCCTGCTTCGTTTGGTTTTACCAATGCCACAGATGCCTGTTACAGCGAGTTTGTCTTAGCTGGTGGAGCCACCTGTGCCAACCCGGATGAGTATCTCTCATGGGACGGTTTTCATCCCACGTCGGCCACTCACCAGATACTTGCTGCTCAAATGCACGAAGTGGTGCCTGAGCCGACGGTACTGGGGCTGATGCTTATTGGACTGCTGGGCGTGGCGATAGGACGTTTCCGCATCGCCTGGGTCCATTCCTGACCCCATAACTGCTACCGGCTGAGGGACCAGGGAAGGCGGGAAGTGGCACTATTTTTCGGCCGTAATGTAGGCGATCCATCCAGCGTCCGCTTCGCCCTCTTCAACAGGCTCGAAAATGCCATCCGCTTCACCCTCTTCATCGAAGCCCTGCCAATAAAAGGTCACTTTGCTGAAACCTGCGTCATCGAGCAGTTCCCTGATCTCCGGCAGTGTCCAGAGGCGCCAGTTGTAGCTGAAGGCCTTTTCCAGACGCGAATCATCCGGAAAATCGAAATGGATGTGGCAGATCAGGGTGCCGCTGATGGGGTCGTATTTTTCCTGCTCCCAGATATAGGTGAAGCTGCTGTCACCATCCTCGATCTCCCGCTCTTCGACGATGTCGCGGAAAGAGTCGTAACCCCCATAGGCGTCCATGAAGAGGATGCCCCCCTCAGCCAGCTGTTTGTGTACCTGCTTAAAGTAGCTCTTCAGTTGGTCGCGCTCCTTGAAAAGCCAATAGCTGAAGTTCATCGCCGAAATGATGTCCGGCGCTTCTGTTTGCACGGTTAACACATTATCCAGAATCAGCTCGATCCGGTTGGCCCTGGAGGCTTTGAGTTGGCCAATCTGGTGCGTTTTACCCCAGTCCAACACCTCTTTGTCCAGATCGACACCGATGGCACTGTTGGTTTTGCGGCGACGCACCCATTCACTACAGACGTTTGCAGTACCGCAGAAATCCTCGCGCAGAAGCTTTGCCCGGCGTCCGCGGAGCCTCCTGATGCCGATCTGGTTTTAACCTTTTGCGCCTCCCAAACGTGGGGAGAGGTGTCCGAGTGGCTGAAGGAGCACGCCTGGAAAGTGTGTGTACGTAAGCACCCGTACCGAGGGTTCGAATCCCTCCCTCTCCGCCAAATAGTCTGGTCTCTCTATAAAGTCTCCTGAGACGATCCAAGAATTCTAAATTAATCAACAGGATGTGCTTGACGAGTCGGCGCATTCTGCCCCTTACAGCGAACCAATACCCAAATCGCGATCGGTGCAGCTACTTGCTTTTGGAAAGGTAGTGCAATTTGCAGAAGTCGATGGTCTACATCATCATTACGAACGGTTGGAAGGTGTGCGTCCAGGTCCTACATCACTTCGACAAGATAAGAGCCCAACTTCATATCGGCAACGAGGATATGCTCGGTTAACCAAATCTCCAGAAACTCAATATCTTCATTCGAGAGCTGCTTGCCCTCATTCAGGAATTTCTGCTGCAGCGCCTTATGCTTACTGATTAATTTTGGTGCCTTGTGTTCCACAAAATCTTCATAATCATACTTCAGCATCAACCGCTCCTCGTGTTTGAAGTGCCAGACAGTACAACTTATCAGCTCTTCCAACACCGCCTCGATATAGTCTGCCGCATTCCCTTCCACTATAGAATGGGTGAGAATATTAAAAAGCTCTACAAGTTTGCGGTGATCTTCATCTATTTCCTCGACATCAACACTTAGCGCTTTGTCCCAAATTATATCCTTCACAAGCTCTTCTCCTGATGAAGCTGCCTTATTACGGCTCTCTTAACATATAGTTTTAATAGATATTTGACGCTCCTTGTCTCGATATCAGAATAAGCAAATCAGGGCTCCTAATTTGCCGTTTCCAGTATAGATCAGTTCATTCAGTAGTAGAAGTCGGAGTCGGCAACTCATTACCATGATGTTGCTTTGCCATGAACGGCCATCTGTTTGGAGATGCTTTTTCAACCCTGACTGGATATCACATCAGCTGAAACGCGCCAGAAGGCCTGAGCGTGGAAGTTGGCTATGCCCTTTCTCCCCAGCTGCTTTTCATCTTGTCTATTCAGTCAATCCGGTTTGTTCGCATCCCGATCCAATGTCTTGAGATGATGGTAATTGAAGGTGCCTATTACGGCGGTGAGGAAAAAGTAGAGCAGAATGAGAGAAAACAGCAAAAACATTGTGGAGGGAATATCCCCCTGTACTGCACGTAATACCAGGGGCAGGATGAAAAACAGGAAAAGCAATATGGACGCCAAACGGGATTTATAAAACAGTCCCGCTATGCAGGCGATAACGATGATCGCTCCGGCAGCCATTTCCGGCCGAGAGACGAGAAAGGAAAGCGTTTGTTCCCCGTGTACCTGGAGCAGAAGCCCAAAATCGAGAATCAGCCAAGCTACCGCGGCATAGATGCCGTTGACAATCGCCTGTTCAGCTTTCGCTAGATTCATGGCATCCAGTCATAATCGAATCAGTTGCATTTTGGGTTGTCCCTACCAATAACCCAATCCGATGACAGTGTTGAGAAACTGATCCGTGCAATGTTGCAACCATCCCTTAAAGTCGTTCCATGCATAATTTGAGGTCTTGGGGCATATTATGCCCTATCGGAGACTGAGTAATGCGAAAAAGCAGATTTAGTGAGAGCCAAATAGTTAGAATCCTGAAACAGTAAGGTGGTCGTAAGGTCAAGGAAGTCTGCCGGGAGCAAGAGCAGAAGTTCGTATTAGGGCCTGTCCCCTGTTTACGCGCGCGCGGCGGACTGGAGCTAAGTGTCCTCAAACTAAACCTTTCTGCGCCTGTAGAAACCGAGACCAGCGGGACCTAATCCCAAAAGAGTCAGGGTGGTGGGTTCTACGAGCGACAGAATAAGCTCTCGCATTCCTACAGGATCCGCCAAGTGCGGATAGGAGAAGGGATTGGAATTTGTTTTCGCCAAGCGAAGCAGATTTAATTGCGCCGTTCATGGTTGACTCCTGATTCCATGCTCAAACAGCCTGGATTCCTATTAACCTACGCAATATTCGCGCCACCACTATAAATCAACGACTTAGGTCATGGGTGATTAGTCAAGTGTAAAAAAATCCGACGGCCAAGAGTTGATGAAATAGTATGATCAAAGGTAACCAACTGATTTTTTTGTCAAAAAACTATGAAAACAGTGTAAGGCCAGCCGACACTCAGAATAAGTCGAATTCCTTTCTCTATTCGTGAGTACGAGATGTGTCTATTCTGGTGAAAACGCTCGCCATCCGCATAGTGTTGACAGGCCCTAACTCAATGTAATCTTTTCCCAACTATACTTAAAATAGCCCCGGCGTATGTCTGCCGGGTTTCACCAGTCGATTCCACAGGAGACGGAACCATGGCGTGGACGAAAGCCAAGTTCCAGCAGATCCTCGATGATTCCGGGATAAACGGGGAAGTGGTCATGGCCTACCAACAGGGCCAGGATCCCTTGGTGAAGGGGTTTGCCCAAGGGGAGGGGATCTGCGCCGGTATCTGTTACACGTTTCTGCGGCACGATCTGGTGCAGCCCAACGGCATGCAGCGCTCCAAAGGCGTCCAGGGTGGGCGTTCCACTGCCTCTGCCCGTTTTGTGCAGGCCTTGCTGGAGGCGAAGATCCGCGAGGGCTCCGGGGGCAAGAGCTTTGGCGAGGCGATCGCACCGGTGATGAAACGGGATGGGCTCAGTTCACGCGTCGTGGCCAAGGGAAGTGCGGATCTGTTTGGGCTGGGGGCTGGGGTAGCGATGGCGATTGATGATCTGCTGACCACCTCGGCACCGCCCCACGGCACCGCTACCCTGGCAGTAATGATCCGCATCCGCAAATCCACCGGGGGGCAGCATGCAACCGCGTTCACCGCAGTGGTGCCGGATGGCCCGGTACTCTTTCTTGATCCCAATCTCGGCAAGGTCCGTTTCACCGACGCTTTGGATTTCGGCACCTTCTGGGAGGAGAAGATGGAAGCCATCTACGCTAACCGGGGCTATGATCAGTACTTTTTGGAGGTGTTTAGTTGATTGTAAACGGTGCGGACGTCGGTGCATTCAGAATATCCAACAACAAATCTGATATGGCTAGACACTAGCCTGGCCCCACAAGAAAAGTAAGGCCGGGATATCTCAAGGGGAAGCGCTAAACAGTAATCCGAAGCGGGATAGCTGTTAGATTCAGCTGCGGTTGGCAAGGAACCATACGCTATATTATCCTCGATAAAAGAACTGATATGTGTCAGGAGAAGGCACCTGAAATCACATTCTTGCCGACTGCCTGTGCAGTCTATTTGATGCCGAAGTCATACCAGCCGACGGAACCAAGGCGCTGAGAGAGAGTGCATGTCAAAAAACATCCGTGCTTTAAGCAGTCGCCAGGGCCTTGAACACAATCTATTCGATTTGGTCAGCGCAACGATTCAGTCAGACACAGAGAAGAGCGATGCGGCAATGACCTTGTTGGCGGAAGAGGCTCGTCTGTCGGCTTCGGTCATCAAGGGAACCGCCAGTTTCTATGACTTTCTGAACGAACAGACGAAGAACAACGAAGTGCTGGTGTGTCACGGCACAGCTTGTCTGGTAAACGGTTCTGCCGCGGAAACTACAACGCGCCATCCACATGCGGGCAAAGCCATGTGCTGCGGGTACTGCTATCGCGGAGCAGGTTTGCTGAAACGCGAAGCTGAGGGCCGGCTGGATGGATACCATCAGGGGGATGACGATTTAAGCCGACCGGACATACCGGTCTATTGCCTCTCCCAGTCAGCCATACTTACCGGCCCGGTCGATTCGTTAGACGAACTCTATCGGATCGCATTAGACAAGCGCGATGAGATACTTCCTCAACTGGAGTGCTCGAAACTTCGCGGCCGAGGCGGCGCTGGATTTGGCTTTGCGTTTAAATGCGCTGCTACCGCTGAGGCTCAAGGCAGCGAAAAATATGTCGTCTGCAATGCGGACGAGGGCGATCCCGGCGCCTTCTCGGACCGATATCTGTTGGAACAGCAGCCCCATAAGGTGATGGCAGGCATGTATGCCGCCGGAGTCGCAGTAGGCGCCAACACCGGAGTGCTCTATATCCGTCGCGAATACCCTGAGGCGATTCGCAAGGTGGAAGCGGCCATGGCCGAGTTTGATTCCCTGCCGGATCAGATCAGTCGCGATTTCTCTTTTCAAATCATCGAAGGCGCAGGCTCTTATGTTTGCGGTGAGGAGACAGCACTGCTTAGCTCGATTGAGGGGCAGCGTCCTGAAGTTCGTGTACGTCCCCCGTTTCCTGCCACCCATGGTCTTTGGGGCAAGCCGACGCTACTTTCCAATGTGGAAACATTCGCCAATGTTCCCTGGATATTACAGCAAGGTGGCGAAGCCTATGCCGCTATCGGCACCGGGGAGAGCAAGGGAACCAAGCTGATCTCCCTCGATAGCCAGTTTGCGAAACCGGGCCTTTACGAAGTGGATTTCGGCTATCGGTTCAGCGACCTGATCTTCCGCCATGCTGGGGGGTTCGAGACCGAGGTGAAGGCGTTACAGGTGGGCGGACCGCTGGGGTCCATTCTCCCACTTACCGCCATCGACTCGTTGACAGTGGACTTCGAGAGTTTCCAGCGGGCCGGTTTCGCCTTGGGGCATGCCGGCATCATCGCCATCCCGAAGCGCTTTCCCATGATCGATTTCATGCGTCATATCTTCGATTACATGGCCGATGAGTCCTGTGGGAAATGTACTCCGTGCCGACTTGGGACAGCGAAGGGCAGTCATCTGCTGGAACAGACATCAGCGGATAATCCATTGGATAGCGAACTGTTTGAAGCGCTGCTGGAGTTGCTGGAGGTCGGTTCATTGTGCGCCCTGGGAGGCGGTGTTCCACTTCCGATGCGCAATGCTCTGATGCATTTTCATGATGAACTTTCCCCCTATTTCACAGCATGAGTCAGATCACTATCAACGGCATTGCCTATGCTTTCGAACCGGGAGAAACCCTCTATGAGTGTGTCAGCCGCCACCTTGGGGACACCGAGATTCCCGTGCTCTGCCATGACCCGGCATTGGAGCCGTTTGGCGCCTGCCGCATATGTCTGGTTGAAGTGGCTCGCGACAAAGGAGAAGCTGGTCGCTTAATGGCCTCGTGCCATACCCCCGCAGCAGATGGTCTGCATATCTCGACCCGTGGAGAGCGTCTGAACCGGGTGCGCAAAGGCATACTCGAACTGCTGTTGAGTAACTATCCGCAGAATAAACTTGAACCTGCGGCGGACGAGACTCCGTCGCTGTTCCAAAGGCTGCTGCGCGAGCGCGGTATCATCGAGAGTCGCTATCCACTGGAACAGGAACCCGGTAAGCCGGCGCAACCTCATACCTATCTGCGATTCGATCCGGCTGAGTGTATTCATTGCTATCGTTGTATCCGTGCCTGCGATGAGGTGCAGGGTCAGTTCGTATTATCCATGGTCAATCGTGGCATAAAGAGCCATATCATCCAGGGCTTGACGGGCGACTTTGGCGAGGCGGGTTGTGTCTCCTGTGGTCGATGCGTACAGACCTGTCCAACCAATGCCCTCAGTGACCGCTACCGGGCCAAGACTCTGCGGGCAGATCACACAGTCCAGACCGTCTGCACCTATTGCGGCGTTGGCTGTAATCTGGAGGTAAAGGTCAAGCAGGGTCGGGTGTCCGCTATCAGCGCCATCGAGGACGCAGAGGTCAATTGGGGACACACCTGCCTTAAAGGGCGCTACGCCTTTGAATACGTGCACCATCCTGATCGCCTGACGAGTCCGATGATTCGCCGTGATGCCGAGTTGGTCGAAGTCAGTTGGGATGAGGCGCTCGACTATATCGCTCAACGGCTCGCTGCTATCAGGCATGAACATGGTCCGGATGCCATCGCAGCTATTTCGTCTGCCCGCTGTACCAATGAAGAGAACTATCTGATGCAGAAGTTCATGCGTGCAGTGATCGGCAATAACAATATTGACGGTTGTGCACGGGTCTGCCATTCACCAACTGCTTTTGGTATGCAGCAGGTCTACGGTACGGGTGCGGCAACCAATTCGATCGGGGAGATTCCACTGGCCGACTGCCTGCTTGTTTTTGGCGCTAACCCCACTGAGGCTCATCCGGTTACCGGGGCCAGGTTGAAACAAGCGGCAATCCAGGGTGCTGATCTGATCATCGTTGATCCACGCCGCTCTGAACTGTCAAAGTATGCCGCCTGTCACTTGCAACCGCGCCCAGGCAGCAACGTAGCCCTGCTTAATATGCTTTGCCGTTACTTGATCGAGCTGGGATATGTCGACCAGGCTTTCGTTGCCAGCCGGACCGAGGGTTTCGAGGAATTCAGTGCGAAGGTGATGGCGCAGGATCTCGATCAACTGGAAAAGACAACCGGTGTATCGCGCGAAGACGCCCGACACGCCGCTGAAATTTATGGCCGTTCCCAGTGTGCCATGGCCTTTCATGGTCTTGGGATTACCGAACATTACCAGGGTAGTCGGGCGATCATGATGCTCGCTTCGCTGATTATGATGACTGGTAACATCGGCCGCCCTGGTACCGGCATGAACCCACTGCGCGGACAGAATAATGTCCAGGGAGCCGTCGACATGGGGGTTCAACCGGACTTTGGCGCAGGCTATCTGGACTACAAACAGCCGGAGATCAGGGCCCAGTTCGAGAAGATCTACGGCACCGAAATCCCGACCCAGGTGGGTCTGAAGATTCCGCAGATGTTCAGCGCGGCAAGGGAGGGAAAACTCAAGGCGTTATGGATCATGGGTGAGGATATACTGCAGACCGACCCTAATTCCTGCGAAGTCAAATATTCTCTCAATCTGCTTGATCTTCTGATCGTACAGGAGCTCTTCATGACCGAGACATGCAGTATGGCCGACGTCATTCTGCCGGCCTCATCATCTCTTGAAAAGAGCGGAACCTTTACCAACGGTGAACGGCGAATTCAGAAAGTCAACGCAGCTATCGGGCCTTTACGAGGTACTCGGCCTGACGGTGAAATCGTCTGCAACGTGATGGAACGCATGGGATATCCCCAAGGAGACTATGATCCCGCCGAACTGCTCAAGGAGATCTCCCAGATAGTGCCATTCTTTGCCGGTGTTACCTGGGAAAACCTCGAAGGTAACGGCAAGCAATGGCCGGTAGCGGCAGATGGAACTGATACTAAAATTCTCCATCAGCAGCGGTTCACATTGCCTAAGGGCAGGTTCCGTTTCTTCGAGTTCCAGGAGACCCCGGAGCTTCTCGACCACTCCGCGGAGTTCCCCTATATTCTAACCACCAGCCGACGCCTGGAGCATTACAATTGCGGTAGCATGACTCGGCGAACACCCAATCTGGAACTGGTCGATCATGATGTGTTGCTGGTCAATCCGGCTGATGCGGCAAGAGAGGGGATCACGGACGGTTCACGGGTGGAGATTCAGTCGTCCAACGGCGTGACCCATCTTAATGTGCAGGTCAGTGATGAGGTGAAACCGGGTGTTCTTTTCACGACCTTTCATTTTCCGGAGATTGCCATCAATCATCTGACCAGCGGCATCTTCGACCAGGAGAGTATGACGCCCGAGTATAAGGTCGTGGCTGTACGGCTTGTCGCAGGGTGAAATACGATTGGACAAGATTCTTTTTCTGCCGGAAGTCCGGTCTCTGTGCCTCGTCTGCTGTGCCACCTAATTTCGCTAAAGCAGTGAAAGCAGATAGAAAAAAACTGGGAGAGACCAGGGAACTAGCCTCAAAGCAGCCCTTAGGTACTATAATTACCAGTATAAGGAATGAGCACCCGGGGTAGCAGGAGGGGGCTCAACGGATGGTAAGTAAACCTCCTCATGCACGACCATCGAGGTTGCCAGTGCGTTGTTAGAGGAGGTGTGTATGAAAAAATTATTTCTGTTAGTAATCCTGTTCGTATTCTTTGTTGGCCCAGTCTTTTCCTATGATCAAAGGTTGGCAAAGAGCTATGAACAGTATTTCAGCTCATTCTCAGGCAAGGGAACCGGAAAGGCGTTGCAGATGATTCCGACGAAGGTCTTCGTCGAATCTCTGAAAAAGGGCGAGAAGCTGTTTATCGTGGATATTCGGACACCAGGAGAAACTGGAGTTTATGGCTTCAATCTAGCCAACAGTACAGTTATTCCGATGAATGAGGTTTTCACGTCAGCCAACTTGGCAAAAATCCCTACAAGCGGAAAAGTTGTGATTGTCTGCAAGGCTGGCCACAGGGCGATGGCGGTTGCCACAGGGTTGCGTCATATCGGGTTTAAGAACGTATTCGTTCTGAAACACGGAATTTCAGATGTAGCCCAATTCCTTTCGCCGAAAAGTGCTTATTAACCTAGCGTTACTCCCTGCGCTTTCGCGTGGGGAGTTCTCCAATGTTGCCCCAGTTTTCTACTCTACCAAATATCCTTTTATTCGCCCGTTAATGGGACAGCAGCGTATCAGGATGACAGAGTAGTTGATCGCTCAATATCGAAAAGACCATGAGATGGATACTATGGCTGTTCGCTTCTTCTCTTGCATTCAATAGATCTTCTTCCACCTCGTCAAACTCATCCTGAAGTTCCGGATACTGTTTCACGGCCTCGTTTGGACCTAGCAGACAATAGGCCGCGGCGATTGCTGCGGTATGTGTATGTTCTTCGATGATTTCACTTTTCGGTATCTGGAATTTCTTGTGAACACTGTCGGCGCGTTTGCGAATGCCCTGGGTGATTTTTCTGTAGGCGGCAGGATCGATATCGCCTTGATCCAGTCCAAAGGTCCTCAATACCTCAAAAAATCGGTCGTTATATGTTTTCTTTTTGAAGAAGATTTGCATGGTTTTATCCCTCAAAATCGATGTAAGAATCCTTCTTTATTTGCTTTTAATCTCTCACAACAGATTGATGTTGGCATTGATAATTGTCCAGCATCGTAAAAAAAGGACGCAGCGGCTTGGTTTAGGCTGGGTGACCGCTAACCAAGGGTCTGGCATCGAGCCTGATATTGAGAAAGTGCGGTAGCCATGGAGACCCAGATGCCGGCGCGCAGGGAAAGGCGCACTCGTGGACAGTGATAAAAAACGAGGAAGTGGGTGGTGACGGCTGGAAGTCGGAGGTATCAGGAGTAAAGGGTAGTCTATAAGGCTGCTCTATAAGAGAAAAGAATTACCTATAAGGTTGGCGGTTTTTTTGGGAACTTGACTCATTGAATCTGCCTGATCTGCATCGATTGGTTATCGCCAAAAATGCGTACAACAGCATTCAGAAAACTTCCCTGTTGTTCGATACTGGTGAAGTTGTGATCGCCGTGGTGAAGAACCTCAGCCAGGTTGAAGTCGCCGTTCTGTGTGATATCGCAATGATTCCCTGTGCCTGTCTGAATCAGACTGGCTCTGTTTCCGGAACCGTTTTGTAGAATCGCGGCGAGGTTTTCAATGCCATCCTGACTCAGTTCTGCAAAGTTGTTATCACCTGCCTGTGTGAGTATCGCTTCATTGCCTACGCCTGCCTGGGTGATCATGGCAATGTGTTGAACACCGCTCTGGTTGACGGCGAGGCTTTGGTCGATCCCTGCCTGCTCGATGTTCAGTTGCATGGCATTACCGCTGATATCAGCTTCCAGCAAGTTGCTAACGCCTGTCTGATTAATGTCCAGTTTGTGCAGACTCCCTTCGAGCTGCAAATTGGTCTGGTTGGCTGACCCCGATTGGTTGATCTGGATTTGACTCCCATCAGCAACAGATGTGATCACGGCTCCATTGGCACTGTCAGCCTGGATGGCCGCGATAAGATTGCCGTAACCTTGTTGTATCGACTGAAAAATATGGTCTTCGCCGGATTGAGACAGTTCGATATGGTTGCCACCACTCAGTTCAGACTGCGGGTCGAGATCATCAGCGATGACTGGATCCCAGGATAAAGAGAAAATCAGCACTGCCAGCAACAACAGGTGCTGCTGTAGAAGACTTGCCCTGAGGATTAGAGTTTGTGCGCACATCGGCCACTCTCTGTGGACTCCTGCTACAAGTTTGGATCATGGATGGGAGTGCTGCATCAGCAGAAAGTAGGAAATAACTAAAGAATTCTGTCTTGTTTTCTCATACTAAAGTATGAGTCTTCAGGGATTAGTGGACGTAAGCCGAGCTGGAGCATGGGCCTGGCGGTATTTCTTCAGTACCGGGTGATCCATTGCATCTAAATCGCGCAGTTGCCAGAGATTCTTCTTCAGACCATCACTGATAAGATGAATAACCGCAGACTCTATGGCAGATAGTACGCAAAGCTGTGCGGGTTCGTTGGTGGTCATTCCGCCTTCCAGTTCAAGTAGCCTTTTGTATTCGATGAAACGAAAAAGGCCGGACTGAACCTCCTGAGAGAGTATTGTCTTGGATGTCATGACGCTGCTAAGCACCTGTCCTGTGCGAATATCCACAGCGCGCAGGTTGACTGTAACCTGGTCGAGTCGGTATTGCCCGGATACGCCCAACCCAAAGTAGCGCGCGCCAAGTCCACCGGTTCGGATGTTGGAGTCATATGCAATGATTCCACCTTCCAACAGCACATTGGCGGCCAGTAATGAGGGAAGTTGCTCATCATTGTTCTTTGGTGTGTTGTTTTTTTTCAGCGCCGCGCGAATGATCTTTCGTTCAGTCAGCAGGTCCTGAAGGCCCTCTCTCTCAAGCGGGATGAACCAACCGGAATCGCTGAGTACGCTGACCAACATAGCAGTAGCGCCCTGGGTGACTGCGGTGGAGAAGGAACTGGCGGGGGAGGGACGGTATTGCCCCGACTGATCCTTGAAATTGTATACACTGGCGACTATGCGTCCCTTGGGCTTTGGCAGGTTGGTCAGGTCATGATAGGTACTGGCCCGGGGAGTCAGAGTGGTCTCTGATTCATCTGCGGGCATAGTTTCGATGTTCTTCAGACTCATGCATCCCGCAATTCCCAGGCTGAGAAAGGCACAGAATAGAATTGGATGCAGGTGACGCTGGGTCATATCAGTTCTCCGGATCAAGGCCATTCACTTCTATTACGCTGGTGTCGCCAGTAGCTTGATCGGTGATCGAAATCGAAAGGCCTCCATCGCCGTTATCGATGATGTCTACGATATAGTCCTCGGTAACGAGGCTGCCGGTATTGCCAGCCCCCACGTCTGTGAGCAGTTGATTCAGCAAACGCGACTCCAACGCATCAGTAAAACGGTCTAATGCACTGCGCTGGATGTAGCTGGAGGTGCGGGCGTTCGGGTCTTTGAAGGTGTCTTGTGCTTGGGCGTTGTTTAGCAACATACCGCCATTGAGTGTGCTGCCACCGAAGTTTGGGTTGACCGGTTTATAGGTCAGTTCTGAGGCGTTTACAGCCAGTGTCAGGAGTGCAATTGCCAGTATTGAATAACGCATGGGTTTATCTCCGTTCAGAATTCATCCCGCTCCAAGTCAAAGGTGTCGGAGAAAAGCTGCCGAAGCCGGGTTTTTCGTAGCGTTTCATCGACACTGCTGATGGCTTGCCTGGCTGTCTTTTTGATATTGGCTCTGCCTGGGTGAATGAATGTCTTGAAGACGATCTTTCGGTTTGAAGTGATCCATAACAGACTGCCCCAGCGTGCAGAGGGTCGTTCACGCACCACCAGGTTGTAGTCGGCACCGGGGTAGAGACTCTGGCGGAATCGGGTCAGGTGATCGGCGAATTCGTGGCCGGTTCGCGTGATTGTGTGGTCAAGTACCACGCCACTCAGTTCATTTTCGATACGAAAGGCTTCTGTATCGGCCTGCGAACAGACGGTTTGGCTGAACAGGAAAAGATAGAGCAGGATACAGGTTGACTGGATTCTTGTCATACAACACCGGCTTCCAGAAGAGGCTGGATCTGCTGGGTGGAAATACGGTTGAGAGCCTCCAATCGATTATTTGCACCGATCTTTCGGTAGATGTGATAAATGTGACTCTTTACTGTGTGTTCCGAAATTTTGAGCCTATTGGCGATCTGGCTATTACTGAGGCCGGGTGCCATCAAATGCAGGATCTGTTTTTCCCGGGGGGTAAGTGATGTCTGCTCAAAGGCAGATGATTGCGGCTGTCGAAACTGGTCGAGATAGTGATTGATGCTCTGCCTCGGTAGCCAGTATCCGCCAGTGAGTATTTCATTCAGCCCCTGTATGAGCTGCCGCACTGGCGTTCTGATGCTGAAGTAGCCCTTAAACATAGGCCAACTGATCAGCTCAGATGCCAGGGAATCACCCTGCGCGTTCAGTAATGCGGTCACAACTTCGGGTCGGAGTGATTGCAGGTCGGCAAACAGCAGTGGGATATCTTCGACCAGTACGCTACGGCAGTCGAGCAGTAGCAGGCGGTGGGAGGTGGTTAGCTCCTCAATGGTGTTAATGATGTTACAGAGTGTGAGAGATTTAGAAATCCGTTCACACAAAAGTGTGGTTTGCAGATCGGCAACACCCAATAGACCAATCTCAACTCGTTCCCTGAAGGCAGTTTTATTTTTCATTTTTCTGCTCGATAAGGTTTTTAAATCCCTCCATGAATTTTATGCCTATTTGAAGTCTAGATACTTTATGAAAATATACAAGTGACTGTTATAAATAGTGTTTGCAGAAATATCTGGCGGGAGGTGGAATGATAAATTACGCTGATCAGTGGTGAGAAATACCAAAAACAGTAAAGAATAATATTCCTGAATAATCATCGAATTGTCAGGAATAGCTGAGTTCAAATATGAGGTAGGGGTTTAATTCCTATTAGTATTTTTCATGTGTGAATAACTGTTTCACGTTATTCTTAGGTATGAATTGAAATTGAAAAGGTGAGTGACCCACAATACCAATTACATGTTGGATGCGTAGGCACGATCAAGCGCAACGGATCAGGCAATAGACTCAGTAAAAAGATGGCGCCTGATTGCTATGTGAAGGCTCACTCAAAGGCCGGTCGTTTTGCGCAACCGGCATGAAAGAGAACCTGTGTCGATATTACCGCTGGGTTACCTCAGCTGTGTTGCCATCTCCTTCCTGAGTCAGATTCACTACATTGAAGTTACCGGATTGCATAACGGTTGCGGATGAATGTGTCCACTGGTGCAGATCAACTTGGTTATTGTTGCCGGTCTGTTCTACAAACCCGGTGTTGTCACTATTTTGATAGACATTAATCAAGTTGTCGTCACCTATTTGTAACAAGCTTAACTCATTCCTACCACGATGTTGACTGGTGGTGACCCGGTTAAACATACCTTTCTGTGAGAGCAGGAGATGCTGATCTGCACCCCAACTAATGCTTGAGTCCACCCAGTTATCGTCACCATATTGACTGGCTACCAATTCGTTGCGGTAACCGTCCGTGACCTGTGTCTTGAGGTAATTACGGTCACCTGCCTGAACAATGTCTTGATATTCGGCACCGTCCAGATAAGCAAGGATCTCATTTCCCTCGCCATTCTGGATGTAGGTGATGTCGTACGCAATCCCAGTACCATCGGAGGGCCAGCCAAGATAGATTTGATTGTCATTCCCCTCCTGCTTGCTTACAAGGATATGCCCATATTGCATGCCAAAATAGGCTGAATTGTTTTCTCCATTCTGTCTGAAAAAGACATGTGTAACGTCTCCGACCAGATGGCCAAAGTTGCCCTCCCCAATCTGCTCTGCGAAGAGATCTTGGGTGACCATTTCGATTATCAACTCGTTACCAGGGCCAGTCTGGTGAATCTCCTCATAAGCATCCGTCATGCCGGTCTGGTCGATGGTAGCCAGGTTCATATCGCCGGTCTGATAGATGCCGGCGTACGATGTGGTGGCATCTTGCTGAATAATTGTAGCAACGTTGTCGGTGCCATCCTGTTCTACGATGGCAGTGTTACCGTCAGCGATAACTGCCAAAGGCAGCATTAGTCCCACAGTCGCCATGATTTGCAATAGCCTGCTTTTCATTTCGATCCCCTCCACGAATCTCACCCGTGGGTAAACACCAGCGATCCTGATTAAAGTCTGGCAGAAGTGACGGGAATGCCATCGGAAAAAAGGCTGATATTTTCTGAAGATTAGAGCGTAAAGCTCATACTAAAGTATGAGAATCGTGCCATTGACTACATTTTTTGCGTTTCAAACACTTTTTTGGGGCAGTTGGCTTTAGGAATGGATGATGAAACGTCACAATGTCATTGGTCTGTTCCAGATCACTATTACTCCCCTGGAATGCAGGCTAAACCGCAGAAATACAGGCATCGCCAGGGGAGGAGCGCCAAGCGTGTAGGTAAGCGCCAATCGATCCACCGATTTGATCAGTTCGGGTTTGAGTGAGAGACTTTCTGGACTCTAAGCCTACTTTAACCAGAGCTCAACCCGACGATTTTTTGCCTGCCCCAATTCTGACTCATTGGATGCCACTGGAACAGCGTTGCCATATCCACGGCTGGTCACTACCCAAACCCCCTTTTCTCTCAAGTATTTCCCAACCTGGTCAGCTCGTCGGACTGAGCGATTGTAGTTGACCATCGGTATGCCATCCGGTTTTTTCTCGGTGAAGCCGAAAAGCAGGATCCCACTCTTCAGTTTGTTTCTCTCATCCAAATATCGGTAGATACGGTCAGCATCCCGTTTTGCCTTGTTGTCCAGGAAGACTGTGCTTTCAGAAAATCGCATATTGACGGAGAGTCGTTTCGTACCTTGCGCAAGCTTCCTCAACGCTTCCGGATACTGATTGCCCAGTTCAAATGTGCTGGCGAACACTCTCTGTGAAACGAAACCGACCTTTTCTATCACCTCCTGAGCGGCATCGGAACGCGCATATTCGGTGAATTGTTGTGCCAGCGGATTGGCGTCGTCCGGGTTGGGTAGATAGAGGTAGAGTCGGCGAGACAATGCATAGTCTTCAGTTGCGACTGAGAAATTCTTGGGCTCAATGGCCGGCGCCTCCCCATCGGATATCGCCAGGGCATTGGATTGTAGAATGTGGGGCAAGCCGACAAAGCCTATTCCCTCTTTGTCCACCGCAACGCTGTTGGAGAGGTCGGTATTATCTGCAAAACGTTTTGCTTTTTTTGACAATGGAGTCTTTTTCCCCAAGACCAGGCTACGGAAGACATCAAATGTCCCGGATTGGTCATCCCTGGCATACAGATGGATTGCGCCCGGTGCTCTTCCCAGCATTTTCCAGTCGGTTATTTTTCCGGCAAAGATATCCCGAATCTGGGATTTTTTGAGGGTCGACAGGGGATTCTCAGGATGCACGATAACCGCTATGCCATCCAGTGCAATGACATGTTCGTTCTCCAGTGCAGTCATATTTCCGAGTGGCGCGAGTTCCTGGATCTCTTTCTCTTTGATTCGTCGCGACGACATGGCCAGATCCGCCAGGCCACCTTTCAGCCCCTTAAAACCGGTACTCGAGCCATTGGCGATAATCTCGATCCGTATGCTGTCTCCATCGGCTGAATTCGCTTGTACGATGCTTTCCTCTTCCCGTTGCGAAATCCGGATAGACTGATAGCCATTGGTTTTCAGCCAGGCCTTAATCAGTTCGGGAGCAAGTTGGGCGCCGACAGTATTTGATCCATGGATACGCAGCGACAGACTTTTGGCCTCAGCATTAAACAACGAGAACAAAAGCATGAGTAGAACTAACAACCGAAAATGCATAAATTCCCCTTGCAATCAAACTGTTGCATCTTACTGAAGCCAGCATATTCCAGCAAAATCATTTTGACGGAATGAAGAACGATACCAGAACATCTATATCCTGACGATTATGTGGCTATCGTGGTCTACAGGTTATGGGGGATAGATCACGGTTTCCTCTCAGTTCCAGAACGCAAAGAGAGGATCAGTCGGTAATCTCAATGATTCTACTGGCCCTTGCCATCAGCACGCTGTCAGTTGGAGCGATTCCGAGGCGTGTCACGAATCCGGGGGGATAACGGAGATATCGAAGTGTCACTTCGGCCTCCAGGCTACCCGATGCGTCAGCCGGCAGGGTGAAGCGAAACATTTCGCGGCGTACTTCACCGGCCTTCAGCCGATTATCGAAGACCTTGTCCGCAGCCTCCCAGTTATTGAGTGTCTGCTGACCCTCCGTGTCCACGACAATCGCCCGGTAGAGCCGGCTGCCATCTGCGATCTCCGTGCCAAGCAACGCGGCATCGGTGGGGTTCAGCCCAGCAACATCCCAGCGGGTACGCGTATTAGGCTTTGCCTTAAGCTGCCACTCCTGCCCCGAACTCTGATTCCTGAGCCTGACATCCAACCACGCCAGGCGTAATTCGATGGCTCCGGTGGGCATGCTGTGGCCCGCCTCGCTGTTGTCCAGTTCGACGCCGACAAATATCGTTTGACTTGGCTTGGCTTTGCCCGGGAAGCTTTGAACCCGCAATTTGACGGCCCCTTCGAGCTGACTTTTCACATTCGCGCCGGGAAACCGGTGGCTAAACACCTGTTCCCGCGTTGGTGGTGAGATGAGCGTACCGGCGGCGACGGTTCCTGTCTCAAAGACCGGGCTTCCCGCAATTAAGCGGCCAGCGGCACTCATATGACAATCCTGGCACTCGATGCCATTCCTCGACCAGTAGCTAGTCTTCCATTCACTGTAGGTGGTGTGCATTGGCACTCCGTGCCCGTTGGTCGCTTCGTGGCAGACGGCACAGGCCTCGCTCTTGCGTTGAAACGGAGAGTATTCACGGTGCCAATCTGATGCGAACTTCAGGGGGCCATACTTGATTGGGCCGGGCGATGGTATGTAATTGGCATTACCCGGCGCCAAACCCATATGGCCAATAGTGGTATGACAAAAGTCGCAGGTCACTCCGGGCGGATTCTCACCCAGACTGTCGCGGGCAGGCAAACGCTGGTTCTGAGTCAAAAAGGTGGTGGGCGAATGGCAGGCCAGGCATGAGCCTGCTTTATGTGCGGTATCGGGGTCTCCCGCTACTTGGGGAAGCAGCACGTTGTAGACCTGATTCTGGAAAACCGGATTCGCGAATGCTCTGGCGTGCATCGATTGCTCGAATTGGTTGTACAGACGCGCATGGCAGTTCGAACAGACCTTTGAGGACTCATAGGCTCCTGTTTTAACCAGATTAACCGTACCAGCTTGACCGGCGTTCGCCACTGGGGCCAGAAACACTGCCGTCATGAAGGTGATGAACGTGGCACAAAGCAGATTCGACGCCATCTCGCGGATCGACCAAGCGCTGTTGCTGTAAAATCGATATCTGGCCACCATTACCTCTACTAGATTTTTCCATCGAATCTTTTTATTGTAGTAGTTTGCTAGGAATTAAGGGAACGGATTTATTTAATGCCTTCTCCATTGAAAAGCAAATCTGTCCCCTTTTCTGGGCTATTGTGTTGGTATGGCCAACAACTGCGCTACGTTTCGCTTTTACGAAGAACTCAACGACTTTCTCCCCCAGGCGCAACGCAAGAGAGAGATCGTTTACCCATTTCACGATCATCCGGGGATAAAAGATTCCATTGAGGCATTAGACGTTCCCCATAGTGAAGTGGATCTGATTATCGTCAACGGGCAATCGGTTGGGTTTGATTATCCACTACAGGATGGTGATCGCGTAGCCATCTATCCGATGTTTGAGTCCCTTGATATCACCCCTCTGTTGCGACTGCGTCCGCAACCGTTGAGGGTGATTCGCTTTGTTGTAGATGTGAATCTGGGTAAATTGGCTCGAATGCTTCGCTGGTTGGGATTTGATACCCTCTATCGCAATGACTACCAAGACCGGGAGGTCGTTGATATATCAGTCAAGCAGCAGCGTATCATTCTCACACGCGATCGGCGATTGCTACGTGCCAAAGCAGTGACACATGGCTACTGGGTGCGCGAGGTAGATCCAGAGCGTCAGATCAAGGAGATACTCACGCGCTTCGATCTGCGCCGGCAAATCATGCCTTATGCCCGTTGCCAGGAGTGCAATGGCTTGGTCGGCGCCGTCGACAAGGCTTTGGTGCTTACTCAGCTTGAGCCCAAGACCAATCGCTATTACAACAAATTTTACCAATGCGCCGATTGCGGAAAGGTTTATTGGAAGGGGTCACACTATTCTCATATGCAGGAGAAATTACAGCGCCTGCTGGAAGATTCGATGCTATAAGGGGACACCCATCTGCATCGAATACACTTCAATAACGATGAGTAGGTATACTGCCCCCCGAATAGCCAGGATATTCAGGTTAATGTGATGAAAAGATTTATCGATCTGTTGAACGAGTGCCTTCCTGAAGTGGAGGAGATATACCCCTGGGATCTGGATGATCAGATGAAGGAAGGGCTTGATATGCTGGTTGTAGACGTGCGTGAACTCTATGAGTTCGACGTGATGCATATCGAGGATTCCATTAATGTTCCCCGGGGTATACTTGAGTCTGCTGTCGAGTGGGACTACGAGGAGACGGAACCGGATCTGGTGCAGGCACGTGACCGTTACGTGGTTGTCGCCTGTCGTTCAGGCAATCGAAGTCTGTTGGCAGCCAGAACGCTTTCCCTTATGGGCTTTAAAAATGTTGTTAACCTGAAGACGGGACTGCGCGGTTGGAATGACTACGAGTTGCCCTTGGTGGATCAGGCCTATCTGCCGGTAACAATCGGGGAGGGCGATGCCTACCTGGCCAACAAGGTTCTTCCTGAACAACGGCGACCGAAGGAGTAGCAGTGTTTTTCTGTCCACTTTTCTGATGGAGAGTTTAAATACCCAGTGAAATCCACAAACCAACAGGCGTATACGAGGTAGTTCCGAGAGAAGCCCAGTTGTGCAACTTTCCATCTCCAGGATCCATGTACAACCCGTTTTCTCCAAGCGCCAGCCAATGGAATCCACCCCCACCATTATCCACACAGATAGCCTGACAGACACTTGTTGCTGCAGGCGAAAACACGCCTTCCTTCCCGCCGGCACCTAACGTCTGGCAGGCCGACTGTTCATTCTTGAAAAGTGCACCGAAGACAGGATGACTAAGAAGAGGGCATCCCTTCATGAAACCGACGGTTGGTTTCAGCCCGAACTCCGCTGCCACATAGCTCATGGCAGCAGGCAGGTTATTCCCGCCAGGTCCACAACCTGTTATTGCATAGATATTTCGGGCCACTGTAAGGCCGGAAGTCCCTTGATAGATGGCTGATTTTCTGTTGCCATATTTTAAAAAGGTGGTCTTTGAAGCGGGTAACAGATTGAAAGCATCCAGGATAGAAGTCAGTGCATAGGCACCGCACACCATCGACCCACTAGGTTGCGCGTGAAAACCCTTCAAATCAGGCATGGTAAAACCCTCCTTTCTCAAATCATACTGTCTGCCGCCAAATAGTTAAAGGTGAAAAAGGTGACCGGTGAAAAAGGTGACAGATCTAATATCAGCTACTCCCTTCCGAAAAAAATAAATCTGTCCCTTATTTCAACTTATTTCCGGAGACGTCTCCCCAATATCAGATAACCAGTAGAAAACAACAACCAAGCAACAGGTTCGGGTGTTCCAACCGGCTTCGCTCCACGGACCTCAAGAACAAGATCATTGAAGTCGTTGTCAGTAAGATCCTCCCAGGCAAGTATGAAATTGCCTGCGCTTTGGCCGTTGAGAATCTCCCAGGTAACCATGTGGTCACGTACACACGAGTTCCTGTTTTCAATTGAGTTGACTTGAGAGCCGCAGAGATTTGATTCCATACCATACGAAAAGATATCGAAGGGTGATACACCAAGGTCGATAAACATGTCATCAAGTGGGTCTGAGTAAAAGGGGTTTGAAGTTGCCACAAATGTTTCGCGGTAGGGATCTGAAGCAATATTCTCAAACACACCAAAACCTTCTGAAGCATATCCGGTGAATTTTGCCAGCACCCTCGCCTCGACAGTGCTGGCGTCAGCAACCCATAATTGGTCAGAGACACCAAGTGGACGATCATCAATCCTGCGAACATTGGCCAGGCCAAACAATTGGTCGATGATTCCACCTGACGCCTCAATGCTAAGCTCACCAATTGATGCAAGATTGATAGGTGTATTGGTGAAATTTAGTGGCGGTAGATCGATATCCACAAAATGATCTCCAATGGTATCAAATTCGACAACGGTCTTGACTGTGCCCTCGTGATCGCTAACCGAAAAATCGTGCCATTTTCCGCCGGTGAAGTTGAGTGCGCGGGCAACCCTTTCATGGTCGTATTCAGGTTGGCCTGCATCGAAATTGGTAAAGGACCAGTCGCTGAGAGATCCGACTTCCTCACCCGTAACCCATGACCAGCTGTCCGTAACACTGCAGCTATTTGAATATTGATAAGCACCGAGCTAGGTTTGTTGCCAGGAACCGTTGATAAAAGTGTTTTCGACAAAGGCTTGTTCCCCGGCGTCATTGATAGTCAACAGGTGGCCTTTTAATTCAACGCCACCGCCTATATCAAGTGTATAACCGGCTGCTTCTGCCTGGGCAACATCCCACGTTTGATCGTAGTCAGCAATGCCGTAGTAATGCCCATCATGGGTCCAAGTGGTATCTGAAAATGGAATAGCGATAGCAACGCTTGCTGAACAGGAGAAGAGAAGAAAGGACGCCGCTTGTACAAATGATGACTGCATGGTATGTCGATGTTCCATTTCGGATTCCTCCAGGTTTTTGAAGAGGGTATTTCAGATTCACTGAATCTGTTTTCGTTATTCCAATTCAGGACGTGAGTTCGTGTTCTTGGCCTTAGAGCAGCAGCAACGGTTTTGTTCAGTGGGATTAGAACAAATCAGAGTAACAATCTCTCAGTTGTTACTCTGACCCTAAACTCTTCGACCCTAAACTCTTGAACCGTGGTCTGTCCCCTATTATTGTTTTCTTTTTTGTAAGCATAAATCCTGATAGTGCCGTCAGCATGAGCAGTAAGGTTGAGGGTTCAGGTACGTTTGATCGCATTACTAGATAATGGCCGACACCAGGGTCACGCACGTCAAAGCCCCATACATCTTGCTGGACAGGGAAAACATCGGCCTGTCCGCCAGGTGAGTGAATATCCCATGACATGTACATGTTTCCGAGGTCTGCCAATAGGTGACTACCAGTTAGAGGATCGATAATGCCGTCGAGAAGATCTGTCCTCGTGTAACTGTCGGTTTTTCCAAGACGATCGAAGAAGTCCTCCATCGAAGTCCATAGTGGTGAGTCTTGACTGTCAGTGGTATCGCCTGGGTGCAACCCGAAACTGTCCCAGAGATTGAGTACCTCGGCACGGGTAGCATAGCGGAAGTCCCGATGCCAGTTATTACCTACGTGGCCTAAAATATCATTCACGCTTAAGTCGACTGTCTCCAATAGATCTAGCCAGATTAATCCAGTAGCGTGCTCATGAAAAAAATTATTTGAGACAACTTGAGTTGAAATATTAAAATCAAGGCGTTTTGGTTGTAAACTATCGAGGTATAGTAGCTGAGTATAATTTATACTTTGTGTTCCTTGGAAAGATTTTCTAAAAAGTGTGCCAGAATCATGAGAAATTTCATACACAATAGACGCATTCTCATCAGACAATTCACCTGTAATATGAATGTCTAATGATCCCCTAAAGTAATCGTTTGGCTCTTTGGTGGCGTATATTATTGTTGAATTGCCGCTTGAAAAATACGAAGGTAGATTCGGTATTTCTGATCGATGTGAAACATAGGGAGAAAAAATATGCAGAGGACTTGCTGAACGAGTTCCTACTGGAATGCTTGCGCCCCCGCTGGCGGTTCCCCCGCTCGTAGATTCGTTGTTATATGTATCTTTTATGCTGCTAGTTACGTATACAGACACAGTAGGATATTTGCTATCGGATACTTCCTGGTAGTCCGCGTTGTATCCGTCTATCGAATTATATATTTCTGACCATGATGTGGCGCTAGCTGAGATCCAATCATCTGTATGTATATCAGATATATCATATGTTAGTTTGAGTGCTCCATTCGAAATAATATCCGCTTGTACATTCAGTGGTGAAAGACATGCTGCCATCAGGGCAATGGCTACCGTAGTAAATATATTCTGGCTGTTTTCCATAACTTTCCCCTTTTTCTTTCTTAAAGATGATATGGCTGTATTGTTGCCTTTTGCTATCTAAAGCTAATCAGTGATTAGGCTTGTAGGAGGAAGACCGAACCATGATCTTAACAATAAGGGACAGACCACGGTTTTAATAAGGGACAGACCACGGTTTTACTGACCTTTCCCAGTGCAACCTATCCTCCAGTTGATTTCTTCACCTATTAGCAAGCAGATCCAAAAACCACTGTCTGTAACCAGGCAATCCCAATACCAAAAAGACCAACTAAATCAAGGGCGACATAATAGTTGTCGTAAACCCCCCTCAAAAACGCATTTATTAACAACGAGTTGACAATTTAAATCCCGACATTATTTATGTCGTTTTTTGAATCAGAGAAAAGGCGTGGTGTTTGCGAATTTCAGTTTTGTAAAGAATCCCGACAAAACCGGGGTTTTTGATGATCTATGTCAGTTTTTTCTTTGCGGTGTAACATTTCAGAGAGGGACGAAATAGTCTGGAAGGGAACAAAAAGATTGGGAATCAAAGTGTTATCAGATTGCTGGCTTTATTTCAATGTGTAAATAAAACCGACACTTTTATGGATTTTGTCGTGCTGGAGTTTTGCGGGATCCGCTTCGCTTGATCTCTCCTACATTCTTGTTGTTATCTGAGTGAAGACAAAAGGCACACGCCTTGCTATCATTCAAAGGTGAAGACTTTTGCTTGGAATCTGGAAAAGAACGATCTGCTCAAAGAAGAAAGAGGGGTTTCGTTCGAAGAGGTTGTTCTCCATATCCAGCTTGGAAATGAGGTGGACATCTACGACCACCCCAACCAGGGGCGTTATCCAGGCCAGAAGATTTCTGTTGTTGTCATTGAAGGTTACGCATATCTCGTGCCTTTTGTTGAAAATGAAGATGAAATCTTTCTGAAAACTATCATTCCGAGTCGTAAAGCAACTAAGCAATATTCAGGTGATTCCAGTGAGTAAGCTTGATTCTGAAGAGAAAGAGATCCTTGAAGCCTTTGAAAAAGGCGAGCTTAAACGGGCAAAAAATTTCACGCAGGAGATTAAGCAACATAAAGCTGTTGCTGAGGCGACATTTAAGAAAGATGCACGTATCAACATCCGTCTATCTTCCCGGGATCTTCGCTCGTTGCAGGTACGGGCTTTAAAGGAAGGTATTCCATACCAAACATTGGTATCCAGCGTTTTGCATAAGTTCGTTGATGGTCAGTTGGTGGATAAATCAGCTAACGAATAACTCATGTAGGTTGGTGGATAATCCCCCCTACATTCTTACGCAATACGCCTACCGCTTCGGCCTGGGTATCCCCAGCCGTTGTTTTCTCTCCCACAGTGCCTTACGACTGATGCCAAGTTTTATTGCCAGTTCTGTCTCGGTCATGCTTTCCTGATGTTGTAGGACGAATTGCCGGAAATAGTCTTCCAGTGAGAGACCTTCGGATGGAGAGTCTGCAGCCTCTGTGTCCGGGGAGGTGTCGATGGCAAGCAGATCAGGTGTGATGAGATTGTTCTCACACAGGATTACTGCTCGTTCGATTGCGTTCTCCAGTTCCCGGACATTACCCGCCAGGGATAGCTGGTGATGGTTGCCGCAGTTGTTTGGCGTGTTTAAGGATGCGCTTCACCAGTAGCAGCAACTCTTCGTGATCGAAGGGTTTGGCGATGTAGTCCACCGCGCCGCGCTTCATGGCATCCACAGCTGCCTGTACGCTGACGTAGCTGGTCATGATCAGTACCGGCACGGGTGCAGCCGGTTTGATCAGTTCGACGCTGGCCAGACCGGGCAGACGAACGTCGGCGATGATTGGTCGACAGATCGATCAGCGGCTTCCCGATGAGTGGCGGTGGCAGGGCCGCCGGGTACGATTGGTTGATGGCACCACCGTCACCATGCCAGACACCCCTGAAAATCAAGCAGTCTATCCTCAACTACGGGGACAAAAAGAGGGGCTGGGCTTTCCAATTGTCGACTGGTCGGCATTACCTGCTTGTCCAGCGGTGCCTTGCTGAATGCAGTAGTTGGCCGCTTCAATGGTAAGGGTGGCGATGAACGACGCTGCTACGCTCCATCCAGGAAACCCTTGAGCCTGGCGACATTTTCATTGGTGACGCATTCTTTCCGACCTTCTTCTTCATTGCCGCCATGCAGGAGCAAGGCGTCGATATCCTGATGGAGCAACTGGGCGCTAGAAAGCGTGTAACCGACATCCGTTGCGGGAAGAAGCTTGGGCAACGTGACCACCTGATCAGCATCAAAAAGCCAAAACGAAAACTCGACTGGTTGAATGAAACAGCCTACCAGGCAGCACCAGAAATCATCACGGTGCGAGAGATCAATGCAGGCGGCAAGGTTAGGGTAATCACGATGAACTGTCCCAAAGCGGATCAGAAAGCACTCTACAAACAACGCTGGTCTGTAGAGCTGGACATTCTCCATATCAAGGAAACAATGGGGATGAATATCCTCAGCTGCAAGACGGCAGACATGGTTCTCAAGGAGATCTGGGTGTATCTGCTGGCTTACAATCTGGTCCGGCTCCTCATGGTGCAAGCTGCCTTATCAGCAGACATCATGCCGAGAGAAATCAGCTTCAAGCACTGTCTGTAATTGTGGTTGCTGTGGTGCGAAAGAGTGGACACGTCGGATAGTGAACAGCTACACATGCTATGCGTATTAATGGCCCATCAGCGCGTTGGAAATCGTCCTGGGAGAATCGAGCCAAGAGCTGTGAAACGAGGACCAAAACCCTATCCTTTACTTACCGCTCCAAGACATCAAGCGCGGGTAAATGCGCGGGAATTTGGCCACCCGAAAAAGCTTAAATAAGTGCCGTTTGGCTTAACTGGGTGTAACAATATCCTTGACCACGTCAAAGCTCTGCAGGTGATATGCTGGCCTTGAGTGTGCGCCTGTTTGCTACGGGCTGGCAGGTAAAGCACAATATTGATGGCAGTATCTATGTCTATTTTCGAGAGTGGAAAATGCCACATCCAGCCCCAGTCGAAGCGTCCTCTGGGATCAACGCCTGATCCCGGAGTTTGGGGCGCGACGAGCGAAACCCAGACCGCCCAGACTGAGTGCCAGTAATGCGAGTGTTGAGGGCTCGGGGACATCGACTTGGCGATATAGGAAATGTCCAATGTTATGGTGTGGATCGGATACGGTATCGCGGTGGTTGATTTGAGCGTAGTCCACCTTATTTGCCGCGTGGAAGTCTGAGATTTTTGCCACGGTTCCGGTACCGGGGATGGGGAACAGTTCGCGGGTGAACCCCACAGATTGAGTGTATCTCGATACTGCGCGCGTAATGCCGAGCGAAGCGACGGCGGCCGGAGCCCAAGCCGAATTATTGTCCACATGATAATACACACCGGAAGCTGGAATGGGTGCCCCTATCAGTTCGGTGAAGAGGGTACTGACATCATCCTGTGATGCCCAAGTCCAGCCTGTCATGTCAATGCTGATGCCATCGATGTTGGTAACTGATCCAAAACACGCAAACGTTGTGTCATTACATACACTGTCAACCTGATTCCAGGTTAGATTGGTCGTATCCGTTAGGCTACGCCACTCGTTATCTGATGCATCAATGTAACCAGCATGGGCAGTGGTTACGCCAACAAAAATGAGATAAAGGCCAAGGGCGAGTGCCGACTTCATGATTTGATTCACGCTTAAAATCCTCTCACCAATTGCTCGCTAAACTTATACCTAATTAATGCTAAATGCTCAGCTATTTCGCCTCTTTGCTATGAGTAAAGCACTCATGGAAAGCAGCAACAAGTACAGAGTCGAAGGCTCAGGTACCGATGTAATTGTCGCCCGATCATCGAAATAAAACCACAGTGATACATCCTCATCTGAGGGGCCATAGTCTCCGGCGATAGCGTAGAGCTGGTACTGGTGCCCCGCCAGCAATGTAAGCGTATGTTCAACGCCCCAGCCACCGGCTACATCCAGCACCATAGAAGAACTGGTTACATCAAAAAGACGCACTTCTGCAACAGAGTCGGTGTGGGCTGGTGGAGGCGTTCCACCCGGATATACTTCATTCAGTAGCCGGGTTCTGAAATCCGCGTCTTCGTTTAACACGTTGAATACCCACGATGTCGATGCTTCGCCCCTAACACTGGTGACTGACGTTAACGGATTGAAGGGACCAGAACCACTAAAGGGGTAATCATCAGCCTCGGCATCCAGGTTAAATCCATTCGTACCAGAGGACGAACCAGAGCCATTTGCATCGATAACATAATTTTCATTTTCGGAAGGACTGTAATAAAACTCCGTATAAGAGACAGTGGCGCCGCTGCCCAGCAACGATCCTGTCGCGCTGTCTGAATGAATGGTCGTACCCGATCTGGATTCAGTTTCTACATAGTAACTGACATCCAGGCTCTCTGATAATACTTGGATAATGGGGGTTGCCTGGGTTTGTGCTACAAGACCAAGCAACAAACACGTGGCAAGAAATATTGATTTTTGTGTGCAACAATTCATCTGCGCATCCTCCTCTGTCATTTTTTCGGCTTGTATATTCTGCTTTTCACTTCAAGAATACCGTGGTCTGTCCCCTATTGTTTTCTATTGTTTTCCCAATAGGGGGACAGACAATGGTTTTTCCAAGGAAACCGGGGACTGAGGGGACAGAGCCATGGTCTGTAACCTATTGTCCACTATCAATTTGTTTATGCTTGTTTCATCTTGCGGCTGGTAAAGCCAAGCCCAACTAGAGCTAGGCCCATTAGAGCAAGAGTGGAAGGTTCGGGTACCTCGGCCAAGATTTCAATCTCATTCCAAGCAACCCAGCTAGGGCTGGTTGTGGTAGTGATCCTTACAGTTTGGGCGCTGGTTGCAGTGGCATAAGTATGGTTTAAGATGTCACCATCACTAGTAAATCCAATCCAAGAGAAGTCAGATGCACCATCCAAAGTGACGTCATGTTGGGTTCCCCCAGCCGGGGTCTGTGCAACCCAGGCTCTAATTTCTACAATCTGGTATACGGAACCAAGATCAATTTCAATCCATTGTGTTGGCCACGAGCCTGCATTCCACAGAGTGCTAGTGTTGCCATCAATTGCGAGATCAGGTGTGTTTGTAAGATATGTTCCACTCGCCGTTGCTGTTCCCCCGGGTGCGACATTAATGAGTGCCGCGTGCGCATTGCTTACGCTGAGAAGCATGAAAATGGTGACGATGATAAGCATTTTTAACTGCGCCATGATTTTACCCTTACTATAGTTTTTGGACATAAATGGGAACAGACCACGGTTTTACTGACCTTTCCCCGTGCAACCTACCCTTGAGTTTGATCTCTTCACCTAGTAGTAAATGATTCTGAACACCACTGTCTGTAACCATGCAATGTTAATACCAAAAAGACCAACTTATTTGAGGGTGACATAATAGTTGTCGTAAACCCCCCTTAAAAACGCATCGATTATCAACGTGTTAAGAAATCAAATTCAGACATTATTTATGTCGTTTTTTGAAACAGAGAAAAGGCGTGATGTTTACGCATTTCGGTATTGTAAAGAAATCCGACAAAATCTGTATTATTGATGATCTATGTCAGGTCTTTCTGTAGTTGTGGGTATTGCAAATGTTGTATAGAGCTAATTATAAAAGAATAAAGTGTTTGTAAATCAATCTGTTATGATGTTTTTGGCTGATATGGCGAGTGTAAATAACACCGACAGTGTTTTGGTGGGTCTGCTTTGCTTGATTCCCTCTCCCTCTATCGGGGACAGACCACGGTTTCCTTGCTAATCTTATGAGCAGACAACTGATCAAGGATGATCTCAATATGCCAAGAAGACCCCGCATTACTCTTGCCGGCGTACCACACCACCTGATCCAGCGTGGGAATAATCGCCAAGCCTGTTTCTTTTCTAATGATGATTACCAAACGTACCTACACTGGCTAAAGGAGTACGCAGATAAACACGATTGTGCTGTTCATGCCTATGTGTTGATGACCAATCATGTTCATCTGCTCATCACGCCTTCAACCTCGGGCGCTGCTGGTCAACTAATGAAACAGCTTGGTCAGCGTTATGTTCAGTATGTCAATCGAACCTATCGGCGTAGTGGTACTCTATGGGAGGGTCGTTTTCGTTCGTGCTTGACTCAGGAAAAGGCGTACGTCCTTAGCTGCTACCGTTACATTGAGCTGAATCCTATTCGGGCGAACATGGTCGGGCACCCGGCAGAATATCCATGGTCGAGTTATCGTGTCAACGCACAGGGCGAGGTGTCTGATCTGTTAACACCTCACTCGCTTTACACTGCTTTGAGTACAGACGATATGGCAAGACAAACTGCATACAGAGAACTGTTTCGTTTTCAGCTTGACCCGATGATGGTTGATGATATTCGTTTGGCGACGACTGGAAACTATGCTTTGGGTAGTTCACAGTTCCAGGCACAAATTGCCGCTGCTTTGGGGAGACGGGTGACTCCAGGCAAATCTGGACGGCCGGGAAAGAAGAGAGAGCCGGAATCGAAGGATTTGTTTAGCGGAGATTGAGGATAGGGGACAGAACCGTGGTCTGTCCCCTATTAACTCTTATGTCGATGCTTCGCCCCTAACACTGGTGACTGACGTTAACGGATTGAAGGGACCAGAACCACTAAAGGGGTAATCATCAGCCTCGGCATCCAGGTTAAATCCGTTCGTACCAGAGGAAGAACCAGAGCCATTTGCATCGATAACATAATTTTCATTTTCGGAAGGACTGTAATAAAACTCCGTATAAGAGACAGAGGCGCCGCTGCCCAGCAACGATCCTGTCATGCTGTCTGAATGAATGGTCGTTCCCGATGCGGATTCAGTTTCCACATAGTAACTGACATCCAAGCTCTCTGATAATACTTGGATAATGGGGGTTGCCTGGGTTTGTGCTACAAGACCAAGCAACAAACACGTGGCAAGAAATATTGATTTTTGCGTGCAACAATTCATCTGCGCATCCTCCTCGGGCATTTTTTCGGCTTGTATATTCTGCTTTTCACTTCAAGAATACCGTGGTCTGTCCCCTATTATTATTGTCTCTGAAGAAACCGAAGAAAAAGCCTGACTGGATGAGCCAGGAGGCATTCGATCAGGCGCCAGAGACACTGACAGTGCGAGAATTATATACGGGTGGAAAGCTACTTGTGACGACGCTGACTTGCCCCAAGGACACGAGCAAAGCAGCCCTGAAAGCACTCTATCGAGACCGCTGGCATGTCGAGTTGGATTTGCGCAACATCAAGACCACCCTGGGCATGGAGACGCTGAGTTGCCGCACACCGGCTATGGCGAAAAAGGAGATCTGGGTCTATCTGTTGGCCTATAATCTAATCAGACTTCTGATGGCTCAGGCCGCTCAGTTGGCCGACCTGCTACCCCGCCAACTGAGTTTCAAGCACACATTGCAGTTGTGGTTTTCCTGGAGGCAGAGCGATCCTGGAAATTACGATGATGAAAAACTTGGCCGTCTGTTCATTCTGATTGCACAACAGCAAGTTGGGAAGCGACCAGGACGCATTGAACCGAGGGCGCTCAAACGACGACCGAAACCCTTTCCTCTACTCGTTAAACCCAGGCATGCAGCGAGGGAGGAAGTCAGGAAAAATGGACATCCCAAAAAGCTTAAGTAAGTGCCATTCTACTCTGACCCTAAACATCGTAAACATCCGCTGACCCTAAGCATCCAGAGGAAACTAATCATGGGATTTAAGCAATGCAGCAGTTGCAAAGGTTACTACAACGCAAATCGCGGTGGTTGCATCAATCCAGAGTGTACAGCGTGTGACAGAGCTCGAACCGCCAACCTCATTAGCACTCCAGTCATTCCGAAAGCGAAACCCAGGAGGCCAGTCACAAAGCCGTGGGTGAAGCCAAAACCCAAGAGGCCGGACACGAAGCCTTCGATAAAAAAGAAACCTCGACCTGCCAGTGGAATTGGAACTCCACCCAAGCTAGCCGGCCCTTCGCCGGTCGTTGTGCTCAAATCCGACACCATGGCAGAATCTGAACTACAGCGAAGCGATATTGGATACCACAACATCTATCGAGGGGACACCAGAACGCCCTCACAGTTAACAGCCTATGACGGATTCACCGCCTGGGTGGAGTTGAGCAAAGAGCAAGCGAGAAATGTCATCAGACGTAGCCAAGGGCAGAACTTCAATCTCAAATTGCCTAAGGAAGCAAAAAGATTGGAAGATGCTTTCAACAGAAACATGAATCTCAATCTGTTGACCCTAGGGCGTCAGATCAAGCTGGAGAAAGCGGGGGATACCTTCCATGTCTCAACCGACCCGACAGAAGGCTGCGGAGGCTATGCTAGCGGGTACATCTATGCCATGAAGTTCAAGACGTTGTACTTGATCGACAAAGCCGGGAACGTGTCGACAGGTTCGCTCAAGGACGTCAGAGGGATCAACCCCAAACTCGTTCTCGATACCCCTTCCTTGTCAAATGCAAATATCATCGGACTGGCCATACCGGGGCAAGCGGGAGTGGAAGTTGCATTCTTGACGAAGATACCAATGAAAAACATCTACAAGTACCGGATACCGCAGGGTCAGGGATGGAATTATTTGGAGTCAGAGTAGTTTCGTAGCAGGGACGGTGGTTACTCGACTCCCCTACACAGACCTGGACATGCTACGTTAAAGTGGACAGACGCTCTACCCAATCGAATAGGTCCGGCTTTAGCCGGACAATCCGGGCTGAAGTGGACCTACATTCAATCGAACAGGACTCATTCAGGAACCCGTATCAGTCGCCGCAAACCGCTGCATCAGACTATTGAAATTATCCAGAGAAGCGAGATGGATATAGATCCACTCCAACTCATCATTTTTAGCCAACTTTCCGATCACCTCTGCATCGAGATTTTTTAGCCGATCACGGTTGACCGTATAGAACCCTGTCAGCGACATCTTGACACCGCTGTCCAACTCCACATTGGCGTGCATCGGTTCCAGCAGATCCAATTCCTTCAGATGGTTTGAAAAGGTCTGCGAACGTTGGGACTCCACCTGATACTGCTGCAGAAAACCCACCATCCGCTGCAGGTAGACACTCTGACTGCCATCCTCCTCGAACAGCCGTTCTCCCCGGCCATCCTGATTTACACCTTGCGTTACAGCCTGGGTGAAGAGATCGCCCATGTTGTTAACGCCCATGGCGTGGGTATCCCTTCCAGTATTGCGGCCGGTTAATCCTGGTGGCGTTCGTCATAAGCGACGCCTGGCACATCATCAGCAGCACTATCTATGGCGTCACTCTGATCCTCTGCTACACTGCCTCGACGCTATATCACGGTATGCGTAGGCATAGCCGCTGCTGCCCTTTGCTAAGCTTAGCCTGTGATCTGCTGTTGTTGTAGAAAGGCTCACTGTCGTGGCGGGGATCGCCATTCCAGGGGTCCAGATAGATGTAAAATTTCTCCTTCATGTAATCGTCGAGGTCTTCTCCCCATAGCTTTGGCTGTCTGTGATCAATCTGAGTCCTTGGATTTTAGGTTTTGCCTCGCCTGACCGGTGATATTCCTAGATTCATTGGTTACGATCATCTGAATCCAGTGAAAGGAAGTCAGACACTCTCCTTCAGGACACTTGAAACTGGGATCGAGCTGAAACCCGCCATCGATTCCGGTCCCCGACCAACTGCCGGATGACCAGGGAGCGTATACATCGATATTGATCTTTCCAATTGAGGAGACAGTGAACGTATAAAGCGGTTTTCCGGAAGCCTGGAAAGAAGCCACCGTGCAAAAAAGAACGATGCAGATAAGCATCAAACGATTATTTGGTGAAGTTCTCATCGAACCAATCTCGGTCAACATGCTGCAAAAGAATACAAAAGAATAATAGGGGACAGACCACATTTTTCTGCCACTTACCTATCGCAACAGCCCTCGAATCCATTACGTTGCCTTTTCACAAACAGACTCTGGAAGCCACTATCTGTAACCATGCAATCCCAATACCAAAAAGATCAACTAAATCTAGGGCGACATAATAGTTGTCGTAAATCCCCCTCAAAAACACATTCATTAACAACGTGTTAACAAATCAAAATCCGACATTATTTATGTCGTTTTTTGAAACAGAGAAAAGACGTGATGTTTACGAATTCCAGTTTCGTAAAGAAACCCGACAAAAACGGGGTTTTTGATGATCTATGTCAGGTTTTTCTTTTCGGGGTAACATTTCAGAGAGGGATGAAATGTTCAGGAAGAGAATAAAACGCCTGGGAATCAAAGTGTTACCAGATTTCTGGCTTTAGATGGATGTGTAAATAAAACCGACACTATTTTAAATTTTGTCATGTTTTAGTGGATCCGCTTCGCTTGATCCCCCCTACATTCCCGGCAGAGGTTGGGCAGCAGCAATCATGGTGCGCGCGGCGCACCCTACGTTTCTCATATTCAGAGAAGGACTATCATCACGAACGCCGAAGCTTGAGTTGTAAATGGTCATCGCTTCGGCCTCGGTATCCCCAGCCGCTGCCTTCTCTCCCATAGTGCCTTACGGCTGATGCCGAGTTTTTTGGACAGTTCGGTCTCGGTCATGCCTTTCTGATGTTGCAGGACGAACTGCCGGAAATAGTCCTCCAGAGAAAGATCTTCAGATGGAGAGGTTGTAGCCGGGGAGGCGTCGATGGCAAGCAGATCGGGTGTGATGAGATTGTTCTCACAAAGAATTACCGCACGTTCGATGGCATTCTCCAGTTCCCGGACATTACCCGGCCAGGCATAACTGGTGATGGCGTTGAGTGTCTCCTGAGTGAGTTCCATCGTGGTGTGGTTGAGTTGTTTGCAGATCTTTTGCAGCAGGAATACGGAGAGTTTGATGATGTCCCGTCCCCGTTCACGCAGAGGCGGCAGATTGAGCTCCATCACCCGCAGGCGGAAGTAGAGGTCGCTGCGAAATTCTCCCTCCTGCACCCGCTGTTTGAGATCCTGGTGGGTGGCGGCGATGAGACGAATATCCACCTGTTTCGACCGCTCGGAACCGACGGGTTTGATCTCGCCATTCTGCAGTACCCGCAGCAGCCGTGCCTGAGCGGCTGCCGGCAGTTCGCCGATCTCGTCAAGAAAGAGGGTGCCCCCATCGGCGCTTTCGATCAGCCCAGTGTGTGCGGTATCAGCACCGATGAAGGCGCCTTTCTCGTGACCGAAGAGTTCTGATTCGATCAGCGCTTCTGGGATGGCAGCGCAGTTGACGGTGATGATAGGCGCGTCGTTGCGTCTGCTCTGTTCGTGCAGGGCGTGGGCTACAAGTTCCTTTCCGGTGCCTGATTCACCCAGAATCAGGGTGGTGGTATCGGTCGGTGCGACTTTGCTGATGCGGCGGCAGATCTCGAGAGTTTGGGGTCAGAGTAAGAACTCTTAATTCTTTCATGAAGTTTTTACTCTGACCCTAAACTCTATTATTCCTCTTTGGGGAGACGGGTGACTCCAGGCAAATCTGGACGGCCGGGAAAGAGGAGTGAGCTGGAATCGAAGGATTTGTTTAGCGGAGGTTGAGGATAGGGGACAGAACCGTGGTCTGTCCCCTATCAGAACCGAACCGTGGTCTGTCCCCTATTACTGAAGTACTAAACTCCTTATCTACTCTGACCCTAAACTCCTGAAATGCCTGCCCATCTTCTACCTGATGTTCTTTCACCCAACGCCCCAGCATTTGGGCATTGATACCCAGACTGTTTGCTGCTTCCCTTCGAGTATATTCCTGCTCAAGAACCAGACTGACCGCATCTAGCTTGAATTCCTTCGAATATTTCTTTCGTTCTTTCATTTCTCTACCTCAGTTAAGTTAATGATGCTTAACTGGGGTGTACAAGTCCATTAGACCACTTCAGTCTGTCCCTATTATTCTTTGCTAGATCAAAGTGACCCTCTTCGCCTATAAGCTAACATAACTAGACCAATACTCATCAACATTAAGGTGGATGGCTCAGGTACTTTGCAGCATGCATTAGAGACAACCTGATAGTTCGGATGTCCTAGCTGGACCATCTTTTTCAATGTGCCAGACGTGGCAGAAAATGTAGGTACTTTTGCAACCGGTGGATCGCTCTTCAATCGCTCCCACCCCCACAATACCGAACCCAAATAAGAAATTGTGTTATCGTAGGCGCATACGAGCGCCATTTCGGCCGACCATTCCAATGGGTGCTTGACGTTGTT
>NZ_JAAVSH020000001.1:3311303-3312691 GCF_011947365.2 endosymbiont of Lamellibrachia barhami
CCGATGAAGGCGCCTTTCTCGTGACCGAAGAGTTCTGATTCGATCAGCGCTTCTGGGATGGCAGCGCAGTTGACGGTGATGATAGGCGCGTCGTTGCGTCTGCTCTGTTCGTGCAGGGCGCGGGCTACAAGTTCCTTTCCGGTGCCAGATTCACCCAGAATCAGGGTTGTTGTATCGGTCGGTGCGACCTTGCTGATGCGGCGGCAGATCTCCACCATAGCGGGACACTCTCCCACCATGCCCTGTACCGGATAGTTCTTTTCGAGTTCGGACTTGAGCACCGCCTGTTGCCGCAATTGCTTGGAGTGTTTAAGGATACGTTTCACCAGTAGCAGCAACTCTTCGTGATTAAAGGGTTTGGCGATGTAGTCCACCGCACCGCGCTTCATGGCATCCACCGCCGCCTGTACGCTGGCGTAGCTGGTCATGATCAGCACCGGTACGGGTGCCGCCGGTTTGATCAGTTCAACGCCCGCCAGACCGGGCAGACGAACGTCGGCGATGATCAGATCGTAGTCACTGAGTCTGTAGTCGGTCTCGGCCCGCTCCACCGAATCGACATCGTCTATGCGGTAGCCTTTGCGTTCCAGCAGGCGCCGCATCGCATTGCGGATGACGCTTTCATCCTCGACGATCAATATCCGACTCATTGTTTGCTCTTCCCTTTAGTCGGCAGCTTCAATACAACACGGGTTCCGACGCCGGGTTTCGAGTCGATCTCGATGCTGCCGTTGTGGTCGTTGATGATCTTGTACGCCAGGGCCAGGCCAAGGCCGGTCCCTTCGCCGGGGGCCTTGGTGGTGAAGAAGGGCTCGAAGACGTACGCCTGCTTTTCTGTCGGGATGCCGGCTCCCTGATCCAATACCTCGATCGCGGTCTGCCCGTCTTTCTGCCAGGCAAAGCACTCCACCCGGTCACCGGGAGAGGATGCCTCAACGGCGTTGGAGAAGAGGTTGACCAGCACTTGGGATATCTTTTGCCGGTCTCCCAACAGCATCAATTCAGATGGGCAGTGGTTGATACATTCGATCTGTTTGCCCCGGTGGGTGAGCTGGACCAGCCGGATCGCCTCGTCTGTCAGTTCTCCCAGGGGAAAGCGCTGGAAATCTGTGCCGACCTTGCCGCTGCGGCTGAAGTTCATCAGGGTCTGGATGATGGTGGTGATGCGGTGGGTCTGGTTCATGATCTCATCCAGACTCTCATCGACGATCTGCCGATCCTCCTCACCCCGCAGATTCTGGGTCAGAGAGGCGATGCCGGTGATCGGGTTGCCGATTTCGTGGGCGACGCCGGCGGCCAGTCGCCCGATAGAGGCGAGCCGGTCGCTGTGGGCCAGTTCTGCCTCCAGTATCTCCAGATCGGTAAGATCCTCCAGCAGCATGACCTGG
>NZ_JAAVSH020000001.1:3313191-3351624 GCF_011947365.2 endosymbiont of Lamellibrachia barhami
GCGGAGGCTATGCTAGCGGGTACATCTATGCCATGAAGTTCAAGACGTTGTACTTGATCGACAAAGCCGGGAACGTGTCGACAGGTTCGCTCAAGGACGTCAGAGGGATCAACCCCAAACTCGTTCTCGATACCCCTTCCTTGTCAAATGCAAATATCATCGGACTGGCCATACCGGGGCAAGCGGGAGTGGAAGTTGCATTCTTGACGAAGATACCAATGAAAAACATCTACAAGTACCGGATACCACAGGGCCAGGGGTGGAATTATTTGGAGTCAGGGTAGTCCCTTGCACAAACCTGGGCGTGCTACGTTAAAGGGGGGCAGACGCTCGCTCTACCCAAGTGAGCAGGCCCGGCTTTAGCCGGATAATCCAGGCTGATATGGACCTGTATTCTATCGAACCACCCCCGTTCAAGCATCTGCATCAGTCGCCGCAAACCGCTCCATCAGACTGTTGAAATTATCCAGTGATGCGAGATGGGTATAGATCCACTCCAACTCATTATTTTTAGCCAACTTTCCGATCACCTCTGCATCGAGATTTTTTAGCCGATCACGGTTGACCGTATAGAACCCTGTCAGTGACATCTTGACGCCGCTGTTCAACTCCACATTGGCATGCATCGGTTCCAGCAGATCCAATTCCTTCAGATGGTTTGAAAAGGTCTGCGAACGTTGAGACTCCACCTGATACTGCTGCAGAAAACCCACCATCCGCTGCAGGTAGACACTCTGACTGCCATCCTCCTCGAACAGCCGTTCTCCCCGGCCATCCTGATTTACACCTTCGTAAGCTTCGTCGATACAGACAGTAAACTCGCTGCCGGTATTCGCAAGGATAAATGGATAACGCCGTACATAGGCCGGCAGATAATCGGCATCCCAGGTCGAACGCCCCTTGATGAAAAGGTTCTGTTCTTTTTCAAACCCCAGCAGCGCAACGGGTGAAAGTGAATTATCATCACCTGAAAAAACAATGGGATAGTAGTGGGATGCCTTGGCGAACTCAACCACCGACAGGAACACGGCATTAGTGGCTTTGGAAAAAGAGCAGTCGTTGCTCTGTTGCACAAAGAAGCCCGCATGGCGCTGTTCACTGACGGGCATCACGGATTGATAAAAGATGGGATTTTCCGACACTTGATTATCCTTTTTTATTTCTTGCAGGTCCGGCTCAAGCCGGACTTCTCATCGACCTGGACAACACCTACCGCATTCTCCCAACATCGCCTATCGACTCATCTGGCGCACAAAGAATCTTTGGGAAGACTCTAACGTGACTCATCCAATTTTTCGGCAGTTCGTATTTCAGATTAAGCCACCCACCACCCATGGTGAGTTCATTGCCACTAAAATCCTCGCCCTCTTCTTCATCCAGAATGCCGGGCATCTTGAGCCCAACCCCAATGACATTGTGGATCTTGATCTGAGATTTCAGAAGGGCTGCATCAACATTTTCAAACTGATCCTGGGATGCGGCCTGAACCTGTCCAGCAAGCAGGCTTTGCACCGCTGACAGATCGGTAACTGTACCCCCGATGGAGGAACGTTCTGCAGTCATCCCTGTGCTTCTCTCGTATTCTGGTTTGCCCATAATGGAATTCACTGTCTCAGTAATGACCTTAGCCCCCTGTCCACTGATGAATGCATTGCTGTTAAAGGCAAAATTCATGGTGCCCACATCCGGCTGTTGGAAGCGCATCGGTTGGGTACCCGTACCGATGGAACCAACGAAACCCAATGCATAAATATTGGCTGTCACGCCGATTCCCATGATATTCACGTTTTCGTTGGTCGCCTTGATGTCACCGAATTCAGAAGTTACATTTATCTCCGCTGCAGCAGTTTCCAGTTGAGAGATGGTGACGTCGTCGTGACCGGTATAAACAATCTGATGGCCAGAGGTCGCAGTGGTATGGGTGCCGGCGTTCATCGTCAGGGTGCCGGTATCTGCAAACACTTTGACAAATCCATTTGCTGAAGTGATATCTCCGGTCTGAAGGATGGAGTCTGCCCACATTATTGTGTCGCCGCCCGCAACTATATCACCAATATCGAGGGTATCTTTGTCTCTGACAGTTACAGCATTGTTACCACTATTGCTTACACTGACAGTGCCTTTGAAGTCGTTGAGCCCATTGCTGAGGGTTATGATATTTTCACCAGTTGTGAAGTTACTGGTTCCATCAATGGTCAGTACTCCACTCTGGGTGATGGGACCCGCTGCCGTGACATTAAGATTAACCAGTGACAGCTCTGGGAGCACAACTCCACCACTTATCGCATTCAGATTCAGATTGGCCACCGTGAAATTGCCGCTGCCAATGATCGTTCCTGCAGACAGGGCTGCCATGCCCAAAGTCTCAACCTGGGTTATATTCATCACCCCTGATTCTGTCACATCGATCGTACCCCCGACTGCCGCTGTACCCCCCTCATTCAAGGTCCGTACCACCAGGGAACCAAACTGGGAGTTGGCATCATTCAGCATGATGTCGGCAGCAGTATCGTTCCGTGTGATAAACGAGGCGATGCCGTTCACTGACAGGGTGCCGCTGTCAGTAATGGCACCCGCTGCACCAACCGTCAGTTGCGCAGTGGTTATCGCGCCTAGATCAATAGGCCCAGTCAGGTTCGTCACGCTGGTGGTACCCGTGCCGTCGGTGTTCACGATCAAGGCCCCATCGAAATCGCTGGCCTGATCCAGGGTCACCGAGCCGTTGGCTGCTGTGGTGGTGAACTGGGCGTCGCCACCGATATCCAGCACGCCACTGTCTGTGATCGTTCCGGCGGCCCCAATTGCCAGCTGTGCGGTGTTGATTGTGCCCAGATCGATGGCATCGGTCAGGTTGGTGACGCTGGTGGTACCCGTGCCGTCGGTGGTCACGATCAAGGCACCGTCGATGTCGCTGGCCTGATCCAGGGTTACCGAGCCGTTGGCTGCCGTGGTAGTGAACTGGGCATCGCCGCCGATATCCAGTACGCCGCTGTCGGTGATGGCGCCCGCTGCACCAATCGTCAGTTGTGCGGTGGTGATTGCGCCAAGATCAATGGCATCGGTCAGGTTCGTCACGCTGGTGGCGCCCGTGCCGTCGGTGGTCACGATCAAGGCCCCGTCGATGTCGCTGGCCTGATCCAGGGTTACCGAGCCGTTGGCCGCCGTGGTGGTGAACCGGGCGTTGCCGCCAATGACCAGTACGCCACTGTCGGTGATGGCGCCCGCTGCACCAATCGTCAGTTGTGCGGTAGTGATTGCGCCAAGATCAATGGCATCGGTCAGGTTCGTCACGCTGGTGGCGCCCGTGCCGTCGGTGGTCACGATCAAGGCCCCATCGATGTCGCTGGCCTGATCCAGGATCACCGAGCCATTGGCCGCGGTGGTAGTGAACTGGGCATCGCCGCCGATGTCCAGTACGCCACTGTCGGTGATGGCGCCCGCTGCACCAATCGTCAGTTGTCCGGTGGTAATCGCGCCAAGATCGATGGCATCGGTCAGGTTCGTCACGCTGGTGGCGCCCGTACCGTCGGTGGTCACGATCAAGGCACCGTCGATGTCGCTGGCCTGATCCAGGGTTACCGAGCCGTTGGCCGCTGTGGTAGTGAACCGGGCATCGCCGCCGATATCCAGTACACCACTGTCGGTGATGGCGCCCGCTGCACCAATCGTCAGTTGTCCGGTGGTAATCGCGCCAAGATCGATGGCATCGGTCAGGTTCGTCACGCTGGTGGCGCCCGTGCCGTCGGTGGTCACGATCAAGGCACCGTCGATGTCGCTGGCCTGATCCAGGATCACTGAGCCGTTGGCCGATGTGGTCGTGAACTGGGCGCTGCCGCCAATGTCCAGTACACCACTGTCGGTGATGTCGCCAGCAGAACTAACTATAAGATCGCCGATAATCCCTAATGTTGGCAGCATGATACTGGCACTATTGATTACTGTAAAAGCCGCCAACTCACGGTTCACCAACTACACCCCCGCAGTGTCCGTTGGCTACCCGCCACTCCGGCGTTGAGCACCAGGGTGTCGGCGCTGTCGGCATCTTCCACCGCGCCGGTGATGGTGATGTCATCCCCGCCTCGCCGTACCGGAGGTGATACCAGGCGATGATGCCACCGCTGGTCCAGACTCAATCGCGCCGGTGAAGGCTCAACGTCTGGTGCTGCCGGGTGGTGGTACCAATAGGGAAGTCGATGTTGCGCCGCTGGTCATTACGATGGCGCCGTCGGCGATATGTTGGCTGATCTACTGTGCGGGGCAGACATTGACTGCCGGGCGTCGGCGGGCATTAAGAGTGCCAACAGCAATTTTGCAGACCACGCTGGCTCGCCACTGCTGGAGCACCAGGGTGTCGGCGCTGTCGGCATCTTCCACCGCGCCGGTGATGGTGATGTCGTCGCCCGCTCCGCCACCGGAGGTCAGGGTGATGATGCCACCGCTGTCCAGATCCACCGCGCCGGTGAAGGTCAATGCTCCCGTGTTGCTGGTGTAAGTGGTGCCGTTCGGATCGATGTTGCCGCCAGTCACCGCGATGGCGCCGTTGGCGATCACGTTGTGCTCGCCTCCAAGACCGGTTTGCCGGTATCTACCACCCAGATTGCGGTCGGCGCGGTGATGGGTGTGGGGCTGGCGCGTGGGGTCGGGGCTATCGATCTGCGCGTGATCGGCAATATCGTTATCTCCTGGCTGGTGACCCTTCCCGTAGGCGGCCTGTTGGCAGCTGCCTTCTTCTTCCTGTTCAAGGGTATCTTCAGCTAAAAAATGCAGCCAAAGGCAGGGCCTCCTCATAAGGGGCTCTGCTTTTTGCTATTCTTCGGTGAGTAATTTCAGCCGGTATCCGGCCACTGCCCCAACATGACGACAACGATGCCGTTTGAAATTGCTCCCCTCAACGACGTACAGATAATAAAGGGTGTCACCTTCCCCGGGCATATCACTTTTCGCCAGCTATTAATCACCGGGCCGCCCGGTGCGGGAAAGAGCAGCCTGATCCGTAAGCTTGGTGGCTGGTCCGAGGAGGGTTACATCGATCTCTCCCAGAACAAGTGGTGGGCTGCGCAAAGCCTCTCCCTGCGCCCGCGTGAGATTCATCTCGGGTTTCCCTTCGTTGGGTTTGAGCAGGCGCTGGCCGTGTTTGATAAGGCGTGGCTTGAGGCTGATGCCAGGCCGGAGATTGATCTTGAGCGTATAAGAATACCGCCGGAAAAACGCTATTTTTTCTCCGTCAACTGGCGTCGGCGTTATGTGTTTGAATTCTTGTTGCCTCCTGCCGGTCTTCTGTTGGAGCGCAGGCTGGAGAGAAGTAAGCGGGGTACGCATCACGTTGATGTGGAACTCGAATTAAAGACCATAGAGACCCAGATTCAGGTATACCGGCAGGCGGCCCTGTATCTGCACCAGCATGGTCTCAATGTCTATCTGAGAGAAGAGAGCGACGGTGCTCCCCTGCAAATCATTGATCCTGGGCAATAACCGATGGCTACACAAAGTTCCAAGCAGCAAAAGGGATTGATGAAACGGCTTAAGGAGAGCTTTTCCGGGTTGGCGCAATGCAAAGAACTGGATCTCAAGAGGGCCTACCTTCTGGAAGACAAGAAGGTTCGCCTGCAGATGGAGAATTATCCGATTCAGCTCAATATCGGCCCCGATGGAAAGACCCTGCATATCTACCCGGAGCGGCCGATGAATCACTCGCAGAAGGGGTTTCAGACGGGACGCTATATCATTTTTGACCCCAAGAGTTATTACAAGGGAGTGTCCGGTTTTATCCCAATCAATGAGGGTAAGAAAATCATCCTGGGCAAAGGCAATGCAGCGCAAAAGGACCTGCTCAACCTTCCGCAGAATATTGCGGAGCGCCACCTCAGTATCGTCAATGATAATGGTAGTTTGGTATTCAAGAATTTAGATGCGAAACATCACGCATGCATCTCACCCCTGTTGAAGGATAAACAGCTCCACCGTATCAACAAATGGAGGCTGGCCAAGCTGAAACGGCTCCGTTCCATTTTCGGTGGCCCTGTCAAAATGCTGCCTGCTGATGATGCCCTGTCGGTGATACGACGAGTCAACAAGGTGATGGAGAAGGAAGCGTACCGGGTAGAGGATGACAGTGGGCAGCCTGGGGGGGTGGTTGAGCTCCCCCCTGGAACGACACCGATTCTTCTCGGTGATCTGCATACCAAGGCGGATAATCTGCTGGTAATTTTGAGTCAGAGCGGTTTTCTCAAGGCCCTGAAGAAGGGCAATGCCGCTTTGGTGATCCTGGGTGATGCCGTGCATTGCGAAGACACCGGGAAACTTGAGCGGATGGAGAGCTCAATACTGATTATGGATCTGATCTTCAAATTGAAGCTGCGTTTTCCACGGCAGGTGTTCTATTTGCGGGGTAATCACGACAGTTTTTCTGAGGAGATCGGAAAGCAGGGTGTGCCGCAGGGGATGCTGTGGGAAAAGGCGTTGGTAAAGATCAGGGGCAAGGCATACAGGAACGAGATGGCACGTTTCTATGAGCAGCTTCCCTATATCGCCTATTCAAAGAATTTCATCGCCTGCCATGCCGGGCCGCCTACCCGTTCCACCTCGCGTCAGGAATTGGTCAATATTCGCCAACATCCGAAATTGATCCGGGAAGTGACCCAGAATCGTATTCGGCGCCCCAACTCTCCCTCCGGGTATTTTAGAAGGGAAGTGAAGAAATTCCGCAAATATTTCGATCTGGCTCCAGATACCCCGGTCATTGTCGGCCATACGCCGATGTCCGTTGATGACACCCTCTGGGAAAATGTGGGTGACATCGATAATCACTATGTGATCTATGCCAGTAATGACCAGTGGGTCGGTGTTATGGCACAGGTGGGTGGCCGGGTTTATCCGTTTCACTACCCCGTCGAGCATTTGATTCCGCTGATCAACGCGATCGAAAATTGAGACCGTCAAGGGCGTCTTTCGGTCAGAGAGGATCAAAACCAGGCCATTGTTACAGTATTATTACGGTTTGATGACATAGCCCAAAACAATTATACTTAAGTTTCTATGGGCTAATAAGTTCTTTTTGGATATAGCCTCTGCAAGCGCCAGCTAACGCACTCAAATGGAGCGGAGATAGTGCAACTATCTTCTGACGTGCGCTGCTTGCCCACTTAGCAAAGAAGTCTGTTACGAAATGCATTCGGAGCGCCTCCACTGAGGAAGCGCGCGGTGCCCTTTTTTTTATTTTTTGGGGAAATTGCCAGAATGATCCGGAAAATCGTCCTACCTACCATTCTGTTCCTGCTTGCTTATGGATTCTGGATCAGCCCCAATTTCAAAGAGATAGCCGCCGGTGTCTCCATCTTCCTGTTTGGCATGCTTTTCCTTGAAGAGGGTTTCAAGGCGTTCACAGGCGGTCTGCTGGAACGCCTGCTTCGCAAAACCACTGACGGCACCTGGAAGGCAATCAGTTTTGGTGTCGTCAGCACCACGATCATGCAATCCAGTTCGCTGGTATCGGTCATCACCATCTCTTTCCTGGGCGCAGGACTGATCGGTCTGGCGGCTGGTATTGGTATCATCTTCGGCGCCAATCTGGGTACCACGACGGGTGCCTGGCTGATTGCCGGGTTGGGTTTGAAGGTAAAGATCTCCGCCTACGCCATGCCGATGCTGGTATTCGGCATCATCATGGTGTTCCAGAAATCCAGAAATCTGAAAGGGTTCGGTTATATCCTGGCCGGACTCGGCTTCCTCTTCCTCGGTATCCATCACATGAAGGAGGGCTTCGAGGCCTTCCGTGACACCATCGATCTGACGGCATTTGCGGTGGCCGGGTATCCCGGCATCCTCCTGTTCACCCTTATCGGCGTCTTTGCCACGGTGGTGATGCAGTCAAGCCACGCCACCCTGGTTATCATTATCACAGCGTTGGCGGCACAGCAGATCACCTATGAGAACGCCCTCGCGCTGGCGATCGGCGCCAATATCGGTACGACCATAACGGCGATCCTCGGTTCCATGAGTTCGAACGTGCAGGGCAAGCGCCTGGCAGGCGCCCATCTCATTTTCAATATGGTGACTGCGATCATTGCCATCATCTTCCTCTATCAGATCGCGGACGGGGTGGATTGGGTCAGCAGTGTCGTTGGTATTGGGGCTGATGACTACACCCTGAAACTTGCGGTATTCCACACTATTTTCAATGTTATCGGGATCCTGGCAATGCTTCCATTCATCAATACACTGGTGAATTTCCTGATGCAGCGGATGCCGGAGAAGATGATATCTGTGGCGGAGCCCAAGTATTTGAACGATTCGGTCATCGAGTTGCCCGACACTGCCATCGAAGCGGTGCGGAAAGAGACTCTGCATCTCTACGATAACGCCTTTGCGATTATTGCCCATGGACTCAGTCTGCACCGGCACGACATACTTTCGGACAAAGACCTGGATGAGGTGGCTGCCGAATCCGCCGAAGTTATGCCGATCGATATAGATGCCGAATACGAGAAGAACGTCAAAGGTCTCTACAGCGAAATAGTCAATTTCACCAGCCGCGCACAGTCAACCATGGAACCGGATCAGGCGGACGAACTTTTTGCCCTGCGTGCCGCCGGACGTGATATTGTCGAGGCGATTAAAGATACCAAGCACATGCATAAGAACCTGTCCCAGTACATCGTCTCGGACAACGAACATATTCGTGCTGAATACAACAGGATCCGTAGCTATCTGGGTTCGGTGTTGCGCCGTTTGGGGGTGGTGCAACAGGAGGGGGACGATCCGACCAGTGTCCTCTCTCTTGACATCATAAAGGTGGAGATGGAAGAGAACGATACGACGGTGAACGGTACGCTTGAATCCCTTATTCGCGAGGAGAGCATTACGCCGCATATGGCCACCTCATTGATGAATGATGCTGCCTATGCTTATGATGTGACCAAGAATCTGGTGCAGATGGGGGAGGTTCTTTTTGCCACGGGTATGCAGTCGATGAAAGACGTAGAACGTATGATCGCCCTGGATGACGAAGACATCGCTGAAGTACTAGAACGGGATAAAAACCCGCTATAGCTGGAGGAATCTCATGAAGATACCAAAATTACTAAAAAGAGTTCAGGAGTACGTTGACGCTGATAAGCTAAAGCAGTGTAAGCGGAAGGACTGTATGAAAGAAGTTCTGCAGAAGCTCAAGAAGCAGCAGCGCGCACTCAAGGATAAACTGGGTAAAGAGAAGAACGAGAAAGAGCGTAAACGCATTCAGAAGGCGTTGGATATCATCTACCTGCAACGAAAAAAGGGCTTGAAGGCACTCAAAAAGTTACAGAAATCATAGCTGTGGGTTGATTGCTACAGTGGTTGTGGCAGAGGACGCGGCGAGAGATTTTCGATGAACCTGCACTGTTTCGACTGTATCTACGGTTAAGCGTATCTTTCATATTCAATCGGGTTGGCAGCTGCATATCAACCGTTGCAGGTATACAGTATTGAACCCGACAGCATGGGTAATTAGTATCCGTCTGAAAACCTCTATCTAACCACTAAGGACACGATGAGCACTAAGACGAGAGATTGATTAACAATATTTTCTTCGTGTGCTTCGTGGTAGAAAACAGTGTTTCAGGACGGACACCAGTCAGATCCAGTCACAACCCAAGATTATTCCAGATTTTCAGCGTTGGTGCTGCCTGGTTCATGGTGTAGAAATGAAGACCCGGTGCGCCGCCATCCAGCAGTCGTCGGCAGAGTTCAGTTACCACCTCGGCGCCGAATGCCCGGATGCTCTCCAAGTCGTCACCAAAACTTTCCAGGCGTTTGCGTACCCAGCGGGGGATCTCCGCGCCGCAGGCATCTGAAAATCTCGCCAACTGCACGTAGTTGGTGATCGGCATGATGCCGGGCACGATTGGGATGTTAATGCCCATGTCGCTGCACTCTTCAACGAAGCGGAAATAGGCGTCAGGGTTATAGAAGTATTGAGTTATTGCGCCGTCGGCACCGGCTTCCACCTTGCGCTTGAAGTTTTTCAGGTCGGTTTGCACGCTGTTCGCCTGTGGGTGAAACTCAGGATAGGCTGCCACTTCAATGTGGAAATGGTCGCCATACCTCTCTTTGATCAGTTCAACCAGTTCATTGGCATAGTTGAGTTCACCCAAGCTGCCGAGTCCGGCCCCTGAGGGCAGGTCGCCCCGGAGCGCCACGAGGCGTCGAATCTCCTGGCCATGGTAGTGATCGAGGATCTGCAAAATCTCCTCATGGTTGGAGCCGATGCAGGAGAGGTGAGGCGCGGTTTCGATCTGCTGTTCACGCAGCCAGTCGACACTGGCAAATGTGCGTTCTTGGGTCGAGCCACCCGCGCCGTAGGTGACCGAAAAGAACTCGGGATTCAGTGCATTGAGCTGGTTGACGGCACTCTTCAGGTTTTCGAATCCCTTCTCCGTTTTGGGAGGGAAGAGTTCAAAACTGAAGGATCGATTCGTTGTCATTGGAATGTCCTTGGCTTAATACGATTTACCGAGATACTCTGTAGGGTGCACTGTGCACACCAAACGGCACTGTTTTTCCGTTCGCAATTGCAATGGTGCGCGAGGCGCACCCTACATAGGATAACCTGACAAACCAGAATTAGTAGCGATAGTGATCAGCTTTGTAGGGCCCATCCATCGGTACGCCGATGTAGTCGGCCTGCTCCTGTGACAGGGTGGTCAGCCTGACCCCGATCTTTTCAAGATGCAGTCGGGCAACCTCTTCATCCAGTATCTTCGGCAGAATGTAGACACCCACCGGGTAGTCCTCAGGCTTGGTGAAAAACTCGATCTGTGCCAATACCTGGTTGGAGAAGGAGTTGGACATAACGAAACTCGGGTGGCCAGTGGCGCAGCCCAGGTTAACCAGGCGACCCTCGGCCAGCAGGGTGATGCGGTGGCCATCGGGGAAGATGATCTGGTCGACCTGAGGTTTCACATTTACCCACTCATGTTGCTTGAGCCTCTCCACCTGGATCTCGTTGTCGAAGTGACCGATGTTGCAGACGATGGCCTGATCTTTCATGCCGGCCATGTGCTCGTAAGTGATGATGTCCTTGTTGCCGGTGGTGGTGACATAGATGTCAGCAACCGGCAGGGCGTCTTCGATGGTGACGACACGGTAGCCCTCCATCGCCGCCTGTAGGGCGCAGATCGGGTCGATCTCGGTAATCCAGACATTGGCACCCAAACCACGCAGGGACTGGGCAGAACCCTTGCCGACGTCGCCGTATCCACAGACCAGGGCGACCTTGCCCGCAATCATCACATCGGTGGCGCGCTTGATGCCGTCCACCAGGGATTCGCGGCAGCCATAGAGGTTGTCGAACTTGGACTTGGTGACCGAATCGTTGACGTTCATGGCGGGAAACAGCAGTTTGCCCTCATTGAACATTTCGTAGAGGCGGTGAACCCCCGTGGTGGTCTCTTCGGTAACGCCTTTGATGGATTCGGCCATCTTGTGATAGCGCTTGTTGTCTTCCGCCAAACTGCGCTTGAGTACGCCGAGGATAATCTGCCACTCCTCCGGGTCGTCATCTTTTGGCTCCGGGACTGCGCCCGCGTCGCTGTATTCAACGCCTTTGTGAACCAGCAGGGTGGCGTCGCCGCCGTCGTCCAGGATCATGTTGGGCTGTTGGCCGCCGGGCCAGTTGATTACCTGCTCGGTGCACCACCAGTACTCCTCCAGGGCTTCACCTTTCCAGGCGTAGACAGGGATGCCGCCTGCGGCGATGGCGGCAGCAGCATGGTCCTGTGTGGAGAAGATGTTGCAGGAGCACCAGCGAACCTGAGCGCCAAGGACGGCCAGGGTTTCGATCAGTACTGCGGTCTGGATGGTCATGTGCAGGGAGCCGGTGATGCGTGCGCCGGAGAGGGGTTTCTCCTCACCATACTTTTCGCGCAGGGCCATCAGGCCCGGCATCTCGGTTTCGGCGATAGCGATCTCTTTGCGTCCGTAGTCGGCAAGAGAGATGTCGGCGACCTTGTAGTCAGTAAATTCGGCGTTCATTTATCAATCTCCGAGAGACAAATGAGCGCCGTTTTTTGAGTTGCCCTCTTCCCGAGCCTGACGGAAGTGTTTCCGCTGCAGCGCCCCTCGGGGAGTGGGAGGAATAAAAATGCTTGGTTTTAAAGTCCTGCGTCGGCCTTGAGTGCTTCCGCCTTGTCGGTTTTTTCCCAAGTGAAGCCTTCGTCCTCACGGCCAAAGTGACCGTAGGCGGCGGTCTTGCGGTATTTGATCTGCTGGGTGTTGAGCAGATCCAGCATCTTGAGTATGCCATAGGGGCGCAGATCGAAGTGGTTGCGCACCAGTTCAACGATCTTCTCATCGGCGATCTTGCCGGTCCCGAAGGTCTCAACCATGACGGAGGTGGGTTCCGCCACGCCGATGGCGTAGGAGACCTGGATCTCACAGCGGTCTGCAAGACCGGCGGCGACGATATTTTTTGCCACATAACGACCGGCATAAGTGGCGGATCGGTCGACCTTGGACGGATCCTTACCGGAAAAGGCTCCGCCGCCGTGACGGGCCATGCCGCCGTATGTGTCAACGATGATCTTGCGCCCTGTCAGGCCGCAGTCACCCACGGGTCCGCCGATGACGAAACTGCCGGTGGGATTGATATGGATCTTTTCCAGAGGACATTTGGTCAGCCACTCCTCTGGTAGCACGGGCATGATGATATTCTCCATCACCGCTTCGCGCAGATGGGCATGATCGATATCTGGATCGTGCTGGGTGGAGAGCACCACTGCATCGATACCGGTAACCTTGCCGCCTTCATAGCGGAGTGAGACCTGGCTCTTGGCGTCGGGGCGCAACCAGGGCAATACCCCGGTCTTGCGAATCTCCGACTGGCGCTGCATCAGCCGATGAGCAAAGGTAATAGGGGCAGGCATCAGCACGTCGGTCTCGTTGGTGGCGTAACCGAACATCATGCCCTGGTCGCCGGCGCCCTGCTGCTCAGGGCTGGTGCGGTCTATGCCCTGGGCGATATCGTTGGACTGTTTGCCGATGAGCGACATCACGGCACAGGTAGAACCGTCAAACCCCACATCGGAGCTGGTATAACCGATGTCACAGACCACGCCTCGCACCAGTTCGTCCAGGTCGATCCAGGCCTCGGTGGTGATCTCACCGGCGACGATCACCGCACCGGTCTTGATCAGGGTTTCGCAGGCCACCCGGGCCTGCTCAGGGTTGGGATCCTGTTCAAGGATCGCATCCAGCATGGCGTCGGAGATCTGATCCGCCACCTTGTCAGGATGTCCCTCTGAGACAGATTCTGAAGTAAATATGAATTCGTTCGCCATTGCACTAAGTTCCTTCCGTAATCCCTTATAGATTAAGGGTGTTGAAGATGCGTTTATACCGGCATGATTTTCTCTATGAAATAGATGCCGTCAAAAAGTGATCGGCGATTTTACACCCAGCTGGGGTTTTTGCATAATGCCGACCCGTGTTCCAATTCAAATTATTGAGGGTTTCAATAGTGGTTTCTCTACAAACGCCAGTATGTGATTTCGGCAGGTCTGCGCCGAACTTTAATCTGCCGGGGGTCGACGGTAAAACTTGGACACTTGACGCCTGCAATGGGGAGAAGGGTCTGCTGGTGATGTTTATCTGCAATCACTGTCCCTATGTTAAGTCGATCAGGGATCGCATTGTGCGGGATGCGAGAGAGCTGAAAGCCTTGGGCATCAATTGCGTGGCCATCATGTCCAATGATCCGGCGGAGTACGAGGAGGACTCGTTCGAAAACATGCGGCGGGTTGCTGAGACGTTCGATTTTCCCTTCCCCTACCTCTGGGATGAGAGCCAGGAGATTGCCAAGTCCTACGGTGCGGTTTGCACGCCGGATTTCTTCGGTTACAACGCAGATCTGCAACTGCAGTATCGGGGGCGTCTTGATGAGAGCCGGAAAGATGCTGCGCCGGAGGGTGTGCGGCGTGATCTTTTTGAGGCGATGAAGCTGGTGTCCGAAACCGGCGCTGGTCCCGCAGATCAGATCCCGAGCATGGGTTGTTCAATAAAATGGCTCGAATCCTGAGCCGGTCGACATGATTACAATTTCAGGATATTCAAATTTTCCCATCAAGCCAGCTTATTACCCCTATAAAGGCAGCTAAATTGCCGATGGCTTTAGCTTAGGGGAGAATGGCTCACCTTTTGCCCTGCGGTGGGGTGCCCGAAACCTCATATGTTGAAGTTTTCGGCATACACCGACGTGAACGACAGTGGCTGGTGACAGTGTTCCCGGCCGGGTGGCTGACTATCAGGCTCGTAGCCTTTACTGGTCGCCAAGTGGAAACAGACGAAATTTCGTACATTCAAATAGGAGAGGGGTCAATGTCCTCACGCAGAGAACTTGCCAATGCTATCCGTGCCCTGAGCATGGATGCAGTGCAGAAAGCCAATTCAGGTCACCCAGGCGCGCCCATGGGCATGGCCGACATCGCTGAAGCCCTGTGGAACAGCCACATGAAGCACAATCCGGCTAACCCGGACTGGGCGGATCGTGACCGTTTCATCCTATCCAACGGCCACGGTTCCATGCTGATCTACTCCCTGCTGCATCTGACCGGTTACGACCTCAGTATGGATGATCTGAAGAGCTTCCGTCAGCTGCACGCCAGGACGCCGGGTCATCCCGAGTACGGCTACGCACCCGGCGTCGAGACCACCACCGGTCCCCTGGGTCAGGGCATCACCAACGGCGTGGGCATGGCCCTGGCCGAGAAGACCCTGGCAGCCCAGTTCAACCGTGACGGCCACGACATCGTCGACCACAATACCTATGTTTTCATGGGTGACGGCTGCATGATGGAAGGTATCTCCCACGAAGCCTGCTCTCTGGCCGGTACCCTGGGTCTGGGCAAGCTGGTCGCCTTCTGGGACGACAATGGCATCTCCATCGACGGACACGTCGAGGGTTGGTTCACCGATGATACCCCCAAGCGTTTCGAGGCTTACGGCTGGCATGTCCTTCCCGGTGTTGACGGTCACGATGCAGATGCCCTGAATGCTGCAATCGAAGCCGCCAAGGCAGTTTCTGATAAGCCAACCCTGATCTGCTGCAAGACCACCATCGGTTTCGGTTCCCCGAACCTGGCCGGTACCCACGACTGCCACGGCGCCCCCCTGGGTGATGATGAGATCAAACTGACCCGCGAGCAGTTGGGCTGGAGTCACGGTCCGTTCGAGATTCCTGAAGACATTTATGCCGGTTGGGACGCGAAGGATGCCGGTGCTGCCGCCGAGTCCGCATGGAATGACAAGTTTGCCGCCTATGAATCTGCGCACCCTGAATTGGCAGCCGAGTTCAAGCGTCGCATGGCTGGCGATCTGCCCGCCAACTGGGAAGGGGAAACCAGCAAGTTCATTGCCGAAGTCAATGCCAAGGCCGAGTCTCCTGCGACCCGCAAGGCTTCTCATAACACCCTCAACGCTTATGGTCCGTTGCTGCCTGAGTTCCTTGGTGGTTCCGCCGACCTGTCCCCCTCCAATCTGACCTTCTGGTCTGGTTGTAAGGCGATCACTGAAGGTCATGCCGACGGCAACTACCTCTCTTACGGTGTACGTGAATTCGCCATGTCCGCCATCATGAACGGCGCCACCCTGCACAGTGGTTTTATCCCCTACGGCGCCACCTTCCTGATGTTCTCCGAGTACGCCCGTAACGCGCTGCGTATGGCGGCGCTGATGAAGATTCAGTCGATCTTCGTCTATACCCATGACTCTATCGGTCTGGGTGAGGATGGCCCGACTCATCAGCCGGTCGAGCAGATCCCGACCCTGCGTATGATCCCCAACATGAGCGTCTGGCGCCCCTGTGATGCAGTCGAGACTGCAGTGGCCTGGAAGTGCGCGGTAGAGAAGAAAGACGGTCCTTCCTGCCTGATCTTCTCTCGCCAGAACCTGCAGCATCAGAACCGCAGCGAAACGCAGATTGCCGACATCGCCAAGGGCGGTTACGTGCTGGTCGACTGTGACGGAACGCCTGACGTGATCGTTGTGAGCACTGGTTCTGAAGTGGATCTGGCGGTCAAGGCTGCAGCCGAGTCCAGCAAGAAGGTACGCGTGGTCTCCATGCCTTGCACCAACGTCTTCGACGCTCAGGATGCCGCTTACAAAGAGTCTGTGCTTCCCGCCGCCTGCACCGCACGCGTGGCTGTTGAGGCTGCTGTCACCGATGGTTGGTATAAATACGTCGGTTTGAACGGCAAGGTGATCGGTGTCGATCGTTTCGGTGAATCTGCACCTGCAGGCCAGTTGTTTGAAGAGTTTGGCTTCACCGTGGCAAACGTTGCCGCCGCTATCGACGAAGTATCTGCCTGATTCTGCAATGACAGGGCGTCTGATGGCGCCCTGTTGACCCAATCTATAAAGTTTACGTTCTTACGGAGTATTTCTCATGACTATCAAAGTAGGCATTAACGGTTTCGGCCGCATCGGTCGCATGGCTTTCCGCGCTATTGCCAAGGATTTCGCTGGTGACATGGAAGTTGTCGGTATCAACGACCTGCTGGACGCTGACTACCTCGCATACATGCTGAAGTACGACTCAGTTCACGGTAACTTCGACGGCGATATCGCTGTAGACGGCGGCAATCTGGTGGTTAACGGCAAGACCATCCGCCTGACTGCTGAGCGCGATCCTGCAAACCTGGCATGGGGTGACATCAGCGCCGATCTGGTTATCGAGTGCACCGGCTTCTTCCTTACCGAAGAGACCTGTCAGAAGCACATCGACGCCGGTGCCAAGAAGGTTGTTATGTCTGCGCCTTCCAAAGACGGCACCCCAATGTTCGTACACGGCGTAAATCACGACGAATACGCTGGCCAGGCCATCACCTCTGCTGCTTCCTGCACCACCAACTGTCTGGCGCCCGTTGCCAAGATTCTGCACGACAAGTGGGGCATCAAGCGTGGCCTGATGACCACCGTTCATGCGGCAACCGCAACCCAGAAAACTGTTGACGGTCCTTCCCTGAAAGACTGGCGCGGTGGTCGCGGTATCCTGGAGAACATCATCCCGTCCTCCACTGGCGCAGCCAAGGCTGTGGGTGTTGTACTGCCTGAGCTGAACGGCAAGCTGACTGGTATGGCTTTCCGCGTACCCACCTCTGACGTGTCCGTTGTCGACCTGACTGTCGAGCTGGACAGCGAAGCTTCTTACGACGACATCTGTGCCGCCATGAAGGCCGCCTCTGAGTCCGGCCCGATGAGCGAGACCCTGGGTTACACCGATGAGAAAGTTGTCTCCCCGATTTCCGTGGTTGTGGCCAATCTTCCATCTTCGATTCAGGTGCTGGTATTGCACTGGATAGCACCTTCGTCAAGGTGGTCGCCTGGTACGACAACGAGTACGGCTACACCTGCAACATGCTGCGTTTCGTTAAGCACGTCTCTAAATAAGGGCCAAGGAATCAGGGCCAAGGGCCGAGGAAGGCGAGGTGTGTTTTCCTCGGCCCTCGGCCCTGAGCCCTTCAATCCCAGAGCCATTTGGCAAGGCTATCGTCTTCCCAAATCTCTCTGAATCAAACTTACGGAGTGCCAATATGTCTTTCATCAAGCTCACCGATCTCGATCTCGCAGGCAAGCGTATCCTCATTCGCGCCGACCTGAATGTGCCCGTCAAAGACGGCAAGGTCACCTCCGATGCCCGTATCACCGCCTCTATGCCGACTATTGAGCATTGCATCAAGGCAGGCGCCAAGGTGCAGGTCATGTCCCATCGTGGACGCCCCGAAGAGGGCAAGGTGGATGAAGAGAACTCCCTGCAGCCCATCGCCGAGGACATGTCCGCCAAGCTGGGCACCAACGTGCGTCTGGTGAAGGACTACCTGGACAATACTCCCGAGGTTGCTGACGGCGAAGTCGTGCTGTTTGAGAATGTGCGATTCAATGCGGGCGAAAAGAAAGACAACGAAGCGCTGGCCAAGAAGTACGCCGCCCTGTGCGACATCTTCGTGATGGACGCCTTCGGCACCGCGCATCGTGCACAGGCCTCTACACACGGTGCCGGCAAGTTCGCGCCCACCGCTTGTGCGGGTCTGCTGCTGGCCAGTGAACTGGACAACCTGGCCAAGGCACTGGCCAATCCGGCTCGCCCCATGGTGGCCATCGTCGGCGGTTCCAAGGTCTCCACCAAGTTAACCGTGCTGGAGGCCCTCTCCGAGAAGGTTGATCAGCTGGTGGTCGGTGGTGGTATCGCCAACACCTTCCTCAAGGCCATGGGCCACAATGTCGGCAAGTCCTTGTGCGAAGACGGTCTGGTCGACACCGCCAAGGCGCTGGTCGAGAAGATGCAGGCTCGCGGCGCCAGCATTCCGATCGCCACAGATGTGGTTTGTGGTAAAGAGTTCAGTGAAACGGCCGAGGCCACTCTGAAGGCTGCCGGTGATGTGGAAGATGATGACATGATTTTCGATATTGGTCCTGACTCCGCCAAGGAGTTGGCTGATATTATCGCCAAGGCAGGTACTGTTGTCTGGAACGGCCCAGTAGGCGTGTTTGAGTTCGACCAGTTCGGCGAAGGTACCAAGACGGTTGCCATGGCCATTGCCGATTCTGATTGCTTTAGTTTGGCGGGTGGTGGCGACACGATTGCTGCTATCCAGAAATATGATATCTACGACAAGGTCACCTACATCTCCACTGCGGGCGGTGCTTTTCTGGAGTACCTTGAAGGCAAGACCCTGCCTGCGGTTGCCATGCTTGAAGCAAGGGCAGCTGAATAACAAAGTTGAAGCGGTAATCAAGCACCATCGGGCTGTAGCCCGATCGTGACCCTGTCGCTGACACTTAGCTAAAGAGCGTTATGCCAAGACGAACAAAGATTGTTGCAACCCTGGGGCCGGCAACCGACGACCCTAAGATGATGGATAAGATCATTCGTGCGGGGGTGGATGTCGTTCGCCTCAACCTCTCGCATGATCCTCACGATTCTCAGCGAAATCGGGCTGAGAGGATTCGGGATCGCTCGCGTGCGAGCGGCAGGCAGGTCGGCGTACTCTGCGATCTGCAGGGCCCCAAGATTCGTATCGGCCGGTTTAAAAACGATTACATCGTGCTGGACGAGGAAGACAAATTTATACTCGATGCGACCTGTCCGCTCACAGATGGTGATGGAACCCGTGTCGGCCTGACCTATCCTGGTCTTGTCAATGATGTCTCCCGTGGCGATACCTTGCTGTTGGACGATGGAGCGCTCGTTTTCTGGATCTCCGAGGTTGATGGCCATGAGATTCACTGCAAGGTTGTTGTCGGCGGCAAACTCTCCAATAACAAAGGCATCAATAAACAGGGCGGTGGTCTCTCGGCTCCCGCGTTGACGGAAAAAGATCGTGCTGATATCAAGTTCGCTGCGGAGATCGATGCTGACTATCTGGCAGTTTCGTTCGTGCGTAATGCGGATGATGTCATCGAAGCGCGCAAGCTTCTGGAAGAGGCGGGTGGCAAGGGCGGCATCATCGCCAAGATTGAACGGGCAGAAGCGCTGGACTGCATCGAGGAGATCATCGAGGTGTCTGACGCCATCATGGTTGCACGCGGTGACCTGGGGGTGGAGATTGGTGATGCGGAACTCCCCGCAGTGCAGAAGAACCTGATTAAAATAGCACGCAAGATGAACTGCGTGGTGATCACAGCAACCCAGATGATGCAGTCGATGATCGACAGCCCGATACCGACGCGTGCCGAAGTCTTTGATGTGGCCAATGCCGTGCTGGATGGTACGGATGCAGTGATGCTCTCTGCCGAGACTTCGGTGGGTAAATATCCTCACAAGGTCATTGCCGCAATGGATCGTGTCTGTGTCGAAGCTGAAAAGCAGGCGATCGTGCGGCGCTCCCAACACCGTATCGACTCTGTTTTTGGACGCGTGGATGAGGCCATTGCAATGGCGACCATGTACACTGCAAACCACCTCGGCGTGACGGCGATTGCCGCGTTGACTGAGTCGGGTTCCACAACCAAGTGGATGTCGAGAATCAGTTCAGGTATCCCGATTTATGCCTTGACCCGGAATGTGGAGACCCGCAGAAAAGTAACGCTCTACCGTGGCGTCTACCCTGTCAGCTTCGATGTCGCCAGCACCAACATGGGCGAGGTCAATGAAGAAGTCATCGACGAACTGCTGCGCCGGGGTGAGGTTCGTGAGAACGACCTGGTAATCATCACCAAGGGGGATCGCTCCGGTGTTGAAGGCCAAACAAATATCATGAAAGTGATGCGAGTGGGTGAGCATGTGCTGCCCAAAGAGAATTAGGCAGGAACCCATGGGTTCCCGCCAAGCGTTTAACCCAGTTACAGAAACCAACTCAAGGAGGCTATCATGGCCCTGATTTCCCTGCGCCAACTTCTGGATCATGCCGCTGAGCACAGCTATGGCTTGCCAGCGTTCAACGTTAATAACATGGAACAGGTGCACGCCATTATGCAGGCGGCAGATGCGGTTGACAGCCCTGTCATCCTGCAGGGTTCTGCCGGTGCCCGTTCCTATGCCGGAGAGCCCTTTCTGCGCCACTTGATCGAGGCTGCCATCGAGATGTACCCCCACATCCCGGTCTGCATGCATCAGGATCATGGTGCATCTCCAGACATCTGCCTGCGTTCCATCCAGTCCGGCTTCAGCTCCGTTATGATGGACGGCTCTCTGATGTCCGACGCCAAGACCCCCTCTACCTACGAGTACAATGTCGATATCACGAAGAAAGTCGTCGATATGGCTCACTCTGGTGGCGTCTCTGTTGAGGGCGAGTTGGGTTGCCTGGGTTCACTGGAAACCGGCATGATGGGCGAAGAAGACGGCCACGGTGCCGAAGGCAAGCTGGATATGGATCAGCTGCTGACCGATCCTGAAGAGGCCGCTGATTTCGTCAAGAAGACCGGAGTTGATGCTCTGGCCATCGCAATCGGCACCTCTCACGGCGCCTACAAGTTCACCCAAGAGCCTACGGGCAAGATTCTGCGTATCGATCGCGTGAAAGAGATTCACGAGCGCATCCCTGGTGTCCATCTGGTTATGCATGGCTCATCTTCCGTGCCCCAGGACTGGCTGAAGATCATCAACAGCTACGGCGGCGACATGGGTCAGACTTATGGTGTGCCGGTTGACGAGATCGTTGAAGGTATCAAATCCGGCGTGCGCAAGGTCAACATCGATACCGACCTGCGTATGGCATCCACGGGTTCTGTCCGTCGTCACCTGGAAGAGAACAAGAGCAACTTCGACCCACGTAAGTTCCTCAAGGAAGCGACTAAAGGCATGTCTGATATCTGCAAGAATCGCTATGAAGCGTTTGGTTCTGCCGGTATGGCTTCCAAGATGACCGCGATCTCCCTGGAGACCATGTTTGGTCGTTACGAGAGTGGCGAACTGGATCCCAAAGTCAGCTGATCGGGTGGATTCTATACAAGAAAAAGGGGCGCTTGGTGCCCCTTTTTCGTGCTTGAAATAATGGATGGGGTTAGATAAGGATCCCGGCATGCTCAAGCGCCTGCTTGAGTTGCTTTGGGGCAAAGCCAGGCAACTGCTGGTCGCCGATAACGATCATCGGTACGCTTCGCCCTCCCATGCTGAAAAAACGTTTCTGCATTTTTCCGGCCTTGCCGACATCAAACTCCAAAAACAGCACCTCGTTGGTCTTCAGCCACTCTTTGGCGCGCTTGCAGTGGGGGCAACGCTGGGTCGTGTAGATTACCACCTTGGCGGCGTTTGAATTGTTATTCACCATAGGATTCAACATCTATTCCCAATCGGTCAGGCGCCAGTCAAACGCTTCTCCGCCTCCCGGTATTTCTCTGCGGTTTTACGAATGATCTCTTCAGGCAATTCAGGACCCGGCGGGGTTTTGTCCCAATCAAGAGTCTCCAGGTAGTCGCGCACGAACTGTTTGTCGAAGCTGGGTGGGCTGATGCCGGTGCGGTATTCACTTGCAGGCCAAAAACGGGAAGAATCAGGGGTCAGCACTTCATCGATCAGATGTACGGTGCCGTGATCATCCAGGCCGAACTCAAATTTGGTGTCGGCGATGATAATGCCCTTTTCGCGGGCAAAGTCGGCAGCTTCTGTGTAGATGCCAAGACTCAGGTCACGTACCTGCCCGGCAAGATCCTGCCCGATCAGGTCGACGGTCTTCTCAAAACTGATGTTTTCATCGTGCTCACCCACTTCGGCCTTGGTCGATGGCGTGTAGATTGCCTCAGGCAGTTTGTCTGCCTGCTGTAGTCCTTGCGGCAGTTGAATACCGCAAACCCCTCCGTTGCGTTGATAATCTTTCCAGCCGGAGCCGATCAGATAACCCCTGACGATAGCTTCGACTGGCAGAGGCTTGAGCTTGCGTACGACGATTGCCCGGTCACCCAGTGCCGAGCGCTGGTTGGAGTCCGGGATGACAGATTCAAGGGGGATGTCAGACAGATGGTTCGGCACCTGATCTCTGGTTCGTTCAAACCAGAAATTTGCCACTCGCGTCAGCACCTCACCCTTACCAGGGATGGCTTGTGGCAGAATGACGTCAAATGCGGATAGACGGTCACTTGTAACGATCAACAGATGATTATCGTCGACAGCATAGATATCGCGGACTTTCCCCCGGCTAACCCGTTCCAGGCTTGGGAGATTGGATTCAAACAGGGTGTTATTTGCTTTGTTCATGGCGCTTGTTAGTTTAACAAAACTGTATTATAACCCGCTCAACATCAGCTTTCTTCCCATACTCACAGTTTATCCTATGCAAATCGTATTTTCGGCTGAGAAGGTCGTTCGGATCCTGTTGTGGATTGTCGCATTTTTGACCATTGCCAACACATTGGGACAAATTTCACACCATTTTTTGGGTCACAGCCGGCTTTTTGGTCTGGTGTATCTCTTCAACTTGAACAGAGAGTGGAGCATTCCGTCTTTCTATGCCTCATTCGCGATCCTTTTCTGTTCTCTGCTATTGACCCTGATTGCCTGGGTTCACCATCGTAGAGGAGAGGTGGATTTCAAGTACTGGTATGGTCTGGCGGTAATTTTTCTCCTGCTTGCAATCGATGAGTATACCGATATCCATAATCGCATCTTTGAACCTGTCCGCAGTCACTTGAAGGTTATCGGCTTGATCTCCTATGCGTGGCTGCTGGTCTACGTACCGCTGCTGCTCGCCATGCTTTTGATCTATCGACGATTTCTTGCCAGATTGCCAAAGTCGACCGCCAAGTTGTTTATCCTGGCTGGTGTGGTCTATCTTGTCGGTGCCATTGGAATCAACTTTATTGGTGATCAATATACTTATCATGAGAGAGATGCGCTCTCCTATTCAGTTATCTACACGTTCGAAGAACTCTGTGAGATGCTTGGGATTATCATGTTTATCTATGCTCTCCTGAAGTATATGGAGGGATATATAGGGCAGTTGGCATTGGTCTTTCTTGATAGAGAGAAGTAACAGGTCGTCTATTGAAACCGATAGAGAGTTTGATGAGTATTAATCCCAGGAAACCCATAAGCAGATTGTTAGAGTCGGAAAATCATGAATGAAGAGAACGACTATCTTCGTGCCTTTCGTGGCAGTTTTACCTCAGCATTACGCTGGCACCATCTGGATAGTTTATGGGAGGTGTTACGTATGGATGCTGGCGGAGGGTGGTATATCTATGCGGTTGGCGAGCAACCTCCCTCCGGGGTGGTTGATGCGGATGGCTTCAATCATTTTATCTCTGAAATCGATGAACTGCTGCGAAAAGAGCATGATGAGGATTACTGCGGCATTGTTTATGCGGACGATCTGACCGCGCCCTCTTTCGTCAAGATATACGATCCCAATAATCTGGGTGTCTCCTGTGGCTATAGTGATAATCCCCCTCTGCCGGGTTGGGTGATGAGCAAGACCCAACCTGTTGACCTGCCGTCAACTCAGGTACTCCCCGGAAATCGAAAGCGCTGGTGGCGTAATCTGTTTGGCGGTTAAATTCGCTGTACCCTGTAAATCCCTGACTGTTCATGGGAAATAGGCCCGATTCCCCGTGCTAGACTTTCGTTGACAATCCTGTTTGGCAGGTAAGAAATTGACGAGTGATATTTGGTTGGGTTATGAACGAAACAGTACAAGAAAGCGGGAATTTGTATTTGGAAGAGCGTTTGGAGATGACGCGTGGCGTACTGAATATGCTGAAAAACTGGGGACTCAGAGCGGAAGAGATGATGGCGCTGCTGGACCTGGAAGGAAAGCCCCGTCATATGGCACGATATATGAGCGATCAGCCTTTACCCAATAACCCAGGCATCACCAAACGAGTTGAGTATCTGATCCGTATAAACGATGCGCTTCGTACCACCTACCCGCTGAATCCGGATATGGGGCGGCGCTGGATGCGTCAGCTCAATACCAAGTTACAAAGGCGTTCACCCCTGGCGGTTATGATCGAAGGTGGAGAGCGTGGGTTGGTGAATGTACTTTGCCACCTTGACTGCACTTACGCCTGGGACATGAGTGGGTCGAAAAACACCTCCCGCAGGAATATCTCAGGGTAAGACTTTATCCGGGCTGCCTGGCCTGTTCCCTCTCCCTGCGTTGCAGCCAGACATCCAGTCCTTGGGCATTCAATTCGATATCCATGGCCAGCAGTGCCTTGAGCCGGGGTTCCGCCAGCGAACAGCCGTGCTTCATGAGCGCGCTATTGGTCCATGCCCATAATCTTTGCTGGATTCCGGCAAGGCGGTTCTCTGCTTCCACCGTCAGGGCAATCTCTGCAAAATCGTCGATAGCCCGGTGCAGGTCATCTGCCAGCCGGTTCATGTCGCTCACTTTTCCATAGTGGGTGAGGTAAGCGCTGGATGGGTTCATCTCCATCAGTCTGCTTAATGTTGCCTGCCAGGCTGGTGGGTCGAACTGGACCGGGGTGGTGGTGGGCAGAATAAAAGCCCCCTTGGAGGTATCCAGGTCCCGATAAGAGAGACCAAAGGTATCGCCGGTAAAGAGTCCTTTACTCCTGTCGTCATAGATGCAGATGTGGTGCCGGGCATGGCCAGGGGTATCGAGGCAGAGCAGAGACCTGCCGCCGAGTTCGATCACAATCTCGTCGGATGCCTCAATCACTCTCTCCTGCGGGATGGGAATCAGCCGGCCAAAGGCTTTGCGGAACCCTTCCTCACCGTAGACCGCAGTGGCGCCCGCAGTCAGTTTTGTCGGGTCGACCATATGGCGGGCGCCAAAAGGGTGGACGACAAGCTGCGCTTCGGGGCACTTTTCCATCAGTGCGCCAGCACCCCCTGCGTGATCCAGGTGAACGTGGGTCACGATGATGTACTTCACTTGGTCAGTGGTCAGTCCACGGGTTTCCAGTAGCTTGAGAATGACAGGCAGGGTATAGGTTGTGCCTGTATCGACAAAAGCCAACTTTCCCTGCGCCTCGATCATGTAGCAGGCCGCAAGACCTGACCGCTGATAACCTGTGTCGATACAGGTTATGGCGTGCTCTAGGGTCTGATAGGGAGAATGGCCCATGTTCAGTGAAGATATTCTTCTCGTGGTTGGATGATGCCGCTGCTATTTTGCAAACGCGAGAATACGCTTGGTGATCTTCTTTTTGAAGGACTTGGGAAAGAGCACGATCCAGTAGATGATGAATAGGATAATGCCACCTCCCAAACTGCCGTAGATCAGGATTTCAACAAAACGGTCACCCAGCAGATGGCGCACCAACAGCAGCCAAAGTGTAAAGGGTATGACTGACAGCAGGGGAGTAAAGAAGACCTTCACAATGAATGAACTGAGCGGAACCTCCAAAACCTTGCAGGAGTGGTAGGGGACCAGGAGTCCAAAGGTGATAAAGATAGGTACTGCGATTAAGAAGGCAGCGCCTTCCAGTGTCCATCCAATGGTATTGAGTGTGGTAATGCCGATAACAAGTGAAGCAAGGGTGATGATAATGCTCCACTTGCCGATAAAGCCATGCATATTTATTCCCATCAACACACGGTAGAACGGGTCCATCGAAATCGGCAGGAAGTAAGCAACGGCCAGGACGAGAATGATGGTCATGTTGACATATTCACTGCCCATCCAGACTGTCATGATGACGTCGCCGTAGATGACAAAAGCAATCAGAAAGGGAGTAGTGAGGGCAACGCCATACCTGGCTGTGGTGATCAGAAGCTCTTTCAGTTCTTCGGTTTTGCCGGCGCCATGCAGTGCGCCTACTGTAGGTATCAGCACATAGGTGAATTTACGCACGAATGTTTCAATGTGCCTGACGATGGCCACGGGTCGGGTGAATATCGCCAAGGCCGCAGGCCCCAGATTACTGACAATAAAGACGCTGGTGGTTTGCAGCAGAATGATGGGCACAATCGCAGCTGCGAAGGTTTTTCCACCAAAGTGGATCAGCTTTTTGGCACGAACCCAAGTGGCGGAGTGGAGGTGAAATCTCAATTCAGGGCAGATATGACGGGCATAGATCATACGGATGATCTCGCCAAACAGGGTGACGACAAAATAGATGATGCTGATGCTGACCAGTTCTCCGCCCATTGTCAGGGCAGTGATCATGCCGATTACCGTGATGAGATAAAACCCTGAACTGATGGCATTATGCATCCCCCAGCGATGATAACCAGTGATGACCCCTTTGGCGGGTTCCAGCGCCATCTCTGCAGCGAAGGTCGCGCCCAGAAATAGCATGACCCCCTGTGCTGTCTCCAGGTTGCTGCCGAGTTTTTCAGCGAAAAAGATGGGCAGTATAAAGTAGAGGGCTGTGACAACAAGCAGCACCATGGCTGCGATGAACACCTGGATCACCAGTACGGTGGAAATCGTACCGCGCATCTCGTCGAACTCTTCGCTGGCCCGATACTTGGCGATATAGCGGTTCAATTGTGAACCCAGGCCCATGGTGGTGAGGCGCATATAGGCTACGAGTGACCAACAGAAATCCCAGATACCCAGCGCCTCCTGGCCGATGTTGTTGTCTATCATTCTGGGCATGACGAATCCCGCAACGATGAAGACAAGATACCCCGCCCAGCTGGTGATGACATTCCAGATCATTCTGTCGCGACCGGAAACATCCTCTTTTTTTTCATTTGTTGAGTCAGACACTGCGCTATACCGTTTTCAGAGAGTTGTTTCGCTTGTCGAAATATGGATCTGGGTGGAGCATGATCCATTTGATCACAGATTGAAGCGCATTTGTTTGGACAAGTGTTTCAGCGCTGAATAAAGGATTTCAGATTCTACGCTGTCAGTAGCGGTCGAGGATAACACGGACCAGAGCGAAAATCCGGGAGTCAGGTCATGCGTGGATCAACTTGAAAGTCCGGCGGTACTGGCCAGCAGGAAGAGTGGATCCTTCTTGCCGGAAATCGAGATCCTTTTCAGCTTGAAAGGGTCGGCGCCTGGATCGTTGATTCCCTCATCGGTGGTCACTGCCGAGGTGTATCCGGTCTCTTTGAGTATATCGACGGCTTGTTGATTCCAACTGCCGTTTGGGTAGCAGAAATGGTGACAACTCTTCCCTATGACCTTCTCTATTGCCTCTTTTGATCTGACGACCTGATCCCGCGACGCTTCAGCCCCCGTCTGGCCCAACCGGACGTGATCCACGGTATGGCTGCCAATGGTGATTTCGGTGGTGCGTGAGATATCGGCTATCTCGTCCCAGGTCAAAATGGCGGACCAGGGATCATCTTTGACAATCTGCTTGATGCTCATGCCACTCTGTTTTTCAAGTGATTCCGCCAGTTGATCGAAGTAGTCACGCATCTCTATGTCAGGCATATCGGCATGTTTCAGAATGCCACGCAGCCGGGAATAGGATCGAGCCAAGGTGTCTCTGTTGGACTTATCGATGGTAATTTCAGTCTCTTTGTAGCGAATTGTTTTCCCGTCGATGTCCGCAAACTGTAGCGCATAATCGAGGCGGTCGACCCAGAAGGGGCGTTGTTCCTCAGTGTGGCCGGTGGCGACATAGAAGACGGCAGGAACGCCATATTTCTGCAGTATCGGCAGTGCATGGGTTGCATTGTTTCTGTAGCCGTCGTCGAAGGTAACGACGCAACAATTGGGCTTTGACGGCAGTCGTCCCTCCAGCATGGCAACAGCTTCATCGATAGTGACAAAGTTGTAGTAACGACTGAAGAGTTTGAGGCATTGCTCAAGATATTGAGGTGCAAGCTGCGGCCGAAGCGGCTCCCATGAGGATGCTTCCGCCTGGGTATCCATGACGCCGTGAAGCGTAAAAATTGTAATTTTTTTTCTTTTGAGAAAAAGTAAAATCTTTAGGGCGCCAACCCGATGCAGGATTTTTAGAATAGCCAGTTTAAGATTCATCTTGTCCCTGTATAAAAAAGTGATCAGTGTGATTTCATGATATTGGGCTTTCCAGAGCACGGCTTAACGGAATTTGTCCTGGAAGTTTTGTACTTGCCCCTGCCCCGCGTCTTCTGTCAGTTAACCCCGGATGATATTGGCGCTCTTTGGCAAATGGGTACTCTGACCGCAGCTCTCAGTAAATTGTAAATATTTATAAATTCAGATGATAGCCTGAGATGCACTTTTTGTGTACGGGGGAAAGAAATGAGATTCAGAAGGCGCGTAAAAGATTTCCGGAGACCACGGGGTCAAGCTTAATTTGTAACTATCCAACGATTTTTCTAAACAGCGAGTATGTCGCACGTAAAACAGTGTACACACCCTACAGCACTTGGTGAATTCGAGGAATTGAGGTGGCTGCAGTTCTGGGTTATCTGGTTCTATGCGGCAGCCTTGGGGTTTAGTTCCGGCAGGCGGTTGTCAATGCCATGTTTTTTTCCGCTGCGTCGGGTGCGAAGCAGAGCCACGCCGGGCCGTATCTCCCGTTTGAAATCCCGTTTCCAGGCTTCGAAATCGAGTTTTGCGTGCCCATAAATTGCCTGATCCAAATCGTGTACGAGGCGACGTACCCGCTGAGGGTTGGATCTCGGCTGAAAAGCGATGATGCGGTCTGCAATGTCTGCGAAAGGCGCTCGCGGTGGCATACCCATATGTTTGTTGGCCAGGAAGCGCAGAGTGTAACCCCAGACGTCTGGATCATTTTCCTGATCAACGCAGCGTACGCAGAACCAGAAACGGATCGACAGCGGTAGCATGCCGACCAGTTGACGGCGCAGTCGTTGCCACTTGGTAATTGGATTGAGGCAGGCAGTGGTGGCGCGAAACTTCTCACTGAACGGAGCGAAAGCTGGCGCCATGTTCAGGAAAGGCTTCTTCAGTGCAAGGGTGAGCGGAGCAAATGCAGCGGGAGGTTTTACCTCACGTTTTCTATTGGCGATCCAGACCGCCAGCCAGTAACCGAAGATAATACCCAGTGCCACGGCCAGTGGGATCCAGAATGCCGCGGGGGAGCCGGCCGGGAAAAATGTGCTCGGCTTGGTCAGGCCGAAAAGCCCTTCCCCCCTTAAACCACTGCCGCTGACAGCCAAGGGTTTGACGGGCTCGGAGGCATGCTGCGGCATGCCTGTCCTGATATTCCACCAGGGTACACGCAACTCGGGCAGTTGCAGGTCACCGCCATGCTGGGGGACCAGCGTGAAGGTTTCGATGCGGCTTCCCAGAATCTTTTTGCCACTCTTGCTGAGATTGGTTTGGGTGCGAGTCTTCTCCCGGTAAACCCGGAAGGCAGGGCTTTGCAGCTGACGTTCGAGACTGGGCAGGAGATCACCGGACGCACCGATGGCCCTGATTTCAATCGTCAGGCTGGTGGGTTGCCCGGCAGCGAAGCGGGCGTTCTCCGGTAGTTTCGTTTTGAGGGTCAACTGTTCGAGCGGCAGCCAGGGATTGATGGAAGGATCGGCATCTTTGACATCGAGTATCAGAGGCTTATCACTGGTCGCTTCGAAAGCCTTGGGAACGCTGCCGTATCCACTCATAGGTTTCAGTGTTCCAGTTACGTGAAACGGCGGAATCTCGATCTTTCCAGGGCGCAGTGGCGTCACCTGGTAGATAAATCCGGTCACGATCTCCTGATTTCCTTTACGGGTGCGGGAGCTGGCTGTGGGGCCCTCGATCTTCTGGAAAATGAGCGCGTCGGTTTGCGGCAGTTGTGGTGTGGCGGTTTTGAGGTTGCCGTCACTGATGATGTTGAGATGGAGTAACAGGTTCTCCTGCAGATAGGGGGTTCTGCCTGAGAGTTTGATCTCCAGGCGAGGTGGACGGGACTGTTGGTTGTAGTACGGTGTTTGGTTATATCCCGGGCGCTGCATGCCCGGCCAGCCACCAGGTCCGTAAGAGGGGGGCTGCACGGTTGGCGGGGGAAGTTCCGGCGAGGGGGTACCCTTGTTGCGCTGATCCGGTGGCGCATAGTTCCACTGGCTGACTGGGGGTTGCCATGGCATATAACCGGGGTAGCCTCCGGGCGCCGCTGTGACATTGGTCGCCAGCAGCAGCAATAGCAAAATGCCTGTAAGGTCGCGCAATTTTTTGTCCATCCTCTGATAGCTTCGGTGGTTTTCCGTTTTATTTGATCTTTTCATGAGTGGTCGGAGTCAAAATTTATGGGCATCACGTTATTGGAAGCCAAGCGGCTTCGATCAAATTTGACACCGACCCCGGCAGCAAACAGACCTGGTGTGAAAACTGTCTTCTGTCCGCTAGCCGATTACCAGGGCCGCGTCTCAAAATCGCGGCCGCCTTTGCTGCGCAAATAGTCGTACTCTTGGAGTTTGAACTGTTTTTGCATCAGCTCCGCCGGGTCGCCTTCGACCTGCTCCAGCCACTGCTCCATCAGTGCCATGCCTCCACTCATGCGGGATTGACTGTCGCCACCGGGGCCGCCGCTTTGCTGTTGGTCGGCATCAGGGGTCGACATATCACCCATCTGGTCGACTTGATCGACTGCTTCAGGGGTTGGTTGACCCTGTGGCAGTATTTCCGGGTCTTGTTTCTCCTCTCCCAGTCTGCCAGCAGTGGGTTGATCCTGCTCTGCTGAATTTTCATCCGGTGACTCTCCAAGGCTAGCAGACTTTTCCTCGGGTGATGGCTCTTTACCTGCAGCATCTTCCTGAGGTTCATCCTGCTGGTTGGCCTCTGCATCCTCTGCTTCTGACTGCTCCTGTTCGGACTTCCCTGCCTGGTCAGTGCGGTCTTCCTGTTCGCCGCCTTCACCTTCGTCCTGCTGTTGTTCGCCGGTCTTGGTTTCTTCCGACTCCTCTTCGCCAGCCTCACCCTGCTGCTCCGGGTCATCCTTCTCCTGACCCGCTTTATCCTGCTGTTCGGTTTCGTCCTTTTGCTCACCGGACTGTTGGCCCTGCTGCTCGTCCTCGGATGAACCCTCCCTGATCCTGTTCACCCTGCTGTTCGCCTTCCTGCTCTTCTGACTCTTCGCTTGAGGCCCCGCTCTGCTGTTGATCCTGCTGTTCTCCGCTCTCCTGCTCGCTTTCGGACTCTCCCTCGCCCTGCTGCTGCTCTTCGCTCTGCTCGCCGGATTCCTTCTGCTCTTCGGACTCCTGTTCGCCGGATTCCTTCTGCTCTTCGGACTCTGTTCTTAGTTCATACTGCTCTTCGGACTCCTGCTCGCCGGATTCCTTCTGCTCTTCGGACTCCTGTTCGCCGGATTCACTCCTGCTCGCTTTCGGACTCTCCCTCGCCCTGCTGCTCCTCTTCGCTCTGCTCGCCGGATTGGGACTCCTGTTGCTCCTCTGACTCCGACTCTCCCTCTTGTTGCTCTTCGGACTCCTGTTCGCCGGATTCCTTCTGCTCCTCGGACTCCTGTTCGCCGGATTGCTGCTCTTCCTCTGACTCCTGCTCGCCGGACTGCTCCTCCTCCTCTGACTCCTCCTCTCCCTGCTGTTCTTCTTTTTCCTTTTCTTCCTGTTTTTCTTGTTCCTCTTTTTCCTGCTCCGCCTTCTCTTCTTCGGTCAGTTCATCCTCTTCGGGCTGCTCCTTGGCCATCAGGGTACGTGTAAGCGCCAGGTTGTAACCGGCATCCTCATGTTTGGGGTCATCTGCCAATACCGACTCGTAGGCTTCGACAGCGCCTGGATAGTCCTCTAACCTGAAACGCGCATTGCCCAGGTTGTAGCGTGCATCCTGCTCTACCTCGTCCCGCTCCACAGTGGCAAAACTCTCGGCCGCCGCTGCATAGTCACCCGCCCGGTATTGGGCCACGCCACGGCGATAGGGGTCGCTGAAATCCTTTGCCGCCTCTTCATAGTGCCCCTGCTGATAGGCGTCCTCAGCGAGCTGTTCGCTGTTGCGGAACCACTCGGCTTGTGTGGGGGCGCAAATCAGAAGCAGGAGGGGGAGGAGTGGGATGAGGTGCCTGTTCATAGACCCCCCTCCGTTTGCTGGCGCCGAAAAGTGGGCAGCAAAAGCAGTACAAGTGGAATCAGCATCCAGTAAAATCGCTCGTTCCAGATCCTGGTCTTCTCATCAGTGGCTACCGCCTCTGCAGCGTCGGAGGCAGCGAGGGTGAGAAGGGTTCGGCTGTCATCATCGCGAAAGTTTGCCTGTAGATAGTGGCCGTTGCCCGTTGACGCCAGCTGTTTGAGCAACGGCTCGTTGAGTCGGGATTCGATAATCTTGCCTGCGCGGTCGCGCATCAGGTCGCTCAGACCGGTAGGTGCGGGTACCGGACCGCCGCCGCTGGTGCCGATGCCGAGCACATGCAGACGGATGCCGTCTGCCGCCAGGGTTTTGACTCGTTTGGCCAGGTCGGGCTCATCGAAGTCGCCGTCGCTGATCAGCAGGATCGAGCGTCCGCCCTCGCTGGGCTGGCCTTTGAGCAGCTGTTCCGCCTTGTCCAGTGCAGTATGCAGACGGCTGCCCTGCAATCGAGTCAGGTCGGTGGAGAGCGCGGGCAGGGCGTTGAGGATGCTCTGGCCGTCTTCCGTGATGGGTGAGACGATATGGGAGACTGAAGCGAAGGCGATCAGGCCGATGCGGACCTCCCGGTTGAGCTGTATTAGATCCTGGATCTCCTGACGGGCACGCCCCAGACGGGAGGGTTGCACGTCGGCCACCTCCATGGAGCGGGAGATGTCCATCAGAATGATCAGGTCGCTGCCGGGGGTAAATGCCTCCACGTCAGTGTAGTCCCAGCGGGGGCCGGCCATGGCGATCACCGCAAGAATCCATAACAGCGCCCAGCGGATGAAACGTCCCCAGCGTTCGTTGACCTCAAGTTCCCGTACGCCGGTGAGGTGGGGCAGCAGATGCTCATCGGCGTAGAGGTGGATTGGCCCCTTGCTGGGGCGGGTGACGCTGAAGATCAGCCAGCCGAGCACCGGCAGCAGTCCAAACAGGGCGAAGAGCCACTCCGGGCGGGCAAAATGGAAGGCTGCATCAGGCATAGCCTCCTCCCTTCAAGGTGCGTTTGCGGCCCTCCGGAAAGAGTCCCATGACCAGCAGGCAGATAAGCCCGATGCCGAGGGGCCAGTGGTAGAGCGGTTGTGGAATGAAGATGGTGCGGGACTCCGCTTCGGTCTTCTCCAGCTCGTCGATACGCTGGTAGATCTTCTCCAGAGCCGCAGTATCAGTACCCCGGAAGTAGGCGCCGCCGGAGGTTTCCGCAATCTGCCGCATCACCTCTTCGTTGAAGCCGAGATCGCTGCGATAGATCAGCCGTCCGTTCTCCATGATCGGTACCTCTTTACGATCACTGCCGACGCCGATGCTGTAGATACGGATACCTTCCCGAGCTGCCAACTGCGCCGCTTTCAGCGGGGGGATGGTGCCTGCAGTGTTTTCGCCGTCGGCGATCAGTAACAGCACCCGCGAGCCTTCCGGGCGATCGCGCAGTTTCTTGACGCCCAATCCAAGGGCATCACCCATGGCCGTACCATTACCGGCGATGGTGGGAATCACATCGTTGAGCAGGCTGTTTACCGCCCTGCGGTCGAAGCTCAGAGGTGACAATACATAGGCCTGACTGCCGAAGATAATCAAGCCGATGCGGTCCCCCTGGCGTCCATCGATGAATTTGCCCACAACGCCTTTCACCACCTGCATGCGGCTCACCTGCTTGCCTTTGACAGTGAAGTCGAGGGCGTCCATGGAGTGGGAGGCGTCCACCGCCAGCATCAGGTCGTAACCGGCAGTGCGATTCTCCGTGTAGGGTTCGAGCCACTGGGGGCGCATCAGCGCAAGCACCAGGGAGATCCAGAGCAGACTGAGCAGGATCCGGTAGAGCAGGGCGATGATGGGAGTGCCGGGACGGCGGCTCTGAAAGGCCTCCTGCAGATGCTCCAACGAAGGGTGGAGCAGGGTGGTCTGGCTACCCTCGGTCAACGTCTGTTCCTCACTCTTCGGGCGATGCCAGAAGAGTCGTATCAGGAACGGCAGGACCAGCAGCAGCGCCATCCAGGGCCAGTGAAATTCAAACATGACAGGCCTCCTCACTGCTGACCCAGCGGACGGCGGCGTCGATCAGACGGCCAAGGGCGGCACGCTCGGTATCGAGTCCCGGTGGGGCGTAGGGGAGTTGCAGCAGCAGTTTGCCATTCTGCTGCCAGTCGAAGCCGGATTTGTCATTCTTCTTCAGCCACAGCAACCAGGTCTCTCCGGTCAGAGCCGCTGCATGGGGCCGGCCGCAGCGGGCGATGGCGATGCGGCGTAACAGTTCAGAGAGCTCCCCTGCCACCTCTTTGGTGGCCTGGGTTTTGAGTTTGCGTTTTAGTTGCAGCAATCGACGGCGGGCATCTTTCTGCCAGCGTCCGAGGGGATAGAGCCTGCGTTGACGCAGCAGCCACATGACGAGTAGAACGAAGAGCACGATGCCCAGCGCGGAGAGCCACCAGCCGATGGCCAGGGGCCACCAGGAGGCGGGGTCGATTGTGTGGATGTCACGCAGCGAGTCCATATCGATAACTAGCGCGCGCCGAAGTGACGGGCAAGTGCGCGGGTCAGGGTGATGTGGATCTCTTCGTCGGTGCTGACGGGCATCAAGGGTACGCCGAGGCGATTGCAGAGTGCCTCGAGTGTGCTGCGGCGCCGTTGCCAGATCTCACGGTAGCGGTCACGGGCCTGTTGATCGCGGGTATCTACCTCTATCAGCTCCCCATCCGGTCCCGCAAAGGTAACCCTGCCCATCTCAGGGATTTCGCTTTCCGCGGGATCGTCTACCGGGATCAATACCAGCGTATGGTGTTGGCAGAGACGTCCCAGTGTCTGCTCCAGACCGGCTATCTCCCGATTCATATCGGCAATAACGAAGATCAGCGATCCGGTGGGGGTACCCCGGTCTGCCTTCTGCAACGCCTCGGAGAGGCAGTCGATCTGACGTTTCTCCTGGCTGCCCTCAGTAGTGAGGGAGTGCAGCAGGCGCCAGAGGGCGCGGCGGCCCTTGGTGGGACGGATATACTGCATGCCGATTCCGGCGTCGCCAAACAGCATGCCACCCACCCGATCATTGAGCCGCGAGGCTGCCCAGCCGAGCAGGGCTGCAGCCTTGGCGGCCTGAATCGATTTGAAGGTACCGCGGGTGCCAAAGCTCATGTGTGGTCCCTTGTCCACACAGAGCACCACGCTGCGCTCCCGCTCTTCACGGAAGATCTTGAGGTGGGGAACATTGGTGCGGGCGGTGACGTTCCACTCCATATTGCGGATATCGTCGCCCTCCCGGTATTCGCGCACCTCCTCGAAATCGAGACCGGTGCCACGGAACACTGATGAGTAGAGACCGCTGAAACTGGAGTTGACCAGGTGGTGCGAAGCCAGACCAAGGGTATGGGCCTGATGCCGCAGTTCCAGCAGGTCGTCGATATGGGGGTAGAGACTCATGGCGAGACGCTTCCTCTGACAACCGGCGGGATTAAGGGATTGCGACCATGTCCAGCAGACGCGCCAGGAAGTCGTCTGTGGTGATGCCCTCGGCCTCGGCTTCAAAGGTCAGCAGGATGCGGTGACGCAGAATCGGCGGCGCCACAGCCTGAATATGGTGTGGGGCGACGAAATCCTCGCCGTCGAGCCAGGCCCGTACCCGGGAGCAACGAGCCAGCGCGATACTCGCACGGGGAGAAGCGCCGAATCGGCACCAGCGGGCAAGGTCGGCATCGTAGGCCTTGGGATTGCGGGTGGCCTGCACAAGATCCACGATGTAGTTGTTCAGTTTTGGATCAAGGTAGAGTGCCGCCGCTTCCTGGCGGATTGCGAACAGATCGTGCTGGGAAAGCTGCTTTGACGGGGGTTTGGGGGGTTCCGTCATCTGGCTGCTGTCCAGCGCCAGAATCTGCAACTCCTCTTCGCGGCTTGGATATTCCACGTTTGCCTGCATCAGGAAGCGATCGAGCTGGGCCTCCGGCAGTTGATAGGTCCCCTCCTGCTCAATCGGGTTCTGGGTGGCCAGCACCATGAAGAGCTGCGGCAGCGGATAGGTCGTCTGGCCGACAGTTATCTGATGTTCCGCCATCGCCTCAAGGAGCGCGGACTGGACCTTGGCGGGGGCGCGGTTGATCTCGTCGCCGAGCAGGATGTTGTGGAAGATCGGTCCTTGGCGAAACTCGAACTCTCCCTTTTCGTGGCGATAGATGTCGGTGCCAATGAGATCCGAGGGCAACAGATCGGGGGTGAACTGGACGCGATGGAAGTCAGCCTCAATCCCCTCGGCCAGTGCTTTGACCGCAGTGGTCTTGGCCAGGCCAGGCAGACCTTCAACCAGTAAATGTCCGTCGCTGAGCAGGCAGATCAACATCGAATCGATGAATTTTTGCTGCCCGATGATGCGGGAGGCCAGATGTTCGCGGAGGGGGTCGAGGTCGGAAGGATTCATACTACAGCTACTTCTATAATGGGTCGTTATCGGTCCATCACGCCTCCCAGTGCGCTTGCTGGGCGACTGATGCGTTGATGTCAATCTTGTAATCAGCGCCATCCTGTCGCCAATTTGGATAAAGTGCAAGCAGTAGAAGTGTTGTGAATTATTTGATTATTAGAATTTTATTAATTGCCTGCAGATGATTTTATCCAGCTGTTCGGTTTTTGCAGATTCCAAAATGCACTTTCGCCAACCCCCTGATAATTATGACTGAACTTTGTGGTAAAGCCGCTTTTTCAGTGTGTTGCGTGGTGATTTATTCACACGGCGCCTATTGCAGTTCCTGTGGCGAGGTATTTGTCAACAGTCAGAGTGCAAAAAATTTATGTATTGATTTTATCCTTTATATTCAGTTGGTTAGTAGATCGTTTATTTTTTTTACAATCTAAAGACAAGTCAATGTTTATGCGGGTTTCAGGCCGATGTCCCGATTTTTTCAACAGAGTTATCCACAGATGATGTGAATAAGTGGGAAGTCGTTTTTCAAAGCGGGGTTACAGCTGTTTTCAAGCAATATTCTGATGAATATTCGCTAACGTGTTGATTTAACTTTTGGGGAGGGATATCTCTCAGTGGAGAGCCTGTTTCCCGGGATATATCAAAAATCTGAAATATTGAAGCGTAGAGCGGCAGGGTTTTGGGTATAATCCCCGCTCTTTTTTTGGACCGGACTGTAATCAGTGATCGAGAAGCTCAGAAATATCGCCATCATCGCACATGTTGACCACGGCAAGACCACGCTGGTGGACGAACTGCTGAAACAGTCTGGAACCTTGGGGGAGCGCTTCGGCGAAGTCGAGCGGGTGATGGATTCGAACGACCAGGAGAGGGAGCGTGGCATTACCATCCTCTCCAAGAATACTGCGATCCGCTGGAAAGACTACCGCATCAATATCGTCGATACTCCCGGTCATGCCGATTTCGGGGGTGAGGTGGAACGGGTGCTCTCGATGGTCGATTCGGTACTGTTGCTGGTGGATGCTCAGGAAGGTCCGATGCCGCAGACCCGCTTCGTCACCCAGAAGGCCTTCGATCATGGTCTGCGCCCTATCGTGGTGATCAATAAAATAGACAGACCTGGCGCCCGTCCCGAGTGGGTCATCGATCAGGTGTTCGAACTCTTTGATCGTCTTGGCGCCACTGACGAGCAGCTCGATTTCCCTATCGTTTACGCCTCGGCCATCAACGGCTACGCGGGTCTGGGGGAGAGTGTGAGCGATGGGGACATGACGCCGTTGTTCGAGGCTATAGTCACGCATTGTCCGGTGCCTGATGTGGACCCTGATGGTCCTTTGCAGATGCAGATCTCCAATCTTGACTACAACAGCTACGGGCGCTATCGCAGTGGGCCGCATCGCACGGGGGACCATCCGCCCCAACCAGCAGGTGGTTGTGGTCAAGTACGACGGCGAGGAGCACAAGGCCAAGGTCGGGATTGTGTATCGATACCTGGGGCTTGAGCGGCACGAGATCAAGGAGGCGAAGGCCGGCGATATCATTGCCATCACGGGTATGGATGCGCCAAATGTCTCTTTGATACTCTCTGCGATCCGGATAATGTGGAACACCTGCCCCCTCTGAGCGTGGATGAACTTGTTGCCCCATGACTCTCCCCCAGGTCAACTAGCAATACGTAACCGAACGGAAGCACAACAA
>NZ_JAAVSH020000001.1:3351634-3356196 GCF_011947365.2 endosymbiont of Lamellibrachia barhami
CGGTTGCGAAAAAAGATCCTGTTCACTGGGCAAAAGCCCTGTAGAAACAGGGCCTTTCATCACTTCTGGTAGTCTGTGATGGTCTTTCGATTTGGTGCCGAGGAGAGGACTTGAACCTCCACGGGGTTGCCCCCACATGCACCTGAAGCATGCGTGTCTACCAATTTCACCACCTCGGCTAAGAGGGTGCTAAACGGCTGTGCCGTCTGGAGAGCGCGAACTTTACCGATAGATGGTTGGAGTGTCAACTTTTGAGAGGTAGATTCGACCTCGATTGGATTGGACGGTTTGCTATGTTAGGTTGCCCCGTTTCAGGACAGATTATCAGGTGATCCGGTCTCATGAGTATTCGTAACAGTGGGGTACTTCCTTTTCTCCATGCATTGATGTTTCTACTTTTTGCAGAGACAGTTTCTGCGACTTCTGAGACACTCATTCTCAAAGGAAACCTTGTCCAGGGAGGGATGGCAATCGGCCATGTGACGCCAGGCGAAAAAGTCTCCGTAAACGGCATAGGGGTTAGAGTTTCGGCTAACGGTGTGTTTGTGCTCGGTTTTGGCCGGGATGCAGCCTTGGAAAATCGTGTCGAAGTGACGGGTAGTGATGGGCGCAAGCGGATTGAACTGCTCAAGATCGGCAAACGTGCCTACAAAGTCCAACGTATTGACGGCTTACCGCAGAAGAAGGTGACTCCACCGAAGATGGACTGGGCGCGGATCAAGAAAGAAAACGCCATGGTGAAGCAGGCGCGCAAACTGGATGATCCCCGCACCGATTTTCTTGGGGGATTTATCTGGCCCGTGCAGGGTATCATCAGTGGGGTCTACGGGAGTCAGCGCATTCTCAACGGTACGCCGAAACGGCCTCATATGGGGATCGATGTGGCGGCACCTACCGGAACCAAGGTGGTCGCTCCAGCGGATGGGATGGTTACACTGGTGCATGATGATATGTTCTATTCCGGCGGTACCCTGTTGGTCGACCACGGCCATGGTCTGACCTCTTCGTTTCTGCACTTGAGCCGGATTCTGGTGAAGAAAGGGAGTAAGGTCCGCCAGGGGGATGTTATCGCCGAGGTTGGGTCGACCGGCCGGGCGACTGGACCCCATCTGCATTGGGGGTTGAATCTGTTCGGAACCCGGCTTGATCCTCAGCTGGCAGCTGGTCCCATGGATAAAAAGTGAGCGCTGGCGGCCTTTGGATCGAAGACTTACGCTGATCCTTTAATCCCCTATAATAGCCGTTTTAGTCAGTACCCCGTGACCCGAATCCCTCTAAAGAATGGAGCTGAAGATGAAAAAAACTCGGTTGGTCCTCCCTCTCTTGTCCGCACTGTTTGCGATGCCGCTGCAGGCCCAGGATCTGATGGACGTATACAATCTGGCGCTGGTCAATGATCCGCAACTCCAAGAGGCAAAGGAACGGCTGGAGTCGGTGCGTCAAGGCAAGGTGCAGGCGCGTGCCAGACTGCTTCCCACGATCAGCTTGGGAGGAGAGATCGATGGAGTAAGACGTGATGTGAAGACCTCTCCAACAGGCGGCGTTGGTACCAGTAGCTATAGCGACAAGAGTCTGGGACTGAACCTCTCCCAGCCGCTTTATCATCGCGATTACTGGGTTCAGCTTGAGCAGGCGGATCACTCCATCGCACAGTCGGAAGCGGAGCATGCAGCTGCCCAGATCGACCTGATGGTGCGTAGCTCAACCGCCTATTTCAATATTCTCGCGGCGCAGGATATCCTGCGGGTGGCCGAGGCCCAGACTGAAGCCAATGCCCGTCAGCTTGATCAGGCGACACAGCGTTTCGATGTGGGGTTGATCGCTATTACCGATGTGCATGAGGCCCAGGCATCCCACGACGGTGCCAGAGCAGAGGAGATTGCTGCCGAGAACGCAGTGGACAATGCCTGGGAGGCGCTGTTTGAGATCATTGGTCAGACTCAAGAGGAGGCCCTGGCCAAGCTGGGCGCGAAGCTGAAACTCGATCCGCCGAATCCCAACACCCTGCAGGCCTGGTCCGATACGGCACAAGCGCAGAACTACACTATCATTGCCGCTCGCAACGGCTTGGAGAGTACGCGAAAAAATATCGAGGTCTTCCGCTCCGGCCACTATCCGACCCTGGATCTGGTGGGAGGGTACGATATGTTCCGCACCAATAACGACTTCGGCTCCGAAGCTGATACCGGCAAGATTGGTGTGCAGTTGCAACTGCCTATCTACGCCGGCGGGTCGGTTAGCTCCCGGACCGAACAGGCTCGCAGCGACTACCGTGCTGCACAGCTGGTGCTGGATCAGAGTCAGCGCGCAGTAAACCGGCAGGTGCGCAATGCCTATCGGGGCGTACTTTCCACGATTAGCCGGGTAGGGGCTCTCAAGGCTGCCACAGTCTCCGCCAAGAGTGCGCTGGACTCCACCCAGGCTGGCTACGAGGTCGGCACCCGAACCATCGTTGATGTGTTGAACGTGCAACGAAATCTCTTCTCATCTCAGAGTGACTTTGCACGCTCACGCTATGATTACATCCTCAATGGCCTGCAGTTGAAGCAGGCGGCGGGTAATCTGACCCAGTCGGATCTGGAAGGTATCAACGCCTGGTTGGAGCGATAACCTTATGTCGGGTAACAGCTTCGGCAAACTCTTTACTGTAACCTCGTTTGGTGAGAGCCACGGGCCGGCAATCGGCTGTATCGTCGACGGGTGCCCCCCTGGTCTGGAATTGAGTGAGGCGGATCTGCAGCGGGATCTCGACCGCAGAAAACCAGGTACTTCGCGCCATACGACGCAACGCCGTGAAGCGGATGAGGTGCAGATCCTCTCCGGTGTCTTCGAAGGTAAGACCACGGGTACCCCCATCGGTCTGATCATCCACAATACGGATCAGCGTTCCAAGGACTATTCGGAAATCATGGATCGTTTCCGTCCGGGACATGCTGACTACACCTATACTCAGAAATACGGCTTTCGTGACTACCGGGGCGGTGGACGCTCCTCTGCGCGGGAGACCGCCATGCGCGTGGCTGCCGGCGGCATTGCGAAGAAGTATCTCAAAGTGCGTTATGGCATCGAGATTCGCGGTTACCTGGCGCAGCTCGGCCCCATCAAACCGGAGAAGTTTGTTTGGAACGATGTGAATGAAAATGCCTTTTTCTGCCCCGATCTCTACAAGGTGCCGGAACTCGAGGCCTACATGGATCAACTGCGCCAGGAGGGGAACTCTATCGGCGCCCGGATCAACGTGGTTGCTACCGGTGTACCGCCGGGACTGGGCGAACCAATTTTCGATCGCCTCGACGCAGAGATCGCCCATGCGATGATGAGCATCAACGCGGTGAAAGGTGTGGAGATCGGTGACGGATTCGCCTGTGTGGAACAGAAGGGTACCGAGCATCGGGACGAGATGACGCCGGATGGTTTCAAGAGTAACCATGCCGGTGGTGTGTTGGGCGGCATCTCGAGCGGTCAGGATATTCTCGCCAGCATTGCGTTGAAACCCACTTCCAGCCTGAGGCTACCGGGACACACGGTGGACAAAGAAGGCAAATCGGTCGAGGTGGTCACCAAGGGGCGTCATGACCCTTGCGTCGGGATTCGCGCCACGCCCATCGCCGAGGCCATGATGGCGATGGTGCTGATGGACCATATGTTGCGCCATCGTGGACAGAATATGGACGTGCATTCGGATACGCCTGTTATTTAAGGAGCCTCTGATCTATTCGTGAACTCGCATCTTGAAGCCAAAATCCGTCGCTTTATCGTTGTTAATCTTCGCAATAGCCAGCTATTACGTGCGATTAACGCCTCAAATCGACGAATTTTTCTCTCCAATCGGCTTCACTCAGAATAGATCAGAGGCTCCTTAATGCCGTACTGGCGCCTTTCCGGTTTTTATCTCTTCTACTTCGCCTCGCTCGGGGCGCTGTTGCCGTTCTGGGGACTCTATCTAAAGGACCGTGGTTTCGCCCCCTCGGAGATCGGGGAGTTGATGGCAGTGATCATGTTTACCAAACTGGTCGCGCCCAACGTCTGGGGCTGGATCGCCGATCACACCGGTCGGCGTATGCCCATCGTCCGTCTTGCATCATTGATGCTTCTACGCCGAAGGGTTCTGGATGCTGGCGCTGGTGATGATGCTGTTCAGTTTCTTCTGGAACGCATCGCTGCCCCAGTTTGAAGCGGTGACCCTCAGCTATCTGGGCGACCAAATCCAGCAGTACAGCCGTATACGTCTCTGGGGTTCCATCGGTTTTATTATTGCGGTCGTCGGACTCGGTTATCTCATCGACAGGATGGAGGTCGGGTTGGTGCCGATGGTGGTGCTGGTGTTCTATCTTGGTATCTGGCTAAACAGTCTCGTGGTGCCGGAGCGGGGCGCAAAAATGCCCCACCATGAACAGGGTTCGATACTGGCGGTATTGAAGCGCAAGGAGGTCATTGCGTTTCTGGCCGCCTGCTTCCTCATGCAGGCAAGTCACAGTGCCTACTACGCCTTCTACTCGATCTACATGGAAGAGCACGGTTATTCCAGCACCCTCATCGGCCAGCTCTGGGCGCTGGGAGTG
>NZ_JAAVSH020000001.1:3356696-3381156 GCF_011947365.2 endosymbiont of Lamellibrachia barhami
AATGCCTATCGGGGCGTACTTTCCACGATTAGCCGGGTAGGGGCTCTCAAGGCTGCCACAGTCTCCGCCAAGAGTGCGCTGGACTCCACCCAGGCTGGCTACGAGGTCGGTACCAGAACCATCGTTGATGTGCTGAACGTGCAACGAAATCTCTTCTCATCCCAGAGTGACTATGCACGCTCACGCTATGATTACATCCTCAATGGCCTGCAGTTGAAGCAGGCTGCGGGTAATCTGACCCAGTCGGATCTGGAAGGCATCAACGCCTGGTTGGAGCGATAACCTTATGTCGGGCAACAGCTTCGGCAAACTCTTCAGCGTAACCTCGTTCGGCGAGAGCCACGGACCGGCAATCGGCTGTATCGTCGACGGGTGCCCCCCTGGTCTGGAATTGAGTGAGGCGGATCTGCAGCGGGATCTTGACCGAAGAAAGCCGGGGACATCGCGCCACACCACACAACGCCGTGAAGCGGATGAAGTGCAGATCCTCTCCGGTGTCTTCGAAGGCAAGACCACGGGTACGCCCATCGGTCTGATCATCCACAATACGGACCAGCGCTCCAAGGACTACTCGGAAATCATGGATCGTTTCCGTCCGGGACATGCTGACTACACCTATACTCAGAAATACGGATTTCGTGACTACCGGGGTGGTGGACGCTCCTCTGCGCGGGAGACCGCCATGCGCGTGGCTGCCGGCGGCATTGCGAAGAAGTATCTCAAAGTGCGTTATGGCATCGAGATTCGCGGTTACCTGGCGCAGCTCGGCCCCATCAAACCGGGGAAGTTTGTTTGGGACGATGTGAATGAAAATGCTTTTTTCTGCCCCGATCTCTACAAGGTGCCGGAACTCGAGGCCTACATGGATCAACTGCGCCAGGAGGGGAACTCCATCGGTGCGCGGATCAATGTGGTTGCCACTGGTGTGCCACCGGGATTGGGCGAACCGATTTTCGACCGTCTTGACGCAGAGATCGCCCATGCGATGATGAGTATCAACGCGGTGAAGGGTGTGGAGATAGGTGACGGATTCGCCTGTGTGGAACAGAAGGGTACCGAACATCGGGACGAGATGACGCCGGATGGTTTCAAGAGTAACCATGCCGGTGGTGTGTTGGGTGGTATCTCAAGCGGTCAGGATATTCTCGCCAGCATTGCGCTGAAACCCACTTCCAGCCTGAGGCTACCGGGACACACGGTGAACAAAGAAGGCAAATCGGTCGAGGTGGTCACCAAGGGGCGTCATGACCCATGCGTCGGGATTCGCGCCACCCCCATCGCTGAGGCCATGATGGCGATGGTGCTGATGGACCATATGTTGCGCCATCGTGGACAGAATATGGACGTGCATTCGGGTACGCCTGTTATTTAATGCCGTACTGGCGCCTTTCCGGTTTCTACCTCTTCTACTTCGCCTCGCTCGGGGCGCTATTGCCGTTCTGGGGACTCTATCTAAAGGACCGCGGTTTCGCCCCCTCAGAGATAGGGGAGTTGATGGCAGTGATCATGTTTACCAAACTGGTCGCGCCCAACGTCTGGGGCTGGATCGCCGATCACACCGGTCGGCGTATGCCCATCGTCCGTCTTGCATCATTGATGGCGCTGATCATCTTTGGCGGCGTCTTCTACGCCGAAGGGTTCTGGATGCTGGCGCTGGTGATGATGCTGTTCAGTTTCTTCTGGAACGCATCGCTGCCCCAGTTTGAAGCGGTGACCCTCAGCTATCTGGGTGACCAAATCCAGCAGTACAGCCGTATACGTCTCTGGGGTTCCATCGGTTTTATTATTACGGTCGTCGGGCTCGGTTATCTCATCGACAGGATGGAGGTCGGGTTGGTGCCGATGGTGGTGCTGGTGTTCTATCTTGGTATCTGGCTAAGCAGTCTCGTGGTGCCGGAGCGGGGCGCAAAAATGCCCCACCATGAACAGGGTTCGATACTGGCGGTATTGAAGCGCAAGGAGGTCATTGCGTTTCTGGCCGCCTGCTTCCTCATGCAGGCGAGTCACAGTGCCTACTACGCCTTCTACTCGATCTACATGGAAGAGCACGGTTATTCCAGTACCCTCATTGGCCAACTCTGGGCGCTGGGAGTGGTTGCTGAAGTCCTGGTATTTCTGGTGATGCACCGGCTGTTGCATCGCTGGGGCGCTCGAAAAGTGGTGATCGCAAGCCTGATTATTGCAGTCGTGCGCTGGGTGATCGTCGGCAGCGCGCCTGACCAGTTGTTCCTGGTATTGCTTGCCCAAGTTATGCACGCAGCCACCTTTGGTACCTTTCACGCGGCGGCCATCCACCTGGTCCACCACTTTTTTGTCGGTAAGCATCAGGGGCGGGGACAGGCCCTCTACAGCAGTATCAGCTTTGGTGGTGGCGGTGCCTTCGGCAGTCTGCTCAGTGGATATCTCTGGACTGGGATCGGACCGGGACCCACCTATTGGGTCGCGGCGGGTTATGCGTTCCTGGCGATGTTGATCGTTTGGCGTTGGCTCAATCATGAAGCGGCCTGATTCGCATCCGCTGGAGCAGCTGGTCAAATCTCTGGATGGGGCTGCGACGGATATGCAACTGGTCAAAACCCCACAACGTCTGGAACTGCATCAGGCATCGGATGGTGGAGTGCTCTATATCGATTTTGTCTCAGGCAAAAATGCGCATCGCCGTCAGTTCGGCGGCGGCCGGGGACAACCGCTGGCCAGAGCGGTCGGACTCAAGAAAGGCTTAAATCCAAAAGTGCTGGATGCCACGGCGGGACTTGGTCGAGATGCGTTTGTACTGGCGACATTAGGTTGTAAAGTTCAGCTGCTTGAACGCTCTCCCGTTATCGCTGCTTTGTTGCAGGATGGTCTTGATCGTGCGTCGCAGGATGCCGCCGTCGGACAGATTGCCGCGCGGATGGAACTGTTTGCGGCTGATGCCATTCTATTCATGCGGGGTTTGAAAGAGGCCTACAGACCGGATGTGGTCTACCTGGATCCGATGTATCCCCACCGCAAGAAATCGGCCCTGGTGAAAAAGGAGATGCGAGTCTTCCGCACTCTTGTGGGTGATGATCCGGATGCGGCTGAATTGTTGTGGGCCGCGCGGGAGTGCGCCCTGGCCAGAGTCGTGGTGAAACGCCCGGCCAAGGCGGGTTTTCTTGGTGAAGCCGAGCCAAGCATGTCGATCAAAAGCCCGAACACCCGCTACGATGTCTACATCAAATGCGGGCTACAGGCGGTCGATTGAGATGGAGCGTTTTGCCACACTCTTTGGTGAATTTTCACTCAGCCGCTATCCAGTGCGCGCTAAAGAGAAGCTGCGTGCCTGGGATGCAGCGGACGAGTATCTTCTTAACTTTCTTGCCGATGAGGATCTGCTATCACAAAGTCGCAAACTCCTGATCCTGAACGATAGTTTTGGCGCCCTTGGAACAGCCTTGGCGCAATTTGCACCGGTGAGTCAGGTTGATTCTTTTCTCGCTGAAGAGGCTACACGGCAGAATCTGTCAAACAATGGATTGTCGGTGGACGCGGTATCACTTATCGATTCACTCCAAACCCACCGAACCCGCTACGATCTGGTGCTGGTCAGAGTCACCAAGACCCTCGCGCTTCTGGAGGATGAACTGCTACGGCTGAGGCCCCATCTGGCGGATAACTGCCGCATCATCGGCTGCGGTATGGTGAAGCAGATCCACAGCTCCACTCTGAAACTGTTTGAGTCGGTCATCGGGCCGACCAGGACCTCTCTGGCAAAGAAGAAGGCGCGCCTGATCTTTTCCGATCCAGACACGACACTGCCGGTTTCATCCTCTCCCTATCCGCTCTCTTATTCGTTGGAAGATAGCGAATATCGACTGATCAACCACGCCAATGTATTTTCCCGCGACAGGCTTGATATCGGCACTCGGCTCTTGCTGCAACATATTCCGGCGCAGGGGTTGTCAGAGATTGTGGATCTGGGTTGCGGCAACGGTGTGGTGGGTCTCATCGCGGCGGAAAGAAATCCCCATGCACGGATCCATTTCGTGGACGAGTCCTACATGGCGGTTGCAAGCGCCAAGGCGACCTTTGTGGCTTCCGGCATGGGAAATAGCGCGGTGTTCAGAGTGGCGGATGCATTGAGCGGTTTCACCCCTGAAACCGTGGATCTGGTTCTCTGTAATCCCCCCTTTCACCAGCAGCAGGTGGTGGGTGATTTCATCGCCTGGCGTATGTTCAGTCAGGCGGTGAAGGTGTTAAAACGCGGGGGAGAGCTGCGTATCGTCGGTAATCGTCACCTCAACTATCACGCCAAACTGAAACGTCTGTTTGGTAATGTGGAACAGCTCTCCGTTGATCCGAAATTCGTCATACTGCGGGCGGTTAAACGATAATCTTTCGCCACTGTCTTTATCGGTGCTGCATCACCTGCGCACATTGGACAAAGTACGCTCCTACGGGTTTTACTCTGACCCCAAACTGCAGAGTTTCCTTAGGTGGATATCAATCCTGCATCGCCTGCGCCGCGTTCGATAAAGTCCGCTGCCGGTGTGTCACCAAACCCAACGCGCGCTCAGTCGGATCTGCTCAACATTAGGTGATCAGTCCTGGCGTCAATAGGGTCTCCGGCAGCAGAGCCAGCCCAATCCGATCGACGCCAGCATCTTCAATGTCTCAGATAGTCGGTAGGCTGCAGTTGATCTTATATCCCTCTGCTTCGAGGCGATCTTTCAGCAGTGTTCGCGTGTAGGTGCCGGTCGGAGGACCGCAGGATGTTGGATAAGCTTCAATCGATGTTGGCCGACCGGCCAGCGGGTGCTCTCCCCACGATGAAACAGAGTGGGTCGTGCCAAACCTGCTGCGTCAGCAGATTTTCATCGAGATGCGTTTGTACTGGCGACATTAGGTTGTAAAGTTCAGCTGCTTGAACGCTCTCCCGTTATCGCTGCTTTGTTGCAGGATGGTCTTGATCGTGCGTTGGAGGATGCAGCCGTCGGACAGATTGCCGCGCGGATGGAACTGTTTTCGGCTGATGCCATTCTGTTCATGCGGGGTTTGAAAGAGGCCTACAGACCGGATGTGGTCTACCTGGATCCGATGTATCCCCATCGCAAGAAATCGGCCCTGGTGAAAAAGGAGATGCGAGTCTTCCGCACTCTTGTGGGTGATGATCCGGATGCGGCTGAATTGTTGCGGGCCGCGCGGGAGTGCGCTCTGGCCAGAGTCGTGGTGAAACGTCCGGCCAAGGCGGGTTTTCTTGGTGAAGCCGAGCCAAGCATGTCGATCAAAGGCCCGAACACCCGCTACGATGTCTATATCAAACGCGGGCTACAGGCGGTCGATTGAGATGGAGCGTTTTGCCACCCCCTTTGGTGAATTTTCACTCAGCCGCTATCCAGTGCGTTCTAAAGAGAAGCTGCGTGCCTGGGATGCAGCGGACGAGTATCTTCTTAACTTTCTTGCCGATGAGAATCTGCTTTCACAGAGCAGCAAACTCCTGATCCTGAACGACAGTTTTGGCGCCCTTGGAACAGCCTTGGCGCAATTTGCACCGGTGAGTCAGGTTGATTCTTTTCTCGCTGAAGAGGCTACACGGCAGAATCTGTCAGCCAATGGATTGCCGGTGGACGCGGTATCACTTATCGATTCACTCCAAACCCACCAAACCCGTTACGATCTGGTACTGGTCAGAGTCACCAAGACCCTCGCGCTGCTGGAGGATGAACTGCTGCGACTGAAGCCCCATCTGGCGGATAACTGCCGCATCATCGGCTGCGGTATGGTGAAGCAGATCCACAGCTCCACTCTGAAACTGTTTGAGTCGGTCATCGGGCCGACCAGGACCTCTCTGGCAAAGAAGAAGGCGCGCCTGATCTTTTCCGATCCAGACACGACACTGCCGGTTTCATCCTCTCCCTATCCGCTCTCTTATTCGTTGGAAGATAGCGAATATCGACTGATCAACCACGCCAATGTATTTTCCCGCGACAGGCTTGATATCGGCACTCGGCTCTTGCTGCAACATATTCCGGCGCAGGGGTTGTCAGAGATTGTGGATCTGGGTTGCGGCAACGGTGTGGTGGGTCTCATCGCAGCGGAAAGAAATCCCCATGCACGAATCCATTTCGTGGACGAGTCCTACATGGCGGTTGCCAGCGCCAAGGCGACCTTTGAGGCTTCCGGCCTGGGAAATAGCGCGGTGTTCAGAGTGGCGGATGCATTGAGCGGTATCACCCCTGAAACCGTGGATTTGGTTCTCTGTAATCCCCCCTTTCACCAGCAGCAGGTGGTGGGTGATTTCATCGCCTGGCGTATGTTCAGTCAGGCGGTGAAGGTGTTAAAACGCGGGGGAGAGCTGCGTATCGTCGGTAATCGTCATCTCAACTATCACGCCAAACTGAAACGTCTGTTTGGTAATGTGGAACAGCTCTCCGTTGATCCGAAATTCGTCATACTGCGGGCGGTTAAACGATAATCTTTTCGCCACTGTCTTTTATCAATTGCTGCATCACCTGCGCACATTGGACAAAGTACGCTCCTACAGGGGTTTTTACTCTGACCCCAAACTCCTAGGTGGGAGTATCAATCCCTGCATCGCCTGCGCCGCGTTCGATAAAGTCCGCTGCCGGTGTGTCACCAAACCCAACGCGCGCTCCAGTCGGATCTCTTCAACATTGAGTCTGATCAGTCCTGGCGTCAATAGGGTCTCCGGCAGCAGAGCCCAGCCCAATCCGATCGACGCCAGCATCTTCAATGTCTCCAGATAGTCGGTGGAGAGGCTGCAGTTGATCTTATATCCCTCTGCTTCGAGGCGATCTTCCGGCAGTGTTCGCGTGTAGGTGCCCAGGGTCGGGAGGACCGCAGGATGTTGGATAAGCTCTTCAATCCCGATGTTGGCCCGACCGGCCAGCGGGTGCTCCTCCCCCACGATGAAACAGAGTGGGTCGTGCCAAACCTGCTGCGTCAGCAGATTTCGGGAGGGCTGCAGAGGCAGTGTGACCACGCCCAGTTCCAGCTCTCCACTCTCCACTGCAAGGCAGGCCTTTTCCGATCCCATGAAACGGATATCAAGTGTGACTGCGGGGTAGCTGTCAGCATAGCTTCTAAGAAAGGGCGGTAGACGATGCAGGCCGATATGGTGGCTGGTGCCCATGGCCAGTGTGCCTCCGACCTCGCCGCTCAGATTGGAAAGCTCACGCCGGATGTCGGTGATCTCCTCGACTATCTGTTCTGCCCGCGGCAATAGCTGTCTCCCCGCTTCGGTAAGGACAATCTGCCGCCCGATGCGATCAAACAACCGGCAGTTGAGTTCCGTCTCCAGCCCGGCGACCCGCTTGCTGACCGCCGGCTGGGTGATGAATAAGATCCCGGTAGCTTGGGAGAATGAGCCGGAGCGGGTGACCTCTACAAAGGCGCGTAGATTGGCGAATTCCACATGTATTCCTAAATAGAATAAAAAATATGAAAAATATGAATTTGTATTATATATCAGGACATCCTATGGTTTCACAATCATGATGAGGCAAGGCTGATGACTAACAAGACCCTTTACGACAAACTCTGGGATTCACATGTAGTGCGTTACGCTGAAAACGACACTGCACTGCTCTATATCGACCGGCAACTGGTGCATGAGGTGACTTCACCCCAGGCCTTCGAAGGGTTGCGACTTGCAGGCCGTAAACCCTGGCGTGTCGAGGCCAATCTGGCCACGCCTGATCACAACGTACCCACCACGAGTCGTCCCAACGGAATCGCGGATATCTCCGATCCGATTGCACGCATACAGGTGGAGACCCTGGATACCAATTGCGAAGAGTTTGGTTTGACCGAATTCACCATGAACGACATCCGTCAGGGCATAGTGCATGTGGTTGGGCCGGAGCAGGGTGCTACCCTGCCGGGCATGACGGTGGTGTGTGGCGACTCCCACACCTCCACTCACGGTGCCATGGGTGCACTGGCATTCGGCATCGGAACCTCGGAGGTTGAGCATGCGCTCGCTACCCAGTGCCTGATCCAGAAGAAGTCGAAATCGATGTTGATTAGCGTCGACGGCAAGACCGCCCCCGGCGTTACTGCCAAGGACATCGTATTGGCGGTCATCGGTGAGATCGGCACCGCCGGCGGTACCGGTTACGCCATTGAGTTTGGTGGTCAGGCAATCCGTGACCTCTCCATCGAAGGTCGGCTGACGGTCTGCAATATGGCGATCGAGGCGGGTGCCAGGGCCGGTTTCGTGGCAGTGGATGAGAAGACCATCGACTATGTCAAAGGCCGTCCCTATGCACCGGAGGGTGAGGTACTGGAGCTGGCCATCACCAACTGGCAGACCCTGCACAGTGATGAAGGTGCTGAGTTCGATAGGGTCGTCAACATCGATGCGGCAGGGATCAAACCTCAGGTTACCTGGGGCACCTCTCCCGAGATGGTGGTCTGCGTGGATGCGCGGGTGCCGGATCCGGATCAGATCGATGATCCGGTCAAAGCGGAAGGCATGCGCCGGGCGCTGGACTATATGGGACTCGAAGCGGGCACGCCGATCAGTGAGATCGATGTGGACAAGGTCTTTATCGGCTCCTGCACCAACTCCCGTATCGAGGACATGCGCGAGGCTGCAAAGGTAGCCAAGGGTAGACGGGTAGCAGACAACATCAAACTGGCGCTGGTCGTTCCGGGATCCGGACTGGTGAAGCAGCAGGCGGAAGCCGAAGGACTCGACAAAATCTTCGTTGATGCAGGATTTGAGTGGCGTGAGCCGGGCTGCTCCATGTGTCTGGCCATGAATGCCGACCGGCTGGAGCCGGGTGAGCGTTGTGCATCGACCTCGAATCGCAATTTCGAGGGCCGGCAGGGGCAGGGTGGGCGCACCCATCTGGTCAGTCCTGCGATGGCTGCCGCGGCTGCGATTGCCGGGCACTTCGTGGATGTGAGGGATTTCTGATTCACCACGAAGGACGTAATGAGAGAAAAACTATTTGTTTTTCTTTATCTTACTCGGCGTTCTTCGCGTACTTTATGGCTATCTGATTATGAAAAAATTCGAGACATTTACCGGCCTCGTCTGTCCATTGGATCGTTCCAATGTGGACACCGATGCCATCATTCCCAAGCAGTTTCTTAAGTCGATCAAACGTTCCGGGTTTGGTCCCAACCTGTTTGATGAATGGCGCTATCTGGATCATGGCGAGCCGGGTATGGACAACAGCAAGCGCTTGTTGAATGAGGATTTTGTCCTCAATGACCCCCGCTACCAGGGGGCGGGCATCCTTCTGGGACGCGATAATTTTGGTTGTGGTTCTTCCCGTGAGCATGCGCCCTGGGCGTTGGAAGATTATGGGTTTCGGGTCATAATCGCCACCAGTTTTGCGGATATATTCTTTAATAACTGCTTTAAGAATGGAATATTACCTGTTGTTTTATCAGAAGAAATAATAGATAACCTGTTTGCTGTGGCAGGTGGAGAGAAGCCTCTGGAGATAGCTGTGGACCTAGAGGCACAGCAATTGAAGGTAGCAGAGAATGGGGTCATTCCATTTGAGGTGGATGCATTCCGCAAGCACTGCCTGCTCGATGGGCTCGATGATATCGGCCTCACCCTGCAGCATGTGGATGCCATCAAGGCCTATGAAGTACGCCGGCGCCAGGAAGCGCCCTGGTTATTTGGTTGAAGAACCGCAAAGTGCGCTAAGAGCGCTAAGAAAAACAGTTACAAGGATGTAAGGGATGGATATCGAAAAGAGCGGGCGTCAGGTCGTAGATTCAGCGGTCAAGGTTCATCGAGAGATGGGGCCTGGACTGTTAGAAAAAACCTATGAGACATGCCTGGAATATGAGCTGCGCAAAAGAAACATCCCAACCGCGAGGCAGGTTGAATTGCCAGTGGTTTATGATGGACTCAAGCTTGATGGCGGTTACAGGATAGACTTGCTTGTCGATCAAATGATCGTCATAGAGATCAAAGCGGTCCGATTGCTAAGCGAGATACACGATGCACAGTTGTTGAATTACCTGAAGTTAGGTGATTTTAGACTGGGTTATTTATTAAATTTCAATGTTAGGAGAATGAAGTTCGGGATAAAACGCATGGTGAATAATCTTTAAACTTTGCGTTCTTTGCGTTCTTTGCGGTTAATAATATGAGCAAAAATATACTGATTCTACCGGGTGACGGCATTGGCCCTGAGATTGTTACCGAGGCGGTAAAGGTGATGGCCGCACTGCGTGACGATTTTGGCCTGGATATCGAGATGGACGAGGCGCTGGTCGGTGGCGCTGCCATCGATGCCACCGGTAGTCCGTTGCCTGAAGCAACTATGGAACTGGCGCAGGAGGCGGACGCGATTCTGCTTGGTGCAGTCGGTGGCTACAAATGGGAAGGGCTGGACATCTCCATCCGTCCTGAGAAGGGGCTGCTGGGTCTGCGCGCCGGTCTCAATCTCTTTGCCAATCTGCGTCCCGCGATCCTCTACCCGCAACTGGCGGATGCCTCGACCCTGAAGCCGGAAGTGGTTTCGGGTCTCGATATTATGATCGTGCGCGAGCTGACCGGCGGCATCTACTTTGGCCAGCCCCGGGGCGTGCGTGAGCTCGATAATGGCGAAAAACAGGGCTTCAATACCCTGGTCTACGCCGAGTCCGAGGTCGACCGCATCAGCCGCGTCGCCTTCGACATCGCCATGAAGCGTGACAAACGGGTCTGTTCCGTGGATAAGGCCAATGTCTTGGAGTGCACTGAGTTGTGGCGTGAGGTCGCCACCCGTGTGGGCGACGACTACCCGGATGTTGAACTGAGTCACATGTATGTGGATAACGCTGCGATGCAGTTGGTGCGGGCGCCGAAACAGTTTGATGTGATGGTTACCACCAACATGTTCGGTGATATTCTGTCAGATTGCGCCGCCATGCTCACCGGTTCCATCGGCATGCTGCCCTCCGCCTCGCTGGATGAGAACCGCAAGGGCATGTATGAGCCGATCCACGGCTCTGCGCCGGATATCGCCGGGCAGAACAAGGCGAACCCGCTGGCCACCATCCTCTCGGTATCGATGATGCTGCGTTACAGTCTGGACGAAGCCGCGATGGCGGATCGTATCGAGGCGGCGGTCAACAAGGTGCTGGACGATGGCTTGCGGACCCAGGACATCATGTCCGAGGGAAAAACCGAGGTCAGCTGCGACGCCATGGGCGATGCGGTGGTCGCGGCGCTGTGATGTTGTAACCACGAAGAACGCAAAGGCTGTAATAAAGTCATTGTTCACGCCGATAAGGATCTTTGCGTACTTCGCGTTCTTTGCGGTTAATTGAAATAGAGACGAGACAGATGAAACGAGTTGGATTTGTAGGTTGGCGTGGCATGGTCGGATCGGTCCTGATGGGCCGTATGCGCGAAGAGAACGATTTTGCCGATATCGAAGAGCCGGTCTTCTTCACCACCTCCCAGGCGGGCCAGAAGGGTCCCGACATCGGCAGAGAGATTCCGCTGCTCAAGGATGCGACGGATATCGATGAACTGAAGAAAATGGATGTAATCCTTACCTGCCAGGGTGGCGGTTACACCAATGAGGTCTTCCCCAAGTTGCGTGCTGCGGGTTGGGACGGCTACTGGATCGATGCGGCATCCAGCCTGCGTATGAAGGATCACACCATTATCGTGCTCGATCCGGTCAACGACAACGTCATTCGCGATGGCCTGAGCAGTGGCGTCAAGGACTACATCGGGGGCAATTGCACCGTCAGTCTGATGCTGATGGCGCTGGGTGGTCTCTTCCGGGAGGATCTGGTGGAGTGGACGACTGCTATGACCTATCAGGCTGCATCCGGCGCCGGTGCCAAAAACATGCGGGAGTTGATCAAACAGATGGGCGCAGTAAAGGCGGCTGTCAGCAATGAGCAGCTGGATGATCCCTACTCGCCGATTCTCCCCATCGACCAGGCGGTGGCGGATGTCATCCGCAGCGACAGCTTCCCCACCGAGAATTTTGGTGCGCCGTTGGCGGGTGCTCTGATTCCCTGGATCGATGTGGCACGGGAGAATGGCCAGAGCAAGGAGGAGTGGAAAGGTTTTGCCGAGACCAACAAGATCCTGCGCCGTACCGACAATCCTGTGCCCATCGACGGAACCTGTGTGCGCATTGGCGCGATGCGCTGTCACAGTCAGGCACTGACGGTCAAACTGCGCAGGGATGTGCCGATGGATGAGGTGGAAGAGATCCTCGGTTCCGCCAATGACTGGGTCAAGGTAGTGCCCAATGAACGGGACATCACTGTACAGGAGTTGACGCCGGCCAAAGTGACCGGTTCCCTGGTGGTGCCGGTGGGTCGTCTGCGCAAGATGAATCTCGGTGCGAAATACCTGAATGCCTTCACGGTGGGTGATCAGCTTCTCTGGGGTGCGGCGGAACCCTTGCGACGGATGTTGCGTATTCTCATAGAGAGCTGATTGATTAAATGCTTGGGGCCGACTTTGCTCCAATGCCCGGAAGAAGATGGCCCCGGCGCGCAAATAGCGTGTACGGGGTTCTTCATGAATAGTGGAAACTGAACACGGCCCCGCCGCTCCCGGTGTTTCTTCGTAACGAATTGCGGGGAACCGAACCCTATAATTTAGAGATTGAACAGAATATGAACCCTGAAGTGGATATTGCACTGGTCGGCGCGACCGGTCTGGTTGGTGAAGCCTTACTGGAGGCCATCTCTTCGCATCCCATGCTTGCCGGTAGCGTGCAGGTGCTCGGGGATGAGGAGGCGGCGGGAGATACGGTTGAGTTCGGGAAACGGGCATTGACCATTGCTGATCTGTCGCTGTTCGATTTCACCCAAGTCCGTATTGTTATTTCGACCGGCGAAGACTCCTCTGCTGGAGACTGGCTTGATCTCGCACAGGATGCCGGTTGTATTATTCTGGATATCGGTGCCCGGCTGCTGGAGGCGACAGATCTGCCACCTGTGGTCGGCTGGGTCAATCCTGAGTCAATGGAAGTTGTATCGAAAGGGGGCATCATTACCCTGCCGGACGCAGGCACAAGCCAGTTGGTCAGGATTCTCAAACCCGTGCTGGACAGGGTGGGGCTTGAACAAGTCTCGGTGGTCAGTTATCAGGCCGTTTCAGATTTCGGTCATGCCGGCGTGGAAGAGATGGCGAGGCAGACTGCGCAGTTGCTCAACGCCAAACCGATAACTCCAGTACTGTTTCCCCAGCAGATTGCATTCAATCTTTTGTCGATAGTGGACGAGGTCAACGAAGACGGGAGCACCCTCGGTGAGACAAAGGCTGAGCAGGATGCCCTGAATGTCCTTGGATGCGATGATCTTTCGTTAACCGTGACAACTGCCATAGCGCCTGTTTTTTACGGACACTCACAGGTGGTTCAGTTTCAAACTTCCCGGCCGCTAACATTGAAGAACCTGCAGTCGCTGTTGGCAGAGACTGAGGGTGTAACGCTTGTGGATAGTGAAAACGATGCCTGTGTCAGTCCAGTGAGCCATGCTTCAGGCAAGGAAGAGATCACAGTCGGCAGGATCAGGTCTGTAGGGAAAAACGCAACGCAATTCTCACTTTTTACAGTGGCTGACAATCTGCGTTCAGGTATTGCGGCAAATGTTGTGAAGATTGTTGAAGTTTTGGTAAAAGACTATTTATAAGCTATAGTTATGCGGATAATATTAAGTTTATTCTATCATTCATAATGTTCCATCTGGATTTAAATAAACCCTTTGTATCTGCTTCTCATCCACGGGTGAGTGGGGTGGTTCAGGCAAGGAGGAAGCATGATTCGTAAGCTGTCCCTGGCAGTGGCTATAGCAACAGCCCTGTCACCACTGGGCGCCTATGCGCTTGGATTGGGTGAGATTCATACTCAATCGTCTCTCAACCAATATTTCAAAGCGGATATCGATCTGATATCAGTGAAATCTGATGAGGTGCAGGACGTCAGGGTAGAGCTGGCTTCTCAAGCAGCCTTTGCTCGGGCCGGTGTTGAGCGTCCCTTTATGCTTTCCGGCTTGACCTTTAAACCGACTCTACGCAGTGATGGCAAAGTGGTCATTGTGGTGAGCAGTCGGGACCCCGTGCGTGAACCTTTCCTCAATTTCCTTATTGAGGTTAACTGGCCGAAGGGTCGTCTGGTCCGAGAGTACACAGTACTACTGGATCCGCCGGTTACGGTGAAACGCAAACCGGCGCCGGTTATTGCTCCGATTGTGCAGACTGCGCCTGCGAGCAGACCAACACCCGTGCAGAGCAGGAGGACGGTTACATCCCGCCAGCCGGCTGCTACCAGCAGGAGTGATACTGGTGCCCGCGAATACGGTCCCATCAAGAGTAATGACAATCTTTGGATTATCGCCAAGTCGATGCGCCGCGAAGGTGAAACCAACGAGCAGGTTATGATGGCGCTGCTGGAACATAATCCGCGGGCTTTTATCCGAAATAATGTCAATGGTCTGAAGGTTGGCAAGATCCTGCGTCTTCCAGACGGTGCTGATCCATCCGCGCTTGCACCCCGTGAAGCTAGGTCCGAATTCCTGGCCCAAACACGCGCCTGGAAAGAGAATCGTGGTCGCGGCAAAGCTGCGACGGCCGACCAGTCAGACGTCAAGCCAACGCCAGCTCCTCAGGATGATCGCCTGAAGCTGGTCTCTGCCAAGCCAGAGGCCGATGAGGCCGTCGACAGGGAAGGCAAAGCCGATCAGAAAGAAGATATCCAACGTCTTGAAAAACAGATTTTGCTGGTACGTGAATCCAATGAATCCACGCGCCAGGAGAGTGAGGAACTACGCGGTCGGATCAAGGGCCTGGAAGCTCAACTGGCGGACATCCAGCGGCTTCTGACCCTGAAGAGCGATCAGCTTGCACAGTTACAGTCGACGCAGCTTCTTGAATCTCAGGTCCCAGAAGTGATAGCCGAAGAGGAAGTGCTGCCGGTTTCCGACGAACCCGTCATCGAAGAGGCAGATATTGAGTCTGCTATCGAAGAGGCCATGCAGCAAAGTGCAGACAGTGCTGCTGTTGCTGAACCGGTGCAAGAGGCGAAACCTGAACCTGTTGTTACAGAAAAGCCTGCTCCCGTGGTTGCGCCACCTGTGACTCCGACCAGGGTCGCAGAGGAGACTGCGCCAAAACCGATCGTAAAGAAAAAGCCTAAGGAGAGAGGGCTGTTGGATGCCCTGACCGGCAACACAACCCTGATGGGTATAGTGGGTGCTGTTGGGGTGCTCCTGCTCTCGCTGCTATGGCTGATCATGCGGCGCCGCAAGGAGGCTGAAGCGGAATTTGCCGAAAGTATTCTTGTCACTCCAGATGGAGAGCCTGCAGCTGAAGCGGCCCAGGTGGAGGCGGGTTCCATCAACGAACTGACAGATGAAACATCATTCCTGAGTGATTTTTCTCCCAGTGACATCGATGCACTGCAGGATGAAACCGGTGAGGTCGATCCTCTCTCCGAAGCTGATGTTTATATCGCCTATGGCCGTTATCAGCAGGCTGAAGAACTGGTCAAGCAGGCGATCGAAAAGGCCCCTGAGCGTGCGGAACTGAAGCACAAGCTGCTGGAGATTCACTATTCGGCAAAAGATACGAGTGCATTTGCCGCACTAGCCGGTGCGCTTTCTGCTGCGGGTATCGCAACCACGAACCCGGATGTCTGGAGCAGAATCTCCGCCATGGGCAGGGAACTCGATCCGGAAAACAGTCTGTTTGGTTCTGCTACGGACGCAATGCCGACGGCGGACAGTTTTGCATCGGGCATGGATGATGAACTCGACGATCTTGGTTTGAATCTGGATAGTGAGCTGCACGACTCTTCTCTCGATCTGTCGAGCCCTGCACCAGTTGCCCCAGAATCTGTCGATATCATGGATGCTCTTGATAACGACCTTGATTCCCTGGATCTGAGTGAACTCTCTGATCTGGATGATATGGAACCCAGTGCTCTGGATTCTGGGTTATCCATAGATTCGGGAATGGCCGATGATGCGGTGGCACAAAATGATGCCGCAAACCAGACGAAATCCGACACCACTGACTCTGAACTGCTGGATATCGATCTTGCCAGTCTGGGACTCGATTCAGGATTGCTGGAGGATGCCACGCCATCCGAAGGATTGGATGACAGTCTGCAGCTCGATACATCACCAGATACCGAAAGTGTGCTTGCGGATCTGGACCTGGGAGACTTGGCCGACGATACGGACTCTGCAACCAGCAGCATAATAGGCATCGACGACTCCGAGTCCCTCGACGATCTTGATCTTGAGAGCCTGGAACGTGAATTGGAGTCGCTCTCCGAAGATCTGGATGCAAAAGAGAGCGAAGGGTCTGATCTGTTGGATAGCGACAGTGAGAATCTGGGTGAGGCTGACGAAGCTATCGCACCCCACTCACTGACCTTCGATGAGGAGATGGAACTGGGTGCAGAAGATGAAGTGAATACCAAACTCGATCTGGCCCGCGCTTACGTGGATATGGGGGATGAAGAGGGTGCAAGAAATATCCTCGAAGAGGTGGCCAGTGAAGGCAACGATGAGCAGCAGGAAGAGGCCACGCAATTGCTTGAAAAGATGTCATCCTGATATTGTCGTAAGAGATGTCTTCTGAAGGGGTGCAGTCTGCACCCCTTTTCTTTTGTATCCATGAAGAGAAATAGATGAGAGTTGCCCTAGGGGTTGAATACGACGGCGCGGCATTTCACGGCTGGCAGACCCAGGATGATGTGCGCAGTGTGCAGCAGTGCGTCGAAGAAGCCGTTTCCAGAGTGGCGGATCATCCTGTGAGGCTGCACTGTGCCGGAAGGACCGATACGGGGGTTCACGCAACAGGACAGGTGGTTCATTTTGAGACGGAGGCGGTCAGGAGTCGCCGCTCCTGGATATTGGGGACAAATGTCAATTTGCCGGGAGATGTCAGCATTGCCTGGGCACGAGAGATGCCGGACGATTTTCATGCACGTTTTTCGGCTATCGGGCGGCACTATCGCTATCACATTCTAAATCGGCCGATGCGTTCTGCTCTGTGGCGGGATCGTGCGGTCTGGGTGCATCACCCCCTGGATGAATCGAGCATGCACCGGGCGGCGCAGGCACTGGTGGGTGAGCATGATTTCTCATCCTACAGGGCGTTGGGATGTCAGGCCAAACACCCGGTACGTACCCTTCACCGGCTAGATGTGAGCCGGGAAGGCGAGATGGTGGTGATCGATGTTCATGCCAATGCGTTTTTGCACCACATGGTGAGGAACATTGCCGGTGTGCTGATGGCCATCGGTCGTGGAGAGCAGAGGGAATCCTGGGCACGACAGATCCTTGAGTTGCGTGATCGTACAAAAGGTGGCGTCACGGCCCCGCCGCAGGGACTCTATCTCACCAAAGTTGAGTACCCCGATAGCTATTCGTTACCTGACGCACCGGATATCTCATTGTCCGCGTAGCAGGGAGCGCCTGGTCCGCTACACTTGACCAGGCCTACATTTTGTAGGTCGGTTCAAGCGCAGCGGAACCGGCAACCCGATTCAGACAAACGCCACCTGACGGCGAGTTGTGATTGGCGTAGCGCAGTCAGGCGCTATCCTGTATCTTTCCATGCTTTATGAGAACCAGGATCAAAATCTGCGGTATCACCCGACCGGAAGACGCCCTTGTGGGCGTTCAGCAGGGGGCTGATGCGATTGGGTTGGTGTTCTATCCGCCCAGCCCAAGAGCGGTGAGTATGGAGCAGGCCAGGAAGATCGTCGAGGTTTTACCGGCATTTGTCACTGTAGTGGGCCTGTTTGTGGATGAGGATCGCGCGCGGATCGCAAGTCTGCTACAGGAGGTACATATCGATCTCCTGCAATTCCATGGGAAAGAGGATGCCGCGGCTTGTAAAGGCCACGGCAGACCCTGGATCAAGGCGGTGCGCATGCGCGATGGGATCGATCTGGCCGCCACGGCGAGTGAATTTCGAGGCGCAGCCGGGCTGCTGTTGGATGCCTATGAACCCGGTAAGCCAGGTGGCACAGGAACGGCCTTCGACTGGGAACGGATACCTGAGAATCTGGCCTCAAGGATCATCCTTGCCGGTGGATTGAATCCGGACAATATTGAAGCGGCTGTGCGGCAGGTTCACCCCTATGCGGTAGATGTGAGCGGCGGCGTCGAACAGTCCAAAGGCATCAAAGATGCTGGTAAAATAGCGGCCTTCATTGAAGGAGTGAAGCGTGGCGACAACAGCTGAAAAGATTATTGGCACCCAGCCGGACGATAGAGGCCATTTCGGTGTCTATGGCGGCTTGTTCGTGGCAGAAACCCTGATGGAACCCCTCAAGGATTTGCGCCTTGCCTATGAGAAATATATGCAGGACCCGGAGTTTCTCAAGGAGCTCGATGAGGATCTCGCCAACTATGTAGGGCGGCCCTCCCCAATCTATTTTGCGCAGCGCTGGAGCCGGGAATTGGGTGGCGCACGCATCTATCTGAAACGCGAGGATCTGAATCATACCGGCGCGCATAAGGTCAACAACACCATCGGCCAGGCGCTGCTGGCAAAGCGCATGGGCAAGACCCGAATCATCGCCGAGACCGGTGCCGGCCAGCATGGTGTGGCGACCGCTACGGTAGCTGCCAGGATGGGGTTGGAGTGTGTGGTCTATATGGGGGCTGTCGATATAGTCCGCCAGGAGGCCAACGTCTACCGCATGAAACTGCTGGGCGCCGAGGTCCGATCAGTGGAGTCGGGATCCAAAACCCTGAAGGATGCGCTCAATGAGGCGATGCGGGATTGGGTCACCAATATCGATGATACCTTCTATATCATCGGCACCGTTGCCGGCCCCCATCCCTATCCGGCCATGGTGAGGGATTTTCAGACCGTGATCGGTCGTGAAGCAAGGGAGCAGATTCAACAGCAGGCTGGCCGGCTGCCTGATGTTCTGGTTGCCTGTGTCGGTGGCGGTTCCAACGCGATAGGTCTCTTCTACCCGTTCCTCGATGATGCGGCAGTTGATATCTACGGCGTGGAAGCGGCTGGAGATGGGTTGGAAACCGGACATCACGCGGCGCCGCTCTGTGTCGGAAAGCCGGGTGTATTGCATGGAAACCGCACCTATCTGATGGAGGACAAGGATGGCCAGATCATCGAAACCCACTCCATCTCTGCCGGTCTCGATTATCCTGGTGTCGGCCCTGAACACGCCTGGCTGAAAGATACCGGGCGGGCGCAGTATGTGGCGATTACGGATGAAGAGGCGCTGGATGCCTTCCACGCTTTGACCAAAATAGAGGGGATCATCCCCGCGCTGGAGTCGAGTCATGCGCTGGCCTACGCGGCCAAACTTGCACCTGCAATGGAGAGTGACAAAATCATCCTGGTCAACCTTTCCGGACGGGGGGACAAGGATATGCATACCGTGGCGGCACGGGAGGGCATCGAGATATGAGTCGTATCAGTCAGAGATTCAATGATCTGCGGGAACAGGGCAAAACCGCATTGATCCCCTTTATCACCGCCGGTGATCCGACCCCTGGGATAACTGTCGGTTTGATGCATGACATGGTTTCTTCGGGTGCTGACCTGATTGAATTGGGCGTGCCTTTTTCTGATCCCATGGCGGATGGCCCTGTCATTCAGCGGGCCAGTGAAAGGGCATTGGAGCACCATGTCGGTCTGCATGATATTTTTCAGATGGTTAAGACCTTCCGGGAGAGAGATCAGAATACTCCGGTGGTTTTGATGGGTTATCTCAATCCGATCGAGGTCATGGGTTACGCCACCTTTGCCGGGGCAGCCAGTGCCGCAGGCGTCGACGGCGTGCTGATCGTCGATATTCCGCCGGAAGAGGGGGAAGATCTGTTGCAGTCACTGCGTGATAAGGCAATAGACCAGATCTATCTGTTGGCGCCGACGAGTACCCCTGGTCGAATTGGTAAGATCTGCAATGCGGCGAGTGGTTTTGTCTATTATGTCTCCGTCAAGGGCGTAACCGGCTCCAGCCAGCTGGATACCGCTGCGGTAGCGGAAAAGCTGGAGCAGATCAGGGAGAAAACAGCTCTTCCCGTGGGGGTTGGATTCGGCATCAAGGATGCAGCGACAGCAGCAGCAGTTTCTCAGCTTGCTGATGCGGTCGTCGTCGGTAGCGTCTTGGTATCCCGGGTTGAGGCGCTGCAAGAGACACCGGATGAAATCGGTCCTGCGCTGGCGGAAATTTTGTCCGGTATGCGCAGGGCAATGGATGCTGTTCATTAAGGCTCCTGACTTCTGGCACATTTATGAGGTAGAATCTCACCCATGAGTTGGTTCGAAAAATTGATGCCAAGCCGCATTCGTACAGATGGCGGCAGCAAACGGGCGGTTCCCGAAGGTCTTTGGGACAAGTGTCCAGGGTGCAATGCGATTCTCTATCGTGCAGAGATGGAGCGGAACCTGGATGTCTGTCCTAAATGCAACCATCACAATCGTTTGGGCGCCCGGCGTCGGCTGGAGTCGTTTCTCGATCCGGAGCCGTTGGAGGAGATTGCATCGTCTCTTGAATCGGTCGATCCCCTGAAGTTCAAAGACAGCAAGAAGTACAAGGATCGTCTGAGTCAGGCGCAGAAAAACTCCGGTGAAAAAGATGCGCTGGTAGTGATGCGCGGCCAGCTCAAGGGGCTGGAAGTGGTTGTGGCGGCTTTTGAATTCAGCTTCATGGCTGGCTCCATGGGCTCAGTGGTCGGCGAACGCTTTGTGCGTGCGGTGAGTGTCGCTCTGGAACGCCATATCCCGCTGATCTGTTTCTCTGCCAGTGGTGGCGCCCGCATGCAGGAGTCGCTCTTCTCTCTGATGCAGATGGCAAAAACCAGCGCTGCCCTGGATCGGTTACAGAAGCGCGGCTTGCCCTATATCTCTGTTATGACCGACCCAACCATGGGTGGTGTTTCTGCCAGTCTTGCCATGCTGGGTGACATCAATTTGGCAGAGCCTAAAGCTCTGGTCGGCTTCGCCGGTCCCAGGGTCATTGAACAGACCGTCCGGGAGACCCTGCCGGAGGGGTTTCAGCGCAGCGAGTTCCTGCTGGAGCATGGTGCGATCGATATGATCATTGATCGTCGCGACATGCGTGACCGCATCGCCGATCTGTTAAGCATATTCATGCACAAGCCACGCCCATAGCCCCCCTCTTTCTTCAACACCCTACCCAACATGCGTTTTAACAGTCTGGACGACTGGTTGACGTGGCAGTCGTCACTTCATCCGCACGAGATCGAGTTGGGACTCGATCGTGTCGACAGTGTCTGGCAGCGTATGAGGCCTTCAGGGCTTGCATCTCCGGTAGTGACGATCGCGGGAACCAATGGCAAGGGTTCCTCTGTTGCCATGCTGGAGTCGATCTTCATGCAGGCAGGTTATCGCACCGGCGCTTACACCTCCCCCCATTTGGTTCACTACAATGAGCGTGTGCGGCTGAATGGCATCCCAGTGTCGGATGAGCAGTTGTGCTGTGCCTTCCAACGCGTGGATGATGCGCGGGGTGAAGTCGCATTAACCTATTTTGAGTTCGGTACCCTGGCGGCACTGGATATTTTCGCTGAATTGACGCCGGACCTGGTGATTCTGGAAGTCGGGCTTGGAGGACGTCTCGATGCGGCGAATATCATCGATGCGGATGTAGCGGTGATCACCACGGTTGCGCTGGACCATACCGATTGGCTGGGAGAGACCCTGGACCAGATCGGTGCGGAGAAGGCGGGCATCATGCGTGGCAATCGTCCGGTGATCATGGCTGATAAAGGATTGCCGGTTTCTGTCTATCAGCATGCAGAGTCGATTGGGGCGATCCAGTGTCGGGTGGACGTGGATTTTCATGCCACTCCAAGTGATGATGGATGGCACTGGGAAGGCGGTTGCCAAGAATATCCCAATCTGCCAATGCCTGCGTTACCAGGGGCGTTTCAATTGCAAAATGCCGCTGCGGTGCTGGCGGTTGTCGAACAACTTTCTTCCCGAATAGCTGTCGAACCACAAGACGTAACAAAGGGTTTGGCCTCTGTGCGTTTGGCTGGCCGCTATCAGTTGATAGACGGGGATGTTCCTGTGGTGCTGGATGTGGCGCATAACATTCAGGCGGCTGAGGCGCTGAGGGATAATCTACGGGAGAGTGCTGCGAAAGGGTCTGTGCTGGCCGTTTTCGCCATGCTGGCGGACAAGGATATCGCCGGGGTGATCCAGGTACTGGACCAGGACGTGGACAGTTGGTATCTGGTGGAGTTGTCCGGTAGCCGCTCTTGTACGGCGGAGCAGCTTGAGACAGCGTTACGAAAGGCCGGTAGCGATAGCAGAGTCTGCCGATTTGCCTCGGTAAACGATGGCTTGCAGGCAGCAATGGCTAATGCTGGCAGGGATGATCGGGTCTTGGTATTCGGTTCGTTCCTTATCGTTGGCAAAGCACTGCAATATCTGGAGCCAGTCGCCAATGTTTTTGTGGGCGCCTGATATACTCTCCTAATACGATTTATTGATTTCTGACAGGTATCCGGTTTTGGAGGAGAGGCTTAAACGCAGGTTGATAGGTGGAACGGTGCTGGTTTCGCTGGTGGTTATATTTGTACCCATGCTGCTGGAAACTCCGGCCAAGCTGAATAAAGCGATCAAAGGCACCAACATACCGGCAATGCCGAAAAAGTCTGTCGGGGCTGAAGTCAATATCCTGCCATCGTTTGATCAATCGGTCTCACGAAATGAGAGCAGCCTGGAAATCGTGCCGAAAAAGCCGAAACCTGCTGCCACATCCAGCAACAATAAAACGGGGAAAATTGCGCGAACCACTCCGTCAGCCTGGATGATTCAGGTGGCTAGTTTCAGCAATAAAAAAAATGCCGACAAACTGGTCAAGCGGCTAAAAAAGGGAGATCTGCCTGCACATATCGAATTCACATCGGTTCAGGGTAAACGATTCTATCGTGTGCGGGTTGGCCCGGAAGTCGACCGAAAACTTGCAGAGAAGATGGTTAAGCGTATAAATAGAGACTATATAGATGAGATCAGGAAGAAGGTCAGTCTGATTCGTTATCCTTAGGAATCGATGGTAGTTATGGATTTTACAGGTACAGCTCAACGCGCGATGGGGATCTGGGGAGAGTCAGGTCGCCCCGGGTGGTTGGATCAATTGGTCAGCCGTACTTTACCCAAAGTTGCGTTGCTGGTACTTGTGGTTCTGGTTGCCTATGTTCTGGCCCAGATCACCTGGCAGGTGATACCTGTCCCCGCTGAACAGCATATCGTTCGTAGCGGGGAGGTGCTCACTGGAACGAAACACCCTGGCCGCTCCCTTAAAGATCAGTCGGACCGTCTCTCCGCTCTGCATGTGTTCGGCCGGCCAGGGGCCATAAAAAGAAGCGCCCCGATGGTTGTAGAGCGAGCACCCGAGACAAGCCTTAACCTGACGCTGCATGGCGTTTTTGCCGATACTAAACCTGAACTTGGCGCTGCAATCATCGGCAAGGCTGGCTCAGAGCAGGAGTATTACAAGGTTGGCAAGAAGATTATGGGTGGGGTTACTCTGCAGGCGGTGCATGAAGACCGTGTTGTATTGCTCAGAAATGGTCAGTCGGAGGTGCTGCATTTCCCTAGGGCTTCCAAGTCTGTGGTAACCAGCAGCAGATCGAGATCTGCATCCAAGGCATCGTCTTCCTCTTCTCTGGGCACATACAAGGAGATGTTCAAGCGCGAACCGTTGAAGATTTTTCAACATCTTCGTTTCGTACCGGTTCGCACGGGCAAACAGTTGAAGGGTTATCGAATTTTGCCGCAGAAAAACCGGGATCTCTATAATCGTCTTGGTGTACGGCCATCCGACCTCGTCACTTCTGTCAATGGTGTTCCGTTAAATGATGACAGGCAGGCGATGGGCCTGATCAAAGATCTGCAATCAGCGGATAGCATTGATCTGGTGGTTTTGCGTCAAGGCCAGCAGACGACGCTGTCGCTGGATCTAAATTAAATCAATGTCGATCAAGCAGTGTTTTCAGTCCGCAAAAGATGCAAATAACGCGATTTTTTCTTTCTTGAATAGAGTCATTGCTTCAGACTAATATCTCGACCACCCACGCTGCGCAGTTGCGCAGCAAACATGGAGCCGACCGTTGCACATAAATCCAATGAGTTAGCCCATCTTTGTCACTGAGCTCTCCAATATCGACCCAATCCGCTAAATTTTCGTAAGATGATAAAAAAAGAATCGCTATAAATCAATGGGATATATTTTTAACCTTCCTGAAATCAGAAATGTAGTGACATAAAATAACATTTCCCTATTGACGGCACACTGCATATTTCCTGGCAATGTCAGCGAGCCGGCCACCTTGGAGCAGATGATCGAGCAGCTGCGTTCACCGCTCGAGTCCAACAAAGAAGTGCCTGGGAAAGGGGCGGATGATAGCCATCCATCGCTGGATCTACGACCTGCCCCGACCATTATCATGGATGCGGGAATCGCATCGGAAGAAAACATCCAGTGGCTCCAGGAGCATGGCTACAAGTACATTTGTCGTA
>NZ_JAAVSH020000001.1:3381381-3534205 GCF_011947365.2 endosymbiont of Lamellibrachia barhami
GACAACCCCGCGCATCGGTCAGTAAACCGTAGTTGACCTGTAGCTTCCCCTTCTTTTGGTCACGACTGTATCCCAGCGCTGCCAGCGGGCATTGCGTCCCTTCAAAATAACTGGATGAAAGGTCATACAGTACCTGACCTCCCTCCTGTAAATGTTGATCAGCCAATCTCTTCTCGATCCGCTCCTGGCGTTCATAGAGCCAATCCATCGCCGCATACAACGCGTCTTCATCTGCACCGTCGACCTCGAGCAGATCACCCAGTGTGGTGTTCTCCCAGCTGCGCGACAAAGCCAGTTTGCTCTGCGGTCCCAGAATCCGGGATGCGATCATGGCGATAACCAAATCCGTTGCTTTACGGCATGGCTGACATCCAACATCGGGGCCCAGTCTCCTGATCGTGGCTTACCACGCATCTACATGGCCGCCCAGCGTGAGCTTAAAATATCAAAGTGCGCCTCAGGTTGAACCAGTTTCTCACCTTTCAGAATCCGCCGGATGGCCTGAGCCTGTTCGATGGAGAGGCTGGAAAGGTTGGCAATCGTCCGCTTCACAATAGTCTAAGAAGCCAAACCCTCCGATGGTTGAACAGCTTGATGCAATTGGATAGCAATCGGGTTTTCATGCGAAATCAATACGTTTGCGCTTTTAGCGTTGTTAGCGGACGGACGCTATCTACTTCAAGGCCCGCCGTGCCTTTGCGTAGCCCTGCGAAGCAGCGCGTTGGATCCACTGCATAGCCTGACTATCGTCTTTCTCCAACCCCAGGCCATGATGGTACATGTAACCCAGTGCATACTGGGCCTCGGCATTGCCTTCCACGGCGAGTGGGAAGAGTAACCGGAATACAGCCTTATACTTCTTTTCCACAAAGGCAGTCCTGGATTTTTCCAGAATGATTTTTGGATCCTTGAGTTGGGCTTCTTTTTCAGCACTGGAGGTGCAGCCGTAGAGAAGGCTCAGGCTGAGCAGCGGAATTGCGAGCAACCGACAGATTGCCGGGAGTTTGGAGCTTAGGGGGTATTGATCAGTGAGCATGATTGCGCTTTCCTGAGATGGATCTCCTGTGTCAGCCCACCAACTGGTTGAGATCGAAGATGGGCAGCAGTATCCCCAGAACGATGATGAGTACAGCGCCACCCATGAACAGGATCAGGAGTGGTTCAAATAGCCCCAGCACTGTCGAGACGAGAGATTCGATTTCACGCTCCTGAATGTCGGCAGCTCTCTCCAGCATCCCCTCCAGGTTACCACTCGATTCACCGCTGGCCAGGAGGCTGAGTGTCATGGGCGGAAAGTACCCTGTCTTTTCCAATGCACTATGCAGACTGCTACCCTCGCGCACGCGTAATGATGCCTCTTCAACGGCATTGCGCATCGGCAGATTGGTCAAAACCTGAGAGGCGATGCGCAATGCATCCAGAATTGGGACACTGCTTGCGGCCATGATACTAAGGGTGCGTGCGAATCTTGCTGCGTTTGAAGTTCTGACCAAGCGGCCGATCAGAGGTATATGCAGGGTAAAACGTTGCCACAGAAACTGGGGTCCGGGTTGCCGGATGATGTAGCTGAAGGTAAATCCGCCGGCCAGCAGAGTCACCAACATCAGCACGCCGTAATCCCTTACTGTGTCACTGGTGGCGATGAGCGCTCTGGTGATGAAGGGCAGCTCCTGTCCCATGTTCTCAAATACCCGGGTGACCTGGGGTACGATGAAAGTCAGCAAGCCACCCACGATAAGGATCGAAACTATAACCAGCAGGGCGGGGTAGAAGAGCGCGAGCACGGTCTTTTGCTGCATTTGCTGACGTCGTTCTGTGTAGTCGGCCAGACGTTCCAGCACCACTTCCAGGTGGCCGGACTCCTCACCGGAGGCAACGGTGCGGATATAGAGTTCCGGGAAGGTATGGGGGAATTCGGAGAGCCCGTCCGCCAGGCTGCGTCCCTCCAGAACCTTGGCGCGTACTGCCAGCAGAGTACGTTCCACATGCCGCTTGTCGGTCTGTTGTGAGACAGTCTTGATAACGTGTTCAAGTGGCAGGCCGGATTTTAGTAGCGTGGCCATCTGACGGGTGACCAGCGCCAGCTCCATGGCGTTGATCCGGCGCTGCAGGGTAAAACGGCGACTTTTGACGATTTCAGAGCTGGCTGTGATGACGGTGAGCGGGGTAAGACCGCTATCCCGAAGTTGCTGTCTTACCTGTTTGGCGCTGTCCCCTTCGAGGACACCGTGTTTCTCCTTGCCGGAAAGGTCGAGCGCTACGAATTCAAATGCGTCCATCAGTGCACCAACAAGGTTCTATTTGGGGACTCTGAGTACATAAATATAACCTTGTTGGAGCACTAGTCTTCCTGCGTGACACGAATGATCTCGTCGATGGTGGTATCACCTGTCAGTACACGGCGCATGCCATCCTGCCGTATGGAGCCGGTTGATTTTCTTACATGTTTGAGCATTTCCAACTCACCGGTACCCTCGTGGATGAGATTTCGCAGGGTTTCATCGATCACGATAAGTTCGTAGATGCCGGTGCGTCCCAAGTAGCCGTTATTGTGGCACTTGTCACAACCGGTGGACGCATAGAGGGTTACCCGTTTGTCCTGGGGCAACTCCAGCAATTCCAGTTCTCGCTGGGTGGCTGAATAGGGTTTTTTGCAGTGGGTGCAGAGAGTTCTCACCAGTCGCTGGGATAGGACGCTGATCAGGCTGGATGCCAGCAGGAAAGGTTCAACGCCCATATCACGGAGACGGGTAACACTGCCAATGGCTGTGTTGGTGTGCAGAGTGGACAAAACCAGATGGCCGGTAAGACTCGCCTGTACTGCGACTTGGGCGGTTTCCAGATCACGAATCTCACCCACCATCACCACGTCGGGATCCTGTCTCAAAATGGCGCGAAGTCCTCTGGCAAAGGTCAGGTCGACCTTGTTGTTGACCTGAGTTTGGCCGATCCCATCGAGGTAGTACTCGATGGGATCTTCAACAGTGACGATGTTGCGGCTTTGGGTATTGAGCCGGGTAAGTGCCCCATAGAGGGTGGTGGTTTTGCCGGAACCGGTGGGGCCAGTGACCAGAAAGATGCCATGAGGGCGTTGGATAACACCCGGATCGATCTGCGTCAGAAGTTGTTTGGACATGCCGAGATGGGAGAGGTCCAGGCGGCCGGCTTTCTTGTCGAGTAGTCGCAGCACCACCCGCTCGCCGTAACTGGAGGGTAGCGTGGAGACACGAACGTCTACAGGTCTGCGTCCCACTTTCAGTGAGATGCGCCCATCTTGGGGGATGCGCTTCTCCGCGATGTCAAGGCGGGCCATGACCTTGATGCGGGAGACCAGAAAGGGGGCGACTGTACGGGGAGGGTTGAGCACCTCACGCAAGACGCCGTCCACACGGAACCTAACCACAAGACGGTTTTCGTAGGGCTCGATATGGATGTCTGACGCCTCTTCCTTGATCGCTTCTGTGAAGAGTGCGTTGATCAGGCGGATGATAGGGGCGTCATCGTCGTTTTCCAGTAGATCTTCGGGTTGATCGAGTTGCCGCGCCAGATCGTCGAGATCCATGTCATCGCCCATAGTCTCCATGATCTGGCTGGACTGTTTGGAACCTGACTCGTAGATCGCCGTGAGTTCGCGTTCAAACTCCTCATCTGCGACCTCCTTCAAGACAAGTGGGCGTCCGAGGAAACGACGCATCTCGTTGAAGACGCTAATTGGTGTCCCGGTTTTGAACAGCACCCGAGTCTGACGTAGCGCATCTTTGGTGACGATGACGCCGTGACGCCTGGCAAAGGCGTAAGTGACATCGTCCCTGATTCTAGGTTGACGATGCCCTGTGTCATCATCCGTAGCAGGGGCTGTCTCTGCCGGAGGGTTGTTCAGAAGTGACTCAGACATGTGGTGTTGGCTCAGTGTTGAGACGCGCCACTCTCCTCGTCAAAAGGCTGAGGAAGTGCATTGAATCGATCGGGCAGCAGAGGCGCTGCCTCATCGGGTAACAGATCGACACCCTGCTGACGCATGTCCAATTGCTGTGCCCGGAAGAAGTTGTATTTGTCGCCGGTCACAGCCGCATGTGTGGCGGCATCCCTAACAATAATAGGGCGCAGGAATACCACCAGATTACGCTTGACCTTGATGGTCGAGTTGGCGCGGAACAGGACACCAAGGATGGGAATGTCCCCCAGAAACGGCACCTTCTCCTCCACCTGCTGCAGATTTTCGTCAATCAATCCACCGAGCACGATGGTATCGCCGTCATCCACCATGACCACGGTTTTAATCGTGCGTTTGTTGGTGACGATATCGGCGGCGCCGGTGCTGGCGGTCTTGTTGACGCTGGAGACCTCCTGGGAGATCTTCAGCTGGATGGCATTGCCTTCATTGATCTGCGGGGTGACGCGCAGGGTCAGGCCGACGTCCTGACGCTGAATGGTCTGGAATGGGTTGACCGTGGTCGTGGAGCCGGTGGAGGCGTACTGCCCCGTCAGGAAAGGCACATTTTGACCGACGACGATCTCCGCCTCCTGATTATCCAGGGTAAGGATACTGGGGGTTGAAAGGATATTGCTTGATGTGTCGGTCTCCAATGCACGGATCAGGGCGGCAAAATTGATCGAGTTGTTGCTGAAGCTGCCAATCCCGATTGTGGTGCCGGCGGGGATCGCCGGAATGGCGTCTGCGGCGATGGCCCCGGCGATACTGCCGATGCTGGGGGTACCCAGGTTGATGACGCCTACCGGTCCCGAGCCGCCAGGGGTGCCGTCGACGATCCACTGTACGCCAAGTTCCTTGACCCGGTCGAAGGAGATCTCAGCGATAATCGCCTCGACCAGCACCTGGGCGCGACGGATATCCAGCTTGCGGATGATGGACTGGAGCGTATTGAAGATATTCTGCGGTGCAGTAATGATCAGTGCGTTGGACGCTTCATCAGCCTGGATATTGACCGGGATAGAGGGGGCGCCCCCCTTGCCCTTCTTCCGGCTCTTGTCCAGGGTGTTGCTAACGCCGGTCAGTACGGTGGCAAGTTCCTTGGCGTTGGCATAGCGCAGGTAGATGACCCGGGCATTGCCTTCATTATCAAAAGGGGTATCCAGGTGTTCGATCACCACTCTCGTGCGCAGTCGAGTGGTAGCGTCGCCGCTGATCAGAACGCTGTTGGTGCGCTCGTCAGCGATGAGTTTTGCCGGTTCAGCGGCGCCTTTACCCCTGTTTTTCTGCAATCCGGTGATAATCCGAACCACCTCCATGGCGGAGGCGTGGCGCAGGGAGACCACTTCGATGGAGCTGTCGCTCACTTGATCGATGCGGGAGATGATCTTCAGCAGGCGATCCACGTTTTGTCTTCGATCAGAAATAATCAGAACATTGGTGGCGGGGTAGGCTGCCAAGTGCCCCTGTTGCGGGATCAAGGGGCGCAGAATAGGTACCAGCTGGGAAGCGGTAACGTTTTTTACCTGGAGGATCCGGGTCACCATCTGATCACCCGGAAATTGTTGACTGTCGGCGCCGGTGGGGATGCCGATCTGTTTGGCCTTTACATCGGGAACGATCTTGATCACCTCCCCGGCAGGCACGGTGGAGAATCCATGGACTTCCAGGATGGAGAGGAAGACCTGGTAAAACTCATCTTTGTCCATCGGATGAGCGGAGATGACGGTGACCTTGCCTTTCACCCGTGGGTCGACGACAAAATTCCTGCCGGTGTGTTCGGATACGGTCTTGATCAGCGCGTTGATATCGGCGTCATTCAGATTGAGCGTAATCCGGTCGGCCTGGACCGAGGCGCAAAACAGCAGCAGACTCAGTGCGATGAACAAGGTGCCACGGATATGGCGATGCCACACCGACGGAAAAAATATTGGGGAACGGGTTTCCTGACTATTCATCGTGTTTTCGATACCGACCTTGGTCACTGCTCGTTTTGACAGAGTTCGTTAGAATGAAAATCTTTATTTATCATTGTGTTATCTGCGGTATATGAGCCGTTTCTTAATACTAGCAGAAAGCGTTTGAGTCGTATATGCCATGGATGGGAACCGCGCCTCAAAGCTGCCCGGAAAAATTGAGCTGAATGCTGCCGCCGGTCCCTGATTTGCCTATCGCCTTCAAGGTGTTTACCAGTGCAGGGTCAGCAGATGCCTTGGGTAGAATCCTGCCTGAGATCCGATAGCTGCCGGTCGGCGCCAAATTCAACTCACCCTTGATGCTGAGGCCGCCGCCAATATCCTGGATAGTCGACTTCAGCCCCTTTTCATCGCCTTTGATGTCGAATTGTATGCTGCCCAAGTCCACGGCAACCGGGCTGGTGATGCCGGCCCCCTGCCAACGAATCTTGCCTGCAGCCTCATCGAGGTTTGATGCCGCAAACCGTATCGAGGAGATGTCGATGTCGAGATCGCCGATCGTGCCGATCATCGGTTGATTGAGCAGTCCGGGAAGTATACGTGCCTTGACGATGCCCTTGAGGTGCTCGGCCTGGTAACTGCCATCGATGTTAACCCCCGCATAACCGTCGAGTTGTTGTCCCGGTCCGCGTAAGCTGAGTCGATAGCGGAGCTTCCCGGTCAACAGATCCAGCGGCTGGAATCTCCAGGCGGTTGTACCCAGGTTGACGCCATTGTAGTGGGTTTCTGTAGCGCTGCCCGACCAAATGGTGCCGCTGCTGTCGGCAAGCGTGAGTGGGGCGATAGTATCGCCAAGCCAGCCCAAGACGTGGCGTGCCGGAGTGGCAGCGATCAGAAACACCACAAAGCAGCTAATGCCGAGAATTGTTGGGCCTGGCTGAGGTCTCATTGTGTCGCTCTTTCAAGGTCGAGTCTGGCATTTACCCAACCGGGTTTCTCCTGGCGATCGATGTTCAGGGAGAGGATGCTGACCGCATGGCGTGCCTGGAGTAGGCCCAGCCATTTGATGATGCCATCGAAGGATGCCTGCTCGATCCAGATCTGAACCCGGTCGCTGCCTTGGGGTTTCAGTCGTTTGATTGCCTGGCGCAGACGATGTTTTTTGGCGGTGCGGTCGATCAGGGTGAACAGCGCCTCATTGGAGTTTGCCGGAGTGGTTGTACTGCCTCACTGCGTAGCTGCATGACCTCACCGGCGGCTTTCTGCATCCAGGCCAGATTTTCCTGCCGGTCCTTCAGCTGACGTGACTGCTTGTCTATCTCCTGTGCGAATGGCAGCCAGAAGAGCAGATAGGCTAGCAGGAGAACAGGCGTGGCCACTCCTCCAATCAGCGCTATACGTTCTTGTGGGGTTTTGGATGAGAGCCACTGGATGATGTTCATGCCCGGGTTTTCCTGACTCGGAGGTGGGATGAAACCTCGTTTCCCTTGGCATTGGCTGAACGGATCTCAACTGAGAGGTTCTGTGCTTCAATCTGCTTTTTCAGTTTTTCCAGCGCAGGAAGTTCGCGCGTGGTCAATTGCAGGTCGAGTTGGCCCTCCCGGTAGCTGATGTTGTTCAGGCGGCTGCCGGGAATTTTCATAATTTCCGCTGCCGGAATAGAAAAAAGATCGAAGAAAGTGTCTCCTTTTTGTTTCTGGTCTTTGCGTAGCTGGCGCAGTTTCTGTTCCATCTGCACTCGTGGATCCACGATGCGTTTGATGTCGGGAAATGCGTCGCGGAAAGTCTGAGTGATCCGTTGGCTGAGTGCAGCATTCTCTCCCTTGAGGCGATAGTGGTCGAGTGATGATGAGACGATGGAAAGTCCCAGAAAAACGCCGAACAGAATAGCTGCCGGAAGCCAGTGTTGCCACTTTTGGGCCTGTTTGTCGACTTGACGATAATCTCCCTGCAGCAGATTGAGTGTCTGTTGCTCAATCAGGTTGTCTGACAGTAGTTGTCTAAAGTCGCCGCTGTAATCAACATGGGTTATCTCATAGTTGAGATTACCCAATGCCAGGTCGAAGTAGGGCGCGCTGCTGAGAGACGGCGCCTGAATGACCTCGAGGCGCTCTGGTGGATCTCCCTCGGTCTGGTCAATGGCAAGGCGGAGCAGTTCGGCGAAGTTGACCGGATCGGCCGCAAACCCGGTATTGTCGCCGGTGCGAACCAATACTCTCTCATCATCGAGGTAGAGCGTCCAGCAATTGGGTTTGCGTGGCAGGGCGAGCAGGTCGGGGTACATGGCCAGCGGGGCGATGCCGACCTGGTGGAATGCATTCAGCCAATCATCGAGCAGCTGTTTTGCGATTACGGCGACCAGGGTCTTACCATCTGGGCTGGAAGTGTGAATCGCGAAATGCAGCTCATCCAACTCTTCCGCAAGGTCGTTTTCCAGGGTGAAGGGGACTGCCTGGCGCAGTCGTTGGCGGTTTTTTGTGGGGATATCGACTGTTGTCAGCAGCAGTTCGACGCTGGGGACCAAAACGACCACGCGCCAGCCAGCCGCCTGTTCAGCAGCCTCTTTCAGTGTGCCGCTGCCAATCGGTCCGCTCTCCGGAGATTTGGCGCCAAGCGGATGCCAGCTTACCTGGTTTGCTTCACTATCCAGCAGTCGAATTACCAGTGTGCCAGCCATATTCAGAAGGTTCCCGTTGTCCTCGACAGAGTATAGACGCCCTTGTCCGTTTTATTGAGCAGACAACGGAGGTACTGGTTTGTATTATCCATGCTTATCGACGTCTCCAGAAGGAAGTAGTTGCTGGATACTGAGTAAGTATTATCGGCATTTTTCAACGGTTCTTTATTATCGCCTAAAAGCTCGGCGAGTCTATCTTCAAATGCTTTATTATCTGTGAAGGGTGACTCCTTTCGTTCCGAGATCAGGGTTTCAACATCGGAATCGGTCAGAGATTCCACCAGTGCCCGGAGTATAATGGTATCCGCTGTGTTTATGTTGATGGTGACGGTTTCAGGCAGCGTGGTGACGTGGGGCTCGAGCTTTTCAAAAATTTCCGGGGTGATGCCCTTTATCAGCAGCAGTTCGGTTGGGCTGCTCATGAGTCCATTGGCTGTCCGGTAGGGGAGGGCTCCACCAAGGTATTCGTTGTCTTCCGCTCCATCGGGAAATTGCGCGTCGATATCCTGGTCGAGCCAGTCTGATACCGCCTGCGCAAGACCCTCCTCCAGTTCCAGTATGTTCAAAAGACGGCGGAAAACTTCGGAGTGTTGCGCAGTCCGGTCTTTGCTCTTTTGATCAGGCTCTTCGGCCAGGTATAGATTATTCAGATTGAAGCGTGCCTGCAGGTCGACGATCTGGGCAGCGACCGTTCCTCCTTCGATAGCGGTTATTGGCAATGGTTTTGCCCAGTCTTCGTCAAGGGCATCGTAGGGGTTTTTTGCCTTTATATCCCTTTTTGCGTCCCGTATCAGCTGGCCTCGCGCCCACTCTTCGCTGCCCAGTGCATAGAAGTAAGTCTGATCGGTGATCAGTATGTTTGAGGTACGGCGAATGCTCAGCTGTAGAGTCTCAGTCATGGTGACCGCAGCGATGCTCGCTACCGCTACGATCATGATTGCAGTGATCAGGGCAACGCCGGATTGAGATCGTTTTCTAGGTGATCTGTTTAGCATTTTTCTGGCTATTTGGGGTTGCCGTCCAGTGATGGATTGATGTCGGCAACCCGGAAAAGCCGTTGGATTTTTCCCCAGTCTTCGAGTTCCAGGGTGATTTCCATCGCCAGGGGGAGTGGGGTGCTGGTTTTTTCTTCCAGCTCCCCGGAGACGGGCCAGGATGGGTGAGCTTTCATCTTGTGGTCGAAGAAACGGACCTCTATGTTGGAAATGCCATCTAGAACCTTGGTGCGTCGTGGTTCGGTTCCTTGGGCTCTATCCAGGGTGGGCCAGGTCAGGCGGAACAGCTTTTTGTCCTCCAACAGATAGGCAATGCGTTGAAGATTGCTGCGCTGCAGATTGAGCGGATTGGGTCTGCCGCCGCGGGTAAATACCAGCGCTGTCCCCCCATCTCCCCCGGCTTGCATGACGGGTAGAGGATCGCCGTATTCGTCTCTGATCGGGCGAACCTTCGCCTGTTCGATATCACGACGCATCAGGGTCAGAGCGATCTGTAGACCCGAGAGGCGATCGATATGTGCTTTAACCTGAGCTTCGGTGTCGAGTACGACTTTCAATCCACCGTAGGCGATGAGAGAGATGATGGAGAAGATCGAGATCGCGATCAGTAACTCCAACAAGGTGAAGCCGGATTGTTTCAGGTCAGATTTGTACACGTTATTCGTTACACCACACTGGGCAGCCTCTGAATCTGGATGCGAGATATGAGTTCATGACTTGTTCAGAGGCCTCCTAGAAAGGCTGGCCGATAAAACTGACCAGGCGTGTTACTGAGGCGTCGTCATCACTATTGCGGAAGACGCTGATCTCGACCTGTCTGACCCGGTCGTCTTTGGTGTTGGTGATTTTGCTCTCCCAATGCCATTCGCGCAGACCCATTTCACTCTTGCCTGTATTCGTCCCCTGTGGTGGCCAAATCCGGCTGACCTGAAGCTGAGTGAGTTGGTTCATGGCGACCCAGTGTGCCATTGTTTTATCTCTCAGATGTTCTGCATTCAGAGACTGATTTGCTGAAACCTTTACGACGGAGGCGAGAGCGATGGCAAGAATTGCCAGCGCAACAAGAACCTCAAGCAGGGTGAAGCCCTGCTGACGGGTGGTGGATTTTTGCAGTTGCTTAGGGTTCGGAAACATGGTCCAGGCTGAGCTCTCCAATCTCGTTGCCTTTCAGCAGAAAGTAGTCCTCGGTGATTTCTGATGAGATCTTTATTTCAAACGGGGTGATTTCTCCACTGGTAAAAAAAACTATATCCGGCGTTTTTTTCTGTTTTTCCCGCCTGATCGGCTCATCGGTCATCAAGTCAAAGGATATTTCCTCAGGCAGGGAGCGCTTTCTGAATATGCTCTCCTCCAGTGGTTTCCAGGTCTTCTCCTGCAGGATGAGGAATTCGTAACGCTCCTCCTCAACCAGTGCGCCGATGATGTTGGAGCGGAGAAGCGCCTCTTCAGCTGCCAGGTCAACCAAGGTGAAGAATCGCCGCGCCTCGGTTTTCAGTGCGTCGGAAGGCGATGAACTCCCTATGGAGACCACCACATAGTTGACCAGTATCCCAATGATAAGGACGACTACCATAACCTCGATCAGGGTGAAACCACCACTGATCCAGGCAGATTTGGTTTTCTGAGTCGAGTGGCGCTTCATCTTAGGGCCGAGCTCTCAGAGACCGGGTAGACTCGTCACTCCAGGTTCCAGTTGCCGACATCATCTTCAGTGGATTGAGTATCGACCCCGGTGGAGTAGATGTCGATGGCCCCATGGCTGCCTGGGTTGAGAAACAGGTAGTGGCTCCCCCAAGGATCCTTGGGTAGCCGGTCGACATAACCCCCGTCCTTCCAGTTTTTGGGTTCCGGAGCGCCGGCGGGTTTGCTTACGAGTGCTTCAAGCCCCTGGTCCGTGCTGGGGTACATCATATTGTCCAGGCGATAGAGATTGAGGGCGGCTTCGATGGCCCTGATATCACTCTTGGCCTTGGTCATTCTGGCCTGTTCAGGGCGATCCATAATCTTGGGCACTACGATCGCCGCCAGAATGCTGAGAATCACAACGACAACCATGACCTCGATGAGCGTGAAGCCGGAAACCCAACGCTTGGGTGTAACTAAAGAGGGGTGTTTTCTGAAAGCAGATGGTTGCATTGAATCGGCCTGTCTGGAGATGGGGTTGGTTGATCTCATGATTATTGGGTATTTGTGCTTTAAGATTAGTGAGTTAGGATGTGTTTTTCCACTGCTTCCTTAATCACTGGATGCTAGCAGAGCATGATGACACATTTCCACAGGTGAATTGTGACGGGGTTTTCTCTATAGTACACCCGGTACCCGTAGAGGGGGTATCAAGTGGCAGTTTTCAGTAAGTGGCCTAGCAAATAAATCGGCTCTAATTACTTGATAACAAAAACATTATAGGAATTTTACTGCATCCCATGTTTTGTGTGGGTGGCTATTGTGACGGTTGTTCCCGCCAGGCGTTCAACTTCTCTGTCTCTCTGCCGCCATGTTCTAAAAGTAAGTGGATGTTGTTTTGAACAGGGTTGCCCGTGTTTAACGGGCCTCCCCCAAGCTGGGATTTCGTTCTGTTTTGGAGAGGGCTTCAAGCCTGTCCACACCTTGAATAACTGCGATGGGTTGAATCTGGGAATGACAGGGAAGGTACGAGGTTTGTTGCGGTGAGTGTCGGTATCATCGGCTATTCGTTGGCAGCGTTGTTTTTCTTTCTGTTCAGTGCGTTGCTTCTGACCAGCTGGCGCGGCAGGATTGAAGGCATTGTCTTGCTTTCCGCAGTGGCGGTTACCGGCTGTTGGGGACTGTCGGCGGTTTTTCTGCTGCTGCAGGAGACTGCGCTCACTATAGGTGTCTATTTTACCCTTGAGGTTGCCAGAAATATCGCCTGGTTCGTGTTTCTGCTGCGCCTGTTACAGCCACTTTTGCAGTCATCCAGCGGGGATGTACGTATCCTCCGCTTTCTGCCCGCGCTTGTCCTGGGTGTCTCTGTCGTTCTCTTTGGACTTGGGCTGGTGGCCTCGAACTATCCAAATCTGGTGGTTCTTCCCATGGCGGCAAGTCTACAGCTGTTTGGGCATCTGGGCTTTGCCATTACCGGACTGACACTGGTCGAGCAGCTTTTCCGCAATACGCGCCTAGAACAGCGCTGGGCCGTGAAATACCTCTATTTTGGTATCGGTGCGCTGTTCGTGTTCGATTTTTTCCTCTACGCAGATGCGCTGCTGTTTAAACAGATTGATAGTGATTTGTGGCAGGCCCGTGGGTTTATCAATGCACTGGTGGTGCCCATGTTGGTCGTGGCTGCAGCCCGTAACCCAAGCTGGTCGGTCAAGATTTTTATCTCAAGGAAGGCGGTTTTCCATACCACCGGTTTGCTGGGAGCGGGTGTCTATCTGCTGATAATGTCAGCGGTTGGTTACTATATTCGCTTCTATGGTGGCTCCTGGGGAAAGGCCGCCCAAGTGATTTTTCTGTTCATGGCCATAGCAACGCTGACGGCCATTCTCTTCTCCAGTCACCTCAGATCCAGAGTCAAAGTCTTTCTCAGCAAACACTTTTTTCGCTACAAATATGATTATCGGGAAGAGTGGCTTCGCATCATCCATACTCTGTCTGATGGTGAGCCTGGTCCGAGGATCCGTGAACGGGTGATTAAAGCCGTCGCTGACCTTGTTGACTCCGGCGGGGGGGTTCTCTGGCTGCGTGACGACAGCGGTAACTATCCCTGTGTCAGCCACTGGCAGGTACCTTTGTGCCAGTTCGCCGTTACGTCGGAGAGCTCTCTCGTAGACTTTTTTATCGCAAAGGACTGGATTATCGATCTCGAAGAACTAAAATCGTCTCCAGCACTTTATGAGGGGCTCGAGCTGCCTGATTGGGTGAAGGATGTGAAAGACGCTTGGTTGCTTGTGCCGATTAGGCACCATGGCGATCTGTTAGGGTTCCTAGTCCTGATTCGGCCTAGGGCGCCAAGACAAATTAACTGGGAAGACAGGGACTTACTGAAAACTGCTTCGCAGCAGGCAGCCAGCTATCTGGCGCTGATGCAGGCCTCTGAAGCGTTGGCCAGGGCCAATCAGTTTGAAGCTTTCAATCGTCTTTCCGCTTTTGTTGTCCACGACCTGAAAAACCTGGTTGCGCAACTTGAATTGGTTGTAACCAATGCAGCTCGTCACAAAAATAACCCCGAATTTATGGAGGATGCCATCAGAACCGTGGATAATGCGGCCAACAAGATGAGCCGTCTGCTCGCACAGTTGCGAAAAGGGCGGTTTGAAAAAAGCAGTGCCCAAGTGTTTCCTGTGGCGGAAGCGTTGCAGGAAGCCGCAAGGGAACACGCTGGATTTTTGCCGCAGCCTGAGCTGGCAATTTCTGATGAAGAGGTCAGAGTGGTCGCTGACAAGGACCGTTTTGCCGCAGTAATAGGACATTTGATCAAAAATGCCCAGGAGGCAACGCCCGATGATGGCTATGTGCGATTGGCTATGTGTGCGATGCCAGGTCAGATTGAGATCACCATTGAAGACAATGGCTCGGGGATGGATGATACATTCATTCGTGATCATCTGTTTCAACCTTTTGAAACTACCAAGGGAAATGCCGGCATGGGGGTTGGCGTCTATGAAAGTCGGGAGTTTGTCCGGGCGCTTGGTGGTCAGATAGCTGTGACCAGCAGGATTGGTAAAGGCACAAAGTTTTCTGTGACTATACCGATTCGGATTGAGGAAAAAGAGGATATGCAAATGGAGATCTCGCATTGAGCAGTGGAAATGAGTTGCTGCGGTCACTATTGATCGTGGAAGACGACCCGGGACTGCAGAGTCAGTTAAAATGGTGTTTCGATGGCTACGAGGTTCAGATTGCCGGCGATCGGCCGTCAGCCATAGCTGCATTGAGGCGAGCTGCCCCACCTGTCATTACGCTGGATCTCGGTTTGCCGCCGGATCCGGCAAATGTGAGCGAGGGGATTGCAACCTTGAAAGAGGTTTTGCGTCTGGCTCCCCGAACCAAGGTGATTGTTGTGACAGGGAACGACGATCGTACCAATGCACTGAAAGCACTGGAACTTGGCGCCTATGATTTTTATCAGAAGCCAATCGACTCGGATGTGCTGAAGGTCATAATCGATCGAGCGTATCAGCTCTATGAGCTGGAAGAGGAGAACCGAAATCTCGCGATGCGGCAGGGGAAATCTCCGCTGGATGGGGTTATTGCCAATAGTCCGGAAATGCTGGATGTCTGCCGGATTATCGAAAAGGTGGGTCCGACGGATGCTACCACCCTGCTATTGGGTGAGAGCGGGACTGGTAAAGAGGTGCTTGCCAAGGCAATCCATGAAATCAGTGCCAGAAATGAGCAGCCATTTGTTGCTATTAACTGTGCTTCTATACCGGACACTTTGCTTGAAAGCGAACTTTTCGGCTATGAGAAAGGTGCTTTTACCGGCGCTGCTAAAAGAACGCTGGGCAAGATTGAGCATGCGAATGGGGGAACGCTGTTCCTGGATGAGATTGGTGATATGCCTTTATCGCTACAGGCAAAGCTGCTGCGTTTTTTGCAGGAACGGGTGATTGAGCGGATTGGCGGACGTGCTGAGATTTCTGTGGATGTCAGGGTGATCTGCGCTACGAATCGGGACCTCGATGAAATGATCGGCAGTGGAACTTTCCGTGAGGATCTTTTCTATCGAGTGAGTGAAATCACGATCGACATTCCACCACTGCGTGACCGTGCTGGAGATGCGGTGTTACTGGCGTGGGCATTTTTGGCAAAATTTTCCGCTCAGAACTCAACGAAGGTCAGAGGGTTTAGCAAAGAAGCACTGCGGTCTATTGAGGACTATTCATGGCCTGGCAACGTGCGTGAGCTGGAAAACAAAATAAAACGCGCAGTCATTATGGCGGAGGGTTCGCAAATCTCAGCAGAAGAGTTGCAATTGAGCGTAGGATCAGAAGAGAGTCAGCCTTTCAATTTGCGTGAAGTTAGAGATCAGGCTGAAGCAAGTGCAGTGTCGCGCGCCCTGACTTATGTCGAAGGGAATGTCTCCAAAGCGGCCGAATTGCTCGGCGTGAGCCGTCCAACTCTATATGATCTTGTGAACAAATATGGTCTCAAATAGCAACGGCGTGATGAATAGCAGAACTGCAGTTTCCCCCGCAATTTTGTTGATTGCAGGGTTGTTACTGGCTTTTCCTCTCTATTATCCAACGCTCGACAGCTTTTTTAATATCTGGACAGCACCGGACTCAGATCAGTCCCATGGTTTTCTTTTGTTCGCCGTTTGTCTCTACATCTTCTACGAGGAGTGGAAGGCCAGAAAGGATCGTCTCTCCGTCAAGCCAAGATATCTCGGCTTGATCGGGATAATTGTTTTGTCCTTGTTTTGGATGATGTCTGGTTTAGTCTATGTGGAATCATTGCAACAAGCGCTATTTATTGCCATCTTAGCAATGATTATCTTTAGTTTTCTGGGCCTCAAGGATGGGGTACCGTTCTATTTTCCGGTACTTCTGCTGCTGAGCGTTGTGCCAGTTTGGAAAGTGTTGGCGCCTTATCTGCAAACAGGAACAGCCGTTACAGTCGGCCACATGCTTCAGGCATCGGGGATAACGTCAGTCAGGGAAGGATATCTGCTGATCATACCGGAAGGCACCTTTGAGGTGGCTGAATTTTGTAGTGGACTACGGTATCAAATAGTTGGTATTACGATTTCGCTGCTGTATGCAAGACAGTCGGGTTTCTACCTGAAAGAGACTATCGCATATGTCGCGTTTGCCTCTCTTCTAGCGTTTGTTGCAAATCTGATGCGCGTATATTCTGTTGTTGTGATAGGGCACCTTTCCAACATGGAGAGCCAGATCGTACACGATCATAATATGCTGGGTTGGACGATTTTTGGTGTTTTCATCCTCATCTATCTGTGGGGTTCGCAACGTTATCTACCGATACGTTCAGCCATAGAACAAGTGGAAGGCGATGGAATAAAGTTGGCAGACGGGAGCAGGCGCAGAAACCTGAGATTCACAGCCCTGGTTTTTTTTGCAACATTGACCGGTCCTGCGCTGGCCTTTTTCTACATGTCAGGCGGGGCGGAAACAGACAGCTCCACGGTTGAATTGCCAGGCAAGATAGCGGACTGGAGGTTGGTTGAAAACAAACTGACTTCATGGAAGCCTGACTGGTTGCAAGGAAATTCTGTTGTTGAAGGTAGATACAGCGAAGGAGCACATAGAGTTGATGTGTTTTTGTCCCGTTTCAGCTCACAAGAACAGGGTAGAGAGGCGATCAGTGTCCTGAATGAAGTATATGATTCTGACGTATGGTCGAGAATCTATCGGCGTGTTACCGATCTCGGTCTGGTAAATGGTCGAAACTTAATTGTTGAAGAGACGAGGCTGAAAGCCGCAGGGTCAGATAGAGGACGAATTGTCTGGCGTTGGTACAATGCAGCGGGTAAGCGGGAACAAAAAAATATCAAAGCCAAGTTGCTGAATCTGCTGGGTACTCTAAAAGGAAATCCTGAGATAGACGTCAATATGGTTAGTTATGACCTCGGTGCCGATGAAGATAAAACCAGGATCAAGATGGTCGGATTTCTACCAGGGTATCTGGCTGCGGTGGAGAAATAGTGTGTTTCAAACAGGGTTGTCTTGAGGCATGGCTGAACTTACAACTATCCAGAACCGCAATATAAACACGATTGATTTATAAAATACTGGGCATGGAATGAAAGAGATGCATATCAATAAAAAGCGATTTCTCAAAATGACGCTGATGGCGTCTGTTGCAGTGGCGATAGTATTGAGTGGTTGTAGCGGAAAGGACGATGAACTTGCCTATCTGGAGAGCGCGCGGTCTCATACGGAAGGGAAGCAGTACCAAAAGGCTGTTATTGAGTTGAAAAATGCTCTACAGATCAATCCAGACAACGGTGATGCAAGACTGCAGTTGGCAAAAGTTTATCTTAAGGTCAGGGATGGTGCGTCGGCAGAGAAAGAGTTGATTCGGGCAAAACAACTGGGCATACAGGAGAAAGACCTCTACCTGATAAAGGGAGAGGCTTTGCTACAGCAGCGGCTCTATGATCGGATCCTCGATGAAATAAAAGAAGAGGGGATTCAAGCTGCGGACCTGAGTGAAGTACAGATCTTGCGTGCCCAGGCGTTTGCCGGGAATAACAAGAAAGAGAAGGCATTGGACTTATACCATGCTGTTCTTGCACGAGAGGGCGCCTATGCGAAGGCTTACTCAGGGATAGGACGAATCTACCTTGTTGAAAAGGATTATGAAAAAGCTATAGAAGCAAGTGACGAAGCACTTCAAGTTGAAAAGAACAATGTCGATGCATGGACCATCAAAGGATTAGCGTATTTCAAGCTGCAAAAATTCCCTCTTGCGGAAGAGAGCTTTGAAAGTGCACTGGCTGGACTTGAACAGGAAATATTTTCTCAGCGTAAGTTTGTACTGCGTATTTCTTTGATTCAGACGTTGCTGGCACAGAAGAAGATTGATAAAGCTTCTGCAAATATCGAAATTATCAGGAAAATCATACCTGAAAATCCCTTTGTCTCCTATTTGTCAGCACTGCGCTACTTTATGGCGGGAAAATATGATCTGGCTGAAATAGATCTACATCACGTAATCAAAGTAATGCCGGGCCATGTGCCTACTCATCTGCTCCTGGGTTCAGTGCATTTTGCCAGGCGAAACTATGAACAGGCGAATGACTTCCTTACAAGGTATGTCAATGAAGTACCGACACACATTCAGGCGAGGAAGTTGTTGGGTGAGACACGTTTACGCTTGAACAGGCCCGGTGATGCGGTCGAAATTCTAGCTCCCATCGTTAATGACGATACCAAGGATGTAGAACTTTTGACCATGATTGGCAATGCTGCGAGTCAGTCAGGACAGGATGCATTAGGTACCCACTATCTGAGAAAAGCTGCGTCAGTCAGACCTGAAAGTACTGGCATCAGAGAAGAACTTGCAAAAGCCTATTTGAGGAAAGGTGCGATTGATCAGGCCATTGAAGAGCTGGAGGGGCTTTCTGACACTAATTCGTCTGATAGTAACCGCCTTCTACTTATTTACGCTTATTTGAGAAAACAGGAGTTTTCACAGGCAGTAAAACTGACGGATGAACTGCTGTCAGCTAATCCTGAAAGCCCGATGCTGATGACGCTAAAAGGCGGAATTCAGACTATGAGTGGAGAGAGGGCCAATGCACGTACGCTGTTTAGAAATGCCTTGAAGATCAAGAAAGACTATCTGCCCGCTCTGTTTGCGCTTTCAAAACTTGATTTGGAGGATGGAAAGTTAACTGAATCGGACGACAGACTGAATCAGATTCTTGCATTGGACCCTAATAACGTGAATGCGATGCTTGGACTTTCACAAATTTCCGAGCGTAGACAGGATAGGAAGCAAGCACTCTCCTGGATCGAGCAGGCTAGGAAGGCAAATGCTTCAGCCTTGGTCCCAAGGTTTGTTTTGGCCAGATATTACCTGAAAACGGGTAAAACCGATGAGGCATTGGAAGTGTTGAAGGAGGTTGAGGCGATAAAGCCAACCGACGTGACTTTCCTTCTATTGATGGGAAATGCGGAGATGCAGATAGGACGTTTCAGCAAGGCGATTGATTATTTTGAAAGATATGTTCGTCAACAGCCTCAGTCGATTGCAGGCTACATCGCACTCGCCACCGCAGAGTCGAAACATGGTCGACTTTCCAGTGCAAAACGCACGCTGAAAAAAGCGCTGGAAATCAACCCAAACCATTTACGTACAACAATTCTGTTTATCTCTATTGAAACGAAAGAGAAAAATTATCCTGAGGCCGAACGACTGGCGATGATGGTCAAGGAGAATAAAAAAACGGAGCAGTGGGGTTATGTTCTCTTGAGTGATGTCTACGTTCAATCGAGAAATTACGCAAAAGCTCAGGTGCTATTGAATGAGGGGCTGGCAAAATATCAATCGTTTACACTGTCGGATAAGCTTTCCAAGGCATACTATCTTGATGGTAAAAAAGATAAGTCAGTGGAAGTTATGGCGAAATGGGTGAAGAATAATCCTGACGACTTGAAGGGGACTTTGGCACTTGCATCCACCTACCAGAAAATGGACAGGATTGATGAGGCGGTTAAACTTTACCAGAGTGTTCTTGACAACAATTCCGGGAATGTAATCGCACTAAATAACATGGCGCTGATACTTTTTGAAAACAACCAGGAACTGGCGATTTCTTACGCGGAAAGGGCGTATAAAAAAGCGCGCACGAGTACTGCCATCGCTGATACTTATGGTTGGATGCTGGTTCAAAGCGGTGATATGGAGAGAGGTTCTGAGATTTTGAGCAGAGTGGCAGTTTCATCGGATGATCCCAACGTCTTGTATCACTATGCAGTAACTCTGCATAGAAAGGGGCTGAAAGAGCAGGCGAAAAGGGCGCTTGCCCATGCCTTTGAGAGCGACAGGGAGTTTGAGGATATGGAAGGAGTAATGGCTCTCAGAAAAGAATTGAATAAACGGTAGTATGACTGCACACGCATTGAATAATCTGGAGATAGAAATGCAAGTATATTTTCCAACATTTTTCCGCAAGACATGTTTTTTTGCTCTGATGTTCCTGGTTACTTTAGGAACGGGTTGTTCAAGCCCATCAATGAAAATGAAGTCCATCGAAGTTGCTGGCTCGGCGGTGCAAACAGCCGCGACTCCGGTCTATCTGATTGGGCCAGGGGATGCGCTCAGTGTTTTTGTTTGGGGTAATCCGGAGCTATCAGCGGATGTTATTGTTCGACCCGATGGCTATATCTCAACGCCTCTTGTAGAGGATGTCCAGGCATCGGGAAAAGCTCCGACAGACTTGGCCCGTGAAATGGAAGCGGAATTATCCAAGCTCATAAAAAGCCCTAAAGTCACCGTCAGTCTTACAACAACTGTCGGACAGTACTCAGAACAGATAAGGGTTGTTGGACAGGCTTCCACGCCTCGCGCACTCCCTTATCGGGAAAATATGACTTTGCTGGATGTCATTATTGCGGTGGGTGGTTTGACAGAATTCGCTGCTGGCAACAAATCGATTATCGTTCGCAATGTCGGTGGAAAAACAGAGCAGTACCGGGTTCGCCTTGATGACCTGATCAGAGATGGCGACATCTCCGCAAATGTTAAGGTGGTTCCAGGGGACGTTTTGATTATTCCTGAAACTTGGTTCTGACATGTTCCACTTCGTGGTTTTGTGGCATGTCAGTCGAAGTCCACTGGTTAGGTACAACATTTTCAGCGTTTATAATGATCGGCTGGATGATGCAGAGTGACTGAGGTACGTAATGGTAAGTAGTATCGAAAAAGCGATAGATCGGCTGAACAAGGAGCGATCTCGCGATCAGAGTGGCGGGACGGAGCAGATTGCTGCTGCAGATGAGGCGTTGGTTGAGTCTGATAACGTCGATGCTGAATCCAAATCAATAACCGGAGAGAAAACTGAGGACGGCAAGGGTGTAGTGGCTGTCAATCAGGATGTGTCTACCGCTAATCCGATTGATTCTGATGCTATTGTTGCTGCACATGAATTACCTGAAAAAGAGATCTGTGAAATCGATTTCGAAACCTTGGGTAAGGCAGGTTATTTGGTACCTAATAGCGATCAACAGAGGCTGTCCGAGGAATATCGCATAATCAAACGGCCCCTGTTGATGAATGCTTTTGGTAAGGGCGCCGCACCAGTTGAGCGCGGTAACTTGGTTCTGGTTACAAGCTCTTTTCCTGGCGAAGGTAAAACCTACACGGCGATTAATCTTGGCGTCAGTATTGCCACTGAACTTGACTCCACTATCCTGCTCGTTGATGGCGATGTCCTAAAGTCATCTCTCAGCAAGTTACTGGGAATGGAAGATAAGCCGGGATTGATTGACGTCCTGGAAGACCCGACTATGGATCTTGGCGACGTGATTCAGAGTACACAAGTGCCAAAACTGAAAATTCTCCCTGCCGGAAGACGACATCAGAACTCTACTGAGCTGTTAGCCAGCGAAAGCATGGAGAAGATTTTGACAGAACTGGCTGAAAGGTACCCTGATCGTATCGTTTTATTTGATGCTCCCCCTATGCTGGCAACAACTGAAGCTGGTGTTCTTACTTATCGAATGGGACAGATAGTGATGGTTGTCGAAGCGGGCAAGACGCCTGTTGATGCTGTTAACGAATCGATTGCACAGCTTGATCCAAACAAAGTGATTGGTCTTGTTTTGAACAAAAGCAGAGTGAAGTCCGGCCATAAGTATTACGGTAGTTACTATGGTTGAATCTGTTTTTTTGAAAGAAATAATCTATGGAAGAGGGAAAATGTCTATTAATCGGATATTCGTTTTTTCTCTGTTTTGTTTAATATATTCCAATGCCTTGGCGGTATCTTGGCATATTGAGCCTGTTGCCACTCTAAAGGGTTCATATACGGATAATGTAACGCTTGAGAGTGATGATCTGGCGGAAAACGACTTTATTACGGAAATATTGCCGGGAATTCATATTTTAGCTGATGGAAACAGATTGGATCTTGATCTCGACTATCGTCTGCAGCACATCCGATATTATGATCATAGCGAGTCGAATAAAACCCAACATGCGTTAGGGTTGAGAGCAGATCTTACAGTTGTTGAAGATCTGTTTTTTGTTGAAGCGACTTCAGATTTTACGCAAGTGCCGATTTTTTCATCCGGTGTCCGCGACCCGGAAAATATTGCGATTACTGACGATGTCACTGATATTTTCACGAACTCGATTTCACCTTACCTGGTACATCAGTTTGGCAGTTTTGCTGCGGGCCGCCTGATGTACACCATACGGCGTGTCAATTATAAGGATTCGACAACCAGCGATGTTGATCACAGGGTTATCAATGCAGGGCTGGGTAGTGGTACAGGATTTACAAAACTCAGATGGAATTTGACCTATAGTGACAGAGATGCCGAACCAGAGATTGGAACGACCACAAGATTCAAGATTGCAATGGCTGACTTGAGATATCCGCTCTACAAAAGGATGTTTGCTATTGCCAAGTTGGGCTATGAAAAAAACACCTATAGTTTGTCTGATGCCAGTACCAAGACTGAGGGTGAAGTCTGGGGGCTAGGTTTGGGGTGGGCGCCGACAACGAGAACCAGTATGGAAGCTGTTTTCGGTAGGCGGTATTTTGGTAATACTGCAAATGTAGTCCTTACTCATGAAGGGTCTCTGTTTACTGTTTCTGCTTTGTATGACGAGGATTTTACTACTGGGTCATTTGTTGATGCGGGAACCCCGACATTCGATGAGAATGGGAGACCTATCTATGGGATAGATCGTCCGTCTATTTCAACCGAAGTTTATCTCAACAAACGAATGTCTGCCGACCTTGTTTATTCTTTACGCAAATCAGAAATCACGTTTACACTATTCGATACAAAGCGTGAATATCAAGTGACGGGTGCAGTTGATCATATTTATGGCGGGGATGTTGTCTGGGATTGGACATTAAGTTCTAGAACTACTGCCACATTTGGTGCTTTTTGGCATCAGACTGCACCATTTGAAGAGGCACCAAGAATTGATGATTTTTATGGTGGCGTGCGACTTGAGCGCCGTCTATCTCAGAATTTGACGGGTGGTGCAGACTACTCCTTTTTAAAACGTGATACTGCGACTGATGGAGGAAGCTACCGTAGAAACAGGGTAGGTGCTTATATCACGTTAGCGTTTTGATGAAGTCGGAAAATCGCCCAACAGAACCTACTGAAAAAGCATGCATCGCTTTCTCTCGCCCAAGCCGGGTTTCCTGAAGTTTTGTTGATCTCACAAGGGTTTCGCTCGTAGGGCTGTTCCCATAAAGCCATTCAACAGTATTTGAGGCGGGGACAAAACCGTAGAAACACTATTGCCTCAGCAGAGCAAACGGGAGTATTTTTGTGCGTTTTCTAAAACTGCTTTTTTTCATCTTTGCGATGATGGTGGGTGCAGCTTTTACGGTGCTCAATGCAGAGCCGGTACTTTTTAACTACTATTTTGGCAGTCGTGAATTGCCGCTTTCAGTAATCTTGATGGGCGCGCTTGGTTTAGGTATTTTTCTTGGAATCCTGTCAGGGTTGAATACCATGTTAGGCCTGAAGCGAAAAAACTCCATTTTGCGGAGACGTTCTCGTCTGGTGGATGAGGAGGTAAAAAATCTCCGGTCTCTCCCGCTTAAGGACCAATAGGTATGCTTGAGCTTTTGCTCTTGCTGCTACCGGTTGCGGCTGCTTCAGGTTGGTTTGCTGCTCGACGGAGCGAGTCTGGCCGGGATAAAACCAGTAGCCAGGAGGTCTTTCCCGCCTATTTTAAAGGATTGAATTTTCTACTGAATGAGCAGCCGGACAAGGCTATTGATGTCTTTGTTAAACTTCTGGAAGTGGATAGTGATACGGTAGAAACGCATTTGGCATTAGGCAATCTGTTTCGCCGTCGGGGAGAGGTGGAACGGGCAATACGCATCCACCAAAACCTGATCGCACGACCCACCCTTACAAGAGAGCAGAGAGCCCAGGCTTTGCTGGAACTTGGCCAGGACTATATGCGAGCAGGGCTGTTCGATAGGGCTGAGAATCTTTTCGTAGAGTTGACTGAAATAAAGCTTCATAGTGAACAGGCGCTCTCCAATCTTCTGGTGATTTACCAGCAGGAAAAAGAGTGGGGTCGATGTTTAGAGGTGGCGCAGCAGTTGCAAGCGAGTGATGGCCACTCGCTTCAGCCTATAATTGCTCACTTTTACTGCGAACAAGCTCAGCTGCTGATAAAAAAAGGCAATACTGTTTCTGCCATAGCAATGCTGAAGAAGGCTCAGTCGGCAGACAGTGGATGCATCAGGTCGACTATCCTGTTGGGGGAGATTGAGAAGTCAAAGGATGATTGCCGATCGGCCCTCAAAATATACAAAATGGTGGAAGTACAGGATCCCGCCTATCTGACTGAAATCGTGCCCTCTTTGATTGAATGTTATGGAAAGATTGGCGATAGAGCTGCACTGAAGGATTATTTGAAACAATTATACAGCAGACATCGCGATACCGCTGTAATGCTGGCGTTGACAGATATTATTACCGCCGAAGAGGATGTTTCATCAGCGGTTGATTTTGTCCTGCAACACCTAAAAACGCTTCCTGATCTTAAAGGACTTGACCGGCTGGTCACTCTAAACTTGCAGAATAGTGGCAGCAACCCACGAGAGAGCATGGAAACACTCAATAAGGCGGTTGCGTCGATGCTGGCCCGCCAACCCTCGTATCAGTGTGAGCAGTGCGGGTTTTCTGCAAAAACCCTGCATTGGCAGTGTCCCAGCTGCAACAACTGGAGTAGCATGAAACCGATTCGCGGATTGGGCTGTGGGTCCAGAGAAAAATAGGTGGCTGGTAGCTTATTCAACATCAATTTCATGAGGCCGTAGGACAGATGAGTGACAATACTTCTCGGGTTATCGTTGCCCTGGATTTTCCTGGTGAAACGTCTGCACTGGAACTGGTCGAAAAACTTGATCCTTGTATGTGCAGGCTGAAGGTGGGCAAAGAGATGTTCACTCGTTTGGGTCCCTCTTTTGTCGAACAACTGAGTGGTAAGGGATTCGATATCTTTCTCGATCTTAAATTCCATGACATTCCAAATACTGTTGCGGCTGCCTGCAGTGCAGCAGCAGACCTCGGTGTTTGGATGATGAATGTTCATGCGTCAGGGGGGCGTCGCATGATGGAAGCAGCGGCGGAAAGGTTGGCAGTTCGCTCAGAAAGGCCACTCTTGGTGGCCGTGACAATTCTGACGAGTCTGTCAAAAGAGGATATTGCTGAAGTTGGCTATCATGGTGAACCCGCTGAAAATGTCCTGCGCCTGGCGGATCTCTCCCTCTCATCCGGAATGGATGGGGTTGTCTGCTCTCCCCGGGAAGCCTCCGATATCCGAGGCAGGGTTGGGAACGATTTTCTGCTGGTTACGCCCGGTGTGAGACCGTTGGACGCAACGGCTGATGATCAGCGCCGGGTGATGACGCCTGCAGATGCGATCAATGCAGGATCAAGTTATCTTGTCGTTGGGCGCCCGATAACGGCCGCGGCTAATCCGTTGCAGGCACTGCATGCGATAAATAACGAGATTTTGTCTGTCTTGAAAGCCGGATAAATTGTTAGCCAGGTTTTGCTTGAAACCCATTTGGAATCATACTAAGGAGAGCGTTGGATAGCCGACATCCCCAAATGAGGGACGCCGAATATATATCCCTGTAGGCTTGACGGCGGCGTCTATGCCGCCGACACCCTCTTTTGTGTATGTCGCCTATCCTATGAACTATTTAGTATGGCTACTGGAATTGTATTGTTATGACGAGTGACAAGGGAAGAAGATGAATAAAAAAGTTCTGAAGGCTGTCTTTCCGGCCGCCGGCCTGGGTACCCGCTTTCTGCCAGCCACCAAGGCATCTCCCAAGGAGATGTTACCCATTGTTGATAAGCCGTTGATTCAGTATGGCGCCGAGGAGGCTGAGGCAGCTGGCATTGAATCCCTCGTCTTTATCATAGGCCGAGCAAAACGGGCGATCCCTGACCACTTTGACAAGGCGTATGAACTTGAGGTGGAGCTGGAGTCTTCCGGCAAAAAGAAACTGCTGCAGATTGTTCAGAATGTCCTCCCTGAGGAGGTCTCCTGTATCTATCTACGGCAGGCAGAGGCAAAGGGACTCGGCCATGCAGTGCTTTGTGCAAAACCTGTTGTGAAAGATGAGCCTTTTGCGGTAATCCTGGCGGATGACCTGATCAAGGGTGATGATGGCAGGGGCGCCATGGCCCAGATGATTGATGTTTATGACAAGTACCAGTGCAGTGTGATTCTTGTGGAAGAGGTACCGCCCGACGAAACCAATAAATACGGTATTGTTGAAGTAATCGACGATGACGGTGAAACCGCAATCATCAGCTCAATCGTGGAAAAACCCGATCCGAAAGATGCGCCGTCAAACCTGGCTGTGGTCGGACGATATATCCTTACTCCGCGAATTTTCGACATGCTGGAGCAGACAGGCACAGGCCAGGGTGGCGAGATTCAATTGACCGATGCGATTGCTGAACTGTTGAAGTTCGAAAAGGTTCGGGCCTATCGGGTCAAAGGCAAGCGATACGATTGCGGCAGCAAGCTGGGTTACATGGAGGCCACAGTTGAATATGGTCTTGATCACCCGGAACTGGGGGAGGATTTTGCAGCATATCTGCGTGGCTTGGCCTGTACGCCGGGCAGCAAGGCCTCGAAGGAGTAGGGCGTCTCCTCCAATGCTTTGGGGGGGTGGCACACATCAGGAACAAAAAAACCGCATCGGCAACCCGGTGCGGTTTTTAAAGATGGTACTCCCTAGGGGACTCGAACCCCTGTTACCGGCGTGAGAGGCCAGCGTCCTAGACCACTAGACGAAGGGAGCAGTTTGCTCGGAAAGGCGCTATTATACTGACCTCATGGCCAGGCTCAATGGTTTGGTGATATTTTTTTATCTCTTTGTGGTCTGTATTAGTTGAATCGAACGGTAAAGTGGCTTCAGCAGAAGCTGTTCAAGCGAAAAACGGTGTCTGATCAGGCGCCTACGGGACATAACGTCATCTTTGATCCAGTCATTGTTCCCCGCCCGGATCACAATATCTCCCGGGCAAATATCAGCGAAAATGCTGTCAAGGTGCTCTATCGGCTGAGAAATTCCGGTTTTGAGGCCTATCTGGTAGGGGGGGGCGTGCGTGACCTCCTGCTCGGGCGTGAACCCAAAGACTTTGATGTGGCGACTGACGCCCGGCCTGAACAGGTAAAGGAGGTCTTTCGCAATTGTCGCCTCATAGGCCGGCGTTTTCGTCTGGCGCACGTCTTTTTTGGCCGGGAGATCATCGAGGTTGCTACCTTCCGCAGCATGGGGGATGGGAGCGCAGATGATTCGCGCAAGGTCGAGAACGGCATGATCCTGCGGGATAACGTCTATGGCACCATTGAGGAAGATGCCCAGCGGCGTGATTTCACCATCAATGCCCTCTACTACAACATCGGGGATTTCTCGGTTGTGGACTATGCGGATGGCCTGACAGATCTGAATAACGGCGTGCTGAGGCTGCTGGGGGATCCGGAACAGCGTTACCGTGAGGATCCTGTTCGCATGTTGCGGGCGGTTCGTTTTGCCGGCAAGCTGGGATTTAAGATTGACGCTTCCTGCGAATCGCCCCTGAGTTCAATGGTCTCCCTGCTGGATGATGTGCCCGCTGCCCGGTTATTTGAAGAGGTATTGAAGCTGTTCCTGGGTGGTGCTGCCCTGGAGACTTTTGAAAAGCTGCGCCATTACGACATGTTTGGCCACCTTTTTCCCGCGACCGAAGAGGCCTTGAGCCACGAAGATCACGACTTTCCCATTACCTTCGTCAACCGGGGATTGGAAAACACCGACAGCAGGATCAGGGATGGAAAGCCGGTAACCCCGGCCTTCCTTTTCGCCGTGTTGCTGTGGGAACCGGTACGTCTGCGTGCGGCAGCGTATGAGGCGGATGGCATGCCCCCGATACCCGCGCTGCAGGAGGCGGGAAGGGACGTCTTGGCTGAGCAGGCTCAGAGAGTGCTGATTCCGAAGCGTATCAGCTACCCAATGCGGGACATCTGGCAGATGCAGCCGAAATTCCTTAGTCGTGGCGGTAAACGTCCTCAACGCCTCATCACCCACCCAAAATTTCGTGCTGCTTATGACTTTCTGCTGCTGCGTGCCCAGGCTGGAGAGACAGAGATGGAGTTGGCGGAGTGGTGGACAGAGTTCCAGCAAGGAAATCCTCAGGAGCAGGGACAGATGGCCGGACAGGAACGCCGGGGCCATAGTGGTCGCCGTCGTCGCCGCCGACCCAGGAAGGCTAAATCATCGGATGAGTGAAAGTTCACAGATTGTTGCGTACATTGGGCTGGGCAGTAATCTGGGATCACCACGACAGCAGGTGAGGCGTGCGCTGGATGAACTGGGGGATCTGCCGGAGACTCACTGCACTGCCCGCTCCTCACTCTACCGGACTGCGCCCATGGGGCCGCCGGATCAGCCGGACTACATCAATGCAGTCGCCGCTGTGACGACCTCCCTGGGGGCAGAGATGCTACTGGAAGAACTGCAGCGGTTGGAACGGCTGCATCGACGGGTACGGCGCGGCGAACGCTGGGGGCCGCGGACCCTCGATTTGGATCTGCTGCTGTTTGGCGATCAGCAGATCAAAACCACGCATCTGATCGTGCCACATACCGGTTTGGGGGAGCGCGCATTTGTACTCTATCCATTGGCGGAGATCGCACCGCCAGGGCTGGATATCCCACAGTTCGGGCCGCTTTCCGGACTGCTTGAACGGATTTCAGGTGATGGTATCGAAAAGGTCGCCTGAATCATTTTCTCCGCCGGGTTTTTTGGTGGTCGAGGGTCCTGTCGGTGTGGGCAAGACCAGCTTGGTGCGACGTCTGGCTGAGGCCTTTGGCGGCGAAACGCTGCTTGAAGAAGCCGAAGAGAATCCTTTTTTGGGTCGTTTCTACCGGAATCGCAGGCAGTCTGCATTTCCCGCCCAGCTCTTTTTTCTTTTTCAACGCAGTCGTCAATGGAACGAATTGCAGCAGGGTGATATGTTCCGGCAGCGTTTGATTGCCGATTTTATGTTGGAGAAGGATCGCCTCTTCGCCGAAGTCAATCTTGAACACGAGGAGCTGCTGCTCTACCAGCAGGTCTATGAACGGCTGGCCATGGCGGCACCGAAGCCCGATCTGGTGGTCTATCTGCAGGCGCCGGTTGAGACACTGATGCGGCGCATCCGTCAACGGGCGAGACCGGAAGAAGCAAGCATGGAACCCGCCTACCTACAGCGGCTGTGTGACGCCTACACCGATTTTTTTTACCACTATGACCGCTCACCGCTGCTGATCATCAATGCGGCGGAGATCAACCCGGTTGAGAGTGAAGCTGACTTCCAGTTGCTGGTGGAACATATCTGCACAGCTGATTCGGGTAAACGTTACCTCAATCCCGCACCTCTGCTGTTTTGAACGGTTCACAGCGGGGCGTGATAAAATTAAGGCGATTTGGTTTTGCTGAACCGCTATTTTAGCTCTTTGGGTTTGATTTCCAGCGGTTTGCTGTGAAGAGACAGTAGAAAGCGCTGTGTCCCATCTCGATTTGCCCATCTATTGAGTAATCGTGGCGGGTTTGCCGCTCACACAATTTAATTTGTACTATCAACAGGATATTCATGTCTGTCTCCAATATCACCGTCAATTATCTGCTGGAAATGAAACAGGCTGGTCGTAAGATCAGCTGTATCACCAGCTACGATGCCAGTTTTACCCGGTTGATTGAAAACGCTGGTGCTGAGGTTCTGCTGGTGGGGGATTCATTGGGTATGGTGGTGCAGGGGCAGGAGAGTACGCTGCCGGTGACTGTCGACGAGATGGTCTATCACACCCGTAATGTTGCGCGGGTCAGGCAGGGCGCGCTGCTGGTGGCGGATATGCCTTTCATGAGCTACCGCACCCCCGATCAGGCGATGGAGACCGCCGGACGCCTGATGAAAGAAGGCGGAGCACAGATGGTTAAACTGGAAGGTGGCGGTGCGCAGCTGGAGGCTGTGCGTCAGATGACGTCCCGCAGTATTCCTGTGTGCGGCCATCTTGGGTTACTGCCCCAATCTGTGTTTAAGATCGGTGGTTACCGGGTGCAGGGACGTGAAAAGGAGGGTGCGGAGCGGATCATGCAGGATGCCTTCGCTTTGCAGGATGCCGGCGTGCAGATGCTGGTACTCGAGTGCATCCCAGTTGTACTGGCGACAGAGATCGCCAAGGCGGTCGTCATGCCGGTTATCGGGATCGGCGCCGGTGCAGGTTGTGACGGACAGGTCTTGGTGATCTACGACATGTTGGGTATGAATCCCAATCCTCCGCGCTTCGTGAAAGACTTTTTGGTGGGCAGAGAGAGCATCCAGGCAGCTTTGTCGGCCTTTGTCGAGAGCGTCCGACAAGGTGAGTTTCCGGGGCCTGAAGAGAGTTTTTTCTGAAACCATGGAGTCCGTTTCCACTATCGAATCGCTGCGCCGGCAGGTGGCCGCCTGGCGGAGCGGCAATGAACGTATTGCCTTTGTGCCGACGATGGGCAATCTGCATGTCGGCCATCTGGAACTGGTCAGGCGGGCCAGGGAACTGGCTGACCGCTGCGTAGTCAGTATCTTCGTGAATCCGATGCAGTTTGGAGAGGGGGGGGATTTTGCTTCCTATCCCCGTACTCTGGAGGCGGATCGGGAGAAACTTTCAGGCGTGGATGCTGACCTGCTCTTTACGCCTCCCGTGGAGGTGGTCTATCCACCAGGAAAAACTGAGCAGACCCGGGTGGAGGTGCCTGGTCTGTCGGATATCCTCTGCGGCAGCAGTCGTCCTGGCCATTTTGTCGGCGTGGCAACTGTGGTCTGCAAGCTGTTCAATATGGTGCAGCCGGATCTGGCCCTGTTCGGAGAGAAGGATTTCCAACAGCTGATGGTGCTGCGCCGGATGGCAGCTGAGCTCTGCTTTCCTCTGGAGGTCATTGGTGTGCCAACGGTTCGTGAGAAGGACGGCCTGGCGCTCAGTTCACGCAATGGGTATCTGACACCACAGGAGCGGTCACAGGCGCCGGTACTGCATGAAACCTTGAAATTGACCTCCGAAGCCCTAATGTCAGGTGAAAGAGACTATGACTCGCTGGAGTTCAGGGCGCAAAAGCGGCTTGTGGCAGCGGGTTTCCGGCCCGACTATTTTACTGTGCGGAGGGCTGCGGACTTGGGCTTTCCCGAGGCTGGCGAGCGGAATCTGGTGATTTTAGCCGCTGCCTATCTGGGAAAAGCGAGGCTAATCGATAACATGACGGCTTTCTTGCCATTGATGGAAGCATGAAGATCGCGGATAATGTGCGGCTTTCGTGTGATGGAGTCTGCTTTTCATGCAGTTGACGGTTCTTAAATGCAAATTACATCGGGCCTGTGTAACCCACTCAGAGTTGGATTATGAGGGTTCCTGCGCCATTGACAGTGAGTTGCTGGAACTTGCCGGGATACATGAGTACGAGCAGATCCAGATCTACAACGTCGCCAACGGCGAACGTTTTACCACCTATGCCATTCGGGCGGAGGCTGGCTCGCGAGTGATCTCCGTGAATGGTGCGGCGGCACACAAGGCAGAACCCGGTGATAGGGTGATCATCTGCGCCTACTCAGGCATTGATGAGGCCGAAATAGCTGACTTCAAGCCGACTCTGGTCTATCTGAACGAGCAGAATAGGGTGGAAAGAACTGGAGACTCCATACCTGTTCAGGCGGCCTGATTCAGCGGTTCCCGAAGAAAAAGCCCCGGCCATCAGGCCGGGGCTTTTTTTTGAATGCTAAACAGATGGGGTGAAAGGCGAGGTAATCGCATCCTGGTAGAGATCCAGGTAGTGCTTCGCACTGGTCTCCCAACTCAGATCCTGACGCATTCCCGTAGTGGCGAGTATGCACCACTCTACCTCCGGGCGGTGGTAGAAGTCGATGGCTCTCTCCACAGCCTCCCATAGCCCGGCCCCATCGGCATTATCGAACAGGAACCCAGTGGCGGATCCGTCTGCGAGAGTGTGCGGGTTGACATCGACCACAGTGTCGGCCAGCCCGCCGGTACGGCGGACGATGGGTATAGTGCCGTAGCGTAGACTGTAGATCTGGTTGAGGCCGCAGGGTTCAAAACGCGAAGGCATCAGGAAACAGTCGCAGCCAGCCTCGATCCGATGAGCCAGCCCCTCGTCATAGCCAATATATACACCGACTCTGCTGTGATACTTGCTGCTGATTTTCTTTAGCGCCTGTTCCAACTCAGGGTTACCTGAGCCCAACAGCACCACTTGTGCACCTGAATCCATGATGCCGGGCAGGATCTGTAGAATCAGGTCGACCCCTTTCTGCTCGACCAATCGGCCAATATAGCCAAAGAGCTGGATATGCTCGTCCTCTGGCAGGCCGAACTCCCGCTGTAGCGCCAGTTTGTTTTCAGCCTTTTTTTCGAAACTGTCTGCGGTAAAAGGGGCAACCGTATTGGGGTCGCTTGCAGGATCCCATTCATGGTAGTCGATGCCATTCAAAATACCGCTGAAATTGTGACTGCGATGTAACAACAGCCCCTCCAGTCCGTAGCCAAATGCCGGGGTCTGTACCTCCTCGGCATAGGTGGGGCTGACGGTGGTGATGCGGTCAGCAAAGGCGATGCCGCCTTTGATGAAAGAGAGTTGACTGTGAAATTCCAGCCCTTCCGGAGACCAGAGCTCCGCAGGCAGATGCAGCTGGTCGAAGGTTTCAAGGTCGAACAGTCCTTGATAGGCGAGGTTATGAATGGTGAAAACCGTAGCCGGGCGATCGGTATGGCGCGATAGCAGAGCAGGTACCAGACCCGTTTGCCAGTCGTTGGCGTGTACCAGGTCTGGCTTCCAGTCGAGCCCGGCGTTATCGAGGCCAATCTCGACGATTGTCTTGCAGAAGAGCCCGAAGCGGTTCGCATTATCTTCCCAGTTATAACCTTCGGGTGTGAGATAGGGGTTACCCTCACGGTCGAAGAAAAACGGTGCATCGACCAGATAGAGAGGAACGCCGTGTGGACCACTGAACCCGCTGAGCAGGCGGACCCTGCCCAGATACCCCGGAATGTCGAGTTCTGCCACCTGCTGCAGGTCATCGGCGTGTTCCACCGCCTGTGGGTAGGCAGGCAACACAAGCCGGCAATCGTGTCCAAATGTTCGCAACGCCGCAGGCAGACTACCGGCGACGTCCGCCAAGCCCCCGGTTTTGATCAACGGAGTGGCTTCACTGGAGGCAAAAAGGATGTTCAATGGCAGATTCCCAGCTAAGTCGATGAGTGTGAATGTCGATATTGTCCAGAGACTTGTTTAAAGCTATCCCCGATTCTAAAGTAAATAGTGGCATAGAGCATAGATTTATTGGAAATAATTGACCTCATTGTCTTGAACCTCAACGCGCTTCTTCTTAACATCTGTTATCAAGGAAGAGAGCGGGTGAGTCTTGTTCTCAGAAACCTATAGAAGTTCCGATCATGACCGAGATAAATCACACCGATGAGTGGTTAACCCTGCAGGCGCACTGGGAAGAGATGGCACCTGTTCGCATGCGAGATCTCTTTCATGATCACCCGGAGCGATCAGAACAGATGTCGCTACGAACTTGTGGCATCTTGCTTGACTACTCGAAGAACCGGATCACGCCAGCCACCATGAATCTGTTGCTCAAACTGGCGGAGTCGGTCGATCTGGATGGCTGGCGCCGAAGGATGTTTTCCGGAGACAGGCTGAATATCACCGAGGATCGTGCCGTACTGCATGTGGCTCTGCGTAATCGCAGCAACCGCCCAATATGGGCGGATGGCGAAGATGTGATGCCGGAGGTCAACGCGGTACTGGACAAGATGGCGCAGTTCTCCGAATCGGTGCGCTCCGGCGAGTGGAAAGGGTATACCGGCAAGCAGATAACCGATGTGGTCAATATTGGTATCGGTGGTTCCAATCTGGGGCCAAAGATGGTTTGCGAGGCGCTGAAACACTACCAGCGCTCCGATCTGCGGGTGCATTTCGTCTCTAACGTAGATGGCACCCATATCGTCGAGGCGACCAAACATATCGACCCGGAGAGCACTCTCTTTATTGTCGCCTCCAAGACCTTTACCACTCAGGAGACACTCAGTAACGCCACCACAGCGCGCAGCTGGTTGCTTGAGACGCTGAAAGATGAAGCGGCGGTGGCTCGCCACTTTGTTGCTATCTCCACTAATGAAGAGAAGGTGGCTGAGTTCGGTATCGATACCGACAATATGTTCGAATTCTGGGATTGGGTTGGTGGACGTTACTCACTCTGGTCTGCCATCGGTCTGCCGATCGCCCTTGCCATTGGTATGGAGGGGTTCAATGAACTCCTGGATGGTGCGCATGAGATGGATGAGCATTTTCTGCATGCGGATCTCTCTGAAAACATGCCGGTAATCTTGGCGTTGCTCGGTATCTGGTATGCCAACTTCGCCAAAGCGAAGACCTGCGCCATCCTGCCGTATGACGAGTATCTGCGCCTGCTGCCCGATTATCTGCAGCAGGCGGACATGGAGAGTAACGGCAAGCGGGTGACGCGTTTCGGCAGACCCGTCACCTACAGCACCGGACCTGTGGTTTGGGGGACTGCAGGAACCGATGGCCAGCACGCCTTCTATCAGTTGATTCACCAGGGCACCCAGATGGTTCCCTGCGATTTCATCGCGCCGATCAACAGCCATAATGAGGCTGGAGAGCATCACGAGATGTTGCTGGCCAATTTTTTTGCCCAGACCGAAGCGTTGATGAAGGGGAAGACCCGCACCGAGGCCCGTGAGGAGATGGAGGCAGCCGGAATGAGTGCTGAGCAGATTGTCGAGCTTCTGCCCCACAAGATTTTTCCCGGCAACCGTCCCACCAACACGCTACTGCTGGACAGGATTACCCCGTCGCGTCTTGGTTCACTGATCGCGCTTTACGAACACAAGATCTTCGTGCAGGGGGTGGTCTGGCGGGTGAACTCCTTCGACCAGTGGGGTGTGGAGTTGGGCAAGCAACTGGCGAACGTGATTCTGCCTGAGTTGATGGATGAGGAAGTGAATGCGGTACACGACAGTTCCACCCGCGGTTTGATCGACTACTTTCGGCGGCACCGGATGCGCAACCGCAAATAGCGACTTGGCCGTAGGCCGGTTCAAGCGCAGCGGAACCGGCAACCCCATGGGCATATCATTACAATTTGCCCGATCCGCTACGCTTGATCGGGCCTACACCCTATACTTCCAGCCGCAATACCACCGCACCCAGCGGAGGCAGCGTCAGCGAGGCGGAGTAGTCCCTTCCCATCCAGCTCACTTCTTCAGCGCTGATGACTCCGCCATTCCCCACATTGCTGCCGCCGTAGAACGCTGAATCGGAATTCAATACCTCGCGGTAGTTACCCGCGCGGCTGAGACCGATGCGGTAGTTTTCCCGGGGAATCGGGGTGAAGTTGAGTATGATGACTGCGACGTTGCCGTCGGGGCTTTTGCGCAGATAACTCAATACTGACTGCGAACTGTCATTACAGTCGATCCATTCGAACCCCCCCTCTTCAAACTCCACCTGATGCAGAGAGGTTTGTTCCTGGTAGAGATGGTTCAGATCGGAAATGAGGGTCTTTACCCCGTTGTGAAACGGATGATCAAGCAGGAACCAGTCCAGCGCCTCGTCGTCGTTCCACTCCCGTGCCTGAGCGAATTCGCTACCCATGAAGAGTAGCTTCTTGCCGGGATAGGTGAACATGTAAGTGTAGAGCAGTCGCAAGGCGGCGAATTTCTGCCACTCGTCCCCTGGCATCTTGTTGATCATTGAGCCTTTGCCATGCACAACCTCGTCGTGGGAGAAGGGCAGGACGAAGTTCTCGGTAAAAGCATAGAGTAGACCGAAGGTCAGCAGGTCGTGATGGTAGTGACGGTAGACCGGATCTTTCGATAAATAGGAGAGCGTGTCGTGCATCCAGCCCATGTTCCACTTCATGCTAAAACCCAGGCCTCCCAACCAGGTGGGGCGCGAAACCTGGGGCCAGGCGGTTGACTCCTCGGCGATCATCAGAGTGCCGGGGTGGAGTTCGTGGGTGGTGCTGTTGAGTTCCCGCATGAAGTCGACGGCTTCAAGATTTTCTCTTCCGCCATACTCGTTGGGGAGCCAGTCGCCGGGTTCCCGCGAGTAGTCGAGGTAGAGCATAGAGGCGACGGCGTCGACCCGCAAGCCATCGAGGTGGAACTCTTCCATCCAGTAGATTGCACTGGATATCAAGAAGTTACGCACCTCATTTCGACCAAAATTGAAGATTAGAGTGCCCCAGTCCCGGTGCTCACCCCGACGGGGATCCTCATGTTCGTAGAGCGCTGAGCCGTCGAATTGCGCCAGCGCATGCCGGTCGCGGGGAAAGTGGGCGGGCACCCAGTCCAGGATCACACCAATACTGTTTTTGTGCAGATGATCGATGAAATAGCGGAAATCGTCCGGTGTGCCGAAACGGCTGGTCGGGGCGAAGTAGCCGGTCGTCTGATAGCCCCAGGAACCGTCGAAAGGGTGTTCGGTAATCGGCAGCAGTTCCACATGGGTGAAACCAGTCTCTTTGATATGGTCGCAGAGCCGATGGGCCAGTTTCCGGTAGTTAAGGAATCCACCATCGATGTCTTTCTGCCAGGAGCCGAGGTGCACTTCATAGACTGACATGGGTGACTGTTGCCAGTTGCGTTTTTCACGCGCTTCAATCCAGTCTTCATCTTCCCACTGATACTCTGAGTCCGCCATGACCACGGCGGCGGTCTCGGGGCGCATCTGGAAGTGGTTGCCGTAGGGGTCGGTGCGCAGCGAGATGTCGCCATCCTGGGCGCGAACCTCGAATTTATAGAAGGCCCCGGTAGCCAACCCGGGAATAAACAGCTCCCAGATACCGGAACCGCCACGCGCGCGCATCGGATATACGCGTCCATCCCACTGGTTGAAGTCACCGACGATGGAGATGCGTTCGGCATTGGGCGCCCAAACGGCGAACAGGATGCCGGGAATCTCATCGGCCTCATGGGGATGGGCGCCGAGAAAACGATAGGCGTGGCGATGCCGCCCCTCGCCGAAAAGGTGGACATCGAAATCCTGTAACTGAGGTGTGAAACAGTAGGGGTCGTAGTGTTGCTGTTCGACGCCGTACTCATCCGCCCAAATGACTTCAATGCGCTCCGGTAAGTCTGCTGTATTGAAGCGGCCCTCGAAAAGATCAGTACCCTCGATACGTTGCAATTCTGTTTCAGCGTCGCCTAGCCGGACGCGGCGAGCCCGTGGCTGAAATACTCTGAAGACTGTGGAATCCCCCTCGACATGCCTACCGAGGACTTCAAATGGATCGTGGTGCCTGGCTTCCAGGATTCGCTGCAGAGGTTCGGAGATATTCTGGGCGTGAGACTGTTTCATCAACTTCATTCCGGACAGTAACGGCTACGCGTCGAGGGAACATGATGGTACCATAAGGCAGCGTCGATGCGGGGCTTTATCGGTCGCTGTTGTTGTTATCTGCTGAAGGTCACGGAGGGTAGTTTTATGTCCGACCAAAATCCACGTTTTGTCAGTCGCCTGACGAGGAACACACTGGCACTCATTTTGGCGGGAGGACGGGGTTCACGCCTGAAAAATCTGACCCAATGGCGCTCCAAGCCTTCGGTTCCTTTCGGGGGGAAGTTTCGGATTGTGGATTTTCCACTGTCAAATTGTATTAATTCCGGTATTCGCCGCATTGGTGTACTGACTCAGTACAAGGCTCACTCCCTGATTCTGCACATCCAACGCGGTTGGGGATTTCTGCGGGGCGAGTTTGGCGAGTTCGTGGAGCTGCTCCCGGCTCAGCAGCGCATCGAAAGCAGTTGGTATGAGGGGACTGCTGACGCGGTCTACCAGAATCTGGATATTTTGCGCAGTCACGCACCGGAGTATGTGTTGATCCTGGCAGGCGATCACATCTACAAGATGGATTACGGCACCATGGTGGCGGAACACGTTGAGACAGGCGCTGACATGACGGTGGGTTGTATCGAGGTGGATCTGGAAACGGCAAAAGAGTTCGGCGTAATGAGCGTCGACGAGGAGTACCGCATCCTCGAGTTCGCTGAGAAGCCGGACAATCCCCAGCACATGCCGGGGCGGGACGATGTGGCTTTGGCCTCCATGGGTATCTATGTCTTCAACACCAAGTTCCTCTTTGAGCAACTGATAAAGGATGCGGATACACCGGATTCTTCCCATGACTTCGGTAAGGACATTATCCCGAGAGTCATCGAAAAGTACCGTATCATGGCCTACCAGTTCAAGGATGTGGAGAGCGGGAAACAGGCCTATTGGCGCGACGTGGGCACCATCGATGCGTTCTGGTCAGCCAATCTGGAACTGATCGGCGTGACCCCGCCGCTGAACCTGTATGACCGGAGCTGGCCCATCTGGACCTATCAGGAGCAACTGCCGCCGGCAAAATTTGTTTTTGATGATGAAGAGCGGCGTGGCATGGCCGTGGATTCGATGGTCTCGGGCGGCTGCGTTATCTCCGGGGCGATCGTGAGAAACTCCCTGCTGTTTTCCAACGTCAGGGTCAACTCCTACACTTCAGTGGAGGATTCGGTGGTGCTGCCTGATGTCAATATTGGGCGCAACTGCAGTATTCGTAAAGCAGTCATCGATCGGGGTTGTGAGATTCCCGAGGGCACTATCATTGGCGAAGATGCCGTCGCTGATGCGGAACGTTTCCTGGTATCTGATGGTGGTGTGGTATTGGTAACGCCGGAGATGCTGGGGCAGAGCATTCATCACGTACGATAACGAGAAAAATCAATCATGAGTGAGAGTAAGAACCGGTTGAAGGTGGTCTTCTGCTGGCATATGCATCAGCCCTACTACAAGGGACCGGAGCATAGTGACTACCATCTTCCCTGGGTCTATCTGCACGGCATCAAAGACTATGCGGATATGGCGGCCCACCTGGAGCACAATCCAAAGTCGAAGGCGGTGGTGAATTTTGCCCCGGTTCTGCTGGAGCAGATCGACGACTATGCGGGTCAGATCAAAGCCTGGCTGGAGTTCGGAACACTGATCCGCGACCCACTGCTGGCGGCGCTTGCTGGGCCGGGACTTCCGGTGGACCAAGATTCCCGCAAGGAGCTGGTTTCAGCCTGCCTGCGTGCCAATGAACGTCGCTTGATCCAGCGTTTCAAGCACTATTCCCGGCTGGCTGATCTTGCCTCCAAAGTGTTGGAGGAGGATACGCTCATACCCTATCTGAACGATCACTTCATGGTGGATCTTCTTGTCTGGTATCACCTGGCCTGGGTGGGTGAGTGCGTACGACTCAACGATATTCGCATTCGTTCATTGCAGAGTAAGGGGTACGGTTATGATATCAGTGACCGGCGTCGCTTGGTGGAGTTGATCGGTGAAGAGTTGACCCGGGTAACAGAGCGTTATCGCAAACTGGCTGAAAATGGGCAGGTGGAACTCTCCGTCACCCCCTATGCTCACCCGATCGTGCCTTTGTTGATCGATATTGAGTCAACCAAAGAGGCGATGCCCTATGCGGAAATGCCCGAGCTGAAAAGCTATCCGGGCGGGGAAGCGAGGGCGCGCTGGCATGTACGTAAAGGCGTTGAAGTGTTTAAGAAGCACTTTGGCTTCTCGCCTGCCGGATGTTGGCCGTCGGAGGGTGCGGTGAGTGAAGTAACGCTCAAACTGCTGGAAGAGGAGGGGTTTCTCTGGGCCGCGACCGGTCAGCAAGTATTGCATAACAGCCTCTCTGTCAGCAGTGAAGGTGATCATATGCCCGAAAACTGGGTCCATACTCCCTACCGGGTTCGGGAAGGCGGTCTGAACATGTTTTTCCGGGATGACGGACTCTCTGATCTGATCGGTTTTACCTATGGTGACTGGCACGCCGATGACGCAGTTGGAGATCTGATCAACCATTTGGAGAATATCGCCAACGCCTGCGGGGATAATCCCAATGCGGTGGTCTCCATCATCATGGACGGGGAAAATGCCTGGGAGTATTACCCCCATAATGGCAGTTACTTTCTGAACGCCATGTATGACCGGCTGTCGAACCATCCACGTTTCGAGCTAACCACATTTTCCGAGTCTCTTGCGCAGCAGACAAAGCCCTCTCCAAGGCTTCCAAAACTGGTTGCCGGAAGTTGGGTCTATGGCACCTTTTCGACCTGGATCGGCGATCATGACAAGAACCGGGCCTGGGACATGTTGGGGGATGCAAAAATAGCCTATGATCAGACAGTTGCTGATGGTGACTTTTCTGCGCAGCAGATGGAGGAACTTGAGCGGCAACTGGCTATCTGTGAAGGGTCTGACTGGTTCTGGTGGTTTGGTGACTACAACCCCAGTGGCACTGTGAGTGATTTCGAGAGTCTCTTTCGTCGCCAACTTTCCCACCTCTATGAGCTATTGGGCATCAATGAACCCGCCTATCTTGGAGAGGTGTTTACCAAGGGCAGCGGTGATCCTGCGCTTGGCGGCGTGATGAAAAAAAACGACTGATCCCATTTCAAATTCCGGCAGTCGCCTAAAAGGATAAGTAGTATGGATTATAGCCAGACCGATGGCGGCGAAAGCCTGTCCGGGGTATTGGGTCGCCGTCGGGCCGGGATATTGTTGCACATTAGTTCACTGCCAGGCCCCGGAAAGGTTGGGAATCTTGGCAGTCATGCCTATCGATTTGTTGACTTTCTCCATGCGGCAGGGATGACAGTTTGGCAGATACTGCCGGTAGGTCCGACCCAGGCTGACGGTTCACCCTATCAGAGCAGTTCTGTTCATGCAGGCAATCCTCGTTTTATCAGCCTTGAACTCGTGATAGAGGAGGGTTGGCTGGATGAGTTGCCACTGGAAGAAAATAGCTTCTCCGACGATGGACGCGCCTTCGCTCTCAGCCTCGCCTGGGAGGGGTTCAAGGATAGGGCTTCTGATGAAGACAGAGCCGAACTCGATCGTTTCTGTGGCGAGCAGGGCCATTGGCTGGACGACTACTGTCTGTTCCAGGCACTCCATTCGGAACAAGGTGGATGTTGGTGGGAATGGCTGGCACCTCTGCGGGACCGAAATCCACAGGCTTTGGCTGAAGCCAGAGCCCGCCTGTGCGACCAGATTCAAACTACCCGTTTCGAACAGTTTCTCTTTTTCCGTCAGTGGTTTCGCCTGAAGTCCTACGCCAACGAACGCGGCATCCTTCTGTTCGGTGATGTGCCGATCTTCGTCGCTCATGACAGTGCGGAAGTCTGGTCTCATCGCGCGATGTTTGATCTGTTGGAGAACGGGCAGCCCCGGGTGGTAGCAGGCGTACCGCCGGACTATTTCTCCGAAACCGGACAGCGTTGGGGCAACCCGCTCTATCTGTGGGAACAGATGGAAGAGGATGGTTTTTCGTTCTGGATAGAACGCATGGAGACCCAATCGGCGCTTTGCGATCTGATCCGTATTGACCATTTTCGTGGTTTTGAGGCCTATTGGGAGATCCCGGCAACGGAGGAGACGGCAATCAACGGCAGATGGGTTCCCGCCCCCGGTGAAAAGCTGTTCAAGAAATTATATGAGGCGCTGCCGCACCTGCAGTTGGTGGCAGAAGATCTGGGGATCATCACACCAGAGGTAGATGCATTGAGAAAAAGTCACGGCTTGCCAGGTATGAAGATTCTGCAGTTTGCCTTCTCCGGGGGGGCAGACAACCCGTACCTCCCGTTCAGACACACAAGGGATTCAGTGGTCTATACCGGCACCCACGACAATGATACCAGCCTTGGCTGGTATAACAGTCTGGATGATGCTGAAAGGGAGCAGGTAGACAATTATCTGGGACGATCACGGGAGATCATGCCCTGGCCGCTGATTCGATGTGCTTTGTCATCCTGCGCCAATATGGCGATTTTACCGATGCAGGATGTATTGAGCCTGGGACGGGATCATCGCATGAATACTCCAGGGACCACCGAGGGAAACTGGCAGTGGCGATTTAGATGGGATCAGGTGGAAGAGGATCTTTCCGGACGGCTGCGGCATCGGGTTATGCAGTATGGTCGCTAGAAGGCGGTCGGGTTTATCTAAATAATGGGCGAAAAAAAACCGCTTCAGAAAAGCCTGAAGCGGTATATACCAAAGGAGGATGGAGGAGATAAGCCTGGATGGGTGGGGCTTGCTGCCTGAATCCACCCCGCCTGACTTGGTGATATTTGACCATATGCAGAGTTGTCGGCGCATTGAGAAATCGCAACAATCAGGAAATGTTTCGTAATTGCTTGTTTTAAAAGATGATTACTGTCGCTGCGCGCCAGGGAGAGCGAAGCGAAGGTTCCAAAAGCAAGGAAAAGTAAGTAGCGCAACTACGTCAGCTGGGACCGCATGGAGCGGTGACGGCTGGTCCCGGAAAGGGTTGATGATATTTCGTCAGCCCTTTTTTTGTGTCATCTCTAGAGGGAGACTAGTTGGCAAATTTCCTGGCGATTGAATGGAACGCATCGTTGATACGCTCGAAGGCATCCACGACTTCCGGGTCAAAATGGAAGCCGCGGCCTTTGCGGATGATATCGCTGGATTTTTCGTGAGAAAAAGCGGGTTTATATACCCTTTTTGAGATCAGGGCATCATAGACGTCAGCGACCGCCATCAGGCGTCCGGAAAAGGGAATTTCCTCTCCGGAGAGACCGTTCGGATAACCGCTACCATCCCACTTTTCATGGTGGCCGTAGGCGATTTCACGGGCAATCTGGAGGAAGGATGAGTCGGGATTTCCCTGTAGTTTTTCTGCCTCGATGATGGCGTCTCTTCCATAAATGGTGTGGTTCTTCATCTCTTCGAACTCCTCCTCAGTCAGCTTCCCCGGTTTCAGAAGGATGCTGTCGCGGATGCCTACTTTGCCGATATCGTGCAGTGGAGCCGATTTGTAGAGCTGCTCGATATAGTCATTCGTCAGGAGAGGGGCAAAGTTGGGTTGTTTTTTCAACTCTTCGGCCAATGCCTTGACATAGTGTTGAGTGCGTCGAATATGGTTACCTGTCTCATTGTCACGGGTCTCCGCCAGGGTCGCCATGGCAAGAATGGTGGTGTCTTTGGCCATTGCGAGTTCTTTGGTCCTGGCCTTGACCCGCTCTTCCAGAATCTGGTTTTGGTTCGCCAATGCCTCCCTTGCCTGTTTCAGTGTGAGGTGTGTCTTTACCCTTGCAAGGACGATCGCAGTGGATATAGGTTTGGTAATGTAATCGACGGCGCCCAGTGCCAGTCCCCGTGTCTGATCACTCTCTTCACCCATTGCGGTGATAAAGATCACCGGTATCTCACGGGTCGTCTCATCAGCCTTGAGCCGTTGACAGACTTCATAGCCATCCATTCCGGGCATCATGATGTCCAACAGGACCAGGTCGGGCATAGGCTGGCTTTTCACCCGTTCCAGCGCTTCCAGTCCGTTTCTGGCTGCAGTCAGTCGATAGTCCTTTTTAAGCAGGTGCATGAGCACCGTAATGTTTGCAGGTTCATCGTCGACCAGCAGTAGAGTGGGTTTAGTATCCGGCATTTATCTGTTCTCAAACAACGGGTGGTTTCTGAATCGTTGGTTATTGCTTGCCGGATCCGCTACGCTTGATCCGGCCTACAAGAATCTGCAGGCGCGAAGGGTGAATGAGGGGATCAAGTGTAGCGGATCCGCTAATTGCATCTTCTCCGACCGAAGACTAGCAGATATTATAGAGGCGGCGAGTCTGATTTTATTCATAACCGCGGGATATTAAGAATTTCAGTACTCTCCTTCAATCATCATGCGCCTTGCGCTTGTGCGCAAGGTCAGGCTGACGGATCGTGATGCCACCATGAATAAGGCGGGATAATGAGAAAATCAACAATCCGTTCGAAACTGCTGTTTCCCACTCTTCTGCTGTTGCCGTTGGTGGGTTATGCAGAGTCTGCTGAAGAGCGCTGTATCCGGGAGGTCTTCGGCGATTTCTGTCTGGGCGGGAGCATGAACAACCAGCTTACAAAGCGGGCAATTCAGAGAGAGCCGCAGCAGTGGGGTGAGCGATCCGGGGTGATCTATTCCGTGGATCGAGACAAGATCTATGTCATGGCGTTCAAGGGGACGATTTACAAGGTGCTGCGCACTTATGAACCGGCCACCCAAGTCGCTTTCAAAGACTTTAAACGTCGTTTACAGGGAAAATACGGCAAATCAGTAGACCAGAGCCAATATCCCACCTACGTTCGCAGCACAGCGGGAAAGATTGGTGCAATACGTCGTGGTGAGGCAACTGCACTCCATGTCTGGCAGTTGGAGGGAGAACCCTGGCGAGTAGAATTAGGCTGGTCGCGAAAGCTGGGGATATCTGTCGCTTATCTCGTCAATAGTCTGGATTTGCAGCAGCAGATGGAGGTGGACAAAGGGCTGTAAAGTTACCTGGATTACGCTGAATAAATACTAAAATTAAGCTTTCGCTGAACCCTATGGCCGATCCCATTCACCGGTCAGCCGGTCGCCGGTATCTGTTAATCCTATGATGCGGATGTCGATAATCTTATTCTCCAACGGCGCATCAGCATGCGCATCGATAGCCACCCTCAGGTAGTTGGGGGTGTACCCGCCCCAGCCGTTTTCTCCGCTACCCTCCACCAGCACCGGCAGGGTACGGCCGATATAGGTCTCCAGGGTTTGCCGTTTCATCTCTTCTCCAAGCTGATGCAGGGCATCGCTGCGGACGCGTTTAAGATTCCGGCTGACTGGATTGGTGAGTTGAGCTGCTTTGGTGCCGTTACGCGCTGAGTAGGCGAAGATGTGCAGGTGGCCGAAGCCGATCCGCTGCACATAGTCCAGCGTTTGCTGCCACTCTTTGTCGGTTTCACCGGGAAAACCGACGATGATATCGGTGGTAATGTTCAGATCCTCTACCCTGCTGCGAGCCAGCTCCACCAGCAGGGCATACTCATCGATTTTACAACGGCGGGCCATGCGGCGCAATACACTGTCGGAGCCACTCTGCAGCGGCAGATGCAGGTGTGGCATAAAACGGGGATCGGTGAACAGATCCCAGAAGCTTTTCGGCAGATCCCAGGGCTCGACCGAGCCGATGCGCAGGCGGGGAATATCGGTTTCCGCCAGTATCTGGCGTATCAGGCTGGACAGATCGGAGTCCCTGTCGCTGCCATAACCCCCGATATGGACCCCGGTCAGGACTACCTCCTGAATGCCGTCATCATGCAGTTGGTTGATCTCTTCGATGATCTCCAATTGCGGACGGCTGCGCTCTTCACCTCTGGCCTGAGTCACGATGCAGAAGGTGCAGCGATAACGGCAGCCATCCTGTACCTTGATGAAGGCGCGTTGGCGGCCCCTAGCCAGCAGTCCGGTTGCCGCCGGCTCGGTGACGTTCTCCGGCATCACGTTCAGGTTCAGTTCCCGGCCGACAATCTCGACCAGTCGTTCCTTGTCCTGGTTGCCGATAACCAGATCAACACCCTCCACCTGGGCCGTGGCAGTGGGGTCCAGAGAGGCGTAACAGCCGCTGACTACCAGCCTGGCGTTTGGATTGGCCCTATTGGCGCGGTTGAGTAGCTTGCGTGATTTCCGTACGGCTTCTTCAGTGACTGCACAGGTGTTCACTACCAAGAGCTCCGCCTGTTCCGGACTGTTGGTCAACTGATGACCCAAGTCGACGAAGTCGCGTCTCCAGGTTTCCAGTTCCGCTTCGTTGAGGCGGCAGCCGAGGGTTTTCAGGTGAATTCTCATAGGACAGATGGATGTTGAAAAGGGATGGGAAAGGTATATCGAGTGGTCGCTGGTTGCAAATTCATGTGCCGACATCTCCTGTCACGGGGTGTTTTTGTCGCTGTTTTTCGGCTAACCCACGAGAGTATCAGGGTTTTTTTACATGTCCGGCTAAAGAAGTGGGTGAATGGGCCGATAAGAGTAAGGGAGAGATGGAAGGGAACACAGTAAAAAAGGAGATTCCCATCGGCTCATGCGGTTATTTGGGTTTGGCGCCACTTTTCTTCAGTCGCAACTATTGTCCGACAAATCTTTACCAAAAAAACGAATATGAAACTTTTTTTATCGAAAATCCAGATCAGCCACAAAATACTCTTTGGGTTTGCCGTTGTCCTGGGGATGCTGGCGATTACCTCAGGGTTGACCTTGTTCAGTCTTCAGAAGGTTCGACATGCCGTTTTCGAGGTGGTAGAAGAGCGGCAGCCCACGGCACTGCTGTCGGTGGAGCTGGCGACACAACTGCACAACGCATACGGTGCGCTGGGATTTTATCTGCTGAGCAAAGAACCAGGTCATCTCACTGTATTTGAACGAAAGATGAACGCGGTTAGCCAAACGCTGCAAAACCTCAAATCCCTGCCATCCGTCTCCAGTGATCCCGCTGCGAAGGTGTTGGTGGAGGCGATTGCTGCTGAACTGGAAAACTCCTCCGTAGTGCAGAATGAGCTGTTGGCCGCCGCTGCGGACAATGAGAAGAACTTTCCCGGTATCGCTTATGCCAATCAATTCGTCAACCCCCTGAACCAGAGTTTGCTGCAGTTGGCGACACAGATGATCGATTCCGAGTTGGAGGCATCGCAGGATACAGAAGACACTTCCAGGTTGGAGCTGTTTTCCCTGATCAATGATCTCCGCTACAGCTGGTCCACCGTGATGGGCAGCATCCGGGGGTACCTGGCATTCCGCAACCAGGCGCAACTGGAGAATCTGGCGCTCTATATGGAGAGGGCGGGAGAATTGATAGACAAGGTCTCAGCCTATGGTGAAGCACTCACCTTTGAGGAAGAGGAGGCGCTTGAACAGTTCATTACTGACTATGCAGCCTTAGATCAAGCCCAGAAAAAGATGGTCGAGATCCATGGCAGCGACCGCTGGCGAACCGATGTGTGGCTGATCAAGAGTCAGCTAAGCCCGATCTTCAAGACCATCGAAGCCAAGGTGAATGACCTGGTCGAACGCCAGAAAACTGCGATACATGAGACCAGTAATGATCTGTTGGCCGAGGCGGAAAGCACCAACCGACTGGTCCTTATCCTGCTGGTGAGCGGCCTGATAATCGGTTTGCTGATTGCGATTGTCATCAGCCGTATGGTCTCGGTGCCGCTACGTCATGCAGCAGGCATGATGGATGAAATCGCCAGTGGCGACAGTGATCTGACACGGCGAATGGTGTGCGGCGGCAGTGATGAGATTGGTCTCCTGACGAGCAGCTTCAACCGCTTCGTGGATAAGATTCAGGGTCTGGTACGAGAGACGGCAGAATCCACCAGCATGGTGATTGGCGGCGTGGTCGAAACGTCGGAGATTACGGCGGTGATCAGCAGTGAGGTGATCGAACAGGAAGGCCGCACTCAGCAGGTCGCGACTGCGGTGCATCAGATGTCTATCTCCATCGGTGAGGTGGCGGATAGTGCACAAACTGCCCGTGAGTCCGCACAGTCGGCGGATAGCGAAGCAGGACATGGTCGAGAGATCATGGAGGAGACTGTCTCCTCCATCAAGCGGTTAGCGAATGAGGTGGAAATGGCCGCCGATTCCATCCTGAAAGTAGAGGATGACAGTGCGGAGATCAGTCAGATTCTCGATGTCATCAAGTCGATTGCTGAACAGACCAACCTGTTGGCGCTCAACGCGGCAATCGAAGCGGCGAGGGCCGGTGAGCAGGGGCGTGGTTTCGCCGTGGTGGCGGATGAGGTCAGAGGGCTGGCGACGCGCACACAACAATCCACTGTTGAGATCGAAGGTATGATCGTACGATTGCAGGCAGGTGCACGAGAGGCTGCCGCTGTGATGAAATCGGGTACGAAGACAGCAGAACAGAATCTTGAGCAGGTGGAGCGGGCCAGGCACTCTCTGGTCTCCATCTCCGAGGCGGTCTCCACGATTAATTCCATGAATACTCAGATCGCCACTGCTGCTGAACAGCAGCATACGGTGGCGGATGAGATCAATAGAAATGTGGTTCTTATCAGTGACTCCAGTCGGGAAACGGCTGGCCATGCCCGCCAGACCAGAACAATTATCAATGATTTGGGGAAGCGGGCGTCCGGGCTGCAGCAGGCGATCAGCCAGTTCAAAATATCCGGCGCTGTCACCATCGATTTCGAAGCGGCTAAATCGGCCCATCTGGCCTGGAAGGCAAGATTGCAGGGTTTTCTTGATGGGCAAACATCTCTGAACCAAAACGAGGCAGTATCTCATCATGACTGCGTTCTTGGTAAGTGGTACGACTCGGAAGGCCTGTCCCGCTACGGCGAGATTCCTGAAATGCGTGAGTTGGAGGCACCCCATGCCGCGATGCATGAGCTGATCAAACAGATCGTGCAGAAGAAAAATGCGGGTAGTGAGGCAGAGGCAGCACAGTTGCTCCGTCAGGTTGATCCACTTTCTCTGCGTATCATCTCCCTGCTCGATATCGTTGAAAGGAAAGTCGCCGCTAGCTGAATTGGGCAGCGGCGCAGGCTCACCCAATGAGTTCCCTGATCCGGTATAGTCTGGGTTATGGAGACACTGTTACAACTTCCCTCATGGCAGCAGGCCGCCCTGGCCATATCGTTGCTGTTGATATCCATGCTGTTCATGGTGCTGCGCTGGTTGTGGAAAATCCTGGAACATCAACTGGTCCTGGCGCAGACGCAGGAGGGTCGCCATCGGCAGAGCGATGAACGCCTGCGGGAACAGGAGCGGGTGTTGCTGCGCGAACTCTCCCAGACCAGTCAGGATCTGGGAGATCGAATAGCCAAGGGCGCCATGGCCCAACAACGCTCACTGCATGTGCTGCAACAACAGATGTTGGAGCGTTCGGACAAGCTCTACCAAGGACTCGAACGCCGTTTCGGTGAGATGCAACAGACCTTGACTGGTGATGCGGGTCGTCTGCGTGTGGAACTGCTGGAACGTTTTGAACAGCTACAGACCACCGTTGCCAGCAGCTTGCATGGGGGACGTTTGGCCCAGCATGAGAAACTGATGGAACTGAAAGAGGCGCTTTCTCAGTCGCTGGTCAGTCACCGCCAGGCATTTGATGAGCGTCAGCTGGATGCAATGAAGGCGCAGCAGGAGGCGCTGCACAATGGCATGACGGAGGTGCGCAAACAGGTGGGGGAGGCGCTGATCCAGCATGCGGACGATCTTGGTAAGCGGGTTCAGGCGCTGGCCGAAACTACCGACCAGCGGCTGAAAGAGATCAGTGGCCAGGTTGAAAAACGGCTCAACGAAGGTTTTGAGAAGACGACGGAGACCTTTTCCAAGGTGCTCATCCACCTGACGCGCATAGACGAGGCGCAGAAAAAGATCACCGAGCTTTCGAGCAATGTGGTCAGCCTGCAGGAGATCCTTTCAGATAAACGTTCCCGCGGTGCCTTCGGTGAGGTTCAGCTTAACGCCTTGGTGCGCAATGTGATGCCGGAGTCTGGATTTTCACTGCAACACACCCTGGGTAACGGCAAGCGGGCAGATTGTATGCTGTTTCTGCCTGATCCCACGGGCAATGTGGTGATCGATGCCAAGTTTCCGTTAGAGGCATACCAACGCATGCAGGATACCGCGCTGTCAGAAGCCGACCGCAATCAGGCAAAACGTCAGTTTCGTCAGGATATCCGCAAACATATCGATGACATCGCCAGCAAATACATCATTGCAGGGGAGACCGCAGACGGTGCGGTGATGTTCATCCCGGCGGAGGCTGTGTTTGCCGAGATCCATGCCCACTTCCCCGACTTGGTGGAGGATGCCTATCGCAAACGCGTCTGGCTGGTTTCACCCACCACCATGATGGCGGTACTGACCACCGCAAGGGCTGTATTGAAAGATGCCGCCACCCGCGAACAGGTACACGTTATTCAGCGCCATCTACAGGCGCTTTCCAAAGATTTCGGCCGTTTTCAGGAACGTATGGACAAACTTGCTGTGCATATTGATTTGGCAAATCGCGATGTCAACGATGTGAATATCTCGGCAAAAAAGATCAGCCGTCGCTTCCAGAAGATCGAAAAAGTGGAATTGGAAGAGGAGCAGGGACCGGATCTGCCTGTTTTCAAAGAGTCACTGCCCGGTAACGGAACTGAATCGGAAACAGGCTGATGTTTTTAATCTGCTGTAGGCCCGATCAAGCTTGCGGATCGGACAATCCGTTGTAGATGCGGCCCTCTACTGCTGTGAAACAGGTGTTTTATCCCCAGCATCGTTCAGGCAGACAAAAGTGACGCTGGTGGAGAAGACGGACGCCTCTGCCCCCGTCTCCAGATTGTCCGCGAAGACATCCACCTGATAATGGACGGAGGTGTTGCCGCTCCCCGTTCTTCTGACATCGAAGCGGAGGATAGTGCCCAATTTGATACTCTTTTTGAAAGCCAGGTTTTCCATGCCAATGGTGACGAATTTACACCCAGGATGCTCCAGACTGGCAGCAATCCAGGCGCACTCGTCGACCCACTTGAGCAGGTTGCCACCAAACAGGTAGCCGTAGTGGTTGAGGTGTTCAGGGAGAACGAGTTTATGGTTTTCCATGACGGCGAAATAAACCGTTACCGCTGCATGGTGGGGGGAATAATTCCTTGTGCCGGTGGAGTCGGGCTGTTCTGGTGCATCAGAATACGCCAGCCATCCCCCCCACGGCGGTAGATATTGGTGGCGTAAACCGGCTGAGTTTCCGGAGCATCGGGAATTTTGACCATCTCTTTGATCAGATGGATGGCAATATCATCTGCTTTATCCAAACTTAAATAAGTTTGACTTCCATGTCGAGCACTATCCCTGCTCAATATGTGTTCTCAGGTTTTACGTATCGCCTCCAGTCCTTCTGAGCAGGTGACAGTGGGCAGCAGACAGAGAACTCCCCATCAGATTCTCTCCCCAAAACGGCCACGCGGCTCTCCAGATCCATTTCATCGATGGCGTGTCATAGTAGGCGCGCCTCAGCGTCCTGGGGAGATTCAAAAATGGTTGCTCATGCCGTCCCGCTTATCCTGATGTGGTTGTACATTTTCGGGCCATCATTTCAAAGGAGGATAGGCCGATCTAATGACGGGATGGGCTTACTCAACGTCACTGTTTTCAAGGGTTCCGACACTGTATTTTTGGCCATCGCCTTTTCCCGGTATGTGTGGATCTATATATAAAATGATTGGCCCGACGGGTTCCTTTGTGAACGCGACCTGACTCCGCCAGCATTTTCGACCACTCCCTGTCGAACCAGCCCCAACACACTTTGGTGGGGATCATGGATCGCACCGCCACACCGATGGGCAGCCGCATGCTGCGGCGCTGGATCAATCGACCCCTGCGGGATGCCGGCGCAGTCTCCGAGCGTCACGCCGCGATCGACGAATTACTCAACCAACGTGGCTTTCCCGCCCTGCAGGAGACGCTGCAGGGTATCGGCGACATCGAACGAATCCTCGCCAGGGTTGCACTGAAGAGCGCACGTCCGCGGGATCTCAGTGTGCTGCGGGACGCCCTTGGAACCCTGCCCGAGCTGCAGCAGCAGTTGACACCACTCACCTCGCCCCTGCCAGGGATTCTGTCGGATAAGATCGGCAAACATCCAGAGGTTCACGACCTGCTGCAACGGGCCATCATCGAACAACCGCCGATGCTGATCCGCGATGGCGGTGTGCTGGCGGAAGGCTATGACGAGGAACTCGACCGACTGCGCAACCTGTCACAGAATGCCGACCAGTTTCTGCTCGACCTGGAGCAGCGGGAACGGCAGCGCACCGGCATCAACAACCTCAAGGTCAGCTACAACCGGGTACACGGCTACTACATCGAGATCAGCCGTCTTCAATCGGACAAGGCGCCGGAGGATTACGTCCGTCGCCAAACGCTGAAGTCAGCAGAACGTTTCATCACCCCGGAACTGAAGAAGTTCGAGGATCAGGTACTCAGTGCCAGAGAACGCTCACTGGCGCGGGAGAAGTCGCTCTACGCCAAACTGCTGGATCAACTGGCCGAGTACCTCCAACCCCTGCAAAACTGTGCTGAGGGCCTCGCCGCCCTGGATGTTCTCTGTAATCTGGCGGAACGGGCCGAGACCCTCGACCTGCGCCAACCGGAGCTGAACCGGGAACCTGGCCTTGAGATCCTGGATGGCCGCCACCCGGTCGTTGAGCAGGTCAGCAGCACGCCCTTCGTTGCCAACAACGTGCGCTTCGACGAGAAACGCCGCATCCTGATCATCACCGGTCCCAACATGGGCGGCAAATCGACCTACATGCGGCAGATCGCCATCATCACGCTGTTGGCCTATGCGGGGAGTTTCGTACCGGCAAAGGCGGCCAGCCTCGGTCCCATCGACCGCATCTTCTCCCGCATCGGCGCGTCGGACGACCTTGCCGGTGGACGTTCCACCTTTATGGTGGAGATGGAGGAGACCGCAAACATCCTGCACAACGCCTCCGAGCAGAGCCTGGTGTTGATGGATGAGATCGGACGCGGCACCTCCACCTTCGACGGACTCTCCCTCGCCTGGGCCTGCGGCGTCGAGTTGGCGACACGCATCCGCGCCTTTACCCTCTTCGCCACCCACTACTTTGAACTGACCACCCTGCCCGATGAGTATCCCGGCATCGCCAACGTACATCTGGATGCGGTGGAACATGGCGACTCCATTGTCTTTCTGCACGCTGTGCGGGAGGGTCCCGCAAATCAGAGTTACGGCCTGCAGGTTGCCGCGCTGGCGGGGGTCCCCAAGGGCGTGATAAAACGTGCCCGGCAGCGATTACTGGAGCTGGAACAGGCAGCCCAGCAACACGCGGACCAACAACAGAACCAGCTGCCTCTGTTTGCAGCGGAACCCCAGGCGTCTCCCGCACTTGATATGCTGCGCGAGATCGATCCCGATGATTTCTCACCCAGAGAGGCCCTGGAACAGCTCTATCTGCTGAAAAAGAAGCTGGAGCTACAGATATAGAAAAATCAAACCCCAATCAAGGAGTATCACAATGAGTGACCATGTCTACAAAAAGATCGAAGTGGTGGGTTCTTCCACCAAAAGCAGCGACGCGGCAATCCGCAATGCCATTAAACGCGCCGGTAAGTCAGTCCATAGTATGAACTGGTTCGAGGTAGTCGAGACCCGTGGCCATATCCAGGATGGCAAGGTGGCCCACTGGCAGGTAACCGTGAAGATCGGCTTTCGCCTGGACGACTGAAAAGACCCTGACTTGTGTCCAGCAAGAAATACTGTTTTAACCACGAAGCACACCAAGGACACACGACTGCATGGCAGAGATTGCCGCTGCACTCTTTCTGCATTTCCTCCATCCCTGGAGGTCAGATGCGGGATCGGGACCCGGCACTGGTTATCATTCTCGGACTCTTCGCTTTCGCTACCCCTCTCTTTCACAACGTAAAGAGAGAGTAGCAGGCGATCTCGCCCCCTGTCGTTCTGCCCCACAAATGGTATAGTTTTTCTCCAACATCACCTGCTATCTATCCATTGACCCAATGACCAGGCCGGAAGGACGGAAAATGAACGGAACTATCTCCCAACCCAACGCCAATACCCTGTCTGACAGATATCGTTTTCAACGTAGCTTCCTCAACGTCATGGCACTTATCCTCTCCGGTCTGCTGCTGAGTGCCTGCGGCGCAGGCGCATCAAAGATCAAACTGACAAATGGGCACATGGACAAACTCAGGCTCGCCTTTGTCGGGCGGGAGTTTGTTTTTCAAACGGATTGGCACTCCAAAATGGTTATTTACAAAGGCAAGCCGGTTCACTGGTATGCCACCCATTACAACCAATCCCCACATGATAAGAAAGAGCAGCAGAAGATCGGCAAGTTTCAGGCGCGTGGAGGAGACGTTGCCACCTTCACCGATGCCAGGCCGTGGACGTACCATGCACTGGCGCTCTATTTCAAAAATCAGCAAGGCAACAGAGGCATCCTCAGAATAAGCACCCCCAACAAAGATTCTTGGGGTAGTGAATTCTATGAAGACATGACGAACCAGGTGGCCACCGTGGCCTGGGTCGAAGATCAGCTCACTAACGCAACCATCAAGTTCCTTGATAAGACGGAAACGGATGCCGCTGAGATCCCTGCTGCGCTGCCGACACCACCGACCCAGCCGGAACTGACTCCCGTTGCGCCCGTCGCACCAGCCCCGGCACAGATGGCTGAACCATCGATTTCCCGCCTCACCGTAACCGCAACACCATCCCGTGTCAGGCACGGAGAGGTCTTGAAACTGCAACTCGATTACACCATCGACGCGGCCGACGGGGAGCCGGTGCAGGTAACCGAATCACGCAACCTGGTCTTCAACAGCAAGGCTCTGCCGGGTTATCCCAAAGAACGACAGGAAACCCGCAGTAGCGGGAAGCATGCGACCAGCTTCCGCCAGAAGATCCCGTCGCGGGCAACACCAGGTACCTATACTTACAAGGGTGAGGTCTGCATCCCCGCTGGTTGTAGCAGTCGACTGGTACGGTTCACTATCGAACCCTAAGTGAGGCCGGTCAGCAACTGCGACCCTGCACCACTTGGGCATGCTGTCGCGCATCGCGCCTATTTATCGGACCCAGCAGTATAAGAAGGCACGTCATGAATGATCGGCATAAATATTATGGATTGGCTATTATTCTTCTCATCTTCACGTTGATATTGCAGGGGTGTGGTCTCCCGAAGCCTCTCGTGACAAAAGACAGGATGACAGAACTGAAAAGGCATTTTGTCGGACACGAGTTCGTGTTCCGCACCGACTGGACCAATCAACTGCGTATCTACATGGGAAACCGACGCACTATTGCTTCACCACACCCCATCAGCGCGAAAAATGTCTGAAGAACGCGGAGAAACACAAACAGCTGCTGGCCCGTTAATAGCGCCGCATCACCGATGTGGATGGTGCGAGTCGACATGGTATTTGTTCGTGGAATACAAGACCGAACAAAACAAGACGGGCCATATCATCATCGAGACTGTCCACTTGGAAAACTGGGCCATGCATGGACCGCGGCCCACGCAAAATGGACTGACCAGACTGCCACGGTGGCAAACGTCGAAGATCTGCTGACCCGCTCAACCATCCGATTTCGCATAAACCAATGCGGACAGCAAAGAGGTGGAGACTGCACTGCCGGCGCCCCCACAACAACCGACGCTGACAGCCGCCCCCACGTCCGCTCTGACTCCTGCCTTGGCGATTGCCCAACCTGCCATCCGGCAATTCGAAACGGGAGTGAATCCGTCCCGTATCAGACACGGCGAGACCCTCAAGCTGATGCTGACCAGCGTAGTGGAAAGCGAACCGTATATAATAGAGGTCACAGTATAATCTCGCAGCCTGCTGTTCACCTGCGCGCTCTGCCGGGTTATCCTAAAGAACGACAGGAAACCTGGTAAGTGGAAGTACGCGACCAGCTTCCGCCAGAAGATCCTTGCCGCAGGCAACACCAGGCAGCTATACTTACAAAGGCGAGGTCTGCATCCAGACCGGTTGCACCAGCCGACTGGTAAGGTTCACTATCGAACCCTGACAACTCGATTATTCAGGCGTGGCAGCTGGCTGCCTTGTGTCATCAAAAGTCAGTATGCTCGAAACACTCTCCGAACGAGTAGACGCCCGGCGCCTTGCCGTCGCATTGACTGCTGAAGTCGCCTTCCCATTTGTCGAATCCCGACGACTTGGTCTTGGCTGCGGGCTGTGACGACTTGGTTGCCCACCCCGCATTTGCGTTGTTGACGGATTGCCGTCTGGGTGTCTTGGGCGCAGTATGGAGATTTTGGCGATGGCTCTGCTCGTACTTTTTCATCAAGTCGCCATATTTGCGTTGGTTCTCACGCACCTTGCGCTGAAAAATGTCATCGGAATAAGGATTCGGGTTTGAAGTACCAGTACTGCGTGCTGCCTTCGCCTTACTAACCTCCCCCAGAACACCCATCAAGACACCTCTCAATGCTTGCGCCGAACGTCTGTTCTCTTCCCGGCGTTGTTCATAACGCGCCCGTTCGCGTTCCCGCTCATAAGCGCTCCGCTCCCCTTCCAGACGCGCCCGTTCAATGGCTTCCTCGCGCTTCATCCGGGCGATCCGTTTGGCATCCTCCAGCAGGCTACGAGCCATCTTGTCCTGGCCAAGCCGGGTCGAGGCATTCTGCATCGCCCTCTTGAGCGCACTGATGCTCTCATCGACATTGCCGCGCTCCAGATTGCTGATCGCGTTTTGGATGGCATCCCGATAGCGTTTATCACGTTCCGCCAGCAGCTGGATGGTGCCGTAGTTCTGTTTCAGCCAGTCATGCTCCGGGTCGGCGTCACGGGCCTGGTTGGCCAGACGCATTGCCCGCTGGAAATCGCCATCGGCATTGGCGGCCATGATGGCGCTGACATACTGCTCCGCCGGACTGGCCTGCTCGTATCCGCCGTCGCCCCATGCGCCGCCATCAGCGCCACCCTGCTGACCACCGACGGCATCCCGAATGGCCTGGCGGATAAGTTCCTTCCGCCTTTCCGGATCCGGCTCGGAGAGCATGATATCGGTGATCTTGTCAGTGAGTGCATCTTCGTCTGAGGCTGCTGTCTTTGGCGCCTCCTCACCGTAACCGCTCTCGGCGCTGCCCCAACCGTCATCGGTCTCCGCCTCTCTCTGCTTTTCCTTCCCGGCCAGACGGGCCTTTTCCTCCTCCGCTTGCTTCTGTTTTTTCTCCTCGGCACGGCGGGCCTGTTTGCGTTTTTTCTCCTTGTCGAGCCAGGATTCTTCCTCTTCCGCCTTCTGCCTCTCCCCTTCACTCATCTGCCGGGCATAGTCGCGCATGGCAACAGGATCGGGTTGGCTGCCAGCCAAGCCCCGGATCGTAGCGAGCTTTTTCGGATCGACTTCCTTCAGGTTGCCATTGGCGATGGCGACGATCTTGTTCATCTCCGCCTGGTTGGCTGCTATCTCGCCCAGTAGTTGTTCGATGCGTTGCTGGTTCTCCGGGCTGTTTGCATTGCCAGAGAAGAGGATGCCTTCCAACTCCGCCGTCGCCTTGCGGTTTCGCTTGTCCGCCCAGCGCGCTTTGTCGTTAAGGTGCTGCACCATGGCATTTTTCTGTGCCGACCAGTCGGAGCGTTCATCAAAGGTCTCCATCTCGGCCGCCATATTGGCCGCCGCCCCGATTCCGACAGCGTTTCCAACCACTTCGGCCCCGGCCTTCCCCATGGCAGGCAAACCGTCCCGCAAGAACTCCGCTTTGCGCCCCTCCGCCTTGGCCTGCGCCTCCATCTCACCCATCCGACGGCCGATGATCTCCTTGTTGGGGTCGACCAGCATCTGCTGGCTCAGATCCTGCAAATTCGAGGTGGTCGTGTCGGTATTGGCGGCCTGCTGTTTCAATCGGCCCAGTTCACCCTGTTCCGCAGCAGTCAGCGGCCCCGGCTTCTTCTCCAGATCACGAATCTTATTTTCCAGTTCGATCTTTTTGATGCGCTGCCGCAACCGGGTATCTTCCACCGCTTTGCGCATCGGCTCATATCCCGAGCCCTCTTTGACGATGTCCGCCAAATCCTTCCCGGTGACGGTCTGGTCGGAGCGATCCAGTACCTCACCCAGCTTTCGCGCCGTGGCCTCGCCCATCTGCAGGCCCGCTTCCACACCCGCACCGACGGCGCCCACAACGTTGGTTTTTGGCTTGGGCCTGCGGCCATCGATGGCAGTCACCTTGGCCTTGCCTCTCTTGCCCACAACCACCACATCGGTCGGACTGTCAGCCCAGGACGGCCGTCTGCCAGCAGAGGGGAGATCCGGGTCTGGGATACCCTGGCCTCTTCTTGCGCCTATTCCACTCGCAGGCAAATCACCGTCACTTGAGATCCCCGTTCTCGGGGCAGCTCCATCCGGTCCATCGATCCCCCCCGACCGCTTCGCGTTGGCACTCTGTTCCGCCGCGCCGAGCCGCCGCTGCAACTCATCATCCGGGATCGCGCCCTTGGCCGGCTCTCCCCGATCTTTCCAGCCGCCGCTGTAGGTCTCATCAGCCGTCTTCCTGCGTTTCTCGCCACTGAGAAATCTATCGCCGACCTCGTTGCCCTCTCGTACACGCCGCCGATTGTTATCGATGTCATCGGCAGCATTTCTGTTCCAATCTCTTTCCGCCGGATCGGCACTGTTTGCGTTGCGATAGGACTGTTCGACGTTTTCCCTCACCTTGTCCCGGACATCTCCACGACGATTCGCCCTCTGCTCCGCCGCATCCATGTACTTGTTGGATTTCTTTTGCCACTCTTTTACCTTTTGCGCCTGAACCTCCGGCGAATCACCCAGATCGGCGATGCCTGCGGTCACCGGATCACCATATTTCTGAAATGCCTTTGCCTGGTCGACCAGCGTGTCAGCCTGGGATTTTCCGGTTTTCGGGTCGATCTTAGCCAGTTCCCTCATCTCTGGGTCGGGATGCTGTGCCAGCGAACGTCTGAACTCCCCCTGATCTTTGACAAAAGCGCCTTTGCCCTCGTCATACCTGGCCCGGTCCGACGCCTTGTCCATCTTCGACACCGACTTGCCCATGGTCTTCAGGTCACCGTCCGCGCGACCATGATGAAATTTGGATGAGTGGTCGATCCCTTCGCCCCGCGCATCCCTCACCTCCCCGAGATTGCCGGTGGCATCACGCCCGCCGGGAGTCTTGAAGGAGTCGAAATCGGTCTCCTTGGCCTTGTTCCCCGCAGCGGTCTCCTTGCGCCAGTAGACATGATCGTCCGTATGATCGACCACCTTGCTGGGATTGCTGGTATCGACATCATGACCGCGGCGTTTCAACTCATCGATCATCTTCTCGTCGATCTGGTCCGTGTGGCCTGCAGTATCGACATCGGCCCGCACGTCCTTGGTATTGCTTCCGGTCTGCGCGGCGCCGGTCTGTTTGATCATCTCATCTACGCGCTGGTTACGGGTATCCAGCCGGTTGTGTTTGTCCTGGACCCGTTTTCGATCGGATAGGTAGCGGTCAAAGAGGGCATCTTGGTCGGCACCCCCTTGATTTGCCTGATTTCGATAACGCTCACGCAGTGTATCCAGTTCCTTCTGCTGGGCAGCACGCAACTGGTTAATAGGGATGGCGCCATCCTGAATAGCGGTTTCAGAGAATGTCGGAGTGAGATACCCCAGGAAAAGGCAGAGGACTATGCAAGCCTCTGCGAAGTAATGCAGAGACGGGGAAAAACGATTGTTAGCGCTGCCCATATCAAACTCCCAATGATCAAGCACTTTGGGGAAATCCTGTATTGATCCCCGGTTGATGGGACGCCACCGTTTGCTGATTGGGAAATCTGATCCGTCAGCATGAATGATTATCCATCAAATATTGATTATAACCACTCTCATAACATGCTTACTAATCACCACCGCTTTTCAGGTCGCCGGTGAGCGAATACGGGAAAAAAATTCGCCAATCGACTCTGAAAGTGTCTCGGATCGTTTGGGATCGCGCAGGCTTGCCAACATTAAGCGGCGGGCACCAGGAAGAAAAAGCAGATCTGCCAGCACCCGGTTGAAAAAATCCTGCGACTCATCAGATGCTGCCAGGCATTCAAGATAGTGGCAGCGCAGCCCTTCGTCCTCCAGCACCTCCCAGGCCCGTCCTCCAATCGCCGTGAGCACGTCGCTGCGGGAGGCAATCGGATGATTCAGCACGCTGCCGATCATCTGATCCCTATAGGTCAGGGAGATGCTGTTGGAGATGCCACGAATGCCGGCAGTAATAATTTGGGGATCAGGTTCGTCCTCTGCCAGGGCCACCTCCACCCTTTTACAGAGCGCTTCGGCAATCGCCACCGGCACAGATTCATTTTCCAGACAATGACAGAGCGCCTCCAGCGGCGAGGCTGGAAGCTGCGGGATCGCCTCGGCGATCTGCCTGGCCATCTCCGGCTCGGCACAGCGGACAGCCAGGTCGGCAATGCCCTGATAGCCGAGAAAAGACCACTGATCCCAGCCGGGCTTACCCTGAAAATAGTCGACCGCGTGGCCGTAGTAGCGGGAAGCAGGCTGTTTCAGCAGCAGGGTAAGCTTGGCGTGCAGTACAGCCAAACGCTCCTGTTTAGGCTGAAAGACGTAGGGATTCTCTTCCAGGGCAGCCTGCAGGTGTTCGCCTTTGCGTGCTGCCTCGAGATTTTCCCCCAGGCTCTCCACCAGTCGATGCATGAAATCGTCCCGCGCGGCCAGCACCAGCTTGCCCTGCTCGTCCAAAGGGAAACGCAGGAACCAGATAAAGGGTTCATTCTGACTTTCACGGTCATGAAAGACCAGGGCAAACCAGGCTTGCTGTTGTAGTGGCTGTGGATAGGGAAGCTCGGTTCTTTCAAACTTGAGAAAATCATCGTGGGGAATTTTGCTGACACGGCGTCCCATATCGAAGAAACGCAGACGTCCATCGGCGGTTTCGAGAAACTCGGTCAGGCTGGCTATCTCGCTCATGTTTCGACCCAATCGATCAAGTGAAAAACCAAGTCATCAGCCTCCGCTTCGTGAACCACACGACCCTGAATCGAGTTGCCACTCTCCTCCACCGTCTCCTGCCTTCCGGAAACCAGTGGATGCCACTCCGGCAGATCCTTGCCTTCCGCCAGCAAACGATAGGCGCAGGTGGCGGGAAGCCAGTAGAGCTCCTCCAGATCCTGTGGCGTCAATGTGATGCAGCTGGGAACCTGCACGGAGCGATCTGTATAACTGGTGCACCGGCAACCTTCGAGATCCAGCAGATCACAGACCACATTGGTGAAATAGATCTCCCGGGTATCTTCGTCTTCCAGTTTCTGCAGACAACATTTGGCACAGCCATCGCAGAGAGATTCCCACTGTAACGCGCTCATCTCCGTCAGTTTTACTTCCCGCCAGAATTTTCTATTTTTCTCAACCATTGGCCCCTCTTTTTTCATCCGCGCAATTCTCCGGTTTCAGCGCCAATCAGGCAATGAAATTTTCTCACGAAAAGTGAAATCCCCCTACTCATACTAAGTATTTTTCCTAATCCAGCACAAGGCACTGGAGAAACAGCTTGTCAATCCCTTTATGCACATTTATGAAACGAAGGCTCCAAAGTTATTGGCTTACATTTTATTCTTGTGAAAATACATGCTGAATACGATATATCTTATTGATAAATATATATTAATTATCATTGTGCAAAAATTAAACAATTTAATGACAATGCTGGAACAGCAAGGGCTAGGGGCAAACATAATCACCTTACCCACAAAGTTATCCACAGGATCTGTGGAAAGATTTCAGTGTTGGGATATACCGATCCAACAGCCTCCAACTGCGTTTTTCCAGCGCTGAATGACCTAACGGCAGGCCGCGAGTCTCCTTTTTGCAATAACCCGCTTATGGGGTATTCAGCAAAGCCCCGCAGAGGTAAGGTAGCGGAATAACTTGGACGGCAGGATCTATGCACACTGACAAAGATAGATAATGAGTCAGCAACACAGAGAATTTCAGGCGATTTTCCCCGCTCCATTTGGTGCGTTAGGGATTGTAATGCGGGGTGAAACACTGCATCAGATCGACTTTCTGCCCCAGAATACTTCACCCAACCCCCCATCAGATGATGTCACCAGAAACGTAATTTCCCAGATTCAACACTATTTAGTTGATGGTAAGCGCCAATTCACTCTGCCACTGCAACTGTATGGCACCGATTTCCAACAGAGAGTCTGGGCTGAGCTTCAAACAATACCATCCGGTGAGGTCCGCACTTACGGAGAGGTTGCCAAACGACTCAACACTAGCCCCCGTGCCGTCGGCAATGCCTGTCGCGCCAATCCCTGTCCTGTCGTAGTGCCCTGCCACAGAGTGGTGGGCGCCAATGGCATCGGTGGATTTTCGGGTAAGCGGGAGGGTGGACCGCTGGCGATCAAACGCTGGTTGCTGAATCACGAAGGCTGGTCCGGTTGCAACTGATGGCGTTGCCGGCGGAGGTTCAGGGACGCATCGAAAGTTTTGCCGATGCCCTTTGGATGGAGCGAGGGCTGAGCCGCAATACCCTCAGTGCCTATCAAAGCGATCTAAACAAGGTCTCGATCTGGCTGCTACAGCAACGAAAAACCGATCTGCTGAATGCTGACCGCGGTGATCTGTTGCTCTATCTGGCAGAGCTTGCCCGACAGGGTCTCAAACCCCGATCGACCGCACGAAGGCTCTCCTGCCTGCGCCAGTTCTATCAATATGCCCTGCGTGAAGGCTGGATCGAACACGATCCCAGCGCCCTCATCGACGCACCCAAGATCGGACGCTCCCTGCCCGGCGCCCTGACCGAAGCGGAGGTCGAGGCTTTGCTCGAAGCTCCGGATCTGGCGGATGCACAAGGGTTTCGGGATCGCACTATGCTGGAAGTCCTCTATGCCTCCGGCCTGCGGGTCTCGGAGCTGATCAGCCTGCGTCCGGAGCAGGTCAGCCTGACCCAAGGCGTGATAAGGATCATCGGCAAAGGCGGGAAAGAGCGGCTGGTGCCACTGGGAGATGAGGCTCAATCCTGGCTGATACGTTTCCTGAAAGGCCCCCGACAGGAAATTCTGGGCGCCCGGCTCTGTCCCGACCTCTTCCCCACACGCCGTGGCAGCGGAATGACCCGTCAGGCCTTCTGGTATCTGATCAAAAAACATGCGATCACTGCAGGTATCAGCAAGCATCTCTCCCCACACACCCTGCGACACGCCTTTGCCACCCACCTGCTGAACCATGGGGCAGACCTGCGGGTCGTACAACTGTTGCTCGGTCATAGCGACCTGTCCACCACCCAGATCTATACCCATGTGGCGAGGGAGCGGCTGAAAAGCCTGCACGCCATCCACCATCCCAGAGGTTGAGAATAGTTTGTCATCCCGACTTTACGAGTTATGAAGCCAACCTCACATTGTGCTACATTCCGGGCAGTTTCAGGTTGACCGGGCAAATCAGGAGTTTTCAATGCCGTCATTCGATATTGTGTCAGAAGTCGACATCCAGGAGGTGCGAAACGCCGCGGATCAGGCGAACCGTGAGATCGGCACCCGCTTTGACTTCAGAGGCGTGGACGCAAAATTCGAACAGAATGAGAGCGAAATCACCCTGCGTACCGAGCAAGAGTTCCAACTGCAGCAGATGATGGATATTTTGCGGCAAAAACTTGTCAAACGAAAAGTCGATATCGCCTGTATGGATATCAATGATCCGGAAACCACACTTAGCACCGCCCGCCAGCAGGTCATCATTAAACAGGGCATAGATACCGATACCGCCCGCAAGATAGTCAAGGCGATCAAGGCAAGCAAGATCAAGGTTCAGGCCCAGATCCAGGGTGAACAGGTTCGGGTAACCGGCAAGAAACGGGATGATCTGCAGCAGATCATCGCCATGTTACGGGAGGCTGACTACGGCCTGCCACTGCAATATCAGAATTTTCGGGATTGATTAATGAAGAAAAATTTTAATATCCGCCGCAAACAAGCGGGATTCGTTTCAGCGGCAACCTTGGTCGCCCTGCTCTCCTTCGGCAACATCCAGGCTGCGGACGATGCCGCAACGATCAAACGAGTCCAGGATGGGATCGCCAAGCTGATCCCCGGAGAGACACCGGACAGCATCACCGAATCGGTGATCCCTGATCTGTACGAAGTGATGATAGGGCCACGTCTGTTCTATGTCAGCGGTGATGGAAAGTATCTCTTCAACGGTAAACTTTTTGAGATCGCGACAAGAGAGGATCTCTCAACGCCTAAGATCTCCCTGGCCAAGGCGGATGCCATTACCAAGGTTGGCGAGGAGAACATGATCATCTTTGGCTCCGATGATGCCAAACACACCATCACCGTGTTCACCGATATCGACTGCGGTTATTGCCGCAAACTGCACAGTGAGATCACGCAATACAACGATCTCGGCATTCGTGTCCGCTATATGATGTTTCCCCGTGCCGGTGTAGGCAGCGCCTCCTATACAAAGGCCGTCTCTGTCTGGTGCGCCGATGACCAGAAAGCTGCAATGACCCTTTCCAAGGCCGGTAAGCCCATCGATGAAAAGCTGTGCGACAATCCAATCGTGGATCACATGAAACTGGGCGAACTGCTCGGCGTCACAGGAACCCCGGCGGTCTTTCTTTCCGATGGGGAACTTATGCCCGGTTACGTCCCGGCGGCCAAGATGTCGGCCTACCTGAATGGACGCACAAAAAAGTAGTTCAGCTGTCTTGAGAGACAACTACGGGGAGCTTCGGCTCCCCTTTTTTTGCCTTGTTTTCGTGACATGACTCACAATCAGCATATTTGCGAGTTCAACGGGTCAATAAATTGGAACAACTGCCGCTAGCCTTCTCAAGCAATATTAGTCACTAGAGGAACAGATGGTGCAGGCCCATAAACTGGATCTGGCTTATCGCTCCGAAACGGGGCCCGTGCGCAAGAGCAACCAGGACACGATCGGCACAGATGAGGCTGCCGGTATCGTAATCGTTGCTGACGGCATGGGGGGCGCAAATGGCGGTGATATCGCCAGTCAACTTGCAGTTGATCTGTTGATGCAATATTTCACTGACGATGAACGTAACCCAATCGCTGAATCCGACCATCAACTCCAGGAAAGCCTTTCGGTTGTCAACAATGCCATCCTGGAAGCTGCAGAGCAGATGCCGGAACTACAGGGAATGGGTACCACACTGGTATTGGGCATGTTCGATGAGAATCATCTGCGCTACGCACACGTTGGAGACTCCCGACTCTACCGTCTGCGTAACGGCAAGCTGACCCCTCTGACCCGCGATCATAGTCTGATCGAGGATATGATCGATAAGCAAGTATTCTCCTCATCGCTGGAAGCGATTGAAGCCGGTGTTCCACGCAACATTCTTTCCAAAGCATTCGGTACTGCACCAAATGTAGAGGCTGATATCGCCAAGACCGATCTCAAGGTGGGAGATATCTATCTATTCTGCTCCGACGGCCTGACCAGCATCGTCTCCGATGAAAAGATAGAGGATGAGCTGCTCAGCACAGACAAGAATTTGATTAAACAGGTCGATGAACTGATTGAAAACGCCTGCAACAATGGCGGCACCGATAATGTTTCGATTGTGCTGGTAAGCATTGATGAGGCGGCTTGAGTGAAGACCCGCTGAGTTATGAATGCGAAGATTTATTACTGTATTAGGGTAGTTGAATCATGGAAAAACTCGTTATTTTAAACAACAACGAAACGCTTCAGGACTTTCCTTTGGAGCAGAGACGCGTTGAACTGGGACGGGACTCAACCAACGACATCTGTCTTGGTGACCAGTCAGTCAGTCGCCATCACGCCAGTCTGGTGAGAATCTACACCGAGTACTATCTGGAAGACCATCGCAGCACCAATGGTACCCGGCTGAATGGCCAGGATATCAAAAAGCATATGTTGAAAAACGGCGATGTCATCGAGATCGGAAAGTATCAGCTTAAATACAAGAAACAACAGGAGACGAGTGACGAGAACGACCTCGACAGGACGGTCGTCATACAGCCGTCAGTCCAAAAACGTCTATCGCGGGCAAAACCGGCCAAAAATCCGGTAACCTCCAAACCTGGCTTGGCCTTTATCCACTATTTGGCAGGACCGGAGAAAGGTCAGGAAGCAAAACTCAACCGCGCCTTCTTCACTATCGGGGAGACAGGCGGCGATCTTGCGCTGATTACCAAACGTCATCAAGGTTACTATCTGCTGAAGCTTGGCGGACACACAATCCCTTCGGTTAACGGCAAATCTGTGCGCGCAGGAGGCGTCGAACTCACACATGGTGATCAAATCGTATTTGGTGAACGCCAATTGGAGTTTCTCTCAGGAAGTTGAACCTTATTCGTGGGAAGCCCAAGAAAAACCACCTCGCCACGGACGAACGGGGAATTAAACCCAAGGAGATTAAAGTTACTCCTCTCTCTGCCGCTCCAATCAATAGATTCCCGATCATTGATCGTTAAACACAAGTCCAGCCGTTAAGGAGTAACAGACCATGGCAGCAGAATCACTCGATCACAACCGCATGCTGCTGGAGATCGACCGCACAATCCGCGACATCAACCGTAATATCATCAACCCCATGATACCTGAGCTCACACTGAAGGATCTCTGTCCGGTCATGGAACTGGTCGCCCGTTCAAGGGGACTCTATCTGAAAGAGTTGTTTGAGGTAACTGAGATTTCAGGAGACAAAATGCCCTCTCAGGATCAGATAGGACGATTGCGGAAGCTGCGGGAGAACTTCGAGGAACTGGTCAAGAGCGCACAAGCGCTGGAAACCGCCATAGAGCGTGGATATCTGGACGTCAATCGCTGAACTGATATCCAGTCCCCTTCCACCGTAACTCGCGCGGTTATTAACGGCAGAGATGCATTGCGATCTCTGCTGTTCTCATATACAACATCCCAGAAAGAATCAGACGGTCTCTCCACACTAGGCCAACTCGCCTCCAAATCGATCTGGGACAACGACCCAATGACCACACCGGATAAAAATGCTGTAAAGCGCTATCTGTCGAGACTGCAGGAACAGATCTGCTCCAGACTCGAGGAGGAGGACGGCGAAGGACGGTTTATCCGAGATGCCTGGCAGCGGGATGAAACCGACAAACTCGGCGGTGGTGGTATCAGTCGCGTACTGCGAGACGGCGCAGTCTTCGAGCAGGCCGGCGTCAACTTCTCACATGTCACCGGCAGCAAGATGCCGCCTTCCGCCACGGCACACAGGCCGGAACTGGCCGGACGTGCATTCGAGGCGATGGGCGTATCCCTGGTGATCCACCCCCACAACCCCTATGTACCGACCTCCCATGCAAATGTACGTTTTTTCATTGCCGAAAAAGAGGGTAGCGATCCCGTCTGGTGGTTCGGCGGTGGTTTCGATCTGACGCCCTACTATGGAAATGAGCAGGACTGCCGCCACTGGCACGATATCTCAAAGGCTGCATGCTTACCCTTCGGCGAGCAGGTTCACCCGAAATTCAAACAGTGGTGCGATGACTATTTCTATCTCAAACACAGAGAGGAACCAAGAGGCATCGGTGGCCTCTTTTTCGATGACCTGAACGAGTGGGGTTTCGAAAAGAGTTTCGACTTCATGCGTAGCGTGGGTGACCACTATCTGGAGGCCTATCTCCCTATCGTCACACGACGCAAAGCAGTTGCTTACGGTGGGAGGGAGCGGGAGTTTCAACTCTATCGGCGCGGGCGTTATGTCGAGTTCAACCTGGTCTATGATCGCGGCACCCTCTTTGGCCTGCAGTCAGGCGGACGAACCGAATCTATCCTGATGTCCATGCCGCCGCTGGTGAGCTGGCGCTACGATTGGCATCCTGAACCGGGTTCGCCAGAGGCCGAACTCTATGAGAAATATCTCAAGCCACGGGAGTGGGCCAGCACGTAGGATTGAATCCTTGAGGTTTTGACCTACCATCAAAGTAAACGAACGGAGGGAGTCATGAGTGCTTTCAAAGGTTTTCCAGAGACCTGTCTCCCTTTTCTGGAGACCCTGTCAAACAACAATAACAGAGCCTGGTTTAGCGAAAACAAAACTGCTTACGAACAACAGATACGTGAACCGGCGCTGGCATTCATCGAGCATATGCAGCCCCGACTGCAGAAGATCTCCCCACGATTCCGCGCCATCGCAAAAAAGTCTGGCGGTTCCCTGATGCGGGTCTACCGGGACACCCGTTTCTCAAAAGACAAAACGCCCTATAAAACCAACATCGGCATTCAGTTCCGCCACGAACTGGGCAAGGATATCCATGCACCGGGTTTTTATGTTCACATAGAGCCGGAACTCTGCTTTGTCGGCGCCGGTATCTGGCATCCGGAGAACCCCCTTCTGGGGAAGATTCGTGATTTTATCGTGGACAATCCGGCATCATGGAAAGCCGCCAGGGATGACAAAACCTTCCGCAGACATTTCACCCTTGAGGGTGATTCGCTCAAACGCCCCCCGCGGGGTTTCCCCCCCGAACATGCGTTGATGGACGATCTCAAACGCAAGGACTTCATTGCCTGTAAATACTTCGATTGCGGAAAGATAACAGCACCATCCTTTGCCCAGTTTGTTTACAACAGTTTCAAGCAGGCAGATCCGTTCATGCGCTACCTGTGCAGCGCAGTGAATGTAAACTATTAAGCCGTAGGCCCGATCAAGCGTAGCGGATCGGGCGTTATTGCATTGGCAGGATCAATAAGGTTGCCGGTTCCGCTGCGTTTGAACCGGCCTACATCTATGGAGTCATTCGGAAAGGGTGACTTCTTGCTGCGAAGTATTAACTCAGTTCAATCCAGGGTTGCACCCCCCACCCCAAGCTGTGCCATAATGCGCCGATTTTGTGCTTAACGCCTTCTCGCTCGCACTTTCTCGCCTGTCCAGTAGTCCACAAGCATCTCACTATTTTCCGGAAAATATTTTGATCTCAACAGCCAATATCACCATGCAGTTCGGGGCCAAGCCCCTGTTTGAAAACATCTCGGTCAAGTTCGGCAGCGGCAACCGCTACGGCCTGATCGGCGCCAACGGTTGCGGCAAGTCGACCCTGATGAAAATCCTCGGCGGAGATCTGGAACCGACTGCCGGCAACGTCACTGTCGACCCCAACGAGCGGTTAGGCAAACTGCGCCAGGACCAGTTCGCCTATGAAGAATCTACGGTACTCGACACCGTGATCATGGGACACGCCGAGCTGTGGAAAGTGAAGCAGGAGCGTGACCGTATCTACGCACTGCCAGAGATGAGCGAAGAGGAAGGGATGCAGGTGGCCGAGCTGGAGGTGGAATTTGCCGAGTTCGACGGCTATACCGCCGAGTCGCGCGCAGGAGAACTGTTGCTGGGCCTGGATATCCCGCTGGAGCAGCACAACGGCCCGATGAGCGCAGTGGCCCCCGGCTGGAAACTGCGTGTTCTGCTGGCTCAGGCGCTGTTCGCCGAGCCAGACATCATGTTGCTCGACGAGCCCACCAACAACCTCGACATCAACACCATCCGCTGGCTGGAGGATGTGCTCAACGAACGCAACTCCACTATGATTATCATCTCCCACGACCGTCACTTTCTGAACAGCGTCTGCACCCACATGGCCGATCTGGATTACGGCGAATTGCGGGTCTATCCGGGCAACTACGATGAGTACATGACTGCAGCCAGCCAGGTTCGCGAACGCCAGCTGGCCAACAACGCCAAGAAAAAGGCGCAGATCGCCGAACTGCAGACCTTCGTCAGCCGCTTCTCCGCCAACGCCTCAAAGGCCAGGCAGGCCACCTCACGCGCCAGACAAATCGACAAGATCCAGCTCGATGAGATCAAGCCCTCCAGCCGTCAGAACCCCTTCATCCGCTTCGAGCAGGAGAAGAGACTCTACCGCCTCGCCCTGGAGGTTGAGGGACTCAGCAAAGGCTATGATGAAAAACCGCTGTTCAGCGGCCTGGATCTGATGGTCGAGGTTGGTGAACGCGTCGCCATCATCGGTCCAAACGGCATAGGTAAAACCACACTACTTCGCACCCTGGTCGGCAGCGAACACCGTGGCCTGAGTCCTGACAGCGGCACGGTGAAATGGTCGGAGAATGTCACCATCGGCTACTACGCCCAGGATCATGCTGCCGATTTCGAAGAGGAGATGAACCTGCTGGAATGGATGAGTCAGTGGCAGCAGGAGGGCGACGATGAACAGGTGGTGCGCAGCTATCTCGGCCGCATGCTCTTCTCTCAGAAGGAGATCGAAAAATCCGTAAAGGTGATCTCTGGTGGAGAGCAGGGGCGCATGCTCTTCGGCAAGATTATGATGCACAAACCCAATGTGTTGGTGATGGACGAGCCGACCAATATACCGCCGAGTCGCACGGGAGAACTGTTACTGGGCTGGATATCCCGCTGGAGCAGCACAAGCAGCCCGATGAGCACCAGTAGCCCCGGCTGAAACTGCGATGTTCCTGCTAGCTCAGGCACTTGTTCGCCGAGCAGACATCATGTTAGCTCGACGAGCCTGTAACCTCGACATCAACACCATCCACTGGCTGGAGGATGTGCTCAACGAACGCAACTCCACTATGATTATCATCTCCCGACCATCTTTCTGAACGCGTCTGCACCCACATGGCCGATCTGGATTACGGCGAATTGCGGGTCTATCGAAGACGCTTCGATGAGTACATGACTGCAATGGCCAGGTTCACGAACACCAACTGGCCAACAACGCCAAGAAAAAGGCGCAGATCGCCGAACTGCGAAAGACTTCGTCAGCCTTCTCATAACCTCAAAGGCCAGGCAGGCCACCTCACGCTTGAACAAATCGACAAGATCAGCTCATTGAGATCAAACCCTCAACCGTCAGAACCCCTTCATCCGCTTCGAGCAGGAGAAGAGACTCTACCGCCTCGCCCTGGAGGTTGAGGGACTCAGCAAAGGCTATGATGAAAAACCGCTGTTCAACAGCCTGGATCTGATGGTCGAGGTTGGTGAACGCGTCGCCATCATCGGTCCAAACGGCATAGGTAAAACCACACTGCTTCGCACCCTGGTCGGCAGCGAACACCGTGGCCTGAGTCCCGACAGCGGCACGGTGAAATGGTCGGAGAATGTCACCATCGGCTACTACGCCCAGGATCACGCTGCCGATTTCGAAGAGGAGATGAACCTGCTGGAATGGATGAGTCAGTGGCAGCAGGAGGGCGACGATGAACAGGTGGTGCGCAGCTATCTCGGCCGCATGCTCTTCTCTCAGAAGGAGATCGAAAAATCCGTAAAGGTGATCTCTGGTGGAGAGCAGGGGCGCATGCTCTTCGGCAAGATTATGATGCACAAACCCAATGTGTTGGTGATGGACGAGCCGACCAACCACCTGGATATGGAGTCCATCGAGTCACTCAACACGGCGCTGGAGAACTACCCCGGCACACTGATCTTCGTCAGCCACGATCGGGAGATCGTCTCCTCACTGGCCACCCGCATTATCGAACTCACCCCCGAGGGGGTGGTCACCTTCAAGGGCAATTACGAGGAGTATCTGCGCGGCCAGGATTTGGTTTGATGTCTCTCAGGCAAGTGCATGCCAACGGGTAATCTCATTTTTCACCAAATCATCAGGAATAAACTCCTGCTCCAGCCGACCTTTCTCTGATCGACAGAGTCTGAGATACAGCGCCTTCTCCTGTTCGGTGAGTTGGGAAGGCGTGGATTCACCTGCCGTTACGGGTTCGGCAACAGCCTTCTCTTTGTTACAGCATTCGAAGGTCTCCTCGTCCATCAATATCGGCGTCAGGGCCGGCTGGTATGAACGGGCCGTGGCAAGCATGGAGAGACCCCAGGTGTCGATGTCTCCCCAATAGGCGATATTTTTATTGCGGATCCAGGCGGCTTGCATCCAGCTTAGATTAAGCCCCGCCCCAAGTATGGCGATGGTGTCGCGCAGTGACGGCAGTTGATAGAGGGAACGCTCGTTCTCGACAATCAGCAGATGAGTGCCGGGCAGTGGTGTTTGCGCGAACTCACTGCTTCTCACTCTGAGTTGCCTGAAAGGGAGAAGCCCTGCCTCCAGAGGGGCAATCAGCAGCCAGTGCTCGCTCTCATCGAGCGCCCCGAGGAAAAACTCAAGACCCCGATCTATAACCTGCTGGCCGAATCGCAACTCAAGCAGCTTGCCCACCAGGGTGCGATTACGCTCGAAAAACTTGCTGTCGCAACCGGCGACAGAGAGCGCCCGCAAGGGTTTGCCTTCGGCGCATCCGGATTCAAGTTGCAGCGCTACCTCACAGGCCTTGATGGTCTCTTCAACACTTCTGGACAACAGCTGCTGCCGCTGGCGAATCAGAAGGGGGTGAAACAGCGGGTCGACGTCAGCCAAGATTGTGGATAACAACAGATACTCCTGCCGGATCGTCGCATCGGCCATCGCCTCTATCCACTCGTCAGCCGATTGCAGTACCCAGTTCAGTGGGAGTTGAACCGCTTCCGCCGTGCTGCGGTAGTTGACCGGCTGCCAGTCGATTTCTCCTGTTGTTACTTTGCGCCAGAGCTCTATGTGTTTTCTGACGGCAGATATTTCATTGTTGATTTGTGCAGGAGAGGGCTTTCCGATAGGCAGCGTCAAAGGCCAGGCGCTATGATCCAACAGCCGTTGTTCGCGCAACTTGCCGTTTTGCCATTGACGCCGAAGTTTGTGACGTAACTCCTCAGGCGTTTTCATTGGAACGTTCCAGCCGCTTTTTTGCTTGCTGATCCAGCTCTTCCCAACTGAGAGATGTGGTGGTGGCGCGCTGTCCACGCCTGTGTACCAAAATCGCCGAGCGGGTGTGTGAACGCAGCAGCCGCATCTCTTTGTTGGGAGTGATGAACAGGGGATGCAGCCCGAACTGGCGCAATGCCCCGATGATGCGTGCGGCGACGGACTGAGAACTCTTGGAGAAGGCCTCGTCGAGTACCACCGTGCCGAACAGGGGATGACCCATGCCGTCAGGGCAGAGTGCATAACTCAATGAGGCGGTGAGGATATAGCTGGTGATGATCTCCTTTTCGCCACCACTGCCCCCTTGCGATCCGGTACGAACCTCGATTACCCGCTCACCGTCGCGCTCAATTACCGCTACGTAGAATTGCAGGCGGTAACGCGGATCGAGCAGTGCCTTGGCGCCCACGGTCTTGTGGCGTTCCACCGCATCGCGTAACAGGCGAACCACCTCCACCAGGGCGCGATAGTGGGACTCCCCCTGATCCTCTTTCAACGCGGCGCTACGCAGATGGCGTTGTGCCTTTTGGATGGCTGTCAGAGTCTCATGGATCACCCGCCGCGGTTGCAGTTGCAGGTAGCATCCGGGCTGGAAATCGACTTTGACCATGGTCTGGTTGAGCTCATCGATCCGCTCCTCGATGACCGATGTCTCGTTGTCGATATAGGCCAGTAGTGGCAGAATCAGAAGGGGTGAAACAGCAGGTCGACATCAGCCAAGGTGTGGATAACAACAGATACTCCTGCGGATCGTCGCATCGGCCATCGCCTCCTATCACTCATCCAGCCGATTGCAGTACCGGTTCAGTGGGAGTTGAACCGCTTCCGCCGTGCTGCAGTAGTTGACCGAAGCTGCCAGTCGATTCTCCTCGTGGTACTTTGCGCCAGAGCTCTATGTGTTTTCTGACGGCAGATATTTCATTGGTTGGTTGTGCAGGAGGGGCTTTCCGATGAGCGGCGTCAAAGGCCAGGCATATGATCCAACAGCCGTTGTTGCGCGCAACTTGCCGTTTTGCCACCGTGACATGAAGTTTGTGACGTAACTCCTCAGGCGTTTTCATTTGGAACGTTCCAGCCGCTTTTTGCTTTGCTGATCCAGCTCTTTAACTGAGAGATGTGGTGGTGGCGCGCTGTCCACGCCTGTGTACCAAAATCGCCGAGCGGGTGTGTGAACGCAGCATCTCTTTGTTGGGAGTGATGAACAGGGGATGCAGCCCGAACTGGCGCAATGCCCCGATGATACGTGCGGCGACGGACTGAGAACTTTTGGAGAAGGCCTCGTCGAGCACCACCGTGCCGAACAGGGGATGACCCATGCCGTCAGGGCAGAGTGCATAACTCAATGAGGCGGTGAGGATATAGCTGGTGATGATCTCCTTTTCGCCACCACTGCCTCCCTGTGATCCGGTGCGAACTTCGATCACCCGCTCACCATCACGCTCAATTACCGCTACGTAGAATTGCAGGCGGTAACGCGGGTCGAGCAGTGCCTTGGCGCCCACGGTCTTGTGGCGTTCCACCGCATCGCGTAACAGGCGAACCACCTCCACCAGCGCGCGATAGTGGGACTCCCCCTGATCCTCTTTCAACGCGGCGCTACGCAGATGGCGTTGTGCCTTTTGGATGGCTGTCAGAGTCTCATGGATCACCCGCCGCGGTTGCAGTTGCAGGTAGCATCCGGGCTGGAAATCGACTTTGACCATGGTCTGGTTGAGCTCATCGATCCGCTCCTCGATGACCGATGTCTCGTTGTCGATATAGGCCAGTAGTTGGGTCACCCCCTCATCTGAGGATTTATTGAGGTACCCCAGAAAGCGTTCTACTTTTTCCGGCAGCGCCTCTTTGGTCAGCAGCTCCAACCGTTGAAGATAGCTGGGGGTATCACGAATCTCTGTCCCTGCCTCTGCAAGTGCGCCGGTATCCTTGGTCTTCGCATTTCCCATCAATGAAATCAGTCTTTTTTCTGTGGCTGAGAGTGTACTTTCAGCCTTGGTCAACTGCTTCTGGGAGTTATCGCTCGCTTCACGCTCTTTCTCATCCAGGTGTTCAACCTCTTCAATCGCTATTTTTCCAAATTGGCTGTCTCCTATTGCCTGTTGTTCTGCTGACAGCACAGTGCTCATCCGTTTGGCAAGTTGTCTGATTCTATCCTTCGCCCGTTTTATCTCTGCCTGAAATATTTTTTTCTGCTGCTCGTTTTCCAACAGTTTCTGTTGGCACTGGTGCAGTTTCTGTTTTGCCTGCTGCCACTGCTCTCTGGCGCGTGTGGTGTCGGAATCGGGATCCTGTAACTGCTCAAGCTGTTGCCGCAGGCGTAGCAACAGCGTCTCGGCGGATGCTATATCGATCTCACTGAATTGCAGCTCTTCCAATCTGGAAAGCAGTTGAATCTGTCGACCAAGCTGTTCATGTCGTTCTTTTGTCCGGGTAAACAGCTTCTCTTTCTCTATGACTTCATGGCCCGCTTGAGACAGTTCATGCTCCAGTTCGCGCAGCCGGTCACGGTTACTGAAACCTGTCATCCAGTCGGCATCGAGAGGTCGCTGATCCTGCTTGTCGAACTGGCCATGTTTACCCGACATCATCCCCTTAACGGTCATTGCGTGTGGGGTTCTATGCAGCATCTCACTGCTATCGACGCAGTGGCGGTCTATATCGGCGAGGAAGGTTTTTATCGCTTCACGCAGCGGGTGTTGCCCAAAGTTGAGTTTGTGGGTGAAACCGTCATTGAGAAAACTGGCCCGGCCGGAATACTCTGCCGCATCGAGCAGACGCACATGCAGGCGATTGTCGCGTTGGTTGACCCATGCAAGGGCCTGCTGCATCTGTTCGCCCGGCACGATCAGGCGCAGGCGGTGACTGCCGATGGCGCGTTCGATTGCACCTCGCCACGCCTTCTCCTCCTCTTTGATCTCGACCAGCTCGGCGACATAAGCCAGATCACTGTGAGGAATGTTGAGGATCTCGGCCAAGTCATGTTTGAAGTTGAGGTAGCGACTGTCGATGTTGGAGCCGCTATGACTGCGCGCCTCCTGTAACGCTGTTTTTAAACTCGCTTCACGCCCTCTCGTGGAGAAGAGTGACCCACCCTGTTGATCCCGCTGCTGATCCAGTTCGGCCAGCTTGGGTTCGTTCTCTCTACGCACAGCCTCACTGCGTTGCCGGTTATCGGCAAGTGCGGCCTCCGATAGGGTTGCATCGAGATCAAGCGCCTTCGCCAGTTGCAGATAGTCGTGAGCCTCACGTTGACAGTTACGAAGATTGCTCTCCTGGATCGTGATCTGCTGTTCCAGCTGCTCAATGTTGCCGCCGCCTTGTTCGATATAGAGACGATGCAGATCTTCAGTCTCCTGTTCCTGTTTGTGCTGGCGGTTTGTCAGGTCAGCCGAGAGGTGTTCACTCTGTGCAAGATCATCTTTAAGACTGGCGTGTTTCTGCTGCCATAATCTGTGTCCCTGGGTAGCGAACCAGAGCGGCAGAATCTGTTTCAAACGGGAAAGCCGCTCGACCTCTTCACTCTTGCGCAAGCGAACCCGCTCTTCCGCTTCGATCGGCAATAGGGATTGTTGCTGGGTGCGGGCGATCTCCAGTTCGCTGTGGATCTCCTTGAGTACATCAAATCCATCCACCACTTCGGCAGCGCGTTTGAAAGCCGACTTATCATCCAGAACCAGTTCGCGAAACAGCGCGTCGATGCTGTTGAGCTGTTTGAGTCCGGCGGCGCGATTGAGCAGGGAGAAGGCATTCTCGCCCACCTCGAAAAATCGCCGCAGTTGGGCCAGATAGGCTTTTTTACTGTCGTGGGTATGGAGGTTGCTCTGTTCCCTGCCAAACCGTTTTACCGCCCTGGCGCCACCCTCGCGATGCAGTTCCAGCCAGTCGCCAATACCCAGCTCACTGTTACGACTGAATATCCAGAGCCGTTTGAGGTCACTCATGGATGAACTGCTGCCGTCGAGCCAGAAGAGTCCGGTAAGCGAGACGTACTGCTCCCCGTCTGTAAAACGGGCGCCGACGGCAGTGACCGTGGAGCCGCTTCTGGCAATATGCGCATTGTCGCCGCTCTCGTTGCCTTCGCCGGAGACTCCGCGAATATAGGAGATCAGGTCACGATCACTCTCGTGCCCTCCGGTGGAGGCGAGATTGTAGAGCGGGCGGGCGGCGACCAGGGTCATCAAGGCATCTACCAGGGTGGTCTTGCCGCTGCCTGTCTGACCGATAATGGCGCTGCCGTGCGGGTCGATCTCGGCCCGGTGAAGGCCACTGAACGGACCCCAGTTATAGACCTCCAGTTGTTCGATGATGTAAGGGGCACGGCTCTGCAGCTCCTCAAACATCAGCCCTTGCCCGGACTGTTTGGCACGGCTCATTCAGCAGACTCCTGTTGTATCTCTGCCTGCTGTTTAAAGGCCGCCAGCAGGTTCTGCAGGTTTTCCGGATTGGCGATGTGCACGATCAGCGGCCGGATGGTGAGTTGATCGTTTTTATCTATTTCCGAAACCAGGCCATGGCCCCGTAACTGCTCCAGCAGTTGGCGTAAACGCTTGTCATTGCGGCTGTCGCTGCCCGTTTCGCCCAGAAACTGGTTCAGCTCCGGCATCAGCTCATCGAGATGGGCCAGCGCCGATTGGGTACCGATACCCGACTCCATCTCATGGGCGATAAAGATCCGCCGCAGGATCGCCACCAGAAGCGACTGCTCCAGATTGAGCCGTTGACGGCGCACCAGCGGATGGCTCCACTCATCCTTTTCGCTGTCGGCATAGTCTTCGATGATAGCGAGGTATGCGATGCCGCGGATGTCATCGATCTTCAGCGCCATATCCAATGGTTCCAGAATGGTGTTGACCGCCTGAAAAGAGGTCAGCGCAATACGATAGAGATTGGGTTTGTGCTCTGCTTCCAAAACGCCATATTTGAGCAACTCCTGCACGACGCTTTTTAACGATTGCGGCGTGAGCTCCTGTGAGTCAGAGGGGGCAGGTCCGTTGTTTGTCCCTTCGTCCATGGGGGTCTGTTGCTCTTCACTCATCACAGTTCCAGTTCGATACCACTCAAGGCATCGCTGCTCAGTTCCACCTTCGGCAGGGTAAAGCGGTAGTGGATGCCGTCCGGGTTACTCAGATCGATATATTCTTGTTCATCGTCGAAGGGGATATCGGCCTCCAACGCCATAGACAGCCAAAGCGCCAGTGACTCCAGATCGTGGGTTGGCGGGATTTTCCAGGCGATTTCTCTGATGGTCAGACCGCGACCTTCGGCAGCCAGCAGTGCCTGCGTCTCTTCCACCAAAGCCTGCCTGTCCAGGGCATCGAAGGATGACCAGAATTCATCATCCACATCGTCCAGATCGGTGGTCTGTTCCACCAGATCAAGCATGGGTTCGATGCCTTCGGATAGATCTTTAAAGCGCAGGCGCTCCAACACCGGCAGGGTGCTGTTGGCGACCCCAATGGGCGGCAGGGGGCTGGGGGATCGCCGCAGGGCCTGACGGCTCCAGTCGATTGTGGCGGCCTGGGCAAAGATATTATTCAACAGCTGACCGACCCTGTGGTGCTCGGAGGCGAGGCCGGTTTTGAGGAAACCTTTTACATCACGTTCACTGCGCGCCCGGGCACGGATCACGATGCCGCTCTCACCCACCAGGCGGATGATCAGTCGACTCAGTTCAGTTTGCTGCTCCCGGGTCAGCGCTTTGTGCACCACTGGCCTCCTCACCAATGAGCGAATGCGCAGTTTCATATTATCCAGTTCCAGTTTGCGCGCCAGTTGTCGCTGAAAGGCGTCAAATACCTTTCCCTCATCGGTTTGCAGCAACTGCTCATGGCTCTCCAGCAGACTGTCGACGATATTGCCCCGGTGGCTCTGTTCGCCGATGATCGACTGACGTAGCTGCTGATCAGCCTCCCGATATGAGTCCTCCACCCGGCGAAAATCGTTACGCAGGCTCATCGAGAGGTTATAGACTTCGCGGATCGATTCAATGGCGGACTGCTCCGACAATACTTTAACCTCACCCTTCTGCACTGCGGCAAGTTCAGCTTCCAGGGTGGCTATTTTATGTCGTATCAGCGCCTCCCGGTTCTTCGGATCGGGATTGATGCTGGATTCGAGATTTTCGATTTCACGCTGCACGATGGAGAGGCGCGAGGCGGTGGAGGTCATGATGCGGTTATCCAGGCCATCCACGAAACGGAAGGCCGACTCCAGGGCATCGGTTGCGATCAGACGCCCTTCACGCTCCACCACCAGACCTCGCCGAATCCATTGGCGAATCTCACGTCGCGCCTCCAGCAGATAGTCGTTACTACTTTCGATCTCACCCATCTCGTGGGAGAGCTGTAGCACTTCGCTCAACACCTGAATAGCGTTATCAAGATCGATTCCGTTCAGGCTTTCATCAAAAAGTGATTTAAGCGAACTGATAACCAGTGGCCCGGTGTGGGCCACCAACAGTTGCCAGGCGGGATGGTGTTTCTTGAGGTTGAGCAGAAACCGGGCATTGGATTTTGTGTTTTCTGTCACCTGATATAGTGCCCTGAATAATATAGAGGTCTGTGGCCAGACCCTATATTAAAACAGCGCGCGCAACTATTCAGCTTGCCTTTGATTTGCGCATCACAACCTACGGGTTTTCAATCCTGAATCATTGAACTGTGTAGGCGGGTTCAAGCGTAGCGGAACCGGCAGCCTTATCGTTCTGCCAACTCAATCGCCCGATCCGCTACGCTTGATCGTGCCTACGGCTTGAACAGGAGCAAGCCATATTCTTACCCTGTCACGATACGTCGCACCTGGGCAATCTTCTCACTCAGAGACGTCGAGCGAATCGTCTCCAGCAGTTTACCGAGTTTGAATGGGTGATGGCGCTCATAGACCACGCCCATCTGCGGCATATCAGCCAGTCCCGATTCCCGGGCGTGTTCGACAAACCCTTTGTTCTTCCAGAAGAAGGCGCCAGGCATGGTGGTGGGGATCACCAGCACATAGAAGAGCGCCCGGCCTATGACTGATGCAGCCAGGGCCATTAGCGTCAGCACAATGAATATCCAGGCACTGTTGCTGCCGATCAGCGCCACACTTACGGCCAGAGCCAGGGCAAACGCCAACAGGCCATTGCGCAGCCAATAAGGGTATCCATATATGGTGGTCTGCTCATAGAAGGAGGCGGTCCCCTCGCTCTCCTGGCCCTGTAGATCTTGCGCATGGAAAAGCAGGCCGATGCCTTCCAGTGCCAACCCCACGCCTGCCGTCATGGCAAGCAGTCGTCCCAGTTCCGGCGATAACTGGTTGGATGCCAGCGCAACTAACGCCAGTAACAGAGAGCCCAGGCTCAGGGCTGTGCCGGCAAATGTCGCTGCGGTATGCCAGTGATCCCAAAATGGGCGGGCGGGAATTCGGTAGAGCTTATACATGAAGTAACCACCAACCCCGACTCCCATGAGGCCGATAATCGCAAAAACATCCTGCACGATCCCGGGAAAGCGGTTGTCGAAAAGCAGCTGGGATAAGGCAAAGAAGGTAAAACCTGTCAGCCCGGCAAAAAAGAGTGAAACACCGGCGATCTCGCGACTGACCGGTGAGAGTCGCAAATTGTAGAAACCTCTGTAGAAGCGATGCGGTTTACCCAAGTGCATGTTGAGTTTGAACAGGCCAACAGCAGTGAGTACCAGCATGGTCAGCAAGGCGGGCAGGAAAGCTTTGCCGTCAGTGAAGCCACTCACCGATTCCAGACCAAACCAGGAGCCGATCGTCAGCATCGCGAAGGCTCCCATCACGGTCTGAATACTGAGGGTAAAGGCAACGTGGGCGTTCTCGTGGGAGCCGAGCAGCTTGCCAAAATTCCACTCCCGTTTGAATCCGTGTTTGGGGTCGAGTGCCGGGCGGAAACTGCCGTCGGCATCATCGCGGTGGTATTTCAGCGCGGTGCTATCCACACGCGCCATCTCCCGCTGGGTGGTACGGGTCTGCTGGAAGCGGATGTTGGGATGGGTAATATCGGTGCGCGGGAAGCCGGGAATCTCACTCTTCGCCTGAGTACATCCATCAGGGACATTCTCGATCACACCGAAGTCCAGCGCTTTGCCCAGGCAGGCAGAGACACACGCAGGCTTGAGACCTACTTCGAGCCGGTCCACGCACATGTTGCACTTGGTTACCTGACCCTTCACCGGGTCAAGTTGGGGCGCATTGTAGGGACAGACCCAGGTGCAGTAGCCACAGCCAAAACAGATGTCCGGATCCTGCAACACGGCACCATACTCGGTGAACTTGGTGTAAGCGCGAGTCGGACAGCCTTTGAGGCAGACCGGATCGTCGCAATGGTTGCAAGCCATGGAGATGTTGAGGCGCTGGTAGGCGGGATAGGTCCCTCCCTCCACAAAACCTACCGAGCGGAAGGCGATGTGCGCCGGATTGTCGTTCTTCTCACTGCAAGCGGCTTCACAGGCGTGACAGGCGATACAGTTGTCGGCATTGAAATAGAAACCGTGCTGCTTGTAGCGGTTGGGGTTCTCACCGATGCTGTCGTCGTCGTTGATGTTAAGACTCACACCATGACGAGAATCGCCTTCACTTACGGTTTCAATGGACTTGCCGTAACGGTTCTGACTCTGACAGACCGGGTCGTTGAGCAGAGCATAATCGGGTTCGTTTTCACGTACTTGAAACATCGTGGCACCTTACTAAGGAATTGCGATTAAGGGGGTGGACGGTTAGCGCCACTTACCCCAATATATAGGGGTGCAGTTATCAAAAAATCAATCGGCGGAAGCTCGAAGCCCGGTAGCGGGCCAAGATTACCCACGGACGTATCGTGAGTTTGTCACGATGTTTCCAGATGAAGAAGCGTGTATTCGTTACATAGAGGGCTTGCGCTGGTCAAAAGGGTTCATCTGTCCAACGTGTAATAACAATGAGTTTTGGCGCGCAAGCCGTGAGCGGCTGGTGTGCACTGCTTGCCGAAGGCATGTGCGTGTTGGCGCAGGCACGATCTTCGACAAGACACGTACTCCGCTGACAACATGGTTCGAGGCTGCGTGGCACGTTACCACTGCTAAGAATGGAATGTCAGCGAAGACTCTTGAACGCACACTTGGAACAAGTTATCGAGTAGCATGGGCTATGTTACAACGATACAGAATAGCTATGGTTCGTGCTGAGCGTGGACAATTGGTTGGCAATGTAGAGGTTGATGAGGCCTTTGTTGGAGGCGTTGAACATGGTGGAAAACGAGGGCGTGGAACGAGTAAGAACATCGTGGCGATCGCTGTAGAAATAAAGCAACCGAAAGGTTTTGGACGTGTTCGAATGCGCCACATTGCTGATGCCTCAGGAACCAGCTTACTGCCTTTTGTGCGTGACGTAGTGATGCGAGGCGCATCAGTATCGACCGATGGTTGGACTGGTTATAATGGCCTCCTCACGCATGGTTACGAACATCAGCAAACCGTGCTATCGAACTCTGGTGATCCTGCTCATGTTGCGATGCCGGGTGTGCATCGTATTGCGAGCTTGCTCAAGCGCTGGATCTTGGGAACACATCAGGGCTCAGTCACCCCTGAACACCTGCAATCCTATCTGGAGGAGTTCACCTTCCGGTTCAATCGCCGTACCTCGCTTAACCGCGGATTGGTATTTCGCCGCTTACTTGAGCAGGCTGTTGTTACTGATCCAGTCACTGATGCCGATGTCACTCATGGCTATCAGTGGAGATAACACAACATGTAGTATTTGGTGGCGCTAACCGGCTACCCCCCTTTTGCGATTATTCACCACGAGAAGCTCACGAAGAGCACGAAGGGTGACTGTTACCTATATTGTTATGGAATTTGTTTGTGTCCATCGGATTGATCACTGGCCGTAAGGTTGTCGATTTTATATTCATCTTTTTTGTCTTCGTGTTCTTCGTGGTCTCTGTGGTGAACAAAATATCCACCTAAAACTTGCGCATTTCCATACTCAACCGGGCCGCAGCTTCCTGGTCTTCTATACGTTCAATGCGTATGGCGGACTGCTTGTAAGCAGGCTGACGCGAGTGCGGATCCAACAATCCCAGGGTCAGACGGTTGGCGCAGTCGTGGAAATGGAACGGCAGGAAGACCATATTCTTAGGCACCCGCTGGGTAGGCTGGGCCATTACCACCGCGTCGGAACGGCGTGATACCAGACGCACGTATTCGCCCCGCTGTATACCCATCTCTACACACAGATCCGGGCTGATCTCGATAAACGGGAGTGGACTGTATTTGTTGTTGTTGCCGATCTTGCCGGTCTTGGTGCGACCATGCCAATGCTCGATCAGACGCCCGGTATTGAGCCAGATGGGAAACTTCCCATCCGGCACCTCGTTGTTGTCGATAAAGGGCAACGGGATCAGCTTGGCCTTGCCGTCGGCATAACGGAATGTCGTATCTTCGGTATACAGGCGCTTGCCGCCTTTGGGCGGTGCCTCACCCGTCTCCACCTGTTCCTGGGTGTAGGGCCACTGGATACCCCGGTTTTTTTCGATCAGCTCGTGAGTCATGCCGGATATGTCTGACAAACGACCTTTGGACAGCTTACCCATCTCCAGAAAAATGTCGGGCGCACGTTCCGGAAAGTCGACTTTGCCGTCGCGATTAAAGCGTTCGGCCATGCGGTTGAAGATCCACAAATCGGGCTTGGCCTGGCCTGGCGGTCGACTGATGGGGTTGATCAGATTGATCCGCCGCTCGGTATTCGTCATCACGCCCTCCTTCTCCGCCCAAGTACCAGCGGGCAGGTAGGCGTGAGCATACTGGGCGCTCTCTGAATCTTCATAGCAGTCCTGCACCACGCAGAACTCCAGTTTCTCCATCGCCTTGCGTACCCGCGAGGTGTTGGACAGGGAGGTCAGCGGATTGGTGGCGATCAGCCACAGCCCCTTGATCTGGCCCGACTCGATGGCGTGGTAGATGTCGGTCTGGAACATGCCGCGCTTTTTGGGGAGGAATTCGGGATCGATGTTCCAGGCCCTGGCGATCTCTTCCCTGTCTTCCGGGTTCTCCAGAAAACGGTAATTGGGCAGGCCGGAGCAGGATGACCACTCGCGGGTACCCATGGCGTTGCACTGGCCGGTAATCGACAGGCTGGTGCCTCCGGGCTTGCCGATGTTGCCAGTCAGCAGTGCCAGGTTGTTGATGCCCACCACGCCATCAGAGCCGTGAGTGGACTGGTTGATGCCCATGGTCCAGATCTGCATGGCCGCACCCGCATTGGCAAACAGTCGTGCAACGTGACGGATGGTATCTTCATCGATGCCGCAGATCCTGGCGGCGGTTACTGGATCATGGTTTGCCACTTCTGCCCGAAGCGCTTCGATGCCGTTGGTATTGGCCTCGATATAGGCTGCATCTTCAAGACCCTCGTCGAGGATTACGTGCATCAGGGCGTTCTGCAGCACCACATCGGTGCCTGGGGTAATCGGCAGATGCATATGCGCATTCTGTGCCAGCATGGTGACGCGGGGGTCGACCACGATGAGCGGAAAACCGCGTTTCTCCTGGGCCTCTTTCATACGCCAGTAGATAATGGGGTGCTGCTCCGGCAGGTTGGAGCCCCAGGCGATCAGACAGTCGGTATGCTCAAAATCTTCATAACAACCCGGCGGTCCGTCGGAACCAAAAGATCGTTTGTAGCCGGAGACCGCCGAGGCCATGCAGAGGGTTGTGTTGCCATCGTAGTTGTTGGTGCCGATCAAGCCACGGGTCAGCTTGCCGAGCGTGTAAAACTCCTCAGTAAGCATCTGCCCGGTGGAGATGATGGCGAAAGCGTCGCGGCCATACTTCTCCTGGATACGCCGGATTTCGTCATGCGTCTTGTCCAGGGCTGTATCCCAGTCGGTGGCCTGCCACGGCTGGTGCCAGTGGTCGCGCATCTTGGGTTCCGTGCCACGCCCGGCAGAGTCAAACAGCTCATGCTCGAAGATGCCCTTCAGGCAGAGCTTTCCCCGATTGACGTCAGCCTCGGCCACGCCACGGGACGCCACCGGCTTGCCCTGGGTATTCAGCCCCACCTCGATGGAACAGCCGGTGGAGCAGTAACCGCAGGCGGCGTACTTCCATTCGACTACACCCTTGTCGGCGATCTTTATGGGGTTCTTTTTCGAACGTCCAAATAACATGAAGCATCTCTCAATAGTAGGTTGGGCTGAAGCATGAAGCCCAACAAAGTTTTTTAGCGAGGGGGCGGAGTCAAACCGCCCGCTTGTATCGCTATTAGCGCCGCTCTTTACGCGGTTTGACTCCGACCCCTGTGAGCTAAGCTACCGCTTCTGCCGATTTCAGCTGCAGATAGACCAGGCCATCCTCAACCCGTACCGGGAAAACATTGGCACAGCCCTCATCCGGCCCCAGCGCCTCACCACTGTTCAGATCAATCTTCCAGTTGTGCAGGGGACAGGTGACTGAGGTGCCGTGCATGATGCCCTGCGACAAGGGGCCGTTCTTGTGAGGACAGGCATCCCGGATGGCGTAGACCTGATCGTCGGAACCCCGGAATAGTGCGATATCCATCTCCCGGGTCTTGATCACTCGGGAGCCGAGAACCGGAATCTGCGTCAGCTCTACCACTTCAATCCATTCACTCATTGTCTTACTCCTCACACTGCCAGTTCGATAGGGGTGAATTCATTCGCTTGCGCACCGTCGGCCCGCGCTTTCCAAGGGTCGATCTGGGCGTACTGCTGACCTATTTTGAAGCGCTCATTAAGCGCCTTGCGTCCGGCCTCATCATCGAGGATGCACTGCTTGATATGGCTCAGTCCCACGCGCTCGACCCAAGGGGCGGTACGCTCCAGGTAGTGGGCCTCTTCACGATAGAGTTGGGTAAAGGCAGCGCAATATTCCAGCACCTCTTCTTCGGTCTCGACTCTGCAGAGCAGGTCGGTAACACGCACCTTGATACCCCCGTTGCCGCCGACATGTAGTTCATAACCCGAGTCGACACAGACCACGCCGAAGTCCTTGATGGTCGCCTCGGCGCAGTTACGCGGACAACCGGAGACCGCCAGCTTGAACTTGTGCGGCATCCAGGAGCCCCAGGTAAGTTCCTCAAGTTTCACCCCCAGACCGGTGGAGTTCTGGGTGCCGAAGCGGCACCAGGTCTTGCCGGCACAGGTCTTTACGGTACGCATCGCTTTGCCATAAGCGTGGCCGGAGACAAAACCTGCATCAGAGAGATCCTTCCACATCGCCGGCAGGTCTTCTTTCTTGATGCCGAATAGGTCAATACGCTGACCGCCGGTGACCTTCATCTCCGGCACGTCGAACTTGTCGCAAACATCGGCGATGGCACGCAGATCCTTTGGGGTGCAGAGGCCGCCAAACATGCGCGGGACTACGGAATAGGTACCATCCTTCTGGATATTTCCGTGAGCGCGCTCGTTGATGAAGCGCGACTGGGCATCATCCTGGTACTCCTCCGGCCAACGCGCCAGCATATAGTAGTTCAGGGCCGGGCGGCAGCTGGCACAGCCATCCGGGGTCTTCCAGTTGAGGTATTCGAACAACTCCCGCATCGATTTGAGTTCTTCTTTTTTTATCGCCTCGATCACCACATCGTGGCTGTGTTCGGTACAGCCGCACATTGCCTGTTTGTTTGGTGAGGCGGCGTAACCCTCGCCCACGGTACTTGCCAGCAGGGCCTCCACCAAGCCGGTACAGGAGCCACAGGAGGCGGAGGCCTTGGTGTGGATCCGCACATCTTCGAGTGTAAAAAGTCCCTTGGTGGTTATGGCATTGACGATTTCGCCCTTGCAGACGCCGTTACAGCCGCAGATCTCGGCATCATCTGAGAGATTGGCAACCCGCGCCTCGTCACCGTGACCGGCGTCGCCGAGATCGTGCTGACCAAAAAGAATCGTACTGCGGAAACCGGAGATATCGGTGCCTTCGCGCAGCAGCTGAAAGTACCAGGTGCCATCCATGGTGTCGCCATACATCACCGCACCTTTGATTTGGTTATCACGGATCACCAGTTTTTTATAGACACCCTGTGCCGGATCCTGCATCACCAGGGTCTCGTCACCCTCCCCCTCATTAAATTCACCGGCGGAGAAGAGATCGATGCCGGTCACCTTCAGCTTGGTTGATGTGACTGAGCCTTCATAACGGCCATAACCGAGATGGGCCAGGTGGTTGGCGCAGACCTTGGCCTGCTCGAATAGAGGCGCCACCAGACCGTAACAGTTGTTGCGGTGCTGTACACACTCGCCGACAGAGTAGATCTTCGGATCAAAGGTCTGCATGGTATCGTCGACCACTATGCCACGCTCACAATGAATGCCCGCCTTCTGGGCCAGTTCAATATTGGGGCGGATACCCACAGCCATTACCACCAGGTCGGCTTCGACCTCGGAACCGTCAGCGAACTTCACACCAGTGACGCGTTCATCCCCAAGGATCACTGCCGTCTGTGCCTCCATCAGAAACTTCAGACCTTTCTGCTCAAGGGACTCCTTCAGCAGATTGGCCGCCGGCTTGTCGAGCTGGCGCTCCATGAGAATATCCATCAGATGCACCACAGTGACATCCATGCCACTCTTCATCAGGCCGTTGGCCGCCTCCAGGCCAAGCAGGCCGCCACCAATCACTACCGCTTTTTTGCGGGTGGCAGCGGCTTCCAACATGGTCTCTACGTCTTTAATATCGCGGAAACCAATGACGCCGCCCAGATCAGCACCAGGTATCGGAATGATGAAAGGGCTGGAACCAGTGGCGATCAGTAACCGATCATAGGCAATCGACTTGCCCGATTTGCTCTTCACCTGACGCCCGATCCGGTCAATCTCCACTACCGGGTCGCCGGTGTGCAGGGTGATGCCGTTATCGGCGTACCACTCATGGCTATTGAGGATGATATCGTCGATTGTCTTCTCGCCAGCCAACACCGGTGAAAGCATGATCCGGTTGTAATTGGGGTGGGGCTCGTCGCCGAAAACGGTGATTGCGTATTTGTCCGCCTCTTCGAGCTTGAACAGCTCCTCCAGAGTACGGATACCAGCCATGCCGTTACCAATTAACACCAACTTCTCTTTCATGGTTACCCTCTACATCTGATCCTGCGGCGGAGTTACTCCACCCTGTTCCGGCTCTTTAATGCAAAGGGTATGCCAGAAACAAAAAAGCCAGGCTATCCTCTTGTTTATGGGTGATCCCTATTTCATAGAGTTGGCTGGCCGGAAGCTATTCCGCGCTATCACGCTCTTTTTTGGTGCGCCCATCCACTCGCTGCCCCTCAATAAACCCTACTCGATATATGGGTCGAGTCTCCTGCCCATCCGTCTCCCTAATAGTGCTTTGAGAACCTGTTGGGTCACTTAAAACACGCTCCCGAAACCGAGAATTGCGCACTGCTCCAAAATCGAACGAAGCTGGCCCTGCGACGCACCGACTTTGGGCCATTTCATGATGTTTGAATAGGTTTGAATAGCATATTCATTAGTAAAAACAATAGGATATAGTTTTGGCACGAATATCGCTTATGACTTGGAAATATCTCATTTTCCACAAGGAGTAACGCATGTCGGAAAACAAGCTTGGCCTTTTATCCTTCACCGGAAAGATAAAGACACTTCACCTCACCTGGTTCGCCTTTTTCCTGACCTTCCTGGTCTGGTTCAACCATGCGCCACTGATGGCTTCTATCCAAGAAACCTTCAACCTGAGCATGCAGGAGGTGAAGGCGCTGCTGATTATCAACGTGGCGTTGACCATTCCGGCGCGTATCATCATCGGTATGTTGGTGGACCGATTCGGGCCACGGGTCACCTTTTCGACCCTGCTGTTTCTATCAAGCTTCATCTGTTTCTTCTTCGCCATTGCCGACTCCTATACCGCACTGCTTGCCAGCCGTTTTGCCCTGGGCTTCGTCGGCGCGGGTTTTGTCATCGGCATCCGCATGATTGGTGAGTGGTTCCCTGCCAAGCAGGTGGGTGTGGCCGAAGGGATCTACGGTGGCTGGGGCAACTTCGGTTCCGCTGCCGCCGCAATGAGCCTGCCCACCGCGGCCCTGATGTTCGGCGGAGATGATGGCTGGCGCTATGCTGTCGCTTCCACCGGCGTGATCACCCTGGTCTACTCCTTCATCTACTACAAACTGGCACGCAACACACCGAAGGGGTCCACCTACTTCAAGCCGAAGAAAACCGGCGCCATGGAGGTGACCAGCAAGGGCGACTTCTTCTTCTACCTGGTGATGAACATCCCCATGTATGCGGCACTGGCTGTCCTGACCTGGAAACTGGGCCCGGATAATCTGAAGATACTGGGCGCTACTGCTGCCAGCGCTATCTATATCGGCCTTGCCGTGCTCTATGCCTATCAGACCTCACAGGTATGGCGCATCAATAAGCACGTATTCAAGGAAGAGGTACCGGAGATTCATCGTTACAAGTTCAAGCAGGTGGCGATCCTTGATCTCGCCTACTTCGTGACTTTCGGCTCAGAGTTGGCCGTGGTTTCAATGCTGCATCTCTTCTTCAAAGATACCTTCGACCTGAGTATTGTGCAGGCAGGTTTGTTGGCTTCTGGTTTCGCCTTTATGAATCTGGTGGCACGTCCCAGCGGCGGACTATTCAGCGATAAATTCGGTCGCCGCAAGATGCTCAGCCTGCTCATCGTCGGTCTGGCCATTGGTTACTTCATCCTGAGCCAGATCACCTCCGGCTGGCCGCTTGCTCTGGCTGTGATCGCCACCATGTGTGCAGGCGGGTGAAGGCGCGGTGTTTGCCATGGTGCCTCTGGTCAAACGACGCATGACCGGTCAGGTGGCCGGCATGGCCGGTGCTTACGGCAACGTGGGCGCGGTTACCTTCCTTACCGTCTTCTCCTTTGTGTCACCTCAGATCTTCTTTCTGGTGATTGCTGGTGCGGCGATTGTCTGTCTGGTCGCTGTTCAGTTTCTGGATGAGCCCGAGGGTCACACTGCCGAAGTGATGGAGGATGGCAGTGTGCAGATGATCGAGGTGAGTTGATTGGTACTGGGGGTAATGGGGTCGGAGTCAAGGAAGAGAATGACGACACCTGCAACGTCTGTATACCAGAAGACAACCTGCTCCTGAGCAAAGGGGTTGCTGCCGCCATCGCCGACGGGGTCAGCTCCAGCGAAGGTGGGGGACGGGCCAGTCGGATCTGTGTATCGGGGTTTCTCTCCGACTACTTCAGTACCCCTGAATCCTGGACAGTCAAGACTGCGGCCGGCAAGGTGTTGGGCGCACTGAATCGCTGGCTCTGCGGTCAGGGACAGTCCGACTACGACTCAGCACGGGGCATGCTGACCACCTTCAGCGGTCTGATCCTCAAGTCGACCACCGCCCACATCGTGCATATCGGTGACTCCCGTATCTACCACTATCGCAATGGCAATCTGGAACAGATCACCCGCGACCATCGTGTCTGGGTTTCCAAGGAGAAGGAATTCCTCTCCCGCGCCGTCGGGGCCGATCCCCACATCGACATCGACTACCATGCGGTGGCTGCGGAAGAACACGACAGCTTTATCTTCACTACCGACGGGGTGCACGATTTCCTTACCCGTCGTGAGTTGTTGAAAATTCTCGACAGTCATGCCGGTAACCTACAGGCCTGCGCTAATGCACTGGTGGAGACGGCACTGGAAAACGGCAGTAGCGACAATGCTTCCTGCCAGATCCTCCAGATATTAAAACTTGCTCAGGAGACTGAGGCAGATATCTTGCAACGGGTATCCGATCTGCCCTTCCCCCCCGATCTTCAACCAGGAATGAAGATTGACGGCTACGAGATCCTGCGTGAGATGCACGCCAGCAAACGTAGCGAGGTATTTCTGGCGCTGGATATCGAGTCGGGAGATAAGGTGGTGTTGAAGACCCCGTCGGTCAACTATCGGGATGATGCAGACTATCTTGAGGGCTTTCTGCACGAGGAGTGGGTGGGTCGGCGTATCCACAATGCCCATATCCTGCGCATTCTCGAACCCAAAAAACGCCACTTTCTCTACAACATCGCCGAATACGTGGAGGGGCACAGCCTGGGCCAGTGGATCAAGGACAATGGCCCCGCTGACCTGCATCAGACCCGCACACTGGCGGAACAGATCATCAACGGCCTGAGAGCCCTACACCGAATGGAGATGTTTCATCAGGACCTGAAACCCGACAACATACTGATAGACAACCACGGCACTGTAAAACTGATCGATTTTGGCTCAATCCGGGTTGCTGGCATGGACGAAATCGACAGTGAAATCGACCATACTGCACCCCAGGGAACCCTGGACTATGCAGCGCCGGAATGCCTCCGGGGAGAAGCCTGCACCCACGCATCAGACCTCTATTCAGTTGGCGTCATCCTCTACGAGATGCTGACAAAAAAACTCCCCTATGGAGAGAGCGATGCGCCAAACCCGAAAAAACGCCTGAACTACCGGCCTGCACGCCACTATAATCCGGAGATTCCCACCTGGGTCGATGGAGCGCTGGAGAAAGCGGTACACCCCCAGCCCGTAAAACGCTATCAGTCTTTATCCGAGTTTCAATACGACCTGGAACACCCCAATCCGGCATTCGGAAATCTCGCTCAGCTACCTCTTCTGGAGCGAAATCCACTGCGTTTCTGGCAGATTCTCTGTGGCCTGTTGTTTCTGCTCAATCTGTTTCTGATATTCAAGACCTGATTCTATTTCTCCTCCCAGACAGGTGGAGTGATCAGACTGGTTCGGGAGATACCCGATAATTTGGCGGGTGCCGTTTGGCTTGGAGATCAACCGTCCTGTCTCTTAAAACGATAGATTCTGTGTGCTGAATCTTAGGGACAATCAGGTAATTTGTTGAGTAAATACTTGGTGGCGCACATAAGGTCAGATTGTATGTTACGGGCTGAGCAACCCGCAGTAATAACTGAAGGGTTAAAGAATCGTTAAATGTCCAGAAGCGTTTTAGCGGTCACGTCCCTTTCCGCGACCAGTGCTCTGCTGATGCATTTGTCTGCCCTCTGATTGCTGTCTTAAGTTGGCTGCAGCACCACCTGTTTTCGAATGGGAGGCATGTTCACGGGCTGCCCTGCGAGACTCATACCTCATACCAAACCAAGTCCATGAAGCGCCCCTCTCCGGCATTTTCAAACCCTCTTGCGCAGTCACAGCTTTGAGTGTGTCGGCCTCGTCTTCCAGCAAGACATCACCACTGTTCTGCGCATAGGCATTGGTCGCCAGCATTAGCGCCAGCATACAAACCAGTCTGTTAGTCAATCGAAGCATTGCCGAATCCATACCGCATCAGATATATCTCAAAAACCATTTTCAGGTAAACCAACCTACGCCCACAATCGAAAATGAATGCGTGTAACCTGTGATGTTCACCTATAATTTACCACAGTAAACCTATATCTTAATGGCCTTTCTCTATTGGGTTATATTAACCAATGCTTGTATCTGCTTCATTTCTCAATGGACGAAAATTGTTACAGGTTGTTTCATTGCAATCGATCTCACAGTAGTTTCAGGAACCGCTAAATGAATAATTCCGTTGAAGCCAGCCCTCGTCTGTTGGTGGTGGACGATGACCGGAAGTTAAGGGAACTTCTCATTCGTTACCTGGGACAGGAGGGTTTCGCCGTCCACGGCGTGGAGGGTAGTGTGGCGATGGATGGGTATCTTGAGAGAAGTCAGGTTGATCTGATCATTCTCGATCTGATGATGCCCGGAGAAGACGGTCTATCGATAGCACGTCGTCTGAGAAGTAACGGCGAGATCCCGATCATCATGTTGACGGCACGAGGAGAAGATATCGACAGGATCATTGGGCTGGAAATGGGTGCCGATGACTACCTGCCAAAACCTTTCAATCCACGGGAACTGCTGGCCAGGATCCGTGCGGTTTTGAGGCGCCGGCAATTGCCTGGACAATCCGATCGAGCTGCAGAGACGAAAGAGTCGTTCAGTTTTGGGGACTTTACCCTCGATTTCCAGACCCATGTCTTTAGCAAAGGCGGAGAGGAGATACCCCTCACCGGTGGCGAGTATACGCTGCTTGAAGCGCTGGCCAGGAGTCCGAACAGGGTGCTGACACGGGACTACCTGGTGGAAACGCTGAAGGGATACGAGCGCATGCCCTATGATCGAAGTATCGATGTGCGCGTAACACGCCTGCGCAAGAAAATCGAAGCGGATCCCACCAATCCAAGATATATCCGTACCATCTGGGGTAAGGGCTATATCTTTACGCCAAAGGGTAACGTGCCAAGCTCGTGAGTCCGGCCAAATTCACTCAAACGCTATTTGGTCGCACCGGATTGACGATCACTTTGGCATTTCTGGTTTTTTCCCTTTTTGCCGTGCTGGTGAATGTAACGCTGATTCTTAGACCCATCGAACGTCAGGCAGCGGATGACCTGGCTGCGCTGATCGAATTATCGACAAAAACCTGGGTTGAGCTGCCTCCGGCCACCCGTACCGACTTTGAACGTGAGATGCGCAAGAGCCACCAGTTGCGAATCTACGAGGCCGAAAACCAGATTGCAGAATATGAAGATGACAAGGCCTATCTGATAGCGTTGGTTGATTCATTGGAGAACCGGATCGGTAAGCCGGTGCCACTGCGTAAAATGAATTTCAGCGATGATTGGCTATGGGTCGATATCCCGATTGCAAGCCGGGTACTCAGGATTGGGTTTGAAGCAGAGAGGATGGAGGTTCAGATCCCCCTGGCCCTGGTGCTGACCGTTGTCATGGGGACCTTGATCGTCACCCTGGTTTCTCTGGTATTGGTACGGCGAATTACCAAACCCCTGGCGCGACTGGTGGAAGCAACTACGACGCTGGGGCAGGCCCAGGATCATGTGCAGGTTCCTGAAGAGGGGCCGAGCGAACTTGCCGAACTGGCAAGAGGTTTCAATCGCATGCATACACAGGTAAGGGAGCTTCTGACTAACCGCACCACACTGCTCGCCGGAGTTTCCCACGATCTGCGCACTCCCATTGCCCGTGTTCGTCTCGCGGTGGAGTTACTGCCGTCTGAGCAGAAATCGGAGCTGGAACAGGGAATTCTCGACGACTTGGAGGAGATGGACAATCTGATCGGTCAGGCGATGGAGTTTGCCCGAAGTTTAGGAGACTCCAGCAAGGTGATGACTGTCGATGTCGGCGCACTGTTATTGGAGATCGTTGAGGGGTATGCGCGGGGTGGCCATGCTGTGAGATTGACCGCCGAGTCAGGTTGTGTCGGGGAGCTGTCATCGAATGCTCTGCGCAGAGTCACCACCAACCTGCTGGATAACGCAGTCAGATACAGCCATGAACAACCGGTGGAACTGTCGTGTGAATCTGACACCGGCAGTGTAATTATCCGCATTGCCGACCGGGGGCCGGGTATACCGGAAGCATTTCGACGAGTTGCCTTCGACCCTTTCTGGCGAATGGAGTCATCCCGTAATCCGAGCACCGGGGGCAGCGGCCTGGGATTGGCGGTGGTCAAGCAGCTAAGTGATGCGAATGGTTGGGAAATCAAACTGGGTGAATCGGTAATCTACGGCGGCCTTGAAGTCACATTACGCCTGCCGCTCTCAACAGATGAGTAGTCCTGTTGCATCTCTCCGAAAAATCAAAGAATGATGTCAAGGCTCAGCAAAATACGCTTCATCGTATAGTCGTTGGAGCCTACTTCACCAATCGGACTCCCACCTCCGTCCGTCCGGTTCTTCGACCAGTCTGCCTGTGCGCGAAGCGAGGCGATTTCCCCAATCTGATAGCTGGCGGCCACACCTGCCAGGTTTGTTTTATCTTTCCTGGTGGTATCGAGGTAGTCGAACAGGGCAAGCCCGGAAAACAGGGAGAGATGAGTGTTGGCAGTCAATTGATAGGAGATATCCAGGTCAAGAGCGGTTTCCAAATATCCGGAAGAGTCAATGAGGGTCGTCTCGTTGAGCGTTCTGTCACTTGAGAGTGACAGTTGCCACTTCTCTCTGGGTTGCCAATATAAGTTGAACGCAAAATCAACGGCGCTGAGCCTGCTGAACTCCGGTTCTTTATACTCTTGTCCCAACCAACCCAGATAGGCTTCAAGATCAAAGGTATCACCCTGTTTCAAGTGTATCCCTACCGCACTGCGGATGCCGTCGGAATCGCGTTGAAAACCCGCGTCATCAGTAGCTTGTTGATAGATCCGCTGTTCGCCGGATGCCTGGAGAAACCACGAAAGATTTTTTGTGTAGCGCCGTTCCAGTCGAAGAGCGATGCTCCTGATATCCCGATCACGATCACCATTGTAAACCGGCCCTTCCAGGCTTTCGCCATCTTCGTAGCGCCAAGCCTCCTGGGTTATGCCGGCACGCAGTGTGTAATTCCCACGCAGGTGAAGAAGTCCAACACTTGCGTCCTGAATATCGTAGACAACGGGGCTTAAGGTTCGTCGAATGTCGTTCGGAGAAGTTCGCTCTTCGTGTTTCAAATGGTACCCGGTTGCCAGCATGAAATGAGTGGTGCTGCCGGCAGCGACATACGCACCGAGTTTCAACCAGCCATCCGTATAGTCTTCTAGGGAATTATTTCGGTAGAAAGCCGACTCGACACCTAGATCCAGAGAGAGACGTGCGGCATCCATGTCGAATTCAACGGCGAGAGCCGGTGCGATGATGGCAGTCCAGTCGGAAACAGCGAAGGAGTCATCCGCATATATATTATCGTTATATCTTTCTTCAAGTTCGAGGGAAAAAGAGAGGTTGAGATTATCGCTTTCCTTCGGCATCGAAGGTGTTTCACTCGCATAACCACGAAAAGATAGTGTGCAGAATAATAAGATTAACCGAATCCAGGGTACCCGATTCGCGCGGAAGCGTCGTTTATTCATCTATATATTCAGGGGCCGCACCGAAAGGAGACATATAGAAACAAAACGCCTTATGAAAGAAACCGGCCAGAAACAACCTCCTGGTCTCGTAAACGCTACATCCATGCAGCACTACTCAAGCATAGCGAAAAATCTCAACCATCGTAACCTATTGATAGCAAGGTGGCTTGAGATCTCTCCCTGTGGTCGAGATGACAGTAACTCAATTAATCAGAGGTTTCTTAACGGGTCAGCTACAGTACCTGCTCTTACGCACTATTAGGCTGAGTTGCCATCGACTTGGCATGCGTCTGAGCGGACTCGACAGAGAACATCAAGTGGATTTATTTCAAAGAGATCAGGAATTCCTATTTCCCACCGGACATCCAGATGCATCGGTCTTGATACCGCGCGGGGTATTGGGGCACCTGTCACGATAATCAGGGGTACCGTCGCGGTCGCTGTGTTTCGGACAGCCGTTGGGGGCGATTCCCATGCTGAGCGTTTGGGGTGTGTCTTCCGGGCAGTAGTCCCGGCTGTTGACGATACCGTCACCGTCGTTGTCAGGCTCACAGCCATGGGCATCCACCGGATAGGCCCGTGGGCCAGATTTCAAACGTTCCTGATTGACGGCTGTGGCGTATTTGAAACCGGCCGGTATTTTTTTCAACTGGGCAGTATTTGGGCAGCGATCCAGGGCATCGACCACTCCGTCATGGTCGCTGTCGGACTCAACGGCATTAACACTTCCCGCAATGAATGCAGCAAGCAGAAACACAGTGCCAAAGGGTTTCTGACTCATATCAGGTCTCTTTTGAAGGTAAGGACGGTCACGATGCGGAGTGCTGAAATTCCAATCCACATCGCAACCTCTTCGATAGCGTGGAGAGCGTGCTCCATTATCGACTCAAGATCGCATCCACATCTTCCTGGCTCAAGTATTGGGCCTGGTAATTGCCAACACCGATGACTGCCTCGATCTGGCCCACATAGGCGCGCAAATGGTTCTCTGAGCCGTCAGTAAGCGAGCGATAGGCATTGATCAGTCCACGTTCATCAGTGTAGTTGAGACCACAAGGGTCGTTATAACCTGCGTCCACCATCACTTGCGGGCAATTAGCGATGTCGTGCATATCCAGTTCTTCGATAAAGGCGCCAACATAGAGCGCCTCCATCTCACTATCAGCGGCTCTAGCAGTGAGCGCCGCGAACTTCTCGTCGAAGTACCAGCCCCACTCTTCACCGGTGAACACGCCGATGCTCTCCGGCAGGTTGTTGGTATCCGGGTTGGGATCTTCCAGGTCATACTGGGCCAGCTTGTCGCGCATGGTATCGGCGTGAGTCTGCTCGGAGGTGGTGGCGATCTTGTTGAACACGCCTTGATCGGGATACCACTCCGCGAGTCTCAGGTAGACATCACGTGCCAATTTTTCCTCTTCCCGCATGAAGGTGAGATGAGAGGCTTCATTGGCGTCTAGCCCAGAGGAGCCACCACCTCTGCTGTTGCCACCGCTTCTGCCTTTGCCGCCACCCGCTGCGAGGACGCTGGTTGAGATCAGGACGACTGCGATGGAGGCAACGATAGCGGTTTTAATTTGGCTTTTCATAGAGTTGTTTCCTCAAAGGTCTTTATGGACCAGACTGTTTGGTGGTGAATCCAGCGTTCGCCAGAGATGCCACATAGACTAGGAAACAAAACCTGCTTCAGGGGTTTCAAGGTGTTGCACTGAGAGGAAAATGGTTTCAGGATGTTACTGCGCGGCAAATAATCTGTTGCAAATGTTTCAGGACGCCGAACGGTGAAACACAGCAGGTGGATGAGTACAACGAGGATCTTTTGCGCAATCAGGTTGTGAGGATCAGGCTCTGAGCAACAATTTACCGTCTATCGCAGACCCTTCCTGACCACAAGATACAGCCGGTATAGATGATGCCACGCCCTGCATTTTCAGCACATGATAAAAATAGCACTTGACTTGACCGACCGGTCTATTATACTTCACACCATGAATGCTGAGCACGACACAAGAACCCGTATCCTCTCCACCGCCCGTGAACTTTTTCATGGCAGGAGTTATGCCGACGTGGGCATCAAAGAGATTTGCGACCTTGCGAAGGTGCAAAAGGGAAGCTTTTACCATTTTTTCCCTTCCAAGCAGGATCTGGCCATGGCGGTCATTGATGACATGGCCGATGACTGGGCACACGGTTTTGTGGCTGAGGCCTTCGACCAGAATCTTCCACCGCTTGAGCGCCTCGACTATATGATCGATGCCGCTTACTACTGGCAGAAGGCGGCCAAGGATATCGATGGCCGCATGCCAGGCTGCCTGTTCGGCAACCTGGCCCTCGAGATCAGCACCCGCGACGATGTGTTACGGGCCAAACTCAATGCGGTTTTTGATAAAGCCAGTAAACGTTTTCACGAAGCCCTCGATCAGGCAGTTGAACTGGGTGAAATCCCCCCTCTCGACAGCGAGGCCACCGCTGCAGCCATGCTCGCCTTCCTCGAAGGCATCATTCTGCTGGCAAAAACCAGGAATAACCCTGAAGTGATTCGCGACCTGGGTCCTGCCATCAAGACACTTCGCATCGAGTTGGCCCATCCAAATTAGCGAACTATATTTTTTACCCTTCACGTTGACCGACCGGTCATCTATGAAGTAATCACATCCATATTAAGGAGAAAACCATGACAGGAGCAACACACACATTGGACGCAAGAGGCCTGAACTGCCCACTCCCTATTCTCAGGACAAAGAAGGCAATAGCTGCATTGGCCTCTGGAGAAATTCTGGAGGTCACTGCAACAGATCCCGGATCAGTGAAAGACCTGGACGCATTCTGCAGCCAGACCGGCCACGAAATGGTTTCCCATGAAGAGACAGCCGATGGGTTTGTCTTCCTCATCCGCAAAGCATGATTCTGCTAGGAGAAAAGCAATGAACACTACCGCACCGGTTCTCGATATGCCGACGAAAGATCTCGATGCCTGGTTCAACCAGCGCTTCGACGAGAAGATGGCTGAACGCGAAGCAGCCCACACCCCATCCATGACCATTATCGCCACCAAGGGAACCATGGACATGGCCTACCCGCCCTTCATTCTCGCATCAACGGCGGCTGCACTGGGATGGGATGTTTCAATATTCTTTACCTTTTACGGATTGAGCCTGTTGAAAAAGCAGCTGGATCTCAAGGTAAGCCCACTGGGCAATCCCGCCATGCCTATGAAATTGCCGGAGGGACCTTCATGGATAAGAGGTAAGGAGCTGCCCATCCCCACTTCCATCATGACGTTGGTCCCGGGTTTTGAAAAACTGGCAACCTCTTTGATGCAGAAGACCATGGACAAGAAAGGTATCGCACGCATTAAAGAGCTGAGAGAGTTATGCGTCGAAGCCGAAGTTAAACTTGTCGCCTGTCAAATGACCGTTGATCTTTTTGACCACGACCAAAACGATTTCATCCCGGAAATTCACGAATGGGTTGGAGCCGCCAGTTTCCTGCCTCGGGCGCTGAAGGCCGATGTGAACCTATTTGTCTGACAAGCGGGGGGCATTGCCCCCTTTTATCACCCAAGTATCCGCCCTTCTCCCATTGAGCATTTCAATGATCAAAAAAGCTTGGGCACGTTGAAAATCTCGCTGCACGCTGAACTTTTTTCTCCAGACGCCACACGCCGGCCTCTTACCGTTCTCAGGTTGACTAACTGGGTCACACACTCTAGATTGGCCGTACAACTAGATTCCCTAAGGAACCCATGCTCCGTCGTCTATTAATCACATGGCTTATCGTCTCCATCCTCGGTTACGGGATGGCGTTGGCTGCTGATGTGCACAACAAACAGTCAACGGATCAAACCCACGAGATTGGCGATAACACAACGCATCCTGCCGATATGGACGATGCGGGCGACAGCGACCACTGCTGTCACGGGGTCATCCATCTACTGGGATTAAACCAGGCTGAAGCGATCAAACTGTCAGCCGATCATGGTATTTTGCGGACTCCTTATCCTGTTTCAAGCGTCTCCTCTCCCCCTGCGTCTCTTTTCCGCCCTCCAATCTCTGCCTGATTTTCGTCTCACCTCACCCTGCAATAAACCTGCCTGCTGTTTGCCGGATCAGTGTTTGTAACAGGTTCTCTTTGTTAACGAATTTACGGGACTCCGGTTATGTCATTCTCCATCTGCAGGCATGCAGGCCTGTTCGCCTGTTTATTAACCTTTACTGTCTGGACACCCGCTGCGAATGCCAAGGGGCAACCACCCCAAGACGTGGAAGCTCAACAACTGTCTGCGATCGTCTACCATGCACTGGAATCAAACCCGGAGATACAGGCAGCTAAAGCCGCCGTGAACGCCGCTCAGGCAAGGCTTGCAGGCGCCGGGCTGCCGCTGAATAACCCTGAACTGGAACTGGAGGCTGAACGCACCGACATCAGTACCTACACCCTCGGCATCAGTCAGACCATTGACTGGTACAATAAACAGGATGCCATGGAGCAGGCTGTGCAGGCGGAACTGAATGTTGCCCGAACAGAGGTTACGGCCCTGAACCTGGTGAAGTCAGCGGCGCTTCTCAAGGCGATAGGCGGGATTGCCACCCACCGCGAGATCACCACACTCTCCAGGCGCCGCACCGGGATACTGGAGCGCTTCTCTCAACTCGCCGAACAACGTCATGCGGCCGGTGACATCCCCCAGGTGGAGCTGGAACTGGCACGTCTCTCACTTGCAGAGGCTGTCATGCTACATGCCGGAACTGGCAGCGAACTCATCCAGGCAAAAAGCGACTATTTCAGCCTCAGCGGCCAGACACTCAACGACAACATCAGGTTACCTGAGCAGCTACCAGCCAGCCTCTCCAGCACGTTGGATGAAGAGGCGCTCGTGCGGAATCATCCCCAGGTGCAAGTTGCGTTGCTGATGGCACAAGCTTCCCGGCAGCAGATTCATGCTGTGGATCAGGAGCGTAAGGCCGACCCCACATTCGGTTTGAGAGCGGGACGCGAAGAGAGTGAAAACCTGCTTGCCCTCACCTTCTCCATCCCCCTGCAGCTCAGAAACAATTTCCAAAGCAGTGTGAATGCCGCTCAGGCAGAGGCGCTGGCAGCGGAACAGGAGGCGCGGCAGACCTACCGGAACCTGTTAATCCGTCTCAGGAGCGCACGGGAGCATTATCTGCTGGTTGCCAATGCCTGGTCCCTGTGGGTCTCCCATGGGCGCAGCAGTCTGCACCAGCATATCGATCTGCTGGAAGCCCTGTGGCAGGCCGGAGAGATGAGCACCACCGACTACCTGTTACAGGTGCAACAGACACTGGATACACAGATCGCCGGGGTCAGACTCCAGGGTGATCTGTGGAGCACCTGGATCGATTGGTTGGGCGCCTCTGGCACCCTGAACGCGTGGTTGAACAAAACATCGGAGGAGCAGTAAAACATGTCTATTCAACAATGGATTCAATGCCTGCTTGTCCTGGTCTTTCTTTATGCCAATCCCCTCTATTCCGCAGATGAACATGACCATGACCCTGCCGAAAAGTCGACAGAAGCCGGACACAACGATGAAGATGGTCATGACGAGGAAAACCGCATTCATCTGAGTGATGAGCAGCGCCGCAGCGCCGGTATCCGCGTGGAGACCTTGACCCTTCGCCCTATTCCTACTGAAATCGAAGCCCCGGGGGAGATCCTGCTCAATGCTTACGCATCCAGTCAGGTCACGCCACGCATTAAGGCCCAGGTTATAAAGCGCCATATTCGCCTCGGGAATCCCGTTTCTGTGGGAGAACCCCTGGTTACGCTCTCCAGCGTCGCTATGGCAGAGGGCCAAGGCGCCCTGCTGGTCGCCGCCCAGGAGTGGCGAAGGGTGAAGAAACTGGGCAAGAAGGTGGTTTCAGAGAGACGCTATCTGGAGGCTCAGGTGGCTTTTCAACAGGCCCGCGCCAAACTGTTGGCCTATGGCCTGACAACCGGCCAGACCGATCGGTTGGTCACAGGAGACGCGATCCGTCAGGCAGACGGCCGCTTTACCTTGCTCTCGCCCCAGGCCGGTACAGTCATCCGGGACGATTTCATCATCGGGCAGATGATAGAACCCGGTGAACTGTTGTTCAAAATCACCGACGAATCCAGACTCTGGGTTCAGGCCAGGGTCAATCCGAAGTCAGTACCTCACATCAACATGGGTGCGCCGGCCCGTGTGCTGGCAGGAACGGAATGGATAGAAGGCAAGGTCATCCAGGTACATCACGCACTGGATGAGACCACCCGCACCCTGGCGGTTCGTCTGGAGATCCCCAATCCGGCGGACCGGCTCCATCCCGGTCAGTTCGTGACGGCCAGGATCAAGACCGGCGAGTCGGGGCAGAACGCCCTCACCCTGCCACTGGATGCCGTAATGCGTAGTCCCGATGGGGATTGGCAGGTCTTTGTAGAAGAGGAACCCGGCGAGTTCGAACCCAAAGAGGTCGAGCTGCTCCGGCAACTGCCCGGTCTGGCTGTGATTGGTGGACTGAAACCTGGAACCCGCGTGGTCACGCAGGGCGCCTTCTTTGTGCAATCGGAACTGGCCAAGTCCGGTTTCGAAGTCCACAACCATTGAGGGCAACACCATGTTGAACAGACTGATCGACTGGTCGGTGGCCAACCGCCTGCTGGTGGTGCTCGCTCTGCTGGCCGCATTGGGTGCTGCTGCCGCACTGATTCCAAAACTCAATCTCGACGCCTTCCCGGATGTCACCAATGTCCAGGTGCAGATCAACACAGAGGCCCAGGGTCTGGCCGCCGAGGAGGTGGAGCAACTCATTACCTATCCCATCGAAGCGGTGATGTACGCCCTGCCCGATGTGGAGGAGGTCCGTTCCATCTCCAAGACCGGACTCTCCGTCATTACTGTGGTCTTCAAAGAGGGCACCGATATCTACTTCGCCCGCCAGCTCGTCTTTGAGCGGCTGCAGGATGCCAGAGAGCAGATTCCCTCAGGGGTCGGCACGCCGGAGATGGGACCCAACACCTCCGGCCTGGGACAGATTTATCAATATATCCTGCGCTCCGACGATCCGCAGAGACATGGCGCCATCGCCCTGCGCAGCCTCAACGACTGGGTGGTAAAGCTGCTGCTGTTGCCGGTAGACGGCATTACCGATGTACTCTCCTACGGTGGTGAGGTGCGGCAGTACCAGGTACAGGTCGACCCCAGAAAACAGCTCGCCTACGGCATCAGCATCGATGAGATTGCCGCAGCCATCGAAGCCAATAACCGCAACGCCGGTGGCTGGTATATGGACCGTGGTGCGGAACAGTTGGTGATCCGCGGTGTGGGTTGGCTACGTGCAGGCAAAGAGGGTCTGCAAGACATCAGAAACATCCCGCTCAAACAGAAAAACGGCGTAGTGGTCCGGGTGGAGGATATCGCACAGGTGGAATTTGGTGGCGAGATTCGCCAGGGCGCGGTGACCATGACCCGCCGCAACACCGAAGGGGAAGCAGAACCCCTGGGCGAGGTGGTGGCCGGCATCGTGCTCAAACGATTGGGGGCAAATACCAAAGCGACCATCGATGCCGTCAAAGAGCGACTGACCGCGATCCAGCAGGCACTGCCTGAAGGCGTCACCATCGAGCCCTTCTATGACCAGGCCGATCTGGTGGAGCAGGCGGTGGAGACTGTCAGCCGGGCCCTCACTGAGGCCTTCGTACTGATCTTGGTTGTGCTGCTGCTATTCCTGCTCAATTTCCGTGCCACCCTGCTGGTGCTGATCTCGGTGCCACTATCGGTCGGGCTGGCCCTGACTGTCATGAGCTACTGGGGACTCTCAGCCAATCTGATGTCACTGGGTGGTCTGGCCATCGCCATCGGCATGATGGTGGACGGCTCGGTGGTGATGATGGAGAACATCTTCAAACACCTCACCCACCCGGACGAGGAACATCTGGAAAGCGTCGAAAAAACTGTCGCCCCCAACGATAGCGATCCCTATAACGCCTCCCAGGATCGCCACGGCATCCCCCTGCGCATTCAGGAGGCCGCCCGCGAGGTGGGCAGGCCAGTCTTCTATGCGGTCATCATCATCATCGTGGTCTTCGCCCCACTATTCGCGCTGGAAGGTGTCGAGGGCAAGCTGTTTCAACCCATGGCCGTATCCATCGTGTTGGCTATGCTGACCTCCCTTGCGGTGGCGCTGGTGGTCATACCCGCACTCGCCACTTATGCCTTCCGTCGGGCTGTCAAACATCGCAACAGTCCGGTCTTCCTGCCACTGGAGTGGCTCTACCGGCACTCGCTTCGTTTCGCCCTAAAAGTGAAATGGCTGGTGGTGTTGACGGCCTTGGGCATTTTCGCCGGCACCATGACACTGCTACCCCATCTGGGCACAGAGTTCGTGCCCGAACTGGAAGAGGGCACCATCAACATCCGGGTCACCCTGGCGCCCTCAGCCAGCCTGGATACCGCACTGGGTGTGGCGGCCAAGCTTGAAGAGCGCCTCATGACCTTCCCCGAGGTGATCTATGCATCCAGCCGCATCGGCCGGCCTGAGCTCGGCGGTGACCCGGAGCCTGTCTCCAACATAGAGATCTATGTGGGATTGAAGCCGGTGGAAGAGTGGAGCAATGCCCAAGACCGTCTCGAACTGCAGAAACGGTTCGAAGAGACCCTGTCAGTGCATCCCGGCCTGCTCCTCACCTTCTCGCAACCCATCGCAACGCGAGTGGACGAGTTGCTCTCCGGCGTCAAGGCAGAGCTGGCGATCAAACTGTTCGGGCCGGATCTGAAGATACTGGCTGCAAAAGGCAAAGCCATCGAGGCATTGACCCGAAAGGTCGATGGCACCCGCGGCGTGGAGATGGAACAGATTGCCGGCGAGGCCCAGCTGACGATACGTCCCCGGCGGGATCTGTTGGCCCGTTACGGCATCCCGGTTTCGCAGGTGATGGATCTGGTGGCCGACGGCATCGGGGGTACCGAGGCGGGTCAGGTCATTCAGGGCAACGAGCGATACGATATCACCGTGCGCCTGGCAAAAAACTTCCGCCAGGATACAGAGACATTAAAGGGGTTGGTACTACAGGCCCCCGGTGGCGCCTGGGTGCGGTTGGGCGAAGTGGCCGATGTGGTCATCGAGTCCGGTCCCCCGCAAATCCGCCGTGATGATGTGCAGCGCCGGGTAGTGATCCAGTCCAACGTGGAGGGGCGCGACATGGGCGGCCTGGTGGCAGAACTACGCCGGCGTATCGCTGATGAGATCGATCTGCCGGTGGGCTACTCGGTAGTCTTCGGTGGGCAGTTCGAAAACCAGCAGCGGGCGCAACAGCGGTTGATGATCGTGGTACCGCTCTCTCTCGGCCTGATTTTCCTGCTGCTCTACTTCGCTTTCCACTCCGTGGGACAGGCGTTACTGATCATGCTCAACGTCCCGCTGGCACTGATCGGCGGCATCGCCGCCCTCTACTGGACCGGCCAGTATCTCTCGGTACCCGGCTCCATCGGTTTTATCGCCCTGTTCGGAGTGGCGGTGCTCAACGGCGTGGTGATGGTCAATGCCATCAACCAGAATGTCGAGGCCGGTGGCCCCGTCTCCGAGGCGGTCTTCCAAGGCGCCCTCTCCCGTCTGCGTCCGGTACTGATGACCGCCGCCATTGCCGCATTAGGCCTGATACCGATGCTGCTCTCCTCGGGTATCGGCTCTGAAGTACAACGCCCTCTGGCCACTGTGGTGGTCGGAGGATTGGCATCGAGCACCCTGCTGACCCTATTTGTCCTACCCAGCCTCTATCGGGTATTTTCAAAGCGAAATTTGCGTAATTTGGGGTCAGAGTAAAAATTGTTAAAATTGTTGAGAAAATTTTTTACTCTGACCCCAAATTAAACACCAAATTAAACACATCTCCGCACCTGCAAAACACCTTCCTACCGGATGACTTGTTGACACAATGAATGCGAATCATTATCATTCGCATCTCAACTAACCCTGAGTCAATTTCTGCCGTCTGAACGGCAGGAAAGAGCGTATTTTCAGCCAGTCAACCTGGACCTCCAGATCCTGGCAGCCAGCTAGTATCGTGTTGCTGATCCTGAGAGGAAGTAGTGAACAGAGAGAGAACGATTGCCGGTCTCCTGGCGACGATGATTGGTGCCGGCGTGCCGCTATCCACTCCCCTGGCTGATGAGGACGAACTGCGGCGGGAGATCCTGAATCTCAAACACAAGGTCGAGCGTCTGGAGAAGAGCCGCAGGACGGTTGATAGTTCCAAGCCAACAGAGTCGGACTTTTCGAAGAACATTACCCTAAGCGGCCTGGTGGAGGTCGAAGTGGGCTACAATGACGGCCCGGATGGCAGCCATAGTGATATCAGCCTGGCCACGGTGGAACTGGGGATCGACGCTCAGGTCACACCCTGGGCCAACGCCCATGTATTGATCCTTTATGAGGAGGGTGGGAGCAATTCCCCCGAGATCGACGAAGGGATCATCACTCTGCAGAACCAGGATGCGTCTCCCCTCTCCCTTGCCGTCGGCCGCATGACTCTGCCCTTTGGTAACTTCGAGAGCGCGATGGTCTCTGATCCCCTCACCCTGGAGATCGGCGAGATCCGGGGGACCGCCCTGCAGGCCGGTTATCACTCGGGTGGTTTCTACAGTTCAGCCTTTATCTTCAATGGAGAGACAAAAACGGACGGTAGTGAGTCCATCGACCAGTACGGTTTCAACCTGGGACTGGCACAGGATGATGAAGTGGCGGATTTTGGTTACGACATCGGCCTCTCCTGGATCAATAATCTGGCCGACTCGAATAGCTTGCAGGAGATCATCACTGATCCCATCAACCTGACCAGCAAGATATCGGGTTACAGCGTTCATGCCCTGGCCACCACCGGTCCGTTCACCCTCATCGGTGAGTATCTTGCGGCATCCAGCACCTTCGACAGCGCCGATCTGGCTTTTAACGGCGCTGGCGCCAAACCGGTCGCACTCAACATCGAAGCGAACTACATCCTCCCGCTAGCCGGAAAAGGGACGATCTTCGCCATCGCCTGGCAGGGAACGCGAGAGACCCTTGCACTGGCATTGCCGGAGAATCGTTATCTCGCGACCCTCTCTGTGGGAATCTACGAAAACACAGTCCTCTCCTTCGAGTACGCCTACGATGAGGATTACGCCGCCAGCGAAGGGGGTAGCGGCGAGGCCACCGACAGCATCACCGCCCAGCTCGCCGTGGTATTTTGACAGCATGACCGATCAGCCAAACCAATTGCGAAGTGGTGAGGCGAAACTGAGTGGCTCTGCCTTCCGTGGAAGGGCACATCGAAAGAGATTACACCTCTGGCCGCATGTGCGGGAACAACAGAACATCGCGGATGGAGGGTGAATCGGTGAGCAACATCACCAACCGGTCGATGCCGATACCCTCACCAGCCGTCGGGGGCATACCGTGTTCGAGAGCGCGCACATAGTCGTCATCAAAATGCATCGCTTCATCATCGCCCGCATCCTTCTCCGCAACCTGTTTGCGGAAACGCTCTGCCTGATCCTCCGCATCATTGAGTTCCGAAAAACCGTTGGCGATCTCACGGCCACCGACAAAAAACTCGAAACGATCGGTAACGAAAGGGTTTTCATCGTTGCGACGGGCCAAGGGGGAAACCTCTGTAGGATAGGCGGTGATAAACGTCGGGTTCATCAGGTGATGCTCAACCGTCTTCTCAAATATTTCAATCTGCACCTTGCCCAGACCGTAGATCTCTTTCAGGGGAATCTCCAGACGCTTTGCGATTGCCCGGGCACTCTCAAGATCATCGAGCTCCGCTTCGCTGATATCAGGATTGAAGCGGAGGATTGACTCTTTAATGGTCATACGCTGAAACGGCGCACCAAAATCGTAGGACTCACCCTGATAGTCGATCTTGGTCTTGCCCAACACCGTTTCACACATGGCGCGCAACATATCCTCAGTGAGGTTCATCAGATCATTAAAATCTGCATACGCCTCATAAAACTCCAGCATGGTGAATTCAGGATTATGGCGACTGGAGAGACCCTCATTGCGAAAATTGCGATTGATCTCGTAAACCCGCTCAAATCCACCCACCACCAGGCGTTTGAGATAGAGTTCCGGTGCGATACGCAGGAACAGATCCATATCCAACGCATTATGTTTGGTGGTGAAAGGACGCGCTGTTGCGCCGCCGGGGATGACCTGCATCATGGGAGTTTCCACCTCCATGAACTGCCTGCTGTTCAGATAATTGCGGATAAATTGAACCACTTGGGTACGGGTACGGAATGTCTCTCGTGTCGCCTCGTTCATGATCAGGTCGACGTACCTTTGACGGTAACGCTGCTCCTGATTCGACAGACCGTGAAATTTTTCCGGCAAGGGACGCAGCGCCTTGGTGAGCAGACGAACACTGTCCACCTTGACCGACAGTTCACCGGTGCGGGTTTTAAACAGCACGCCTTCCGCGCCAATGATGTCGCCGATATCCCACTTCTTGAACTGGGTGTTGTAGACCCCCTCTTCCAGGGAATCCCGCTGGACGAAGAGTTGCATACGGCCTGACATATCCTGCAAATGCGCGAAGCTCGCCTTGCCCATTACCCGGCGGCTCATCATGCGTCCTGCAATGGAGACCCGCAGCCCGAGGGATTCCATCTCCTCACCCGATTTTTCATCGTACTCCGCATGCAATTCGCCGTTCATGCAGTCGCGCCGGAAATCATTGGGGAAGGCGTTGCCGGCTTCACGCAGCTGGTTCAACTTATCGCGCCGCTGGGCGATGAGCTTGTTTTCGTCCTGTACTTGATCGTTCATATTACTCTGTTCAAAATCTGATAAATGAAGCCACCAAAGGCGCAAAGAATACGAAGGTTTTTTCTGCGTATTTTTGTATCTTTGGTGGTTTAGAAATTACAGCCCGCTTTTCAGGCTTGCCTCGATGAACTGGTCGAGCGCACCGTCAAGCACCGCTTGGGTATTGCCCGTCTCCACCCCGGTACGCAGATCCTTGATGCGTGACTGGTCGAGCACGTAGGAACGGATCTGACTGCCCCAGCCGATATCGGACTTGGACTCCTCCACCGCCGCCTGGGTGTCGCGCTGCTTCTGGATCTCCAATTCGTAGAGCTTGGCCCGCAGCTGTTTCATCGCATGATCTTTGTTCTTGTGCTGGGAACGGTCGTTCTGACACTGCACCACCGTACCCGTGGGGTTGTGGGTGATGCGCACTGCCGACTCGGTGCGGTTGACGTGCTGCCCCCCTGCGCCACTGGCTCTATAGACGTCGATGCGCAGGTCTGCCGGATTGATTTCCACCTCGATGGTGTCGTCGATCTCAGGGGAGACAAATACCGCTGCGAAAGAGGTATGACGGCGGTTGCCGGAATCGAAGGGGGATTTGCGCACCAGCCGGTGCACGCCAATCTCGGTACGCAGCCAGCCAAAGGCGTGGTCGCCTTCGAACCTGATGGTGGCCGACTTGATCCCCGCCACTTCCCCGGATGAAACTTCCATCAACTCGGTCTTGAAGCCCCGCGCCTCACCCCAACGCAGATACATGCGCAGCAACATTTCGGCCCAGTCCTGGGCCTCCGTGCCGCCGGAACCGGCCTGGATATCGAGGAATGCGTTGGAAGCGTCCATCTCGCCGGAGAACATGCGCCGGAACTCCAGTGAGGAGATCTGCTGCTCGTAAGATTCAAGATCCTCTGCCACGGAGGAGACCGTCTCTTCGTCCTCCTCCTCCACAGCCATCTCGAGCAGATCGGCGGCATCACCGAGGCCACCTTCCAGTTCGTCGATGGTAAGCACGATGGTTTCCAGCGTCGCCCGCTCACGCCCCAGGGCCTGCGCCTTCGCAGGGTCGTTCCAGATCGCTGGGTCTTCGAGTTCCCGTAGAACCTCGGTCAGACGCTCCTGTTTCTCAGGGTAGTCAAAGATACCCCCTCAGGGACTGGGTGCGTCCCTTGAGGTCGTTGATCTTATTGGTGATCGGGTTGATATCCTGCATGGTTCATCCGGCTGGGTAAAACGGGGAATTCTACACCAGCCGGGCGGCACTCGTCACATTTTTGGCAACACCAGGCAAGCCACTGCAACTACTGGCTGGTCGCAGGCAGGGTCGTATCCGCGCCAGTCGGGGCCGCTCTCTGCCGGAAACCTCTCCGAAATACTCCGGTTCCCGATCTTATTCCGCAAACCACTGCATTGACTCCTCGCGACAGCAGGCCGGGCTGTGTCCCTGTCTCATCATTTTTCTCTATCAGCGATTTTTCTTCCAGCCACTGGGGTAACGCCTGAAGAATATCCCTATCCCAGGTGACGGGCGGCTTTACCCTTCGGGTTTCGCTGTAGTAAGACTTCAGCGCCTCCCTTGTCGTATCTGCACAGCCCGCGGCCGCCAATCGCACCGCAAGTTCCTGTTCTGCAGAGTAGATACGCTCTTCAATGGTAAAACCAGACTCTCCCAACACCAACGCGATCGCCGAGTAGCTCAGTCCTATTTCGTACCGATAGAGAAATGACTCCCGCTGCCGGTATGGCAGTGTGCGCACCAGATCGACCAGCAGTATTCCCCACTGCACGCCATCATTCCCATCGACCAGATCACCAATTGGGTGGGCCGTTGTTTCCCCACTCCTCTGACAGAAACTGCGCAGTTGTCGATGCAACATCTTGTAGAGCTGAGTCTTGAGACGCCTTGGAGTGGATGCACGGGAGCGTGCATCGACAAAACCCGCCCATACCTTTCGGTAGAGTGACCTGCCCTGCTCACCAGTACCGCAATGCCGCGCGACATACCGATAGATCCTGCCCTTGTAGCGCTCATAGAGGCTTTCAAACGCGCCTGCATCACCTTCCATGAAATTCGCCATCAAGTCTTCAATATCGAATCTTCGTTTGCCCACATTTACCCCCACTTGCACTGTAGCAACGGCAAATTCCGTCGCTTCAAGCCATGACATCTATCGTGTGTAAAGTCTTACATGGCATGTCAGGCATCATTGGGCAGTCCTTCTCATTTCGTTCACATCACACCACCGGGTTTCGCGACCCATTTCGCAAAAAACAGGGGGATTTCGTAAACACTTTTCGATTTCACCCGACGACACCTATTTTCTGACAAACGGTCACTAAGGAGTGAAGCAGTGCATATATAGAGGATTGGAGCATCAAATGCATAGAGAGGGTGGACGGCAGCTACTGGTTGGTTGCAGGTAAGGGCATCTTCGCCCCAGCAGGCTCCACACTCTGACGAAGACCCTTTTTTAGGGCGCCAGACCCCGATTTCAATCTTCGAAGCGCAGCATTGAATCCGCGGACCAACAGACCGGCCTGCATCCCTGCCTCATTGCTTTCTTCTTGTGGCGCCTTCTCTCCCAGCCACTGGGGTAGCACCTGAAGAATATCCCTCTCCCAGGTAACTGGCGGTTTCACCCTTCGGGTTTCGCTGTAGTAAGACTTCAGCGCCTCCCTTGTCGTATCTGCACAGCCCGCAGCCGCCAATCGCACTGCGAGTTCCTGCTCAGCCGACCGGATACGCTCTTCAATGGTAAAACCGGACTCTCCGAGCACCAGCGCGATTGCCGCGCAGTTCAGCCCTATTTCATATCGAAAGAGAAAAGACTCCCGTTGCCGGTATGGCAACGCACGTACCAGATCAATCAGTAGCACGCCCCACTGTACGCCATCTTCCCCAGCAACCAGCTCTCCAACTGGATAGGCTGTTGCTTCCCCACTCTCCTGACAGAAGCTACGCATTTGTCGATGCAATATCCTGTAGAGACTGGTCTTGAGATGTCTCGGGGTGGGTGAGAGCGCGCGGGCCTCGACAAAGTCTGTCCAGAACTTTTGGTAGAGCAACCTACCCTGTTCACCAGTACCGCAATGTCGCACGACATACCGATAGATTCTGCCCTTGTACCGCTCATAGAGACTTTCAAACGCGTCTGTGTCGCCTTCCATGAAATTCGCCATCAAGGCTTCAACATCGAACCTCCGTTTACTCACGCTCCCCTCCACTTGGTTTGTAGCCGCTGCAAAGTCAGTCGTTTAAATCCACGATTTCTGTTGAATGTGGAGTTTTACACGACCTCTCAGTCATCAATTGGGTAACCCTTCTCATTTTGCCCACTCCAGACCATTGATTTTCGCGAACCACTTCACAGAATTAAATGACTAATGCAAACAAATGTAAACACGCTCCAAATATTTCCTGAGACCTCAATATTTCCAACAATCATCCGCTAAGAGGTGGAGCGGCACATGACATTGTTAATATTGGAGAAAAAAATGCGTACTGAAACAGGGATTGTCACCGCGCCACATCGAGTCTTTGGATTCACCTGACTCTATGCGTCAGTACCATCGACAAACCCTGAGTCTATGCACCCGCTTCTGACACGCCAGTTAAAACGGCTTTTCGGTATCTCTGATGAGCCGAAGTTGGCTGCTGCGCTGCTGGAACTCAGGCAACTTGCAAATTCCGACGGACTGCAGGAGGAGAGCCGCAATCTTCTGGAGGGTCTCGATCGCCTGCTCGGCCAGATAGATAATACCTATCAACAGCACGAAGCCGATATCATACTGCGCGACCAAAGCCTGGAGATCAGCAACGGGGAGATCCTTCAGGCCAACGAGAAGTTGCGTCGTAAGGAACGGCGGCAACACGCCATAATAGAGTCCCTGCGCCGCACGGCCAACGAGCTGCTCAGATCCACCCATCTCCCCGAGCTGTCTGACGATGAGACAAGTCTCGAAAAACTCTCTCTGCTGATGAGCGACCTGGTCAAAGAACGGCAGCAGGTGCAAAGCAAACTCGAACGCACACTCAGTGAACTCGAAAGGCAAAAATCCGCTATCGACCAACACGCTATCGTCAGCATCACCGATACCAACGGCAAGGTCACCTACGCCAACGAAGGATTCTGCCGCGTCAGTGGTTACCAACGATACGAATTAATCGGCAAAAAACACCCTCAGTTTAATCAAACTGATCGGTCAGCTGCCATCATCAAAAAGATTTGGTCCACCATCCGCCATGGACATACATGGAAGGGTGAATTTGCCAACAGAAACAAAACGGGGACCCTTTACTGGCTCGATGCAACCATTGTCCCTTTCCTGGACAACCAGGGAGAACCCTTCCAGTACATCAGCATCTGCACAGATATCACAGAGCGCAGAATATTCCAGGAGCAGCTCAAGGACGCTATTCATCGAGCCGAATCCGCCAATCAGGCAAAGAGCGAATTTCTTGCCAATATGAGCCATGAAATCCGCACCCCGATGAACGCAATCATCGGGCTGAGTCATCTGGCAATCGAGGGGAAAACTGACCAGCGTCAGCATGAATATCTGAGCAAGATTCAATCATCCGCCAAAACCCTGCTCAGCATAATCAACGACATCCTCGATTTCTCCAAGATCGAGGCCGGCGAGATGACTCTGGAGACCGTGGCTTTTTCCCTGAGTGAACTATTGGAGCAGGTTTGCACCATCTTCTGTTTTAGTGCAGAGAAAAAATCTCTGGAAGTAGTCTACTCAGTTGCCCCCGATCTGCCGGACAGATATATCGGTGATCCATTGCGATTGGGACAGGTGCTCACCAATCTTGCCAGCAACGCCGTCAAATTCACGGAACAGGGCGAGATTGTCATCTCGGTTAGCGCCGAAGAGTCACAACAGGGGAAAATCCAACTGCGGTTCGATGTCAATGATACCGGCATTGGACTCTCCAAAGATAAACTCGCCGTGCTGTTCGACTCCTTTTCACAGGCCGATTCATCCACTACCCGGAAGTTTGGGGGAACCGGCTTGGGACTGGCGATCAGTAAAAGCCTCATCAGCATAATGGAGGGTGAAATTGGTGTCGAGAGCACAGAGGGAGAGGGCAGCAACTTCTATTTCACCCTGCCTCTGCAGATTGATCCCAAACGGAAATCCCCGAAAAATCTACAACTGCATGGGGTTCGCACAATGGTCGTGGATGATCTCGTGAAGTCACGGGATACAATATTGAAGACATTACGCTTCCACGGCGCCAATGCCATCGGAAAAGCGCGCGGCGAAACCTGTATAGAAGAACTGCAGCGCTGCTGCCGTGAGGAGCCTACCCGGCCCTATCAACTCACACTTATCGATTGGTCCATGCCCGGCATGGATGGCCTGCAACTGCTGAGGACAATACAGAGTGATCCACTGATCGACCCCAAACCTCGCATTATACTGATGAGTAAATACAACAATGATCAGGCCATCCTCCAAACTGAAACCCGTAACACAACCCTACTGACCAAACCCATCATACCGACGGCGTTTCTCAATGCCGTACTGAAGGCATTGGGGCGCCCCACCCTGCGCATAAAGCACGAAGCCACGTCCGTCAGCGGCAGGGATGTGGAAAATATCCAGGGCATCCTGGGAGCCCATATATTAGTTGCAGAAGACAACCCTGTTAATCAGCAAGTTACCAAAGCACTGCTGGAACATTACGGACTTAAAGTCAAGATAGCGGAAGATGGACGTGCCGCCATTGAAGCATTGGCAAAGACTCGCTTTGACTTGGTGCTTATGGATGTACAGATGCCGGATATCGATGGTTACGAAGCAAGCCGCATCATCCGCCAGGATGCCACCTACGACGAAATCCCGATCATCGCCCTGACTGCAAATGCCATGTCCGGCGACCGGGAAGAGAGTCTCGCGGCCGGCATGGATGATTATCTGCCGAAGCCGATTGAACCCGATGCGCTCTATGCGATGCTGATCAAGTGGATCCACTCAGGCCAGACAGGCCGCGTCTTCAGTGACGAATACACATCGTCAGCGATTCTTCTGCCTGAACATCTGCCCGGCATCGACATCGAAGCAGGTCTGAAAAGGATGCGAGGAAACCAGGCTCTGTTCCGGGATCTGTTACTGCGATTCCGCGCTGATTATGAGCACTGGAACGGTCGCATCAGCATTGCAATTCTGGAGAACAACAGGGAAGAGGCCCTCCACCTCGCACACGCGCTGAAAGGCGTTGCCGCTACGATCGGTGCCATGGATCTCTCCACTGCAGCGGCCAGCCTGGAAAAACAGCTGAAGGAAGATATGGAAGATCTGACAGAAATCCACAACCGGGTCACTGACCAGCTCTATCAGGTACTTGACGGCCTTAAATCACTGGACAAACCGCCTGAATCCACAACCAGCCGACCAGTCAGCACATTGGATCAACAGACCCTTCAGACACTACTTTCCAGTATGAAACCACTACTGATCAACGGCGATCTGCAAGCACTGCAACTGGTCGAGCAACTGCATGAAATGGTTCGTGGCACCGAGATGGTGAGTACTGCGCTCGAACTGAAAAAACATGTCGACGCATTCGACTTCGAAAAAGCCCTCAGCACACTGGAATCACACTCTCCTTCCACGCAGTAATCGCGGCGGAGGATTAGGCCAAAAGAGATTGAACTCTCCCGCCAGGGAGCAGAAAAAGGTATGCTCCGGAAATGCAGATTTCCGTCATTATTCCCACCTACAACCGTGTTGGCACGCTACCAAGGGCGCTGGATTCAGTCCTCTCCCAGCATCTTGCACCCGATGAAGTGATTGTGGTCGATGACGGCTCTACCGATAAAACAGCCGAACTGATCAACCGTCGCTACCCGCAATGCCGTTACCTCCACCAGTCCAACCAGGGCGTCAGCAGCGCACGCAACCGGGGAATTCGCGAGGCGCAAGGGGAATGGATCGCACTGCTCGATTCAGATGATGCCTGGCTGCCGCAGAAACTCCAGTTGCAATCTGACGCACTGAAGGCCAAACCAGGCCACCTTATCTGCCACACAGAGGAGATATGGATCAGGAACGGAGTCAGAGTCAATGCAATGCACAAACACGCCAAGAGTGGCGGTTTCATCTTCGATCGCTGTCTGCCGCTCTGTGCCATTTCCCCCTCCTCCGTCATTCTGCACAGGTCTCTGTTCGATAGCGTGGGGCTGTTCGACGAGAGACTTCCAGCCTGCGAGGATTACGACCTCTGGCTGCGTATCTGTGCCACCGAGCCGGTACTGTTTCTGCCGGAGCCGCTCATCACCAAATATGGCGGACACGCCGATCAACTGTCGCACAAACATTGGGGCATGGACCGTTTTCGTATTCAGGCACTGGAAAAGATCATTCAGGACAAAAGGTTGCAGGAGAACGATCGCTGCGCCGCGATAGAGATGCTGCTAAAAAAGGCGGAAATAATGGCCAAAGGCGCCGAGAAACGAGGCAAACAGGCAAGGGCTGACTTCTACCGTGAGTTACAGACACGTTATCGTTCGCAGTACACCTGCCAGCCATGATCTCTGCCGGCCGTAACATCGTGATTGCCCTGCCGCCGGAGGCCAAACCCTTGATCCGTACGTTTAAACTTGAGCGTCTGCAACCCGTCACCAGGCCTCCAGTTTACACTGGCCGGGATCTGGCGCTGGTAGTCTCTGGGGCAGGAGAAAAGGCCGTTCACCAAAGCGTAAACCTGTTACATAATCTGAATCGCCACCCCAATCCCTACTGGTACAATTTGGGCATCGCCGGTCATGCAGACCTGCCACTCGGCGCCCTTCTGACAATCAACCAGGTAACAGACCAAAAAACAAAAAAGACCTGGGTATTACCCATCCAACCCGTTGCAACGATCCCCGGCTGCAATCTGATGACAGTGGAAACCGCAGTGGATGACTATCCGGGTTCTGCCGCCTATGATATGGAAGCGGCTGGATTTTGCAGTGCCGTCATCCAGTTTACCGGGTTGGAACAGATACGGATAATAAAAATAATCTCCGACAATCAAACCAACTCACATCGCCGAATCAGCGGGAAGATGGTCTCCGCCTTAATTCAGGCGAAGATAGATACTATTGAACAGCTTCTTTCCGGCCCGGTTAAATAGTCGAATTGTAACTATTCAAGGCGTAGGCACGATCAAGCGTAGCGGATCAGGCAATCCAGGCTTGATATATCTCAATGGATGTTGCCGGTTCCGCCACACTTGAACCGACCTACTCCACTATTTTCGATAACCAACCGGCAAGTTCGTCCACAAGGGGAACCCAGTGACAGAATCACGCACAATTCTTATAACCGGTGCCAGCCGCGGCATTGGGGCGACGATTGCCCGGCGTCTGCTGGCCACCGATACAGAGGTGATTGGCGTTGGCCGGGATTTTTCCGAGTGGGAGACGGTACCGAAGAATTTCACACCGGTCGAACTCGACCTTGCCGATCTTGAGGGACTGCCGCACCGCCTCGGAGAGATTGCCCGTGCCCATCCTGATATCGACGGACTGATATTGAATGCCGGTTACGGACGCTTCGGTTCTTTGGAAGAGTTCTCCTACCGGCAGATTCAGGAGATGGTGGAGGTAAATCTGATCCAACACATCTTCGTTGCGCGGGCATTCATTCCAAGGATCAAGAAACAGGGTTTTGGCGACCTGATCGTCCTCGGTTCCGAAGCTGCCTTGAGCGGCGGTCCCAAAGGCGCAGTCTACTCCGCATGTAAATTCGCACTGCGGGGTCTGACCCAATCGCTGCGGCAGGAGTGCGCAGCGGGCGGGATGCGGGTCAGTCTGATCAATCCCGGCATGGTGAAAACCGGTTTTTTCCAGGATCTGGATTTTGCCCCAGGCCAGGCCCCGGAAAATCACATCCGCCCCGAGGACATCGCAGAGGCCGTTGTCATGATCATTCAGGCCCATCCTGGTACTGTGTTCGATGAAATCAATCTCAGTCCACTGAAGAAGGTCGTGGATTTCAGCAAAAAATAATTTAGATGATTTCATCCAACCAAATGAAGTATGAATTCACGCCCATTGGCATCATACACTCCTGTTTCAAAGAGAAATTCGGCATCCCCCGCCAACCGGGATTGATTCCCGAGGCCCTGGCCACGCTGGAGATAGTTCCGCCTTTCAACCGGCCGGAAGCCTTCAAAGCGCTTGAGGGCTACTCCCATATCTGGATCAACTTCGTCTTCCACGCGGCGCTAAGGGAGCAGTGGAAGCCCATGGTACGTCCACCACGGCTCGGCGGAAATCAGCGAGTCGGGGTATTCGCCTCACGCAGCCCGTTTCGGCCCAACCCCATCGGTCTTTCGGTGGTTCGACTCAACGAGGTCAAATGCAATGATAAAGGCGTCGAACTGCACTTGAGCGGCATTGACCTGCTGGACGGCACGCCGGTACTCGACATCAAACCCTACCTCCCTTACACCGACGCCATACCTGACGCACATTCCGGTTATGCACCGGGGCCGCCGGGCCAATCAATCGCACTGTCCTACTCAAACCAGGCTGAAGCCTGGCTGGAAAATGTAGCGGCAAAGCAGGCCGATCATATCCGCAGACTGCTACGGCAGATATTCGAAAACGACCCACGCCCAGCCTATCTCAGAGCGGACAGCGCCGAGCGAAAATTCGGCATGACTCTCTACGACTTCAATGTAAGCTGGACGGTTGAAAATAACCAGGTAAACATAACGGAGATAAAACACCTTTCAGCCCCCTGAAGATTGACATTAAGCAATGCGACTTTGAACTGCATACTTCAGTCTGACTTATTTATCGGACCAAGCAAACGACTCCCCCCGAGATGACAGAACTCTACCCCTGGATCAAATACCTTCACGTCACGACGGTCGTTATTACAGGCATGATGTTTGTGCAACGCTATCTCTGGATGTTATCGAATACGCTGCAGGAGAAAGGGGGCTGGATCAGAGTCGTCCCGCATGTCAACGACACTCTCCTGCTCTTCAGTGGACTGGCCATGGCTCTGATGATCCAGCAATATCCATTGGTGACCGGCTGGCTCACCGCGAAGTTGGTCGCGCTGCTGGCCTATATCATCATCGGCAGCATCGCGCTCAAGCGGGGACGCAGCCGACGGATCCGCACTTGGGCCGGCCTGCTGGCATTAACCTGTTACTTCTACATCATCGGCACCGCCCTGAGCCGCAGCCCGATTCCGCAGCCTGAACTTATTCTCCACAATCTTCTGCACTGACTGTGCTGACCATTAAACAACCCTATAGAAGACGGGGTGTTGAATTGTAGGAGCGACGGGGTGCCGTCCCTACTCACTCTTCGCAGCAAGCTACGGAAAACCAAACCTAAAGAGACTAAATAATGATCTGGCTCAACGCAGTTTGATCAATGCAATCACAAGTGCTCTATATTTGGCTACACTTGGGTAAACCTAACAAGAACTGCCGAAGGCAATGGACGAAAATCTACAGCGACTGCTCGACGCCGAGATGCAGGCAGAGCAGCTCCACCAGCAAGCCAACGAGGAACGGGAGCGGATCATCCACGATGCACTGCAGGAAGTCCGTGCGCAGGAGACTCGGTTTGAAACCCGGATTCCTGAACTGCATGCATCATTTCTCGACAAAGCCAATAGCCGGTCCGACCAGACGATCGCCGAGCTAAAACGGCGTTTCGACGAGCACCACACTCAACTAAGAGAGTATGCCGAGACAAGGGAGGATGATGCGCTGGATGCCGCATTCCAGCTATTGACGGATCCGGCTGCTGACGACTGATCAAACAATGAACAGCAGCGCATCCCAAACCTATCTCAAAACCCGGGTCAATATCTTCGCCACGCAGCTATTCACAGACGACCGAATTCTTGAACTGTTGGACATGCCTCTGGAAGAGCTGAGTGGCACATTTGGCCTGACTGGAATCATTGAATCCCACCTCGCACCCCAACAACTGAATCATGCACTGGAACAGTCACTGCTTCACTCCCTGATGTCAGACCTCTCGGTACTCCTGCGTCCTTTGGACGGCACTTCCCGGGTACTGCTGGTCTACTGGTCCCGCAAATTCGCCCTTTTCAACCTAAAGACCCTGATCCGCTGCAAGCTGAATGAACTCAGTCTTGAAGAGGTCAGTGGCTATCTACACCATCTGCCGGACATCATCCGGCTTCCCCATGAAAAACTGCTGCAGGCGGAGAACATACTGGAGATGCTACACCTGCTCGAACATGGGCCCTATCAATCGATAGCCCGTCAGGCAAGGCAGGTCTATGAGGAGAAGAATGAACCCTTCTCCCTGGATGCCGCCATCGACCGCAGTTACTTCCAGGGCATGGTGAAATACAGCAACAGCAATAGCCAGATTGACCGGGAGGGACTGAAAGAGCTGATCGGCATGCTCACCGACCGGCAGAATCTGCTTTGGGTATTGCGCTACCGTTTCATGTACCAGCTCTCCTCCGGTGAGACCTACTATCTGCTCGTTCCATTCGGAAAATATCTCGATCGCAACCGGTTGATGGAGCTTGTCAATCTCGACAGTTTCCAGTCCGTACTCGAAAAACTGCCACCAAAGCTGAGTCGAATAGTCAGCGGCACCACAAATGCAATGCAGGCAAGACAGCGCCTGGACTTCTATCTCAGTGGTGAAATGCGGCGCCTGATCCGCTTCAGTCCATCACCGGCCACCCGTGCACTTGCCTATCTCGTTGCCCGGGATACCGACCTGAAACGCCTTAACGCTCTGCTGCAGGGGAAACTGCTCGGTTTGGATAGTGAACTGGTTCATGAGGCACTCATGCCCCCCGCGTTCCAGGAAGCTGCATGAAACAACGTCAGAGTGATCCCTATCATGTTTAGCACTCTGCCGATGAAACATCTGCGGATCCAACTGCTTACCGAGGATCTTCCGGAAGCTTCACTGCTTCTTGCGGAACTGGGGGTGTTTGCACCGGACCCCCGTCCAATTCTGGAAGCGGAGCTGCCTTCGATTCCAGGGGAGGATTACCGCCATTTCTACGCCCAGGCCCGCTCAAGATTTGACAAGATCGCCCGTCACGTCGCCTACACGGACACACTGGATAACAAGGAAGTCCACGCTGTCAGTGAGGCGGATTTGCAGCTGACCAACGACTGGCTGGGTGAGGTTTGGAGTGACTGTTCTGAATTTGAAGAGGAGCGGCACCGCCTGCGAGACCAACTCCACGCCATCGATGAACTCGAGCAGACCCTGGATAATTTCAGTAACCTGAATATCGATCTGGGACGGCTGCAACAGAAGAGCCGTTTTCTCGAGATCCACATCGGCATGGTTGCGCGCACCCAAGTCAAGCAATTGGAAGAGGCCGTGGGGCTGGCGGGCTATCTGCTTTACCGTTTCCTTGAACGTGAGGCGCGAACCCACGTGATTATCATCGGTGCACTGGGTGGTGAGTCCGCAGAACTGAAGTCAGTGTTGGACACCGCCGGTTTCCGGCCACTGCAGGTGCCGGAAGCCCTCCACAGCGAACCGGAGAAGGCAAAAGCGAGCCTGCAGGAGCAACAGACGGATCTGCTGCAACGGCAACAACAATTGGAGTCACGCAGCGCTGCCTGGAGTACTTCAATCGCGCGACATCTCTCAAAAGCCGCCCAGACCCTGCGCCAGGCAGCTCCCTACTTCCAGGTTCAAAATGCCGCAAGAAATCAGGGCAGCCTCTCTGCGATACAGGGCTGGATACCGGCGCGGGAGGTAGCGAAAGCCGAAACGAGATTGCGGCAGAAGTTGCACAACCCCTTTGTCCTCGAAAGCCGCAACCCCACTGCGGACGAACGGCCGATCGTGCCATCGTTCATCAGCCGCAACCGTCTGCTCAAGCCCTTCTCTATACTGGTCAAACAATACGGTATACCCCGCTATGGGGAGGTCAACCCCACGCTGCTGTTCGCTATCAGCTATATCCTGATGTTCGGCATGATGTTCGGCGACGTGGGACACGGCGCGATGATCTTGCTCATCGGCATCCTGGCCCGGCGCAAACTCGGCTCATTTACCCTGTTTGCGGTCGCCGCAGGCATCTCTTCCATGGTGTTCGGCCTGCTTTACGGCAGTATCTTCGGCTATGAACATGTGATCCAAGCTATCTGGATTGCGCCCATGTCGGACCCACTCTACATGCTCACCATGGCGCTCATTTGGGGCGTGGGTTTTCTGATACTCATCACCCTGATCAATATCATCAACCATCTGCAGCAGAACGATCCCAGCGGCGCGCTGTTTGGTGATAACGGCATACTCAGCCTGTTACTCTATATTGGGCTCCTGTGGGGCAGCTTCAATGTCTATCAGGATGGCGCCTTCGGCGTGGGAGCGGCTATCGTGAGTCTATCCACTCTACTGGCTCTCTTCGCCTACAAGCTGATGGAAACGGACGCCTCCCCGGGAGAACGGATTCTGGTCGCCGCCATCGAGACCTTTGAAACCGTTACCGGCTACGCCTCGAATACCCTCTCTTTCCTGCGTGTCGCGGCATTCAGTCTCAACCATGTGGCCCTCTCTGTCGCGGTATTTACCCTGGCGGGAATGATGGAGGAGACCGGTTACTGGATCACCGTGATACTGGGCAATCTGTTCATTCTCATCCTGGAAGGTCTGATTGTAACCATCCAGGTTTTGAGACTGGAATACTACGAAGGCTTCTCCCGGTTCTTCGCAGGGGACGGCAAGGCCTTTAAGCCATTGACACTGTAGACCTGCAACGCTTCCACTACTCAAACAAGGAGCATGACATGTACTGGCTGATTACCCTGATGACCATGGGCATTGTGGGCGTCATCGCCACCGGCGTGGTGATGGAGATCAAACCCGCTGCTATCAACAGACGCTGGTTCAAGCCCACTATCGGTCTCAATCTACTGTTTTTTATCGTCGGTCAGATCACGCTGCTCTTTTATGGCGTGCAGGAAGTTATGGCCGCTCCGGCAGTGGCTGAGAGCAGCGGCGAGATCTCTATCGGCCTCGGATTGGGCATCATCGGTGTGGGTATTCCGACCGCATTGAGTACCGTCGGCGCAGGCATCGCGGTAGGTCCCATCGGCGCTGCCTCCCTGGCGGTACTGGCGGAAAAACCCGAGATATTCGGACGTACACTAATCTATCTGGGTCTGGCCGAGGGCATCGCCATCTACGGTCTGGTCATGAGTATCCTGCTGCTGGACAAACTCTGAGTTATCCATGTCCAACGAGACCCTGCAACAGCAACAGACCCGTCTGATATTCCTGGGCAGCACCTCAATCGCCAATGGGTTCAGACTCATCGGTTTTGAAACCCGTCCGGATCCGAGCCTGCAGGAGGTCGATCAGCTGTTCAGTGAATTACTCAACGAACGGCAACATGCCTTCATCGTCATCGATCACTCACTGGAAAAGCTCGATTCAAAACTCATCCAGCAGATACGCAACGAGGGCGGCAGGATCGTACTTTCGGAAGTACCCTCACTGGATGATCCCAACTGTTATCAATGCAGCATCGACCGACAACTCTCCATACTGATTGGTGAAGATGGTGACGAAGGAGCCCAATTGTGAATCAGGTTGACGAACTGGCTCAGACGATCCTCAAGCGCGCTGAATCGATGGCCGACGAGTGCCATGATCGCGCCCGGGTGGGTCGTGACGTGATCCTGCGTGATGCCAGTGAACGACTCCATCTGCGGGAAGAGAAGGAGACGCTGCTGGCCAAGGCGATGGCGGATCGTACCTATCGGCGCAAGGTACAGGCCGACGAACTCAAACTTCACAGCCGTATGGATCATCTGCGGTGGAATCTGGTACAGGCTGTAATCGAACGACTACCTTTCCGCATGACGGAGTTGACCCAGGATAAAAACCGCTATTTCACCCTTTTACAGGCCTACCTCAGCAGGGGCGCGGAGATGATCGAGGCCGACACACTGGTCGTCGAGCTAAACGCAAACGATCAGCGGCGACTACAAAATAACTGGGATGAATTTGCCGGTGCCGCTGTGCCGGACAAACAACTCCTTCTGGCCGAAGAGCCTATTCGGACCATTGGAGGACTCTGTCTTCGAACCCAGGACAATCGAATCAGATTGGATCAGACCTTCGAAGGACGTCTGGAACGGCTCGAAGATCGACTTTATCAGGCCATCGTTGAACGCCTGCTGCCCCCACCCCGTAGCGGCGCGTCGCTGTAGTCCCCAGGCCCATAGCGGAATAAAGAGATGACAAAACAGGGCATAATCAAAGATATCAACGGTCCCATCGTGACCATCACCCTCCCCGGTGTAGCCAACGGGGAACAGGTCAAGATCGGAGAGTTGGGTCTCTATGGCGAAGTGATCTCCCTGCAGGGCAGCGAGGCTCTGGTACAGATCTATGAATCCACCGAGATGGTGCGCCCCGGCGAGCCGGTTGAGGGGCTGGGCCATCCCCTCTCGGTGGAACTCGGACCCGGTCTGATGGGTGGTATCTTTGACGGGGTGCAGCGCCCACTGGAAAAGATGTTTCTGCAGGCGGGTGATCAGATTCCAAGAGGACTGAGCCCGGACGCACTGGACCGGGAGTCTCAATGGACCTTCACACCGACGGAATCCCTGGAACCCAACACGCAAGTCAGCGGCGGCATCCAGCTGGGCAGTGTACAGGAGACCGAGTCGGTCCTGCATCGTATCCTGGTGCCGCCGGATGTCAGCGGCGAACTGATTGAGATCGCTCCTGAAGGGGACTATAGCCTCGATCAGACCATTGCCCGGGTAAAAACAGCGAATGGTGAGATACGCAGACTCAAACTCTTTCATCGCTGGCCGGTGCGCCAACCCCGTCCCTATCTGCACCGGGATCACAGCTCCGAACCCCTGATCACCGGCCAACGTGTCCTCGATACCTTCTTCCCCCTCCTGAAAGGCGGCAAGGGCGCCGTGCCCGGCCCCTTCGGCGCCGGCAAAACCATGGTGCAGCACCAAGTGGCACGCTGGTCAAACGCGGATATCGTCATCTATGTCGGCTGCGGCGAGCGTGGTAACGAGTTGGTCGATGTACTCGATAGCTTCCCCAAGCTCAAAGACCCCTACACCGGACGCTCCCTGATGGAACGCACCCTGCTGGTGGCAAATACCTCCAACATGCCGGTGGTGGCCCGCGAGGCGTCCATCTACGTCGGCATCACTATTGCAGAATACTATCGTGACCAGGGGCATGACGTGGTGATGCTGGCAGACTCCACCAGCCGTTGGGCCGAGGCCCTGCGGGAGGTCTCTGGACGTTTGGGACAGATGCCCGTCGAAGAGGGTTATCCGGCCTATCTCGCCTCCCGTCTCTCCGCGTTCTACGAGCGGGCGGGGCGGGTCGAAACTCACGACTGCGGCAAAGGTTCTGTAAGTCTGATCGGTGCAGTATCGCCACCCGGCGGCGACTTTTCAGAACCGGTCACCAGCCACACCAAAGAGATCATCCAGACCTTCTGGGCGCTCTCCAAGGAGCTGGCGGACGCCCGCCACTATCCGGCGATCGACTGGGTCGACAGCTTCTCCGCAGATGTCTCTACCGCAGCCATTTGGTGGCACGAACAGGTCGACCGGAATTGGGAAAATCGCCGGGGGCAGGCACTGGGCATGCTCGCCAGGGATGCGGAACTCTCCCGCATCGTCAACCTGGTGGGACCGGAGGCGCTCTCTTCCGCCCAGCGCTGGATGTTGGAGGGCGCCGCCCTGATCAAAGAGGGGGTACTGCAGCAGAGCGCGCTCGATCCTGTGGATACCTTCTCCTCCCCAGAGAAACAGTTCCTCCTGCTGGATACACTGCTTACCATCTATGATCAGGGCGCCGACCTGATCGAACTGGGTGTGCCGGTGCAGGAGTTGAGCGACCTGCCGATTCTGGCCAAGTTGCGACGCTGCAAGGAGGTCTATGATTCCGACCAGCTGGGTCAGCTGCGGGAGTTCCGCGAGCAGGCCATCAAAATCTTTGAATCCATCCGGTCCGAATACGCTCAGCGTGGGGAGCAGATATCATGAGCGCCAAGGAGTACCGCACCGTCTCCTCCGCCCGGGGAGGACTACTGACGGTCAGCCAGGTTCCGGGCATCGCCTTCGGCGACCGGGTGGAGATCCGGGACAGCCAGGGCAGGAAGCGCAATGGTCAGGTCATTCGAAGTTCGAACATAGAGGTGTTGATACAGGTTTTCGAGGGAACCGACCACCTCGATCTGGAGAACACATGGGTGCGTTTTCTGGATACCCCACTGGAGATCAGCCTCTCCCCGGAGATCCTGGGGCGCGTCTTCAACGGACTGGGGGAGCCCAAAGACGGTCGTCCACCCGTGGTCTCCCGTCTGCATCGAAGCATCAACGCCAACGCCTTCAACCCGGCAGCGCGCACCTATCCCAAAGAATTCATCCAGACCGGCATCTCCACCATCGACGGCCTTAATTCCCTGGTGCGGGGGCAGAAACTGCCGATCTTCTCCGCCTCGGGATTGCCCCACAACAGACTTGCCGCCCAGATCGTGCGGCAGGCCAAACTACCGGATGAAGAGAGTCACTTCTCCATCGTTTTCGCGGCGATGGGCGTCTCCTACTCCGACGCCCGTTTTTTCCAGGAGGAGTTCGCCTCCTCCGGTGTGCTCGGCAACGTGGTGATGTTCATCAATCTGGCGGACGAGCCGCCGGTGGAGCGGCTCACCCTTCCACGCATGGCGCTCACTGCCGCTGAGTACCTGGCCTTCGACCTCGACCGTCATGTGCTGGTTGTCATGACCGACATGACCCACTATGCGGAGGCGTTGCGGGAGGTGGCCACCGCCAAAGGCGACGTACCTGCGCGCAAGGGCTATCCCGGCTATCTCTATTCCGATCTGGCGGAGATCTACGAGCGTTCCGGCCGGATCAAGGACCGCCACGGATCGATCACCCTGGTGCCGGTGCTGTCGATGCCCAGCGACGACATCACCCATCCGATACCCGACCTCACCGGTTACATCACCGAAGGGCAGATCGTGTTGAGCCGGGAACTGCACAACCAGGGGGTCTATCCGCCGGTACATATCTCACCCTCACTCTCCCGTCTGATGAAGGACGGCATCGGCAAGGACTTCACCCGGGAGGATCACCCCCATGTCTCCAATCAGCTTTACGCCCTCTATGCCCGGGCATTGGAGACCCGCAACCTGGCCTCCATCATCGGCGCGGATGAACTCTCTGCCAGAGACCAGCGTTATCTCGAATTTGCCGATGCCTTCGAGAAACGTTTCGTGGCTCAGGGCGAAGACGAGGACCGCAGCATTGTGGAGACCCTGAACCTGGCCTGGGAGCTGCTCTCCCTGCTGCCGACGACTGCCCTGACCCGTGTCACCGAGACAGAGATGGCCAAATACCACCGTCATCCCGGCAACGAACTCGGGCAACCTGTGCAGAAGGAACCCCTTGCATGACGACTCAACGCATCAAGGCTCCACCAACCAAAAACACACTCCTCAACCTGAAGCGGCAACTGCGCTTTCTGGATGAGGGGCATAGCCTGCTGGAGCGCAAACGCGAGCTGCTGACCCGACTGGTCTATTCACGCCTGAAGGAATACAGAAAACTCCGTACCCAGACGCACAGCGCTATCAAACTGGCTTATCACTGGCTGAGCCTGGCGCAACTTCGTATGGGCAATCGTGCGCTGCTACAGGCTGCGTTGGGTATAGAACCGGTGTTGGCGATGAAGATCCTGCCGAGACGCAATCTCGGCGTGGAGTTCCCATCCGTGACCGCGAAACTGCGCCCACTGAAACCCGTCGGCCTGCTCGGCACCGACCCCAGTTTTGACGAAACCCGGTTACATTTTGCGCAAACTGCACTATTGCTGGCCAAGCTGGGGGAGGCCGAGATGAGTCTGGGACGTCTGATTTCTGAACAACGTAAGGCGCAAAAACGGGTTAACGCCCTGAAATACAATATCATCCCGCGATATCAGAACACTATCCGCTTTATTGAAAACACCCTTGAGGAGGAGGAACGTAACACACTCTTTCAGGTAAAGATCCTCAGGGAACAGCAGCGCGTCTGATTACCCCTATCGCCCTTCCGAACCGTCTGATAAACCGTTATCATTCGTCGGGATAACATCCATACCCAGGGACGATATCTTCAAGGCGAATCGACTGTTCCGGGCCGGATTCAAACCCGGTGACTCAGAGTACCCCATTCGATATGAGTAGTGACAACACAGACGTGCGCACCCGCAAGGCAGAACTGCTGCATGCCTTTATGCAGCAGGTTCCCGGGCGGATTGCCGCAATCCTGGAGAACTGGCACCGGCTGGTGCAGAGTGATTGGGATCCTGAGATTTTCGCCAAACTGCGCGAGCGTATCAGCACCATTGCGGAAGCTGCTGACAAGTTTGGAGTCAAGCAGATAGAAAACAGCGCCCAATCACTACAGGCGCATCTGTCACAACACACCGGGACAATGAAAAAACCGGTGCATGACGAGATCGTTACCCTTGACGGGTTGGTACACGCGTTCAAGGACGCGGCCATCGACTCATGCAAGCAGTTGCCGGCGAAACCCCCGACGGAAAGAGAGCAACCTGCCCCCCCCGCATCCACCGAGGCTTGCAGGATCTACCTCCTTGGCATCGATGACTCGCAGATTCCAGGACTAAGCAAACACCTGGAGGCCATGCAATACAAGGTCGGCACGTTTGCCAACGCCTCGGATCTGCTGGAAAAAGCAGCGGGTGGCACCTCTCAAACCTGTGCCCTCATCAGTCATATCCGCTGGTTACCTGAACTCTTCCCTGCATCCAGACAGGGGGGGCTCTGGCACGAACAAGAGGGCAGCAGCACCGGCATGCCTGTCGCGTTCATCGCCGACTCCAGCGATCTGCAGACACGGTTACAGGCGATGCGCACCAATGCCAGTGCCTTCTGGGCCAAACCGGTCGATGCCTATACCATCGCCCAGCGGATGGTTGAGCTGACATCACAGAAGCGCCATGTCCCCTACCGTGTGCTGGTCGTGGAGGATGATCCTGCTCAGGCCGTTTTCGCCACGTCCATTCTCAATAAAGCGGGATTTGATACCCACTCGGTGACTGAGCCTCTGCAGGTAATGGAGGTCCTACACGATTTCAAACCGGACCTGATCCTCATGGATCTCTATATGCCAGGTGCCAGCGGAGCAGAGTTGACTGCGGTAATCCGGGAACAAAATGAGTTCGTCGATACCCCGATCGTCTTTCTCTCGGGAGAGCAGGATCTGGACAAGCAACTCAAGGCCCTCAGCTTCGGCGGCGAGGACTTTCTCTCCAAGCCCATTGGACCAAAGCACCTGATCTCCACCGTGACAAACAGAATCCACCGGGCCAAGGAGATTCACCACAGGCTCGGCATCCCCGACCGTCTTGATAAGGCCACTGGGCTGTTTGCACGTCACTATCTGCTGGAGCGAGTGGAGATGACACTCAGCTCGGACACCCATGTCGCAGATGTTCCCGCAGTGCTCTACATCGAAATCGACAATCCGGAGAAAGCGCTGGACGTCGCCGGCATCGGCGGTATGGATGTCATACTTTCTGAGACCGGCAATATCATTTCCGGATTACTGCAACCGCAGGATGTGTTGGCCCGCTTTGGCGACAGCAGCCTCGGCCTGCTCGCCTGCCGGGACAAAAAAGAGGATCTAGACCAACTGGCTAAGCAACTCTGCGAAACTGTCGCAGATAAAATCATTGAACTGGAACACAACACGATCAGTATAATGGTCAGTGTCGGCATCTGTGTTATCGATGGAAGTAACCAGGATGCCGGCAGCATTATTTCCAAAGGACAATGGGCAAGCCGCATGGCTCACAAGGCCGGCGGCAACCAAGCCTATCTCTACAGCCCACCAAAGGCTGCAAAGGGAGATGAGGAAGATAATCTATGGCTGGCCAATCTGATACAGGAGGCGATGCAGAAAAACCTCTTCCAGATCTATTTTCAGCCTATGGTGTCTCTGCAGGGTTCGGCCAATGCCCACTATCAAACACTGCTGCGCCTGAAATCTCCAAACGGACAGCTGTTGACTGCCGCCACATTCATTTCAGTTGCCGAAGAGCTGGGCGTCATCGGTAAGCTGGATCAATGGACCTCGATGCAGGCAATTTCGATTATCTCTGAAAACAGAGGAAAATCTCAGGAGGTGCGCCTTTTCGTCTCCCAATCCTCCGCCCTGTTGAACGATTTGGAACGTATGTCCTGGTTGCAGGAACAACACAGGACCGGCCGCATTCAGGAGGGTGAACTTACCTTTGAGTTCCGTCTCTCCGATATTATTCACCACTTGAAATCTGCCAAAACCTGTTTCGAGACGCTGCAAAAAATGGGCATAGGCACCTTGTTGACTGGAGTTTCCAATACGCCTGACGATTTACGGACACTCAAACATCTGGCGCTTCGCTTTATCAAAATCGATCGTGCGCTGTTGAACCGGGGCAACAGTGATCTGAAGGAGTTGATTGCTACTGCCCATGGTCTGGGCATCAAGGTTATCGCACCTCAGGTGGAGAACCCCAGCAGCATCGCCAAACTCTGGAGCAGCGGCACCGATTTCGTGCAGGGCAATTTCGTACAACGGCCGGAAAATAACCTGATCTACGATTTTAACGAATCTGTGCTGCAATAAGGCCGGCACAAAAACCTATAATGTAGGATCGATCAAGCGCAGCGGATCGGGTGCCTTTGAATTGGCAGACCCCATGAGATTGCCGGTTCCGCTACGCTTGAACCAGCCTACGTCTCAAACAACAACTATTTCAGTAGAGAAGCTGTTACCGAAATGTTTATTGTAAACCCCAAAGCGATTTCACTGCTCTGCGTACTGTTGTGTGGAATCGCGGTCGGCAATCTCTCTGCGGCCCAGCCGACTTTTTCGCTCTACCCTCATCCCGACCGTTTTGTTATTAACGAGGGGGACGATGCGAAAACCTGTCTGGATCTGGACAAAGAGATCGCCATGCTTGAGCGTCGCACCTACTCCTACAAGCCGCTGTTCTATGAAGATCCCCTTCATGGCGGCGCCATCTGGGCCGGAACCCTCTACTTCCCCCCCGCTTATGGCTATCTCGCCTACTCTGGTGCAGCGGAATATACCGAGCATACCCGTATTCTTGCGGCACGGCGCCGCATAGCGGTTTTGCGGCAGATCAAGGCCTATCGTCGCTGCTACGAAAATTAATGGCTAAAAACAGCGCTCAAACAGCAGTCCGCAACCGGGACTACTCCTGGAATGAACTGACCGGCATGATCCTGCAGCACCGGCAGGAACTGATTGCTGCAAACATCATTGCCATCTTCGGCGCTATTGCTGCGGTACCTGTCCCCCTGCTGATCCCACTGCTCGTGGACGAAGTGCTGCTCAATCAGCCGGGACGTGCAATAGCCATTATCGACAGCCTCTTCCCTGCAAGCTGGCAGGGGGCGACGCTCTATATTCTCGCAGTGTTGGGTCTTACCCTGATACTACGCCTGATCACCCTGATCCTCGGTGTCTGGCAAACCCGCCAGTTCACCTGCATCGCCAAAGATGTCATCTTTCGGATCCGGCGGGATCTGCTGCAACGCCTCGAGCACATCTCCATGTCCGCCTATGAGACCCTCGGCAGCGGCACGGTGGCATCCCACCTGGTAACCGACCTGGATGCAGTGGACAACTTTGTCAGCACGACTACCAGCAAATTTCTTGTGGCGGTGCTCACCATTACCGGCACCGCCCTGGTGCTACTCTGGATAAACTGGCCACTTGCTCTGTTCATCCTGTTGCTGAACCCAATCGTCATCTATTTCACGACGGTTTTCGGCAGGCGGGTAAAGCGCCTGAAAAGAGAGGAGAACTCTGCCTTCCAACTGTTTCAGGAGTCCCTGGAAGAGACCCTCGATGCGATCCAGCAGATCCGCGCCAGCAATCGGGAACGTCACTACATTCAGCGCATCATCGACAAGGCGGAGAGTATTCGTCACCACTCTGCCGCCTTCACCTGGAAGAGTGACGCCGCAGGACGGCTCTCCTTTGTCATCTTTCTTTTCGGCTTCGATATTTTCCGCGCTGTGAGCATGTTCATGGTGCTCTATTCCGACCTCACGATCGGCGAGATGCTGGCTGTCTTTGCCTACCTCTGGTTCATGATGGGGCCGGTGCAGGAGGTGCTGAACGTTCAGTACGCCTACCAGAGCGCACAGGCGGCGTTGAGCCGGATCAATCAAATGATGCGGGTCGACCTGGAACCCGTTTTTCCCCACTTGGAAAACCCGTTCAAAGGTAAAATAACCGTCTCTGTCGAGCTGAAAAACATCCATTTTGCCTATGGCGAGGGGCCTTCCGTACTCAACGATATTTCATTGCTGATCTCCGCCGGAGAGAAGGTCGCACTAGTGGGCGCAAGCGGTGGGGGGAAGACCACACTGGTGCAGATTCTGCTCGGACTCTACCCACCCGCTTCGGGACAGGTGCTGTTCGATGATGTATCAGTCAACCGAATCGGCATGGACGTGGTAAGAGATCATGTGGCAACTGTAAGCCAGAACACCCTGCGCTGCTAAACGACAGTGCGGGTCAATCTCACACTTGGCCGCGACAATTGAACAGAATTCTGCAGAAGCGCTGAAAATCGCCAGCTCGATGCGCGACCATAGAGAGAATGGATCGTGGACTGAGACCCTGATCGTGGTTGCCTTCGGCGTACGTCTCTCCAGGCCAGCGGCAACGGCCATGATTGCCCAGCGGTTCTGACCAACCCCAGTGTGGTCATCCTTGATGAAGCCACCTCCGCCCTGACACTGGCTAAACCGAGGAAACCTCCACTGGCGCTGCAGCAGTTTTGGCGGGTCGCACCACTATCACACGCCCATCGCTTGAGTGCAAACAGGCCGACAGGGTCTTTGGTATTCGAAGACGGCAGGTTGTGGAGCAGGGACGACATGATGAGCTGATCGCAAACAATGACTTTACTCTCTATACAATGGCCAACAGGCAGCAGTAAACTCCATGGAGCTTTAAATAAGCCGCACAATCCTATTCCACTTACAGAAACGGGTAGTCCAGTTCTCAAACCTGTAAGCACCCCCACCATGAAAAGTTAAAGAGCAATATGTAACTGAACGAAGTACAATTCGATATTTTCCGCGCTGTGAGCATGTTCATGGTGCTCTATTCCGACCTCACGATCGGCGAGATGCTGGCTGTCTTTGCCTACCTCTGGTTCATGATGGGACCGGTGCAGGAGGTGCTGAACGTTCAGTACGCCTACCAGAGCGCACAGGCGGCGTTGAGCCGGATCAATCAAATGATGCGAGTCGACCTGGAACCCGTTTTTCCCCACTTGGAAAACCCGTTCAAAGGTAAAACAACCGTCTCTGTCGAGCTGAAAAACATCCATTTTGCCTATGGCGAGGGGCCTTCCGTGCTCAACGATATTTCATTGCTGATCTCCGCCGGAGAGAAGGTCGCACTAGTGGGCGCAAGCGGTGGGGGGAAGACCACACTGGTGCAGATTCTGCTCGGACTCTACCCACCCGCTTCGGGACAGGTGCTGTTCGATGATGTATCAGTCAACCGAATCGGCATGGACGTGGTAAGAGATCATGTGGCAACTGTGCTGCAACACCCTGCGCTGCTAAACGACAGCGTGCGGGTCAATCTCACACTTGGCCGCGACATACCTGAAACAGAACTCTGGCAGGCGCTGAAAATCGCTCAGCTCGATGCGACCATAGAGAGAATGGATCAGGGACTGGAGACCCTGATCGGCCGTTTCGGCGTACGTCTCTCCGGTGGCCAGCGGCAACGGCTGGCGATTGCCCGTATGGTTCTGACCAACCCCAGTGTGGTCATCCTTGATGAAGCCACCTCCGCCCTTGACACTACAACCGAGGGAAACCTCCACTCGGCGCTGCAGCAGTTTTTGGCGGGTCGCACCACTATCATCATCGCCCATCGTTTGAGTGCGGTAAAACAGGCCGACAGGGTTCTGGTATTCGAAGACGGCAGGGTTGTGGAGCAGGGACGACATGATGAGCTGATCGCAAACAATGGACTCTACTCCTCTCTATACGGCCAACAGCAGTAAACCCATGGAGTTTGGGGTCAAGCCGCACAACTCTATTCCACTTGCCAGAAACGCTGTCCAGTTTGACTTCAACCCCTGTAAGCACCCCCACCATGAAAAAGTTAAAGTTGAAGACAGATATAGACGAGTGCGACAATCACCCCGGACCAGCCACGGACGAGATAAGAGCGATAATGTTCAACCAGGCACTCTCTTCACAAGCAAACTGCGCATCAACAATTCCGACTTTAACCGGATTGTGGCCGATTTTAATTATTCTCTGCTGCAGCTCGTTGGTGTTCGCAAACGACCCCCTGCCCCAAACATCGGGGCTGGATCTCTCCGTACCTGACATGGAGCCGGCCGTCACATTGGAGAAACACCACAACCGCACAGTGGAGGAGTACCGCGTCAACAATAATCTCTATATGATCAAAGTGACCCCGAATATCGGCCCCTCATATTATATGGTTGATCCAGACGGCAGCGGCGAAATGGAGATGAAACGCGGCCCAGCCGAAGTCAATGTGCCTAAATGGACACTTTTCAGTTGGTAACTCAGCGCAACCTCAAAACCGGCACATGAGCCAATCAAAACGAGAACACCATGAACAGTAATAGAATCATGCGATGGATAGTGACCGGACTCCTGTTGGCGGCAGCCAGTTCAACCACACTTGCGAATACGCTCGAAACCGTCAAAAAACACGGAACACTACGCTGCGGTGTCAACACAGGCTTGCCTGGATTTGCGCTGAAGAGCAGTTCAGGCCGCTGGGAAGGCATGGACGCCGATTTCTGCCGAGCAGTGGCAGCAGCGGTCTTCGGCGATGCCGAAAAAGTTGAATTTATTCCCCACACAACCAAAACACGTCTGCAGGCATTGCAGAACGGCAGCATCGATCTGCTGGCGCACAACGTCACCTGGACCATGAGCCGTGATCTCGGCACGGGTCTCGACTTTGTCGGCATCTACTATTTTGACGGCCAGGGTTTCATGGTACGCAAGGAGATGAAGGTACGCAGCGCCCTCGCCCTGAATGGCAGCAGCATCTGCGTCCTCGGCGGCACCACAAGTGAGGCCAATGTAAAAGAGTATTTCATCAGGCATCAGATGAAACTCACCTTGGTGAGGTCAGATACCTCACTGGATACACTGAAGAATTTTGAGCAAGGCAAATGCGACGTCCTCACCAGCGATCTGTCACAGCTCTATGCCCTGCGCACCCGCACAAAAAAACCCGGCGATTATAAGGTGCTGCCGGAACCCATTTCCAAGGAACCCCTCGGCCCAGTGGTGCGTGAAGGTGACGATAACTGGCACGACATCGTCCAATGGACGCTGTTTACCCTGATCAACGCCGAGGAGATGGGGGTCAGCTCCCACAACATCGACCGTGTTCTGGAGATCGCACAGACCCCCGAGGTTCTGCGTCTGCTGGGCAAGACGGGCACTGCAGGCAAATCTCTAGGTCTGGAAAACGACTGGTCCTATCAAATCATCCGCAAGGTCGGTAATTACGGCGAGATTTTCGAGCGCAATCTGGGAAAAGACACTCCGCTCAAAATGAAACGTGGATTCAATTCAACCTGGCAAAATGGCGGACTGCTCTACGCGCCTCCCGTGCGGTAATAATCTAGGGCCTGTTAACGCTATGCGGAACCCATCGACAGAGCCCCTTTTTCGCAGGACAAGGCGCACTGAGCGTCGTGTACTTGCGGTACATGAGCGAAAGTGCAACGCAGGCCTGCGGAAAAGGGGCCTGTCCCTCCGGGTTGGCCCTCAAATAAGGCCATACGGCGTTGCACATCGCTTATTTGGAGCAACCAAACTGCGCTCTGTGCGCCTTGTCTGGCATTATTTGAGGACCAACGCTGGGCATCCGCATAGTGTTAACAGGCCCTAGGAGGCCAGCAATGTTTACAGGCATCGTTCAGGGGACAGCAGAAGTCGTCGAGATCATCGAAAAAAGTGGCTTTCGCACCCACAAAATACGTCTGCCAGACAAGCTTCTGGATGGACTGGAACCCGGCGCCTCCGTGGCTCATAACGGTTGCTGTCTGACGGTTACCGGAATCGAGGAAGATCGGGTCAGTTTTGACCTGATGCAGGAGACCCTGCGGGTTACCAATCTCGGCGAGGTGAAAAAGGGCGACCGGGTGAATGTGGAACGAGCCGCCCGCTTCGGAGATGAGATCGGCGGCCATCAAATGTCCGGCCATATCCTCTGCACAGCGATTGTAGTCAATGTGGTCGCAACTGAAAATAATCATCAGGTTCGTTTCAAACTGCCTGATGAGTGGAAGAAATATCTCTTTACCAAAGGATACATCGGCATCGACGGTATCAGTTTGACCATCGGTGAGGTATCCGGCAACGAATTCGAGGTCAACCTGATCCCCGAAACCCTGGCTCGCACCAACATCGGCAGTCGCAAGCCCGGGGACCGGATCAATATCGAGGTAGACCCGCAAACCCAAGCTATCGTTGATACCGTGGAACGGGTTTTGGCAAAGACGCCTAACCCGGTTGATTTTGAGGAAGCAGGTTCCGAGAAGAGAAAACGATTGTAAAATCACGCGCAAATAATCGTCAAGAATACCGCTCCAGCCTCACTTCGCCCTGTTCATTCATCGATTTGTGACGCAAACTATTGCCGATCTGAAACGAACAAAGTCTCGGCTATTCTCCGCGACTCATGTCGTCTTCGTCTTCTATTCCAGATAAGTACTTTGATGCAGGCAAGTGAAACAACCATAGAGGCTCCACCCGTTCGCATCGCAGCATTGGGCGTCGACGAACGCATAAGAAACAGCCTGCGGCTGTTTTTCCATGAATCCTGCAAGGATCGATTTCAACTGGTGGAAGAGGAGACGGCGGACGCCGTCATCATCGATCTCGACCATAAAAAAGGGGTAAGACTGGCACAGGAGCAGCAACGGCTTCACCCCACCACGCCGGTCATAGTAATCTCCCGGGATCCGCGGGAGACAGGCAGCCTCATCAGCCTGCTCAAACCACTGAAAAAACGCAGTCTTGCAAAAGCGCTGTTACGGGCTGAAGCTCAAGCGAAAGACCCACAGAATCTCTCATCAACCCTGCCCAGCCTGCAAATTGCATCAGCGCCTGTCGCGTCTGCTGAAGAGAGTGGTGACGATATCGTCATGGAGGGGGCACCTCCCACCAGCGCAGGCTATCAGATCGCCCGCCACCTTGCGGAAAAGGATATCCAGGCATTTCTGGGGTCAACCCCCGATATCGATACGAACAGTGCCCAACAACAGGCCAATATCCGCTACGACCCGGATAGTTTTTTCCAGGGAAAACTAAGCCAAATCACTGCCATGATGAAACAAAAGGGGCAGGCAGTGCGACTGCAGTTTTCCGATGAAGAGTTCATTGTCCTCTATCCCGACGAGGAGATTGCGCAGATCAATATGAGCGAATCCAGGCTAGGGGCTCTCTCCGCTGTCCCCATATCACCGGGTGGTCTCTCATTCACTTTTTGCGATGATCTCTTCTCACCGGATGATGGAGCTGCGGATTCAGTTATGCGCCTCGACGCTCTCATGTGGAAAACAGCACTTTGGGCCTCGCGGGGCCGTATCCCCTACGAAACCGATCTCCATAAAGCGGTTGCCCTGGATCGCTGGCCAAACCTGACCCGTCTGTTGTTACTGCCCAACACCCTTGAGATTGCCGCACTCTGGGCAGAACAGCCTCACTCGCTCATCGAAACGGCTGCAAAGCTAAAAATCCCGCAGCGCTATGTTTTCGGCTTCTACAGCGCAGTATTTGCCTTGGGGCTGGCAAATACAGGAGAGACGATGAAGAGCCTCGACTATATCCCGATTGCTGCCGATGTAGAGGAAAAACAGCCGGACTCTGCCAGTTGGTTCAGCAACTGGATACCCTTTTTCCGCAGTAAAAACGGATGAAAAAAGACCTCAAAATCATCTTTACCGGGCCGGTGGGGGCAGGCAAAACCACTGCGATCAATGTCATCAGTGATACTGATACCATATCCACCAATGAATCCTCCACGGACGAGTTCCGCTATCGCAAAAACACCACCACAGTCGCAATGGATTACGGCATCATCAACATGGTGGACAGCAAGCGGGTGCATCTCTACGGCACACCCGGTCAAGCGCGTTTCGACTTCATGTGGGACATCCTGATTCAGGGCGGCATGGGACTGGTCCTGCTGGTGGATAATGCCCGCCCCGACCCTCTGGAAGACATGCAGTTTTTTTCTGCAGCGATTCGGGGACTTCATCCAACGTACCCGAGTCGCTATCGGTGTTACCCGGATGGATATTTCCAGTACACCCAGACTGAACGAATACCAGGCATTGTTGAATGACCAGGCGCGAAATATCCCACTTTTCGAAGTGGATGCCAGAGTCAGGCAGGACGTATCCATCCTGCTGCAGTCGTTGCTTCATTCTCTGGATCATCAGAAGCGCGAATAATCAGAGTGTAGGCCGCTCAACCGGCAGCCCGGCAATGCCCTTCGTCACTCCAGAAATGCCCGATCCGCTACGCTTGATCGGGCCTACCCCTCCATTCATTGATTACCATATTAGAAAATATCGATGACTTTTGCGCCATCTCGTGCTATTTTCCTGCATCGGTTTCAAGGTCAGATTTATCGCGTGCCGGCATCCGTCAGCGCGCACTTTGTCAGACCAAAAGGCGCACCGGTCTCGAGGAAAGCCCGGCGTACCTGATATTTTCACCTTCCTGATTGGGTCGTGATGGGTTCGCTCACTCAACTACTGATTACACCTGTCGCCACAGCGGTGCTTATCGCCCTGCTTCCTGGGCAGAATCAACGTCTGATCCGGGGAGTCGCACTCTTCGGCTCTGCCATCGCCTTGCTGCTCTCCTGGCGCTTATTCGCCGGCTTCGATAACTCCCTTGCAGATCTGCAATTCATGGAGATTGTGCCCTGGAACCCGCGCCTCGGCACCTCTTATGCCGTTGGCATCGACGGCATCTCCCTCTCCATGATCCTGCTGGCAACCCTGCTCTGTCTGGTCGCCCTGGCCGCTTCGGCCAGCATCACCAAGCAGGTGAAAGGCTACTACATACTGGTGTTGGTGCTGGAATCCGCCATGCTCGGGGTATTCATGGCCCAGGACTGGTCGCTATTCTATGTCTTCTGGGAGCTGACTCTGATCCCGCTCTTCTTCCTCATCGATCGCTGGGGAGGGAAAAATCGTCAGGGTGCGGCACTCAATTTCGTGCTCTACACCATGGGCGGATCGGTCTTTATGCTGCTTAGCCTGCTGGTGCTTTTCGACACATTGCCGGGCCACTCCTTTGCCATGGATCAGATGCGCGCCGGCGCACATCTGATTTCCGAACAGAAACAGGTCCTGATCTTTTTGGGTTTTCTCATCGGTTTCGGCGTCAAGATGCCGATCTTTCCGATCCACGGCTGGCTGCCGCTGGCCCATGTCGAGGCCCCGAGTCCTATCAGCATCCTGCTCTCCGGCATCCTGTTGAAAATGGGATCCTACGGTCTGATCCGCGCCGCGCAGACCCTGCCCGAGGCCGTCATCTCCCTGCAGGGGGTACTGGTTGCCATCGCGTTGGTAAGTCTGGTCTACGGTGGTCTGTTGGCCTGGCGGCAATGGGACCTGAAACGGATGATCGCCTACTCTTCGGTCAGCCACATGGGTGTGGTATTGCTGGGCATCGCGACCCTCAATTTCGCCGGTCTGACCGGAGCGGTCATGCAGATGATGGCACATGGGTTGGTGGCGGGCGCCACTTTCCTGCTGATCGGACTGCTCTATGAACGCACCCACACGCGCAACATCAACGACTACAGCTCTCTGCTTCGGGTAGCACCACGCTTTGCCTTCTTCACCACGATTGCCTTTATCGGCGCCGTTGGCCTGCCCGGCACTTTTGGTTTTATCGCCGAACTACACGTCCTGGTTGGCGGTTTCGAACGTTGGGGCTGGCTGGTGGTACTGCTGACCCTGGGTGTATTGATCAGCGCTGCCTATGCGATACGCACGATCGGCCGTCTCTTCACCGGGCCTGTTCGGAAGGAGATGCAGGATATCGTTGACCTGCGGCCCAGCGAGATGGCGGCTGCCATCGTGTTGACTGGCGGCATTGTGTTATTGGGCATCTTCCCGGCTCCGGCACTGGAGCTGATATCCGCCTCCATCACCCAGTTGAGCGCCACCTTCGCGGCCCATCTGTAATCAAGCGAGGAGAAAAACTTTGTCCGCCGCCAGCCATGAGACAGATTCCGCCGATATCCGCAGCCGCCTGCACCATGTTATCGAGCACTTCGAGCATGTACTGCCTGGACAGGCGCCGATCAAGGACTTCGTCCACCACAACACGCTGCACGGCTTCCAGCATCTGGAATTCACCGAGGCACTGGCCAAGGCGGAGCGCATCACTGGCGCAAGGGGCTACCTGCCGGATGACCGTTTCCGGGAATTCTACGCTGAGGGGCGCATCACCCTGGAAGATCTGCGGGCCGCCGTAAACGAGACCCCGGCACTGGAGCCAGACGAGATCCTGCTGGAGAATATCGACGGCGCACTGACACATCGTGATGTCACCATTGCCGCGCTGCTCCACCCCCTGAAGACAATTACCGCCTGTCAGTTCAGCTGGCAGATCGAGGAGTTGGATGTCCTGCAACGTTTTCAGTCCGATGTCGACGAAAACACCCGACAACATTTTCTCGAAGCCGCCGCCGAGCAGGGTCTAAGCGACGAAAAGGCCGCCATCTCCGATCTCTGGACCACCTGCCTCGAAACCCTCGGTCTGGAGGAGTTCCACATGCACCCGGAGGAGCTGGTTGATCTCTCTCCGGAGCAGGCGGAGCGCATGTTGCACACCCTGACCATTGAGGACGACAGCTTCAGCAGCGTTCACTACCGGGTGCGAAAAGAATCAGCCAGGCAACTCGACCGAACGCTATCGCGGGTCGGACCGGAAATCACCCTGCGTGGCCTGTTGCTTGAAGTGACCAGCAAGGATCTGCTGGATGAGGTACGTCCACTGCTCATCCGTTTCATCGCCAGTTTTCTCGACCAGGGTCAGGCGGCATGGCAATTCCCCGAGCGGGAAACGGGCTTTTACACCACCTGGCGTCGCAGCGTCGCTGTCTCCCTGACCGGGTTCTTTAACGAAATGCCGGAGTGGCAGGACGAGATCGCAATTCTCGACGAAGACCCAATGGAGGCCGTAGTCTCAGAACTACAGCGCATGGGGTTGCCCAAGGAACATTGGGAATCCTATCTGGAAAGACTCGCTCTGGAACTGCCTGGCTGGTCCGGCATGTTTCTCTATCGCCACAATCACCCCGGCTACGAAGGCTCCCACGATGTCTCCGTGGAGATGTTGGATTACCTCGCGGTACGTTTGGTGATGGAACGCCTTTTCGCCCAGCGGCTGTGCGATCAACAGTGGCAGATTGCGCCCAACCTGGACATGCTGCGCTGGTACTTCCGAAGACGCCGCTCCGAGTTCATGGTGCGCCACAGTTTGCACAACAACCGGCTGCCGGAGTATCTCATCAGCCGTGCGCAACAGCTTGAACTGCAGACACCCACGCCCAGCGATGACTATCCCCAGTGGCGTCAGCTGGCTGACATGATCTGGACATGGCGTCAAAGCCCCGCCTCCGACCGCCCAGCCGGATATTCGGTCTACGGCAGTGCCTGGCAGCTCTTTCGTCTGAGCCAGCATCTGGGACTCATCGGGCAGGATATCGTCAACCTCGGCGAGCAGGGCGTAAAAAAACTCTTTGATTGCCTGCAACGCCTCACTCCCGATACCCAAAGTTTCCTCTGGCTGCAGGCCTACGAGCGCAACTACCGCGAGCAGATCTTCAACGCGATCGTCAACAATGAGGGACGAGGGCGCTGGAAGAGTCGCGAGACCACACCCGCCGCGCAAATCGTCTGGTGCATGGATGATCGTGAAGAGGGCATCCGCCGCCACCTGGAGGTCATCAATCCCGCCATCGAAACCTTCGGCGCGGCTGCCCACTACAACGTCCCGCACAACTGGCGGGGGCTCACCGACGAGAAGATTTCCGGGCTCTGCCCCGTGGTCATGGTGCCGGCGCACGAAATCAGGGAGACAGTGCATCCCGGCGCGGAAGCTCAGGCAAATCAGCGTCATAAACGGCACAAGAAACGGCTTCGACTGAAGGATCTCCTGCATCAGGAGACCCGCCGCAACCTGCTGGGTTCGACTACACTGATCGCGCTGGCCGCCCCTGCCACTCTCGTAATTCTGCTAGCCAAGGTATTGGCGCCGCTAAAGGTTGGCAAACTCTCCGCCAGACTGCGTGAAGCCTACGAAACCACCGTACCCACCGATATCGCCATCACTGCCGCGCCTGACGCGCCAGAAGGTACAATCGAGCACAACCGTCTCGGTTTTTCGGATATGGAACAGGCCGACCGAGTGGAGCTATTTCTGCAAAACATCGGCTTGGTGGATGGCTTCTCACCACTGCCCATCATTATGGGCCACGGTTCCAGCAGCGAGAACAATCCTCACCGCGCCGCTTACGACTGCGGCGCCTGCAGCGGCCGTCACTCCGGTCCCAATGCGCGTATTCTCGCCGCCATCGCCAATCGCCCGGAGATCAGAGAGATCCTGCGTCAACGGGGAATCGATATTCCCAAGAACAGCTGGTTCATCGGCGCCTTCCACAACACCTGCGATGAAAATATCGACTGGCTCGATATGGACAAGGTGCCGAAATCCCACCAGCAGATTCTCTCGGTTATCCAGAGAAATGTGGACGAAGCCTGCCGCCATTCAGCCCATGAACGCTGCCGCAAATTTTTCTCCGCCCCAAAATATCCCGATCTGAAACAGGCGCTTGCCCATATCCAGGGGCGCGGTAACGACTTCAGCCAGGCACGTCCTGAACTGGGCCACGCCACCAACGCCTGCGCCTTCATCGGCCGCCGCTCCATTACCCAGGGTGCCTTCTTCGACCGCCGGGCCTTTCTTATCTCCTACGATCCCACCATCGATCCCAGCGGTGAGATCGTCGAACGTCTGCTGCTGGCCAATGGTCCGGTGGGCGCGGGCATCAGCCTGGAGTATTACTTCTCCACCGTAAACAACGACAAGTACGGTTGTGGTTCCAAGGTAACCCACAATATCACCGGTCTGTTCGGTGTCATGGAGGGGACCAGCTCCGATCTGCGTACTGGCCTGCCCCGGCAGATGATCGAAATCCACGAGGCGATGCGTCTGCAGGTCATCGTGGAGCAGAAGATCGACCTGCTGACTGAGATCTATATGCGCCAACCCCCGCTACAGGAGTTGGTGGGGAAAGGTTGGTTACTACTCAGCGCCAAGGACCCTGACAGCGAGCGAATCGATGTCTTCTATCCCGATAGAGGCTGGGTGCGCTGGGAGGGCCAGGTCAACGAACTGCCGACAGTAAAAGAGTCCGCCGACTGGTATGCAGGGCACATGGAGCCTCTGACACCAGTATTGCTGAAACAACCCGGAGAGACCAGTCATGCCTGAATTCAGCCACTCCGTCTGGTATGCCCCGCTCTTCGCACTGATTCCAATGATACCGCTGCTGCCCCTGTTGGCGGCCGGCTGGATTGGTCTCTCCTATGCCTACGAAGGCAACCGCGGTGAGTCCGGCGAGAAAATCACGGCACGGGTGGCGATTGGCGCCAGTCTTCTCTCCCTGCTCTGCCTTCTGCTGGTCGACCTCTACGCCTTGCTCACCGGACATGCGCCTGGACAGGTGCACATAGTGGAGTGGCTCAACAGCGGCGACTACCACATCAATATCAGCTTCACACTGGATGCCCTGGGCCTATCCATGGCCACCCTGGTGGCAACCATCTCGCTCATCACCCTGCGTTTCTCGGTCAACTACCTGCATCGTGAAGCAGGATTCCAGCGCTTCTTCATGATCCTCTGCCTCTTCATGTCGGCAATGCTGCTGATCGTGATGAGTGGCAGTGCGGTGATGGCGTTCATTGGCTGGGAGTTGGCGGGGGTCAGTTCCTACCTGCTGATTGGTTATGCACTCGACCGTCCCACCGCCACCAACAACGCCACTCGCGCCTTTGTCACCAACCGCATCGGCGATGCAGGCTTCATACTGGCGATCTTCCTTGCATTGACGTGGATCGGTGATGTCGAGTGGCCGAGCATCCTCTCGGGTGTCTCAGAAATGTCGACCCTGACTGCCGGCCTTCTGGCCTTTGGATTCCTGCTCGCCGCTCTGGTGAAATCAGCTCAAGTGCCATTTTCGCCCTGGATCGCCCGCGCGCTGGAAGGCCCAACCCCCTCCAGTGCGGTATTTTACGGCAGCCTGATGGTGCATGCCGGCGTATTCCTGATAATCCGGCTGCAGCCGGTCTTTGAACAGACCCCACTGATGATGCTCTTTCTCGTCATTTTTGGTTTGACGACTGCGCTCTACGGCTATCTGACGGGACTGGTGCAGACAGATGTAAAAAGCATGCTGATCTTCTCCACTATCGCCCAGGTGGGCCTGATGTTCCTGGAGTGCGGTCTCGGCCTGTTTGACCTGGCCGCCTGGCACCTGGCCGCCCACGCGATCTGGCGCGCCTATCAGTTCCTCAGTTCCCCCGCCCATATGCACCTGATGTCACGCCCCACCCGGCCGGTACCGGCTTGGCTGGGTAGACGCCGCTGGCTCTATACCGCCGCCGTCAATCGCTTCTGGCTCGGTTCCATCGGCGATTGGCTGCTGACACGCCCCACCAAAACATTGGCTCAGGACGCGCAGAATTTCGATGACAAGGTCATCATTCCGCTGGTTGGCTTGCCGACCCAGGCAGACGCAATCAGTTCGCTGGCGCAATGGGAGCAACGGAGAGGCGGACACCACCCTCTGGCTGAAGGCGACATTGGGCTGGGCCACGGATTGGCGGGAAAATTGATGGAAGGTATCGCCTCTCTCCTGCACTGGTTCGAGGAGCAGTTGGTGCTGAAGGGCGGCGGCGAGGGACTGATCAATGCGATTCAACGTGTCGGGGGCCAGTTGCAGAAGATCGAAGTGCTGCTGAGTCAACCTCGTTACCTTTTGCTGCTGATCATGGCCACCTTTGCGGTGATTATCTGAGGAGTCCTGAATGATGATGACCGAAATCCATTGGACCGCCCAGTCGACCTACCCGATTCTCACCACGTTGCAGTTGCTGCCACTGGTCGTAATGATGGCAATCCTGACCATGCGTGGAAACCGGCTGGTGCCTTTGATCGGTATTGCCGGCGCGGTAACGGAACTGCTTCTGGCCATCAATCTCTGGCTTAATTACGACACCCATCAGGGCGCCATGCAGTTTGCCGAGCGGGCTGAGCTGTTTGGCCCCCTTGCCTACCACGCCACGGTCGATGGCGTCAGTGTGCTGTTTATCCTGCTCACCGCACTGATTACATTGCTGATGGTGATTTACGGGCAGGTGCGGCAACTGCTGCCCCATGCCTGGTTTCTATCCCTGGTGTTTGCGGTGGAAGCGGCGCTAATGAGTATGTTCGTCACCGTCGATCTGCTCTGGTTCGTTCTGATATCCGTTGTGGAGTTGGGGCTGGTGGGTATTTTGCTCGCCCGCTGGTCGACCTCGCCTGAATCGGAACTTGCCCAGACCCGCTACTACCAATTCATGAGCACCGGCATTCTGTTACTGCTGGTCGGTATCGTCATCCTGGGTTGGAACCATGCAGACGCAACCGGGGGACGCTGGACTTTCGATCTGTTTGAACTCGCCCAGGCGCCTGTCTCAGCCGGGTTTCAATCAGTGGTCTTTTTCCTCTTTTTCTACGGGCTGGCGGTGCGTGTTCCGATCTTCCCGTTACACGGATGGCTTCCACTGGTCGCTGAACACGGCACCGTCGCTGCCGCCCCGGTTTTTCTCATCGGTCTCAAGATCGGTATCTACGGCATGCTGCGCTTTATATTGCCACTAATGCCCGAGGCGGTGATGCAGTGGCATGAGTTCATCGTTACCGTCGCCGTCGTGGGTATCTTCTATGCCGCGCTGTTGGCAATGCTACAGGTCAACCTGCGCCGACTGCTGGCCTTTGCCGTGGTCTCTCATACCAGCGTGCTGGTGATTGGACTGTTCGGTCTCAATCAAATGGCTTTTGAAGGCGCTGTCATGCTGTCGATCAATTTTGGTCTGGCGATCACAACGCTGCTGTTTATGCAGGGTTTCGTCTATCGACGTACCCGGACACTATTGATGGCACGCCTGGGTGGACTCTTCGACAGCATACCTGTAATCGGCATTACATTTCTCATAGCAGGACTCTCCATTGTCGGCATGCCGGGAACCCCAGGTTTTGATGCGGCCCATCTGATGCTTGAGGGGGCCATTCACCGCTATGGCGCATTGATCACCATTGCCGCCGCCCTGGGCAATGTGGTGGCCGCAGGTTTCCTGCTCTGGGCATTCCAGCGTGCTTTTCTTGCACCGCAGGATGAGTCACAGCCTGTACGTAAGGTGGATCCGACCACATCGACGGAACTGCTCATCTCGGGCGTAATGATTCTGGTTCTGCTGGGTGCCGGATTTTACTCCGAACCCTGGCTCGATCTGATCGAGAAATCTCTGGAAGGGCTGAGCGCGCTCTACGCGACGCCTCACGTTTAGACTGTTCATAGGTGGCTATCAGTCACTCAACACTGGAATCGAGAAACGATGGTTGAAACAATCCAGGCACTGACAAACGGCGTTCCGTTGATCAGCCTGCTGATCCTCTCGCTACCGATCGGCGCAGCATTGATCTGGCTGATTCCCGGTAGTGAAAGGTCTCGCTGGGTGGTACTGGCGACGGCGCTTGTCGATCTGGTGCTCGCCACCCTGATACTTCTGGGTTTTGACGCGACACAGAGCGGCTTTCAGTTTATCGAAACGGCGAGCTGGATACCGTCTCTCAATATCCACTACAAAGTGGGCGTGGACGGCGTTTCTGTGCTGTTCCTGCCTTTAACCGTGCTGCTCTTCCTTGGCGTGATTCTCAGCTCATGGACCAGCGTACGCACCCTGCCCCGACTCTACTACACACTGCTGTTGCTGCTGGAAAGCGCGACCTTGGGCATTTTTGTCTCCCTCGACACCATACTCTTTTTCCTTTTCTGGGAACTGACGCTGATCCCGCTCTATTTTCTCATCAGTTTCTGGGGAACCGGTGCAAACCGCCGTTATGCCGCGGTGAAATATACCCTATTCATGATGGCCGGCGGCGTGCCGCTGCTGTTCGGATTCGTGCTGCTCGCCTTCAATCATGCCGAGATTGCCGGGGCCACCTTGCCCGGCGGTTTGGTCTTCGACATGGAAGCCCTGCTCAGCCAGCCGCTGCCCGCTGAAATGCAGACCTTCATCTTCCTGTTGCTGCTGGCAGGTTTTGCCTTCAAAACGCCGATATTTCCCTTCCACACCTGGCTACCGGTGGTCGCCATGGAGGGTCCCATAGCCGTCGCCGCCCTGATGACCGGTCTTAAACTCGGCGCTTACGGCATCATCCGTTTTGTTGTGCCCATGGCGCCGGCTGCTGCCCAGGATTTTCACTGGCTGCTTGCCGGTCTCGGTGTCATCGGCATCCTCTACGGCGCAGTAATGGCCATTGCCCAGACCAACCTGCGGCGCATGCTCGCCTACTCAAGTATCAGTCATGTAGGTCTTGTAATACTGGGTATCGCCTCATTGAACATCCAGGGTATCCAGGGCGCACTGTTCCACCTGCTGAACTTCACCATCGTGGCCGGTGGTCTTTTCATCCTGACCGGTTTTCTGCACCACCGGACCGGTTCCACCGATATCATCAGCCTGGGGGGTGTTGCCCAGCGGATGCCTCTGCTGACCGCGTTCTTCTTCATTTTCGGACTCGCCAGTATGGGGGTTCCGGGTACCAGCGGTTTTCCGGCTGAATTCCTGGTACTGGTCAGCGCCCTTGAGACCCATACCGGGGCCGGTTTGGCGGCGCTCTTTGGGGTTGTGCTGAGCGCAGGTTACTTCCTGTCGATCTATCGACGCGCCTTTCTAGGCCCCATCACCTCTCCAGTGGTTGATGATGCCCTGGATCTACGCCACCGTGAACTTTTGCTGGTAAGCGTCATGGGACTGCTTATCCTCACAGCAGGACTCTACCCGAATGCAGTGCTCGACCTGACCCGGGTGGCGAGCGAGCAATGGGTAGCAGGAATGAGATAGAATCGCTTGGAGAAAAACTCACGGGAGGAGAGCATGCGAGCCATTTCCACCATTACCCTTTTGCTTTTGGCATCTGCTGCCCTGGCGGAGCAGTCGTTTCAACTGACAAGTCCCGACATCAAGACAGGCGTGATGCTGGACAACGCACAGGTTTTCAATGGTTTCGGTTGCAACGGCGACAATATCTCTCCCCAGCTCGACTGGTTCGGCGCCCCGGAGAACACAAAGAGTTTCGCCGTAACGGTTTATGACCCCGATGCGCCAACCGGCAGCGGCTGGTGGCACTGGGTGATTTTCAATATTCCCACCAATGCCGTTGGACTGGCCCGCAATGCGGGTAACCCAACATCCCATCTGGCGCCGGAAAGCAGCGTCCAGAGTCGCACTGACTTCGGCAGTGCGGGATTTGGTGGCGCCTGTCCTCCGAAAGGGCACGGCAAACATCATTACCAGTTCAAGGTTCATGCCCTGAATGTTGAAAGGCTTGACATCGGCCCCGACAGCAGTGGGGCACTGGCAGGCTACTCTATCAACGCCCATCAGCTGGGCGTGGCGGAGATCGAGGCGATCTATGAACGTCCAGCCTCCCCTCTACCACCGGTAAATTTCAACGTAAAATGAGTCGATTCAAACACTCGAAACAGGCAACCGACAAGACAATCGACGCATTGCAGCGAACCGTGCTGGTCCGCATCAAAGCCCTGCTGAAACAGGCTGGACACCACTTTGGGCGGCCTGTCCCCGAGGTAAAAACCAATTTCGACCTGAAAGGCCAGGCTGCGGGAATGGTCCGTTTTCCCGCTTTGGGCAAGCCGCAAATCCGTTACAACGCCCTTCTCCTGAATGAAAATGCCGAGGATTTCCTCAAACGAACCGTTCCTCATGAAGTAGCCCATGTCATCGCCCGTGTATATTACGGCAGAAACATCCGTCCTCACGGTCCCGAGTGGCAGTCGGTCATGCAATTTTTTGGTGCCGATGCGAGCCGCTGCCACAGTTACGATACTCAACGCTCCTCGACCAGGAAGCTCCAACAATTCCGTTATGTCTGCGACTGTACCGAGCATCTGTTGACCAGCATCCGGCACAAGCGAAGCCTGGCCGGTCAGCACTACCGCTGTCGAAAGTGCAAAAATCCACTAAAGTTGGTGGTAAGCACCGATATGTGAGAGATCTCTTTGAAAACCATGCTGGTAACCCTATTGCTGACACTCTGGTCTCAGCAAACCTACGCCTTTTTTTGCTTTACCTTCTATGGGGGTGGCACAGAGCGGCATTACCGTCAGCGAGTTTGGTTACCTCCTGCCTATTTTCCACCTGCTCCCCTCAGTCCAGGCTATCCGCTGGAGAGTGATCCTCAGCCACCCCCGATCCGCCCGGCACAAAAACCCGTCGAACAGGAGGTGGAGATCATCAATGGCTATCGCTTTCGAGCGCTTGGTAGAAACCGCACTAACGAACAGGCTAAAATCCCCCGTCTCAACCATTAAAATCATCTGATCATTTTTTAGAAAGCATACTTTAGGAGTTTTCCGTGGCAGAAAAGAACGTTGATGTTGCCATCATCGGTTCCGGCACCGCCGGTCTGAACGCAACCAGTAAGGTCGGTCCCGCCGGCAAGAGTTTTGTGCTGATCAATGGCGGAGAGCCGGGCACCACCTGCGCACGGGTCGGCTGCATGCCCTCGAAGGCACTGATTCAGGTGGCAGAGGACTACCACCGACGCACCCATCTTGGCCGCTACGGGGTGGATGGCCACGAAGCGTTGACCATCGATATTCCCGAGGCGATGGAACATGTGCAGGATATGCGGGACAACTTTGTCGACCGGGTACTCTCCAACAGCACCGATAACATGGGTGAGAAGTTTATCGAGGCCTATGCAAAATTTGTCGACCCCCACACCCTGGAACTCGATAACGGCGACCGCATCCATGCAGAAAAGATCGTCATCGCCACCGGCTCACGTCCGGTAGTGCCAAAAGCCTGGCAGGCATTCGGTAACAAAGTGATAACCACCGACAGCTTCTTCGAGCTGGAAAATCTCCCCGAATCCATGGCCATCATAGGACTGGGCGTGATCGGCCTCGAACTGGGTCAATCCATCAGCCGTCTCGGTGTCGATGTCACCGGTTTCGACCTCGCAGAGCAGATCGGTGGAATCACCGACCCTGAAGTCAGCAATGTCGCTTTGGAGATCATGCGTCGGGAGTTTCCCATCCATCTTGGAACTGCCGTGGAGATTAGCGAAGAGGGAGACAAACTGCGGGTCACCGCAGGTGACACCTCGGTGGTGGTGGATAAGGTTCTGGCCAGCATGGGCCGAATACCCAACGTGGACAATCTGGCCCTGGAAAACGCCGGTATCGAACTGGATGAACGCGGCGTCCCCCACTACAACCCCAACACCATGCAGATTGGCGACTCCCATATCTTTATCGCCGGTGACATGAACGGTGACCGTCAGATCCTGCACGAGGCCGGCGACGAGGGAAAGATCGCCGGTTACAACGCGGCCAATGACACGGTGCAGGGTTTCAAACGTAAGGTTCCCCTGGCGATCACCTTCTCAGATCCCAACATCTGCCTGGCGGGTGCGCGTTATTCGGAGCTTGACCCGGAAACCACCGCCATCGGCGAGGTACGTCTGAATCCGGTCGGCCGCGCCATGATCATGGGGCAGAATCGGGGCATCATCCGGGTGTACGGCGACAAGGCGACCGGCCGGATGCTGGGGGTAGAGATGATCAGTGTACGGGGAGAAAACCTGGGGCACCTGTTGAGCTGGGCGATCACCCAGGAGTTAAGCATCGGCGATCTGTTACGCATGCCCTTCTATCATCCCGTGATCGAAGAGGCGTTACAGGCGGCGCTCAACAACCTCTATGCCAAGGTCGAGAGCAAGAACGAAGGGCCGATCAAGGAGTTGATTCCGCTGGACTAATCTCCGCTCAAAAGGGCTGCATCCTCTGTTCTGAATGTAGGCCCGATCAAGCGCAGCGGATCGGGCGCTTCAGGGTTGCCGGTTCCGCTTCGCTTGAACCGGCCTGCCCCCCCCTTTACGGTTTCAGCCCCTTAAAATCCTGGAAGGTCACAGGTTCGATCTCAGGATGCGCCAGCAGCCACATTCTCTATTCTGTACGTAGGCCCGATCAAGCGCAGCGGATCGGGCGCTTCAGGGTTGTCGGCTCCGCTTCGCTTGAACCGGCCTGCCCCCCTTTACGGTTTCAGCCCCTTAAAATCCTGGAAGGTCACAGGTTCGATCTCGGGATGCGCCAGCAGAAACGCTTCGAGTTTTTTCAGTGAATAGGGGCTCATCGCCTTGGGGTGTCCCATCACGTTGAAGATCGCCTCGCGCCCGGAGGCCAGCAGGCTCCTATAGGACTTCTCCAGCAGACCGGCCTTGGCGCCATCGATGGAGGTGACGGTGTTGGTGACCTTGGTCAGAAGCTCCCGATAATAGGCGGCATTGGCCACCATGGCAGCGCCATCACCATAGGGTTTGAAATCCCCCCGCGCAAACTTTTTGATGAATACCATCTTCCAGTAAAAAGAGGGCCAAACCCTGCAGGCGGTGATGGGAATCTCCAGGAAACGTCCCCGTTCCACCTCTTTGACCGGATCACTTTCGAACCGCCAGAGAGACTTTTTCGGTGCGCCACGAAAGTCAAAACCCCGTATATCGTCCGGCGACATACCCTCTTCGTAGACCGTGCTATCGAGCCAGATACCCTGATTATGGAGCGCATCGCCGATAAAATCGAAGGGCTGTATGCACCAGCCGCCGGCACGGTAGGCAAAAATTGAGTCGCCCACGATATCGGTCAGCGCTTTTTTATAACGTGCGACGATCTCCTCGACCGCCTCGGGTGCATAGTCATGCAGACGGTAGCGACTCGTGTCGATTCGCCAGCCGCCATCCACGTACTCCGTATCTTCCCAGTGGGGGTGGATATGCAGCTGCACATCATGCCCATCCTTCGTAAGCCGGTGAAGCTGCTCACTGATAACGGCGTAATCCTGCTGCAAATCTTCATTATCAGACGCAGTACGCTTCAGCTTGTCCAGATAACCGGCATCCACAAAAAGCGTAAGCTTGGCACCAAAACGATCGGCCAGTTTTGCCAATTCATCGATGGGGTGGATCATGCAATTGTGGACACTGCCCACTTCCCGACCGAAGAAGAGCTCATAATCCAGGGTAATAAGCAGACGCGTGCCCATCAAAAACTATCCGTACCAACCAAATCGGTCATTATCGCAAAACTTACCGGTTCCTGGGCAAATTTTTGTCACGCGTCTGCCAGGAATATCGCCCGGCGCGGTGCTGGCAGGCCTTCAATAGTCAGTGAGGCATCCTGCGGGTCGAGGTAGTCCGCCAGAGACTCAAACTGCATCCATTCAGTGGATCGCTGCTCCTCCACAGAGGTTCGGCCCACATCGATCAGACGGATATTGCGAAATCCCGCCCGCCGCAACCAGCTCTCAAGGGTTGCAGGCGAGGGCAGAAACCAGACGTTGCGCATCTTGGCGTAACGTCCCTCCGGCACCAGCACCTCCCCCAGTCCCCCTTCGATGACCAGGGTCTCCAGCACCAGCTCCCCACCCTTGCGCAAACAGCCTTTCAGTTCCGACAGATGCGCAAATGGGGAGCGGCGATGGTAGAGAATCCCCATGGAAAAAACCGTATCAAAAGCCTGTAGATTGGGGGGAAGATCCTCGATACCCAGGGGCAGCACCTCCACCGGGAATTGCCCTCCCAGGAAGTGACGGATCGCCTCGAACTGTTTGACGAAAAGCTGCGTGGGGTCGATGCCGATCACCTGTCTGGCGCCCTCCCCAACCATGCGCCAGCAGTGGTAGCCGTTACCACAGCCCACATCCAGCACCAACCGGTCCCGTAAAGGTTGGATGTAGCCCTGCAGGCGCGCCCATTTCCAGTCTGAACGCCACTCTGTGTCAAGCCGGATACCGACAATGTCAAATGGCCCTTTGCGCCAGGGATGGAGCTGTTTCAGCAGACCAGCGGTCTGCTGCAGAATTTCCTCGTCACACGTCTGCTCCGTCCTGATTGTCACTGCACTGGAGTTAAGATCGATCTGTGAGGGTTCGATGGAAGGCAGTGCGGCGATCGCCTCAGACCACTTCTGCATATCGCCGTGGGACCGCTCCCTCCAGACAGACTCAATCTGTGCTGGCAACTGTTCCAGCCAACGCCCCAGGGGCGTTCTCATCAGGGGGACCATCCACTGCCAATCGCCGTTCATTTGATGGCCAGCAGAGAGACGAAATTGAAACATTGAAACCAGACTTCCACGGTATTGAAGCCGGCGAAACAGTCTGTCCTGATGGGTAGCCAGGGTTTGGGAGCAGCACACATTCTCAGGGCGGTACGCTTCTGGCTAATCTCTCAGATCCGAGGTAGCCCTGGCCTTTTTGAGCATGGTGTGCATGTCGGTAAAAAGGGCCTGCGCCTGAGAGGGCTTTCCCAAAGGCAATCTTTTCCAGCAACGCAAAATTCCATTGGCAGCATACCGTCGAGCAATACGTAACCCC
>NZ_JAAVSH020000001.1:3534325-3545038 GCF_011947365.2 endosymbiont of Lamellibrachia barhami
TCGGGGGGGGAAGATCTCGATACCTGGGCAGCACCTCCACCGGAATTGCCCTCCCAGAAGTGACGGATCGCCTCGAACTGTTTGACGAAAAAGCTGCGTGGGGTCAGATGCCGATCACCTGTCTGGCGCCCCTTCCCCAACCATGCGCTAAAGCAGTGGTAGCCACCACAGCCCACATCCAGCACCAACCGGTCCCGTAAGTTGGATAGCTCTGCAGGCGCGCCCATTTCCAGTCTGAACGCCACTCTGTGCTCAAGCCGGATACCGACAATGTCAAATGGCCCTTTGCGCCAGGGATGGAGCTGTTTCAGCAGACCAGCGGTCTGCTGCCGAATTTCCTCGTCACAGTCCTGCTCCGTCCTGATAGTCACTGCACTGGAGTTAAGATCGATCTGTGAGGGTTCGATGGAAGGCAGTGCGGCGATCACCTCAGACCACTTCTGCATATCGCCGTGGGACCGCTCCCTCCAGACAGACTCAACCTGTGCTGGCAACTGTTCCAGCCAACGCCCCAAGGGCGTTCTCATCAGGGGGACCATCCACTGCCAATCGCCGTTCATTTGATGGCCAGCAGAGAGACGAAATTGAAACATTGAAACCAGACTTCCACGGTATTGAAGCCGGCTTGAAACAGTCTGTCCTGATGGGTAGCCAGGGTTTCGGGAAGCAGCACATTCTCCAGGGCGGTACGCTTCTGGCTAATCTCCAGATCCGAGTAGCCCTGGCCTTTTTTGAAGGCATGGTGCATGTCGGTAAAAAGGGCCTGCGCCTGAGGCTTTCCCAAGGCAATCTTTTCCGACAACACCAAAATTCCATTTGGCAGCATACCGTCGAAGATATGCTGCAACAGTCCGGATCGCCGCTCCGGCGACACGAACTGGAGAGTAAAATTGAGCACTACCATGGAGGCATTCTCTACCTTGATATCCTGAATATCGGCACACACAAAATCCACAGGCGCCTTTCCAGCATCGGCCTCAAGAAACTCCCTGGCCCTTGCCAGCATGGCGGGAGAGTTATCCACCGCAATGACACGGCAATCCCTGTCACCGATGCCTGCTCGCATGGCTAAGGCAGCGGCACCCAAAGAACAGCCCAAATCGTAGCAAAGGCCCTCAGACTGCACCCGCCGGGCTGCCAGGGTGGCGATCATATTGATGATGGTTGCGTAACCCGGGACCGAACGCTGAATCATGTCAGGGAAGACACCTGCCACCGCCTCATCGAAAACAAAGTCGGTGACCAGTGCCTGGGGGTCTGCGTAGATTTTATCCTTGGCCATTGTCATCCTGTACTCAAAAACAAACTAAACATAAACCATGTATCCATCTGGAAACCCGTATCTAACTACAAAGAACACGAAGGTAACAGATTGATTAAGCATAAATATTCTTAGTGTGCTTCGTGGTAAAAAAGTGTTTTCTGGCGGGCATTTTACGCTGATTTCCACTGTGATCACGTAATCGAATAAAATGGTTTCCAACCTCATTCTTGGAGTAACAAATGGCCCTCTTCGACTTTCTATTATCCGACCAGATGAAGCGTGAGAAGATCGCCAAAGAGATAGGCTTGAAGACTGGCCTGTTTGTCGCTTGCCCAATTTGCCGGGATGTCACGGAAGCGCCAAATCACGAAGCCTTCCGGGAACAGACTGAGGTCTATGTCAGGACGCTGCTAGAAAAACGTGATGAACAGACAAGGCTATTCGACAATGATGAAACAGAGATGATCCGCACCATCGCGGAGGTCGGAAAAAAACTGCCTTACAACTGTATGTGTCACATTTAGCCCGCAGAAAATGAACGAGCTGCCGCCTCTCCCTCGGCTACATCGACCCGGCTCAATAGCAGTGCTCCCGCTACAAATAGTATTGTCACCGAAAGAATGGCTATGCGTGCATCCCCGGTAATCACGCCAACCCAGCCCATCAAGAGGGGACCAAATACCACGGCAAACTTGCCCAGCATATTGTAGAAACCGAAAAACTCCGCAGCCTGATCCCGCGGTATCAAGCGTGCATAGAGTGAGCGGGAGAGCGACTGAATCCCTCCCTGCACCAACCCGATAGCCACAGCCAGTGCGTAGAATTCCCAGACCGACTCCATGCGGTAGGCCCAAAGCAGAATCAATAGATAGATGAAGATCGCCAACATAATCCCTTGCCTGGGACCTCTTCTGGCGCCCAGCTGTCCGAACAGAATAGCCGCAGGGAAACCGACAAACTGGGTAATCAACAGGGCTGTCATCAGATTGTTAGCATCAAAGCCGATAGAGAGTCCATAATCCACCGCCATGCGCACGATGGTATCGACCCCGTCGATGTAGAGCCAGTAGGCCAACAGGAAGAGGAAGGTCATGCGTAACTGCCGCAGCTTGCGAAGCGTCGACAGCAGCTGTCGAAAACCGGCCAGCAGATGACTGCCCTCACCACGCTTTTTTTGGGGTTCCTTAACGAACAGAAAGACAGGAATCGAGAACAGGCCCCACCAGAGGGCGACCGTGATAAATGAGAGTCTGACCGCCTCGGCAGTACCGCTGAGACCGAAAAACTCCGGATAGAGCGTCATCACCACATCGAAGGCAAAAAGCAGCCCTCCCCCCAGATAGCCTACGCCAAAACCCAGTGCGGAGAGCCAGTCGTAATCCTTCTCCTCCGCCACCGACACCAACAGGGCGTCGTAGAAGATAACACCCCCGGAAAAACCCAGAATCCCCAGTCCGTAGAGTGTCAGCGCCATCACCCAGCTGCCCTGTCCAACCAGATAGAGGGCTCCGGTCATGACTATGCCCATTGAGGTGAAGAAGAGCAGGAAACCTTTTTTTGCCCCGGCCTGATCTGCAATAGATCCCAACAGGGGCGCCAGACAAACGATGACGAGGCTCGCCAGTGAATTGGTCATACCCAGACGAAAGGTACTCTCCGTGGCTTCGACGCCCACACTCCAGTACTGCTTGAAGAAAAGCGGAAAAAAACCGGCCATCACCGTTGTGGCGAAGGCTGAATTCGCCCAATCATAGAAGACCCAGGCGAGCGCGCCTGCACGAATCTTCCGCATGAATATCTACTCTTCCTCTTTCACATGTTCCTTGACTATATTGGCCAGAACCGCCATGCGCACCAGCTTGGCCAGCGATCCCGCCTCCATCTTCTCCATCACCCGGGCACGATGAGCCTCAACCGTCTTTGCACTGACACCGAGGGTGGTGGCAATCTCTTTGTTGGCCTTGCCTCTGGTCACCATCTCCATCACCTCATGTTCCCTGGGCGTGAGCCGGGCAAGGCGGGTGGCGATCTCAGCGAGTTGAGACTGATAATCCCGCTGCTGCTCGTCAAGTGACAGCGCATGCCGGATGCTCTCCAGCAACAGTTCATCATTGAAGGGTTTCTCGATGAAATCCACAGCACCCGCTTTCATCGCCCGTACCGCCATCGGCACATCGCCATGTCCGGTAATGATGATGACCGGGATCGCAATCTGATGATTCATCAGGTACTCCTGCAACTCCAGCCCGCTCATGCCCGGCATACGTACATCGAGTAACAGGCAGCCTGAACGTCCCGGATAGTAGCTTGAGATAAAAGCACTCGCAGAGTCAAAGGTCTCCACCTGCATGGCCACGGACTCGATCAGCCACTTCAGGGAGTTACGCATGGCCTGGTCGTCGTCAACAACAAATACCGTCGGTTCATTGCTCATAGATTCAGTATCCCGGTAGTTCCAGCTTTGGATCGGTCGGTAATATAACCGTAAATTCAGTACCATATCCCAGTTCGGTAGTCACGAAAATATCACCCTGGTGATCCTCGATAATCTTGCGGCTGATGGCCAACCCCATGCCCATCCCACTCTCCTTGGTCGAGAAGAAGGCGTCGAACAAGTGTTCCATAATATCAGGTGAAATACCGGGTCCGGTATCCCGAACCTGTATCTCCACCCGCCTCTCATCCAGTTTGCAGGTAACCAGCGTCAGTCTTCTCTGGCTCACCTCTACCTGTTGGAGCACCTGAATGGCGTTGCGCACCAGATTGAGCAGCACCTGCTCGATCTGCACCAGGTCGACCTTCACCGGCAGGCCTTCACCTGCGAGGTCGAGAATAATTTCGACAGATCGCTTGTTTGCCTCGTACTCCACAAACGAAGCAACTTCAATGACCAACTCATTCAGGTTGACCAATGTCTGCTCGCGGGGCTTCTTACCCACCAGACTGCGCAGACGTTTGATGATCTCTCCAGCCCGTTCCGCCTGAACGGTGATCTGGGCCATTGCATCCACCAATTCCGCCTCGCCGCCGATCCCCGCCTGTAGACGGCGTACGCAGCCACTGGCGAAATTAACAATGGCGGCAAGCGGTTGGTTCAACTCATGCGCCAGTCCGGTGGCCATCTCACCCATAGTACTGACCCGGCAAACATGTACCAGTTCCGACTGGTGCTGGCGGCTTTGCTGCTCAGCACTTCGCACTTGGGTAATATCCCTGCCGTAAATATTGACGTAACCAAGCTCAATAATCGGCGCCAGCAGCAGGGAGAAAATCTGCCCATCACTGGCAAGCTCATACTCCCTGTTATGGCCCGCCTCCAGTGTCTCCAACACCAGATTGCGCCAATACATCGGCAGCGTCTGGGCCAGTTCACACCCCCAATAGTCGAGCAGGGGTTCGCTTGCCGCATTGGCATAGGTGATCACACCACGGTTGTTTATGCGTAACACCGGACTTGGATTTTCACTGGTAAACTTTGCCAGGCTCTGAATCTCCCGTTCTGCCTTGCGCCGCTCACTGACATCCCTTAGATAGAGGGTAAAGAGCTTCTGTTCGTGCATGTAGATAGGCACCGCAGAGCACTCGACAGGCGTCTCGGCACCATTGACGTCCGTCGCCAAAAAACCCTCTGGGGCACAGGCGCTCGCACCTTTCGGCAGATTGCGGCAGGCTTCCAGCAGCTTCCTGAAACGTACCCTGTCATCCGTGTGGATCAGCTGGTGTGTGATGGATTGTCCTATCAGATGGTCACGCTCAAAGCCAAAGGTCCGTTCTGCGGTTGCATTCACCTCAACCACTGTCGCTGCCGAGTCCACCGTAATAATTGAGTCCAGCGCTGTATCCAATAGTGTGCTTTTCAGCACCTCGGAATCGTGAATCTGCGTCTCATGTTCGCGCTGCACCTCATCCTGCGCCGCGCCAACACGCTGAAAATAGTCCTGAATCCAGGCTTCCAGCACCAGTAACTGGTTGCCCCGATCCTGCACTGGCTGTTCGATGTTCAATGCACTCCGACCAAGGATGGATATTCGATGAAGAAAGTGATTGAGCCGGGCGGAAACAAAGAAAAACAGCAGAGAGAACACCGCCACAAAAGCGGCAGCTTCAAGCAACCGTTCGCGCCGCTCGCTTGCAAGAATTCGCTGGCTGGTCTGCTCCACCCGCTTACGGGATATCAATGTGGCAAACTGAATATTTTGGTCTGACCCCTCATAAGCCGTAAATGACTGTGAGGTAACGAGATAGTCATCTTCCCATTGGCTTAGTTTTGAATTGCGCAATACCCGTTTCTCGTCACTGCTCGAAAGCAACACTTGGCGGTCCGCATCCAACAAACCCACAACGCTACCGTCATCAGTCACTGCCTGTTGGGATTCAAGCAGAAACTGTTCGTCGATGGGGATGACCAGCATCAAAACGGCCCTCTTCCGACCATGTGGATCGTCAATGGTCGCCCAGGCAATCAGGTAGGGGGCTTGCCAGACATTTGTCACCACAGCGCCATCTCTGCCTGAATATCCCTTGGCCGCTCTCGCTACCGGGAAAGGTGTGTCCTGCTGATGAAATATCTCCCGCACCCTATCTTTGGCATCCAGCAGCACCACCTGACTCGGTGCCACAGAACCAACCATTGGATGCCCCATCTCCAGCCATGCAGGCTGTGATTCTATATAGGTTTTGGGGTATAGCTGGCGACTTTCCCAATCAGGCAATTGAACATGATTGACCAGACGCCAATGCTGCGACAGACCATGCGCTGCAATCTGCCACTGCCGTAGATACTGCTCGAACCGGTAACGGGTGTCGCGCGCGCGTCGATCCAGTTGCAGTTCGAGTTCGCCCTGAAAAATTTCGCCCAGCGCCCGGCTTTGTATGGGGTCCAGCACCAACCAGACCAACAGTCCACAGAGCACGCCCACAAGGATTGATATCCACTGCAACGGAATGCGCTCAAACCAGCGAAAAAACCTGCCTCTGCCCGTGTGCGCCATCAAATACCCAAATGATCAACCCTATGATTTCAATGATATACGAAACCATCATGAGACTGATCATAGGACTTTCACAGGCCGCTGGATAGTCCAAAGGGGTTTTGATCTTATATTGCCTCCCTCTACTGAGGTAGCGAAATCGACTCCCGAAACCAAAACCGATCTCTTTCCCAAAAAAAGAGGCGCTATTTGCGCCTCATTCGAAGATTCCAGGTATTTCCCGGATAGAAAAAAGTTTCAGCCAAATATGAAATCTGTCTAACCAAGATTTAAGATAACCGCTGTATCAGATTCCGATTGCCCTGCCGGGACTCGAGGCAGGCGCCAGTCCAGGTCTTGTCATCGCTGTATCAGTCTGCCCATTCAGAACCCGCCTGAGCATCTGACGGACATCGGTATCCAATTCACTGAACATGAGGCCGACGCCGTCCGCCCTATGGTGAACTACCAATGCCTTGGCTTTGCACAACATGCTTTTCGTGGGGCATTTGACTGGGAAAGTGATGTCCACCAAGGCATTAATTGCCAACTGGACACGCCCGACATTGATGAACATGCCACCCAATCCCACATCCTGGGTTTTCCCACTGATCAAACCAAGCCCACGGTAATTGAGCGTTACGTCAAGCGCGATAGGTTTACGCACGGCACAACGATGTTCCACTGTTTCTGTCCTGGATAGATTGCAATATTCTGAATCTAGGGAGTGGTAAAGGTAGTTCAAGGATCAGAATTGACAAGCTCGGAGTTTTACCTGTCTGACCAAGGGATCTTCCCTATCACAAACCACTAGTGCTCCGGTAGAATCCCAGGATGCATGAACGATACCCTGTAAATCTTGAAGAGGCGGTAGCCCCGGGTTTTTTTCGACGGATTGCTGCAATGCTCTACGACGGCCTGCTCCTGGTGGCATTGATGGCCGTGGCTACGACACTGATTACGCTGCCGCTGGGAATGCCAAGCGGTAGCTTACTCATCGTCTACCAGCTTTTTCTATTCGAAATCATACCCTTGGCGTTTTTCACCGGATTTTGGGCCTGGGGTGGCCAGACACTGGGCATGCGGGCCTGGCGACTGCGACTGGTGCGCGCCGATGGAGGCAAACCCACCTGGGGCGATGCCCTGAAACGTCACCTGGCAGCCATCTTCTCCTGGCTGGTCTTTGGGCTGGGATTCCTGTGGATCTTATTCGACCCGGAAAAACTGGCCTGGCATGACCGGATGTCGGGTACCCGGCTGGTAATCGTTGCCAAGTCGCATTAGCATATTGTTGGGTTACGGCCAAAAAGACGGCATAACCCAACCTACCCAAGTGGTTGATTGTTGGTAGCTCCAGAGGTCAGAGTCGATTCAGCTACGAAGTCACATCACTCGCATCGCATTTATCTCGCCTCATGCCACTCCCCAACATATTCACTCTCGACTCCGACCCCTCAAGCTAATGCACCCTGCGAAAAAACCAAAATGCCAAAAACAGGCAGAACAGTGTCGGGAAGGATGCCGCGAACAGCGGGTTGATGTCGTAGACCACCGCCAGATAGGAGAAGGCCCTGTTCACCAGGTAGAAAACCGTACCTATGACCGCACCGGTAAAGATACGCTGACCAATGCTGACGCTACGCAAAGCGCCGAACACAAAGGGCACGCTCAAAAACAGCATGACCAATGTCACCAGGGGTGACACCAGCTTTCCCCAGAAAGCCACTTCGTAGGTCGCGGCATCCTGCCCATTTTCAGTCAGATAGCGGATATAGCTCCAGAGATCCCAGGCCGGCAGCATGTGGGGCTGGACCGTCACCACATCCAGCAATGCCGGCTCCAGCAGGGTCGGCCACCGCAGGCGCTCCAATCGATTCGTGGTAATCCGTCCGGCGCCAAATTCGCTCTGCTCCACACCCTCCAGCTCCCATTCAGGATCGACATATCGGGCAGTATCGGCATGGGTGGCCCGCAGCAGTTTTCTTCCCACCCCATACTCGAAGATCGAGATATCAGCCAATGTTGAGTCGGGTAGGATACGGCGGATATTGATGAAGGTATCGCCGTCCCTCGCCCAGAATCCGTACTTGGTCTGCAGCGTCACCTGGTTCGACAGTGCGTCCATCTTCATACGCTGGGCGCGCTGTTCGGTTACCGGCGCCAACAGCTCCCCGACAGCCAGAATAACCAGCAACATAACAAAACCGGTCTTCAGAACAGCCCCCACGATGCGGGATATCGACACCCCCGCGGCACGCATGGCGATCAGTTCGGAGTTGTTCGCGAGCGCCCCCAGGCCGATCAGACTCCCCAGCAGGGTGGCGACGGGGAAGATCTCGTAGGTATAACGGGGCAGGATCAGGAGTACATAGGTAAAGGCTTTGACCGTGGTGTAACTTCCTTTGCCCACCTCTTCCAGTTCTCCCAGCACGGAGAAGAACCCCAGCAGCACCAACAACAGCGCCAGAACCATCAACATCCCCAATGCCACGGAGCGGCCGATATAACGATCCAGCAGGTTGGTCATGCCCGAGTCCAACGCAGACGACGGCGCCAGCGGCGATACCAGACACGGTCCGGTATCAGCATAACGAGCGCCAGCGTCCCCATGGAAAGATGCACCCACCACATGCCCAGCCACGCGGGGGTCACCTGATCCTTCATCCAGTTCTCGGATACGCCCTGAAGACTGAGATAGATGGTGTAGATCAGAAACGCCAGGGCCAGACGGCCAAAGGGCCCCTGTCGCGGCAGCGAACGGCTTAACGGCAGACTCAGCAGAGCAAAGGCCAGCACTCCCAGTGCCGGTGACAGGCGGTATTGAAATTCGGAGCGGTCGTAGATGTCCTGCGATGCCAGCAGGACATGGGTCGGCAGGCTGTTACGGGGACGATTGCCCACTGTGGGCATGGCCTCCCCTATGCGCAGGGCATAGGCGCCAAATTCACTCACCACATAATCCGCCCGACCGGGCTGACCTTTGTAGCGGAATCCATCCTTCAATACCAGAAACCGGTCACCCGTCTCCGGGTCCACCCGCTGAAAACCGGTGTCTGCGGTCACCAAACCCAGCTCATCCCCCTGCCGGATCTGCACAAAGATGTTGTGCATGAGGTGATCTTCCTTGGAGATCGACTCCACATAGAAGACCAGATCGCCCTTGCTGTATTCGTTGAACCGTCCTGGACTCACACCCGCCAGTTCAACCGACTGGCCCGTCTGCCCGCTGATGATCCGCGCAATCAGCTGACTCGACCAGGGCTGCACCCCCATGGAGAGCCAGGCCACCAGCAGGGAAACCGGCAACCCCGCCAGCAGGATGCTGCGAAAGATACGCAGGCTGCCTACGCCGCAGGACTCCAGGGCGATCATCTCGCTATCCCGGTACATCCGGCCAACAGCGTAGAGCACTGCGAAGAAGAAAGCGGGCGGAATCAGGCGGGCAAGATAGCGAAAAATCTGCAGTCCCAGCAGTTGGAAGAGGACATCCGCACTCACCTCTCCCACCGCCACCTGTTGTAAAAAACCGATAAAACTATGACTGACCAATACCAGCAGCAGTATCAAGAGGATCGCAAACAGCGCCTTGAACACTTCCTGCAGCAGATAACGGTCGATGAGAGAGATCACGGCAATGGTAAATCGTTGCTGTTTAGGTAGACTACTGGCTGTCTATAATGATTTCGGAACCCTATCCTATCAAGAATTGCGGCCTGGATAGGCATCATCTCCACCAAAATATCGAGGGTCAACGATACATGGAATTCAGCATCAAGTCTGGGGATCCCACCAAACAACGTACCGCCTGCCTGGTGCTTGGCGTCTACTCCCACCGTCGGCTTTCACCCATTGCGCAACAGGTGGACAAGGCCGGCAAGGGATACCTTACCAAGATTCTGAAGCGTGGCGATATGAATGGAGAGTCCGGTGAGCAGGTGATGTTGTACGACGTACCTGGTAGCCTGGCAGAACGGGTGCTCCTGATCGGCCTGGGAAAAGCCCGTGAGTTTACCCTTAAGCAGTACCGCAAGACCCTCTCCTCTACTGTAAAAAGTCTGGACAAGAGCCACTCTGCAGAAGCCGTTTGTTGTCTGAGTGACCTGGAACTTCAGGACGGCAACCTCTATCAGACAGTACGAGACACCGTCATCTCCGCAGAGGATGCGTTATACCGCGTGTATCGAGCTGAAAAGTGAGCGCAAACACCCAAACGTCCACTGAAGGCGTTCGACCCTTTTCTCGGTGATCACAAGCCGGTTGAAAACTGCGCAAAGGCAGTGAGCCATGGTCAGGGCATCGCCAACGGCATGAACCTGGGCCATGATCTTCCTCTCCAATCTGCCAGGCAATATCTGCACCTGACCTACCTTCCTGCCAGTCAACAGGCCCGCAAATCCCAGCAGAAAAATCTCGCCGCATCATGTCCAGGTGCGGATGAGAAGCAGATGGAGCAATACGTAACCGAACGAAGTACAATGC
>NZ_JAAVSH020000001.1:3545343-3555991 GCF_011947365.2 endosymbiont of Lamellibrachia barhami
TCAGTTACGTATTGTCGTTGTTTAGGTAGACCATTGGCTGTCTATAATGATTTCGAACCCTATCCTATCAAGAATTGCGGCCTGGATAGGCATCATCACCACCAAAATATCGAGGGTCAACGATACATGGAATTCAGCATCAAGTCTGGGGATCCCACCAAACAACGTACCGCCTGCCTGGTGCTTGGCGTCTACTCCCACCGTCGGCTTTCACCCATTGCGCAACAAGTGGACAGGGCCGGCAAGGGCTACCTCACCAAGATTCTGAAGCGTGGCGATATGAATGGTGAGTCTGGTGAACAGGTAATGCTGTATGACGTACCTGGTGCGCTTGCAGAACGAGTGCTGCTGGTGGGCCTGGGAAAAAACCGGGAATTTACCCTCAAACAGTATCGCAAAGCCATCACCTCGGTGGTGAAAAGTCTAGAAAAGAGTCACGCAATTGAAGCAGTCAGTTGCCTGAACGATCTGGAACTTCAGGACGGCAACCTCTATCAGACAGTACGAGACACCGTCATCTCCGCAGAGGATGCGTTATACCGCGCAGACGAGCTGAAAAGTGAGCGCAAAACACCCAAACGTCCACTGAAGCGTCTGACCCTTTTTCTCGGTGACCGCCGCCGGTTGAAAACTGCGCAAAAGGCAGTGAGCCATGGTCAGGGCATCGCCAACGGCATGAACCTGGCCAAGGATCTCTCCAATCTGCCAGGCAATATCTGCACCCCGACCTACCTCGCTGAACAGGCCCGCAAACTCAGCAGAAAATCCCGCCGCATCAAGGTCCAGGTGTTGGATGAGAAGCAGATGGAGAAACTGAAAATGGGCGCCCTGCTCTCCGTCTCCCGCGGCAGTCGCCAACCCGCCAAGCTGATCATCATGGAGTACAAAGGCGGCAAGCCAGACGCCAAACCCGTTGTGCTGGTGGGCAAGGGATTGACCTTCGACGCTGGAGGCATCTCCCTCAAACCCTCGGCGGGGATGGACGAGATGAAATACGACATGTGCGGCGGCGCCAGTGTCATCGGCACCCTGCAGGCCTGCGCCGAAATGGAGTTGCCGCTGAATGTCATCGGGGTGGTGCCCTCATCCGAGAATCTGCCCGACGGTGATGCCAACAAACCCGGCGACATTGTTACCAGCATGTCCGGCCAGACCATTGAGATTTTAAACACCGACGCGGAAGGCCGCCTGATCCTCTGCGACGCCCTCACCTACAGCGAACGTTTCGAGCCGGCGGCCGTCATCGATATCGCCACCCTTACCGGCGCCTGCATCGTCGCCCTGGGAAAACACGCTTCTGGTCTGATGGCCAATAATGACGCGCTCGCCGATGAGGTACTCAACGCCGGCAGCCACAGCGGCGACCGGGCCTGGCGTCTGCCGCTTTGGGAGGATTATCAGTCGCAACTCGACAGCAACTTTGCCGATATGGGAAATATCGGTGGCAAGGGTGCGGGGACCATTACCGCCGCCTGTTTCCTCTCCCGTTATACGAAAAAGTTCAAGTGGGTTCATCTGGATATTGCCGGCACCGCCTGGCTTTCGGGCAGTGCCAAAGGCGCAACCGGTCGCCCGGTACCGCTGCTGACCCAGTTCCTGCTGAAACGCAGTGGACAGAGTGATTGATTAATTAATTTCCAACACAATGACCCAAGTCGATTTCTACATCCTCCAAGAGCAGGCCAGGGCCAACCGCTACATGCTCGCCTGCCGACTGGTGGAGAAGATCTATCATCAGGGGAGAAGGATCTTTATCCACACGGTTTCCAATGAGGAGGCCAGGCATATGGATCGCCTGCTCTGGACCTTCCGTCAAGGCAGTTTCGTGCCCCATGCGCAGCAACAGGATGCAAATAGTGCCGTCACCCCTGTTATTATCGGCTGCGGTGAAGATGCTGCGGAAGAGAGCGATGTACTGATCAATCTCACCACAGATGTGCCAAACTTTTTCAGTCGCTTTGAAAGGGTGGCCGAAGTGATAGACAAAGAGCCTGAACTCAAAACTGCCGGTCGCGAGCGATTCCGCTTCTATCGCGATCGGGGCTACCCACTCAAAACCCATGAGATCAGCTAGATGAACCCGACCGATCCTGAAAATATCGATCTGAATGAGCTGGATATCCCCCTGCTTGATGATGTCGTCCAAGCCGAGACACTCATCTCTGCAACGAGTGAGCCGTCAGCGGAGAGTATAGAGGCGCAGGCGAATTTCCAGCCTCTACCCGATCACGACGCCATCATCGGCATTGTTCGGGAGGGTTTGCAGGATCAGATCAATCACGAACTCTCCTCCATCGTTCAGCAGGCTGTAGAGCAGGCGGTCACCCATGCCACCAGCCATTTGAAACAGGTTATCGAGGACGAGGTGACCAGTTCTCTGGAGCGACGCATAAAGCAGCTCATCAAGCGGGCGCTTGATGAAAAATTCGGAGACCTTTCGCAATAGAGAAACATGCATTTTTCAGAGCGTAGATTGCAAACAAAAGACAGTGGTTTCCCCACGACCTCTTTTCATTGGGAGTGATCCCATGAAAAAAAATCAGATCATCACACATCTCTCCCTGGAACCCCATGTCGAGGGTGGTTTTTTTCACCGAACCTATCAGTCCGAACATCAGACGATCCTTACTGAAACCGGGAAACCACGTCCACTGCTCACCTCGATCTATTACCTGCTGAGCGATGACAACCCCATCGGCTATCTGCATAAAAACCGTTCCGACATCATCCACTACTTCCATTCCGGTTCGCCACTGACATACCACATCATCCACCCGGAAGGAAAAGTTGAACGAGTCGTAATGGGCAAAGATCTGGGGGCAGGACAAAAACTGCAGCTCATCGTCAAAGGTGGTTGTTGGAAAGCTACGGAACTCACCGCAGGCGAATATGGACTGGTCAGCGAGGCAGTCTGCCCCGGATTTGACTATGCAGACATGGCGCTGGCTGACAGGGAGACAATCCAGATCCTGTTCCCGGATCTCCCAGACGAACTGGAGCGTTTGATCAAACCCGCTGCGGGCTGACCTGTTTTTCAACAACAATACTCTGCATGGCGAGATGACCTGAACGCCCTTCGAGTTCACCCCAACCGATTTGATGTTTCGGCAAGGTGGCAAGATCCAGGGAATCATAGGTATCCCCCACTGCCTGGACAGTGCCTTCGAAGCCTTTCCACATCACCAGCAATTTCTCCATGGTCGACAGCAACTGCATCCCTTCCAGCTCGGCATGTAGCGTGTAGACGTGGCCATTGGGCAGGATATACTGACTCTCCGCATAGATGTATTCGTGCACATTCTCTTCGGTGATACCGTCGCGACCGATTAGCTCATCAAGGGTGGGAAGCGTGGTGGGGATCTGCGGACATCTGGATTCGATGCCCTGTAGCACAGGATAGAAGGCACTCTTGCCACGGACATCACTGGCGTACTTGAGACCGGCCTCCTCCTCCCATTTCAAGGTATGGGCATTGAGCTGCCAACCTGCGGCACCGTGGGTAGTCGCAGCATGGCCGAAAACTTCCTGGAAGGTCTCTGCCGCCAGATCCAGCTCTCGACGGGTCCATTGCTCATCCTTGTGGGCAACATAATCCTGCCAGCGCACATGATCGTAACAGTGGATGCCAACCTCGTGACCCGCCTCGGCCACCGAACGCATCACATCACCCGCTTTACGGCCGATATGTGGTCCGGGTAGCAGCACGCCGTACATCAGGGTTTTGAGGCCGTAGTTGCTGGCCACTGAGGTACGCCGCACTTTTTGCAGGAATCCGGGACGGAAGATGCGCCGCAGGGCGCGGCCGGTGTGGTCCGGTCCCAGACTGAAGAGAAAGGTGGCGCGGACTTGATACTCATCGAACAGACGCAACAACGCCGGCACCCCTTCCAGGGTGCCGCGATAGTGCCCACATCAACCTTGGAGTGCGATCATGATGCCATTTGATTGCTTTGTTTTGCCTGATCCGCTGTGCTTGATCAACAGGGCTTACAGATCCAGGCTCCTGGAGTTATTAAACCGTAGGCCGTTCGCTTGCGGAACCGGCATTTACCCGCCGTTGTGCTCACATTTACCTGATCCGCTGCGCTTGATCAGGCCTACAGGATCCAGGTTGCCAAAGCCCAGTTCAACGTCAAGCGCGCTGATGTCTGACGCCCAACCCGCCAGAGCGGCTTCATTCGACGACTTTGCCTTCACCAGCGTAATATAGTTCCCACGGCAAAAACAAGGGATATACCGTTACAACTGAGATGCAGGCTCCGGTTCTCTGGCAAAAGCATGAGTAAAACACCAAGTCAGCCGCCTTGAATAAACGGGGAGCACGGGACCTCATCACTTGTCGGGGGATTTTGGCGGGAGGTGATTTATTTGCGGCGAGAATCAGTGTGAACCAACTTGGAGAACCCACTACGCATGTCATCCGCTATCAGATAGAAGCAAGGTAGCGCCAACAGGATCAGAACGGTGGCAAAGAGCAGTCCGAACCCAAGACTGACCGCCATCGGGGAGAGAAAGGCGGTCTGCCCGGTTGCGAAGAAGATCAACGGCGAGATACCTAAAAAGGTAGTGATACTGGTGAGTAGAATCGGACGTATTCGCACACGTCCGGCTTCCACCATTGCGTCCTTCCGCTCCATGCCTTCCCGACGCATGCGTTTGGTAAAGTCGACCAGGATAAGGGAATCATTGACTACGATGCCGGTCAGTGCCAGAAAGCCGATCAGGGAGAGGAACTGCAGATGGTAGCCGAACAGTAGATGTCCCACGACGACACCAATCAAACCAAAGGGGATGGCGAACATCACCACCAGTGGATCCAGCAGTGATTTGAACAGGGCGGCAAGGATGACGAAGATGATCGCCAAGGCAATTACGGTTGCCCGTTTCATACCGGCAATCGACTCTTCAGTCTTCTTTTTCTCACCGAGAAACAGAAGCTCATAACCCTGAGGTAGATCATCAAACGCCTGTTTTACTTTCTCGATCACATCATTCGGTGTGGTGATATCTGAATCGACCTCCGCTGTGATGGTGGCAAGCCGCTGCAGATCCCGCCGATTGATGCTGTTGTAACCCCGCGCCTCCTGCACATCGGCGACATCCCCAAGATAGACCGTTCGGCCATCCTCCAGGGTGATCGGCAGGCGTTCCAATGCACCGGCATCGTGACGCAGTTGGTCAGGAAAGATCAGCCGCACCGGAATACGTTTGTCCTGCCAGCTGACATGCACCACTTCAAGACCCAGGAAGCCTGTGCGCACCACGTCCGACAGTTGCATCTGGGTCAGACCGAGCTGACGCCCCCGCTCGTTGAGTTCATAGCGATACTCCAGCTTGCCGGGATCCATATCCTGACGCACGTCCGACGTCCCCGGCAGGCGCTGCACGAATTCACGTACCCGTTCCGCCTGTCGACGCAGTTGGTCTACAGAATCACCAATAACGCCGATCTCGATATCCGCCCCGGCCGGTCCTCCCTGCGGTCGCAGGATCGACAATCGCTGGATGCCGGGGATAGGTGCCAACTGTTCCCGCAGCGACTCGATCACCCTATCTGAACTGCGGTCACGACTCCCCTCCCAGGCAAATTTGAGGCTCACAGCAGGTGAGATCCAACGCTCTATAAATCCCTGGGGCCGCTGTTTCTTGAGATCGACGATCAATTGAATATAGCGGCTGCCGAAACGCACCCGATGAAAATCGATGAACATCACCCCGACATTTGTCAGCAGGGTGTCGAGTTCCTCCTCTTCCAGGGAGCCGATAATCTCCTGCTCGACTTTTTTCGCCAGGCGGGCACTCTCATCGATACTGTAGGTACTGGGCGTCTCGATATTGATAAAGAACTGCCCCACATCGACATGTCCGAAGAGCAGGAAGGGGACGCGGGTGGCGGCAAAAGTCATGGTAATGACCAGTACGCCGACAGAGAGCATCGCCACCGGATAGCGGTTATCAAGACTCCAGCGCAGAAGACGGGTGTAGTTCCGGTTCAGCGCCGTCCAGTCAATACGCCCCTGGCGTCGCTGCCGCGGCACCGTCAGCATCTCCTTGGCGTGGGAGGGCAGTACGCCGAATGCCTCCAGTAGCGAACCGGAAAGGGAAGCGCTCACCACCACCGGGATCACCGCGATAAACGCCCCCATGGTGCCGCCAATGGCGAACATCGGCATAAAGGCGGCAATGGTGGTGGCGGTCGAGGCCACTACCGGCCAGAAGACTTCTTTGGTGCCGATCAGCGCAGCACCTGCCGGGTCCTCCCCCATCTCCAGGTGACGGTAGATATTCTCATTGACGATGATCGCATCATCCACAATCAGACCCAGGGCGATGAGAAAGGCAAACAGCGAGACCATGTTGATGCTGTAATCCAGCATATAGAGGATGATCACCGCCACCAGGAAGGAGACCGGGATACCCAGCGCGGTGATGAAGGCGACACGGAAGTTGAGCATCAGATAGAGTGCCAGCAACACCAGCGCCAATCCCACCATACCGGAGGATTTCACCGTCTCCAGACGGGTCTTCACGTAGACCGAGAGGTCACTGAAGAGTCCCAGCTCAACCCCTGCCGGCAGGGTAAGCTGACGCTCATCCACATAGGCCCGCACCTGTTTTGCGACAGTGATAGTCGATGCCTGACTGGTCTTATTAATGGTGAGATTGACCGAAGGCTTGCCGTTGAACCGCCCCAGGGTCTGCGCCTCCTCCAGCCGCAACTGCACCTCCGCCAGATCACCTAGCCGCAGGCGACCACCCGCAGCATTACTGCGCAGCACGATCTCCGCCATTTGTACCGGATCAGGGGGGACGCCCATACCCCGCAGACGGATATCGCCCCCTGTCGACTTCAGAGTGCCGCCGGGCAGATCCCGGAGATTTTCCCGCAACGCCCGGCCCACCTCCTTCAGCGAGACCCCACGCGCCGCCAGCACCTGGGGATCGACCACCACCCAGATCTCCCACTCCCGGACACCGGCTACCCCCACCGACGCCACCCCCGGCAGCTTGATCAGCTCATCCTTCAGATCCTCGGCAATCCTGTAGAGACGTCCCCTTGCGATATCGCCGTAAAGACTCACCGAGATGACCGGAAAGCGGGTCTCCAGACGGGAGAGTTCCGGCTCTTCCGCCTCATCCGGCAGGTCATCCACCTGATCCAGAGCCGTGTCCACCTTGCGCAGAAAGTCATCCACGTCAGCGCCACTCTTGAGTTCGATGAGGATACTCGACGACCCTTCATTGCTGGTGGAGCTGATGACATCGATATCCGCCAGCCCATCCAGTTCCTGTTCGATAGGCAGGGTGATCTGCCGTTCAATCTCTTCCGGCGACGCCCCCTCAAAAGTGGTGCGAATATTTACCTTGTCCTGCTCCACCGTGGGAAACATCTCCTGGGGCATGGCATACCAGGAGAGCACTCCGGCCAGCAGAATGATCGCCAGCAGCAGGTTGACGATCAGTGGGTTGCGGATGGAGAACTCGATCACCGACCGGACTCCACTGCCTCGGCCGTTACCTTGATCCCGTCACTCAGCACCTCCACATCCCGTGCCACCAGCGGCTCCCCCTCAGCCAGACCGGAAAGAATCACCTGCAGACCGTTGTAGCGAATGCCCGGCATCACCGCACGCCGCTGCAGCCGCCCAGCGTCAACCACGAAGACGTAGGCCAGCCCCTCTTCGCGCAGCAGGGCCGCCGGCGGTATGACCAGTGCGCCGCTTCGGGGTTCCAGAGGCAGCAACACCTCTCCCAGCATGCCTGGCAGCAGACCATCTGCGGGGAGACGGATCTGTAATGGGTGAGTATGGGTCTTGGCTTCAGGATCCGGCTGCAGTGCCGTCAGTTCACCCTCCAGCTCGGCGCCATCAATCTTTATGATCAACTTCTGACCAATCATCAGGGCCGCCGCAACGTCGCCACTCACCTCGACATAGAGTTCGAGAAATTCACCCTGAATCAACTCCACCACACGGACACTGGTCTGCAGATAGTCACCCACCTCCGCCTCGACCCGGTTGATCAGGCCATCGAAAGGCGCAAACAACCGGGTGCGCTGCAGATTACGTTGCGCCCGTTTCAGGGCCGCATCCTCCCGCACCAGCCGGGCCTGGCTGCTCTCGATGCTGAAGGCCAGCCGCGCCTCGTCACTCGACAGCTTGAGCAGTTGCTGGCGAGCGCTGTCTCGGGTGGAGGCGGAGGAGAGAGAACCCTCCCCCAGTTTCACCAGGCGCCGATACTCCTGCTCCGCCAGTTTGCGGTTCTCCTTGGCCAATCCCAGCAGGGAGCGGTCACGCCGGACAGCCGCGCGGGTCTCGGTGAGTCGGGCTTCGTTTTCGGTTACCGCATCCCGGTAGTCCGCATCGTCGAGTCGCAGCAGCAACTGACCGTGTTCAACCTTCTGCCCCGGCTCGACCAGCCGTTCCACCAAGTCTCCTTTCACCTCGAATTTCAGAGAGGCCACCCGCCAGGGACGCAGCAGGCCGGTCTGCCGCACCAGGGGGTTGATATCCCGGGCCACCGCCTGCACCACCTCCACCCGGGTAACCTGAGGTTTTTTCATAACTACTTCCGGCTGAGGACGGGTACGCCACAGCGCCATCACCACAAAAACAGTCAGCAGCAGGATCAAAAAGGTCAGCAGTGTACGGCGCAGAGAAGATGCCACAATGGTTTCCAGCAATCAGAGGAATTGAAGATTAGACGATTCTATGCGATTTTATGCCGCGCGACAGCTCAGTCACCAACCACAAGGCCGCACAACCCCAAAACAACATGAATCGACTGAGTCTCCGACACCCTCACATCTGGCTGGTTCCCCTCCTGCTGATTGCCGCCCCGACCCTCGCTGCCGACAATGACGGCGGGATTCTGCGTATCGACCGGGGACTGAACTGGGAGTACTGCGATCCTGCCTCCGTCCACGAACGCCCTGTCTTGCCACTGGAAGCAGGCCAACCCAGTAGCACCCAAGTCGAAGCGGATGCCGCAGTGTTGGATCAGCGCAACAACCGCACCCATTTTTTTGGCGGCGTGCAGGTCAGACAGGACGACCACTATCTTGAGGCAGATCACGCCTATTACCAGCGAGACACCCGACAGATCGACCTCGACGGCAACATCTATATCGAGAAACCGGGACTCAGGGTCAGCGGCAAAGCGGGACAGGTGACGCTGGAGGAGAACCAGGGCTGGCTCACGGAGACGGAGTTCCGCCTGCCGGAACGTAATGCCAGAGGCAGCGCCAGCCGGGTGGATATAGAGTCGAAGACACTCTCCCATTACGATAATGTCTCCTACACCACCTGCCGTCCTGGCGCCAACGACTGGAATATCGAGGCCGAGACGCTCGATATCAATATGGACGAGGGCTGGGGCGTGGCGCGCAATGCCAAGCTGCGATTCGGCGGCGTCCCGGTCTTCTATACCCCCTACTTCAGCTTCCCGGTGGACGACCGGCGCAAATCGGGCTTCCTGCTGCCTGCCATAGGTTCATCCAGTCGTGGCGGTGGTGAGTTCTCCATCCCCTACTACCTGAACCTCGCACCGGATTACGACGCGACCATCACCCCCCGCCTGATGAGCAAACGGGGGCTGATGCTTGGGGGCGAGTTCCGCTTTCTCAGGGAAAACCAGAAAGGCAACTTCACCGGTGAGATCCTGCCCAACGATGGAGACGCCGACAACGACCGCCCCTCCACCCGTGGCGCGTTCAATATGCGCCACGACAGCTGGCTGACCCCAGGAGTGACCACCACCATCGACGCAGGTTATGTGAGCGACAAAGAGTATCTGACCGACTTCGGCAAGGGACTCGCCATCACCAGCAGCCGGCATATCGAACAGCGGGGCGATATTAACTACACCAACGGCGATTGGTCGCTGTTGGGCCGCCTGCAGAATTTCCAGACCGTAGACAAGGATATCGCCCGCATCGACTATCCCTACAGCCGGCTGCCGCAACTGCTCGCCAGTTATGAGCACAGCCTGGACGAAACGGGGCTCGATCTGTCACTGGAGGCCGAATATGTCTATTTCGACCACGTCGAGCAGGTACGGGGACACCGGGTCGCCATCTCGCCCTATCTGAGTCTGCCACTGCGGCGCTCCTGGGGCCATCTGACGCCCAGAGTCGGTCTCAACTACACCAATTATCAGCTCAGTAATACGGACGCGGGGGATAATTCCGCCCCAAGCCGGATGGTTCCCACCCTGAGCCTGGACAGCGGCCTGATCCTCGAACGGGACAGCAACTGGTTCGGCAGTGCCGCCACCCACACGCTGGAGCCACGTCTCCACTACCTCTACGCCCCTTACGAGGATCAGAGCGATACACCAAATTTCGATTCATCCGAGCTCGACTTCACCTTCTCCAGCCTGTTCCGGGACAACCGATTCAGTGGCCGTGACCGCATCGGCGATGCCAATCAGATCACATTGGCGCTCACCTCACGTTTGCTGGAGAGCGACAGCGGCCGGGAACGATTTCGCGCCAGTCTCGGTCAGATACTCTATTTCGAAGATCGCAAGGTGCAACTCAATGGCACGGACGTTACCGCCACCACGACCTCATCGGTGGTGGCGGAACTCTCCTCCCGGCTGAACAGCAACTGGAGCAGTTCCGCCACCCTGCGTTGGGATCCGCATC
>NZ_JAAVSH020000001.1:3556491-3626137 GCF_011947365.2 endosymbiont of Lamellibrachia barhami
GCATGGCATACCAGGAGAGCACTCCGGCCAGCAGAATGATCGCCAGCAGCAGGTTGACGATCAGTGGGTTGCGGATGGAGAACTCGATCACCGACCGGACTCCACTGCCTCAACCGTTACCTTGATCCCGTCACTCAGCACCTCCACATCCCGTGCCACCAGCGGCTCCCCCTCAGCCAGACCGGAGAGAATCACCTGCAGACCGTTGTAGCGAATGCCCGGCACCACCGCACGCCGCTGCAGCCGCCCAGCGTCAACCACGAAGACATAGGCCAGCCCCTCTTCGCGCAGCAGTGCCGCCGGCGGTACGACCAGTGCGCCGTTGCGGGGTTCCAGAGGCAGCAACACCTCTCCCAGCATGCCTGGCAGCAGACCATCTGCGGGGAGACGGATCTGCAACGGATGAGTATGGGTCTTGGCTTCAGGATCCGGCTGCAGTGCCGTCAGTTCACCCTCCAGCTCGGCGCCATCAATCTTTATGATCAACTTCTGACCCATCGTCAGGGCCGCCGCCACGTCGCCACTCACCTCGACATAGAGTTCGAGGAATTCACCCTGAATCAACTCCACCACACGGCCACTGGTCTGCAGATAGTCACCCACCTCCGCCTCGACCCGGTTGATCAGACCATCGAAAGGCGCGAGCAACCGGGTTCGCTGCAGATTACGTTGCGCCCGTTTCAGGGCCGCCTCCTCCCGTACCAGCCGGGCCTGACTGCTCTCGATACTGAAGGCCAGCCGTGCCTCGTCACTCGACAGTTTGAGCAGTTGTTGGCGAGCGCTGCCACGGGTGGAGGCGGAGGAGAGAGAACCCTCCCCCAGTTTCACCAGGCGCCGATACTCCTGCTCCGCCAGTTTGCGGTTCTCCTTGGCCAATCCCAGCAGGGAGCGGTCACGCCGGATAGCCGCACGGGTCTCGGTGAGACGGGCTTCGTTCTCGGTTACCGCATCCCGGTAGTCCGCATCGTCCAGCCGCAGCAGCAACTGGCCGTGTTCAACCTTCTGCCCCGGCTCGACCAGCCGCTCCACCAGATCCCCTTTCACCTCGAATCGCAGAGAGGCCACACGCCAGGGGCGCAGCAGGCCGGTCTGCCGCACCAGGGGGTTGATATCCCGGGCCACCGCCTGCACCACCTCTACTCGTGTAACCTGGGGCTTTTTCAAAACCACTTCCGGCTGAGGACGGGTACGCCACAGTGCCATCACCACAAAAACAGTCAGCAACAGGATCAAAAAGGTCAGCAGTGTACGGCGCAAAGAAGATGCCACAATGGTTTCCAGCAATCAGAGGAATTGAAGATTAGACGATTCTATGCGATTTTATGCCGCGCGACAGCTCAGTCACCAACCACAAGGCATCACAACCCCAACAAAAGACATGAATCGACTGAGTCTCCGACACCTTCGCATCTGGCCGGTTCCCCTCCTGCTGATTGCCGCCCCGACCCTGGCAGCCGACAATGACGGCGAGAACCTGCGTATCGACCAGGGACTGAACTGGGAATACTGCGATCCTGCCACCGCCCACGAATCCACGCCCCTGCCCTTGGAAGCGGGTCAACCCGGCAGCACCCAGGTCGAAGCGGATGCCGCGGAGTTGGATCAGCTCAATAACCGCACTTATTTTTTTGGCGGCGTGCAGGTCAGACAGGACGACCACTATCTTGAAGCCGATCACGCCTATTATCAGCGGGACACCCGACTGCTCGAACTCGACGGCAACATCTATCTTGAGAAACCGGGACTCAGGGTCGGCGGCAAAGAGGGGCAGATGGATCTGGACAACAATAACGGCTGGCTCACGGAGACGGAATTCCGCCTGCCGGAACGCAACGCCAGAGGCAGCGCCAGCCGGGTGGATATAGAGTCGAAGACACTCTCCCATTACGAGGATGTCTCCTACACCACCTGCCGCCCTGGCGCCGGCGACTGGAATATCGAGGCCGAGACGCTCGATATCAATATGGACGAGGGCTGGGGCGTGGCGCGCAATGCCAAGCTGCGATTCGGCGGCGTCCCTGTCTTCTATACCCCCTACTTCAGCTTCCCGGTGGACGACCGGCGCAAATCGGGCTTCCTGCTGCCTGCCATAGGTTCATCCAGCCGCGGCGGCGGTGAGTTCTCCATCCCCTACTATCTGAACCTGGCGCCCGACTACGACGCAACCATCACCCCCCGTCTGATGAGCAAGCGGGGCCTGATGCTGGGTGGCGAGTTCCGCTTTCTCAGTGAAAACCAGAAAGGCAACTTCACCGGTGAGATCCTGCCCAACGATGGAGACGCCGACAACGACCGCCCCTCCACCCGCGGCGCGTTCAATATGCGCCACAACAGTTGGCTGGCCCCAGGACTGACCACCACCATCGACGCAGGTTATGTGAGCGACAAAGAGTATCTGACCGACTTCGGCAAGGGGCTCGCCATCACCAGCAGTCGGCATATCGAACAGCGGGGCGATATCAGCTACACCAACGGCGATTGGTCACTGTTGGGCCGCCTGCAGAATTTCCAGACCGTGGACAAGGATATCGCCCGCATCGACTATCCCTACAGCCGGCTGCCGCAACTGCTCGCCAGTTATGAGCACAGCTTGGACGAAACGGGACTCGATCTGTCACTGGAGGCCGAATATGTCTATTTCGACCACGTCGAGCAGGTACGGGGACACCGGGTCGCCATCTCGCCCTATCTGAGCCTGCCACTGCGGCGCTCCTGGGGCCATGTGACCCCCAGAGTCGGTCTCAACTACGCCAATTATCAGCTCAGCAATACGGACGCGGGGGATAATTCCGCCCCAAGCCGGATGGTGCCCACCCTGAGCCTGGACAGCGGCCTGATCCTCGAACGGGACAGTAACTGGTTCGGCAGTGCCGCCACCCACACGCTGGAGCCACGTCTCCACTACCTCTACGCCCCTTACGAGGATCAGAGCGACACACCAAATTTCGATTCATCCGAGCTCGACTTCACCTTCTCCAGCCTGTTCCGGGACAACCGATTCAGTGGCCGAGACCGCATCGGCGATGCCAATCAGATCACACTGGCGCTCACCTCACGTTTGCTGGAGAGCGACAGCGGCCGGGAACGATTTCGCGCCAGTCTCGGTCAGATACTCTATTTCGAAGATCGCAAGGTGCAACTCAATGGCACGGACGTTACCGCAACCACAACCTCGTCGGTGGTGGCGGAACTCTCCTCCCGGTTGAACAGCAACTGGAGCAGTTCCGCCACCCTGCGTTGGGATCCGCATCTGGAAGGCGGCCGCATGGACAAAGGCAAGTTCGCACTGCGCTACAATACCTCTGCCGGGCAACTGCTCAATTTTGATTACAACTACACCCGCGAGAGCATTGAAGATATCAACGTCTCGGCCTATTGGCCCATCGGTCATAAATACACCCTGCTGGGTGTCTGGAAACATTCATTGCTGTTTGAACGGGACATGAACCAGATCCTGGGAATGGAGTATTCAGGACACTGTTGCTGGAAGCTGCGGGCACTGTTACAGCGTTATGTCACGGATGCCGACGCGGCAGCGGACACCAGTTTCATGATACAACTGGAACTCACTGGACTGGGCGCACTGGGTGACAACATTCAGGACACCCTGGAAGAATCCATCTACGGTTATCAATCGGGAAATTAGATTTCATGCAGTCATTCTTTAGACCCCTGCAACTGCTAGCTACTCTGCTGTTGCTCTTGAGCACACTGCCACTCAGCGCCGCCGTCGAGGAACTCGACCAAATCGTAGCCGTGGTGAACGAAGATATTATCGCCCGCAGCGAACTCGACAGCAGCACCCGCGAACTGGCCGCCCAACTGCTGGAGAAAGGCACCGGTTTGCCAGCAAGGAGCATCCTGGAACGGCAGGTGTTGGAGCGCATGATAAGCAAGCGTCTGCAGATGCAGGCGGCAAAGCAACTCGGCGTCGGCGTGGATGACGCCACCCTGTCGAAAACCATCTCCAACATCGCCAAACGCAACAACATCACCCTGGGAGAACTCCGAGACACCCTTGAGTCGGACGGCATCAATTTCACCCTTTTCCGCGAGAAACTGCGCCGGGACATCATCATCAACCGGCTGAAGCAGAAAGAGGTGATCAATCGCATCGTGGTCACCGACCAGGACATCCGCAACTTTCTCGCCCGCGAAGCCGGGGGAAACCGGCAACGCTCCGCCCTGCTTCTGCAGCATATCCTTATCGCCACCCCGGAAGGCGCAGCACCGGAGGATGTCCAGGCCGCTAAAAAGCGCTCGGAGGAGCTGGTCGTCCAGTTGCGGGAAGGTGCCGATTTCGGCGAGGCGGCCGTGCGGGAATCCGATGGTCGTCAAGCACTGGAAGGCGGTGACCTGGGCTGGATCGAGGCAGCCCGTGTTCCCTCCATCTTCACTCAGGTGGTGGATAATATGGAGCCGGGAGATATCAGTGATCCGATACGTAACGCCTCCGGTTTCCACATCGTCAAACTGCTGGAGACAAAAGGTGCAAAACGCCATCTGATCACCCAGACACACGCCCGCCACATCCTGATCAACACCAATGAAATCGTCTCGGATTCCGAGGCTCGCCACAGTCTGGAGACCCTGCGAACCCGCCTGGAGAATGAGGAGGACTTCGGCACGCTGGCACGCTCGCATTCCAATGACAAGGCATCCGCCATCAAGGGCGGCGACCTGGGATGGACCAGCCCCGGTGACATGGTGCCGCAATTTGAAAAACAGATGGACACCCTGGAACCCGGCGGGATCAGCCACCCTTTTCAGACTCAATTCGGCTGGCATATCGTGCAGGTGCTGGAGCGCCGCAAGCACGACAATACCGAAGAGGTGATACGCACCAACGCACGCAAGGCGATCCGCAAACAGAAGGCGGAGGAGGCCACCGACCTCTGGTTGCGCCGTCTGCGCGACGAGGCCTACGTGGAGATACATCTGGAGCAGGAACCGGGTTGAAGGCGTTACGCATCGCCCTGACCCCTGGCGAACCCGCCGGGGTCGGGCCGGATCTATGCGTGATGTTGGCCCAGGGGCCGCTGACAGCCCCGGTTGTCACCATCGCCGACCCTGGACTGCTGGAGCGGCGCGCCGAACAACTGGGGCTGCCGCTGACGTTGATCCCGCATGATGCCGTAGAAGCGGAACCGGGCAGTCTCCGCATCCTGCCGGTTCCGCTCGCTGCCGCAGAGCAGTGCGGCAGGCTCAATCCGGCCAACGCCGGTTATGTCCTCGACACCCTGCGCCTGGCAACCGAAGGGTGCCTGAACGGCAACTTCGATGCGCTGGTCACCGGCCCGGTGCATAAAGGCGTCATCAACGATGCCGGACACACATTCACCGGGCATACCGAGTTTCTCGCTGAACTCACCCAGGCACACCCGGTGATGATGCTTGTGACCAAAGGCCTGCGGGTGGCTCTCGTCACCACCCACCTGCCGCTGAGCGAGGTCAGCCGCCAGATCACATCCCAACGGCTCGAACGGGTCATCCATATTCTGCATAACGACCTGCGTCGGCACTTTGGTCTGACAGATCCCCGCATACTCGTCTGCGGCCTCAATCCCCACGCCGGGGAGGGCGGCCACCTTGGGCGGGAGGAGATAGAGGTCATCGAGCCGACCATCGACCGGCTGCGGCAGAGGGGCATAAACCTCACCGGCCCGCTGCCCGCTGACACCCTCTTCACACCCAAGTATCTGCAACAGGCAGACGCCGTGCTCACCATGTATCACGACCAGGGCCTGCCGGTGCTCAAACACCTGGGGTTCGGCAGGGCGGTCAATGTCACACTGGGTCTGCCCATCATCCGCACCTCCGTGGATCACGGCACCGCTCTCGATCTGGCGGGAAGCGGTCAGGCGGGGATCGGCAGTCTACAGGCGGCTGTCGCCATGGCAGTGGAGATGGTTGGGGCAAAACGCAGGGTGTAGGAGCCGCGCCCTCGCGGCGAAAGTTCGGATTCCATGCCCGTTCGCGGCGGAGCGCCGCTCCTACCGATTAATTGTCATTTTGACCGGGAAAGAGAGATCACCCCGGCTGCAGAATCTTCGCTTTCACCTGCATCGCCACTTCCAGCGCCTTCTGGCCGACCTTCCCATCCACCAGCGGGACTTCGCCACTGTTGATGCAATCGATAAAGGCCTGCAGCTCGGTGTCCAGCGGCTTCACCGGCTCCACCTGCAGACGCTCGGTGACGATCTCGGGCCACTCCTCACCAGGTTGTGGTCGTGGATGGGCGGTATCGATGGTCTGCGCGATGAAGTCGAGAGATTCGTAACGGTTCTCCTCGAACACCCGGATACGGCGCGTCGTCTTGTCCGATACCCGGCTGGCAATGATGTTGGCGACGGTACCATTGGCAAACTCAAGCCTGGCGTTGGCTATATCCACATGGGATGTCAGTACCGGGGTGCCGACTGCGGCAATGGAGGTGATCTCCGACCCCACCAGCGAGAGGATGATATCGATATCGTGAATCATCAGATCGGAGACCACATCGACATCGGTTGCCCGGGCGACGAACTCACCCATGCGGTGGGCCTCGATGAAACGGGGCTTCTTGATCCGCTCCGCAAGTTTCATGACGCCTGCATTGAAACGCTCCAGATGACCGATCTGCAGCACTGACCCGGAAGCCTTCGCCAAGGCCACAATCTTTTCTCCCGCCTCGACAGTGGATGCTATCGGCTTCTCCAGCAACATGTGGATGCCTTTTTCAAGGAAGGGACGGGAGACGTCCAGGTGCAGAGAGGTGGGAACCACGATGCTGACCGCATCGACCTTGTCCAGTAGCTCGTGAAAATCGGTATAGGCGGCACATCCGGCTTCTTGCGCCACCCGATCAGCCGTCTCCTGATCGGTATCCACCACACCGACCAGTTCCACATCACTCATTCTGGAGTAGATAAGGGCATGAAAACGCCCAAGATAACCCACCCCAACTACGCCAACACGTCTCTTTTCCGCCATCGTCTGTAACCCTGTTTTTCAAACAGGCGGCAATCTACCACATCAGAGAAAAAACTTGTCAGAAAACCAGGTTACCCTTGATTCAGATAGAACCCGGACGCCACCGGCGCAGCCATGATCTCCGTCGTATCCGCCGAGCGCATCTGCAGGGAGACGCTTAAAGTGACTCCGAGCAGGACCAACATGACCAGCACGAAGAAGAAGTCGGGTTTTCGATGAGGATGTTGTAATTGCATGACAAAACTCCTGAAACACCATTTGCCTTGACCGAAGCATGGTTCAGTCTGTAGACAGCCGCTTTGAAACCGGTCACATTCACCATAGAATGGCGACAGTCTTTGTTTAAAGTGTGAAGTAAAAACAGTCGGTTATGGTTCCAGCTCACACTCCTGGAAGTCACAAGGGATCCGGCTATTTCTTTTTATCCCCCTCTTCAGCGACCTCGACGGCACCAGCTGCGGTGAGCATCTTCACCATCGCCCCATGTCCTCCCCTGCCGGCAAGACTCAAAGCCGTATTTCCGCCCTGGTCCCTGGCATTCACATCCGATCCCGCCTGGATCAGCAGGGTGACCACCTTGGGGTGATTGAAGGAGGCCGCCTGCATCAGTGCGGTGGCTCCCTTTGCGTCAACGAGATCGACATCCGCCCCCGCACTCACGAGTGCGCGGACGCTGTGCAGGTTCCCGTTGAACGCTGCCAGCAGCAGGGCTGGGCGCCCAGCCGCATTTTTGCTGTTGGCATCCGCGCCCTGCGCCAGCAGGTCGTGCAGCGTCTCCACCCGGCCACTCATCGCGGCTGCCACCAGTTCCTGAGCCTGATCCGCCGCAAAAACCGGGAAGATCAGGAGAAAAAACAGGGCAAAAAAAGTCTTTTTGCGCATCACAAACACCATATAATCCATTTATAATAGATGATCGGCCAGACGCCAAAAAACTTGATTCCACTGCACATTGGCAGAATTTCCCGCCTTTGCGCCCTAGATGAAACCAGCAAAATTAATGACCTCAAAAAATCCGCACCAGATTGGCATCCAGGTAGAGACAGAGTATGTCGAGTCCCAATCCACCCCCAGGACAAACCGTTACGTCTTCTCCTACACCATTACCATCCGTAACGATGGTACCGAGGCGGCACGTCTGTTGAACCGGCACTGGGTCATCAGCGATGCCAACGGCAAGGTACAGGAGGTGCGTGGCGAAGGGGTGGTGGGCGAACAGCCCCGCCTCGGTCCCGGCGAGTCTTTCCGCTATACCAGTGGCACCATACTCGACACTCCGGCAGGCAGCATGCAGGGCAGCTATGACATGGTGGATAGCCAGGGCAACCACTTCGATGCGACCATCCCCCCTTTTTCTCTGGCCAGACCGGGCAGTCTGCACTAGAAACCCTGTTGCCTCCGGACCCTTAATGAGAACATCTTTTCAAAACGAACCCCTGGTGTTGGGAGCAGGCATTCTGCTGATCCTTATCCTCAGCGGCCTCGATCCTGTTGCCGACCGCCTGACCTGGCTGCTGGAAACGGTGCCGGTGATGATCGGACTGGTCCTGCTTACGATGACTTGGCAGCGATTTCCCCTCACTCCCCTGCTCTATCGCCTGCTTGCGCTGCATGCCGTCATTCTTATGATCGGTGGTTACTACACCTACGCAGAGGTTCCGCTTTTCAACACGCTGCGCGACAGCCTCGATCTCTCCCGCAACCACTATGATCGCATCGGCCACTTGGCGCAGGGGTTTATTCCCGCCATCCTGGCCAGAGAGATCCTGCTGCGTCGCTCGCCTTTACAAGCTGGCCGCTGGCTCGCCTTTACGGTGATCAGTATCTGCCTCGCCTTCAGTGCATTTTATGAACTGATCGAATGGTGGGTTGCGTTGGCAAGCGGTGAGGCGGCAGAGGCCTTTCTCGGCACCCAGGGCGACCCCTGGGATACCCAGACAGATATGTTTCTGGCGCTGATCGGCGCTATCATGGCGCTGCTGCTGTTGCAGCGAGTCCACGACCGGGCGCTGGCAAATCTGCTTAGCGTTAACAAGCAGTAGAATGGAGGCATCCTAATTGGCCGTCTACGCCATTGGCGACATACAGGGTTGTTACGATGAACTGCAGCGCCTGCTGGAGTTCATCGAATTCGATCCATCCAAGGACAAACTCTGGCTGGCGGGAGACATCGTCAATCGCGGCCCAAAATCCCTGGAGGTGATGCGGTTCGTCAAATCCCTCGGCAAACGGGCCATCACTGTGCTGGGCAACCACGACCTGCACCTGCTGGCACTCTCCCAGGGTAATCGGCGTCACTCCAAACACGGTACCCTCGACAAGGTCCTGCAGGCTCCCGACCGCGATGAACTGCTTCACTGGCTGCGACACCGGCCGGTGATGCACCATAGCCGCAAGCAGGACTTCAGCATGGTTCACGCCGGACTGCCACCACAGTGGGACATCCCTACGGCCCTGGCCCTGGCCGGGGAGTTGGAAGCGGTAATACGTGGCCCGAATTTCCACAAGTTCTGTCGCCAGATGTACGGCAATGAACCCGACCTCTGGTCCACTAACCTGACCGGCATGGCGCGGCTCCGTTTCATCACCAACTGCTTCACCCGTCTGCGCTTCTGCACCCCCGGCGGCAGGCTCGCCCTGCAGGAGAAGGGCTCTCCCAACTCCCAGCATGGCAAGCTTTTGCCCTGGTATGAGATGCCGAAACGGGCAAGCCGAAACGACCGCATCCTTTTTGGCCACTGGTCGACGCTGGGCTACCATGTGGCACACCAGATCTGGTCTCTGGACACCGGTTGCCTCTGGGGCGGCGCACTGACCGCACTGCGTCTACGCAAAAAGAAAAAGCCCAAACCCATCCACCTGCCATGCTCAGGCGCCCTAAGACCCGGCAAGGGTTGAGCACTACCGCAAACGTTGCCTGTCATGACACCTGTTTGAAGCACCTCGGGAGAAACCACCATGAAAGCCCACGAAATCGACTACAAAATCATCGGCCACGACATGCAGCTGGTGGAGATTGAACTCGACCCAGAAGAGACAGTCATTGCAGAGGCCGGCGCCATGACCTACATGGAACAGCAGATCAGCTTCGAGACCAAGATGGGTGATGGCTCCAATCCGGACCAGGGCATCTTCGGCAAGATGTTCAGTGCGGGCAAGCGCATGATCACCGGCGAATCCGTCTTTATCACCCACTTCACCAACAGCGGCAGCTCGGGTAAACAGTGTGTCGCTTTTGCAGCGCCCTACCCGGGCACCGTCATGCCTCTCGACCTGTCCCAACTCGGGGGACGCATTATCTGTCAGAAAGATGCCTTCCTCTGTGCCGCATTGGGCACAAAACTTGGGATCGCCTTCAACAAGAAACTGGGCACCGGACTGTTTGGCGGCGAAGGCTTCATCCTGCAGAAGCTGGAAGGGGACGGCCTCGCCTTCATCCAGGCCGGCGGCACGGTTGTGGAAAAACGGCTAAACGGCGAGACCCTGCGCATCGACACCGGCTGCCTGGTGGGCTTCACCGACGGCATCGACTACAGCATTGAGATGTCCGGCGGACTCAAGTCGATGGTCTTTGGCGGGGAAGGGATCTTTCTCGCCACCCTCACCGGTACCGGCACCGTCTGGATCCAGAGCCTGCCTTTCTCCCGTATGGCAGACCGGATCCTGAAACACGCCCCACAAGGTGGTGGCAAGGAGCAGGGAGAGGATTAGCGTCCACTTATCCGGCAACCCAATTTCACGCCGGGAATCTCATGGGGGATCCGGATCCCCCCAAGAGAGCGTCAGATCACTTCAGGCCTTTTCATGGTTTTTGATGCCAATCAAGTAAAACCACACGAATTATAAGTATAATGGAGTCGTTATTTGAGACCTGTTTAAGACGCATAGAGATTCACTCACTATTTCCATCTCTCAACGCACCGTCATCGGGAAGGGGTATAGTCATGAGCATGAGACCGATACGATCCATGGCGATCGTCATCACCGCCTTGATCGGCAGCCTGTGTTTTTCGGGCCAGGCGTTCGCCGAGGAAACGCAGAAAAAACTATTCAGCGCAAAGATTGAACACAAGGATCAATCATGCATTGAGTGCCATGTGCAAGAGACGCCGGGCATCGTCCGGCAGCATATGTCGAGCAAGATGGGCAATCCGAGCAACGCCGCTGACTATGTCGGCTGCAACGACTGCCACGGCGACACCCACAATGAGTCAGACGACGCCAATCTCGCCGAAATGCCGACGCCTGCAACCTGTACCGTATGTCACAAGGAGCAGGTCGAGCAATACGAGGCAGGCAAGCACAATCTGGCCTGGTATGGCATGAAGACGCAGGCCGCCTGGCATCATCAGCCGGCATCCATCGTCAAGCAGGGTTATCGCGGCTGCTCGGGCTGCCACAAGCTCGGCACCAAGGGCCTGCTCGGCGTCAAGGAGGGCAACTCCGGGCCACTCAAGCATGATGGCGGCAAGGAGGCAAGCGAGTATCGTTACGGTAACGCCCAGTGCGATGCCTGCCATACGCGGCACAACTTCTCCAAGGCCGAGGCGCTCAATCCACGCGCCTGCTCCAATTGCCATATGGGTTTTGACCACCCACAGTGGGAGATGTGGATCTCATCCAAACACGGCATCGGATACCTGAGTAATCCCGATGATTCCAATCATGGCGGCTATCCGAGTTGCCAGACCTGCCACATGAACGGCGGCAACCACGAAGTCCGCACACCCTGGGGTTTCCTGGGGCTACGTATTCCCACCAAGGAGAATGTGCTTGCCCTGATCGATGTTGCCCCCTCCCTGAAGGAGCAGTTGACCTCGTTGGCCGCAGCCTTGCCGAGCGGCAATTTCATCGATCTCGATGACGACCCGCAGTGGACCTTCGACCGTGCCCTGATTCTGCAGGCCGCTGGCGTGCTGGATGCAAACCTGCAGCCGACCGAGCGTTTCGTCGATGCCGTCATTCAGGCAGAGATCGCACGCGGTCCTGAGGCGTTCAACGAAGAACGCACGCGCATGAAGCTGATCTGCAGCAACTGCCACAGCAACTCCTATGTCGATGACTTCTTCAAGAGCTCAGATGACGTCCTGAAAAACGTCGATCACGTCTTCGCCAAGGGCATTGCCGCAGTGCAGGGTCTATACAAGGACGGCATACTGACGAAACCCGAAGGCTGGGAATATGGTCCTGATCTGTTGATGTACTATGACACCAAGACGGCCATTGAACAGGAGCTGTTCATGATCGTGCTCGAGTACAAGCAGCGTGCATTCCAGGGGGCCTACCATGCCAGTAACGACTACATGCACTGGTATGGCTGGGCACCGTTGAACCGTGCGGTCAACGAGATCCTCGAGGAAGCTGAAAGACTGCGCTTCGAACATGAAGTGAAGCAGAAGCTAAAAATAAAGGGATGATTCTCAGCGAGTGAATCATTCGGCGGGTGCAGCTCACGCTGCACCCGCATTTTTTTGCCATGGGACTGGTAGTCTTTCCATGCAGCAGGCTATTCTTCCAGTCCTTTTCACTCATCGGTGGGAGTTATCTCGATGCAAAGTAGCCTCTCTTGTCCCAGCTTTCAGGCACTCATCCTTACCACATTGTTGGCCATCACCGGCTTTTCTGCAGCAAATGCCGCAGACGAAGGGCTTTTCGCCGAAATCCACACAGGCAAGGGCGTTATCACCGCACGACTCCATTATAAGTTGGCGCCTTTGACGGTGATGAATTTCATCGGGCTGGCCGAAGGTACGACAGAATGGACGGATCCCGGGACAGGAGAAAAAAGGCAGCAGCCTCTCTACCGCGAACTCACCTTTCATTCGGTCAAGGAGTTCATGATCCAGACCGGTGATCCAAGCGGGTCAGGCAGGGGGGGGCCAGGATATATTTTCGATGATGAGCTTCACCCACAACTCACACACGACAAGCCCGGTATTCTGTCGATGGCCAATCGCGGCCCCAACACCAACGGCAGTCAGTTTTATATCACCAAGGTTCCGGCGCGCTGGCTAGACCGCCACAGCGTGTTCGGTGAAGTGGTCTCGGGTCTCGATATTACCAACAACATAGTCCAAGGCGATCTGCTCAGGAAAATCAAAATAGTACGTAAAGGCGAGGCAGCCCAGGCATTCAATGCCAAACGCGCCCACAGGTTAGCCGAGCAAAACCTGGTCGCGCTAAAAGAAGCGGCAAGAAAAACCATTCCTGACGCCACCTCCCCGCTGGATTCATCTAAGGCGCCGGGCAATGATCAGCCCGCAGTCTCTCCCGGAAATTTTGAATTTCTCGTTATCGGTCACACTGGAATCAAGGATTTTTCCCGGCTCAACCGGGTCTTCTATTACGACCATGACGGAGCAATTGAAGTGGCCCGCAAGCTTGTGCGTCTGGCCCGTGCCGATGGCGTCGATTTCACCACGCTGATCGAGAAATACACAGACATGCCCGATAACCGGTTTCGGAGGGGGGTCAAGGATACGTTGTATCTTCCCGCTGGCTTGAAGAAGATATTCCATCTTAAACCGGGTCAGATCAGCGATCCTGTCGATCTTTCCACTGGTGTTTATGTTTTCCGGCGCCTGCCGCATAGTTAGTGCTCACCTGGCGACACCGTTTCAACCACGAAGCGCCCTTGAGGTTTTAAGGAATCTGCTAAGATTACACAGGTACAGGAATTGCGATAATGCCCCTAAAGGGTCTAACACTGTTGTCGATATAGTCAATAGGCGACACAGAGCAATAAAAGGCAACGTTAGTCCAGATGAAATCAGATGGCATGAGTTCCGGCAACAACGCAATCCGACACCTTCCATTGAATACGGCGTCACTCAAGGCCCTGCTGCAAACGTGGCGCACCGAATATCCGCATGCAGGCGTACTCGCCCTATTGCCGGAGAGCGAAAAAGATAATCTGCACATACTCCAGAGCTGTTGCGGTGACCAGGGCATCCCCCTCGCAGGCGCTATTTTTCCTGCCCTGCTGATCGGTAACGATTTTCACCAGGAGGGCGTATTACTGTTTCGCTTCGATGAGTGGGTGCCCAGTTTTCTGATCCCTGAGATCAATGACGGCCAATCCCTGCCAGAGGAAAAAATCTCCCAAGCGCTCATTCCGACAATCGAGGCTATAGATCCCGACGCAGCCAAGCCGTCGCTCTATATGATTTTCGATGGTTTACTGCCGAATATTGCCAGCATTCTCGAAGGTCTCTACCTGCAGCTATCGGATCGGGTGAGTTATGCCGGCGTCAACGCAGGGAGCGAGACTTTTCAACCCATGCCCTGTCTGTTCGACGGTGACCGCATTGTCGGTAACGGCGTCCTGTGCCTGCTTATACCGACTCACAATGTAACCGTGCTCGAACACGGTTACACGGCCCCCAAACATGCCATGAGCGCAACCTCCACCAATGGAAACCAGATTCTCAGCATCGACTGGCGTCCGGCATTCGAAGTCTATCAGGAGATCATCAAACGGGAGTATGGGATTGCCCTGACCCAAGAGAACTTCTATCACCATGCGGTGCATTTTCCATTCGGCATCCCCCGAGCCAACGAGGATCTGGTAGTACGGATTCCGGTGGCCCTGAGTGAAGACGGCTCCCTGTTCTGCGTCGGAGAAGTGCCGGAGAACGCCATGCTGGTTCTGTTGCGGGCGCCGGAAGCCGGAGAAGGAGACTGCATCAACCATCTTGCTGCCGACCTGCAGTCAAGCAACGGTTCGTTACGGGGCCGCAGTATACTGACCTTCTATTGTGCCGGACGCCGCATGCACCTGGGCGAAAACTCGCGCCAGGAACTCACGGATCTCCTGAAGGAGACAGGTGCAGCACATCTTGCGGGCGCGCTTTCCCTGGGCGAAATCGGCGGCACCGGAGAGTGGGACTATCCGATGTTCCATAACGCCACCCTGGTCTGCACCCCCTGGGGAACCAATTGATGGAGCGAGAGTACATCCTCTCGGTCCTATACGATCTAACCCTGACAATCGGGGGAGAAACACAGCGGGACACCCTGTTCAGAAGGGTCTTGCAACGTTTGCTCTACCACACCGCATTTCCAGCTGGCCTAGTATTGACTGACAACAAAACCGAGGGCGAAACCACATACGCTCGTATCGCCACAGTTATTGGCGACCACCTGCTGGAACAGCGCCGCGGACAGATACTCGAACTGCCCGCGACTTTGACCGACACTTCTATCGAACTGCTCAACGCTACAGCCTTGCCCACCGACCTGAACAGCAGTGAAAAATACCACTACTGCCTGAAACTCCCGATCGATGACACCAGTCTCATCCTGCTGCTCTCTCCACACAAACCCACCAGCAAGCTGCCACTGACCCAGATATTCAAACCGGTGCTGGCCAACCTCTCCAGGTCCATTCTGTTGTGCCGCCACAGTGAGCAGCTCACCCGCACCCTGGAGTCTGACCGCGATCAGGCGCGCTCAGACCTGGCCGTCGCCCTGGAACGATCCGAACGCGAACGCACCCTCCTGCGAAGCCTCAATGACACCATCCCTGACCTGGTGTGGCTGAAAGATCCCGACGGTATCTATCTCGCCTGCAACCGGGCGTTCGAGGGACTGTATGGCACTACGGAGGAAAAACTTATCGGAAAAACTGATGCCGATTTCGTCAGCGTCGATTTGGCCGACTTCTTCCGCAAAAACGATAAGGCAGCCCTCAAAGCCGGTATTCCGAGCATCAATGAAGAGTGGCTGACCTTCGCCTCCAATGGCTATCGAGGCCTGTTTGAAACCATCAAGACGCCTCTCAAGACGGAAGATGGCAAGGTCCTTGGGGTGCTCGGCATCGCCCGCGATATCACCGGGCGCAAGCAAGCCGAGCAGGCCCTGCGAGCCAGCGAGGAGCGCTTCGAATTGGCAATTCAGGCAGCCAATGACGGCCTGTGGGACTGGAATCTACAGACCAATGAGGTCTATTACTCACCGCGCTGGAAATCAATGCTCGGGTACGAAGATCATGAACTGGAGAATGCGTTCAGCACCTGGGAGCAATTGGTCAATGCGGATGATAAATCAAAGACTCTGGCGCTAATCGATGATTGTATGGCAGGTAAATCCGATGGCTTTGTGACCGAGTTCCGCATGCGCCACAAAGAGGGTCATTGGGTATTTATCCTCTCACGAGCGGTCATGGTACGTGATGACAAAGGCCTGCCGGTACGCATGGCTGGCACTCATGTGGATGTCTCCGAACGCAAGGCGGCTGAACGCGCCATATTGGAGAAGGAGCAAGCTGAAGCGACTGCACTGGCCAAGAGTCAGTTCCTGGCCAACATGAGCCACGAGATCCGCACGCCGTTGAATGGGGTGCTGGGTCTGGCGAAGATGGGTGAACGTGAAAACTCGCTGGAACAGTCACATAAACTCTTCCAGCGGATTGGCACCTCCGGGCAGCACCTGTTGAATGTCGTCAACGACATTCTCGATTTCTCCAAAATCGACGCAGGAAAGTTGGTGGTGGAAAATCAGCCCTTCATGCTGATGACCTCGGTGGATAATGCAGCGAATCTTATTAGAAGCCAGGCAGAAGAAAAACACCTGCTGTTTCATGTGGACGTGGCAGATAAGTTGCCGCCCTGGGTAAAAGGTGATGCATTGCGACTGGAACAAATCCTGGTCAACATGCTCTCAAATGCAGTGAAGTTCACGCCGCAAGGTGAGGTCAGTCTGCGTGTGACGGCACAGGAAAAAAGCCTGCTTTTCCGGGTAAGCGATACCGGCATTGGCATGTCGGAAAACCAATTGGCTCAGCTGTTTAAACCCTTTGAACAGGCTGACAGCTCCACCACCCGCCGTTTTGGCGGGACCGGGCTGGGACTGGCCATCAGCATCAACCTGGCGAAGATCATGGGCGGGGATATACAGGCGGCCAGCCGGGTGGGCGAAGGAAGTGAATTTACCCTTACCATGCCTCTTGTCCCAGCAGTCCAGGTCAACGAGCCAAATGCACCTGTCACACCAATCACCGGGAGTCGTCTGCAAGGAGTGCGTCTTTTGGCGGCGGAGGATGTTGACATCAACCGGCTTATTTTAGAAGACCTGCTGATGGAAGAGGGCGCCCAGGTGATCTTTGCTGAGAATGGCCAGCAAGCCCTGAAACAGTTGGAAGATCAAGGGGTGTCCAGTTTCGATCTGGTGTTGATGGATGTACAGATGCCTGTAATGGATGGTTATGAGGCGACTCGCCGGATCCAGGAGATGGCCCCTGGGCTGCCGGTAGTTGGACTAACAGCCCATGCCCTTGAAAAGGAACGGGAGAGGTGCTTTGCCGCTGGCATGGTGGATCACATAACCAAGCCAATCGACCCGGATCACCTCATAGCAACAATACAGCGCCATATTACGAGGCGCTCATAAGCGCCTGAGTCCGGTGGGAATGGTAATTTAAGGTGCACACCCAGCAATCTTTTGAGAATGGTCCGGCAGCATCTTGATGCGCAGGCCCTCACTAATTTTCACGTTCGAGGGTAACAAAACTATAGGCGAAGCAATTTTTTTCGTCAGCGGAAAAATCCTCCCGCCCGACCTCCCGCCAGACCGACAGATCAAATTCGGGAAACCAGGCGTCACCCTCCACCTCCGTATGCACCAAGGTGAGATAGAGCCTGTCCGCCCGCGGCAACATCTGAGCATAAAAGGCGCCGCCGCCGACAATCATGATCTCCTGCGCATCCCCCGCAGCAGCGACGGCCTCATCGATGGAGTGAACCACCAGGGCGCCCTCCGCCCGATAGTCCCGATTGCCGGTGACCACGATATGCTGCCGCTTCGGCAACAGTCCCGGCAGGGACTCCCAGGTCTTGCGCCCCATTACAATGGGCTTGCCCAGTGTGAGCCGTTTGAAGTGCTGTAGATCTGCGGACAGATGCCAGGGCAGCTGGTTATTGCGCCCGATCACCCGATTCTCCGCCATCGCCCAGATCAGGGAGATTGTGGGCCTATCTCCACTCATACGGCAACCTGCGCCTTGATGTGCGGGTGCGGATCGTAATCGACCAGCTCGAAGTCTTCGAAGCAAAACCCGAAGATATCCTTCACCTCCGGGTTGATGCGCATACGGGGCAGATTGCGCGGCTCGCGGCTCAACTGCAGATCTGTCTGTTCAAGGTGGTTGGAGTAGAGATGGGCGTCACCGAAGGTATGCACAAAATCCCCCGGTTGCAGCCCCGTCACCTGGGCCATCATCATGGTCAGCAGGGCGTAGGAGGCGATATTGAACGGTACGCCGAGAAATATGTCCGCGCTGCGCTGGTAGAGCTGGCAGGAGAGCCTGCCCTCCGCCACATAGAACTGGAACAGACAGTGGCAGGGGGGCAGCGCCATCTCATCCACGTCCGCTGGATTCCAGGCGGTCACCATGAGGCGGCGGGAGTCCGGATTGCTGCGAATCTGCTCCACCAGTTGGCTGATCTGATCGATACTGCGCCCACCGGATGCCGGCCATGAGCGCCACTGATAGCCATAAACAGGACCCAGGTCGCCATTCCCGTCCGCCCACTCATCCCAGATACGCACCCCATTCTCTTTCAGATAGCGAATATTGGTGTCGCCCTGCAAAAACCAGAGCAGTTCATGAATGATGGAGCGCAGATGCAGTTTTTTTGTCGTCACTGCGGGAAAACCCACTGACAGATCGAAGCGCATCTGGTAACCGAAGACACTCTGCGTCCCGGTGCCGGTTCGATCCCCTTTGACCGTGCCGGTATCCCGCACATGCCGCATCAGGTCAAGATACTGTTTCATGGCGCTCCTTAGTATAAGCCAGGATCAGCAGCAGAATACCGAACAGGATCATCGGCAGGCTCAACAACTGGCCCATTGTCACCCAGTCAAATGCCAGGTAGCCGAGATGGACATCCGGCATACGCACGAACTCCACCCCAAAGCGGAAGGCCCCGTAACAGAGAAGGAAGAGTCCTGAAACCGCCATACGCGGTCTACCTCGGGCGGAAAAAAGCCATAACACCAGAAATAGCACCACCCCTTCCAGCAGCACCTCATAGAGTTGATTCGGATGCACCGGCAGCGAGTGGATGCCATCAACTGCAACCCCGACCCGACTGCAGAGATCACCCGCCTCTACGCAGGGCACCTGCATGCCCCAAGGCAAGCGGGTCACTCCCCCCCAAAGCTCACCGTTGATAAAGTTGCCCAGACGTCCCGCCCCAAGACCTATCGGGATCAGCGGGGCGATAAAGTCCGTGGCCTCAAAAAAGGTTCGCCCATACTTGCGACCAAAGAGCCACATGGCAATCAACACCCCTATCAGACCGCCATGAAAAGACATTCCCCCTTCCCAAACTTTTAACAGGGTCACAGGATCTTCAATAAAACGGGGGAAACCATAGAAAAGTGTGTACCCGAGCCGACCGCCCAGCACCACTCCTACTACTATATAGAAAACCAGGTCATCGACTTGCGTGACCGTCCAGCCGCTGCCCGTTTTTTTTGCGCGCACCCGGCCAAGCCACCAGCCACCCCAGAATCCAACCAGGTACATCACGCCGTACCAGTGAATTTCGAGCGGCCCCAGTGCAATCAGAACAGGGTCGATCTCAGGATAAGTCAACATTTGTGGATATAACCTCAGGAATAGAATTCATGAACTTTGCCGGAACTAATCGATTTAGCTATCGTCTACCCATAATGATGGTAAAATTATGTGACGTGGTTCGCATTTTTCAGGTTTTCTGGAATGAGATTCACAAAAATTGTGACGGCTTTTCGCAGAGTGTCAAGATTTTGCTTCCCCGGCCGTTAAGTAAGTCAGACGATGCAGTACTCCACTTCATCTAGAGACCAGGAAGGGATATGACTTACGCACAAGCACAACACTTTGAGACTTATATACCAAGAAATATGGAAACACTAGGTTCAAGATTAAGAAGAAAGCGCCGCGAGCGCGGTTGGACCCAGGAAGAACTCGCCTTACGGGCAGGCACTAATCAAGCCGTGATCCAAAAGATTGAAAACGGCAAGAGCCTGCGGCCACGCAAGATCGACGAAATTGCTCAGGTACTGGACGTCAATCCAGCCTGGCTGATGTTTGGCGAGAAATCAGGCCCAGCCCTCGACGACGATGCCATCGAAGTCGCAAAAGCCTGGCAGCGGCTTCCTGAACCCATCCGTACACGGATCAAGCGTAACATTTTTGAGCAGGCGCTGCTCCATTCGTCCAAGAAATAGGGCCAGGTTATCGGGGCGCTTGTGCGCCCCGGCCCGTTTTCAAAAGACCGGCAGCACTCTCAGGAAGTAGCTCTTCAGGTAGGCCGTCTCCGGAATCGCCGGATGCACAGGATGATCCATCCCCTGGTGGCCGCTTTCCAGCAACTGCAAGCTGCGTTCCAGATGACGTGCGCCCTGCTGTATCCTGCTCAACAGCTTTTCTCCTGACATATGATGTGAGCAGGAGGAGCTAATGAGCACACCATCCCGCTCCAACACCTGCATGCCCGCTTGATTGAGGCGCCGGTAAGCCAGCTCCCCCTCTTTCTGATCCTTGCGACGCTTGATGAATGCGGGCGGATCGAGCAGCACCACATCGAAACGCTCCCTTGCCTGTCGCAGGGCTTTTAACACCGCAAACGCCTCCCCCTGATGGACCTGAATCCGATCCGCCACGCCATTGCGTTCAGCATTTACCCCAACCTGCTCCAGGGCAGACCCCGACAAATCGACACAATGCACTTCCCTGGCGCCATTCCTGGCCGCAGCAACTCCCCAACTTCCTGTATAGCTACAGACGTCGAGCACCCTTTTGCCGGAAATATATTTAAGCATCCGGCTGCGATTCTCCCGCTGATCGTAAAACCAGCCGGTTTTTTGCCCTTTCATCAAAGAAATCTGAAAGGCTGTGCCATTCTCCTCCAGCGTCAGCCATTCAGGCACGTCGCCAGCCGCTGTTTCGATAGTACTTTCCAGACCTTCCATTCCCCTGGTCGAGGTGTCGTTGCGGAACAGCACACCTGCCGGTCTCAGCACCTTCTCCACGGCAGCCACGATCTCACTCTTGATACGCTCCATACCCGCAGTGGTGATCTGGATCACAACCTGATCGCCGTATCGATCCACGATCAAACCGGGCAGACCATCGCTTTCACCGAAGACAAGCCGGTAGAAGGGGCTGGGATAGAGCCGCTCGCGCAGACCCAGGGCAATCTTCAAACGATGCACCAGCAGCGATTGGTTCAACGGATGCGCAGGGTCGCGGCTGACAAGCCTTGCACAGATGAGTGAGTGGGCATTCACATACCCTGTACCAAGCCACTTCCCCCTGTGACTGAAAATCTCCACCGGCTGCCCCGGCTCGAAGCCGGTCAGGGGCGTGGCACTGATATCGACCTCATTGCTGAATACCCAGCAGTGACCGGCATGCAGACGGCGCTCACGGTCTTTCTTCAATTTCAGCGGTGCGATTTCCATGAAAATGTCTCTTGATTATTGGCAGCGGAAGCGGAAACCCCATGCAGTCTGTCAATTTGAGAGTGCCCGATCCGCTACGCTTGATCGGGCCTACGCTTACGTTTTAAGTTTCCAGCGCGCCTCAGCTTCATCATCGCTATGGCGGGCATCCACCCAACGACTGCCTTCCGGCGTTGACTCTTGTTTCCAGAATGGGGCTCGGGTCTTGAGGAAGTCGATGATGAACTCACAAGCTTGAAACGCCTCTCCCCGATGCGCACTGGCCACGGCCACCAGCACGATAGGATCTGTGGGTTTCATCTTTCCAACCCGATGAACCACACGACAGCCCAGCAGATCCCAGCGCTGATTCGCCTCATCGACAATCGTTTGCAGCGACTTCTCCGTCATGCCCGGATAGTGTTCCAGGGTCATGGTGGAGACCGTTTCCCCTTCGTTGATATCGCGCATCAGGCCGATAAAGCTCACAACGCCGCCGATAGCAGGGTTCCCGGCTCGCAGGATGTCGACCTCGATGTTGGGGTCGAAGGGTTCGGACTGGATGCGGATTTCGTTCATGGGCAGACAGCAAGCTCCGGAAACACATGCTCTTGAATGGAAAACAAAAGTCTCAAATATAAATCGCAGTTCATCCTCCGGTCACGGGAGGGAAGAAGGCGACTTCATCACCATCCAGAACCGGCGTATCGGCACCCGTCATCTCCTGATTGAGCGCCATCATAACTGTTTTATCGGCTGCAAAAACATCGGCCCAGATGCCGCCCCGCTCTCGCAGGCGCATCAAAACCGCCCCCAGGTCCGCAAGATCCTCTGCCTCCATCTCCAGGGACGCTGCATCGAGCCGCTCCCGCAAACTGGCGAAAAAGAGCACCTTGATCATGACATCAACTCATGGAAAGAGAGAAACTGCACCGGATCACCCTTTTTCAATATCTCCCGCTCCGGAATGATCGCCAGTCCATTCGCCCATGCCACCGAACTCAAAACCCCTGATGAACGGCTTGGAAAGAGCGTGACCACCGCTTCGCCGGATTCATTGAGCGTCATCCGTGCGCGGGCATATTCTCGGCGCTTGTCAGGCTTGTTCCAGTCAAACCCTGCCTTGGCGGTCATCGGCGTGGGAATTGCACCTTCCATCACTCCCTGGCAGCGCAGGATATAGGGGCGTGCAAACACATTGAAGGTCACAAACAGGGAGACCGGGTTACCGGGTGTGCCGATGAACGGCGTCTCGCCAATATGGCCGAAAGCCAGCGGTTTGCCGGGACGGATCGCGATCTTCCACAGATCCAGCGACCCCAGTTTTTCCACCGCAGGTTTGACGTGATCCTCTTCACCGACAGAGACGCCGCCTGAGGCGACCACCAGGTCGGCCTGTTCGGCCGCGCGCGCCAAGGCATCACAGGTTGCCTCGAAGGTATCCTCGATGATACCGAGCTGAATCACCTCACAGCCCAGCACCTGCAGCATGCCGCCCAGGATAAACTGGTTGGAGTTGTAGATCTGACCGGGACCCAACTCACTGCCGGGCATCACCAGCTCATCACCGCTGGAGAAGACTGCAACCTTGAGCCGGCGAAAGACGGTCAGATCCGCGACTCCGACTGCGGCCGCAAGACCCAGATGCTGTGGACCCAGACGGGTACCGGCGGAGAGGATCTCCTCTCCCTCTTTGATGTCCTCTCCGGCAAGACGGATGTTGGCACCGACCTTGGGCGCATCGTTGACGACAACGTCATCGCCATCCTGCTCGCAAACCTCCTGAATCACCACCGCATCGGCACCTGACGGCACCGGCGCGCCGGTAAAGATACGCGCCGCAGTACCCCGCTGCAGCGGCTCCCCGATGACCCCCGCCGGGATGCGCTGGGAGACCGGCAGGCGGGTGGAATCAATCTGCAGATCAGCCGTATTGACCGCATACCCGTCCATCGCACTATTGTCCCAGGGCGGTACCGTCACCAGACTGGCCACCGGTTCGGCCAACACCCGTCCCAGGGCGTCCTCTGTTGCGACCTGCTCTGTTTCGCTCACGGCATGAACACGCGCCAGCAGGAAGTCGAGTGCCTCTTCGATGGGTTTCAGCGCAGGTCCGCTGTGGTGGGATCCGCAGTCACATCCACTCATGATTCAAAACTCCTTACACTTCAAGAAGACGGGGGAACATCTGGGCAAAATTACAGGGCCGCGTACGATGATCGAGTTGCGCCAACAGAATCTTGTCCCAACCTGTACGACAGGCCCCGGTAGAGCCCGGCAGACAGAAGACCAGGGTACCGTTGGCAAGCCCGGAAATAGCCCTGGACTGAATGGCTGACGCGCCGATCTCCTCCAGAGAGATGGTGCGAAAGAGTTCGCCAAACCCCTCGATCGACTTGTCGAAGAGGGGCATCAGCGCCTCCGGGGTGCTGTCGCGGCCGGTGATGCCGGTGCCGCCGGTGCTGATGATGATGTGCACATCGGGATCGGCGATCCAACGCGAGACGATGGCCCGCATCTGATAGACATCATCGGGCACGATGACTTTCTCAACCACATTGTGTCCCGCCTCGACGGCGCGATCCCGGAGGGTATCACCCGATTTGTCGGTCTCTTCGGTGCGCGAATCCGAGACGGTCAACAGCGCAATATTCAGGGGCACGAACCCGGTATCTTCAAAATGTCCACTCATGCTTTATCGGTTTCCTGTTACTGGAATGTGTAGCCGAATGCCTGCTTGAAACGCGCAGCAAACTCTTCGCGGGTAAAGATATGATTCTGGGTACCCGCCTGCTCGATCTTATAGGCCCCCATCAGCGCCGCGATCCGCGCGGTGGTCTCCCAGTCCATCCCGTTCATCAGACCATACAACAGTCCGGCGCGATAGGCGTCACCACAACCGGTGGGGTCATTGACCGCATTGACGGGGGCGACAGGGATATCGATACGCTGCTTCTTTGTATAGATGCTTGAGCCCTCGCCACCCCGGGTGACGATCACCGCCTCGACCATCTCCGCCAGTTGCTCCGGTGTCTTGCCGGTACGCTCCTGCATCAACTGTAATTCATAGTCGTTGAAGGCAAGCCAGGTGGCCTGCTCGGCAAACCCAAGCAGGTTATTGCCATCGAACATAGGCATACCTTGACCCGGATCAAAGATGAACGGCACATCCGCATCGGCAAACTGTTCGGCGTGATCAATCATGCCCTGGCGACCATCCGGAGAGACCATGCCGATGGTACAGCCCACGACCTCGGTGACATCTATCTCATGGGCGTTGTTCATCGCGCCGGGATGGAATGCGGTGATCTGATTGTCATCCCTGTCCGTGGTGATATAGGCCTGTGCGGTATAGGTATCCTCGATCACCTTGAGATACTCACGGCTGATGCCGCACTCATCCATCCATTTTGCATAGGGGCCGAAATCCTCACCCACGGTACCCGCCGGTTTTCCGTCTCCGCCCAGCATCTTCAGATTGTAGGCGATATTCCCGGCACAACCGCCGAACTCGCGGCGCATGTCAGGCACCAGAAAGGAGACATTCAGGATATGCACCTGCTCGGGCAGGATGTGATTTTTGAATTGATCATGGAAGACCATGATGGTGTCGTAGGCGAAAGAGCCACAGATCAGTGCAGACATGATTTATCCCGCGCAAAAAACTAGAGATAGTACACCAGTGCGGGATGGGATTCAGCGGGTAGGAGGCTAAAGGCTAAAGGCTAAAGGCTAAAGGCTAAAGGCTAAAGGCTGGCAAATTGAAAATTTGCCTGAATCTTGCGTCAACAGCTAGCGTATAGGCCCGATCAAGCGTAGCGGATCGGGCATCCAGGCTTTGACATAACGATTCAGGCTGCCGGTTCCGCTACGCTTGAACCGACCTACGCGACTAACCGCAGTAACGACAGCGTTCGCCCAATCCGTTGGCACGACCTCCTTTCGCCTTTCTCCTTTCGCCTTTCTCCTTTCGCCTTTCTCCTTTTACCTTTCGCCTTTCGCCTTCCATGCCAAATCCAGATCCCGGGCGGCCCGCACATCATCAAGCCGCCTCACCGGCAGATCATGGGGGGCAGACTTCACCTGCTCCGGATCACTCTGCGCCTCATGCAGTATGGTTGTCATAATATCCACGAAGCGATCCAGCTCATCCTGCGCCTCGGTCTCGGTCGGCTCGATCAACAGGCACTCAGGCACCAGCAGGGGAAAGTAGGTGGTGGGCGCATGCACACCGAAATCGAGCAGCCGCTTGGCAAAGTCCATGGTATTAACGCCCAGCTCCCGGGCCTGCCGCTTCAGGGTCAGGATAAATTCATGGCTGGCGCGCCGCTGCGGATAAGCGGCATCGAAACCGGCGTCGGTAAGGCGCTTCAGCAGATAGTTGGCGTTGAGGGTGGAGAACTCTGCCACCCGATGCATGCCGTCACGCCCCAGCATGCGGGCGTAGATATAGGCCCGCAGCAACACGCCTGCATTGCCGGCAAAGGCGGAGAGCCGCCCAATGCTCTCCGGCCGGTTATCTTCGGTCAGCCAGACATAATCCTCACCATCCTGTGCCACCATCGGCACCGGCAGATAGGGTTCCAGCCGTTCGCTCACCCCCACCGGACCGGCACCAGGGCCACCACCGCCGTGTGGCGTGGAGAAGGTCTTGTGCAGGTTCATGTGGATGACATCGAATCCCATATCGCCAGGACGCACCTTACCGAGGATGGCATTGAGGTTGGCGCCATCGTAATAGAGCAGCCCGCCAGCCTCATGGACCAGACCGGCGATCTCTTTGATGCGACGCTCGAACACGCCCAATGTGGAAGGATTGGTGAGCATAATGCCTGCGGTCTGCGGCCCCAAAACACCTTTCAGTGCCTCGACATCGATATCGCCGTCCGCACCAGTGGGGATCTCCCGCACCTTGTAACCGCACATCACCGCCGAGGCGGGATTGGTGCCGTGGGCCGCGTCCGGCACCAGAATCTCGTCGCGGGCATCATCGCCCCTGGCATCGTGATAGGCGCGGATCATCGCCACCCCGGCAAACTCCCCCTGAGCGCCCGCTGCGGGTGAGAGTGAAACCGCAAACATGCCAGTCACCGCTTTGAGCATCTCCTGCAGATCGTACAGGCAACCCATGAAACCCTGGCTGTGAGTCTCCGGCGCCAAAGGATGGCGCGCAAGGAAACCGGGCAGCGAGGCAAGACTGTTGCTGGCCCGTGGGTTGTACTTCATGGTGCAGGAACCCAGCGGGTAGAAGTGGGTATCGATGGAGAAGTTCTTCTGCGAAAGCTGGGTGTAGTGGCGCACCACCTGCATCTCGGAGACCTCGGGCATCGACGCTGACTGACGGCGGCGAAACTGCGCCGGTATCCCCTCCAGATCAACCTGTTGTAGCGGCGCCTGGGCAGTTGCACGACGACCCGTGCGGCTTTTTTCAAAGATCAACATAGTCGTATCACCAATCAGGTTTCAGCTTGCAGGGGGTCTGGATACGTGCGTTGATCACCCGCTCCAGCTTGCTCCGATACTGCTCGATATCCTCATCGCCCCGCATCTCGGTGGCACAGACCAGAACAGCATTGCCGAGTTCGGGATAGTCGGCGCTCAAATCGAAACCGCCCAATACGTTGTGGGCCGCCAGGGAGCGCAGTGCATCCTTCGCCTCCAGCGGCAGGCGCAGCACGCGTTCATGGAAGACCGCTCCCTTGAATACCGGAGCGACGCCAGGCAACGCACTCAAGACCTTGACCAGCTTCGAAGTGTTGGCATGGCAGGCAGCCGCAACCCGCTCCAGGCCTTCCGCACCCAACAGCGACATATGGATGGTCGCCGCCGTGACCATCAGACCCTGATTGGTGCAGATATTGGAAGTCGCCTTGGAGCGACGGATATGCTGCTCGCGGGCCTGCAGGGTCAGGGTGTAACCAATCTTGCCGTCGAGGTCGAGGGTGCGACCAATGATACGTCCCGGCATCTGGCGCACCAGCTTCTGGGTGCAGGTAAGAAAGCCGAAATAGGGGCCACCCGACGCCAGGGGCGCTCCCAGGGGCTGTCCCTCGCCACAGCAGATATCCGCCCCCTGTTCACCCCACTCGCCCGGCGGTTGCAACACTGCCAACGCCACCGGGTTAGCCACCGCGACAGCCAGCATCCTGTTGGCGTGCGCCCAGTCGGTCAGTTCATCCACCAACTCCAACACCCCGAAGAAGTTGCACTGGGGAATAACCAAGGCCGCAAAATCCTCACCGGCATACTGCTCAAGAGCCTCTGGATCTGTCTGCCCGCACTCCATATCGAAGGGCAGTTCCACCAACTCTATGCCCTGATTGCGCACGATAGAGTGGACCACGCGCCGATAGGCGGGATGCAGTGAGCGGGGCATCAGGATACGCTTCGACTTGGACTTGCGGTTCGCCCGCACCGCCATCAACACCGCCTCGGCCAGGGCGGAGGCCCCGTCATAGAGGGAGGTATTGGAGACATCCATGACGGTGAGCGCCGTCATCATCGACTGGAACTCATAGAGCAGTTGCAGGGTGCCCTGACTCGCCTCCGCCTGATAGGGGGTATAAGCAGTGTAGAACTCACCCCGCGAGGCAAGCTGCCAGACCGCAGCCGGGATATGGTGGTCGTAGGCGCCAGCGCCGATAAAACAGAGCGGCTGCCCATCCTGGCGGGCGCGGGCGTTCATCAGCCGCCCGACCTCCATCTCCGACATCCCCTGCGGGATCTGCTTCAGCTCGCCACAGCGCAAGGCCTGCGGAATCTCGTCGAAAAGGGCATCGATATCCGGCGCACCGATGGTCGCAAGCATGGCCTGAATATCAGTTTCAGTATGGGGAATGAACGGCATGAATCAGGACCTGTCTTTAAGCTTCTTCGGCAACCAGGGCATCATACCCCGCCGCATCGAGCAGACCGTCCAGGTCTGCCCCGTCAGAGAGCTTCACCTTGAAGATCCAGCCTTCACCGAAGGCGTCGTCATTGATCGTCTCAGGGGCATCATCCAACGCTTCGTTCACTGCGATAATCTCACCACTGACCGGACTATAAATATCGGAGGCAGCCTTCACCGACTCCACCACCGCGCACTCAGAGCCGGCCTCGACGTTGTCGCCCACCTCGGGCATATCCACGAAGACCAGGTCTCCCAGCAGCTCCTGGGCATGGTCGGTGATGCCGATGGTGACGGTGCCGTCCCCCTCGTTCTTCACCCACTCGTGGGACTTTGCATAGCGCAGTTCGCTTGGTGTATCACTCATCTCTGGTTCCCCTTTCAATCTTAAAAGCATCTTGGCGAAGGGGTCGGAGTCAAATTTAATCGAAGCCACAGCGCCATTGGTTCCGTGGTAACCATCAAATTTGACTCCGACCCCTGTGATATTCAAATTGGAATTCTATAACGAAATGCAGGCTTTGCCATTACGCACGAACGGCGCTTTCACCACTTGCGCCGCCACCCGCTTGCCACGGATCTCCACATCACAGGTTTCGCCGATCCCGGCGCTAACCCTGGCAAAGGCGATGGATCGTCCAAGGGTCGGCGCAAAACCGCCGGAGGTGATCTCGCCGATCTCTGTTTCACCGGCAAAAACCTTCAGATGGTTGCGCAGCACCCCGCGTCCGGTCAGCAGCAGTCCGACGAAACGGCGCTTGCCGGTATCCTTGCGCTGCGCCTCCAGAACGCTGCGACCCACAAAGTCACGCTCGACGGGCTCCCAGGCAACTGTCCAGCCCAACCCGGACTCCAGCGGCGAGACGCTCTCGTCCATGTCAGAACCATAGAGATTCATTCCCGCCTCCAGGCGCAGGGTATCCCGCGCCCCCAGACCGCAGGGAGCAACACCCGCATCCGCCAAGGCCTGCCAGAAGCCCGATGCTTCACTCTCGGGCAGCACGATCTCGAAGCCGTCCTCGCCGGTATAACCGGTGCGGGCAACGAACCAGCCATCGCCCGGGTGCGCATTGAAGGGCTTGAGTGCCGCGACGCTTTCGCGCATCTCCGCAGGCAACAGGGGCAGTGCCTTCTCCCGCGCATTCGGCCCCTGCACCGCAATCATCGCCAGATCGCGCCGGGGTTTTATCTGCAGGTCGAAGTCCTCAGCCTGCTTTTTCAACCAGGCCAGATCCTTCTCCGTGGTACCGGCATTGACCACCATCCGATACCAGTCGTCCCGCAGATAATAGACGATCAGGTCATCAACCACTCCGCCCTGCTCGTTCAACATGCAGGAGTAGAGCGCCTTGCCTGAATCCTTGAGCCGTTCGACATCGTTGGCAAGCAGACGTCGCAGATAGGGACGGGCGTCCGGCCCCTCCAGATCGACCACGGTCATATGGGAGACATCGAACATACCTGCATCCCGGCGCACCTGATGGTGCTCCTCTTTCTGCGAACCATAGTGCAGCGGCATCTCCCAGCCGCCAAAAGGAACCAGGCGGGCGCCCATCGACTTGTGGGCCGCATAGAGGCAGGTCTGTTTATCCATCACGATTCTCCAGATCATAAACGCAAAAGGGCGGCGCAGAACTACTGCTCTGCGCCGCCCCTCTGTCCAAAACCTGAGAGTTTGCAGCCACTGGCCGCTGCCCCGTCGGTGGGTCTAATGACCGCTCTCCAGAGTCGACCCTAGTCCCCGCGGTCCTTTTGCCTGAGCGATTCCGGGCGGATTGCGCCTTCGGCGTCGGTAAAAACCGATCTCTCCCACGGGGGTTGGTCGAGGGCAGGACTATACCGCTCTGTCTAGTGTCCGTCCAGACACGCAAAGTTTTGGGAGGACGCTACCTATGAGAGTCCACGCAGCAAACAACAGGAGGCAGAGCGAAGCAGGAAGCCAAAACCAAGCTTGCTAACCGCTTCATTCACGCCCCTTCACCCCCATTTCCACCGAAATCTCTACTGATAAATGTCAAAAAAATCCCCAATAAACCGTTATTTATCCCTAAATCCGAAAATAACCTAAAGAAACAGGAGACAGCTCCGATAGCACTCTCATACCGCCAGTGGTTTGCTCCCCCCAATGGCACACATTATTCGAGGAAATCACGAAATGAAATTTATAGCCAATCTGAAACTCTCCCACAAACTGGCACTCATGGTGCTGGTGCCGCTGATTGTAATGATTGGGTTTGCGGCCACCCAATCGATCTCGGCCTTCTCACTGCGCCAGATCACGGTCCAGCTGCAAACCATGAGCGAACTGAGTGTCAATATCAGCAACCTGGTGCATGAATTGCAGAAAGAGCGCGGCATGACCGCCGGCTTCATCGGTAGTGGAGGGAAAAAGTTTGGCGACACCATCAAAGATCAGCGCCAGGAGACGAACCAGAAACTCGCAGTGCTGAAACAGTTCCTGGAAACATTCGGTGGCTCTGCACTGGGATCAAAATTCCAGAACAACCTGGGAAAAACACTGGAGCGCCTGGATCAGCTTGAGAACAAGCGTAAGGCAGTCGATACCTTTACCCTGAAACTCGGCGACGCCCTGAGGTACTACACCGGCAACAACGCAGCACTGCTTGGACTGATCTCCGAATTGTCCACCCTCAGCCCCGAGAAAGAGCTGGCGATCATGACCGCAGCCTACGCAAACTACCTGCAGGGCAAGGAGCGGGCCGGCATCGAGCGGGCCGTCATGTCCAATGTATTTGCCAAGGATCAGTTTCTCGGCGGCCTGTTCAACAAGTTCATGTCTTTGATCACCGTACAAAACACCTACCAGGAGGTCTTTCTCTCCCTCGCAAAAGAGGAGAACAAGGCGCTCTACAAGAACTCCCTGCAGGGTGAATTCGTTGATGAGACCGAACGGATGCGCAAAGTTGCTATCGATAAGGCCACATCCGGCGGTTTCGGTATCGATGCGGTCTACTGGTTCAAGATGCAGACAGGCAAGATCAATCTGTTGAAAAAGGTAGAAGACCAGCTCGCAGCTGGGTTGCGCATCAAAGCCGATGAACTCAAGGCCAGTGCAACCATGGAACTGGCGCTCTCTCTACTGATCGCACTGCTGGGGCTTGCGGTCTCCGCCGGCCTGGGCTTCTATGTCGGACGCGGTGTCCGGCAGCAGTTGGGCGGCGAACCCGGCCATATCGAAGAGATCGCCAACCGCATCGCCAACGGCAGCCTCGACATGAAACTGCAGTCTACCGGGGCAACCGGCATATACGCAGCCATGATCACCATGCAACAGCGGCTGTCGGAAGTCATAGAAAGGGACATACAGTCTATCGTCGACTCCGCACGCGCAGGAGATCTGAGCGGCAGGATTCCACTGGAAGGCAAGCAGGGTTTTTATGAAAAACTCAGTTCCGGCGTCAACGACCTGGTGGAAGTCAGTGAGAATGTCATCGACGACACCCAGCGTGTATTTGGCGCGCTCTCCCGGGGCGATCTGAATGAACGTATCGAACGGGAATACAAAGGCTCCTTCGACCAGCTGAAACAGGATGCCAATGCAACCATCCTCAAGATCCAGGAGGTGATAGAGGGGGACATACAGTCACTCGTGGATGCGGCCCGCTCCGGTGACCTGAATCAGCGTATCGATCTGGGCAACAAGCAGGGTTTCTTTGCGACATTGAGTAGCGGCATCAACGAACTGATCGATTCCGTGGAAAATGTTTTCAGTGATATCGCCCAATCCATGCACGACATGGCCAAAGGAGACCTGACCAAACCGATCACGAGAAACTATCAGGGTACCTTCGATGACCTGAAGCAGGACATCAACCAAACCATGACCAACCTGGAGCAGATTATTATCCAATTACGTGAATCGGGCGAGGTAATCACCACCGCCTCGGGCGAGATCTCCTCCGGCAACAACAACCTCTCATCCCGTACCGAACAGCAAGCCAGCTCACTGGAGGAGACCGCCTCCAGCATGGAAGAGCTGACCAGCACGGTGAGGAACAACGCCGACAACGCACAACAGGCCAATCAACTGGCCGCCAACGCATGCCGTACAGCAGAAGCGGGTGGTGAAGTGGTGCGACAGGCGATAGAGGCCATGGAGGCCATCAACCAGTCCAGCAGCAAGATCACTGAGATCATCGGCGTCATCGATGAGATCGCCTTTCAGACCAACCTACTGGCCCTTAACGCCTCTGTCGAAGCCGCCAGAGCCGGTGAACAGGGGCGGGGTTTCGCGGTTGTTGCCACAGAGGTTCGCAATCTGGCTGGCCGTAGCGCGACGGCCGCCAAAGAGATCAAAGAGCTGATCCGGGACAGCGGAGAGAAGGTGAAGACTGGCGCGGAACTGGTCGACCAGTCAGGTGAAAACCTGGAAGAGATCGTCAATGGCGTGAAAAAGGTCGGTGACATCGTCTCCGAGATCGCCGCCGCCAGTCAGGAGCAGTCTGCCGGTATCGATCAGGTTAACCAGGCGGTGACCAGCATGGACGAGGTGACCCAGCAGAATGCCGCACTTGCCGAAGAGACGTCCGCCGCGGCCGCCTCGATGAGCGAGAAGGCGCAGGAGATGGATCAGCTGATGGGATTCTTCACGGTCTCCAGATGAGATCGCCGGTTCCGCTACGCTTGAACCGCCTACTTCAACGCTGTAGGCCAGATCAGGTGAAGCGGCTCCTGGGATCTATATTCTTAAGTCCGCCATACTGTGCTTCCCGCACATTTTTCTCAGCAGTTTATCCGTAGACTGTCACTGATTTTAGTAAATACCAAGCTGTATTTGGAGTTCATCATGTACAAACATATCGCGCTTTCCGGTCTCTCTTTTTCCCTCATGCTCCTGCTACTTGCAGGGTGTGGCGGCGGTGACACCGGCACCACAACCGCCAGCCGGATAGACCTTGGCATTACCGACGCGCCGATAGATGGTGCCGACGCGGTGTGGGTCGAATTCAGCGAGGTTGTCATTCAACCTGCCGACGGCGCACGCATCAACATTCTGATGGAGGACGTGAACGGCAACCCCACCCCCAAACGCATCAATCTGCTCGACCTGCAGGGCGGTGTGCGGGATATGCTGCTGGACGGCTATGAGCTTCCCACAGGCCAGTACAGCTGGATTCGTCTCATGGTCAACGCTGAGGCCGACGGCATACTCGATTCCTATATTGAGTTTCCCGGCCCGCTGCAGTACGAACTCAGGGTACCCAGCGGACCCCAGACAGGGCTTAAGATAAACACCGGCTTCGAGATCCTGGAGGGTGATACCAACGATTACACCATCGATTTCGACCTGCGCAAATCCGTGCATCAGCCCAATGGGCAGGTAGGTCCTTTGGGGCCGGTCTATTTCCTGCGCCCCACCCTGCGCCTGGTAAAAACAGCCACCACCGGCACCATTTCAGGCACTGTCGATCCTGTCGTCTTTGCGGGTGAAGCCTGTGACGGCAACACTGTGGGTTACGCTGTGTATGTCTTTAGCGGCGCCGGTGTAATCCCCGTCGATGTCAACGTCAACGATCCCGATCCTGCAAGAAACAACCCGGTCACCACTGCTGCCATCTCCGACGACGGCAACTTCACCTACACCGCCGCTTACCTGAGCGGGGGGACATACACGGTGGCTGCAACCTGTGCGGCCGACCTGGATGATCCGGAACAGGATGATGCTGCCGTCACCTTTGTCGGCACTGCTGATGTCAACGTCACCGCAGGCGGGGAGACGCTGCACCCCATTCCCTGATCCATACGGATCGACTGCTGTAGGTCGGGTTAGATGCGCGTTGCTTCGAACCTGGATTTTACCACCAGACTTTGCGCGCATCGTAACCCGACAAATTGTCGTCGGGTTACATCGCGCACAGAATGTAGTACCGGATTGAAACTTTCTACCGCTGCGCGATTAACCCGACCTACGTTCTGTTGATCTGTCCCAATCGCGCCGCGCCAGCTTTGGCAACTCCCCCACCATCCCCATCGCCCGCCGTACCACGATATGTTTGAGCGGACCTGAATGGTCCACCAGACTCAACCCCAGGTTGCGGGCCAGCTTGAGGGGCAATATTTCGTTGCTGAAGAAACGTTTGAAAAAATCCATGGCGCCGAGCATGCCCATGTTTGCCCCTTTACGCGCCCGTTCATAACTGCGCAGGGTGGCCGGCGAACCAATCTTGCGTCCCGCCTGCCTCGCTTCAATCAATACCTCCGCCAGTTGCGCCGCATCGAGAAAACCGAGATTCACGCCTTGGCCCGCCAAGGGGTGAATGGCATGAGCGGCATCCCCCACCAAGGCCAGCCCTTCACGAATATAGGTCTCCGCATGTCCCAGGCGCAGGGGGAATGCCGCCCTCGGCCCCACCTCAAGCACCTCCCCCAGATTCTGCTCACTGGCCCGGGTCAACTCCCGGCAGAAACCGGCATCGTCCAGCGCCATCAACTCCCTGGCCAGCAGGGGGGAAGTCGACCAGACGATAGAGCAGCGGCCGTCATCGATAGGCAGAAACGCCAGGGGGCCGGTAGGCATAAATCGCTGCCAGGCGGTATTCTGATGATGTAACGCGGGGCGCACGGTGGCGACGATGGCGTGCTGATCGTAGTCCCAGCCACGGGTGCCGATTGCCGCCATCCTGCGGATCAGGGACTCTCGCCCATCCGCGCCCACTACCAGTTTCGCCTGCAGAGAGGCGCCGTCTCTCAGCGTTACTGAAGGTGTCGGCCCCATCTTGAGATCGGCCACTTCAGCCGGACATATCCGGGTGACATTTTCATAGGTTGCCAGCCGCTCCCAGAGCGCCAGTTGGGTGACCCTGTTCTCCACGATATGGCCGAGATTGGACTCACCGACGTCGTGACAGCTGAAGTGGATGCTGCCGCTGCCCCCCGCATCCCAGACGTGCATATCGCTATAGGGTGAAACGCGTTTCTCGCACATGCGATCCCAAACCCCCAGGTTTTCCAGCACCTGCTGGGAGGCCCGCGTCAGGGCTGAGACCCGCAGGTCGACCTCATCCTCGGGCCAGTCGGTTTGCGGCTCACGCAACTCCAGCACACAGAGATCGAAACCGGCATCGGCCATGGCGCAGCCGAGGGCGCTGCCCACCATGCCGCCACCCACGACGATCAGATCAAAACTGTCTCGTTGTTCAGACAAGAGGAATACCTCGCGCCAGTCGCGGCAGCCGTCCGTTCAATCCCATGAACTGACGAGCCACCAGATGCTTCAACCCCGGGGCGCTATCCAGCCCGAGCAGCGCGAGATTGCGCGCCAGACGCAACGGAGTCAGAGGATTGGCAAACAGGCGCGCCAGGGTATCGGTAATCATGGCCACCGCATTCTGATCCCGCCGCCGCCAGTCGACATAACGCTGCAGCAGATCCATGCTGCCGGGATCGCCCTGCCCTGCGGACACGTCAGCCAGAAGATCGGCAAGTACAGCAACGTCGCGAATTCCAAGATTGAAACCCTGTCCGGTAACCGGGTGCACCGTGTGCGCGGCATTGCCGATCAGCGCGATACGGGGGCGCACATGCTCATTGGCCTGCCGCAGCTTCAGAGGATAGGCAAAGCGTTTGCCGCACTTTGTCAGATATCCCAGGCGATAACCAATGCGAGTCTGCAGACGTTCCAGGAAGGCGGTTTCACCCAGCGCCATCAGCTCAGTGACCTGTTCATCTTTTGCCGTCCACACCAGAGAGCTACGCCCCTCGGTCATCGGCAACATTGCCAGGGGACCGGTATCGGTAAACCGTTCATAGGCGACCCCCTGATGAGGCCGTTCGGTAGTGATATTGGCAATGATGGCAGTCTGGCCATAGGTCTGCTCTTTGGATGAAATCGCCAGGCGACCTCTTACCACAGAGTCGCCACCATCCGCCGCGACCAACAGTGCTGCTGTCACGCGCCGGTCAATACCCGCTGCTTCCAGACTCACATCGACTGAATCATCAGAAACGGAAAAGCTCTTCAGACTCGCGGGACAGAGCAGATCGATATCCGACTCCTGTTGCAGATCCTTGAGCAGGGCCTGTCCCAAAGCACGAGCGGTGGCAACATAACCCAGCGCCTCCACGCCCTCACTGCGATTGTTGAGCCGGGCAAAACCGAAGTGGCCACGATCAGAGATATGGATATCTGTGATTGGCTCCGCCTCGCCGGAGAGCCCCTCCCAAACCCCCATGCCCTGCAGTATCAATCGGGTCCCCCAGGAGAGGGCGATAACCCGGTCGTCATAGCTCGGCTGAAGATCGGAGTTGAACGGCCATGCCTCCACCACACCAATCTTCAGACCCAATCCACAAATGGAACGGGCAAGGCTGGCCCCCACCATGCCGCCGCCGATAATGAGAACGTCGTAATCGTTTGCCATTTCAACTAGGACCTGTTGACCCTAACCATCAGGGTTTCGAGCTCGACTACCGTCTTGGGCGTATCCTTGGTCAGCAGATCACAACCATCCTTCGTCACCAACACATCGTCTTCAATCCTGATGCCGGTGTTCCACCACTTCTTCGCCACGCCTCTGGTGCCGGATGGGATATACAACCCCGGCTCGATGGTCAGAACCATGCCCGGCTCGAACAGCCGCCAGGTTCCATCGACCTTGTAATCCCCCACATCGTGCACATCCATACCGATCCAGTGGCCGGTGCGGTGCGGATAAAATTTCTTGTACTTCTCCTCACGGATCAGCTTGGGTACCGAACCTTTAAGAATGCCCAGCTTGACCAGACCTCGGGTCATGATGCGCACGGCAGCCAGGTGAGGATCGTTCCAGTGGTTACCCGGTTTCACTTTGGCGATGGCGGCCTCCTGCGCCGCCAGCACCAGCTCATAGAGTTGCCGTTGGGGTTCTGTAAAAACGCCATTCACCGGATAGGTGCGGGTGATGTCGGAGGCGTAACACTCCAGCTCACAACCGGCGTCGATCAACAGCATGTCGCCATCATTCAACTTGTCCCGGTTATCGATATAGTGCAATACACAGGCGTTGTTGCCACCGCCCACGATAGGCGTATATGCCTGTTCACGCGTGCCGAGACGGCCACACTCGGCCAGGAACTCCGCCTCCAGCTGATACTCCCAGACACCCGCACGACAAGTCTTCATCACCCGTTTGTGCGCCTTGGCGGAAATCTTTGCCGCCAGCCGCATCACCTTGATCTCGGAACGGCTTTTAAAAAGCCGCATCTCATGCAGATAGTGATCGAGGGCGATGATCTCCATCGGCCCCTGGCCACCACTGCGGGATTCGCATCGAATCTGATTGATCCACTCCATCAGTCGCTTGTCCAGATCAGGACTGCAACCCATGGCATAGTAAACCCGGTCGGTCTGCTCCAACATGCGCGGCAGGATGTCGTCGAGATCGCCGATAGGGAAAGAGTCGTCGGCATCGTAACTATCACAGGCGCCCTCCTGACCGGCCCGTGGACCATCCCACTGTTCCATCTTGGGATCCCGTTCGCGATTGAAGAGGATATACTCAGCCTGCTTTCTACCGGGAATCAGAACCGTGACAGCCTCCGGTTCAGGGAAACCGGTGAGGTAGAAAAAATCACTGTCCGGACGGTAATGATAGTGCACATCACGGTTGCGCACCTGCAGCGGTGAGGTCGGCAGGATTGCGATACTGCCCGGACCCATGATGCGCATCAGTTCACGACGACGCCGTTTGAACTCACTCGCTACCATTACCCTTCTCCCGCTTGCCGGTCAGTGCCTCCCGGATCAGAAACACCGCCACCCGCAGAAACTCCTCCAGTTCGACATAGGCCAGTTCGGCCTCCTCACCTGGTTCAATATCCGCATGGTCGAGGCGGGTAAATTCCGTGATATCCCGGATCGCTTCTCCTGCCTCATCTTTCAACTGGGCTTCAGTGATACCCGCCAGCCCCAATCCATAGAGATAACCCTGACACCATTCACTCAATGCCTTGGCGCGTACCTCTATCTCCAGTTCGTCATCCGGCAGAAACGGCGTGAAATTCAGATCTTCCCCTTCGATGTAACCCTGGGTCGACTGATAAAGCTGACCCAGCAACTGCCTGGCTTCAACCACCAGAAGATCATCGTCCGAGCGACCTTTGAACAATTCGACAAACCAGGCAGCATGGGCATCAGAATGACCGGCACAGAGTATGCCGCTGATCACCCCATGAATCTCGCTCGCGCCAATATCCAGGCCGATCGATTGCAGAACCTGATCAAAGCGTTCGAACTGGGGCATTGCCGGAGTATCGTTCATGCAGATTTTCTTTACTTAACCTAATATTGAAGAAGAATCATAACATGAGCTGTAAAGATTGACCGTTCCCTGAGCGCCCTCTATATTGGGGAACATGATCGAAGATGAGATGAAAGAGAGCACAGAACTCGACCTCAGAAAACTTGAGCTTCAGATTGAAGAACTCATCCAGGCCTGCGCCTATCTGAAAGATGAGAATAAATCCCTGCGTGCCCGCCAGGATCGCCTGGTGGCAGAACGCGCCTCTCTGATCGAGAAGACTGAACTCGCCCGCACTCGGGTCGAGGCAATGATCACCCGCCTGAAGTCCATGGAAGCCCCACAGTGAGTGAGACACAGACTCCCATCACCGTCCTGATTCTGGATAAGGAGTATCGCGTCACCTGCGAACCGGAAGAACGCGAGTCGCTGATCGACACCGCACGCTTTCTCGATGACAGGATGAGAGATATCCGTAAGGCGGGACGGGTCATCGGCACCGAACGCATCGCAGTCATGGCCGCACTCAATATCGCACACGAACTACTGGAGCAGCGCAGCAGCAAATCCAGCGATGTGCAGAATATCTCCCGCCGCATTCAAAATTTGCAGGAGAAGATCGAGATCGCGCTGAATTCAAGCAACCAACTGGAACTTTGACCCATTTAGGTTTAGCCTATAGGTAGATGACCCCTGCCGTGTTCGTTAGTGACCCGGGTATTTTCTTGAGCCTAATTAGTGCCCTGGGAACAAAATGTCGATGCCGGTGTGCATGTCCGCCTCGTAGCGGGAAGCCTGAAGCATCCCTGCTGTTCCCACTTGAACCTACCGGTTCAAGAACAATGGTTTGCGACGGCACATGTGGGGGTTGTCTCTTTCAAATCACTCCCCTGCTCCGATGAATACAAAATCGCTGCGCCACGTGGTCCGCACCCGACGGCGCCAATTGAGCAACCAGACACACAAAGCCCACAGCCTGCAGATGAAACGCCTGGCTTCGGCGTATACAGCATTCAGACACAGCCACCGCATCGCTTTCTATTTTGCTGCTGACGGAGAGATGGACCCAGCCCCTTTGGTAAAGCACGCACGCCACTCCGGTAAGCGCTGCTTCTTCCCCGTCCTGCGCAACCGCCCATCGCGATCCCTTTGGTTCGCGGAGCATAAAATAGAAGGTCGACTGAAAAACAATCGATTCGGAATCCCCGAACCTGCATCACACCATAAACATATTTCCATGCCCTGGGGGCTGGACCTGATCTTCGTGCCACTGGTTGCATTTGACATCCAAGGTAACCGACTAGGAATGGGAGGTGGCTTCTATGACCGCACACTCGCATTCAGAAAAAATCGTCATCACTGGCCCGGACCAAAACTGGTTGGACTTGCCCATGAGTGCCAAAGGGTCGATGGCCTTCAGGCAAAACCGTGGGACATCCAACTCGATGCGATCATTACCGAGAAGAAGATCTATTCATTGTAACTTTTCAGCTCACTCCTGATTTATACATCACGACCAATGAGCGAAATGAAGAACTAAAATAGATGCAGGCCGGTTCAAGCGTAGCGGAACCGGCAATGCTCTACCCGCTTTCAGTGATTAAACGCCCGAGCCGCTACGCTTGATCGGGCCTACATCCATGATGGACAGACAAACATCTTTGACCCGTATTCCGTTTACACTTTCCACATCGATAACATCCACTCGCAGGAATCCTCATCAATCAATCCTAGCAACGATAGTATCGTTCACTTACTCTACTTGAATACAAGCAACAGACTGTATTAAATAAGAAAAAACGTATTTATTCTGGATTTTTTTTCAAGCTGACTTATACTCAGTGCATCATATGGGGTAGATGTCTCTGGAGGACATGTTATGGCGAAGAAAAAAACCGCCAAAAAGAAGGCCGCTGTAAAGCGTAAAGTTTCCACCACAAAGAAAGTAGCTGCCAAGAAAAAAGCATCTACCAGGAAAAAGTCGGCAGCAAAAAAGATCGTCTCAAAGAAAAAGGTAGTCACTAAGAAGAAGACAGTAAAGAAGAGGGCCTCCAAGAAAAAGGTTGCTGCCAAAAAGAAGACCGTAAAGAAGAGAGCCGCCAAGAAAAAGGTTGTTGCCAAAAAGAAGACAGTAAAGAAAAGAGCCGCCAAGAAAAAGGTTGTTGCCAAAAAGAAGACAGTAAAGAAAAGAGCCGCCAAGAAAAAGGTTGCTGCCAAGAAACAAGCAGCTCGGCCACGCAAGGTCACGCCACGCAAAAAGGTCACCCAAAAATAGGGTCGATCTGATCACCACCTAAAAAAACGCCCCATGAATCATGGGGCGTTTTTTACTTCCCTGCAAAAAACCGCGTCAGTCCACACCCGCAAAGAGTTGATATGCCGGATTATCGCTCTCTTCCCAAAAGGTGTAACCCAGGTCTTTCAGCATTTTCCTGAAATCACCTTTTTCACCCACTGGAATCTGTATACCCATCAGTACACGTCCATAGGCTGAACCGTGATTTCGATAGTGGAACAAACTGATGTTCCAGCGTTTGCCAATATTGGACAGAAAATAGAGTAATGCACCAGGGCGCTCGGGAAATTCAAACCGCACCAGCATCTCGTTTTCAACACCCTTGGCATGGCCGCCCACCATATAGCGAATGTGCAGTTTAGCGGTTTCATTATCGGTCATGTCGACAATGGGATAGGATTTCTTCTCGAACCTGGCGACCAACTCCTCTCTCTCCCGATCCCCGTCACTCAACTCCACACCGACGAATATCTGTGCAGTGCGGTCACTGGCATAACGATAGTTGAACTCAGTGATACTGCGTTTGCCTATTACTTTGCAAAACCGATGAAAGCTTCCCGGCCGCTCAGGAATCTGCACTGCAAAAAGCGCCTCTCTTCTTTCGCCGAATTCCGCGCGTTCAGCAACATGGCGCAGACGGTCAAAATTGATATTGGCGCCGCTCTCTATGGCGATCAGATCGGTCCCTTTGATTCCTTCACGCTGCACATATTTTTTCAGACCCGCAACAGACAATGCACCGGCAGGCTCGGCAATCGTTCTCGTGTCATCAAAAACGTCCTTTATCGCAGCACATATCTCATCTGCATTGACCAGGATCACCTCATCCACAAGCTTGCGGGCCACACGAAAACTCTCTTTTCCTATCTGCCTGACCGCCACGCCATCTGCAAATATTCCCACCTGCTTAAGTTTGACCCGGCGCCCAGCCTCCATCGCCCGATAGAGCGTAGGCGCGTCATCCGGCTCAACACCGATAATCTTCACCTCGGGCCGTACATATTTAACATAGGACGCGATCCCCGCAATCAACCCGCCACCGCCCACCGGAACAAAGATTGCCAGCGGGGGCTCCGGATGCTGCCGCAACAACTCCATCCCAATCGTGCCCTGACCCGCAATCACCTCCGGATCATCAAAGGGATGAATGTAGGTCAGCCCCTTCTCCTCCGCCAACTTCTGGGAGTGCGCATAGGCTTCATCATAGGAGTCTCCGAACAATACAATCTTGGCACCAAGATTACGCACCGACTGTACTTTGATGGGCGGTGTCGTACGCGGCATAACAATAAGCGCCTGAATCTTCAGCTTGCGGGCCGACAGAGCAACACCCTGGGCATGATTACCGGCAGATGCAGCAATGATCCCCTTCTCCCTCGCCTCCGGCGAAAGACTCTGAATCTTGTTATAGGCCCCCCTCAACTTGAATGAGAATACAGGCTGCAGATCCTCCCGCTTCAAAAAGATCCGATTCTCCATCCTTGCAGAGAGCAGCGGCGCATAATCCAGAGGCGTCTCATGCGCCACGTCGTAGACCCGCGCGCGGAGGATTTTTTCTATATAACGCTGTGGCATTATTCTATTCCAATGTGAGATTGCCGCACCTGACATCAAAGAGGTGCATCGGTATGATAACCCCCAAAATCCGATAAACGTTAGATAATATCGACAAAGCAGGCAATCGGGCTTCTAATCCGAATCCCCAAGCTTGCAGTCGATAGCAAAGGAGTTAGCGCATGAATGCAGACGAAATGAAAAAAATGGCCGCAGAGGCCGCGCTGGAGTATGTCGATGGCGGCATCGTCGGTGTGGGTACCGGTTCAACGGTCAACCATTTCATCGACTACCTGGCCACCATCAAGCATAAAATCGATGGCGCGGTTTCAAGTTCCGAAGTTTCGACCGAACGCATGAAGAGCCACGGCATTCCGGTAATGGATCTTAACGTAGCGGGGGAGCTGGATATCTATGTGGATGGCGCAGATGAAGCGGATCACAATCTGGCGCTCATCAAGGGCGGTGGTGGCGCGCTGACCCGCGAGAAGATCATCGCGGGCGCCAGCAGAAAGTTTGTCTGCATCGCAGACGGCAGCAAACTGGTGGACATACTGGGCAAGTTCCCACTGCCGGTGGAGGTCATCCCCATGGCCCGCAGCCATGTGGCACGCCAGCTGGTCAAACTTGGCGGCACCCCGGTCTGGCGTGAAGACTTCATTACCGACAACGGAAATGTCATCCTGGATGTTCACAATCTGGAGATCATGAAACCCATCGAGATGGAGAACCGCATCAACGCCATCGCCGGCGTGGTCACCACCGGTCTCTTTGCCATGCGTGGCGCTGATGTGTTGATCCTGGGCACCGAGGATGGCGTCAAGACAGTGCTGCCCAAATAAGAGGGCCGAGGTTGATAGGGCCGAGGGCCGAGGATCTAAATTGGGGTGGATCTAAATTGGGGTCAGACTCGAATTAGTCACGTGTGCTCCTAGGTCTTCCTCTAGGCCTCGGTGCCGCACGCCGACCTGTTAACTTTTCAATCTTTTCACGAAAGCGGTCATTGCCCATCGCCCAGCCTTTGTTGGTTGATGCCCGAATAACCTCAAGATCTGATTTTCCGATACCTGCCTGAAAAAGCAGACAATATGCGGACTGCCTGTCAGCTTCACTATCTCCCAGATGACGGTACAAATCATGCGGCTTTAGCAGCTTGTTTATATTTCCAAAGGCATTACTGGCATAACTTGACCAAGGGTATTTTTGGGGATGGTCGACCATTCCTGTACGCACTGGATTGAGTTCAATATAGCGCATACAGGTCAACAGATAGTGGTCGCTGTCGATAAGCGTAGCCTTATAACGTCCCTCCCATAAGGTGCCCGTACGTTTGTAACGGTAGTTGAAATATTGAACATATCTGCGGCCAACTGATTGCAGAGTCTTGGGAATGCTGACCTCTGCTTCAGGACTAGCCAGTAGATGCACATGATTTGTCATCAAGACATAGGCATGAACCGTGAGTTCATGGAGCTTTGCGGCCTCTTGCAGACAATCCAGATAGAAATGGTAGTCATCGCTTGCCGCAAAGATCGGCTCACGATTATTTCCCCGCTGGATGATGTGCTGAGCCTGACCTTTGACAAAGTAACGAGGAAGACGTGCCATGATATCTGCTTCCGTGCAAATAAAATAAAGAGTCTAACAGAGGTTCTGTCTTAATTCTTAATTCGAGTCTGACCCCATTAGTCTTGGGTTTGCCTCTTTCTTTCAGGGGGCCGTGTAGCTATGGGGCAAGCATCGAAGTAGGGTGAGAATACTACCCGCCTCATCCCTCTCACAGAGAACAAGCCGTACAGTGGACCACGTATACGGCTCCGCAAACCAGGTATCTGAATGCTTTGGGGCAAATACTAATGAGTACTGGCCATATCCACCAGCACAACTCCTCACGAAGCCAGCGGTTTTGGCATGGCAAAACTGGCTAAGGTTTGACCGCCAACTATGCATCGGACAAACTTAAACGTTGGCTTTGTAGCGCCTTGCTTCAACCTTCGGTACAACCGTTCGGCTTCTTCCATATTTCAGTTGCGGATGCGTGATCGCCGTCGTATTTGTGTACTTCGTTCAGTTACGTATTGCTCTTCGCATCTCATGCCAGCTTTTGGCTGTCACAAGCCCACTGAACCTCCGTCAGTGGTCATTCCGGTTTTCTCCTCCACACTGTTACCAGGCTTCACAGGCCGGAACTTCATCACTACTACGAGCTCATCTGCCACACCTCCACACTTAAACATCTTGGTCTCCACTCTTGATAGTGAGCCTTGAAAACAAGGACTGTGAGCTTCCCCGTTACTACAGCTCCCGGTAAGCAGCATGCATCCTGCAACACACCACAGGCCTGATGACCATTATTGGGCTTCGCCCTATTTCTGAAGCTGACCCACCTGTTGTGCCGACCAGGTTCACTTGCGTTATGTAATAAAGCACTTCCTATGGCTTCCTTCAGACCCAGCCGTTACCAGCTACGCCCTTGCCAATCGGATTGTCTTCCCTCGATCGGGGTGACGCCTCTTCTTCAGAGGGCGGGTTTGCCTACTTCGCAGAACGACAAAAACAGAGACGAGGCCCCGTCTTCTTCCTCACTAAAGTAAGACTTAGAAGTTGTGGCTCAGCTGCAGAGAGATAACGCTGCTGTCGGTGCTTGGTGCACCAGCTGCGTCGTCTACGTCACGAGCATTGTAGAGAACCTGTGCATCGGTACGCTTGCTGAAGCTGAACTGGTAGCCAATAGCATAAGTATCGAAGTCGGTACCTGCGGTGTTGTCGAAGTCAGCAGAACCGTACATGCCCTTGATGCGGTGCATGCCCATGTCGTATGCGCCAGACAGCTGGTAGGTTGCCTTGTCGTCATTGGCAACGCCGCCGATGTCGGAACGCGTCTCGTAAACACCGGTCACGCTGATGTTGTTCCAACCCAAAACGCCGCCGCCGATGCGGAACTGAGTCTCGTTCTCAGCAGGTGCGCCGAAGTTGTCTTCATCAAGCTGCTCGTAAGCGATGGCACCGTAGAAAGGGCCGTTGCTGTACATACCAGCGATGGAGTAAGCATCCTGGAAGTCTTCGGTGGCCAGAGTCTGAACGACTGCACCAGCAAGGGTGAGACCGGAGAAAGAGGGAGAGATGTATGCAATGGCACCATCAACGCGACGATCCATGAACAGGTTGGTGTGGTTGCCGCCCTGATCGTAGTCAGCAGCGGTATCTGCGAACAGATCCAGCTTGCCGGTGGACATCTTCAGAGGAGTGTCGTGACGACCGGCAACAGCGGTACCGAAACCACCAGCCAAGCCGACGAAAGCGTTACGACCAGACCAGTTGAATGCAGAACCTGCAGCCATGCCGAACTCCATCTGGTAGATGGCTTTCAGGCCGTTGCCCAGATCTTCGGAACCCTTGATACCAAGACGGGAAGCTTGATCCTGCATGCCCCAGGAATCAAGACCATTGTCGACATCCCACTTGTCAGAAGCGACACGAACCTTACCGTAGATGGTGGAATCAGCCATGGCAGCCGCAGGGGCAATCAGAGCAGCAGCAATTGCGAAAGAAAGGATTTTCTTCATTTTTAAAAAACTCCAATGAGTTAGAGATGAATTCTGTACGTTCGCTGGCAATACTAGATAAGCCAGCGCTGCATTGCAAGTCTTTTTTGTAAAAAAATCACATGTGGTAATTTTGTTGCAAAAAAAATACACCTCACATAGGACAGGCAATTAAAATGCGGCAATTCCGTTAGTTACCATCATTTCCTCGAATTCCCAATAAAATTCAACCAACAACATTTAACCATCTGCAGGTAAATTATTGTCTCAGAGACTCGAAATATAGGAGTAGTGACATAAAGAAAACAGGGCCGAGGATTTAAGGGCCAAGGGATAAGGGATAAGGTGGCGGTCCTCGGCCCTAGGCCCTATCAACCTCGGCCCTGTTTTTTGGCCCTAAAACAAAAAACCCGCCGAAGCGGGTTTTTTATTTTGGCTGGGGATAGAGGACTCGAACCTCTACAAACGGAGTCAGAGTCCGTTGTCCTGCCATTAGACGAATCCCCAATTTTCTTTAGGGCCTAGGGCCGAGGATCTCCACCTTGGCCCTCTCTACCGGCACTTCGCTCAAAATAAACGATTAGCCCGTATACCATCTTTGAAATCTGTATGATTTCTTCGGATTTTTCAAGGCCGATTTCACGATCAATCAGATCTGACTCGATGCCGATCAGAATTTGTGTCCAGGCCTCATAGCTGGAAGCCTTTGCAATCCGAAGGAAGTGAATGCGCTCTTTGACTGATTCCCGCCCATAACCTTCAGCTATGTTTGAGGCTATGGAAAGCGCCGATCTTCCCAACTGATCCCTGAAGCCAAAATTGGCACAGCCACCAATCAGTTTGTAAATATCTGCTGAGAGCCGACAAGCCCTCTTCCATACATCGAGGCTTATCAGGGCATCCATGCCCGCCTCCTAGGCCCTCGGCCCTTAAAACCTCGGCCCTATTTTTATCGTTTGGAGAACTGAGGACGCTTGCGCGCCTTGTGCAGACCGACTTTCTTACGCTCGACCTCACGGGCATCACGAGTCAGGAATCCGGCTTTGCGCAGACCAACATGCAGCGACTCGTCATATAGATCAAGGGCACGCGCTATGCCGTGACGAATGGCGCCTGCCTGACCAGTGGTGCCGCCACCTTTTACGGTGACCTTGATATCAACCTTGTCGAGTGTTGCGGTGACGTCCAGCGGCTGACGCACGACCATACGCGCTGTTTCACGGCCAAAATATTCGTCCAGAGGACGATTATTGACAACGATGCTGCCGCTGCCGGAGGTCAGGAAGACCCGGGCTGCTGAGCTTTTGCGGCGGCCGGTGCTGTAATGAATATCTGCCATCGGTTTTACCTGATGAAAATGGTGATCAGATGTCCAGCGGCTGAGGCTGCTGGGCCTGATGAGTGTGTTCGGGACCTACAAAGACGCGCAGCTTCTTGAACATGGCGCGACCCAGAGGATTCTTAGGCATCATGCCCTTGACGGCATGCTGAATCACCCGCTCCGGCGCCTTGTCCAACAGCTTTTCCAGGCTGATCGACTTGAGGTTGCCTATATAACCGGTGTGATGGTGATACATCTTGTCCGACATCTTGTTGCCGGTCACATGGATCTTCTCCGCGTTGATTACCACGATGTAATCCCCGGTATCCACATGAGGGGTATATTCAGGCTTATGCTTACCGCGCAGGCGGCGCGCAATTTCGCTGGAGAGGCGACCGAGGGTCTTGTCGGTTGCGTCCACGAGGTACCAGGTGCGGCGTACCTCAGCCGGTTTTGCACTAACGGTTGTCATACCGAGTCGCTCCAATGGAGAACTATTATCGTCCGAAAAAGACGGCGAATGGTACCGGATGATCCGACAGGAAACAAGACCTCATTCGCCGCCGGCAAAAAAAAAGCGCAACGGAGGACGTTGCGCTTAAATATAACCACCATTTTAGGAGGATGGAGGAGTACTGACACTCGCCATCGGCAGGTAATCAGTATGTTAGAATTATCTGATATTATTATTGATATGTCAAGCTCAGCGAGCAACCCGGCTAACATCTCTTTGGACTTTCCCCTCCGGGTCTGAAAAAATTGCGCCCTTCCCCGACAACACAATAAACCTTAATAAGAAGAGATGCTGATCGACTCACTTGCCATTCTCGTCGGACTTGCCATCCTGGTTTGGGGCGCCGATCGCTTTGTCATCGGCGCCGCCGCTCTGGCCAGCAACCTGGGTGTGTCAGCGATGCTGATCGGGCTCACCATCGTCGGCTTCGGCACATCCGCACCGGAGATACTGGTCTCGGTCGTCTCCTCGCTCGATGGCAATCCCGGCCTCGCGATCGGTAACGCACTGGGTTCGAATATCGCCAATATCGGCCTGATCCTTGGCACTACCGCGCTTATCGTCCCTCTGACCGTCCACTCCAGCGTATTAAAGAGGGAGTACCCCCTGCTGCTCGGCGTGACCGGCCTCAGCCTGCTGCTCATGCTGGACGGGGAACTGAACCAGCTCGACGGCGTGATCCTGATTATCGTCTTGATCGCCGTGCTCGGCTGGATGATCCACGCCGCTAAAACCGGCTCTCCAACCGACCCGATAGCCGACGAGTTCGATGCCGAAATCCCTCACGACATGCCCACCCGCCGTGCGATCTTCTGGCTGATACTCGGGCTTATCTGCCTGCTGGTGAGTTCACGCATGCTGGTCTGGGGGGCAGTCAACATCGCCACTGCGTTCGGCATCAGCGATCTGGTGATCGGCCTTACCATCGTCGCCCTGGGCACCAGCCTGCCCGAGCTGGCGGCAAGCATTGCCAGCGCCCTCAAGGGAGAGGACGATCTTGCCATCGGCAACATCATCGGTTCCAACCTCTATAATCTGTTGGCGGTCCTGAGCCTGCCGGGCCTGATTGCACCGGGCGCCTTTGCCCCAGCCGCACTCTACCGGGATCAACCCATGATGATTGGGCTGACCCTTGCCCTCTTTGCCATGGGCTATGGTTTTGGGAAACTGAAAGGGCAGATCAACCGCATCGAAGGCGTTCTGCTGCTGCTCGCTTTCATCGGCTATCAGTCAGTGCTGTTTTTTACCTTAAGTTAGACTATTTTGCCTGATCCGCTACGCTTGATCATGCCTACGAACGGCTGTTTTTTACGTTTAATCGAGAGAGATCAATGAGACAAGGCAAACCGATCACCCAGGAAGAGGCCGGTAGACTCCGAAGCCTGGGACTGGCAGTGATCGAAACCGAGGCTGCTGCCATCTCATCGCTGGCAGCGCGCATCGACGACGATTTCGCCCGCGCCTGCAGCTATATGCTTGAGTGTCCCGGTCGCATAGTGGTCATCGGCATGGGAAAATCAGGGCACATCGGCAGCAAGATCGCCGCCACCCTCGCCAGTACCGGCAGCCCCGCTTTTTTCGTCCATCCCGGTGAAGCCAGCCATGGCGATCTCGGCATGATCACCAGCGGTGATGTGGTGCTTGCACTCTCGAATTCAGGGGAGACCGGCGAACTGCTGACCATCCTGCCATTGATCAAACGTCTCGGTGTGCCACTCATCAGCATGACCGGCAACCCGGAATCCACACTGGCATGCGAGGCGGAAGTCAGCATCGATGTCAGTGTGGAGAAGGAGGCCTGTCCCCTGGGTCTCGCCCCCACCTCCAGCACCACCGCTGCACTGGCAATGGGTGACGCCCTGGCGATCGCCCTGCTTGAGACGCGGGGATTCACCGCCAAGGACTTCGCCCTCTCGCATCCCGGCGGCAGCCTCGGACGGCGCCTGCTGCTGCACATCGGTGATATCATGCACACTGGGGATGCGATTCCAAAGGTCTCCATCGGTGCCAGCCTGAACACAGCACTGATCGAGATGTCATCCAAAAGCCTCGGCATGACTGCCGTGGTTGACGGGCAGGGAGCGTTGGCGGGAATCTACACCGACGGGGATCTGCGCCGCACCCTCGACCACAAAGTGAACATTCACGCAGCGGGTGTGTCGGAGGTGATGACCGTAAACTGCAAAACGGTGGCGCCGGAGATGCTCGCTGCCGAAGCCCTGCAGCTGATGGAAGAGAACAAGATCAGCGGCCTGCTGGTGGTAAACGGGCAAGGTGAACTGGTCGGCGCATTCAACATGCACGACCTGCTGCGTGCCGGTGTTATGTAAGACAGGGCCGAGGTTTTTAGGGCCTAGGGCCGAGGAAGGGAAAGGAGGTACAACTTACCTTTGGTCCTTGGTCCTTGGTCCTTGGTCCTTGGTCCTTGGTCCTTGGTCCTTGGTCCTTGGTCCTTGGTCCTTGGTCCTTGGTCCTTGGTCCTTGGTCCTTGGCCCTCGGCCCTAATAACCTTGGCCCTAATAAAATCGGAGAGAGAAAGTGCAGGACATCCAGGAAAAGGCTCGCAACATCAAGCTGGTCATATTCGATGTCGACGGTGTGCTCACCGACGGCAGTCTGTTCCTCGGCGATGATGGACAGGAGTACAAGGCGTTCAACTCCCGGGATGGCCACGGCATGAAGATGCTGCAGGCCAGCGGTGTTGAGATCGGCATCATCACCGGCCGCTCCTCGGAAGTGGTGCGCATCCGCATGGAGAGCCTGGGGATCAAACACGTCCACCAGGGCAAGCTGGATAAGCTGCCCACCTATCTCCAGTTGCGGGATCAGCTCGGCCTGAGCGATGAAGATGTCGCCTACGTGGGAGACGACGTGGTCGATCTGCCCATCATGCGCCGCGTCGGCCTCGCTATTGCGGTCAATGACGCACACCCCTTTGTGCTCCAGCATGCCCACTGGCAAACCCCGCATGCGGGGGGCCGTAGCGCCGGGCGGGATGTCTGCGAACTACTGATGGATGCTCAGGGCAATCTTCAGTCTGCGCTGGAAAACTATCTTTAAGCCGTTACGCTGGTGAATCGTCATACGCTCTTCATCGTCCTGTTCACTACCGCCATTGCGGGACTGAGTTGGTGGCTGGCCGAGATAACAGAACCGAAACAGCAGCGCCAGCAGGTCGCAGGACACCATCCAGACTACTACGCCGAAGACCTCACGATCACCACCTACAGTGAGGCAGGCACCCCAAAACACCGCCTGGTAACGGAGCGTTTGGTCCACTTCAGGGACGACGACAGCGCCGAATTGGACAATCCACATCTGTGGATATTCGATCCAGCCACCCCGCCCTGGAAGATGCGCGCCAAGCAGGCACTCATCACCAACAAAGGCGAAAACATCTTCCTTCCGGGCAAGGTATTCATTGACCGGGAGGGGCAGGGGAAAAACCGCCCCTATCACATCATCACCTTCGATCTGAAGGTACATCCCAAACTCTCCTACGCCGAAACTGATGGCGCATTTCGTCTCGACAGCCGCCGGGACTGGGTCACCTCCATCGGCATGCAGGGCTGGTTCAAAGAACCCGCCAGAATCAAACTACTATCCGAGGTACGAAGCCGTTATGAAACCCAATAACCGGCTCTTGAGTCTGCTGCTCGCCCTCTCCCTGTCCATGCCGGCCCTCAGCCTCGCACTCAGCACCGATAAAGATCAGCCGATGTATCTGGAGGCGGACAGCGTGGACATCGATGACGCCAAAGGCGTCAGCATCTACGAAGGCAACGTGGTCATCACCCAGGGCAGCACCAAACTGTGGGCCGACAAGATATGGGTCTATCGTGTCGATGGCGAAACAGAAAAGGTCTTCGCCATCGGCAAGCCGGTGCGCTTTCAGCAGCGCATGGACGACAGCGACGAGGTGGCCCGCGGACAGGCGCTGCGGGCCGAATACTATGCCAGGAAGGATGAGATCTATTTGATCGGGGAGGCGCTGCTGCAACAGGGCAAGGATCAGTTTCGCAGCGACCGCATCACCTACCTGCGCGGAAAATCCCAGGTCAAGGCGGGCGCCAGCGCCGCAGGCAAAAAGCGGGTTCGGGTGGTCATAGAACCCAGGAAAGAACAACAATGACCCAGTTGCTCGCCACCAACCTGGAGAAGCAGTATCGCGGCCGCAAAGTGGTTGACCGGATTTCGCTGGAGGTCGACAAGGGCGAGGTGGTCGGACTGCTCGGTCCCAACGGCGCAGGCAAGACCACCAGTTTCTACATTATCGTGGGTCTGATCCCGGCGGACGGCGGCAGCGTCATGGTCGACGGACGTGAGGTCACCGATCTGCCTATGCACAGCCGGGCCCGGCTCGGCATCGGCTATCTCGCCCAGGAGCCCTCGATCTTTCGGCGGCTCTCTGTGGAAAACAACATTCTGGCCATCCTGGAGACCCGCAAATCCCTGAAAAAGGCGGAACGCCAGGAGATCTGCGACAGACTGCTCGATGAGTTCGGTATCGCCCATCTGCGGGATAATATGGCCATGAGCCTCTCCGGCGGCGAACGGCGGCGACTGGAGATCGCCCGTGCACTCTCCATCGAACCCCGTTTCGTGCTGCTGGACGAACCCTTCGCCGGGGTTGACCCCCTCGCGGTGCTGGAGATCAAAAAGATCATTCTGCACCTGAAAGAGCGAGGCATCGGCGTACTGATCACCGACCATAATGTGCGGGAGACCCTCGACATCTGCAATCGCGCCTACATCATCAACGCAGGCAGCGTGCTGGCGGAGGGGACGCCGCAGGATATTCTTGTAAACCCGGAAGTTCGCTCTGTCTACCTGGGAGAGCATTTTTCCATGTAAGGAGAGAGGGATTTTTCCACAAATTTCAAGCGGTTACTTGTCTCGATTCAGATATCAGGCCAGCTGCCGACAAGTTCAATAACGATTTCATGATCCAGAACAACTGAAAGCTGCGATAAAGTTTTCCGCACCTTCCATTTTTGGCTAGAATGAAATTAGGAAATCCATACAAATAACGTACCAGGTTTTGATAATCACCTGCAGATGAAGCAAACCCTTCAGCTCCGACTCGGACAGCACCTCACAATGACGCCACAGCTGCAACAGGCTATCCGCCTGTTACAGTTGTCTACGCTTGACCTCTCCCAAGAGGTGCAGGAGGCCCTGGAGGCAAATCCGTTACTGGAGACCGAAGAGGAGTTTGAGCGGCTCAAGCAGAACAGCGATGAAACGGAGCAGAAACCTGAAAAACAGGAATCCACCGCCGAGCCGTTCAACGACGTGAACAACGAACGTGAGGTTCAGACGGAATCCCCAGAGATGCCGGAAGAGCTGCCCGTGGACAGCGAATGGACCGATGTCTACGATAGCTATACGCCACCCACCAACAACGGCTCTGCCGAGAGTATGGACAGCGATTTCCTGGCCCAGCGAGGGCAGGCGCAAACACTGCAGGACCATCTGTTCTGGCAGTTGAACCTCACCCCCTTCTGTCCTACCGATCGTGTCATCGCCACCATGATCATCGATGGCGTCAATGAAGACGGCTATCTCACCACCAGCCCCGAAGAGATCCTCGAGACTTTGGAGGACGAGGAGATGACCCTGGAGGATGTGGAAGCGGTACTCCATCGAATTCAGGCATTCGATCCCCCCGGCGTGGCCGCACAGGATCCCCGTGAGTGCCTGCTGATTCAGCTGCGGCAGCTGCCTGAAGATACGCCATACCTGCAACCGACCATCCGCCTCTGCGAGGATTTCTTCAAACTGCTCGCCAGTCAGGACCAGGCTCAGATCAAGCGCCGCATGAAGGTTACGGACGACGAACTCAGCAGCATGACCCAGCTGATTCGTTCCCTGCATCCCCATCCCGGCAGCCTGATCGCCGAGTCGGAACCTCAATATGTCATCCCCGACGTCTTTGTCACCCGGCGCAACGGCACTTGGCGAGTGGAACTAAACCCGGAAGCAGCCCCCCGTCTACGGGTCAATACCGACTACGCAAAACTGATCCGCCGCGCCGACTCGGGTAAAGACAACACCTTCCTGAAAAACCATTTGCAGGAGGCCCGCTGGTTCATCAAGAGCCTGCTGAGCCGCAACGACACGATCCTGCGGGTTGCCTCCAGAATCGTCGAAGTCCAACAGGCCTACTTCGAACACGGCGCCGAGGCGATGAAACCCCTGGTGCTGCGAGATATCGCCGAGGCGCTGGAGATGCATGAGTCGACCATTTCACGGGTCACCACGCAGAAATATATGCACACGCCCCGCGGCACCCTGGAGTTTAAATACTTCTTCTCTAGCCATGTTAGCACCAGCGCCGGCGGCGAGTGCTCAGCCACTGCAATCCGCGCTTTGATCAAAAAACTGATTGCCGCAGAAAAGCCATCAAAACCACTCAGCGACAATAAAATCGCCACTATACTGTCAGAACAGGGCATCAATGTTGCCCGCAGAACAGTGGCCAAATACCGCGAGTCGATGACGATTCCGCCATCGAACGAGCGTAAACGCCTGGTATGAATACGGGCAGAATGATGGAAAATCCCATCGGAAACAGGAGTTAACTATGCAAATTAGCCTGACCGGTCATCACATCGATATTACTGACTCTCTGAAAGACTACGTCGACACCAAACTAGAAAAACTGGAACGCCACTTCGACAACGTCACCAATGTGCATGTCATCCTCAGTGTGGAGAAACTGCGTCAGAAGGCGGAGGCGACACTGCACGTCAACGGCGCGAATGTTTTCGCGGATTCCGTGCAGGAGGATATGTATGCAGCCATCGATTCCTTGATCGACAAACTCGACCGCCAGGTAATCAAACACAAGGAGAAACTAAAAAATCATCGTGGCAATGGCGTGGATCTCAAATACGCTACCGAAGAATAGACGCGAAGCGAGGTCTGCATGTTTCCCGACGGCTTTATTGTTGAGGAACGCATCGGTTGTCGAATCGAAGCCGGTAGCAAGAAGAGGGTGCTGGAGGAACTCGGCCGACGCCTGGCCGGGGAGATTCCAGCGCTGACTCAGGACAGGGTCTTCGACAGCCTGCTGCTGCGTGAACGTCTGGGCAGTACCGGGCTGGGCCGGGGCATCGCCCTGCCCCACGCCCGCATGCCACAGGTAAAAAACGCTATCGGCGCTTTCATCCAGCTCCAGCGGGGCGTCGATTTCGACGCCGTGGATGGGCAACCGGTCGACTTGGCCTTTGCCATGCTGGTGCCGGAAGAGGCGACTGATGCGCACCTGCAGCTTCTGGCCAAATTGGCTGCCATGTTCAGCGACGCCGGTTTCTGCGACAAACTGCGGCAGACCAAAACGGCAGAAGATGCTTTCGAACTCATCCGTCTGCGGGATGGCGCCGACACCGGTCCATGAATCCACCCGTCACCCTTTATGATCTGATCAGCCAATACGGTACAGAACTGGCGCTCAGCTGGTTCCGCAGCCGGCAACCTGTAGATCGCCATATTCACCCAGTGGATGAGCAGGATGATACTCAGCCCCCCGTGGGTCCGATGAACATGATCCGGCCCAATCGGATACAGGTCATAGGCCCACAGGAGCAGCGCCACCTGCAGTCGCTTGACGAGACCCACCACCGAAAAAGCCTCAAACGACTATTCGGCGCCAATCCCGCAGCCATTATCTTTTCCAACAGCTGTACTCCCAGCAACGATTGCTTCCAACTCGCCACAAAAAACGACATCCCCCTCCTGATCACGCCAACGGGAGACCATGAGATCATCACTCGATTGCAGCACCTGCTCAATCAACGCAAATCCGAAACCACACTGGTACATGGTGTCTTCCTGGAAGTACTGGGCAAGGGGGTCCTGCTGAGCGGCGATGCAGCGGTAGGTAAAAGTGAGCTGGCCTTGGCGCTGATCTCCAGGGGACATCGTCTGGTAGCTGACGATGCCACCGAGATCACCCGCATCGACAACAAAACACTAAGCGGCAGCTGCCCTCCGGTATTGAAGGATTTTCTGGAGGTCCGGGGCCTCGGCATCCTCAATATCCGCGCCATGTTCGGCAACTGCGCCGTCAAACCCCGCAAGAACCTGAACCTGATCATCGACCTGCAGTGTCTCGACGACGATGAGGTGGCGCAGATGGACAGACTCCAGGGCAGCCATTCCTTGAAAAACCTGCTCGGCGTCGACATCCACCAGACAATGCTGCCGGTGGCGGCAGGGCGCAATCTGGCGATCATGGTGGAAACTGCAGTCAGACAACACCTGCTACGTATCGATGGTTACAATGCGGCTGATGATTTTTCCCAGCGGCAACGCCATTTCATCGACCAGCAACAGGATTAATTTAATTTCAAGGGCAAAATATCTGCTGCGAGATAGGCTTTTAGTTTGTAAAATGCCACTCTGGATTTTCAATCTGGCGACAGATTGCGCTACCCTACCCATATTGCGGCCTCCAAAATAATACCAACGTGCAGTAAGACATGACAGCTGGCATCAGACTTCTTATCCTCACCGGACTCTCGGGTTCAGGAAAATCCATCGCCTTGCACACCCTGGAAGACCTGGGTTACTACTGCATCGATAACCTGCCGGTCTGCCTCTTCGAGGCTTTCTCCAAACATTTGATCGAAAAACCGGAAGAGATCTTTCAATCCACCGCAGTCGGTATCGACGCCCGCAGCCAACCCGACCAATTGGGCAGACTGCCCAAGATGGTCGACAAGATGCGTGCGCAGGGTATCAAGTGCGAGATGATCTTTCTCGAGGCGCAGAGCGATACCCTGATCAAACGCTTCAGTGAGACGCGCCGCAAACACCCGCTCTCCACTGCGGACATCTCCCTGGATGAGGCCATCAAGCGTGAACGGGTTCTGCTCGAACCCCTGATCAGCAACGCCGACCTCTGTATAGACACCACCCACACCAATCTACATGAACTGCGGGACCTGATTCGTGGCCGGGTGAGCGGAGACAAACAGCAGGTATCACTGTTGGTTGAGTCCTTCGGTTTCAAACATGGTGTGCCACGTGACATCGACTTCGTCTTCGACGTGCGTTGCCTGCCCAATCCGCACTGGCAAGCAGAGCTGAGGCCCTTTACAGGTCTCGACGGGCCGGTAGCACGATTTCTGGAAAACAGCGAAGACACCCGGCAGATGCGAGCTGACCTGATCCGTTTTCTGGAGGAGTGGATACCCCGCTTCGAGGCGGACGGACGCAGCTATCTCACCATCGCCATCGGTTGCACCGGCGGTCAACATCGATCGGTTTTCATTACCGACCAACTCTTTCGCCATTTCAAATCCCAGGGCCGCAAGATACTGAGCCGTCACCGGGAGCTGTCATGAGTATCGGCCTGCTGATCATCACCCATAACCAGGTCGGACACACCCTGTTGCAGACAGCCGTCAACATGATGGGGATCTGCCCGCTCTCCACTGAGGTGATGGCAGTCACCACCGACTGCGATCCGGACGAATTGCGCACCACGACCCAGAGACTGATCGCTCAGCTGGATCAGGGAGACGGTGTACTGGTACTCACCGACATGTTCGGCTCCACCCCGAGCAATATCGCCTACGATCTGCTGGATGAGGGACGAATCAACGTGGTGGCAGGCATCAATCTGCCGATGCTGGTACGGGTACTGAACTATGCACCGCTCGACCTGAAAGAGCTCACCAGCAAGGCGATCAGCGGCGGCAAGGATGGCATTGTCTGTTGCCGCCTCAAAACGGAAACGGCATAGACCCTGAATGCTCAAGGCGTAGGCACGATCAAGCGCAGCGGATCGGGCGATCCCGGCTTGATAGAACACGAGGAATGTTGCCGGTTCCGCTACGCTTGAACCTGCCTACTTCAGGGTTGTCGATAACTCACTGGCCATGATGGGCTGAACAGTGCTTCTGCGATCTTTGCATTCACAGGAGCACTTCTGGACGAACACTAGTCTAATTTTGCCTGAACATCCTGACCTGCAGCGCACCTGTCAATGGACAACCAAAGGCCATGATCCTTAAAGAAGTTACCATCATCAACAAGCTGGGCCTGCACGCCAGGGCAGCTGCCAAACTGGTAAAATGCGCCAGCCGCTACGGCAGCGAGGTCCACCTGAAACGCAACGGTCAGCAGGTCAATGGCAAAAGCATCATGGGCGTCATGATGCTGGCGGCGAGTCAGGGCTCTACACTGAGCATAACTATCTCAGGAGAGGATGAGAACGAAGCATTTGATGCCATTGAGGCGCTGATAAACAACCGCTTTGGAGAGGATGAGTGACCCTCTCCTGCCACGGGATCGGCATCGCAGCCTCTCGGGAGGTGGCCATCGGCCAGGCCTTCCTGCTGCAACAAAGCTTTCTGGAGGTCGTTCCCCGCACCATCCCGGCTTCCGATGTCGAAAGGGAGACAGCCCGTTTCAATCAGGCACTGGCGCATGCCAAAGAGGAGCTGCAGCGAGTCCATCAACACATCCCGTCCGATACGGCCCAAGACATAAGCTCCTTCATCGAAACACACCTCCTGATGATGGAGGATTCGGCAATCAGCAAGGCGCCGATCATACTGATCCGGCAACAACACTTTGCCGCCGAGTGGGCGCTACAGGTACGCCGGGACGAACTGGTGCGGGTCTTCGATGAGATGGATGACCCCTACCTGCGCACACGCAAGGATGATGTGGACCACGTCGTGGGGCAGATTCAGCGAGCCCTGCAGGGCGCCGACCATCCAGACAGGCAAAGCCTGCGGGGGCGAATCGTCGTCGCCCGGGATCTTACGCCCTCCGACATCATCATGCTGAAACACCAGGGCATCGCTGCATTCGTCACCGAATACGGCGGACCACTCTCCCATACGGCTATTCTGGCCCGCAGCCTGGGTATTCCCGCCATACTGGGCATACGCCACGCCAGTCAACTGTTTCAACAGGATGAGATGCTGGTGGTGGATGGTAGCCAGGGCATTGTCTTAGCCGACCCAACCGACCCCATCCTGCAACATTTCCATCAACGCATCAGCCAGCGGGAAGCGCGTGAAGCAGAGTTACGGCGCGGCATCGATCTTCCTGCGGTCACCCGCGACGGCACACGGATCACTCTGCTGGCAAATATTGAACTGCCTGACGACATCGTCACCACGCTTGAAAATCGGGCAGATGGGGTCGGGCTTTTCCGTACAGAATTTCTCTACATGAACCGCACCGCTCCACCGGAAGAGGAGGAGCAGCTCACTGCTTATCTCGACGCAGTGAGAGGACTTCAGGGCAGGCTTCTCACTATTCGCACCCTTGATCTGGGAGCAGACAAGACCCTGGAGGGCAACGGCGTCACTTACCAGCCCGCAGCAAACCCGGCCCTGGGTCTGCGCGCGATCAGACTCTGCCTGAAAGAGCCGGGACTCTTCCTGCCCCAACTGCGAGCCATCCTGCGCGCTTCCGTCGAAGGACCGGTGCGCCTCATGATCCCTATGCTCTCAAGCATTGCCGAGGTAAATGAAGTTCTGCAAATTATCGGGCAGACCAAACAGGCCCTGCAAAAGGAGGGACTAGCCTTCGACCCGAAGATACCGATCGGCGGCATGATCGAAATCCCGGCTGCAGCTATCTCCGCCCAGGCATTCGCCCGCAAACTGGACTTCCTCTCTATCGGCACCAACGATCTGATTCAGTACACGCTTGCCGTCGACCGCATGGACGAGGAGGTCAACTTCCTGTTCGACCCACTACACCCTGCTGTGCTGCACCTGATTGCCCTTACCATCAGCGCCGCCAAACAAAATAATATACCGGTCAGCATGTGCGGCGAAATGGCCGGCGACCCGCTGTTTACCCGACTGTTGCTGGGCATGGGATTGACTGAACTCAGCATGCAGCCCGGCGCCCTGCTGGAGAGCCGTGAGGTGGTGCGCAACAGTCATCTGCCAGAACTCTCAAAGCGCGCCGCCAACTTTATAGAGCGCCTGGATCACGAAGCACCGCTGGCACTATTCGAAGAACTGTTCGGTTAAAGAAATCGGTTTCCTCGCTTTTCCGGGGCTGGCAAGTCTCAATCTGATCTGAAGGGCGAAGCACCGACCGCGAGGAGAACAATTGCATGAATATCCTGTTCATCGACGACGAACCGGCCATTCTCAGGTCGATCAAACGTACCCTGCGGGGCAGTCTTTCCAAACATCATCTGGATCTCGTCGATAATCCACAAGAGGTGAACGAGTATCTGCAGCGCACCCACTACGAATTGATTGTTTCAGACATGCGCATGCCGGGGAAAAGCGGTTGTCATGTCCTGGCGGAGGTTGAAGCGCAGAGCCCCGATACGGTTCGCGCCATACTCTCCGGCTATAGCGATGAGGAACAGGCGGTAAAGGCAGCGCAACACGCCCACCTTTTTCTATCCAAACCCTTTGAGCCTAAGGCAATCGTTGATCTTGTCCAAAGAACCGAGAGGCTGCTGGCGATGCCGCTGACCGATCATCTGCGACGGGTATTGGGAAATCTGAAGGCGCTGGCCCCAGCGCCAAAATTGTTCCGATCCCTCACTGATACATTGAACAGTGGCACCAAAACAGCCACTGATATTGCAAATATCATAAAGCAGGATATGGCGATGACCTCAAAGTTCCTGCAGCTCACCAATAGCGCCTTCTTTGGCGTCAGCCAGCCGGTCACGGATCTGGAGAGGGCAGTGACCCTCCTGGGCACTGAGATCATCAAGGGACTGATACTCCACTACGAGCTGTTTGGAAAACAGCAGACGTCACAACCCTGGCAGGAAGCACTCTATCGGGAGAGCCAACACACGGCCCGTCTGGCCAAGTCGATAGTCAGTTCTCAGAAGGGGGATAGATCGCTGCTGGAGAGCACCTTCCTGGCTGGCCTGCTGCACGACACCGGTCGTCTGGTGCTGTCGCGACTGCCGGAGGGTGCCGCGCACCAAGACGAGCTGTTCGTAGCGCTATGGGGAAAGGAACTTTGTGAAAAAGAGATGCAACTGTTTGGCGCCCACCACGGTTGGGTAGGCGCCTACCTGTTGAGGCTCTGGGGATTCTCGGATCCGGTCGTGGAAGCCGTTGCCCTGCACCACCATCCATCAGAGTCGGGAGACAGGGGATTCACGGCCCTGACTGCGGTGCATGCGGCAGACTGTCTGTTACATCAGGCCGATGAAACAGCCGCGCTGGATGAGACCTATCTGGCGTCGATCGGCTGCGCTGAATCCCTGCCCGAGTGGCGGCGGCTGGCAGAGTAGTCTGGAGCAATCTCTTCATAGTGCCCATTCACACCTTCGGTTAATCCTTTTTCGTAAGGATATAGAGGGTATAGCGATGCCTGTCGCTCTTCTCCAGACGTTTGATGCCGACAATGGTTGATCCGGTCAGCCGCTGGCCGCTGGTCAACAGCAGCATGCCATCCTTATTCAGCAGATTCTCATGCAGCAGCATCCCGGGTTCGAGTGCATCGGAATGCACTACCCTGATATTGCCCTGCCCATGTGGAGCATCATCCGCTTCCGCCCTTATCATTTTGCAGAAATCGACGGCAAGATCGGGATCGTAGTATTGGGATGCGTGTTTTTCGATATAGGCCAACGCATCATCTCTGGACAACGGCTTCTCCATGCCGCGGCCTTCGATCATATTCTCGTAGTCATTTGCAATCAGAATGATCCGCGAACCCAGAGGAATATCCTTACCTATGCGCCTGTCCGGATAACCCCTGCCGTTGAACAACTCGTGGTGGTGACGCACCAACTTTGCCGCTCCCCGCATCGCAGGCAGCCCCATCAAGGTGTTTTCACCCAGTACGGCATGCTTTTCGATGATTTTATTCTCCTCCCTGGAACGGGCCTCTTTCGGTTTGGCGAGTACAGCATCGCTGACCACCACCAACCCGATATCGTGCAGCAGTGCAGCGGCGACGATATCTCTTGATGCCTCTTCATCCAAATTGATGGATTTCGCGAAACGGCTTGCGTACCTGGCCACGCTCTGCCCGTGATTACCCATGGACGGGATGCCGATTTCGCTGTAGTGGGAGAGCATCTTCACCATGCTCTGGTAACTCTCGTCCAACTCCTTATAAGAGTGCTGAAGCTTTTCCTGCGCCTTCTCAAGCGCCGCAGTACGCTCTCTAACCTTCTCCTCTAGGGAGCGGCTCATCAAATCAAGCTCAATATTCTGCTTTCTTGTCAATCGTTTGAGATAGAGTCGCTCAGCGGCGTTTTTTACCTTGAGCTTTAGGTCCAGATCATCCCACGGCTTGTGGACATAACTGAATATCTTCGCCTCATTGACCACGTCAATGACACTCTCAGGTTCAGCATAACCACTCAGCACGATGCGCATCACATCCGGGTAGAGCGACTCGACATTCGTTAGAAACTCAAGCCCGCTCATGCCCGGCATCCGCATATCTGAGACGATCACGTCGATCGGCCTTTCGGCCAGCAGCTGCAGCGCCTCATCACCCCCACCTGCGGTATGCACCTCATAAACAGCCCCACGAAACAGACGCTGAAGTGAACTTAGAATCGATGACTCATCATCAACCAGCAGCAGTCTGATGCGATCATCCGGCCGGAGGATGTCATCTTCCTGCTTCTCTACTGCTCGTTTGACTCTGCTCGCCTGTTCCATTTCAGCTCTCCGAACTTTGCTCTTTGTAAACGGGAAGATAGATTGTGAAGGTGGACCCCTTGCCGAAGTCGCTCTCGACTTCGATGCGACCGCCATGATCCTCAATGATGCCGTGGCTGATCGAAAGCCCCAAGCCGGTACCCTTGCCCTTCGTCTTGGCGGTGAAGAATGGCGTAAAGAGTTTATCCATGTTCTCAGCGGGGATACCTTCACCGTTGTCCGTGATACACAACACCACTTCATCGCCCGCACACAGGGTATCGATATTTATCTCGCCAAACTCCGGGATCGCCTGCGCCGCATTCATCAGCAGGTTCAGAATAACCGAACTGATCTCTCCCGGCCTGCCGTGCAGTGGCAGGAGTCGTCCCGCTTCGTGGTGTACCTTTGCCTTGTATTTCAATTCGTTCCAGGCCACTTTCAGGGTGTCCTGCACACACTGATTGAGATCGAACAGCTCTCCCTCTGTATCATCGCAACGGGCAAACCGTTTGAGTCCATCCACAATCTGTTCCAGCCTGTCACCCCCTTCGACGGCATCCTTTAGCAACGGGTCGATATCCTCGATCAAGAAAGCCAGATCCTCTCCAGCAGCGATATCCCCGATCTGTCGGCGCAGACTCTCACCCTGACCGGTTTCGGCAAAGGCCAGACTTTCAGAGAGCACGGGCAGCAGCACTGCCAGATACTCGCGCAGTGAGATGAGGTTGTTTTTGACGAAGCCGATTGGATTGTTGAGCTCATGCGCCACACCCGCTGCCAGGGATCCCAACCCCGCCATCTTTTCAGACTGAATCAACTGCACCTGCAGGTTCTTCACCTGCTCACGAAGCCTCTCCAGTTCCTGCTCTTTTTTCCGCAAGTCCCTGGCGCTCTCATCCATTTCGTTCATACGCGCTCCAGGCGGCCTCTCTGCACACCGTTGCTCAACAGCACAGCCACCTTAGAAATCAGTACATCCTTTTCAAAAGGCTTCGACAACACATCATCCGCACCAGCCGCGAGCGCCTCATCCAGCTTGCTCTCAGGAAGCGCTGAAATGACCAGAATCTTCAGACGCGACAGTGCAGTGTCACGCTTTACATACTCGATCACCTTGAGGCCATCCAGACCCGGCATACTCAAATCCAACGTCATTACCGCAGGCAAAAACGTTCTGATCGCATCACCGGCCTGAAAACCGTCATAGGCCGTTTTGGTTTCATAACCTGCCACACGCAAAACGCGCTGAATACTGTCCGCCATCGGGCGCTCATCATCCACCACCAAAATCCGCCGGCTGTAATCCCGGTACTCCTCCGGCAGTGGAATACCGTACTCAGCCATAAAATTCAGAAAATCCTGCAGCTGGATGCGATTGTTTCCCCGCCCAGGCAGCTTGAACGATTTCAAATGACCCTTTTCGATCCAACGAATCACGGTACGCAGGTTGACACCGCAATATTTAGCCACCTCACCCGAAGTCAGTGTGCGCATAGAGTCTCCTTTCATATCCTGCCCGGCATTTCCACAGGAAGAGTCGCTCGGGTCATGCCCTAAATGTCGTAACTTACTTACTTGACATGTATGGCATTATAGACATAATTAACACTAATGCAACAGATTATCCACCCTAGGCAAAAAACAGGCTGTGATTCAATGAAACATGAGACAGTGAATAGACCCCCCTCTCGTATTGGTCATCGACGACGAACCGATAAACTTCGACCTGCTAAAACGGGCGTTACGCTATCCCTACTATAAGGTTGCGGCAGCCTGCGGGGCTTCTGAAGCTCTGGAGATGCTCGCTGACGGGCTGCTGCCCGATATCATTCTGCTGGATGTAATGATGCCTGGAATGGACGGCTTTGAGACCTGTCGACTACTCAAAGAGAATCCACAGACACGGGAGATTCCGGTCATCTTTATTACCGCCAAGAGTGACAGCGAGAGCGAATCCCGCGCCCTGGGCATCGGAGCCGTGGACTTCATCAGCAAACCCCTCTCTTCAGCAAAAGTCAGGGCAAGGGTGAAGACCCATCTGGAACTGCATTCAGTCCGCCGCGAACTCGAACGGCAAAACAGATCACTTCTATATGACCAACGCACCGCCGAAGAGGTGGTGCGAAAAATGGCATCCTCGAATCTTGCGCCGGCGCAAGGGACGCAAACGCTCACCCTATCGCTTGACCCCACCTGCGGTGATATTGCCCTCTCCGCGCAGACCGTCACCGGGGAGCGCTATGTGCTGCTCGGAGACTTTACCGGCCACGGCTTGCCGGCAGCCATCGGCAGCTGTCTGATTTCTTACATGTTCGAATCGCTGGTCAACAAGGCGCTCCCTCTGAACGATTTTCTCGAAGCCATCAACACAGAACTCTACAAACGCCTGCCCAGCCACATTTTTATGGCCACCTCGCTGCTGCACATCGACCGGCACAACAATCACATCAGAGTCAGGGCCAGTAACTGCGGGATGCCCGATATACTGCATCTGCGCGGCTCAACCACCCTGTTTTACGGGAAATCGGGACACTCCCCACTCGGCATTCAATCCGAGGCGGATTTTACGAAGAGTTTCTACGAATTCGAGGCATTGCCGGGTGACCGGATCTGTCTGCAGACCGACGGTGTGGTCGAGGCACTGTCAGAGTCGGGAGAACCGTTTGGCCAGGAACGGTTGGAGCTTTTCCTGCACTCGGATACCCCGCTGTCGTCGCTGCAGCAAACCCTTGATAGTTTCACCGGCAGCAGCGGACTGCACGACGACCTCTCATTGATGGAAGTAACGTTATGACCCAGACCATGGAAAGTACGCCACCCACACTACTTATCGTCGATGATGAACCGGCGAACATCCGCCTGCTGACCCATGTGCTGAAAAAGGAGTATCAGACCGATACGGCTGAATCCGGGATCGAGGCGCTGGAGAAGCTGACAACAGACCCTCTGCCCGATCTTATCCTGCTGGATGTAATGAGGCCGATGATGGATGGTTTTGAGGTCTGCGCACAACTTAAAGCAGCACCCAGAACAGCAGAGATACCTGTGATCTTCGTCACTGCCATGACCGACATCGAGAGCGAGACTCGCGCCCTGGAGATCGGGGCAGTGGATTTCATCACCAAACCCATCTCGCCAGCCAGGGTACGCGCCCGGGTCGGCACCCATATCAATCTGCAACTGGCCAAAACAGCGTTGGCCGGTCAAAACGACCTACTGCGTGAAAAGGTACGTGAACGGACCCACGAACTGGAACTCACCCAGGAGATCACCATCCTCTCCATGGCCACCCTGGCGGAGACTCGGGACAACGAAACAGGCAACCATATCCACCGCACCCAGCACTATGTACGAATCCTTGCCGAACAGATGCACGCCATGGGTTACTTCAGCGACCAACTGACCGAAGCGGTGATCGAAGCGCTCTATAAATCGGCTCCGCTGCACGACATCGGCAAGGTGGGTGTGCCGGATCAGATCCTGAAAAAACCGGGCAGTCTGAGCGAAACGGAGTTCACTGAGATGAAACGGCACACAACCTATGGGAGAGATGCGATCCTCGTCTCAGAAGCAAGAATGGAGGATAGCGACTCTTCATTCCTGCGCTTTGCCCGCGAGATAACCTACAGCCACCATGAGAAGTGGAACGGCAGCGGCTATCCGGATGGACTGTCGGGAGAGAAGATCCCGCTCTCCGCCAGGATCATGGCACTGGGCGATGTCTACGATGCGCTGATCTCCAAGCGGGTCTACAAACCTGCCTTCTCCCACGAAAAGGCGACAGCCATCATTCTGGAGGGGAAGGGCAGCCATTTCGACCCCAAAATCGTTGAAGCCTTCAAGTTGGTTACCCATAAGTTTCAGGCGATCGCCAGCCAATTCTCCGATAATTGAAAGAGGTTTATCATGTTCAAACGTATCCTGATTCCACTTCTGCTGCTGTTGGCACTCAACGGCATCGAGGTCTTCGCCGCAGCCAGCACAACAGCCCCCGTTGCTCTCACCTTCGGGGTCTATCAGTCCGACAAGGCCACCGTCATGTACCGCAAGTTTCTACCGGTGCTGGAATACCTGCAGAAGCAGATGGAGATCCGCCTGGGACAGCCGGTGGATATAGAACTGAAGATCTTCAAAGACTACGATCAGGCAAATGACGCCCTGGTGGCGGGCGAGGTCGACTTCGTCCGCTTTGGCCCCGCCTCATACGCCATCGCCAACGATCGCAACGAGGGCATTCAACTCATCGCCATGGAGGAGAAAAAAGGCAAGAAGCGCTTTCGCGGCATGATCGTGGTGCACAGCGACAGTCCGATCAAAACCCTGCAGGATCTGAAGGGGCGCCGCTTCGCCTTCGGCAACGACAAATCCACCATCGGACGCTACCTGGCCCAGGCGGAAATGGTGAAGGCCGGCATCCATGCCAAGGATCTTACGGGCTATGACTATCTCGGTCGTCACGACAAGGTCTTCAAGGCAGTGGCTCTGGGCGACTACGATGCAGGCGCACTCAAGGAGGCCACCTTCAAACGCAACAACAAAGCGGGAACTCTTCGTGTCCTCAAAACTTTTGAAAACGTCACCAAACCCTGGATCGCCCGTGAGGGGCTGGACGCGCACATCGTCGACGCCATTCGCCAGGGACTGCTGTCACTCAAGGACAAGGATATTCTGAAGATATTCAAGGCATCCGGTTTCCTGCCGACCAGTAATGATGAGTATGCCTTCGTTCGTCAGGGCATGCGTCTATCGGCTGAATTCATGGAAAAATGAAACCGCTTCGCTCAATGATCGACCGTTGGCGTAATGCGCCGTTGAGCGTCAAGCTCATCGGCGCAATTTCGCTGTTTCTCGCCCTGGTGACCCTGGGCAACGGACTCTATATCACTCTCAGTGAGCGCCAGGTACTTTCAGAACAACTGGACGCACAGGGAGAATCCCTGGCCCGCGCGGCCTCCATCTTCGCCATCGAGCCGCTACTCATCCGCGACTACCCGATCCTGGAAACCTTCACCGAAAACATGGTGCAGGCGAAGCACAATGTGGATCAGATCACTGTGTTGCGCGCCGATGGCAAGACTGTCGCCACAAGCCGGCAATCTGAAGCCTCCCAACATCGGCACCGCAGCTATGTGGCGCAGATAAAGGCCGATCCCACGGACGAACGCAGCATCGGCCAAGTTGAAATCATCCTCTCCACCTACCGTTCCGAGCAGCTTGTGACCGAGCGTCTATGGACCCTCGGCGGCATCTCACTCTTCACCTTTCTGCTGCTGGGGCTTCTGATAGCCTGGCTGATTCGCAACAGCGTAGACAGGCCGTTGCAGTCACTGAAGGAGAAGGCCCTGGCATTGGGACGGGGCGATCTGGAGACGGCCATCGTCCTGTCCTCACGGGATGAACTGGGCACACTCGCCAATACCCTGGAGGTGATGCGCAGCGACCTCAAGAACTCCTACAGCGCGATTGAGAAACAGAACCAGGAACTCAAGACACTCGACCGCATGAAGGATGAATTCCTGGCCAGAATCAGTCACGAGTTGAATACTCCCCTCAACAGTATTCTGGGTCTCAGTGACGCCATCGGTAGAGGCAGCTATGGCGATATCGATGCCACACTCAGGGAGCCGGTCACCACCATCAACCAGTCAGGCAGACGCCTGAAATCATTGGCCGAACAACTGCTCTCATTCAACCAACAGGAAGAGGAAGAGCAACAGAGCCAGTTCATCCTGCTCGAACCTTTTTTGCAGGGGTTATTGACGCATTACAAACCGCAAATGGAGAGCAAACAGTTGCGGCATCGCTGCCGGGTGGAACCCAACCTGCAACTGCAGAGCGACACGGAACTGCTCGGCAGCATCTGCAACCAGTTGCTGGACAATGCCGTCAAATTCACTGATGCCGGAGACATAGAGCTGGTTGCAGAGTCGATTGGACCGACCGGCGTGGCAATCTCGCTGATGGACACCGGCATCGGCATTCCTGAAGAAGCCCAGTCAAGGGTCTATGATCGTTTCGAACAGGGGTTTGGCTATGAGAACCGACGCTATGAAGGCACCGGCATCGGCCTGGCGATGGTCAAACAGCGGGTAGAACAGCTCAATGGCAGAATACTGCGGAATAGCATCCCCGGAACCGGCAGCCGTTTCACGCTGATACTGCCCCAAACCAGCGCGGCATCCGCTGATGACCTGGCCGCTGAATGGCTGGCCGGTCACCAGGAGAGTGACTGGCCATCTCAACAGCCAACCGCTGAAAAACCAATCCGCGAGACAGCTCCACCCCCAGTCAACAAAACCGCCGAACAAATCCGTACGCCGGCGGAAAAACCGCCGCACCAGGAAGACGACAGGGCGACCATCCTGATCGTCGATGATGACAGGGCGAACCGCATGGTCGCAAACGCCAGCCTGCGCAGACAGTACACCATCCTCGAAGCTGAGAGTGGCATGCAGTGCTTCGAACTGCTCGAATCCGAACCCGTCGATCTGGTATTGCTGGATCTGATGATGCCGGACATGTCCGGCTTTGATGTACTCGAAGAGATGAAGGCCCACCCCGAGAGGCGCTATCCACCGGTGATCGTGCTCTCCGCCCTGATGGATAGCAAGACCATCTCTCACACCCTGCAGATGGGGGCGGTCGACTACCTCACCAAACCCTTCAACAGAGAAGAGATCTTGGCGCGCGTACATAGCCAGATCATGCTGGCGCGACGGGAACTGCACCTCGAGCACATGGTGCAACAACGAACTAAACAACTGCAAGAGAGCAATCTGCGGTTGGAAGAGACCTTCCAGCAGTTGCTGCAATCGGAAAAAATGGCCTCAATCGGTCAGCTTGCCGCAGGTGTCGCTCATGAAATCAATAACCCGGTTGGCTTCATCCACAGCAACCTGTCCACACTCAGCGAATATCTCGACGCCATCGGCACCCTGCTGGATAACTACAAAGACCTGGGGCAAGCCGTCGGCGAGACAGGCACTAAAAACCTCTTCCACTTCTGCGCCATTGTCAACGCATCACCACGGATACGTGCTGAATCACCAGTTGCAGCAACAACACCTCAGTCAGCTTGCCTCATGACGCGCCACCACCAAATCCATCGCCACCACCGTGATTTGCCCGACCCACATACAACGGTGATGTGGCGGACCCGCGGGCAGCTTGCCTGCAGCAGCTGGAAGATCACGGGAACCACACGTTCCATCAGATCGGCTGGGAATCTCATATTCTTCGATCGCGATGCGGTCGAACGCCACT
>NZ_JAAVSH020000001.1:3626419-3664002 GCF_011947365.2 endosymbiont of Lamellibrachia barhami
CGCAAACGCCAGCCTGCGCAGACAGTACACCATCCTCGAAGCTGAGAGTGGCATGCAGTGCTTCGAACTGCTCGAATCCGAACCCGTCGATCTGGTATTGCTGGACCTGATGATGCCGGACATGTCTGGCTTCGAAGTGCTCGAAGAGATGAAGGCCCACCCCGAGAGGCGCTATCCGCCGGTGATCGTGCTCTCCGCCCTGATGGATAGCAAGACCATCTCTCACACCCTGCAATTGGGGGCGGTCGACTACCTCACCAAACCCTTCAACAGAGAAGAGATCTTGGCGCGTGTACATAGCCAGATCATGCTGGCGCGACGGGAACTGCACCTCGAGCACATGGTGCAACAACGAACAAAACAACTGCACGAGAGCAATCTGCGGTTGGAAGAGACCTTCCAGCAGTTGCTGCAATCGGAAAAAATGGCCTCAATCGGTCAGCTTGCCGCAGGCGTCGCTCATGAAATCAATAACCCGGTTGGCTTCATCCACAGCAACCTGTCCACACTCAGCGAATATCTCGACACCATCGGCACCCTGCTGGATAACTACAAAGACCTGGGGCAAGCCGTCGGCGAGACAGGCACTCAAAAAGTGCAGTTGTTACTCGAACAGATAAGCGCACTACGGGCAGAGGCGGATATCGACTTCATACTCGAAGATATTCCAGGCCTGGTATCCGATACCCGGGAAGGCACGGAGCGGGTCAAGTCCATTGTGCAGGGCATGAATGCCTTTAGCCGGGCCGATGATGGCGAAATGGCGGAGGCCGATATCAATGCGGGCATCGAGACCACGCTCAAGGTGGTCTGGAACGAACTGAAATACAAGGCCGAGGTTCACAAGTCCCTCGGCGCGCTACCGAAAACCTCCTGTAACCTGAACCAGCTCAACCAGGTCTTCACCAATCTGCTGGTGAACGCCGCCCATGCCATCGAGGAACATGGCGAGATCGACATCCGCACCCAACAGGTCGGCGACGAGATCATCATCGAGATTGCCGACACGGGTAGCGGCATAGAATCCAAGCATCTCCAATCCCTGTTCGACCCCTTCTTCACCACCAAACCGGTGGGGCAGGGCACCGGCCTCGGACTCTATCTAAGCTACGAGATCATCCAGAAACACCGGGGATCGATCGATGTTCAGAGTGAGGTCGGCAAGGGCACCCGGTTTACGATTCGTTTGCCGATTGTCAGTGCAAACTGACACAGTTTGTAAAAAACGCCGCCATCATGGCACCCGCCTACTGACCCGCAATCATCATGTGGTCGATCAGCCAGGAACCGGTTTGTACGCTGGTACGGGTCTCCACATCGCAACCAATCTCCTGGAGTCCCAGCATCATCTCCTTCAAGTTGCCGGCAATGGTGATCTCCTCCACCGGATACTGGATCTCTCCACCCTCCACCCAAAAACCGGCGGCACCACGAGAGTAGTCGCCGGTTACCGTGTTGACACCCTGTCCCATCAGCTCGGTCACCAACAAACCACGGCCCATCTTTTTCAGCAGCCCCTGGCGATCCAGGCTCCCGCTGGTAGTGCGCAGGTTATGTACACCGCCGGCATTGCCGGTGGTCTGCATGCCCATCTTACGTGCGGCGTAACTATCCAGCAGATAACTGCACAGGATACCGTTGCTGACAAAATCCTGCTCACGGGTCGCCACACCTTCGCTGTCGAAGGTGGCGCTGCCCAAGCCGCGGGGCAGATAAGGCATCTCGTGAATTCTGACAAATTCCGGAAAGACGCGCTGATGCAGATGGTCCAGCAGAAAACTGGCCTTGCGATAGAGCGCCGACCCACGGATCGCACCAAGGAAACTGCGCAGCAATCCAACCGCCACATCGGCCTGGAACAGTACCGGCGCCTCACCGGTGGCGATCCGACGCGCACCCAGACGGGATACCGTCCGCTCTGCCGCCATCCGCCCCACCGCCTCAGGTGTTTCCAGATCTTCATGACGGCGCGACTGGCTGTACCAGTAGTCCCGCTGCATGCTGTCACCATCCTGTCCCACCACTGCACAGCTTATGCTGTGGCGGGAGGAGGGGTAGCCGCTGATGAAGCCGTGGCTGTTGCCGTAGACATGCAGCCCGGCATGGCTGTCGATGCTGGCGCCTTCGGAATTGACGATGCGCGAATCCTGATCACGCGCCACCGCTTCGCAGGTCTGAGCCAGTTCGATGGCCTCATCGACACTCAGCTCCCAGGGATGATAGAGATCAAGATCCGGCAGGTCAGTCGCCATCAGATCCGCGTCCGCCAGACCAGAGCAATCATCTTCCGATGTATAGCGGGCGAAATTGCAGGCCGCCCGCACCGACTCCCGCACCGCCTCGGGACTCAGGTCTGAGGTGCTGGCGGAACCTTTGCGCTGCCCGAAATAGACCGTCACGCCAAGACCGCTGTCCCGGGTGTGCTCAATGGTTTCCGGCTCGCCCAACCGCACGTTCAGGGAGAGTCCGGCGTTACTGCTCACCCCAGCCTCTGCCGCGCTGGCGCCCTGAACTTTCGCCTCCTGCAGTATGTCGGCAACCAGCTGTTGCAACCGCGCCTGGCGTTCTTTTATATCGTTCATAGTCTCTCTGTATCTATTCAGCGCATGGTGAACACTGAGGTAACGTGTAGGATGCGGTGAGTAAAACGAACCGCATCAATCGCGACAGATGCGCATCGCTACGCTCAGCACATCCTACGATTCCAAGGCAATAAAGGTAGGCAGGTTCAAGCGTAGCGGAACCGGCAATTCCACATGCAGTGTCAAACCGGGAGCGCCCGATCCGCTACGCTTGATCGGGCCTACATTTTGCTCAGGCCCCGGTGCCGCCGACGGTCAGTTCATCGATGCGCAGGGTCGGCTGCCCAACGCCCACCGGCACACTCTGCCCCTCCTTGCCGCAGACGCCGACGCCCTGGTCAAACGCCAGGTCGTTGCCCACCATGCTGATCTGCATCATGGCTTCAGGGCCGTTGCCGATCAGTGTCGCCCCCTTTACCGGCGCAGTGATCTTGCCGTTCTCGATCAGGTAGGCCTCGTTGGCGGAGAAGACAAAGCGACCGGAGGTGATATCCACCTGACCACCCCCAAAATTGACGGCATATATCCCTTTGTCCACTGAGGCGATGATCTCTTGCGGGTCGTAACTGCCGGACAGCATGTAGGTGTTGGTCATACGCGGCAACGGCAGATGGGCATAGGATTCACGCCGCCCGTTGCCGGTGGACTCGACGCCCATCAAACGTGCATTGTGTTTGTCCTGCAGGTACCCCTTGAGGACGCCATCCTCGATCAGCACTGTGTTCTGGCTCTCGGTCCCCTCATCATCCACGCTGAGTGAGCCGCGGCGACCCGGCAGGGTTCCGTTATCAACCACCGTGCAGCAGGATGACGCCACCTTCTCGCCGATACGCCCGCTAAAAGCAGAAGTGCCCTTACGATTAAAGTCCCCTTCGAGTCCATGCCCAACCGCCTCATGCAGCAGAATGCCGGGCCAGCCGGGACCCAGCACCACCGGCATGGTGCCTGCCGGTGCAGCCACAGCCTCCAGATTGACCAGTGCCTGGCGCACCGCCTCACGGGCAAAACCCAGCGCCCGCTCCTCATCGAGCAGAAACTGAAAACTGTCTCTGGCGCCGCCTCCGCTGCTGCCTTGTTCCCGCCGCTCACCCTGTTCGACGATGACCTGGACGTTCAGCCGCACCAGGGGCCGGACATCCGCACTCAGGGTGCCGTCCGTTGCCGCGACCATCATTACATCATGGGCGCCCACCAGACTGACGATAACCTGCTTCACGCGGCTGTCCTGTTTGCGCGCCTCCGCATCCACCCGCCGCAGCAGTTCCACCTTTTCCGATTCAGTGAGGCTGAGCAATGGGTTGATCGGCTGGTAGAGTTGGCGGACCGGTGTCAGCCCCGCCACTTTCACCGTTCCGTCGCCACCACTGCGCGCGATGGCGCGGGCTGCACGGGCGGCATCGATCAGGGGGGCGAGATGTAACTCATCCGAATAGGCAAATCCGGTCTTCTCCCCACTGATGGCGCGAATTCCGGCACCCTGTTCAATGCTGTAAGAGCCCTCCTTGACGATGCCGTCTTCCAGCACCCAGGACTCCAGCCGACTGGACTGGAAATAGATATCAGCGGCGTCGATACCGCCTCCAACGAGTTCTCCCAGCATCCGGTCCAGATCGGACTCTCCCAAACCGGTTGGGGCGAGCAGGGTTTCACGGGCAATTTGTATCAGATCGGGCATAGCGACTCAGCCAATCCCGAAAGGCCCGGGACTGGTCATTAAAAGTGAGTGATTAAGGCGTCTCTGAAGCGTTGTCATTTTGAGCACAGCGGAATGACTGTCAGAGTTTCTTTGCACAACGACACTATCAATCGAGTTTTACCCGACGATGGTCGATGGTGGGAAAGGTGCGGCGAATGGTTCGTTGGTACTCCCGATCCAACTCGCAGCTGACAAAACCGGTTCCCCTGGGCACCTGTGCCAGGACACTTCCCCAAGGGTCGACGATCATGCTGTGGCCGTGAGTTTCGCGTCCATTGACATGATAGCCACCCTGCGCTGCCGCCACCACGAAGGCCAGATTTTCAATAGCGCGAGCGCGTACCAGCGTCTCCCAGTGCGCCTTGCCGGTGATTGCAGTGAAAGCAGAGGGCACCACAAAGACCTCCGCCCCCATGTCGAGCATCTTGCGGAAAAGTTCGGGAAAGCGCAGATCGTAGCAGACCGCCACACCGAGACGCCCGAAAGGGCTGTCGATCACCACCGCCTGCTCACCCGGCTCAATGGTATTGGACTCAATGTAACGTTCATCCGCTTCCACCAGATGCACATCGAACAGATGAATCTTGTCGTAACGAGCCGCCTGTTTACCCTGATCATCATAGACCAGTGCAGCCGATTTCACCTTCGCGCCATCAACCGCCCGCATGGGGATGGTCCCCCCAACGAGCCAGACACCATAGCGGCGCGACATCTGGGCAATGAAGTTCTGCAGGGGGCCGTCGCCCTCATCTTCACACAGCGTACACATATCCCGGTCGTGCTCGCCCATGAAGGCGAAATTTTCCGGTAGCACGACCAATTCGGCGCCACTTTCGGCCGCCTCGCTGATATGCCGCTCCGCCTCCAGCAGATTGGCACTGACGTTAGGACTGGTTGCCATCTGGATGGCTGCGACTTTTGTCTTCTCTTCCGACATCTTTTCCCTTTAACTGCAAACGAGCAGCATACCTGCCTACCCTTGAAAAAAGAGGTGCAGAATAGCATCAATAACAGTAATTGAGCTAGGGATCTACGGCCCAGACCCCTGGCTACTGCTCGAACTGCTCCAAGCCCTCTTTTGGCGCAGCGCCCTCTTCCCCCGATCCATCGGCAGCCAATGTGCGCGGAATCCGCTGCATCGTGGGATTGTCCCAACTGCCCGTTACCTTGTACTCGACCTGGGCAATGCGATCCATTTTACTTCCAAACAGTTGCTGCGCAAAGATAAGCGCCACCCCGACCGTTGGGTTGATCGCCAGTGCGCCCACCAGCGGCAGACTGGCAGAGAGCCTGGGTATCACTTTTACCGTCTGCTCGTAGTCCTGAGCTCCGAGGCCAGTGCGTCCGTGCATCTCGATTGTTGCCTCCGGTCCCTTTAGGATGAAATTATCGGTATGGGCGTTGCCATCCCGCAGATCGAATGTGCCTGTGATACTGTCAAAATAGAGCCCTTTGCTGAAAACACCGCTAAAATCCGATGAGAGACGTTTGCTCAGCGTATTGAGGCTGAAGAGAGAGATTACCTTTCCGACACCGAGCCCCACATCCGGCACCGCGCCCTCTCCAATATTCAGGGAGAGATAACCGTTCAACCGGTCCAAAGAGAAATTCATGGGACTCTCCGGCCAGTTCAGATCGATCTCCGCATCCACAGCGGCCTTCTGCACGGCGGTTTTGAACCCAAGATCACGCAACACCTCCCCCAGACTCTTCAAATGGCCCCGCAGCTCTAGCGCCGTACTGTCCTCAGACCCTATGCGGTACCAGTAGCCACTACCTTCGAGACTGAGCGCATCACCCTTCAGGGAGAGCTGACTGATCCTGACGCCGCGAGACACATGATCCCAACGCAATAGCGCTCTCCCCAAGGGTTGGCCATTGACCTCCAACGACTCGATGGAGAGTTCCAGAGGCGGCAGATTGCGGGGATCGATCTCCAATCTGTTTTCGCTGGCTGTCGCCGCGGAGTGGGTGGCCTCCATCTCCAGCACCACGCGCTCGAACTCTCCACGCAACGGCAGATTCTTCCCTGCTTGCGGGATCAAGAGCGTGCCCTTTACCGTGTCGGAATCGAGGGTCAATCGCCAACCACCAAAAAGCGGGGTCGCCGTTATCCTGGCATTCGGACACGCATTTCCCGCCAGCTGCATCTGTTCAACCGTGAGGTCCAGTGACTTGAGCAGCGGGTCCTCACCCACTCCCTCAGGTTCCAGACTCTCCGCCCAACGCAACCAGGCATCCGCATCCAGTGCATCCAACGCGCCACGTAGCCTGAAGCCTTCGTATTTGGGAAGTGCAAGTGCGCCGCCACCAAACAGAAGATCACCCCGTTCAAAACCCTGGCTCGATTGCTGCAACAATGCGCTGAACAGCCCGGCATAGGCCAGATAGACCTCTTGCCGGTCGTCCTGGAGAAAATCGATCTTCAACTCGAAGTCGCGGGCGGCATCGGCAGTTTTTCCCAGCGGAGGGGGGAGCGGAATCGACACCCCCCGCAGATCCGATGTCACCCGCAGCCGAAGCGGCGCCTCAGCCCCCCCATCATGGGCGACATCGAGTTGCATGGTGCCTTTGACCTTGCCGGCAAGCCCTCCCAATCCCTGACCGGGATAGCGGCGATCCAGGTCGGCAACAGAGATCGCGCCGACCGTTGTGATCGACGTCCATGTTTCTCCGTCCTGCTCACGGGTCGCCAGTGCAATCTGTACCGGCTCTCCCAACATGGTTGCCGTGAGTGCTTCGGCCCGGATACTCCGATGATCAAAATCCAGGCGGCCCTGCAATCCTTCGAGGGTGACATCCCAGGAGGCAATCTTCAGCCCTGCATCCCGCCAAACCACACTGCCATCGAGGCGGAAGTGATCTTTGTCCGCTAGCGGCACATTGAAATCGATCACAACGTCACTCTCGCCATGCCCCTCCATGAGCGAAACAAAGCGGCCAAACTGTTCCCGTAACGGGGTCTCGCCAAGGATGCGCAGCGCATCGCTGAAATCTCCGCGCATCTCTCCCTTGATCTCTACCGGGGAGGCGCCGGAGAGATTGCGGATTTTTGCCTGCGCACGTTTGACACGGCTCTCCAGCAACAGACCGTCGAATACAGTGATATCCAGGCTGTTGTTGATAAAGTGGACCTCCGCCACCCCCTCCTCTATCCGGGGCCAGTCCGACATATAGTCCAGCACCATCTCTTCGACGCCGAACACCACCTCAAAGCGTCCATCCTGCTGCTCGAACGGAAATGACGACAAGGGTCCATAGAGGAGAAATGAACCAGCTGTTACATGTCCGGAAACCAGCGACCTATCGAGCCAATCCACCAGGGGAGCCGGCATCACGCCAACGGGAAGGTAGCGGCTCTTGTGGGCACCATCGCCCTCCCAGAAATCGGTCTGGATATCGGTGACTGGCGTTGAACCATCCACCGGCACACGGAGATCCAGCCGGCTCAGGGTACTTACATGGGAGTTTGAGACGTACAAGTCTTGCGTACTCAGCCGCACCTCCTGACCTGGAGTCCACCACCAGTCGAAATACCCTTGAAGGTGGTCGGCGCTCAAGGGATCACGAAACAGTCTGGGGAATTCGGCGGTAAATGCATCCGAATCCAGCAATAGCGAACCACCATCCTGGTCGCCATTAAAGTCGATTCTGAGCCCTTCCAGGCCGGGAATCGCCTGCCAGGGGCGATTCTCAAATCGTGTCAGCCGCCCACTGACCCGCCAGCGAGGCTCCGCTTCCGGCGGCAGCTCCAGCGCCAGTCGAAAACTTGTCAGATGCCCCTTGGGTGCGAGCGTCAAAATCGCCTTTCCCTCGTCGCTCCCGGCAAAAGGGGTCAAGGCGAATAACTGAACCAGCCGCTGCAACGACAGGTAATCAGCGCCGACACCCAGCTGAGCCAAGCCGTCTGCTGCGCTGCTCCATTCAACACTGACACGTCCCGGCGGCCAGAGCTGATTCCTGTCCAGCAATACCAGCTGATGCAGGTCGAGGCGCCCCCCCCCTTCACGCCACGACCAGTCGAAGCGGGTACTGAGGTTTTCGATGCTCAGTTCTCTGGCGGCCTCTTCATCCCTGAGTCGCAGATTCTGCAGACTCAGCCCACCCTGCAGTCGCGCCAATCGCCCCTTGCCAAGATCGACCCATAGCTCCAAATCGAGCGCTCCTGAGTCCAGTTTGAAGGGACTGGGCAGGCGACTGGACAACAGGTTCTGTAGCGCCAACCCTTCGGCTTTCAGGTAGATCTGCCCAAACCAGTCGGGTTTATCCCCGCCCCGCTCCCGCAGATCTGCCTGCAGTCTAAAACGCCCCGAGCCGGTACCATCTATGCTCGCATTCGCAGTTATCTGGTGATGGCTGCCGTCGTTCTGCAGCGTGATATCCACGTTGAACAATCGCAACGGCGGCCCTTTGTCGCCCTCATCCCGCCAATAGATTTCACTATCGACCAATCGCAGCCGACTGCGGCGAAGGAAGAGTGAGGCGATGGAGGAGCCTCCCTCCTGGTGCTGGCTCTCAAATCCCTCCAGAGAGACCGAACCATCCTGGCGGCGCAAGAGCAACAGCTGCGTCCCATGCAGCTCTCCCGCCCCCAACCGCAGGGAGCCATCCCAGAGGCTGTGAAAAATTTCGATATCGACATGCGCCTTGCGCAGATGAAGTTTGACACCGCCCGTCTCGGGATCCTTCAAGGTCACATCGTGCAATACAAGCGCCAGGTGTACCCCATGCAGGTCGGCATTCAGGCGCCCAATATGGATCGGCATTCCCGCCGTCTCGCTGATAAGCTCCGCGATCATCTCCCGGTATTCATCCAGGTCCATCATGGGAAGCAGCAGCCGCACCGCAGTGATCAACACTGCGATAATGATGATCGCCCTGTTGGTCAGGCGGTGCAGTCTTGCAGCCAGCGATTTGGTGAGGTGCCACATAAAAGATAGTGTTTCGCGTTGTGCTTCGGCGTCAGATCAGCACCACGTCATAGTACTCCTGGCTATAGAGCAACTCCGCCTGCAGGCGGATGGGACGTTTGATGAACTGTTCGAGTTCGGCAAGATTCGTGGCCTCCTCGTCCAGCAAACGGTCGATCACCTCCTGTGAGGCGAGTACCAGCAGCGACTCGACATCGAACTGACGGGCTTCACGCAAAATCTCACGAAAAATCTCGTAGCAGGTCGTCTCGGCAGTCTTCAGCGTCCCCCGGCCACCACAACAGGGACAGGTTTCACAGAGTATATGTTCCAGGGACTCACGAATTCTTTTGCGGGTCATCTCCACCAGCCCCAGAGAAGAGACTTCGGATATATGGGTGCGCGCATGATCCTTGGCCAGGCACTTCTCCAGCGCACGCAGCACTTGGCGCCGATGCTCCACAACGCTCATGTCGATAAAATCGATAATGATGATGCCGCCCAGATTACGCAGTTTCAGATGACGGCAGATCGCCTGCGCGGCCTCGAGGTTGGTTTTGAAGATGGTCTCTTCCAGATTGCGATGTCCGACAAAGGCCCCGGTATTCACGTCGATGGTAGTCATCGCCTCGGTCTGATCGATCACCAGGTGGCCGCCGGACTTGAGTTGAACCTTACGCTCGAGGGATTTCTGAATCTCATCCTCCACCCCGTAGAGATCGAAAATCGGACGCTCACCGGGATAGTATTCGATGCATTTCTTGATCTCAGGGATATAACGCTGGGCAAACTCGATAGCGCGCTGGTGGGTGGAGCGGGAGTCGACCCGCACCCTCTCCACATCCGGTCCCACCAGATCCCTCAAGGCACGTAACGCCAATGGCAGATCTTCGTGTACCAGTTCAATCCTGCCATTGTTCCTGCTGCGCTCCTGGATCGATTCCCACAGGCGCGCCAGAAAATGCATATCGGTCCTCATCGGTTCATTCGGCACCCCTTCCGCTGCGGTCCGGGCGATATAACCGCCACCGATTTCAGACTGCTCCAGAAAGCTGCTCAGCAGATCCCGCAGGCGCTGACGCTCATCCTCATCCTCGATCTTCTGCGAGATGCCCACATTGCCAAGCCCGGGCATGAAAACGAGATAGCGCGAAGGAATGGATATATTGGTGGTCAGACGCGCGCCCTTGGTCCCCAGCGGGTCTTTGAACACCTGCACGGTAATCATCTGCCCCTCTCGCAGGAGTTCACTGATATTGTCGCTGCGCTCCTCACCATTCGGGCTGAGGGAACCGATATCCGAGGCGTGCAGAAAGGCGGCCCGTCCCAGCCCCACGTCCACAAAAGCTGCCTGCATGCCAGGCAGCACCCGGCAGACCTTGCCCCGGTAGATATTCCCCACCAGACCTCGATTGCCGCTCCGTTCGATGACAATCTCCTGTACGACACCGTTTTCAACCACTGCGACCCGGGTCTCGGGCGGGGTGACATTAATCAGGATCTCTTCACTCATGGATTCTTTTTTTCTCTGTCATTTTATCGTGGCGCCAACAACTCAATACCGGCATCCCGCAACAAATCCGCCGTCTCATACAAGGGTAGTCCCATCACCCCGGAATAGCTGCCGTGCAGTTCGCAAACAAACATGGCACCCAATCCCTGAATGCCGTAACCGCCCGCCTTATCCCGAGGCTCACCACTGGCCCAATAGGCTGCCGCCTCCTGCGGGGAGATCTGCCGGAAAACGACTTCGCTCCGGCTTATTCCGGCATCTGTACGATTCCCGGCCAGTGCCACGCCGGTATAGACATGATGGGTGCGCCCGGAGAGCAGCGCCATCATCTCCAATGAATCCTGCCGATCCCGCGGTTTACCCAAAATCCGTTCATCCACAACCACTGCGGTATCTGCTGCGAGCACTGGCAGCCGGGAAGACTCCGTCCATAGTCCACGACCCGCTTGCGCCTTCTCAACCGCCAGACGCAATACATACGCCTCAGGACTCTCCTGATCACGGGGCGTCTCATCCACTTCGATATCCACTACTGAATAAGAGACCCCAATCTGCGCCAGCAGTTCAGCGCGCCTGGGTGAACGGGAGGCAAGAAGGACGACCGGTTCAGTCACTTTCTCAGGCCCGATGATAGGGGTGGTTGCGCAGCAGGCTCCAGGCCCGATAGATCTGCTCTGCCACAACCACCCGCACCAGCGGATGCGGCATGGTCAGGGGCGAGAGCGACCAGCGCTCCTCTGCCCGTGCCAGACAGTCAGGCGCCAGCCCCTCGGGACCACCCACCAACAGCGCCAGATCCCGGCCGTCCCCCATCCAGTCGCCCAGCTTTTTGGACAGTTTCTCCGTACTCCAACTACTGCCCTGCACATCGAGCGCCAATACCTGACAACCCTTCGGAATCGCCTTCAACATCCGCGCACCCTCATCACGCAGGGTGCGCTGGATATCCGCATTTTTCCCGCGATGACCCGGATTTATCTCCACCAGCTTCAGCCCACACTCCGCAGGCATGCGCCGGGCATACTCCTCATACCCTTCGGTCACCCAGCGCGGCATACGGTTTCCGACAGAGATGAGGTGGATTTTCATGGCGGATCATTCTACGCCATTGCACCGGGGGAGAAAGAGAAATGCAGGAATTCTCATCCTTTTTTCCGCCACGCACTTCCACTGTAGCCCTAATACCCGCCTCAAGGGCCAACTCATACTTTTGTATGAGGAAAAACTGCCGAATTATCACGCTCTTTCCTACTTTCTACTGATGCGAAGTTCCCTTGCCTGGTCCAGACTTTTATTAGAGATCTACTAAAGAGTGGGCGATGCGTGAGCGATGGAAATGTTGCTCTTATCTTCAGATCGCAACGCCAAAGCGCCTAACAGACAGGAGGAAGACATCATGAAAATCGGCATCATCACATTGACATTAAGCACAGCGTTGTTGTTTTCGACTGCTGGATTTGCGGATAACAACACGGCAAATCTGGATCAATCGGGTAACGATAATCTCATTACCGTCACTCAGAACCCGTCGTGGGGAACCGCCAGTGTCAGCATCACTCAGAACGGCGATCACAATATGGTGGCCATCGATCAATGGGGGGGCGACGCCAGGATTGTTCAGCAAGACAGCAGTCAGGCAGTGGCAACGATCATCCAGGGGACTCAGCCGGGCTACCAGGATTGGGTTCCCCTTGACCTGCTTCAGATCAATAGCACAAATGTTACCGCCAACATAAATTTTTCCAACGAGCATTCGCAGTTCTATCTAAGACAGGAGGGCAGTAATCTGCAATTTGAGGCCGTTGATAGTGAAAGATTCTATGTTTACGCGATGAACAGCGGGAGAGGCCAGTTCGGCACAGGTAACTCTGCTGTACTGACAAACCATGGATGTTGCGATGACAGTAACGAAGTCTACTTCCATCAGGTGGGTGAGTCGAATCATGTGGAGACCACCCAAAACTTCTATTTCAGCCGGATCACACTGGATCAAAGCGGAGAGTTAAACACCATCCTTGTTCAGGATGATAGGATGACGTGGACCACTGTCAACCAAACTGGTGTATCCAACCTTATCGACCTGCTGCTTGATGGGGATGCCGTTATCGCTCTCAACCAGTCAGGCACGGAAAACTCCATATTGGGGACACTGGATTCCATCTTTCATTATTCAATTTCACAATCCGGCAATCTGAATCTGATGGTCACTGATATCAACAACGGCTGGGGCGCCTTGGTTGGCGAAAACATCCTAACCCAAACCGGCGATAGCGGGATCATGTCACTGACCCAGAATGGTGGAGGGCTCTCTGCTGCACTCACCCAGTCCGGCATCGGCAACACCATGACCATCGATCAATCGGGCACCAGCAACCACGTTGAGGTCACGCAAAACTAAATGGTGCGCAGCATACAAAACGGCCTGCAATCTTCCGACTGCAGGCCGTTTTCAGCCAGGTCAGCGCCAAAAAGTCAGTCAGCCGGATGAGCCGGCGGACGGCCTATGGCCAGATAGCTCAACCCCGCCTGAGTGACGGTCTCCGGCTCGAACAGGTTGCGGCCATCGAAGATGACAGGGCTCTTCAGCATCGATTTGACGGTGTCGAAATCGGGACTGCGAAACTGGGTCCACTCCGTCATGATCACCAGGGCATCGGCGCCTTCGAGCGCACCCATGGCGTCCTCCGCATAGACAAGGTCGTCACGCTCCCCGTAGATGCGCTGCGACTCCTCGACTGCCACCGGGTCGAAGGCCTGCACTTTCGCGCCGGCATCCCAGAGCAACTCCATCATCACCCGGCTGGAGGCCGCACGCATGTCGTCAGTATTGGGCTTGAACGCCAATCCCCAGAGCGCAAAGGTTTTGCCCTTGAGGTTCCCGTCAAAGTAGCTGTTGACCTTATCGAACACGACGCGCTTCTGGGCATGGTTAGTCGCCTCCACCGCATTCAGAATACGCGGTGTGTAACCGACGCTGAGCGCGGTCTTCTCCAGCGCCTGAACATCCTTGGGGAAGCAGGAGCCGCCATAACCGCAACCTGGGTAGATGAACTGATAGCCGATACGCGGATCGGAACCTATACCCACCCGCACATGCTCGATATCCGCACCCAGGGCATCGGCGATATTGGAGAGTTCATTCATAAAGCTGATCTTGGTGGCCAAGAGCGCATTTGCCGCGTACTTGGTCAACTCCGCAGAGCGGATGTCCATCACCATCACCCGTTCGTGATTGCGATTGAAGGGCGCATAGAGCGCGCGCAACAGTTCACCGGTACGGGGGTTATCGGTACCCACCACGATACGGTCGGGGCGCATGAAGTCATCGATCGCCGCACCCTCTTTGAGAAATTCCGGGTTGGAGACCACATCGAACTCGACCTCCACACCCCGTTCCGCCTGTGTCGCGCGCACTACGGCGGCCACCTTGTCGCCGGTTCCCACGGGTACGGTGGATTTATCGATGATCACCCGGTACTCGGTCATGTGTTCGGCGATGCTGTGCGCCACAGCGGTGACGTACTGCAGGTCGGCGGAACCGTCCTCGTCCGGCGGCGTGCCAACGGCGATAAACTGGAACAGACCGTGTTCAACGCCCTTCTTCGGATCCAGTGTAAAGGTAAGGCGCCCCGCCTCCCGGTTGCGCTGCACCATGGCCTCGAGTCCAGGCTCATAGATCGGAATGCCGCCACTGTTGAGCAGATCGATCTTGGCGGGATCCACATCCACGCACACGACATCGTTACCCACCTCTGCCAGACAGGCTCCGGTCACCAAACCGACATATCCACTCCCAAAGATCGTGACTTTCATCTACCTAAGACTCCATTTATCCATTTATTCGGCACCGGCAGCCCCGCAGGGGACCATGCCTGTCATTTCGCTTACCGTCAGATATCGGTCGGCATGCTACCAAACTTGAACCAAATGTTGCACCGACAAGCACCAAATTCCCATATTTTCACTGAATATTGTTACTTTAATCACTCTCGCACCTCTGCCAAAAGCCTCGAAAAAGCTTTTTCTGCAAGACAAACTTGAATTTAACCCCTTGATATAACAAAATTTCGCATTGGCCCTTTATTTAAGACCTGTTCAACTCAATGACGATACTCGCTCTGGGACTCAACCATAAGACCGCTCCGGTGGAGATCCGGGAACGGCTCGCCTTCGGACCCGACATCATCGTCGGCGCCCTGCGCAACCTGAGCGAGCATCCTGCGGTGGACGAGGCAGTAATCCTTTCGACCTGTAACCGCACCGAGCTCTACTGCACCATCGACGATGATGCAGAGACCTCCGTGGCGGACTGGATCAGCGATTTTCACGGTCTGGAGCAGGGACGGGTCAGCCCCTACCTCTACAGCCATCTGGGTGATGCCGCCGTACAACATCTGCTGCGGGTCTCTTGTGGACTCGACTCCCTGGTACTCGGCGAACCGCAAATTCTGGGGCAGGTAAAAGCCGCCTTCCAGACCGCGAACGCATCCGGCACCACCCGCAAACTGCTCTGCCGTCTGTTCCAGCACGCCTTCTCGGTGGCCAAACAGATCCGTACCGACACTGCCATCGGCAACAGCCCGGTCTCAGTCGCCTTTGCAGCCGTCAGTCTGGCAAAACAGATCTTCAGCGATCTTTCGGAGCAGACCGCCCTGCTCATCGGCGCCGGCGAAACCATTGAACTCGCCGCCCGGCACCTGCACCAGAACGGCATCGGCCACATGATCGTCGCCAATCGGACAGTGGAGAAGGCGCACAATCTGGCGGCCCAGTTTGAAGGCTATGCCATCGCACTGACCGAACTCAGTGGGCATCTGGCGGAGGCGGACATCGTCATCTCCTCAACCGCCAGCCCTCTGCCGGTGCTGGGCAAAGGCACCGTAGAGAGTGCGCTCAAGGAGCGCAAGCACAGACCCATCTTTATGGTGGACATCGCGGTGCCCCGTGATATCGAACCCGAAGTCTCAGACCTGAGCGACATCTACCTCTACACGGTCGATGATCTGGAAGAGGTCATTCAGGAGAATATGCGCTCCCGCCAGGAAGCGGCCGAGCAGGCGGAAGAGATCATCGAACTCCATGTGGACGAATTTATTGGCTGGCTGCGCTCCCTCGACGCGGTTGAGCTGATCCAGGACTACCGCAGCCAGGCGGAACTGCTGCGGGACGAGGTACTGAAAAAGGCGCTGCAACAGCTCAACAAGGGAAAAACACCGGAAGAGGCGCTACAGTTCCTGGCCAGAACCCTCACCAACAAACTGCTCCACACACCCAGCTCCCAGCTACGCCAGGCCGGTTTCGACGGCCAGACCGAGTTGCTCGAGGCCGCCAACACCCTGTTTCAACTAAAGCAGTTCGACAGCACATCATGAAGTCTTCACTGCGCGGCAAGCTGGATCAGATCGACGAGCGCTTCGAAGAGATCACCGCACTACTGGCCGAACCGGATACTCAAGGCAAGCAGAATCTGTTCCGCGATCTGAGCCGGGAGTATGCCCGGCTGGAGCCCGTGGTCGAAACCTATCGCAGCTACACCACGGCCGAAGCGGAGATTGAAATCGCCCGGGAGATGCTGAGCGACCCCGAAATGGCAGAACTGGCCCAGGAAGAGATGGAGAGCGCAGGAGAGACCCGCGACGCACTGGAACCCGAACTGCAACTGCTACTGATACCGGCTGACCCAAACGATGAGCGCAACATCTTTCTGGAGATCCGAGCCGGAACCGGCGGTGCCGAAGCGGCACTGTTTGCGGGCGATCTGCACCGCATGTATCTTCGCTACGCCGAGACACGACGCTGGCAGGTGGAGACAATCAGCGAGAGCCAAGGCGAACATGGCGGCTTCAAGGAGATCATCTGCCGCATCAGCGGCAATGCGGTCTACTCCCGGCTGAAATTTGAATCCGGCGCACACCGGGTACAGCGGGTGCCTGAAACCGAATCCCAAGGGCGGGTCCACACCTCCGCCTGTACCGTCGCCATCCTGTCGGAGGCGGAGGCGATCGACGAGGTGGAGATCAACAACGGCGATCTGCGCATCGACACCTACCGCGCCTCGGGGGCCGGGGGCCAGCACATCAACAAGACCGACTCGGCCGTGCGTATCACCCATCTTCCCTCGGGCATCGTGGTGGAGTGCCAGGATGAACGCTCACAGCACAAGAACAAGGCCCGCGCCCTGTCTCTGCTATCGGCAAAACTGCTCTCCCAAGTTCAGGATGCCGCCGCCAGCGAGCAGGCCAGCGCCCGTAAACTGCAGGTCGGCAGTGGCGACCGCTCCGAGCGCATCCGCACCTACAATTTCCCTCAGAACCGGCTCACGGACCACCGCATCAACCTGACCCTCTACAAACTGGATGAAGTGATGGCCGGGGCGCTCGACCAGGTGGTGGATCCGCTGCTGCGGGAACATCAGGCCGAGGCGCTGGCGGCGATGGGTGGTGGATAGGCTGTAGGCCGCTTCAAGCGCAGCGGAACCGGCGGCGCAGGCTTTTGTTTGGCCCTGGATTGCCCGATCCGCTGCGCTTGATCGGGCCTACCCTGTCCAACTATTGCGATGCAGATAACCCTCAAACAAGCCCTGGAAGAGGCGGCGTCCACCCTCGGCGCGCAACCTGATGGCTCTCCCCAACTGGAAGCTGCGGTTCTGCTCTGCCATCTGCTCGGCAAACCCCGCAGTCATCTCTACGCGTGGCCTGAAAAAATGCTCGACAGCGCCCAGTATCAGGCCTATCAGGCACTGCTTCAAAGACGCCGCAGGGGTGAACCCATCGCCTATATCACCGGACGGCGGGAGTTCTGGTCCCTGGAGTTGGAGGTCACACCGGACACACTGATCCCACGGCCCGACACAGAACTGCTGGTTGAACTGGCGCTGACCCACATGCCGCAGAAGAGTCATTGCTGTATTGCCGATCTGGGCACCGGCAGCGGTGCGATCGCCCTGGCAATTGCCAGCGAACGTCCCGACTGCGAGATCCACGCCACCGACCGCTCGTCCGCAGCCCTTGCCGTTGCCCGCAAAAATGGTGAAAAGCTGGGGTTCAATAACGTGCACTTCCACTTGGGCAGTTGGCTTGAAGCACTGCCTGACCACGACCGCTTCAGACTCATCCTGAGCAACCCGCCCTATATCCCCAATGATGACCCACACCTCGCCCAGGGCGATCTCTCCAGCGAACCCAGAGAGGCGCTGGCCGCCGGACCCGACGGACTGAACGATATCCGCGAGATCGTCTCTGCAGCCCGCGGCTATCTGCAACCCGGCGGCTGGCTGCTGCTGGAACACGGTTTTGACCAGGCAGCCGCCGTGCGGGTACTGTTGCGGGAAGCCGGACTGACAGAGGTTCAATCCCATCGCGATCTGGCCGGACACGAAAGGATCACAGAGGGCCGACTGCCACAATAAGCAGTTTCCATCTGGAAACCCATATCCAACCACAAAGAACACGAAGAGCACCAAGGCAAGAACTTGATTAGCAATAAGTTTTCTCGTGTGCTTCGTGCGCTTTGTGGTAGAAACAGTGTTTCCAGACGGACGCCAGGCAACATCTGCCTGAAAATCCCGAATTTAACGCAGAACAGACAATTCCATGGGTTCTGCCACTTGAAAATTCCCCTACATTAGCTAGGATTGTCGTCTATGGATATCGATGGTCACGAATTCATCAAACATCGGAGTATTCACTTCGTTGAGCTTCACCCGGATCCGAATCAGGCTCAGACCGCAGCGCTGCTGCTTGCTGATGTGGAAGGCGTAATGCGGGTGGATCCCGTCGACGCCCGTCATCTGCAGGTGACCTATCACATCATGGATATCACCCTGGAGCAGATCGAGGTGGGCCTGATCAGTATGGGGCTGCACATCGACAACCGCCTGTTGTACCGGCTGATGCGCGCGCTGCACTACTACACCGAGGAGAACCAGCGCGCCGTTCGAGGTTGCACCAAGGGCAATCCCAACTGCACCCGCAACATCTTCGCCAAACGCTATCAGAGCATCGACCACCATTGCCGGGATCACCGCCCCGAGCACTGGCGTAAATATCTCTAATTCATTATGGTTGCCTGTCAGACCTGACGGGATTCCCACTCCAATGAACGACGAACAACTGCTGCGCTATAGCCGCCAGATCATGCTGCCCTCCATCGGTATCGAGGGACAGCAACGGCTACTCGATGCCAGTGTGCTGCTCATCGGTCTTGGTGGACTGGGCGCGCCGGTGGCGATGTATCTTGCAGCCGCGGGGGTCGGGCGGCTGACGCTTGTCGATTTCGATCAGGTCGACCTGAGCAACCTGCAACGCCAGATCATCCACACCACCGACCGTATCGGCACACCAAAGGTTGAGTCTGCAAGGCAGGCGCTTGCCGCACTCAATCCCGATATCGAAATCGAGTGCCTGGGACATCAGCTTGAAGGGGATGAGCTCTCCGCTCAGGTCCGGCGTGCAGACCTCGTGGTCGACGCCTGCGACAACTTCGCCACCCGCTTCGCCATCAATGCCGCCTGCCACGAGAACAGCACCCCCCTGGTATCCGGCGCAGCTATCCGTATGGAGGGACAGGTCAGCGTCTTTCCCGGTAAACCCGGCAGCCCTTGCTACCGCTGCCTCTACCCCGAAAACGGCCAGGTGGAGGACACCTGTACCGCCAACGGCGTACTCGCGCCGGTGGTCGGCATCATCGGCAGCATCCAGGCCACGGAGGCCATCAAGTGCCTCACCGGCTCCGGATCGACACTCGACGGGCGGCTGCTGATTCTGGACGCGCTGCATATGCAGTGGCGCAGTCTCAAGCTCAAGGCTGACCCGCACTGCCCGGTTTGCGGCGCATGCTGAAACAAGGCAGGCTCACCCCGCTCCTGCTTTACTCGCTCTGTCTCCTGATCCTGCTGCTGCCCGATAGCTGGCAACAGATGCTGCGTTACGAAAACAGCGCCATCGAGAATGGTGAAGTCTGGCGCCTTTTCAGCGCCCACCTCGTGCACTTGGGGTGGCCCCATCTGCTACTCAATCTATTGGCCTTCTGGCTCATCCTGGAACTTTTCTTCCTGGCGAACCGCAGATTGACGCTGCGGCTGCTGCTGCTCGCATTGGGAACCTCACTGGGGCTTCTGCTCTTCAGCCCGCATGTAGGCTGGTACGTCGGATTCTCCGGCGTACTGCATGGCCTGCTGGCACTGGCGCTGCTGGACAGAGCGCTGACATCTCCCCAGTCTTCCGTGATCATGTTGGCGCTACTGGCAGCCAAGCTCTTGTGGGAACAACTACAGGGACCGCTGCCGGGCAGTGTCTCACTGACCCAGGGCAGCGTGATCGTCGATGCGCACCTTTACGGCGCCATCGCCGGGGCAGTAGTATGGGGGCTGGAGAGATCGGCTCTCCCATTTAGAAATGAGGATCCTGAGTGAAACAGATAACACTCTTGTCGATTTTGCTGTTTGGACTTTTTGGCTGTCAGGAGATAGATGTTTCCCAGATGTCACCGGAAGAACGAGATGCCGTCACCTCCCTCGCCTGGCTGAAAAATGCCGATGCTGCAACAGACGCGGATACGGCGATCAAACGTGGAGACCTCAGACTGATAGCGATGGCGACCCGCAACCCGACCCTGCCGGGGGTGCCGGTGGAGTCCTCGTCAAAGGCGAAATCGGTATGCGGCATCCGCTATCTTGAGGGATCTACCGACGCGGTGGTCAGCGACCTGCATCTAACGCTGTTGCAGGCGGCACAGGAATACGCCGAGCAGTATAACCACATCATGCTGAAACGCTGTTTGAACCGTTCCAAATAACGCCCGTCCAAAGACACTATTTTTTCACTCACCTCGTAGGTTGGGTTAGGCGCACGTCACCGACAGGATTAATCGTTTCCACCAAAGCCAGGCGTGCGCCGTAACCCAACATTTTCGGCAAATTTCAAGCGCAGCCGTTGGGTTACGATACGCTCAAACTGTCTCGTCAAACAGAAAGCGTTGCGTTGTTGCGTATCTAACCCAACCTACGTTTTTTGCAACGATCAGGAAATAGAAACAGCGGCTTCCCGCCACATCAGGCGTTGCATCTTCTCCGCAATGCGTAGCCGATACCGCCCAAACCAAGCAGTAGCGGCAGCCAGAGCGCTGCTCCGCCACCCCCTCCATCCGCAATGACGACATTGCCACCGGTATTCACAAAGATGGTGCCGTGTTCGAGGGCGGTGCCGTCAGTGGCCTTGCAGGCCGTTCCGGCGGCAGTAGCGCCTGTAACACCTAAGTCCGCATTCGAGAGACTGAAGAAGATATTGTTGCTGCAGGCCACCCGCACCTGGCCTCTGGCAACCAACTTACTCGGCAAAGTCACCAGCGCCAAGCCGTTATTGGGAAATGTTCCGCCTCCGGGTTTCAAGTTCAGCGCCGCATCATCGATATGGTCGCAATGGGTTGAGCCATCGGCACTGAATGAGAGCAGGCTGATCGTAACCTGCGGACAACTGCCCCCCGTGCCGCCAACCGCCCATTCGATGGTCTGCTGGCTACCTCCCAAAAAGTTGTTCGCGGAGTTGAGTACGCCGCCATTCACATCGAATGGACCAGCACCACCATCCACTGTCACAACCAGATCATCCTCGTCCACGCCGGAGTTGCCGTCACGAACGGTAAGGCGAAAATTCAGGGTTCTGCCCACCGTCGGCAGGGTTTCACCGATATCCCCAGCAACTCCCGTCAACTGAAGGCTGAGCCGGGGAAGGTTTCGTACCGGCGTATCTTTTGGCAGAAAGGAGCGGAACAGCGGGGTGCCCGCATCCATCTGGTCCCACTGATAGGAGAGGGTATCGAGTTCTGGGTCCAGAGCGGAACCGGTCAGGGCAAAAGGCGTGCTTTTTGGAATCGTGAAATTCGTCCCGGCATCTGCCGTGGGAGCCGTATTGCCGGTGGATGCGAGTGTCCCGCAACTGCTGCCGCCACCCAGAGTGGAATAAGACACCATCTGTCCAATGCTCATCCCATGAAAGGTGGCATCCGAATTATCCTGCAGATTTTCCGCGCCGCAGATACCCGCGTAGCTCATGATGGTGGAGCCACTGCCAGGCTCTACCGCCGTCGCAGGTATCCGGTTTCCGGCACAAGCAGCCGTAGTACCGTTGAAGGTGTGATCTGCCCCGAATTGATGGCCTATCTCGTGGGAGACGAAATCGATATAGAAGGCGTCGCCCGTAGGCAAGGTCGAACCTGTCACCCCTTGGGCCTTGAAAGCACCGTCGCAGACGCTCTCAATTACAGCGATGCCACCACCACCCGTACTGAAGACATGGCCGACGTCGTAGTTGGCGCTGCCGATAACCCCATCCAGATTGGCCTGATTTTGATCCAGCATGGCGATGCCATCGGTGTTTGTATAGGGGTCGGTGGCGCCATCCGTATAGATAATCCGGTCATTGCCGGCGACCAGAATGAACTGCACCGCAATATCCCGCCCATAGATCTGATTGACCCGGTTGATAGTAGTCACGATGGCGGAGAGCGCACTGGTCTTGGCGCCGCCGTGAAACTGGGTGTATTCGCCAGTGGCCGCCACGGCCAGCCGGTAGTTACGGCGCTGCCCGCTGGTTCGCATGGCTGTGTCGCCATCGCTGCGCAACGCCGTCTGCTGATCGTCCCCATGCACGGCGCAGGTAAATCCAGTTTCAGCCCCCATGCTGCGCTGAGCCAGGGCGTAGTCACCTTTGTAGTAGGCGCGATAACCGCCACTCCCATCCGGATCGATAAATACAGTACCGGTGACCGAGGTGATCATGCCGTGAAACCCCTGTGGGGTCATGTCCAGCCGGCCACTGGCGCCGGGATCGTCGACGCCATGGACCTGATAGGTGGTTATCTCCGGGTAACGCGCTGCCAGTTCCGGCGCCATGATCGGAGACAGTTCGAGCCGAAAGCGCTGCATCGTGCCGTTGGGCATAGGCAGTTCAAGCTCTGAACCCTGACTGCTGGTGAACTCCAGTGGAGCCGCCGCCAGGGCCTGCCGCAGAGCGCCATCATCCGCCCGCAGGGAACGGTAGTAGCGTGGCTCAGAAGTCATCCCGCGTGCAGCGGTATCCCCAGCGGGCGCATCACTCCAGATGACGGCCGACACACTGCAGGGAAGTCCCAAAAGTGCAGCAACAGTTAATAAACGTAATATTCCGGTGCGCATGCAACCCGTCTCCGGTTAGTTAATCTCTTTGGATTCAATTCCCCACAGCTTGCTGTGAAGCGCTTGTAGGGGCAGCGCCCCGCTTGATCATGCCTATATCCTAAAAACAGCGATCTAATGTAGGCCGGTTCAAGCGGAGCGGAACCGGCAACCGCATAGGCGTTGTCAATCCAACACGCCCGATCCGCTCCGCTTGATCAGGCCTACATTTTTTACTCAAATCACCGCCCCTTTTACACCGATCAGACCTTGAGTTTTTTCAGCAGAAGCTCGTTGACCTGTTCAGGATTGGCCTTGCCTCTGGTCGCTTTCATGACCTGGCCGACAAAGAATCCCAGCAGCTTCTCCTTGCCCGCACGAAACTGTTCAACCTGCTTCGGATTGTTGGCGATGATGTCGTCGATAATCGGCTCCATCGCCCCTGTATCGGTAATCTGCTTGAGACCTTTAGCCTCGATTACCTCGTCCGCACTGCCCTCACCATTCCAGATCGCCTCGAAGACCTGCTTTGCGATCTTGCCGGAGATGGTCTTGTCGGCGATGCGTTTCAGCAGCCCACCCATCTGCTCGGGACTCACCGGGGAGCCGGCGAGGTTCAGCCCCGCCTTGTTCAGGGCGCCGCCCAACTCCATGGTTACCCAGTTGGCCGCTATCTTGGTTTCGCCACCCGCCTTGACCACCGCTTCGTAGTAGTCTGCCAACGGGCGGCTGACAGTCAGTGCCTTTGCCTCTTTTTCACCCAGTGCATAGGTCTGAATAAAACGCTGCAGCTTGGCGGTGGGCAGTTCCGGCATCTCATCCCTGATCTGCTCCAGCAGCGCCTCGTCGATCTCCACCGGCAGCAGATCCGGATCGGGGAAGTAGCGGTAGTCGTTCGCCTCCTCCTTGCTGCGCATGGAGCGGGTCTCATCCTTGTCGGCATCGTAGAGACGGGTCTCCTGCACGATCCTGCCGCCGCCTTCGAGCACATCGATCTGACGCTCCAGCTCATAATTGAGGGCGCGTTCCAGAAAGCGGAAGGAGTTGAGGTTCTTCAGCTCTGTACGGGTACCGAGCGCCTCCTGGCCATAGGGACGAATGGAGAGGTTGGCATCCACCCGGAAGGAGCCCTCCTGCATATTGCCGTCACAGATGCCGAGATAGACCACCAGTTGGTGAATCTTGCGGGCATAGGCCACCGCCTCCTTGATGGAGCGCATATCCGGCTCGGAGACGATCTCCAGCAGCGGTGTACCGGCCCGGTTGAGGTCGATCCCGCTCAAACCGTGGAAGTCCTCATGCAGAGACTTGCCCGCATCCTCCTCCAGATGCGCACGGGTGATACCGATCACTTTCGACTCGCCGTTTTCCAACTCGACGGTCAACTCGCCCTTGCCTACGATAGGCAATTCAAACTGACTGATCTGATAACCCTTTGGCAAATCAGGATAGAAGTAGTTTTTGCGCGCAAACACTGAACGCTTACCAATGTCAGCGCCAACGGCAACACCGAATTTGAGCGCGCAGTTCACCGCCTCCCGGTTCAACACCGGCAACACGCCGGGGAAGGCCAGATCCACATTGCAGGCCTGAGTGTTGGGCGCTGCACCGTAGGCCGTGGAGGCTCCGGAGAAGATCTTCGATTTGGTTGCCAGTTGGGTATGAACTTCCAACCCGATGACGGTTTCCCACTGCATGGTCTATTACTCTGACTGAGGTTATATAAAAAACACTAATCCAACGTGCCTGATCCGCTTGGCTTGATCAGGCCTACATCCTTGAGACAGGAATGTAACGTAGGCCGGTTCAAGCGCAGCGGAACCGGCAATCACCTGTGAAGGCATCAATAACCTTCCGGCGCCAGCTTATGCCAGTCCGTTGCCTGCTGGAGTTTATGGGCGACGTTCAGCAGCTTCGCCTCGGCGAAATAGTTGCCGATGATCTGCAATCCAACCGGCATGCCCTCCACCGGTTCCACCGGCACCGACATGCCGGGCAGTCCCGCCAGGTTAGCCGCAATGGTATAGATATCGTTGAGGTACATGGTCACCGGATCATCCGCCTTCTCCCCCAGGCCAAAGGCAGTACTGGGTGTGGAGGGTCCCATGATCACATCGACCTGTTCGAAGGCTGCCTTGAAATCATCGGAGATCAGGTGACGAATCTTCTGCGCCTTCAGGTAGTAGGCGTCGTAATACCCGGCCGAAAGCGCATAGGTTCCGATCATGATGCGCCGCTTTACCTCTTCTCCAAACCCCTCGCCTCTGGAACGTTTGTAGAGATCCTCCAGATCCTTGGGGTCTTCACAGCGATACCCATAGCGTACGCCGTCGAAACGGGAGAGGTTGGAAGAACACTCGGCAGGGGCAACCACATAGTAGGTGGGCACCGCCAGATGCGTGTTGGGCAGGCTGATCTCCACCACCTCGGCACCCAGTTTGCGGTACTCCCCGATGGCGGCCTCTACAGAGGCTGCCACCCCGGCATCCAGACCTTCGCCGAAATACTCCTTCGGCAGGCCTATCCTCAATCCCTGCAGGGAGTCGTTCAGACCTGCGGAAAAATCGGCTAGGAGCTCCTCCGCACTGGTGGAATCCCTCGGGTCAAAACCGGCCATGGCCTGCAGCATCAGCGCCGCATCCTCGGCGCTGCGGGTCATCGGACCGCCCTGGTCAAGACTCGACGCGAAGGCGATCATGCCGTAACGGGAGACCCGACCGTAGGTGGGCTTCAGTCCGGTAATGCCACAGAACGCAGCGGGCTGGCGGATGGAACCACCGGTATCTGTGCCGGTTGCCGCGACCGCCAGACGCGCTGCGACGAGGGCAGCCGAACCACCGGAGGAGCCGCCGGGCACACGTTCGCGGTTCCAGGGATTGTGCACCGGGCCGTAGAAACTGGTCTCATTGGAGGAGCCCATGGCGAACTCATCCATGTTGGACTTGCCGAGCATCACCACCCCGGCGGCATTGAGCCGCTCCACTACTGTGGCGTCGTAGGGCGAGATGAAACTGTCGAGCATGCGGGAGCCGCAACTGGTCTTCACACCCTGGGTACAGAAAATATCCTTCTGCGCGATAGGGATACCGGTAAGCGGCCCGGCATCGCCCGCGCTGATCCGCTGATCAGCCGCAGCCGCAGCCTGGAGAGCAACATCCGGGGTTACCGTGACATAGCAGTTCAAGCCCTCATCCAGCGAATCGATGCGCGCCAGGAAGTGACGGGTCAGCTCCACACTGGAAAATTCGCCGGCACGCAGGCCCGCACCCAGTTCCGCAATAGTTTGGTTATGCATAGTCAGTTATTCCTGCCAAGTGGAACTCATCCACTACTCGATCACCTTGGGCACCAGATAGAGATCATTCTCAACCTTGGGCGCAATGGCCTGAAACGCTTCCCGGCGATCCACTTCAGTCACCTCGTCCACCCGCAGACGTTGAGCCATGTGCAACGGGTGGGCCATCGGGGTGACACCATCGGTTTCGACGTCATCCATCTGTGCAACCAGACCCAGAATATTGGAGAGGTCTGTGGCGTAACCTTCGATCCGGTCTTCGTTCACCGCCATTCTGGCAAGGTGGGCAATTTTCTCTATGTCAGAGCGATCCAGTGACATCCGTCTGATTCCTGTGGTGAAAAACGTGCAAAAAGTTACCACATTTAGACGTTTCGATATACGGTGGAAAACGAAAACCACGCTGATAATCCCTCCTGCAAGGCACCATTTGCAACCCGACTGCGTGAAACGGCGCGCTCTATTCCAGACACTTTATTTGACGATTTGATAAATTGGGATATAATTCCCACTTATGCGGCCTGTCAGAGTAGACACCCAGATAGGCATACAGACAACGCCCCCATATCAGCCACAAGGAATCAGTCGATATGAAAAAATTACAACAAATAGCCATATCCACACTGCTGGCGCTGCTGATCAGCGCCTGTGGAGGCGGAGGCGATGACACGACATTCGGGAGTTCTTCCGCTGTACGCAGCGACGAGACCGTCCTCGGCCGGGTAACCGGCTTTGGCAGTGTATTTGTCGATGGGGTCGAGTACGAAACAGACAATACCCAAATCACCGTCAATGGCGTTCCTGCCGATGAGAGCGCATTGAAACTCGGCATGGTGGTACTGCTGAAGGGCAACTCCGACGGCAGCCATGGAGAGGCCTTCAATATCGATGTCTCCGATGAGATTCACGGTTTTGTCGACGAGAATCTGACCGGTAGCGGCGGCGCACTTCAGGTGATGGGGCAGACCGTTTTCAGCGACCCTCTCACGGTCTTTGAGTCAGCTGTTGCCGGCATCACCACCATTGCAGCCATCCCACAAGGCGCCATTGTCGAGATCAGTGGTTATCGTGATGCGGATGGCGCCCTGTTCGCCACCCGGATTGAGCTGAAAAAACTCGCCTTGGATCCAGGGGATGAGGTCAGCGTAAAAGGCCGGATCGAGGCCCTGGATGAGAATGCCGAACGACTCACCCTGGGAACAATGGGGGTGGACTACAGTCAGGCGGAGATCAAGGACGTGCTGATTGTCGGCAGGTTTTATGAGATCAGCAGCCGTCAGGGCAGATCACCCATCAGCGGCGACCTGATCGCTGATGAGATCGAGGCGGCAGAAGACGCAGCGGACCAGATCAACACTGATGAAGGTGAACAGATCAAACTGGAAGGCAGAATCGACAAACTTCTCACGGCTAACCTGTTTACCCTCAATGGCCTGGAGATTCTGGTCAATCCGCAAACCGAATTTGAAGATGGCGATCAGCAGCAGCTTGCTGAGAATGCACTGATAAAAGTCAGGGGCCATCTCAACGAGCAGGGGCAGGTCAGCGCAGATGAGATCGAGTTTCGCTCCGAGATATACACTGAAATCGAAGGCATCGTCAGCCGGGTCGACAGCAATAACAGCACCTTGACCATCGGTAGTAGTTTGATCCACTACTCCAGTGAAACACTGGTGCAAGACGAGTGGAAAGAGGATCGCAGTTTTAACCTGCAGCAGATCAGGATCGGCGATGAACTGGAGATAGACGTCACACAGGATGCTTCAGGCAATCTGTTTGCAGTCAAACTGATCAGAAAATCCGGGACTGATGTCGCGACCGATGATGAGGATCAAGCTGAAGGCAGCGAAGACGAAGACGCATCGGAAGATGAGACTGACGAAGAGGACTCCGCGGAGAATGAAGGCGACAGCGGAAACACCGGTGTCCCAGGCACTACCGACAGCCACCGCGTTCTGGCCTTCAACGATCTCGGCATGCACTGTGCTGACCTTGACTACACCACCTTCGTTGTCCTGCCGCCTTTCAATGTGATCCGCAGCCAGGTCATCGAGCGCGGCGCCACCCCCCGCATCCTCAGCAGCGCGGAAGTCGACGTCGCCTACAAGGCGCAGATGGATGCAGCAGGTTCGATCAACACCACCAGCCAGAACCTGCCGGGATCTGTGCAGAAAACCAACTTCTGGGACATCAACCCGGCGAGCGGCAACACCTACGTTTTCGATCTGTTCGGCGGCAACCCCCCGGCTGATGTCGGACTCCTGGGCCAGAGCATGCCCGGCGTCAACGCACCCTATAGCGCCAATGAGGATCAACCTTTCGGGCACTATGATGCAGACTTCGCAGCGATTGAGCGGGGAGAGGCATATTTTGAAGATTGGGAAACAGCGAAAGAGAAGATCAGAAAACAGATTCCATGAAAATCCGTTTACTTGACTCAGCAAGCCGTGACATGGTCGATGGATACCGTTTTTATAAGCAGCAGTCTGAAGGATTGGGAGACTATTTTCTCGACTCACTCTATTCGGATATAGATTCCCTGCTGGTGTTCGCAGGAGTTCATGCCGTCCACTTTGGCAAATACTATCGGCTACTATCCAAGCGTTTCCCTTTCGCTGTTTAGTACAGGGTCGGTGAAAAAACCTGTAGTTAAGGTGTATGCGGTGCTGGATAGCCGCAGAAGCCCGGCTTGGACACGAAAGAAGCTAGATCAGGGATATTCAGGGACAGACCACGGTTTATTCAATTTATAGACCCCGATAGGGGATCTATAAATACTTAGCTTTTTGGCGATGGATAACGGGGTTCGAGTTCTGCCCTGTATATATGAAGTCTACGCAACTATGCCAAAACACTACACACCACCCTTTTCGACCACGCCAATAATCGTAGGCCTTGTTGCCGAGATTGCAGAAGCGAATAGGACGGATTGCCGTGTCATCAGAATCCGCCGCGGTGTTGCGTCTGCGCCGGATCAACCGGATCCGCACGATTCAAGGAACCTTAGCCATTGAGGGCAACACGTTGAGCGAGGCACAGATTACCGCCATTCTTGATGGCAAGCGTGTACTCGCCCAGCCGAAGGAGATCCAGGAGGTGCGTAACGCGATACTGGCCTACGAGCAGTTCGAGCATTGCGCTGATTATCATTTAGGCCCAATGTCGGTATCATAAAAACTACCGGGCCACTGCATCGAACTGTGAATTACGCGAACGATGGTGATGGCTTTAGTGCCAGTCAGATAGGGAAGAATGTAGGGTATGCCGGGAATGATCAGCTCTCGCGTAGATTTCACTCTTCCAGGACGCCCCATGCCCGGATGATCTGCTAGGCGCGCGGTAGACTGCTCGATCCGCTCGAGGACATCTACAGCGGCTTGTGGGTTCTCCAAAAGGATATAGTCGAAGATTTCGTCGAGGTCCGTTCTGGCCTTATGCGACCATTCAACCTTCACGAAGCATTAGCCTTATCGATCTTCCTTCGCAATTGGGCCATTACCTGTTCATGGGGAAATGTATTACCACTCTTGGCGTCAGCGATACCCTCCTGAACCTGCCCGACAAACCATTCCTCGTAGTCCAGATAATGATCTGCGGCCTGGTTGAGCACCCAGGCGCGTGAACGACCTATCTCGGTAGCCAGACGGTCGATCCGATCGATCTTTTCATCGTCCATCCGCAGCGATATATTTCTGGCACTCATATTCAATCTATCCTAATAATATTGATTACAATGTGATCATAGCACACAAAACCGAGAAGATTTTGAAGGCAGATGGGAAGCCGAGCAGGTGCACCACCATCAGAGCCATCTCACGAAACGGGAAAGACCGTAAGGTGGTATCCTTTTCGTTGTCCTCATACTGTAGATTGAGTTAAGCGGGGAGGTGGAGGGCATTGCAAAACAGAGCGAACCCAACAACTCAGCGGTTGGAGATATGGCTTACCCCAACTTACAAAACAACCAAGGCCAGTGAAGTGGATACCCTCCTTTATATGAGTTCAATTCCAAGCAAGGTTGTTGGTGGGTCGACTTATCTTACTGTCGATGTATTGCCTTACCTGGATGGTGAACGTGCGGTGCGCGTACAGGAAGCCGAGCTACTGGCTCAGGTCAAGCGACATGATCAATTTAACTTGGTGCGCATCGATGATACGGGTCAGAGTATCGCTTTGCTCAACTATCCGGAGTTTGTCGACGATCCATTCCCTTCACTTCAAGAAAGCTGGCGGGTAGATCTGAGTTGCTCAACGGTGAGTTACCGCACCTATGCCGATTCGCTGAATCCACCCATCCTGCATCGTAAAGAGTTACTTCTTCAACCGGATGACCCACGTCGCGAAGCGTATGCGGAGCTGACCCGCACAGCAGAATCCATCGGTTTATTCGACGACCCAAGACGCATCGGTTACCAGCGTCAATGGTTAGCGCTGATTCGTGAAAAGGGCTACCGGATAGAAGGGCACTCTTTGGTTCCGATTGGCAATGACGAATCATTGGAGGATGGCGAGGCAGATTTAGCACCACTCCATGCCGACTGGGAAGCTTCTCGGCATCTAACCGCTTTGGTCCGATACGGCTTCTCTGCACCTGTACAGTCGCTGGCGCGGTATGGGTTTTTCGATGGTAGCCATCGGTTATTCGATTATGGTTGCGGTCGTGGAGATGATGTTCGTGGGTTGAGCGAGAATGGTCTATCTGCCACGGGTTGGGATCCCTATTTCGCTCCAGATAACACCATCTCGTCAGCGGACATCGTCAACCTGGGTTTTGTGATCAATGTTATAGAAGACTTTGACGAGCGCGTAGAGGCGCTTACCCGAGCCTGGTCGCTGGCAGAACGGGTGCTGGTGGTTTCAGTGATGCTGGAAAACCAGAATGATCCTCGTGGCCAGCGGTTTCGTGATGGGGTGATGACTTTACGCGGGACTTTCCAGAAGTACTTCACCCAATCTGGGATTAAGACATTTCTTGAGCAGGTTCTCGATGAAGAACCGATTCCCGTAGCACCAGGCGTGCTCTATCTGTTCCGTGATAAGGACATGGAACAGCGGTTTCTGATGGATCGATACCACCGTTCTTGTATCGCAAGTCCCGTTACATCAACGAAGAGTTTTCCAACTATCCTGAGCAGGTTGCCTTTGAGGAGGCATTGGAAAGGATCGAGTTATTCGACTTGTCAGGTTATGGGCCTATGCCGAGCGAGTTTATTCAGACGCTGGAGAAAAACCGATTGGCCATCGATAAATTTGCATTAGTCCCTGCAACGACCATCCCTGATCTCGACACCTCCTGCGGCCAATACATCACCTACCTCCAGCTCATCGAATGCGGTGAGACCCAAGCCCGAACCGGCCTGCCGAATCTGCCCAAGCAAGCCGAGAGTTACAACGCACTCCATGCCCTGCGTCCACTGTTCCAGACCGCAGTTCAACCAAACGCTTCTTTTGAGCTACAGCCGACCAATTTTTATCGATGTCAGATTCTGGTTGATTTTAGGCTACAGGCGAGAATCGACTACCAACGCTCTTCCACAGGAAGTGACACTGCTTCATCCAATCAGATCTTTCATACATTCATTTCATCACCTATCGTGTCTTGATGTTTTCACCAAACATCATGATAACCTACCACCAAAGGCGTGGCACCCTTGCTACTGGAGCATTGACTGAATCTCAGGCCATCTCTTCACTTACTGACAAGTAGACAAAACGCATTTATTCATTACGCAACTGATCACTCATTCACAATATCGTCCGGGAGAATCACCTCGACAAAGCGAGCAAAGGTGCATCTCTTCGGCCAGCGTCAAAAGAATCATAGTCAGGATTATTGGCTTTGAGATAGTAGTCATTTTCACCGCGCTTTCGTACCATCCGCAGGACATACTGATCATCTCCATTCACATCTTGTCTTTCTACAGCGATAATCTTATTGCTGATTGAGCCAGCGTGTTCTGAGTCGACCCGTTCCAGCAGGAGATAATCACCGTCGCGGATTGGATTTCTACCGCCATCCATGGAATTGCCTGTGGCGCGTGCAACAAAATGGCGAGCGGGATCTGCACGGTGTTGAGGTGCTATTTTTATCCGGGTTTCATCTTCACCGTCTGCATTCCTGAAATGCCCACAAGCGATCCTGAGGTTGGGGAAAAAAGGAATCTCGTCCCAATCCGTATCGATCTCAGCAGGGAGATTTGATTCAGTGAGCGTACGGGAATTCGTATCCTCCGACGCCCGCTCCATGTACATGGCCAGTTTGTAATCAACCAACTCCTGCACCATGGCGCGAAAAATATTTCGATCTTCGGTCACCAGTTCAAAATTGGGCTTCAACCGGTCCTCATCAATCTCAAAGAATGGTGGACTCTGGTTATTATTGCCACCGATAAAGGCGTTCACAGGATTCGAATTCCAGTAAGTCAGCCATTGGCCGAATTTGGAAACGAGAACCTCGGCCAGATTCTGAAAACGCTTGGGCAGATCCATTACCATCAATGGCTGACGGCGCAATAGAATCTCACCAGAACGGGTTGCCAGATCACGGGTGGTCTGCGGGTGGATGAAGCCATCGAGTTCCAGTAGCGCCTCCAGCAGCACCATCTTGTACGACTTGGTCATGGTGGCCTTTTCGACTTCAAAAAAGTAGGAGCGATGGCCTTGCAAAACTCGCTGCTGTGCATCATCCAGTCCTCCACGATCTGCGACCAAATCAAACCAGGAGCCAAACTTCTTATTGCTCCTGATATGTTTAAAATCCACCCCGGCACGATACATCTCAACCGCGCTGGGTCGCTGCTGCTCCACCGACCTCAACTGCTCGTAGGTCTCAAGAATCCCCTGTGGCAAGGTACTGATCACTTCGTTTATAAAATCGATAACACCCAGATCGTAGTTGGCATAACAGTCCTTGGGCAGTGGCAGATCGTTTTCCCGTTGCCGCTTGATGAATTCACGCAGAGAAGACAACCCAAACAGGGATTCCGGTTTATTTAGAAAAGCCTTGTGATTGCCGATGAAGTCCAACACTCGCAGATGATCCTTACCGGGATGCAGCCTCAGACCGCGCCCCAATTGCTGCAGAAACAGGATCTTCGATTCCGTCGGCCTGAGCATCATCACCGTATCTATGGCGGGAAGGTCAGTGCCTTCGTTGAACAGATCAACAGAAAAGATTATCTCCAGCTCGCCGCTATCCAACTGCTTCAATGCTGCATGACGTGGAAGTTCTGATTCTGCATGTACAGCCGCTACACGAATACCCGCCTTTGCGAAATAGTCCGCCATAAACTCTGCGTGGGAACGAGAGACACAGAACGCAAGCGTTCGACTCTGGCGCAGCTCACGCCAGACCGTCAGGGCATGTTTTGCGCGCCCGCGGGTCGCAAGTTTGTTGCCAAGATCATTGGGATCGAAGCGTCCATTGCGCCAGGGAATCTCTTTATAGTCGACGGAGGCATCATGGATACCATGATAGTGAAACGGACTCAGCAGATCCGCATTGATGCCCTCAACGAAATTCCGTTCGAAGACTAGGTTATCGTCACACAACGAAAGGATATCCGCCTGGTCAGTACGCTCCGGTGTTGCCGTCAGACCAAGCAAAAAACGCGGCTGGAAATAGTTGATCAGGCGACGGTAGGTGACGGAATCAGCGTGGTGAAATTCATCTACCACGATGTAATCGAAACAGTCAGATTCAAACTGCTTCAAGTGTTCTTTACGGCCCAGCGTCTGGATAGAGGCGAAGACAAAATCAGCCTCTCCCTCCTTTGTCTTGCCAGTGTAGTAACCGATACTTGCATCAGGTTGAATGCGACTGAAGGTATCCTCCGCCTGCATCAGAATCTCTTCCCTATGAGCAACGAACAGTACTCGCTTTGCTTTGATCTGCTGCACATCAAAAGCAGCCAGCCAAGTCTTGCCCAGACCCGTGGCCATAACCACCAGTCCGCGCCGGTAACCAGTCCCCCGTGTGGCCTGCAATGCCACCAACGCCTCAGCCTGAATCTCGGTTGGAGTGGCGGGCAGTGGCTCCTCTACCGGCTCACCGCTGACCACCCGCAATGACACCTTGCGCCGCGCCGCATAGTCGTCGATCCAAGTGTGGGTTAATGGAAATAGCCGCGAATCAGAGAACAGCGCCTCAAATTTGTCGAAGATCTCCTGAAACTTGGCTGAATCCGCCGGGTAATCCACCCTCAGATTCCACTCCAGACCACGGGTCAGTGCCATGTTGGAGATATTGCTGGAGCCGACAAAGGCACAACCGTCGAAGAGACCGTCACCGTCACGACGCAAAAAGATATAAGACTTGATGTGAAAGCTGGGATCGCCAACCGTAGAGAACAACCGAACATCAGCCCCACGCTCCCCCAGCAGCATCAACCGCCGCAGCGCCTGCGGCTCGGTCACATCCAGATAGTCAGACGTCAGTACCCGAATCACCACGCGACGATCCATCGCATCTCTCAACGCATCAAAGATAAGATCCAGACCACTCTGACGAATAAAAGCCACGGTGATATCATGGTGAACGATCACAGTTGCTCCAATAAGAAGGTTATGAGCACAGCCTCTGCCAGCGCAACCCCCAATATCACCCACATTAAATACTTGGCCCATTCGGAAAAACGCACACGATTTGTCAGGAGTTCCGAAAAGTCCATAAGCTCCTGCCGGAGAAAAATACTTTCGATGGCTGACTGCAGATGGCTGGCAACTTTCTCCAGAAGCACCCCACTTGAGTTTTCTCCCCGCCCATCTTGTTCAGGGCCAGGATGGCTCCCGCAGTTTTCTGGTCGGAGAGGCTCTTGATTGGAACACACAATTCATTTCGGGTCACAAACCCCGTCTGCGCATCGATCTCTTTATGTGGACCATCAAGCAGATCCATGTCTTCATTTACATTGTAATCACCGGTGGCAATCACCTGGCCAACCAATGAATCTTCCATGTCCATCTCAATCTGTTTTTCATCGAGTCCCGTGCCGCTTTGCAGCCAGACTTTTCCTGTCTTTGGATCATTGATGAAGATACTACAGCGCTCTACATTCAAGGCATTGGGAATTACCTCGACAAAGAGATCAAGCAGCTTCTTGATACCCCGAATACTCCAGGAACGATTGAGCAATCTCTCTCGTAATCTGATTTGATCGAGGTGGTGATAAAGCGCCTCACCATGCTCGTCAGATTGAACCAACTGACCAAGCACGGGTTCACAGATTCTCTTGGGCTTGCCATTTAAAGCATCCCTGATGTAGACAGTCATGCCGTTTTGATGAAAAAAGAGTGCAAGTCGTTTGAAAAACAGCAGTTCCTCACGAACTTTGTCCAGAGTGAGGTCATCATCAACATGATGTGTGCCAGATTTTGACCTCGTCTTTCTGAGTTCATACGTCTTTTCGGCGGGTAACAGGATGAATTCAAAGACGAATCGCTCACGAAAATTTGTAGAAAACGGATGCGTCTTTGGTGGAGGTAAGGGAATGCGAAAAAAATCGATCTCCAAGTAGGATGAATCATCAAGCGTATATGCGTCGTAAACAGGTACGGCTTTTTCAAATCCAACGAAAGGCAGGCCAAGATGAAGTTCTCTTGGCCGTTGATGCAAAATAGGGGATTTCCACCAGTCCTTGCTTGAAATATCGAGGTAACCTTCCTCTGGCCAGCCGCCAATCGCGCTGAGAATGGTTGTTTTCCCACAACCCGGAGGACCGGTAATGATGAGTTTTTTCGTCTCTAAAAAAGACGGAAACTGAATCCCCTTTATCGTGTCGACCTCTCTTATTTCCTCTGATTTGAAAGCGTCTCCCAATCTTTCCATCTTTCTCCCCATGCGGCTGAAATAGCCCTGTCTGAGCATGATGATTCACGCAATATATTTATGGTAGATGTTCTTCCTAATAGTTGTCTTTGTCAAAATCGGTGACGCGTAATCGAGGGAGCGTTTCTTCGGCGAACGCTAGCGATAGAGCGAGTGCAAGCGACTGGCAATACGGCTGGTCTCCACCAGCTCTTTGCGGGGATAGCGAACGATGACGCCACAGCGGCGGGTCTTGCCAATGCGGATATTGGCATAGGGCACCTGATGACCAGCATCCTCATCGACTACCACGTTGATGCGGTTGAGGCAGTCTTCATGGCTCTCCAGGCCGCAGTAGTCTGGCGAGTGGTTGAGCACATCAATGAGTAGATCGAGATAGTCGTTGATGGTTTCCAGTCTCTGACGTAGCTTTGCAAGCTTCTGTTCTATCTCGGCCAATTGTCGGGAGTATAAATCTCCTGTTGCAACGTCAGAGGATTTTTCGTGCAGAAAATCGAGATCACTACGTTCGACATGGCGGGTCTTGATCTCCATTTTCAGATGGACCTTTTGCCGTTCCAGATCGGCCTTCTCCTTACTGTGGAGGGCCACCTTCTGTACCGATTCTGAGAGCAGGTGCTGAAAGGCCCGTTCCCGTAGATCGCGACGCACATCGAATTCTGACTCGGCGGGTTTAGCCAGATAATGGTCGGAGAAGTAGACCACGTCCTGCATCACGTCACTCTGCACCATATCCCCCCTCATGGCGTGACCAGGACGGGTCTTCCTGTGCCGGGTCATGACCATCAGGACGTAAATATACTCGAGGTTGGCTTGGGCGGGTTGGTCTGAAAAGGCGCGGAATTCGCTACTGTGGCTAAAGAGATGTTCGAGCTTTTCGGGGGAACCGAAATAGGCGTTGACCCTGGGATCTGCGCCGAAGGCCTTGACGTTGACATCCACCGGACCGGGGATGCGTTCGATGAGCGATTCGGCATACAGCAGGGCGCTCTCCACTGCCGGTGACAACTTCTTGCGGTAGCCGGGGATCAGAGCGATCCGGCTATCGAACTCTTTGATCGCCAGGTCAATGTGCTGCTTGATCTCTTCCGCCGACAGACGGGATGTCCGGGGCTCATCTGTGGAAAATAGTTTATGTAACCATGCCAGCATTATCGACTACCTGTTGTTCAGCCTTACAACACTATAGCTGACAGTGGCTGTCGGGGTTTCTTTTGTTGCTTATTATTCCAGCTTTTATTCAATCAATCAGGCATGCTGCTTCGTGCAATACGAATGACCTAGTGCATCTCCCGCATCGCTCTTGTGACATTGCTGTCATATAGTCAATTTCATTGGCTATCCATAAATAATGATGTACAAAACCCCTTCACACTACGTGAGGAGATCAAGACCATGATGCAAATGTCTGGCAATGATGGGGACATAGAGCCTATGGAGCAGGGTATGATCCGACGCCTGTTCAATTTCGGCGAAACCACGGCCCACGAAGTGATGATGCCGCTGATCGACGTGGTCATGGTGGAACAGGGCGTCACCTGCAGTGAGGCCAGAAAAGTGGCCATCGAGCATTCACACGCAAGAATCCCTGTCTATCAGGAACGGGTGGA
>NZ_JAAVSH020000001.1:3664522-3745177 GCF_011947365.2 endosymbiont of Lamellibrachia barhami
GACCGCATGAAACTGCGGCACCGGGCGGCCAAAGGCTCCGAGGGATCACGACTGGCCCTGGAGATGCTCAAAAAACCGGAATGGCTGTTGTCCACCACCCTGGTGGGCACCAACATAGCTGTGGTTACCAACACCACCATGGCCACCGCCCTGATGCTTGAGTTGTTCGGCCCAGGCTCCAGTTGGATGGCCATCGTACTGGTCGCGCCCCTGATCTGGGTGTTCGGGGAGATCGTACCCAAGAGCATTTTTCAGCAGCGCGCCAACGACCTTACCCCGCGCGTCATCTTTGTCCTGAAATTCTGTTCCTACCTGTTCTATCCCATCCTGCTGGTGTTCAGCTTTTTGGCCCGCCTGCTGGGCCGCCTGCTCGGCGGCAATGATGCACAAAACCCCTTCACACTGCGTGAGGAGATCAAGACCATGATGCAAATGTCTGGCGGTGACGGGGACATAGAGCCTATGGAGCAGGGTATGATCCGACGCCTGTTCAATTTCGGCGAAACCACGGCGCACGAAGTGATGATGCCACTAATCGACGTGGCCATGGTGGAACAGGGCGTCACCTGCAGTGAGGCCAGAAATGTTGCCATCGAGCATTCACACGCAAGAATCCCTGTCTATCAGGAACGGGTGGATCGTATCGTGGACGTGCTTGACACGCTGGAACTGTTGGGGGTGGAGGCGGACGAGCCGATTCAACCCTTCATCAAGCAGGTCACATACGTACCCGCCGGCAAGAGTATCCAGGATCTTTTGCTGGACATGCGCAGGACAAGAGAGCAAGTCACGGTCGTGGTGGACAAGTTCGGCGGTGCGGAAGGCATCGTCAGTATCGAAGACATCCTGGAAGAAGTGGTGGAAGAAATCCAGGACGAGTACGATGCCGCAGAGTCCGAGATACAATTTATTCAGCGGCAGGAGGACGGCACCCTACTAGTGAACACCCGGGTTGATCTGTCTGATTTGGCTGAGGAGTTGGGCATTGATCTGCCAAAGGGCCGCTACTCCAGTCTGGCGGGTTTTTTGTTGGAGAAGGCGGGCGAAATTCCACCGGTGGGCAGCAGTATCGAATACAAGAAACTCAAGTTCGCCATACTGCGCGGGTCAGCCCAATCCATACAGGAAGTCAAAATCAGCTGACGTCTCGTTGGCAAAGGGATGGGGGCTGCTTCCCTACACCAGACAGACCCAGCTGGAAGCTGGGCCTGTCTGTCAGGCAATTTCATTAGGGGGGTAGTCAGCTAGCGCCTCCTGGTACAAGATATAGGGGTGGAAGATTTACGAGACAAACAGAAATCATGGCTAAGTCTGCAAGCAGGGCGAGACTATCCACGAACATATCGGGAATTTGTGGAGTGGTTTCCTGACGAGGAATCCTGTATCGCTTATCTGAAAAGGCTACGTTGGTCCAATAGTTTTATTTGCCCGGCATGCGGCTTTGCTTCAGAACCGTGGCATCAAACTCGAGGGAGACTGGTTTGCCCTCAATGTCGTCATCAAGCATCTGCCACTAGAGGGACTATCTTTGACAAGACACGCACTCCTTTTACAACTTGGTTTGAAACTGCTTGGCACATGACAACAGCAAAGAATGGTATGTCCGCAAAAACGCTACAACGAACATTAGGCACAAGCTATCGTACTGCATGGAAAATGCTTCACCAGTATCGTATTGCTATGGTACGGAGTGAACGAGAGCAGTTGTCCGGAATCGTTGAGGTCGATGAGAGCCTTGTGGGTGGTGTCGATCATGGTGGTAAACGAGGGCGTGGAGCCGATAAAGCTATCGTTGCGATTGCTGTTGAGATCAAAAATCCAAAGGGGTTTGGTCGAGTCCGAATGCGTCATATTCCTGATGCCTCAGGTGATCAGTTGCTTGCATTTATCACTGACGTAGTGGCTTCTGGGAGTACTGTACAAACCGATGGTTGGGGCGGATACAACGATCTGCAGCAGAAGGGTTATGTACACCAAAAGACGGTGCTTTCATCCAGTGATGACCCGGCACACGTTTCTATGCCGGGCGTCCATCGAATTGCGAGTCTGCTCAAGCGGTGGATCCTTGGCACACATCAGGGGTCGGTTAGTGCTGAGCATTTGCAATCTTATCTGGAGGAATTTACTTTTCGATTCAACCGTCGCACATCACGTAGCCGTGGACTGGTTTTTCGGAGATTACTTGAACAAGCTGTCATTACGGGGCCCATAATCGAGCATGAAATTGCTCATGGCTTTGATTGGCAGCACCACAACATATAGTGGGAGGAGGCGCTAGCTGACTACCCCCCTTTCATTATTGGTTGGCGCTACTGGATCTGCACCTTGACTGGTACAGCGGAAACCATGTCAACAATCCTGTTTCTATCGACCATCTTCTCGTTAACCAGATCCGGCCGACCTGTTGCCAGAGCTCTCAGGAAACGCGGTGGGAAGGCTCTGGCGCGTAAACGGACATTGATTTGCAGCGGGCCTTCGATGCCCGCTGGTACATCGACGTCGTAGCGTACATCCACGGTCTTTAACGCGGGAATGGAAAAGCTGTTGTCCGTGTGGGTTGAGAGGAATGGCATGAGCACCTCCTCTTCGATGAAATGCCCCTGGTCGTCCCGCATCGGCTCGCCGTTTTCATCCACCTGAATTCGGATGAACTCGTTGCCGAAATTGGCAAGACCCTGGTAGACAGGCGGATCCTCGTGACGTCGGTTGTAATCCGGGCCATGTATCACATCTGCCTCCAGTGTGAGCGGATCAATAACACCGGAACCACCGTTGGGTCCAACAAGATTACGCAGATCTTCATCATCAAGATTGCCGTCGGGTTCCGTTTCACCGGTTTCCGGATGCGCTGTATCAACCAACGTACCGCTCTCGTAGACCGTCTGACCATTATTATCGGAAACGATCAGTTCGACCCATACCTGTCGTTCCTGAGAAAAGCCGGAAGGCAGATTATGCCCGGTACCGCTGTTGGTTACGTGAACCGTGATCGGGATGGTACTGCCGCTGTCCGCATCCGCAGGGGCCGATACTGCGATCTCGGCTGCTGACTCCATGAGAATCCGGCGCCGTTGTACCTGGCCGATGACATTGCCGTTCTCATCGCGGGCCTCATTGTCCTGGCCAGGGAAGTCGACCAATGCGATATCGATGCCCGTGAAATAATGGGTGCTGACCTCCTCTCGCTCGAACACATATCTGGGACGTGGATACACTGTCGTCTCTCCTTCAGCGTAGGAACCGGCAGGTTCTGGCGGACCCAGATCCATGTGACAGTCCTGGCAGGTCACAACGCCTCCGACCGTATTATTGATCGGCCCGTAGGGACCATTTTTCCACTCAGTGAAGAGGTTTTCCAAGCGCTGGAAAGGCTCGTTGGTCACCGGATCAACGGCATCGGTCAGATTGGCGTCCGGTGGTATACGCACATCATGGCAGGTGCCACAGAACTCACTGCTACTCAGGTAGCCGTCTTGCATATTGATGTCCTGGCCATGAGCCGAAGTATGTGTAGGGCTGTACTCTGGATTATCCAGCGGCCCAAACTTCGTATCTCCGGGTTCCAATACAAACGCTGTATTCGCGATTCCGTCACCGAGACGACCAAATCCAAGTGAGGTATCTGGCCCGGAAATCTGGTGGCAGATGTCGCAGGAGATGCCTCCTCGTCCAGCCTTGGTGGCAAAATCCCTCATCGCATGGCCATTGCTGTCAGACAGGGTTGGGAAACTGCCAAGCAAACTGTCCACCGGATTATGGCAGCTTTGGCAGAACAGGGCCGTAGGATGATCACCGGCAGCGAATCCGGAACCTCCCTGGGATACTGAGAAGGCACTGCCGAGGGCCTCCAGTGCGCTGAATGTTGGACTGAGTGCGCTGTAGGCCATCATGTTGCCGGACCACTCACGGAACTGACGCGGATGGCAAATCCTGCACTGCTCCGGGTCGGAGAAATCTACCGTCTCCAACGGTTGAAGAGGAGTGGGATTTTCCAGGAAAGCTGTAAGCGCCTTGACTTCCTGGCGTGTAACGTCAATACCCGTGTGGACCAGTTCCTCGGCTATCGCACGTTGAGTGTCGTAAGCGGACTTGCCCTGAATATCGCCCCCGGATCCCATGATGCCCGTTCCATCATCGCCGTGACACAGGAAACAGAGTTTGTCCCTATAAATACTCGCTGTCAGGTCCGGTGGGAGTCCAGCGCTACTGCAATTTCCGCCCGTCCGCTTAACCCGTGCTTCCGCAGTGCTACCGCCGGATACCGCACGTACGTAGCAAGGCGAAATTGAAAGACCGTTCACTTTTGCTATCCAGTACCCATCATCATCGGCCTGGGCTGTGGCTAGTTCCTTCCCCGTTAATGCATCCGACAAAAAGACGAGGTTAAGGGTATCGCTCCGGCCTTTCACTACCAAGCGATCCTTATTTCCGTTCCAGCGGGCGGTATCGACTGCTACTGAGGCATTCTGTGCCAGCGCTCCGAAACTGGCAAAATGGATAAGAAGAAAAATTAGACTTGTACGGCAAAACATCCTGATCACCTTTTTCATTATGCATGCTCCTTGGCAAATCCCCGAAGACAGGCAGAGGGTAGAAGTAACCTCGCGTAAATAAAAGTGAACCCCAGCCGTCTATGATGTGATGAAATAGCCTTTGGTTATTGTAGTGGCTATAACCTAGTAAATTAGTAAGGAATGCCTGGTTGTCAACCCGCAAAAACTCATGGATAAAAAATGGTTGTTCGCGGGACCGCAGAACGGTGGGTTGTGACTAGATGCCTGTGGCAAACAATTTCTGCTCCAGGGCAACACAGCGAAGTGCTCTGCCACATCCGGATGCCGATACCAAGGAGGTCTAACAGACCAGGTACCGTACACCCACTCTTCTCCCTGAAAGATATCATCCTGGCCTTCCCTGGCCACAATGAAACGCCTACTGAGAACGTGACTGGCGATGCTGGGCCTGCATCTGCAGAAACTCAGACTCCTTCACCACGCCGTCACCATCCTGGTCGACTTCGCTGAAAGGCCGTGCATTTTTCAGACCTCTCATCATATAGCCCTGTTTGACACGCTCGCTGATTCGCTGACCGCGAGCCTCGATGAATTCATCCTCAGTCATGGCCCCGTCACCATTAAGATCGAATTCAGCGAATGTGGGCATATTCCGGCCCCTACCCACACCGCGCCCGGGGGCTTGCTCTGTCCCCTTCTCCGGCCCCCTTCCATAGGACCGCTGTGACATCTGCTGCTGCCGAATTGCCGCCATTTCGTCTGCACTCAGTACGCCATCTGCATCGAGGTCGAACTGTTCGAATGTCGGAGCCTTGGCGGCATTGCGCATCGGCCGTCCCTCGGCGGCGCGTGCTGCCCTTCGCTCGTTGCGAAGGGCATTGAATTCTTCTGTAGTAATAGCTCCGCTGCCGTCACGATCATAGGCCTCAAACGGCACAGGTCCCCGCTGAAGATAGCTGGGCGACTGAGCTGCAACAAACAATGCTGTTCCACTCAACAGAATCGTAACAATTGATTTATATAACATCTTCATATCGACTCTCCAAAAAACGGCACACTTGCCGGACTACATCCTGAAACACCTCTTTCTATCGGTAATATTAAACCGACAAACTGAAACCTAGCTGAAAACCGCAAAATCGTGTGAGGCACGGTGTTCGAGGTGTTTTTTTCGTTTGCGATTTTTATAGAGGGTTCTTCACGGCGTAGCAGTGCATTCCCCAGAGCTATGACGATACGCATGGTTCAATCACCTACGGTCAATCATTGTGATGAATCGCTCCAGTCCCTCCCGGTAACTGTTGCCACTCTGTAGAAACCCCATATTGTGACTGCCGCCGATCTGCAGAAACCGTTTCGGTTGACGGGCTGCCTGGTAGAGCCGCTGCCCATGCTTAAAAGGGATGATTTCGTCGTCCGGACTATGGACCACCAGAACCGGGCAGGTGACAGATTCAAGATAAGCCTTGGTATCAAATTGGAAACGTAACAGCCAACGCACCGGAAACAGGGGGTAGAGATCTGCTGCCATATCCGGCACTGAAGTGAAGGCAGACTCCAGGATCAGGCCTCTTGCTGGATAACTTGAGGCGAGACGGGCGGCGACAGCGGCCCCCAGAGAGCGGCCGAACAGCAGTATATCCTCCGGCGGGATCTTCCTCTGCTCAGTCAGCAGGCGCCATGCGGCCTCTGCATCCCGGTAATTTCCCGCTTCTGTCGGACGGCCTTCGCTCCGGCCGAAACCGCGGTAATCGAAGATCAGCACCGCCAGACCAAGCCGGTGAAAAATCTCCAGGGAATCCAGGCGATGTGAGATATTGCCGGCATTGCCGTGAAAAAAGAGCAGCGTGGCACGCGGCTTTTCGACCGGCAGAAACCAGCCGTGCAGGGTTATGCCATCGTCGGTGGTGAATGCGATCGTCTCGAAGCTCAGCCCGATTTGATCTGGCGTAGCCATGATCGCCCTGGTGGGCAGGCTGGGATAGTAGAGCAGGCGTGACTGGGAAAAATAGAGTATCAGCAGCATTGCCCCATAGACCGCTACCACTATCGCCACAAACGGCCATAGACTCTCCAGCGAAAAACGTGGCATTGGACGATGCTCCTCCGTCACTTCACATTGGGGCGGATTATGCGGCCATCGACATCAACCCGCGCGTCGGAAAAGACTAGCCATATCATGCGGTTATTCCACCCTGCCACACCCAGGTCCACTGATCGTACTTCTTCCACCCGCTTGCGGCATTACCTCTATCTGGGTGGCGATGCGCTCCTTGAGGGCTGAGACGTGGGAGATCACACCGATCAACTTGCCATCCTGCTGCAACCCTGCGAGGGTCTCCAGCGCAGTGTCCAGGGCCTCTTCATCCAGGGTACCGAACCCTTCATCCAGGAACAGTGAGTCCACCCGGACGTTTTTACTGGCCATCTGGGAGAGACCAAGCGCCAGGGAGAGACTGACGATAAAACTCTCACCCCCCGACAGGTTCTTGGTTGAACGAATCTCACCCGCCTGATAGTTATCCACCACGTTGAGTTCCAACGGCTGCCCATCATCTCTGATCAGAAGGTAGCGATCAGTCATCTTCTGCAGTTGCCGGTTGGCATGCCCGACCATCATTTCGAAGGTCAAGCCTTGGGCGAAGTTGCGATACTTCTTGCCATCCGCCGAGCCGATGAGTTCATGCAGAAGACCCCAGCGCGAACATTCACTTTTTTGTGCGTCGATCAGCTTGGCTCGATCTTGTTGTTTGCGCCTCAGATTCTCATTGTCGTCCAACTTCTGCCGCATGCCACCCACCTCCTGCTGGAGACTCTTTCGGCGGTTTACAAGCGCCTCCAACGCCTCCTTGAGCTGGTCGCGAGATTGGTCCGTCGTCTGTTTTTTTCGTTCGATATCCAACAATGATGATCTATCCCGTCTCCTTGTATTCAACTCTGTTTGCTCAGTTGCCAGCCGCTGGGCTTGCTGCATCAGATTGTTACGTTCTTCTTCGGGCAGACAGGCCGCCTGGTAGCTGGCTTCATCGGTGAAATCGAACTGGCCAAGTCGGATCTTGAACGCCTCCTGACTCTGTTTCAACTGATCAGCCCTGCCGAGCACCGTCCTTTCAATCAACGCAATCGCGGCTTTCAGTTTGCCCTGCTCCCCCGCTGCAAGATGAAATACCTGACGGGACTCTTCGAGTTGTTTTTCAGCCGCTTCAACAGATGTGAAGAGACGGGTCTCTTCGGTATCCGGGTTCTTATCTGCAAAAAGCGCAATTCGATCCCGGGTCAGGGAGTCCTGCTCACGGATCAGGTTGCGCAGAATCTCCCGTTGTTCTATCAGAACGGCCTCTGATGTGTTGATTTGCGTGGCTTGATGATCTGTCTGCAACTCCAGGTTGGAGATGTGTCTTTCAAGATCATTCTGTTGTTTCTGCCGATCAAGCCATTGATCTCGCCGTGTAATCAGCTCAGTCTGAATCGGCTTCAGCGCATCCGTGGCCAGCGCCTGAAAACCGTAGCCCCGCAGATCTTGCAGCGTCTGCTCCTGGGCATTCTGCAACTGGATCCTGAGTGCATCCAACCCATCTTTCTGGCCATCAACTGCCTGTCCTGCTGCGTGTTTTTTATACAGCAAACCTTGAATTTCCTGCTCTGATTGGTCCAGCGTCTCTCTTGTCTCTTCAATCAATTCACGTAGGGAGGCAATCTCCTTCTCGTATCTCTCAGCAGCCGACACGATCTTTGCGGTCATCTCCAGTTTTTCCCTATTCTCCTGCTGTAACCCTGGTAAGGCATCTGCCGGATCATCGCCCCCATCCTCAACAACAGCAAGCACCCTGAACCCTTCACGAATCTGCTGCTCTTCGGTGCTAATCCTGTCTCTGACTTGTTGTTGCAGGGTCTCGTTTTGTTGCAGGTCTTTCCGGGTTTCAGCCTGTTTAATCTGGAGACCGGAAAGCCTGTCACGGGCCTGTTTTAAATCCTCTCTCACACGCTTCAGTTCAGTTGCGGTCTCATCCGTGGCGGGAATATTCCCTTCTGCATACGGGTGTTCCTCTGCACCGCAAAGGGGGCAAGCCTCACCATCCTGAAGTTGCTGCCGGGCCTCCTCAAAACTCTGGATTCGGGTAAGCAGGGAGAGCTGTGTTTCCAGCAGCAACAACTCCCGCTCCAAGACCGCAAATCTCTCAGTTTGTTCCAGGATCTGCCTGGCCAATGGCCCCTCTTCGGCAGTGAATTTTTCATATTGGTTTTTGAGTTGACCGAGGCTAATGCGTGATTCACTCAACGAGTGGAGCGACTTGCCTGTCTCTCTTAGCAGGGACTCTCTCTCTTTGAGATCCGAGAGTAAGTTCCGCCACAGTGAAACCTCTCGTTCAGCGAGAATATCTGTCAGTTCATTCTGCTGTTGAAGCAGTTTTTTCTGGATAACTTCGAGGGCATCGTTTTGTCCCCGTAGCATTTTTGATTGCTCACTCCACAATCGTGAGGCTTCTCTCTTTTGCGTCTCGGCTGAAACCACTTCCCCAGCCTTATCACGGACATTTCCATCCAGTTCACGAAGCCGGTCAAACTGACTCAGAATTCTGGCAAGCTGTTCGACAAGTCCCTTATCCGCCTCGCTTTCTGAAAGAAGTTTCTGAACCTCTTTGAGGATGACTTTCTGCTCATCCAGAATCTGGCTGCCTTCACTATGCCTGGCTCGAAGGGCAACAAGCGTTTCTTCCGTCTCTCTGAGGACATTCGCGGCCATTCTGACAGGCGCCTCTTTTTCCCGCAGTTTGGTATCCAGCACTCGTACCTTGCCGATGACAAGCAGCGTCTCTTTTTGCTCGCCTCGCTTCTGCTTCAGCTGCTCATTGGTCAGTTTCCATGTCTCTTCGGCCCGTCTTACTTCGGCCTCTTTTTCAGGCAGGGTCAGCAGATACTCTTTGTGGCGTTGCTGATCCGTCTCCTGCTCACGACGTAGCGAACTCAAACTGGCAAAATCGCCTGCCAGTTCCAGGGCCTGCATTGCCCGCTCAAGCTTTTCTCCCTCAGGGTGAAAAACCTCCTGACGCATCTTCAAATCCTGCTTCTGCTCTTGCAGTAAGTTCAACTCCTCTTCCAGTCGTTCGATTCCATCCAACCAGGCGATTGCCTGACCTTTTTGATCAACCTGTTGATTCAAACCGGCCTCCTGCAGAACCCTCTGCTCAAGGCCTGCTTTCAACTGCTGCTCATCCTCTTCACTCAGCAGTTGCATCCCGGCCAGTTCAGCCTGAAGGAGATCCAGTTTTTCACGCTCTTCAGAGTGTCGTTTATGAACCTGAATGGAGATCTGGCTGTAGATCTCTGTGCCGGTAATCTGTTCCAGAATGGGGGCGCGTTCGTCAGGAGCCGCCTGCAGAAAAGCCGCAAAGCCTCCCTGCGCAAGCAGCATGGAGCGGGTGAAGCGGTCGAAATCCATGCCGGTAACCGTTTCAATCTGATCGGCAACACCGCGGAGCTTTGCCTCAAGAATCCGGCCTGAATCAACATCCGCAATCTCATGTTTAGGCGCCTGCAACTCCCCGCCTGGTTTTTTTCGCGCCCTGTGCTGGCTCCAGTGACAACGAAATCGTCCCGCCTGGGTTTCAAAGGTCACTTCGGCAAAACACTCACCCGTCTGCCGTGACATAATCTCATTCCCGCTCTTGGTGACCTTGTTGAGACGAGGCGTTCGGCCATAAAGCGCGAGACAGATAGCATCGAGGATCGTCGTTTTGCCCGCACCGGTCGGACCGGTTATGGCAAAGATGCCGTCGGATGAAAAAGCGGGGCATGCCAAGTCAATTGCCCATTCACCGGCAAGCGAGTTCAAGTTCTTAAAACGTACCTGCAGTATGCGCATTGTCCGTCTCTATTCTGCTCGGGTATCGGCTTGGTTGAGAACGGCGATCGTCTCCTGATAGGCCAGCAGAAGTTCAGGGCGCTGTGCTTCCGGCACCTCATGCGCCTCAAGACATCGTGCAAAGACATCATCGATATTCAGATCGTCGAGGGTTTCGTTATCGTGAATTCGGTTGAGCACCCGATCTATGATCCGGTTATTCTTCACCCGAAGAATCTCCAGATTGGTCTCTGATATCGCGGTATCGAGTTGCTCACGCAGGTCACCGATCACTTCCCCGCCTTCATAGACGACCTCCAACCATGCCTGGTTTTGTGTTGCAGTCAGCGCCAGGATCCGGGCGGAGATGTCGTCCCAGTCACCTTGTATGCGCTCAAGCCGTTGGAAGACAGGTGTCTTGATCAGCGTCACCGTTGCTTCTCTGCCAGTGAACTCAACGAGGCAGACACTCTTCTCCTGGGTGGCTTCTCCAAAGCCCATCGGCAGCGGAGACCCGCTATAACGCATCACTTCTGAGGCATCGATCTTCTGCGGGACGTGGAGGTGGCCCAACGCAAGATAGTCGATACATTCCGGGAAGATTCCCGAGGTCACATGGGCAAGTGAGCCGACATATAGCTCGCGGACACCATCGCCATCAACCGTTTGTCCTCCGGCGGCAAAGAGATGCCCCATGGCAATAATGGGAACCTCGATACCCAATGCGTTACGTTTCTGTTCAGCCAGGTCACACACCTCAGCATAGTGGGTGCGTATGCCCTCGATCAGTTTCTGTTCCTTGTCGTCAATGCTCTCACCGGCTTCCGCCACTCGAATATCGCGATCCCTCAGGTAGGGCACTGCACAAACGATGAGTTCCGGGGAGTCGTCACGATTTTGCAGCAGCAGAACTTCTTCATCGCGGCTCTCTCCGATCGAGCCAATGACGTGAACGTCAAGCGCGCGCAATAGTTCCTTGGGGGCATTCAGAAAAGAGGGAGAGTCGTGGTTACCCGCAATCACGATGACATGTCGGCAGGATGAGGCTGCCACACGACACAGGAACCGGTAATAGAGCGCCTGAGCTCGATTGCTCGGTGTGCTTGTATCGAAGACATCGCCGGCCACGAGCAGTGCATCCACCTGCTCTTGATCGATTTTCTCCGCCAGCCAGGAGAGAAACGCTGCGAACTCCTGGTAACGTTTTCGTCCATAAAGCGCCCGGCCGATATGCCAGTCTGATGTGTGGAGGATTTTCATACCCTCGCCCACCCCACAAGTTTCATTCCATTGCCTCACCACAAAGACGAGCCAGCTCATCTCTCAATATGATGGAAAAATGGTACTCCACCACTGAGTGTTTATCGATACGCGGGAATCGGTATTTTACCTGTTCGGCCAGCTGAATGGCTTTTAGGCTTCGATGTGCTCACAAAATGTAGCACATTCCACCAGGACTTCAGCTCGCTTTCCTGCTGTTATTGTCGCATTTACTTGGGGTGGTTCAACCCAGGACATCAGACCTCACGGGTGACTTAAAGCATGGCGTCCTGATTTGGAAGGAAACGATCATGGGAATCTATCCCGGTGCCGAACCGGTGTATCTGGCGCAAGCCCGGGTGGCAGCGCCAAACCAGCAGATCTAATCTGCTGGTCGGCACTACAAAATAGAACAAGTTACTAGCAGATAGCGCCCGTGCTGCACCCATTGGCAGGTACCGCTGCCAGTAACGCACGAACCAATGCGGGCGGCAACGGGCGGGAGAATTCATCCATATCGATTGTGATCTGTGACGTCACGACTCGTGCAGGATTCACATAAATCTCACCTTCTGCCTTGATGGTAACTGTGCCTTTTTGATCAGAGAATGGTGCCCGCAAAACCACACTGTTTTTGCCAAGCAGATGGATATCATTCGACAGTTCCAGCTGAATATTCTCATACTTTCCGACAGAAATCATACGTCCATCAAGGCGTTGAACTGTCGAAGCAAGAAGATCGAGTTGGACAAGCTTTCCAGCCTTATTCTCATACAAAACCTGCTGTCGGCCTTGGGCATCTATTCCAGTGATCTTTCTTACCTGGACGAGCACTGTGACTTCCCTGCTCAGTAAGGCATTGTTTATGAGATCACTAATACTGTATTGCTTAGCGGATTGTGCAGAATCAGCTGATGCTGCTGATACCAGCAGAATTGAAGCAGCACACACGCGCAACATATATTTGATCAGGGACATACTTATTATCCTCCAATAGCTGTTTTCTTTAGTAGGCCAGTAAATCTGTGGCCTTTCGGCATCAGGATACGTTTTGGGAAAAATATCCTAATCACCAAGCTAGTGCAGGTTTCTTAAGAGGGGATTAAAGGTTATTCCTCGAAGGCATTTTTGCCAACTCCGTCACAGTACAGGAAACATGCCTTATGCATCGATGAGCATTCATATGCACCTGCCCCTGGCATCTCGATGAGTTGGGAAGAATCAAATCAATAATTACCTCTGAAAAACGTAAGGGAGCAGTAGATTGGCGCAGAATCAGAGCTGGACTATGGGCAGCGCGATTGGGCCGGTGGCGCGCCATAGAAGCCTATTCTCCAGATTCCTGGCGATTGGCTTTGAACAAATTTTGTATTTGCACGAACTGTAGTGTTAGCATCGACCTTCAAGAAACCTGGAGGTTACTGTGGAAATCCTGTCGGCCATGCCGTTCGGGATAGCCGCAAGGCAGAAGTTGGATGAGTGGGTGTCCGGATACCCCAGAGCGGGATCCGGAATCGGGCCGAACGGCTTGAATGATAGGCACAGGCGGAGAAATCCCTATGAGTGGCGATCAGCAAAACGAAACCGATGACAAGAATAAGGCTGTGAGCGATACCGGCAAGCCCGAGCAACCTCAGGCGCGCATGGTGACAGTTTCCATCATGGGCAAACCCGCCCTGGTTCCCGATGACTCCACGATCATGCGGGCCATCGAGTACAGTGGCCAGCAGATCATCCGCGGAGCGGGCTGCCGCGAAGGCTTCTGCGGCGCCTGCGGCACTATCTACCGACTGCCCGGAGACTACCGGATTCATACCGGCCTTGCCTGCACCACCCTGGTCCAGGAGGGGATGGCACTCTCTCAGATACCATCCGTACCCCTTGAGAAAGCGGTCTATGACCTGGAAACGCTCACTCCTGACGTTGACACCATAAAAGCACTCTATCCTGTCGTCTTCCGTTGCGTGGCCTGCGGCACCTGCACCAAGGCCTGCCCACAGGGACTTCAGGTCATGGATTACATCCAGTCCGCCATGCGCGGTGACATTGCCGAACTCATGGAACTCTCATATGAGTGTGTGGGCTGTGGGCTGTGCGCCCTGCGCTGCCCTTCCGAGATCATCCAGCACAAGGTCGCCATTCTCGGCAAGCGCCTCTATGGACGCTATCTGCGCAAGGAGAGTAAAGAACTCGACATCCGCATCCGGCAGGTAAAGAACCACGAGTACGATGGCGAGTATGCCGAATTGATGTCCCTTGACAGGGAGGCTCTCAGCGAGCGCTATTACGCGAGAGATACGGAGTAGCACGGCCTCCCTGCAGGATTAGGGAAGGTAAGACAACACCACTTTCGGGGCGCTTGAAGGGGCAGTTTCTTAGCGACAACGAGCGTGCTTTCGGAGGAAATGAATGTATCCGGATTATCTAAAAGATTCGCTTGAAAAGGTGAATCAGACTCGATCCAAAAGGCTGGAGCTGGCGAAGAGCGACAAGCCGGTCTATCCACCGATGAATGCGGCGGAACGGGAGGACGTGCTCTCCAAGTTCCACCCCGATTCCGCGTCCGCCGCACGCAGTCACATCCGCATCGGCCCCAACAAAGGTGAGCAACTCACCACTGAGATCACCGATCTGCTCGAAGCCCATTCGATGCTCGACCCGAAGCGGATGGAGGAGAGTCTCGCCAACCCCGATTACGAGACCGATATGCTGATCATCGGTGGTGGCGGCGCTGGCTGTTGGGCCGCTATCACTGCCATTAAAAACGGCATCAAACCGATGATCGCCACCAAGCTGCGCCTGGGTGACGCCAACTCCATGATGTCCGAGGGCGGCATGCAGGCCGCCGTTACACCACAGGATTCGCCCACCCGGCACTATCTGGACGCCATTGGCGGCGGTCATTTTGACAACAAGCCCGAACTGGTTCGCGCACTGACCGAGGATGGCCCGGAGGTCGTCAGGGAACTGGAGAATCTGGGTGTCATGTGGGACAAGATGGAGGACGGTTCGCTCCAGGTCCTGCATGGCGGCGGCACCTCGCACAAACGCATGGTCTCCTGCCGCGACTACATCGGCGCCGTCATCATGCGTACCCTGATGGACGAGGTGGAGAACCACCCGGACGAGATCAGCGTGCGTGAATTCGAGCCGGCCATCGAGCTGCTGCTGGACGACAAGGGTCAATGCGCCGGCGCCGTCCTCTACAATCTGGACACCGAGCAGTTCATGGTGGTCAGGGCCAAGACAACGGTGATCACCACCGGCGGCTTCGGACGGCTGCATATCCGCGGTTTTGCCACCACCAACCACTATGGCGCCACCGGCGATGGACTGGTAATGGCCTATCGCGCCGGCGCCAACCTCAAATTCATGGATTCGGTCCAGTACCATCCCACCGGCGCTATTTACCCAGAGCAGATCGCCGGCTTCCTGATTACAGAGAAGATCCGCGGCGCCGGGGGCCAGCCACTGAACAAGGACGGCTAACTCTTCGTCTTCCCGCGTGAACCCCGAGACGTGGAGAGCGCCGCCATCATCCGCGAATGCAGCGACGTGCGGAACATGGGTGTCGATACCGCCTACGGTCGCAGCGGAGTGTGGCTGGACTCGCCACTCATCGACATGATCCATGGCGAGGGTTACACCAGGCATCAGTTCCCCGGCATGTGCCGGGCGTTCGACAACTACGACATCGATATCGTCAAGCAGCCGATGCTGATCTATCCCTCGCTCCACTATCAGAACGGCGGCATCGAGATCAACGAACGTTGCGAGAGCAATATTCCGGGCCTGTTCATCGCCGGCGAGGCGTCGGGCGGCGTCCACGGCCGCAACCGCCTGATGGGTAATTCGGTGCTCGACTATAACGTCTTCGGCCGCCGCGTCGGCAAGCAGGCCAGCGAGTACGCCAAGTCGGTAAAACTCGGCAAACTCAGCCTGGAGCATGTCACCGCCTACGCCGGAGAGATGACTGACCAGGGCATCGACAGCGATCTGATCTCGCCGGTGATCCTGCCCTCCTATACGCCAGAGGACGTCAGGCTGCATCAACTGGCCCGCCTCGGCAATATTCCGGCGCGCCACTCCATACTGCGCAGCCGGATCGGTTGTGGTTGTGGCAATGGGAAGGAAGGCAAGTGAGCGGTTTTCACGTTCTCCCCTGGTTACTTCCTGACGCAGGAGCTACCTCATGATGGTGTTCGTCTCAAGAGACAAGATCAACAGCGGGTTCACTGCGAAGGTTCAGCGGCTCGCAGACCAGAACCTGATGGCCTGCTACCAGTGTGGAAAGTGTTCCGCCGGCTGTCCCATGGCCGCCTATATGGATATCCCACCGAACCAGATGATCCGGCTGGCGCAACTGGGAATGGAGGAGGATCTGCTCAACTGCGAGGCAATCTGGCTCTGTGTCTCCTGCATGACCTGCAATATGCGCTGTCCAAAAGGGGTTCGGATCGCCGAATTGATCGAGTCCATGCGCCAGATAAAGCTGCGCGCGCGGCAGGACCACCTGCAAGTGGAGAAGATTTCCGCAGCGGATCTGCGCGCCATCCCGCCCATTGCCCTCATCGGCAGTATGAGAAAGTTCACCTCATGAAGCTCAGCTATTTTCCCGGTTGTACGCTCAAGAACCATGCCCGGAATTTCGAGGATTCCACCCTCTACGCGATGGATAAGCTTGGGGTGGAAGCGGTGGAGTTGGATCGCTGGAACTGCTGTGGCACCGTCTACTCTCTCTCTGCGGACGATCTGATGCGTCAGGTGGCGCCGATCCGCAACCTGCTGCGCACCCGTGAACGGGGAGACTCGCAGCTCATGACCGGTTGCTCCATGTGTTTCAACACGCTCAAACGGGCCAACCACCGCGCCCGCGCCAATAAGGAGGATCTGGCTCGCATGAACGATTTCATGTATGACGAGCCGGTCGATTACGCAGGGGATGTCGATGTCCTGCATGTCCTGGAGGTGGTGCGCGATCAGATCGGATTCGATGCCATTCGCGAGCGGGTGGTCAAACCCCTCGAAGGCCTGCGTGTGGCCTGCTACTACGGCTGTATGCTGGTGCGGCCCAACGAGGCGGCGATCGACGATGCAGATAATCCCAGGGTGCTTGAGGACCTGATCACTGTCCTGGGTGGCGAGCCGGTGGATTTCAGCCATAAGACCGAGTGTTGCGGCGCCCACCAGACCGTCGACAAGCCTGAAATCATCGCCGACAAGACTTACGAGATCCTGGGCGCTGCGAAGGCGCAGGGTGCGGACACGGTGGCGGTAAGCTGTCCCCTGTGCGCCTTCAATCTGGATCACCGCCAGGAGACAACCCTGAAAATCCATGCCGATTTCCATACCATGCCGGTCGTCTATTTCTCGCAGCTGATGGCTATTGCCCTCGGAGGGTCCGAGTCGGTACTGAGGCTGGATCTCCATCACACGCCTCCCGGTCCCCTGCTGACCGGGAAAGGTCTGCTCTGAGGGAAACAGGATGGCATTCGGCAAAATCAAACAAATCACCGGCGTTGTCACCATCAACAAGGCCTGGTGCAAGGGTTGCGGTTTCTGCGTCAATTATTGCCCAACCGATGCCCTTGCCATGTCATCCGAATATAACGCCAAGGGATATCATCCCCCGTACATCAAATCGCCGGACGATTGCAGAGATTGTGATTTCTGCCAGACGATCTGTCCGGAATTCGCCATTTACGTCACCCGCAAGGCGGAGACAGAGGAGAATGAGAATGCGTAAGACTGCCGCCGATCCGAAAGGTGTACTCGAGGGCTCTCACTTCCTCGACGGCGATCACGCAATTGCCGAGGGGGCATTGGCGGCCGGATGCCGCTTCTTTGCCGGTTATCCGATCACGCCGTCGACCGAGACGGCCGAACGCTTCGCCGAGCGTTGTCCTGCTGCTGGCGGCATGTTCATCCAGATGGAGGATGAGATTGCGTCCATCGCTGCCCTGATTGGCGGCGCCTGGGGTGGACAGAAGGTGATGACAGTGACCTCTGGTCCTGGCCTTTCACTGATGATGGAGAATCTTGGCCTGGCGGTCATGACGGAGACCCCCATGGTGATCGCCGATGTACAGCGCGCCGGCCCCTCCACCGGCCTGCCGACGCTCCCCGCCCAGCAGGATATGATGCAGATACGCTGGGGATCTCACGGCGACTACCGGATTATCGCCCTCTGCCCGGATTCGCCCCAAGAGTGTTTCGACCTGACGGTAGAGGCGTTCAATCTGTCGGAGACCTATCGGGTTCCGGTCTTCATCATGGCCGATGAGACCGTTGGCCATATGCACGAGAAGGTCGTCATCCCACCCGCTTCGGAGATCGAGGTGGTGGAGCGCAACTGGTATGAGGGTCCCAAGGCGGATTACCGTCCCTACAAGTTCACCGGCAAGGATGTTGCCCCCATGGTCAAGGCGGGTGACGGTTACCGCTTCCACATCACCGGCCTCACCCATGACGAGCGCGGCTATCCAAGCCTGACCGTGGAGCAGAACGAAAAGGTCGTCACCCACCTGATCGAGAAGATCGACTCCAACGCAGACAAGATCATCCAGCTCGATGAGAGTGAGGTGGAGGGTGCAGATGTCGTTGTCGTCTCCTACGGCATCACCTCGCGGATCGTCTCCCGTGCGGTACAGTTGGCGCGCGAGGCCGGCATCAAGACGGGGTCGATGCGGCTTATCACCATCTGGCCCTTCGCGGAGAAGAGAATCGAGGAGCTGGCCGGCAAGGTGAAGGCTATCGTTGTTCCGGAAATCAATTACGGTCAGATGGTGAGGGAGATCGAACGCAGTGCGGCCGGCAGGTGCCGGGTCGTCAGTGTTCCCCATTGCGGTGGCGCGGTGCATGATCCCGACGTCATCCTTGACGCCATCAAGGAGGCCAGCAAATGAGCATCGAAGTCAATATCGAAAAATTCCGCGCAGAGAGCCCGATGACAGATTTTCTGCGTATGGAGCGGATGCCGCATATCTGGTGTCCGGGTTGCGGCATCGGCACCGTGGTCAACTCCTTCGCCGAGGCCGTCAAGAAGAGCGGCATCGACATGGACAAGCTGGCGGTGATCTCCGGCATCGGCTGTACGGGTCGGGTCGCCGGTTATGTGAACTTTGATTCCATCCACACCACCCATGGTCGCGCCATCCCCGTCGCCACCGGTCTCAAGCTGGCCAACCCCGATCTCAAGGTGGTGGTGGTCAGCGGTGACGGCGATCTCACAGGTATCGGCGGTAACCACTTCATCCACGCCGCCCGCCGCAACATGGACATCATGGTCATCTGCGTCAACAATTTCACCTACGGCATGACCGGCGGCCAAGTGACGCCGACCACGCCGCAGACAGCCAACGCCTCCACCACACCCTACGGTAATTACGAATACCCCTTCAGTCTGCCGTTTCTGGCGGACGCCTGCGGGGCGACCTACGTGGCGCGCTGGACCTCGCTGCATGCGCGCAATATCACCAAATCGATTCGCGAGGCGCTGAATCACAAAGGCTTCTCCTTCATCGAGGTGATCGCCCCCTGCACCACACTCTATCAACGTCGCAATCGCCTGGGCGACGGCCTCGATGCACTCGAATATTACAAAGAGGACGCTGGGGTTGAGAAGGATGTCGACACCCGCGATGTAGGCATCGACTTCCAGGGCGATATCGTCATGGGCCGATTCGTCAATCAGGAGAAGCCGACCTACTACGAGGCAGTCAACGAGCGTTACGCCAACGTCTTGGGCGACGACTACCAGCTCTACGGCATGAGCAAGCCCGAGCGTGAGGAGAAGGCCAAGCGCGAGGCGGAGGAGAGAACCAAGGTACAAGCCCTGATGGAGGATGAAGAGGCCCAGATGATGGCCGAAGATATGGGCGTGGATGAGGAAGGGCTCTGAGGTGTTTATGTTTAACCACAGAGGACTCAAAGGAACGCAAAGGGAAATAAATGCATCGGATCCCAATGTAGGATGTGGTGAGCATAGCGAACCGCATCGCTCGGGGTGTCAGCGAATAATGCGGTTCGCAGGCTCACCAGCATCCTACAAATTTTGCAACGCGAACCAATCGCTTTTCTTTACTTTTCTTTGCGCCCTTTGCGGTTATAAAAATCAGGAGATCAACCATGCGTGAGGTCAGATTTTCCGGGTTTGGCGGTCAGGGCATCGTCCGTTGCGCCCTGATCACCGGCAAGGCGCTGTCGATGTATGATGACAAATTCGCCACCATGACCCAGAGCTTCGGCCCCGAGGCCCGTGGTGGCGCCTGCAGCTCCCAGTTGGTGGTCTCCGAAAGTCGGATTCTCTATCCCTACGTCACCCTGCCCGGCGTACTGATCGCACTGTCACAGGATGCCCACGATACCTACGAGCCGAAGCTGAGGGACGGCGGTCTCCTTATCTACGAGGCGGATCTGGTCACACCTAAAGAGGATACAGGGCGGGTACAGATGTATCCCGCGCCGGTCACCCGCTTCGCCGAGGAGTTGGGCAACCGCCTGTTTGCCAATCTGGTGACCCTTGGTTGCTTCTCTGCCATCACCAGGATCGTCACCCCAGAGGCGATGAAGAAGGCCCTGCCGGGGCTGATCCCGGACCGCTTTCTCGAAATCAACAAGAAGGCCTTCGACAAGGGTTTTGCATACGGGCTCGAATTGCTGGAGAAGAAGCCACTCGTGACTGGGGACGCGCAATGACAAAGCGCACCGGTGTCTTTGTTTGCCACTGCGGTAAAAATATTGCCGCCACTGTCGACGTCAAGAAGGTCGCGCAGGAGCTGGCCAAGGATGACGGTGTCGTTTTTTCCGAAGACTATGTCTATATGTGCTCGGACCCGGGTCAGACTGCAGTCATCGACGCCATCAAGGATAACAACCTCAATGGCATGGTCATCTCCTGCTGCTCGCCGACCCTGCACGAAAAGACCTTTCGCGATGCCTCGGAGCTGGGTGACCTCAACGCCTTCCAGTGCGAGATCGCCAATATCCGCGAGCAGTGCGCCTGGGTGCATAAAGACATGGAAGTGGCCACCGAAAAGGCCCTCAAGATCACCCGTGCATCGGTGCGTCGCGTGCAGCACAATCAGGCGCTTGAGCCTATCGGTGTTCCGGTTACCCGCCGGGCTATGGTAGTCGGCGCTGGCATTGCCGGCATTCAGGCCGCGCTCGATCTGACCGATGCTGGTCTCGACGTGGTTCTGGTGGAAAAACAGGCGACCATCGGCGGCAACATGCTCAAGCTGTCGGAGACCTTCCCGACCCTCGACTGCTCCCAATGCATCCTGTCACCGAAGATGGTCTCGGTGTCGAAGAATTCCAAGATCACGCTGATGACCGAAAGCGAGGTGGAGAGCATCTCCGGCTTCGTCGGCAACTTCAAGGTCAAGATCAAGAAAAAGGCGGAGTTCGTCGATCCCGAGCTGTGCAAGCTCTGCGACGACTGCACACCGGTCTGCCCGGTCGCCGTGCCCAATGAGTACGACGTGGGTCTGACCAACCGCCGCGCCATCCATATCCCCTTCGCCCAGGCGATCCCAGCCTCCTTTACCCTGGATGAAGAGGCCTGCCTCGGCCTCAATCCCGTGGTCTGTGGCAAGTGCGAGGAGGTCTGCGACGTCGGGGCAATTGATTACGACAAGAAGCCGACTGTCACCGAGGAAGATATCGGAGCGATCATTGTTTCCACCGGGTTCGACCTCTACGGCATGGAACATATGGGTGAATTCGGTGGCGGCCGCTACCCGGACGTGCTCGACGGCCTCCAGTTTGAACGTCTCTGCTCGGCTTCAGGCGCCACCGAGGGCCATATTATGCGGCCGTCGGACCACAAGGTGCCCAAGGAGATTGTCTTTATCCAGTGCTCCGGCTCCCGGGATCCGGAGAACCACTGCGCCTACTGTTCGAAGATCTGCTGCATGTACACGGCCAAACATGCAACCCTCTATAAACACCATGTCCCCGATGGGCAGGCCTATATCTTCTATATCGATATCCGCTCCGGCGGCAAGGGTTACGAGGAGTTCGTACAGCGTTCGATGGAGAATGACGGCGTGATCTACCTGCGCGGCAGGGTCTCCAGAGTCTACGAAAAGGATGGCAAACTCAGGGTGATGGGCGTCGATACCCTGGCGGGACGCAACGTCGAGATCGATGCCGATATGGTGGTTCTGGCTCAGGCGATGGAACCCTCCAAGGGGACTGCCGAGATCGCCAAGATCCTGAAGATAGCCCGCGACAAAGACGGCTTCCTGGCCGAGGCCCATCCGAAATTAAAACCGGTCGAGAGCGTCACGGCAGGTATCTACCTTGCCGGCGCAGCCCAGGGACCGAAGGATATCCCGGAGACGGTCAGTCAGGCGGGCGCCGCCGCCAGCAAGGTCATCGCCCTGCTCTCCAAGGATCAACTGGCCCACAGCCCGATGGTGGCAAAGGTCAGAGACCCCTACTGCACCGGCTGCGAGATGTGTGTCGACGCCTGCCCCTATGACGCCATTACCCTGGTGGACGGCAAGGCCAGCGTCAACGAGGTTCTGTGCGAAGGCTGTGGCTCCTGCGTGGGCGTCTGCGTGCGCGCCGCCATCGACGTCAAGAACGTCACCCAGCTGCAGATTCACGAAATGATCAGCGCCATCATGGCGTAATGGGAGGAGGATTCAGGTGTCGAACCCGTCGCAAACGACTGAAGTACAGGACTTTGAGCCGCGCATCGTGGCTTTCCTGTGCAAATGGTGTTCGTCCGCCGGCAGTGATCTGGCCGGTGTGTCGCGCATTCAATATTCGGCAAACGCCACCCCCATCACCATCCCCTGTTCGGGATCGGTATCACCCATGTATATCCTCTCCGCCTTCAACAAGGGGGCGGATGGCGTGCTGATTTCGGGCTGCCATCCAGGTGACTGCCACTATATGGAGGGGAACTATCTGGCCCGCCGTAAACTTTACCTGGTGAAGGAGCTGCTCCAGTTCATCGGCCTGGAGTCGGACCGCTTCCGCATGTCCTGGGTCTCGGCCGCCGAGGGGGCGAAATTCGCAGAGGTGGTCGACGAGTTTGTCGAGGATCTGCGCGTACTGGGTCCCCAGAACCGATTGAAGGCGGAGCGCTGATGGTCAATGTAGAAGAGATTCGAGACTATGCCGCCGGCCTGTTGGAGAAGGGGGAGGTCAAGTCGGTGCTGGGTTTTCGCCGGGGCTCAGCGAGCGCTTTTGCTGAACCCTGCACGATAACCAATGTCGGAGAGGCTGCTTCCCTTGTCTGGGATCCCACCTGCCTGAATAATCTGGCGCTCTATCTGGTCAAGGACCGCAAGCAGCAGGCGGTCTCCAAAACTCCTGACACACGTCCTGTTGGCATCGTCGCCAAGGGCTGCGACAGCCGCGCCATCGGTGTTTTGCTGCAGGAGAACTACTTCAAGCGCGAGGACGTAGTGGTCATAGGTGTCTCCTGCGAAGGCACGGGCGTCGTCGATCCGAGGAAACTGTCCGCCAAGCTGAAGGGCAGAACGGCGAGCCGGGTAACATTCGCCGTGCAGGGAAGCACAAGTGTCGCGGGAGGCAGGACGCCGGGAGCGACTGACGGCGCCGACGGCATCAATGTCAGCGTGTATGGCGATGAAACTGAAACCGTTATACCGGCACGAGAGGTTTTGGCCGACCGCTGCCTCGAATGCCGCGCGGCCGCTCCAGCACTCAATGACGTCGTTTTCGGCAATACGGTCGAAGCGCGTGATTTTAACGAGCCCTTCCATGCCGCCAAAGAGGCGGAGAGACTCTCTGAGGATGAGCGCTGGGCGACCTGGGAACGCCACTTTGATCGCTGTCTGCGCTGTTTCGCCTGCCGTGCAGTCTGCCCTATGTGTTACTGCCCTGAATGCGTGGTCGACAGCACCACATTCGTGGTCACGCTGGGAACCAGCGCCGAGGAGAAGGCCAACCGCATCCGCTGGTGTGAGCGCTCGGCGAATACCTCCGAGAGCGCTGTCTATCACTTGACACGGGCCATTCATCTGGCGGGTCGTTGTATCGACTGTGGCGAATGTGAGCGGGTCTGCCCGGTCAACATTCCGCTACGTCTGCTCAATACCAAGCTGGAAAAAGAGGCCTTCGAGATGTTCGAGTACCAGGCGGGACACGATATCGAACAGGCCTCACTGCTGTCGTCCTTCCGGGACGAAGATCCCAATAGTTTCATCAGGTAGCTCCCATGGAAAAGATCCTTCGCCAGGAAAAACTCAGGGAGTGGGTCGATACCCTCGACGACTGCGAGGTGTACGCTCCCGCCTTCGCCGACTCGGTCTGGAATTTTGCCAGGGTCGAGGCCGGCACTGATATCGACCTCTCTCATACCAATACCATCGGCTCCGTCAAGGCCTTCACCTTTCCGCAACGCGAGGTCTTCTTCCGTTTCGAAAAGAAGGACGGCGTTCCGGTGCTGACCCCGACACTACCCGATCCAAAGCCCACTGTGGTATTCGGCGTGCGGCCCTGTGATGGCAGGGGCATGCCCCGCAACGACACGGTATTCAATAAAGAGTTCGAGGATCCCTATTACTGGGCGAGACGCAACAAGCTGACCCTGGTTGGCTTGGCCTGCAATCAGCCCCACTCCCCCAACTGCTTCTGTCAATCGGTTGGTGGCTCGCCACACGCCGAGGAGGGTCTCGATATCCTGATGACAGACCTGGGCGACCGGTTTCATGTCAAGGGAGTCACTGCGAAGGGGGTGGAGGCCATGGAGCGGGGCCGCGACGCCTTCGATGCGGTTAGCGACGCTGACCAGACCGAGGTTGATAAGGTTCACGAGACCTCGCGCAGTTATCCCCAGCGCCCTATCGGGGACCTGGACGCCATTTCCGAGGCCCTCCGCGAGAGCTTCGACTCTCCACTGTGGGCCGATATGGCGCAGCATTGCATCGGTTGCGGCATCTGCACCTTTCTCTGTCCAACCTGCCACTGTTTCGACATCAACGACGAGGTGATTAGCCCGACCACTGGCGAGGGCGAGCGGGTGAGAACCTGGGACAACTGTCAGTTCCCGGACTTCACCATGCACACCTCGGGGCACAACCCCAGAGGCGACCTTGGTTCACGTCTGCGGCAGCGGGTCAACCACAAATTTCTCTACTTCGTCGAAAACCATAAAACCCAGCAGTGCACGGGTTGTGGCCGCTGCATCACGGAATGCCCGGTCGGGATCGACATTGTCGCGGTCTTGGAGAGGGTGGGGCAATCATGACGGATAACATCTATCTTCCAAAGATTGGGCGCATCGTCGGTATCGATGAGGAGACCCAGGGCGCCAGGGCAATCAAGACCTTCAAGGTCGAGTTCCCGAACGACGACGGTTTCGAGCATGACTGCGGTCAGTGCGCCATGCTGTCGATGTTCGGCAAGGGCGAATCGATGATCTCGATCGCCTCCTCGCCGCTGGTCAAGGAGTACAAACAGTTCAGCATCATGAAGATGGGGCGGGTCACCTCGGCCTTTCACGCTGCCAAAATCGGCGACTTCATCGGTATCCGTGGCCCCTACGGCAACCAGTTTCCCCTGGACGACTGGCAGGGCCGGGATCTGGTCTTCATCGGCGGTGGCGTCGGTCTGGCTCCGATCTGGCCGGTAATCCAAACGGCAGTGGCCCGGCGTGAGGAGTTCGGTAAGATCACCGTTTTCTACGGCGCCCGCACCTCCAGCGACATCATGTACGAGGCCGATTTTGAGAGGCTCAAGGAGTCAGTCGAGGTACAACTCTCGGTCGATGCCCCGGAAGAGGGCTGGTCGGGCTATACGGGGTTCGTTCCCGCCAACCTGATGGACAAGGCGCCGCCACCTGATAACGCCATTGCTATTACCTGTGGCCCGCCGATCATGATAAAATTCGTGATCCAGAATCTGCAGGCATTGGGCTTTGCAGATGAACAGATCTACACCACCATCGAAAACAAGATGAAGTGTGGTGTGGGCAAATGCGGTCGTTGCAACGTGGGTAAGGACTATGTCTGTGTGAAGGGCCCGGTCTATTCCTGGGCTGAGCTGAAGCGCCTGCCGCAAGAGTACTAGATACCATGTAGCTATTCACCACGGAGAAATCGGGGATTTCTCCGTAATCTCCGTGCCTCAACGGAGAGCGGAATGGTTACCAAACAGTATATTTTTAGAGTGTTAAGGGGACAGATGTAATGAATATCACTGGGATGCGTCACGGCGCAAAACTCCTGGATATTGTCGGTTTTCCTCGGTCCGAGGTACTGGGTCCAGAGGCGAGCGATCAAGAGATCAAAAGCCTTATCGAGCGTTGCGGCGAAGTCTTCGTCAAGCCGATATTCAAGGGCGGCGTTGGCAAGAAGGGTAAGCACGGTTTGCTGGGCAGGGCCAAGGACCTGAGCACCGCCATGAAGGAGAAGGAGCGGCTCTATTTTGCCGAGCACTTCCACAACAATACCCTGAGCAAGGCCGAGGGCGTTACCTTTGAGGGCGCGGTACCGGCTGCTTGTGAGGTCTACTTCTCCATCACCGACAATACCGAGTTCCGTGCGCCGACCATTACCATCACCCATCATGGCGGCGTCGATATCGAGGAGTTGCCCCCGGAGAAGATCACCAGCATCCCATTCGATCCGCTCACCGGGTTGAAAGGTTTTGTCATCTCCAACGCCCTGAAGCGCATTGGTGCTCCCAGCGAGTTGATCAGTCCCCTGGTGCAGAACCTGCCCAAGCTTTGGGATCTCTACCACAACTACGGTATGACCACACTGGAGTTGAACCCGATCCGCATGATGCCCAACAAGAAGGGGCGTCTGGTGCCAGTGGCCTGTGACTTCAAGTGTGGCTTCGACGACGATGACCCCAACGTTGCCCGCCTGGGTCTGCCGGCTGATCTGGATACCTCCAGCTACTCCGATTTCGAGCAGGAGGTGAACTCGCTGCGCACCTACCAGGGTCAGTCCGATGTATTCGTAATCAATGAAGAGGGTACGATCTCCGCCATGACCTTCGGCGGCGGCGCCAATGCCCTGGTGACTGAGTTGCTGGGTGACGCGGCCACCATCTCATCTGACTTTGGCGGCAATCCTCCCTACGCCAAGATGCACGACATCAGCCGTATCGTATACAAATATTGGCTGGAGCAGACCAACGTGCTCTTCATTATTGGCGGCAAGGCCAACAACACCGATATTTACGAGACCTTCCGCGCCATGGCGGATGCCCTGCGGGATCACTTCAACGCCCATGGTCCGCAACCGCTCTACGTGGTGGTGGGACGTGGCGGTCCCAACCTGATCCGTGGCATGGGCTATATGCAGGATACCCTGGACTCCCTGGGTATCCCCTATCAGATGTTCGGTTTCGATTCCGCCATGAGCGAGGTGGTCAACTACGCACAGGCTGCCGATGACTGGATGAAAAACGGTGGTCGTGAAATCGTGGCCAAAAAGATGGGGATCGCCGGATAACGGCTTTTCACTGCCCTGCTTTATATCTGTAACCAAGAATTTCCTAGCGTGGCCCAATGAGCAGGCCACGCAAGATCGAGGGAGCCAAATTATGCATCCGCAAGGTGTAGCTGCTTTTCCCCACTACTATGTGGGCATCAACTCTCTGACAGAACTGGCCACTAAAGATGACCGGGTCTGCGTCCTCAACATCACTGGCGGCGAGAGCCGTACCGTCACCCCGGTGAGCCACGTCTATTCCGGTGGCAATATCATCTGTGGCACCGCGCCTGGGCGTTCCGGCACCAAGATGAAGACCTCCGCCGGTGACATCCCGGTCTACGACAACGTGGCCGAGGCGGTGGACGATGGCCAGGAATTCAACGTTGTGGTGGTCTACCTGCCACCCTCCGGTGTGCGCGACGGCGTGCTCGAAGCGGTGCGGGTCAACCCTAACCTGACCAAGATCGTCATACTCACCGAGAAAGTGCCGGTACGTGACGCCCGTATCATCCGCGCCATCGGCCAGATGCACGGTATCGACATCTTCGGCGGCAACTGCCTGGGTCTGGCGGACGCCCACAACCATGTTCGCATCGGCGGCGCCCTGGGCGGCAGCGCACCGGAAGAGTCCCTGCTCCCCGGCTCTGTGGCCATCTACTCCAACTCAGGCAACTTCACCACCACCATTGCGGTCTACCTGGCGACCGGCGGTTGGGGCACCACAGTCTCCTTCTCCTCCGGTAAGGATGTCTATATCCACTACGCTGCGCAGGAGTGGACCCATGCATTCCACAATGATGATCGCTCCAAGTCTGCGGTGATGTATATCGAACCGGGTGGCTACTATGAGCGCGATCTCGAATTCGACAAGCCGGTGGTTGCCTGTATCGTGGGCCGCTGGAAGGCGAAGCTGACCAAGGCCTGCGGCCATGCCGGTGCCATCGCCGGGGCCGGCGATAACGCACTGGCCAAGGAGGAGTGGTTCATGGAGAAGTTTGGCGTGGACGCCATCTTCACCCCAGAGAACCCGGTCTGCTCCGAGAAGGGCGCCGTGGTGGTCAACATATCCCATATCCCGGAAGCCATGACCGCCGTGATGGCGAAACGGGGCGCCAAACCCGACTTCGACTCAGTGGGCGATCTCTCTCTCAAGTGCTGGTTCAGCAATTCCCAAGGCATCGACCTGCCGGATCATCTGAATCCGCCAGTCGTAGAGGCGATGGCTCCCTACAACGAGCAGATTGCCGGCCTCGGCGAACAGGTGGGTACGGTCTTCCCACGCCAGACCATGAAGGATACCTCCGGCGCCTCCATGATGGACCCCAAGACTCAGGTGACCAAGATTCATGGCACCAGTGTGCTGGACGCCTCCACCCACTCCTTCGAGGAGAATCTGGTACAGAGCCTGATTCGCGAGTACCCGGATGCGAATGGTGCGGCCCTGACCAACGTCGCCCTGAATACCTTCGTCAACCAGAGCGGCAAGATCGGGCTGGCTGCCGCTGACGCCTCCCGTGAGGCGGGTAACAGCCCCAATACCGCACTCTCTGCGGCAATTGCCATGGTGGGACCGAAGCAGGTAGAGAAGGCTCGCACTGTCACCATGGCGCTGGTCGAACTGTTCAAGAAGAGTGGCCTGGAGGATCCGGCAGACGTGGGATTTGATTTCAGCGCCCAACTGGAAGACGCAGACGCCGGGGTATTCCTTACCGACTACTCCGGTCGCTGCAACGTTGCCATGTTGGCGGCGATTGAGACCCGCGGCGCCAAATCGGTATTCATCGACTTCCTCAAGGCCCTGGAACAGAAGGGTGGCGGCAAGCTGAGCTGCAGTGTGCTGGTGGCTGCCATCACCACTCATCTGGCCTGGAAGGCGCTGATGCGCAAGCGTCTCTCGGTTACCACCGTCAGCAACCTGCCCTGGCACTTCCGGGTATTCAGCACCCTGATCGGCTCTGCCGCCAGTGCAGAGAACCAGGAGAGGCACATCTTCTGCGGCGTGGCCAACAAGGAGCTTATGAGCAGTTGGAGCTTTACCGAGACCGCCCATCTGGCTCTGCTCGGTAATCGCCCGGGTGAAGAGGCGCTCTACGCCTTCTCCGTCCTGCTCGGTCTGATCATTACCAACGGTCCAGGAACTATCTCCGCACAGGGCGCCAAGGGTGCGGTCAGCGCCGATGGCCCCGAGGTCCCGGAACGGGTTCAGGTCAACAAGGGTTATATCGGCTTCCTGACTCACACCGGTTACGCCCACGGCGGCAACGGCTTCGAGGCCATCGCCTTCCTGTTGGATCGCTTCCGCGATTCCGGCCTGAGTGGTCCCGACGACGCAGGCCACGGCATGGATCTGGCCGCCATGGCCACCGATTACGCCAAAGAGTACAAAGCGTACAAGACCAAGGCCAAGGCGGAAGGCAATCTCTCCTACGCCAAGATCCCCTGTGTGAACCACCCGGTGTTCAAGGGCGAAGCTGTTAACTACGACCCCCGCGAGGTGTTCGTCGACAAGCTGTTCAAGAAGCGCGGCAGCTATAACATCTTCCACGAGTTCTACCATGAACTGGTCAACGCCCTGTTCAAAACCGGCGTCAGCCGCAACGTCTACTGTGTCAACGTGGATGCCGTGATCGCGGTGATTTTGCTGAAGATGCTGTGGCAGCCTTACGCGGATGGGGAGATCAGCGATTCGACCATGGAATCAGCTGCCTTCACCACTTTCCTGTTTGGTCGTATGATCGGCTCTGCAGCAGAGATCGATGATCATACCAATCGCGGGCGGAATATGGACACCCGCACAGCGGCATCCCGCTGCTCCTACGTATCGTAGCTAGCAGTTTGACGAAACAGTTCAATCTGGATCCTGCAAGCAGTCGCAGGATTCAGGTGCAAATTTACTGAGGAAAAAACATGACAGAACAGACATCAACGATTGTTTGGACAAAAACGGATGAAGCCCCCGCGCTGGCGACCTACTCTTTTCTGCCTATCATCAAGGCATTCACGGAAGGGACTGGCATCAATATCGAGACAAGGGATATCTCTCTTGCGGGCAGGATCATCGCAAACTTCCCCGATAATCTGGGCGACAACCAAAAACAATCTGATGATCTGGCCATATTGGGTGATCTGGCGAAGAAACCGGAAGCCAATATCATCAAACTGCCCAATATCAGCGCCTCGATCCCACAGCTGAAGGCCGCTCTCAAGGAGCTTCAGGAGCTGGGCTATGACCTCCCGGACTATCCCGAGAATCCGAAAGACGATGCAGAGAAGGAGATCAAGGCCAGATACGCCAAGGTCCTGGGTAGCGCAGTCAACCCTGTTTTACGAGAGGGAAACTCCGACCGCAGAGCGCCGGGCGCGGTAAAGAATTATGCGAAGCAGAACCCGCACTCCATGGGCGCCTGGAGCTCTGACTCGAAATCCCATGTCGCCACCATGAGCAGCGGGGATTTCTGTGCCAACGAGAAATCCGTGACCATGTCCGAGGCAACCGACGCAAAAATCGAGTTTGTCGCCAAAAACGGAAGCGTTACCGTTCTGAAAGAGAGCATACCGCTGGAAGCCGGTGAGGTGGTCGACGCAACATTCATGAGCAAAAATGCCCTGACCAAATTTCTCGGGGAGCAGGTGGAAGATGCCAAGCAGCAGGGTGTACTCTTCTCCCTGCACATGAAAGCAACCATGATGAAGGTCTCAGACCCGATTATTTTTGGTCACTGCGTCAAGGTTTTCTATAAAGACGTCATAGATAAACATGCGGATGTCATCGCCGAACTCGGCGTCAATTTCAATAACGGCCTGGGCGACCTTTACGCCAAGATCGAAAATCTGCCGGCGGACAAAAAGGCCGAGATCGAAGCGGATATCCAGGCGATCTACGCTGAGCGTCCCGCACTTGCAATGGTGAACTCCGACAAGGGCATCACCAACCTGCATGTACCCAGCGATGTGATCATCGACGCCTCCATGCCCGCCGCGATTCGCACCTCCGGGCGGATGTGGAACTCCGACGGCAAGCTGCAAGACACCAAGTTCGTTATCCCCGACCACAGCTACGCACCCCTCTACCAGGCCACTATCGAGAACTGTATCGCCAACGGCGCGCTGGATCCGACCACCATGGGTACCGTCCCCAATGTGGGGTTGATGGCGAAGAAGGCGGAGGAGTACGGCTCTCATCCCACCACCTTCGAGGCTCCAGGGGACGGAACCATCCGTATCGTTGACGCCAATGGCGACAATATCCACGAGCAGGCTGTCGAAGAGGGTGATATTTGGCGCATGGTGGCGGTGAAAGACGCCCCCATCCAGGACTGGGTAAAACTGGCCGTGACCCGCGCCAAGGCAACCGGTTGGCCTGCAATATTCTGGCTGGATGATGACCGGGCGCACACCGTTGAACTCAAAAAGAAAGTAGAAAAATATCTGCAGGACCACGACACCACAGGTCTGGATATCCGCATCATGGGCGTCTACGAGGCGGCGAAACTCTCTGTTGAGCGGATGCGAGCGGGTGAAGACACCATCTCCGTAACCGGCAACGTACTGCGTGACTACAACACCGATCTCTACCCGATCCTCGAAGTGGGCACCAGTGCAAAAATGCTCTCCATCGTGCCACTGATGAACGGTGGTGGGTTGTTCGAGACCGGTGCTGGCGGATCTGCACCAAAGCATGTCCAGCAGATCAGGCAGGAAGGACACCTGCGGTGGGATTCACTGGGTGAATTTCTTGCGCTTGCCGCATCCATGGAGCATCTGAGCATTGTATCCGGTAATGCAAAGGCGAAGGTGCTGGGGGATACGCTTGATCAGGCAACGGGCAAGTTCCTGAATAACAACAAGTCACCTTCCCGCAAGGTCAATGAGCTGGATAACCGGGGAAGCCATTTCTATCTTGCCATGTACTGGGCGCAGGCGCTGGCTGAACAGACTGGTGATGCAGCGCTTCAGGCGCGTTTCGCGCCACTGGCGAAGCAGCTTGAAGAGAATGAGGCAACGATCGCTAAAGAGCTGATTGCGGCACAGGGCGAGTCTGTCGACCTGGGCGCTTACTATTGCCCGGATGCTGAAAAAATGGAAAAAGCCATGCGTCCCAGCACCACCTTCAATGCAGCATTGGATGCGCTTGGTTGATTCAGTGAGACACTACGGGAGCTTGGGAGCGTGGGGACGCGCTCCCGCTTTTCCTGTTTGGTTAGGTGGTCGGGTGTTGTGAACCTTTGGAGGTAGCATATGGTCGATATCGATGATCAAATGGTTGAGTTAATCAAAGAGTCCATCAAGCTGGAGATAAGCGGCAAGGGGTTTTATGAACGTGCGGCCGTTGTGACCGAAGACGAACTCGGAAAAGCCATGTTCATACGGCTCGCTAAAGAGGAGGATGGCCACCTCACAGTTTTGGAGAAGATATTCACCTCCATCACCGGTGGTGAGGATTGGCGGAATATTGCCGACAGGGAGATGCAGAAAAAAGGACCGGCGTCGGTTGTCGACCAGTTGGAAGCGGCTATAGCCAAGCGGGGAAAGGACAACAAGAATGCCAACGGCGCCGAAGCGCTCAAGATAGCGATGGAGATGGAGAGAAAGGCGATCCGTTTTTTTGAAGAGCTGGTCAAAAAGGCGTCAAACCCCAAGGTGCGTGAGTTGGCGGAGTCCCTCGCCGATGAGGAGAGGTTTCATTATGATCTGCTCCAATCTCAGCACGATAGCGTGTTGAACATGGGGTATTGGATCGATTCCACTGATATTAGAATGGACAGCAAATTTTGATTTGGCTAGGAGGCTGTCGGGTTTATCCGTTTGAAGCGAAAATCACTGGGGGCGAATCAAATCAGTTTATCAAACGAGGAGAATAGTGGACCTATTTAACGAGTTTGATATGCTGAGTTGATCGCCATCCAGGGATTTGCAGCCAAATAGCGTTAAATCCGACAGCCTCCTAGATTCCACTTCACCACGAATATAGGGATTGTAGGATGCTGGTGAGCTTGCGAACCGCATCATTTATGATCGATGCGGTTCGTTTCTCACCAGCATCCTACATGTTATCTCCATATCCAGCATGAGCTGAATAGTTACGAGAGAGACAGAGATCATGAGCTTCGAATTTAATGCCGATGAAGTCTTCGAGATGGCCGAGCAGATCGAGAGAAACGGGGCGGAGTTTTACCGTAAGGCTGCCGGGACCGTTATCGGCGACCCTGCAGGCAGAGACTTCCTCATCGAGCTTGCCCGGATGGAAGAGGAGCATGAGGATGTTTTTTCAGACATACGGAAATCCCTGACGGATGAGCAGCGGAAGTCGACTGTTGCGGATCCCAATGACGAGGCCATCGGCTACCTGCGTTCGCTTGCGGATACCCGGGTTTTTTTCCAGAAAGAGATAGATACATCTTCAATGGAGGAGATCCTGAAAGCGGCCATAATGACCGAGAAAGATTCGATCGCATTCTACCTGGGAATGAAGGAAATGGTCCCGGAGAGGGGCGGCAAGGACAAAATCGACCAGATCATCCAAGAGGAAATGAGCCATATTCGCCTCCTGAGTCAAGAACTCATTACACGCAGGAGTGGGTAGAGATAATCGAACGCTTGAGCAGGTTGGGTTAGGCAGTCTTTTTGCCCGTAACCCAATAATTTACGCCATTCTTGTCGTGTTACGCTACGCTAACATAACCTACTGTTTGTTAAGGTAGTTGGCGAGGCTTTGACAATACGAACACCATCGCCTTAAGTTAAGTGCCATTTCGCTCAGAGACGGTACGTTTCCCCATTGCTGTCGTTGCCTCTACCTGCAGCTGCGACCAGCAAGACAAGCTGGATCAATATTCTGCGGTCCTCCGGAAGAACATTATGAATGTAAATGAACCCCGGCAGTCGAAGTGGGAGTGGCTGGAGAATCCCGATTCCACATTCGAGTTGCATAGCACCGAGCGGAGAGCGTTTTACGAGTGGCAGGTGGCCGACAAGGAATGGTCGAAGGTCACCTGCGGTTTGGATGCCAAGGGCGGAAAGCAAAAGCAGTCGAAGAAAAACAAAAAGCTGCTGAAGGCATTGAATAAACGCTTAAATAAGGCGGCTAAGGCGTATAAAATAGCCAGAAGCAGGCTGCACGACGCTTGGTCTGCCTGAATCCCTTGAGGGATGTCTGCCTGGAGAAAAAGGCGCTACCCTATCGATTGTAAAGATGGAACAGCACCTTTAATGCGGCCCTTATTTTAACCTGATTACCCGTAAAATTCAGTCATGATCTGAGAGTGTTTTTCAATCCGCAAATAACGCAATTTTTCCTTATGTATTAAGACATTGCATCCGTCCAATAAGCCCTGTTCTGTAATCATTGAACCGGCCGATGCAGATGGATAACCATCAGGTTTTCATACAAAATCAATGCATTTGCGCTTTTTGCGTTGTTCGCGGACAAATCTCTTTCCCTATAGCAGCTGAGTGATAGGGATAATCAGATATTTTAATGCTCAATAGCGCCCATGCTGGTGGTGGATATAATTACTCATTTCCACGTACTGCATGTTCATGCGCTTCGTGATCTCGTGTACCTCTCGGGCAATGGCGCGCATCAGTTTGTAAACTATTTGCGGGTGCTCATCCAGCAGACTTTCAAGGTGCTTTCTCTTGATTTGGAGGACATCCGTGGTGCAGTCCGCCTGGAGTGTGGCGCTGTGTTCCGAACCGTCCAGAAATCCCATTTCGCCGGCCATCTCCCCCTCTCGGATGCACGCCAAGGTGACATGCTCACCACCCCCAGTCCCCCTATTCACCTGCAGGCGTCCCTTGATTAATATGTAAAGGGAATCGTCCTTTTTCCCCTGTTGAATCAGGATTTGGCCTTTTTTCAAGGTAATAACTGTAGCGATTCCTGCCAGCCGACCACACTCCCCGTCGTCCAACTCGCTTACGAAGGGTAGCTTGCAAACCGCATCCATATGTTTTTCTATGTTTCTTGCTCTTTTTTTCATTCCCTTTTTTGTTTCGGCTTGAGTTTCTTTCGGACTGCTTTTTTCTGCCATGATTTAACCCTCGTCAGCTCAGCTTTAAATTAGGTATCGATCAAACACCTGTCTATCCCAATGCGGACTGGTGGGCGTCACCATCACGGCCACCCGCTGTCCCGCACTGGGGTCCTTGCCGCGGGTATTTTTCCCTTCCACCCTCAGCTGTGGGGCTCGATCAGGCTGGTGGAGAAGAACACCGCATCGGAATCCCTCCATCAGTTCCGAAAATCCCACATGAGTATCATAGTGGATGTTTGCTACAAAATAGAGGACATAGTCGATCTCCTTGTCGAGTTGCTCGTAGGGCAGGCGGTAACTCGGCACGCTGTAGCGCAGCAAGCCATGCCCATATTCCTTTTTTTTGTTACGGTATTGTTACTGCAATGCCAGTATAATTAAAAAATTTCTGGTGTGGGTATCAGTCGTGGAGCATAGATGGCCCCTTCTCGGGCGTGCTCATGTCAGTTTTTTACCCCTGTCAGCCTTGTCCAGTACATCCGTGCATCGCTGCCGGGATTTTTTTGCAAGGGAAGGTTTGCGTGCCGCGTTCGGTTTCTTTATGGTATTTCTGCGCAAACAGTAAGGGTGATACCTGAACAGGCTGGCTTTGGCCGCATCGATGGTGGAACCTGCCCAGACCACCGACGGTAATAAATTAACGAGTTCCTAAGGAGGAACCAAATGAAGCCTTTGAATTTGACGGAGAAAATCCTGCTCGACCACCTAGTTGATGGGAATGAGCTACCCGCGCCCGGTACTGTGATCAAGATCAGGGTGGACGAGGCCTTCACTCAGGATGCCACCGGCACCATGTGCATGCTGCAGCTGGAGGCTATGGGCGTCAACCGAGTCAAGCCGCTCTCCGTCAACTTTGTCGACCACAGTATGTTGCAGGTCGGGTTTCGTAATCCGGACGACCACGAATATCTGAAGACTGTGGCCCAGAAGCTGGGCATTGTCTACTCTCCGGCAGGCACCGGCATCTGCCACTTTCTGAACATAGAGAACTTCGTCAAGCCGGGCATGACCGGCGTAGGTGCGGACAGCCATACCGTGAACGCCGGCGGCTGCGGCGCTATCTTCATGGGTGCCGGCGGCTACGACGTGGCTTTGGCGATGGCCACCGGCGAGTACAGCATGCCCATGCCCAAGGTGGTCAAGGTCAATCTCACCGGTTCAATACAGCCCGGCGTAATGGCCATGGACGTTATCCTCAAGATGCTGGAGATCAACGGCGTCAAAGGCGGCAAGGGCACCGTCTTCGAATATGCGGGGTCTGACGTCGCCAGCCTCTCCCTCACCGAACGCGCCACCATCACCAATATGGGCGCCGAGATGGGCGCCACCACATCCATCTTCCCCAGTGACGAACGCACCCAGGCGTTCCTTGAGGAGCGTGGACGCGGTCAGGACTACCAGCCGCTAGCGGCTGAAGAGGGGGCTGAGTATGAGCGGGTCATCGATATCGATCTCTCCGCCCTGGAGCCGTCGATCGCCATCTATCCCTCTCCCGGCAACGTGGAGAAAGTATCAGATCATGTTGGCGAGAAGATCAACCAGGTCTCCGTGGGCAGCTGCACCAACAGCTCCTATGAGAACATCGCCTCTTTCGCCGAATTACTGAAGGGCAAGCGCGTCTCCGTGGACACCCTGCTCTATCCCGGCTCCCGCTCCGTGGCCATGCAGTTGGCCGAGTCCGGTTACATGACCACGCTTCTCCACTCCGGTGTGCGCATCCAGGATAATGGCTGCGGCGCCTGTATCGGTCAGGGTGGTTCCCCGGTGAGCAAGGGCATCTCCCTGCGCACCTTCAACCGTAACTTCCCCAAGCGCTCCGGCACCGCCGACGCCGAGGTTCATCTGGTCAGCCCGTTGGTGGCGGCGGCCAGCGCCATCACCGGTGAGATCACCCTGCCCCAGGGGGATGTAGAGATCAAACAGACGCCGACGATCCTGGATATGGAATCCTTCATCATGCCCCTGCCCCAGGAAGAGGCGGAGAAGGTAGAGGTCATCCGCGGCCCCAACATCATGGCCCTGCCGAATTTCGACCCGCTGCCCGACACCCTGAAAGGCGAGGTTCTGCTGAAGCTGGGCGACAACATCAGCACCGATGACATCCAGCCCGCCGGCACCTTCCTGCCGTTGCGCTCCAATGTCAAAGAGTACGCCATGCAGGCCACCTTCAATCCGGTGGACCCGAGCTTCTCCACCCGTGCCTGCGAACATCGTGATGCCGGCGGTCACGGTATCATCGTCGGCGGTGAGAACTATGGTCAGGGCAGCTCACGCGAGCACGCGGCGCTCTGTCCCCGCTGGTTGGGCATTCGTGCCGTGGTGGTCTCCCAGTTTGCGCGTATCCACGTGGCCAATCTGGTCAACTTCGGTATCGTGCCCCTGACCTTCGCGAATGAGGCGGACTACGAGAAGATCAACCAGGGTGATACAGTCTCCATTGATGTCTCCAACCTTGAAGGGGATCTTTTTCTGGAGGTCAACGGCGAGCGGATCCCACTGAACCCGGCCTTCGAACCTGGTGACGTGGCGCCCCTGAAGACCGGCGGTTCACTACCCCTGTTCAAATCAACCTATAAAGGCTAAGCAATCATGGCAATGAAGATTGGTATCCCGAAAGAGTGCCACGAAGGTGAGCAACGGGTTGCTGCCACTCCCGAGACTGCCGAGCGGCTGCAGAAGCTGGGCTTCTCGGTGGCTATACAGGCGGGAGCAGGGGCTGGGGCAAACTTCAGCGACGACGCCTTCCGCGAGGCGGGTGTCGAGATTGCGGAAGAGGCCAAGACCCTGTGGGCCGAGTCCGACATCATACTCAAGGTACGCGCCCCGGATATCGACTGCCCAACCTGCCGGGACGAGACCGAACTGTTGCGCGAGGGCGGCACCCTCATCAGCTTCATCTGGCCAGCCCAGAACGAGGAGCTGATGCAGAAGCTGGCCGCACGCAAGGCCACCGTGCTGGCGATGGACAGTGTTCCCCGTATCTCCCGCGCACAGAAGTTGGATGCACTCAGCTCCATGGCCAACATTGCCGGTTACCGCGCCGTGGTGGAGGCAGCCAACCAGTTTGGCCGCTTCTTCACAGGTCAGGTGACCGCTGCGGGCAAGGTGCCGCCGGCCAAGGTTCTGGTCATCGGCGCTGGCGTCGCAGGTCTGGCCGCCATTGGCGCGGCTGGCTCCATGGGCGCCATGGTGCGCGCCTTCGACACCCGCCCCGAGGTCAAGGAGCAGGTGGAGAGCATGGGCGCTGAGTTCCTGATGCTGGAATTCGAGGAGGAGGAGGGCGGATCCCCAGGCACCGGCTACGCCAAGACCATGAGCAAGGAGTTCATCGAGGCGGAGATGAAACTGTTTGCCGAACAGGCGATGGATGTGGATATCATCATCACCACCGCCTTGATCCCCGGCAGACCGGCCCCTGAACTGATCACTTCAGGTATGGTCGAGTCGATGAAGGACGGCAGCGTCATCGTCGATCTGGCCGCTGAGCAGGGTGGCAACTGCGCCCTGACGGAGCCGGGCAAGGTGGCCGTCAAACACGGTGTCACCATCATCGGTTATACAGATCTGCCCAGCCGTCTGGCGACGCAGTCGAGCCAGCTCTATGGCACCAACCTGCGTCACCTGCTGACAGATCTGACCCCTGGGAAGGATGGTCAGATCGTGGTGGACATGGAGGACGACGTTATCCGTGGCGCTACGGTAATCAAGGATGGCGAGATCACCTGGCCGCCGCCACAGATCAAGGTATCGGCGGCCCCGGCGACCAAACCGGCAACCGCGGCCCCGCCGCAGCCGATTGAAGCCGATGTGAAAAAGAGTGGCTGGGTCGGTGCCGTCGGCCTTGCCGTCGGTGGATTATTGCTGGCCGCTCTGGGTCAGGTCTCGCCGCCGGAATTCCTGTCGCACCTCACGGTGTTCGTATTGGCCTGTTTCATCGGTTATATGGTGATCTGGAACGTCACCCCCGCCCTGCATACACCACTGATGTCGGTGACCAATGCAATCAGTGGCATCATCGTCATCGGCGCCATGCTGCAGATATCCAGTTCGAGCGGGCTGGTGCTAATACTGGCGTTCGTCGCCGTCCTGATCGCAACCATCAACATCGCCGGCGGCTTCTGGGTCACCCAGCGCATGTTGAAGATGTTCCAGAAGTGAGGTTTGATAGATGACTTCAGGTATGCAAACAGCTTTTTACGTCGTTTCCGCCATCCTTTTCATTCTGGCCCTGGGTGGTTTGAGTAACCCGGAAACAGCCCGGCGCGGCAACGCCTACGGCATCGCCGGCATGGGTCTGGCCCTGATCGCCACCATCTTCATGGGTGATCAGGTCCACGGCGGCGGTTACACCTGGCTGGCGGCGGCCATGATCATCGGCGCCAGCATCGGCCTCTTCCTCGCCATCAAGGTGCAGATGACCGAGATGCCGGAACTGGTGGCCATGCTCCACAGCTTCGTCGGTATGGCGGCGGTATTGGTAGGTTTCGCCGGCTATTTCGGTCCGGCGGAAGACCCGGCCCAGGCCCTCACCGGCGCGGCATCGATCATCCACGAAATCGAGATCTACATCGGCGTTCTGATCGGTGCGATCACCTTCACCGGCTCCGTGGTCGCCTTTGGCAAGCTCAAGGGGATTATCACCAGCAAACCGCTGATGCTGCCGGCGCGTCACTGGCTCAATCTTGGACTGGGCATTGCCACCATCTTTCTGGCGACCCTTTTCGTCGGCGGCGAGCACAGCAGCACGGCCATTACCGCACTGGTCATCATGACCCTTATCGCCTTTGTCTTCGGCGTGCATATGGTGATGGCCATCGGCGGCGCCGACATGCCGGTGGTGGTCTCCATGCTCAACAGCTACTCAGGTTGGGCGGCGGCGGCCACCGGCTTCATGCTGAACAATGATCTGCTGATCATTACCGGCGCTTTGGTAGGCTCCAGCGGCGCCATCCTCTCCTACATCATGTGTCGCGCCATGAACCGCAAGTTCCTGGCGGTAATCGCCGGTGGCTTCGGCACCGCAGGCGGCACGGTGGTTCCGTCGGGCGACGGCGAACAACAGGAGTACTCCCCGGAGACCTCCGCCGATGAGACGGCCGAGATGCTGAACAATGCCAAGGAGGTGGTCATAGTCCCCGGCTACGGCATGGCCGTGGCTCAGGCCCAGCACACCATCAACGACATCACCCGCAAGCTGCGCGCCAAGGATATCAACGTGCGCTTCGCCATCCATCCGGTTGCGGGCCGCATGCCGGGCCATATGAACGTGCTGTTGGCCGAGGCCAAGGTACCCTACGACATCGTGCTGGAGATGGACGAAATCAACGAGGACCTTCCAAAGGTAGATGTGGTGCTGGTGATCGGCGCCAACGACATCGTCAACCCCAGCGCCCTGGACGATCCCACAAGTCCCATCGCCGGCATGCCGGTACTGGAGGTCTGGAACGCAAGATCCGTGGTGGTGATGAAGCGCGGCAGGGGCGTCGGTTATGCCGGCGTGGACAACCCTCTGTTCTTCAGGGACAACACCCGCATGCTCTACGGTGACGCCAAGGCAAGCGTCGATGCCATCCTGGGTATTATCTAGGAGGTTGTCGGAAACCCGACAACCTCCTAAGCCTATGGGTATCTCTTTAGTCCTCTCCCCAAGATTTTTTTCAGGGAGAGGGCTTTATAAAGCTGAGTTGAGCAGCTTGCCTGCTCAAACGAAACTTATGCCCTGTGGGTATAAAGGGATACTGAGGCGCATCAGTGCGCCGGACAGGCGACTGTTCCAGAAATTGAATCTTCTCAAATAATCCACACTGCTCTGATTAAGGAGAACCTTATGGCCAAAGCCCCTGTTCGAGTTGCCGTTTCCGGCGCCGGAGGCCAGATCGGTTACGCGCTGCTGTTCCGTATCGCCGCCGGCGAGATGTTAGGCAATGACCAGCCTGTCATCCTGCAATTACTGGAAGTACCGCACGAACGTGCGCAACAGGCCCTTAAGGGCGTCATGATGGAACTGGAGGACTGCGCTTTCCCGTTGTTGGCGGGCATGATCGGCACAGATGACCCCAATACTGCCTTCAAGGATGCCGACTATGCTTTGCTGGTTGGCGCCATGCCACGTGGCCCCGGCATGGAACGCAAGGATCTGTTGCTGAAAAACGCCACGATCTTTATTGAGCAGGGCAGAGCGCTGGATGAGGTGGCGTCCCGCGACATCCATGTGACCATCGTCGGAAATCCCGCCAACACCAACGGTCTGATCACCATGAACGCAGCAAAGAGCCTGCAGCGGGAAAACTTCAGTTCGATGATGCGCCTGGATCTCCACAGAGCTATCTCCATGCTCGCCAGCAAGGCCGGGGAACCGGTGGACTCCGTCGAGCGGATGGCGCTTTGGGGCAACCACTCTCCAGCCATGTATCCCGACATCCGCTTCGCTACCATCGCGGGTGAGGAAGCATCCAAGCGGATCGACGAGACATGGTACAGAGACGAGTTTATTCCCAATGTCGGCAAGCGGGGAGCCGCCGTCATTAAGGCACGTGGCCTCTCCTCCGCCGCTTCAGCCGCCAACGCCATCATCGCCCACAATCGCGACTGGGCGCTGGGTTCTTCTGGACGCTGGGTCTCCATGGGAGTCGCCTCTGATGGTTCTTACGACATCCCGGAAGGCCTGTTTTTCGGTATGCCCTGCACTTGTGACCAAGGCAAATGGGAGGTGGTCAAGGGTCTTGATATCGATCCCTTTTCCCGCCAGATGATGGATCGGTCACTGGCCGAGCTCCAGGAGGAGCGCGACGCCGTCAAGCATCTGTTTACCTGACAGGGTTTGACCGGTTACATTGCTGATCCAGAACGACGAGAACTGCTTGCAGCGCATTCTGAATCTTCATGCTCAGTAAATTATCACTAACCAGTGACCGTCCGGAAACGCTGTTTTTACCACGAAGCGCACGAAGAACACGAAGGGAATTCATGGTTAATCAATCTCTTACCTTCGTGTTCTTCGTGGTTAGGTATGACTTTTCGGACAGGTACCAGAGCCTGTTAACCGCTACCTTGCCCAGCAACATCAGCTGACATTTACTGGTCAGCCATCCTCAGCCCTTTACGGGATCTGTCGTAAACCAGAATATTGCAACGTTCGCATTATTAATCCTACTGTCTTCCCCCACTAATAAATACCGTACAACCCTCATCCCGGCGGTAGTGTTTTTGCCGAAACATCTACATTGCTTGGTATATAGGTCTATCGCGTTTTATTACGTAGCCTTCCAATTAAGCGTTATCACTTGCTGGAAATTTGTGTTTAACGATGGCTCCAATCTTCAGGCAAGTTGGAGAAAGCTAATGGGATCCGGAGATTGGAATCGATCTGCCCCCATCAGTCGAAGCTCAATATGCTCTGCCATATCCGCAAGACATCGAGTCTGATCGGTAGAGTGATCCAAGCACGGGACCTTCTTGGATTTGCGCCTGCTACACCAACTGCCAAGGCGAAGATCACTATGCGATCACCTGAAAAGATGAAGTTATCCATATTGGGCACACGCGGCATCCCAGCCAAACACGGCGGCTTCGAAACCTTTGCCGAGAGGCTCGCACTCTATCTCACGGAGCGTGGGTGGGAAGTAACGGTCTATTGCCAGTTGGATGGTGCCGGCCAGACCTATGAAGATACATGGAGAGGTATCAGACGGGTGAATATCCCCGTCAAGTTGAATGGTGCGGTCGGCACGATAATGTTCGACTGGAAATCAACACTGCATGCTGCCGGCGAGGATTCTCTCAAACTGACTCTGGGTTACAACACAGCTGTATTTTCTCTCCTCTACCGTCTGAGGGGGAGAACGAATCTGTTCAATATGGACGGAATCGAATGGAAGCGCCCGAAATGGTCGCTGCCTGAAAAGATTTGGCTGATGATGAATGAGGTGTGCGGCTGCTACCTGGGCAATCACCTGATCGCGGATCATCCTGGTATCAAACGCCACCTCGAAACCCGGGTCTCCAGTGAGAAGATCTCGGTACTCCTCTACGGCAGCGACGCGCTCAAAGAAGCCTCCAGAGAAATGCTGGACCGATTTGGGGTCGAACCGGGAAAATATGCGCTTCTGGTCGCCCGGCCGGAACCGGAAAATTCGATCCTGGAAACGGTACGCGCCTTTTCCGCATCAGCGTCCGGCATGAAACTGGTAGTACTTGGAAACTATTATCCAGACGGCATTCCCTACCACAAAGCCGTCCTGGATGCGGCCAGCGACCAGGTTATCTTTCCAGGTGCCGTCTACGAGCCGGAAGTGATCAACGCACTGCGCTTCTATTGCGGGTTCTATATCCATGGCCATACGGTGGGCGGAACCAATCCTTCCCTGGTAGAAGCGTTGGGGGCGAAATCCCCGGTACTGGCCCATGACAACCAGTTCAACCGCTGGGTGGCAGGAGACGGAGCCATCTATTTCCGTGACGAAGCAGAGTGCCGCGACCAAATTGCAGACCTGGTCGGCGACCAGGCAAAACTGAAAGAGATGGCAACATCGAGCCGTCTACGCCATCAGGAGGCATTCACCTGGCCTGCTGTCCTCGGCGCCTACGAGAGTCTGCTTCGATCCTGGGCATACGGTCCGGCATCCAAATCGTCTTCAGTACCATCCACGGTTCAGTGGGCGAAACCTTTACAGGAGAATGAAGAGTCGTAGAGTGTAATTGGAGTCAAATTTGCCTATCTTGCTGGAACTTAAATGAAGATAAAAAGGCAAATTTGACTCCCTGAATGCCTGCCTCAATACCTGCGCGGAAAACACGGGAACGCAGGATGTGCTGAGCGTAGCGATGCGCATCTGTCGCAATTGATACGGTTCGTTATACTCACCACATCCTACAGGTTACCTCAGTGTTTACCATGCGCTGAAATAGATACAATCAAATTTGGAAATCATTAAGACCAAAAATCCTGATCGATAATAGTAGTTGTAATACAGATTTGTTACGCTGATCGTAACCTCGGCCAAATGTGATTGAGACGACTGGCCGGTTCCCAGCAGGACATCAATAATAACTTGTGGGCATTTGGATTACTGAAATGCGAAACATCCAGACATTCGGGTTACTGGCGGTCATTCTACACCTTGGCGGATGCGCAATAGCGCCAGGCATGCATATGCAGGATTCGGCGGGGGGGAGCACTGTCAGTGTGCCCGTTCGTTCCTCTGATGGAGGATACACCCAGGAAAAGCTGAACATACATGAAATCACCGGCGAACTGATCGTCGAACAGGAAGCGCTTCTCTATCCGCAGCTGACTGCTTCAGCATCACCCGAACAACCGGAATATCAGTACCGCATCGGTCCTGGCGACATTCTCAGTATCATTGTGTGGGACCACCCTGAACTAACCATTCCCGCCGGACAGTTTCGCGATGCAAAGACTGCCGGCACATTAGTCGGACCGGACGGGACGATCTTTTATCCCTACGCAGGAAAACTCAATGTCAAAGGTCTGACCGTCGAAGAGATCCGGGATGCGCTGACCAGGAAGCTCTCCCACTTCATAGAGAATATTCAACTCGACGTGAGGGTCGCGGACTACCGAAGCCAGCGCGTCTATGTGGTCGGCGAGGTTAACAACCCAGGTATCTACCCGGTGACCGATGTGCCGATGACCGCACTGGAAGCGATCAACCGGGCAGGGGGTTTTACGGTGGATTCCGACCGTCGCCAACTGACGTTGACGCGCCAGGGCGAGACCTACCGTGTCGACATGCTGGCCCTGTACGAGAATGGAGATGCTTCACGCAATCTTCTTCTGCAGCACGGCAATGTGCTCTACGTACCCGATCGGATCAACAACAAGATCTTTGTTCTCGGTGAAGTACGCAATCCATCCTCCTATCTGATGAACAAGGGCCGCAAGACACTGGCCGAGGCACTTGCCGATGCCGGCGGCGTCGACCAGAACTCCTCAAATCCCGCGCGGGTCTATGTCATTCGCGGCAGTGACACTCCGAAGGTATTTCATCTCAACGCGAGTTCACCTGACGCACTCATCCTGGCGGACAGGTTTCCATTATTTCCACACGATGTTGTCTATGTGGACACTGCCGAAGTGGTGCGCTGGAATCGCGTGATGTCCCAGATCCTACCTACGATAAAGATTCTGGAGATGGCCAGCCGGACAGCTTTCCCCCTGTTCCAGGGTAATGGCAATTGAACGAATCCTGGAGCGGTAGACCTTGAGCAGAGATCCGTGGCCACTGCAGTCGGGGACGCGTCACGCCCTGCCCTACCCCCCCCCAGAACAGGAATTAAGCCTACACGATTACCTCGGCATTCTGATCGGTGCGCGCGGGATGATAACTGCAATTGTTGCAATCTCGCTTCTAATCGGGGCTGCTGTGGCTTTTTTGTCATCTCCCGTGTTCGAGGCCGACGCACTGGTCAAGGCAGAAGAGGAGGCGAGCACCCTATCCGCTCTGGATCAAGTCAACTCCCTGTTTGCAGGCCAGTCCCCGGTCAACGCAGAACTAGAATTTCTCAACTCCCGGCGAGTCCTCGGCAGAGCGGTTGACAATCTGCGCCTCGACGTAAAGGCGACCCCTCTCTATTTCCCACTGGTCGGCAAATTTCTGGCCCGCCGTTTCCAGAGGGGAGAAGAGGATCTGGCCAAACCGCTGTTCGGCCTTGACGGCTATTCCTGGGGAATGGATCGAAATCGCAGAACTTAACGTGCCAGCGAACCTGCTCGATGTCACCCTGACACTGGTGATGCAGGATTCCAAGCACTATCGACTGTTTGGTCCGGACGGTGAACTGCTGCTTGAGGGACAGGTGGGCGAGAAGCCACAGTCACTCCCGGGTACGGCCGAACTGCGGCTCAGGGTCAGCGGGCTACAGGCCCATCCTGGAAGCCGGTTCAACCTGGTACGACAGGAACGGCTAACAGCAATCAAGGCGCTGAAGGACCGTTTCTCCGCGAAGGAAACAAGCCGTCAATCGGCATTGATTCGGTTGACACTGTTGGGGTCGAATCGGCTGGAAACCGCAGTGATCCTGAATGAGATCATCCGTATATTTGTGGAACAGAAGTCGAGATTTCTTTCCGTGGAAGCGGAAAGGACCCTCGATTTCCTGCATGACCATCAGTTACGTATTGCTCTTTTCGAAATCGATGCCTTTCATCAGCAGCCCGTGAACAGCATGGTGAAGCTCTGCCGCAGCCTGTGGCCCCAAAGTAGGTGTGCTGCCTCTTTCGCCGCCTTCCGGCTTACGGTGCAGCTTGATATTCTCGTAGAGCTTGTTCGCCGCGTAAAACTGCGGATAGCGGCAGACCACCTCACCTCCCGCTTGGACATCGGGAAGTAGATAAATGGCGGATCACCTGTCGCAGACGGTCCTTGTCGAACAGCCCCTGGATCATGGTGTGCAGGGCGTTGATGCCATCCTGTTCGATAGTCTCGTTGCCGGTCACCTTGCGCCAGGTGTAGAAATAGTCGTAGGGCGCAAACAGCGACCCCATGCGCGAGTTGACCCCATCGCTGATCACGCACAGGGCGTTGTACTTCATCAGCTCCGGGATATCGCGGGCATAGCGGGTGGTGAGCTGCACCCAGGCGTCGTGGATGGTTGCCTCTTCCCGGATCGCGCTCTTGAACTCGAACACCACCAGCGGCAGGCCGTTGATGTAGAGAATGGCGTCGGGGATGCGTTTTTCGCTGCCCTCGATCTCCAGTTGATTGACGATCTTGTAGATGTTCCTGTCGGCTCCATATTTGGCCGATTCTTCCGCAACAATGGACTCAACCTCGTCTTCACGGGGAAGACGCAACTCGGGCAACCCTGAATAGTCGATAAGCTGGATATAGAGGTCTTTCTGGCTGCGATGATTATTTTCATTGGCTGAAGGCTCTCGCTTGAGCAGGAAGCCGTCGGCGACCAGTTTGTGGATGGTCTTGTTGGAGTCGTAGAGATCAGCGGCAGAGAGCCGTTCCAGCCGCTGGATGATCGAATCAATCTCACCCCCGGTGATCTGGTCGCTGGCATAGCGATTTTTCAGAAAGGCCCGCAGGTCGGCTTGGATCAATACCTCGCTTGGCTGACGCGAGAACGAATCGCCCTTGTGATGGGGGAATCCCTGTTCTTCCAGCAGGGTGATGATCGCCTGTTCCAGTTTTTCTTCCGTGAATTTGTTTGTCATAGCGATATGCCTGGGGATTTTTGATTGCTGATGGGCGAGACTCTGCCAGTTCCAGGATCGACTTCAACATCCACGACGACCGGCGGATGACTCAACTGATAGCGCTCATTCAGATTGCAGGCATTAATGAACAGGGTACCGTCCTGCTCACGAATACCGAAGCTCTCGTGAATGTGGCCGCAGGCGTGAACACTCGGCTTGATTCGTTGAATGGTCTCAAGCAGGTCCTCACAGCCCACCCGGCGGCCGTTGGTGCAGGCATCCAATATGCCGAAGGCCGGGCCGTGGGTGATCAATACATCGGTATCGTCCGGAATCTGCTGCCAATGTTTGCGAATATCGGCTCCGCGTTGACGATTGAATGCCCAATGGAGAAATTCGGGTTGAATGGGTGAGCCCCAAAAACGGATACCGCCGATCTCCACCGCTGAATCGTTGATATAAATGATTTCGTGATCTTCGAGACAGGCTTCCGCCGATTGGCGTCGCTTGTCTTCGAAACACCAGTCGTGATTTCCGGCAATCACAATCTTGTGGGTAAAGTTCTGCGCGGCCATGAATTGAGCGAAATCCATAGTGTCGTCAAGGTCGCCCCGTGCCGTGAAGTCACCACAATGAATCAAGACATCACCAGGTTCAATCATCAACCCCTGATGCTGTGAATGCGTATCCGAGATAAAGGTCAAGCGAAGCGTGGTCATGATCTAGTCCGGGCTGGGGTTCCTAGATAAATCTTCCAGCACCTTGATGGTCTCCGACGCTCCATCCTGCTCAAGCGCGGTACGCCGGCGCTCGGCAAAGGCTTCGTATTCGCGAGACGCCTTGGAGTCTGCGTCTTTTTTACTGACCGCCCCGGCATGGGCCAGAACATCGCGTTCATTGAATTGCAGAAACTGGTCCAGCTTCTCCTGCCAGTCTTTGAGAAAAACCTGTTTGCGGCGTCTGGCCTGATCTTCGGCAAAATCGAGCCACATCACGACAATGCGGTTGAGTTCGTCGATCTCGGTTTCACTGAGATAGTTTTTGGCGATGGTGACATCGGATTTGCGAACAATCGCCCCTTTCCAGACCGTCAGCCCCATGTTGGGCAGTGAGGCATCGGCGCGGCTTGCAATCAGCTCGGCGGCGGTCTGGCCTGTGGCGGCAAAGTGCAACTTGTTCTGAATGATGCGGAAGAACTGGGCAGTCTCTCGCTGTGAGGGCTCATAGTCTGCCGACAGGGTAAAAATCTCCTTCACCCGCAGATACATGCGCCGCTCGCTGGTGCGGATGTCGCGGATGCGCTCCAGCAGCTCGTCAAAATAGTCTGGAACGGCGCTGGTACCTGCAACAGGCGGGTTCTTCAGGCGCTCGTCATCCATCACGAAACCCTTGACCAGATACTCCTGCAGGCGGGTGTTGGCCCAGCGACGGAATTGGGTGCCACGGAGGGACTTGACCCTGAAACCAACGGCCAGAATTGCTTCAAGGCTGTAGTGCTCAATTGCCCGGGTGACAGAACGGACGCCCTCCTGCCGAACTATCCGGAATTTCCGGATAGTTGCCTCTGGCGCCATCTCCTGCTCTGCGTACAGGTTTTTCAGGTGTTCATTGATGGTGCGCACATCCCGGTCGAACAGTTCCGCCATCAGGGCCTGGGTAAGCCAGATCGTCTCGTGCTCAAAGCGGCACTCCACGCGGGTCTTGCCGTCCTCGGTGGTGTAGAGGATGAATTCGCCCGTGGTTGTTGGCTGGTCACTCACGCCGATGCCTCTTCGATCAGTTTCCCGGCATCGGGGATGCGGAGTTGGCCGGAGAGGAGTTTGGGGAGGAGGGTGTTGCGAATACGAGAAAGCACTTCGATTTGAATGCAATTCGCACCGACCTTTTCCGTTAAGGAATTTGCCTGATGATCAAATAATTCAAGTACATCGCTAGTGGGCAATATCACAGAGAAACTCTTAAGCGTTGGGCTGCTCCAATTGGGAAAAGTTGAGCCAGTAGTCATTTGCAACAGCAAATCAATATTTCGTTTGTAGGTTTGCTCAACGAAGGATTGAGAGTCTTTGCCGCGGACAGCACATACTCCCCTGCCAAGGCAATACGTCCCATCTGACTTCACGTGTCGGCCGGTTGTCGAACCGCGAACGCAAACAATAAGGTCCCCAAATTTAGTGAGATTAGAAGGGGCAGTAGTCCATTTGGTTTTCTCGGCAAAATATTCACCAAACTCAACGGGACCGTTAACCAGAGGAGTCCCTTTGCCATCCGAGTTGTAGGTGTCTCCTTTGGGCGACTGGCCCATAATTACTTCCGCAACTTGCTCAAACGGCCCAACATCCCACCCTTCCGGCATCCAGCCCATCTCCTCGTTGAAGACAAAGCGGCTGGGGAACTGTTTTTGAATCGCTTCGGGTCGCTCCCGGCATCCTGCCTCCCGCGACACTAGCACATCCCTGTGCGTCGGCAGGGGTTTGCGTTTGTCGCCCAGGGCCGCTCTGGCCTCGGCGCGGGCGAGCAGGGGTTCGGGGATGGGGTGGCCTGCGGCCAGGGCGTTGTCGATGACCGGGTCAAAATCCACAAACCAGCTCTTGAACAGCGCCTGCGCCATCGCCTCCAGGGTGGCGTTCATCTGGCGGTTGAGTTCGATTTTGTCATCGAGGGTGCCGAGGATGTGGGCGATGGATTTTTGTTCGTCTAATGATGGAAGGGTTATGTCGGCTTCTTTGATAGATGCAGTCGACAAATTGACTTGTACCCCACGGTTGGCTCGCGACCTTAGGTAGTCAACGTGTGGTTGCCAGTTTGTGTAGAAATACAAAAACCGCGCATCGGTCAGGTCGTGCCTCTTAACCCTGATGCATCCCACACGTTGATTCAAAACAAACCGACCAGCATCTCGCACCCATGCTGTATTGCTGAGAATAGCCACTCGATCCTTCATATCCGTCATCGCTATCGTTATGTCGGATGGTTGCAAGTAGAACTTAGATAAATCACGTCCGTAGTCCTTTGGAACGAAAACAGGCGTGCTGTCTTCCTTAAATCCACCTCCTCGTTCTATGTAGCCCATTCGAAAAACTTCGATTGTGGAATCATCTGGAGCTACGTAGTCGCTACTTTTAAATGCGAACCCATTAATAAACTCACATAAATCCTGGAGTTGGTATGTAGTCCAATCACCGACCATAACCCAACCCCACCAAATTCTCCCGAATCACCCCGTCCAATTTCCCAGTCTCATCCATCTGACGATCTATTGTGAGCAACTGTTCGCCTGTGTTTCGCATGGGTCAGCCCTCATCCATGGAATCAGATAGCTTCATACGCCTATCACTTGCTAACAGGGTCATTTGATGAATGGCAATTTTATTGAGCCGTTGCAACCGTTCAGACTGAGGTACACCTTCAGTGATAAACAGGGCATTGAGGTTTTCCAGATTGGATAGGCAAACCAGCTGGATGATGTCGGCCTCATCACGCATATTGCCCTTTTGCTTGGGATTGCTTTTGCGCCACTGGGCGGCTGTCATGCCGAAGAGCGCCAGATTTAGCACATCTGCTTCGTTGGCATAGACGGTTGAGGTCTGCTTTTTTTCCAGCGTTTGTGGGATCAGGTGCTGCTGGATGGCATCGGTGTGGATGCGATAGTTGATTTTAGCCAGATTGCGCCGGATATCCCAGCCCAGGGTTTTTCGTTCATCTTCTTTAAGACGTTGAAATTCCTTGATGAGATAGAGTTTGAATTCGACTGAAACCCATGCCGCGAACTCGAAGGCGATGTCTTTGTGGGCATAGGTCCCACCGTAACGACCTGCTTTGGAGATGATGCCGATGGCCGCCGTTTTTTCGATCCACTGTTTTGGCGTCAGCGTAAAACTGTTCAGTCCTGCCTGAGTTTTAAACCCGTCGAATTCGACGGGTTTAAAATCGGGGTTGTTGAGATGCTCCCAAATCCCCAGGAACTCCAGAGTGTTGCGATTGCGCAGCCAGTTACGAATCAGATCGTCGGTGCGCTCCTTATTTTTATAACGGGCGATGTCAGTCAAGGAGATGTAGTCATCCTCCTGGATGGAGGCGACGGTTATCTCCTGGTTTAGAACATTGATCTTTGCCATGGTTTAATCCCTGTATCCCAAAAGCTCCAAATTTCTACGAATCACCGTATCCAGCTTCTCCGACTCAACCCTCATCTTATTCAACATCCTCTCCCCGCCAGATTTCAACATGCTGGGCTTCGATAGCCGGGTAAAATGATTCGGGCAGTTGGCGCAAATCAAAGACCTGGATCAGAATCGGGATGTTGGAATCTTGTAATGCAGTCCTGAAGTCATCCCACTGGTCCAGGCTCAGTGGGGATTTGGCGGGGGTTTTGATTGCCAGGTCGAGATCACTGGTATCGTGGGCTGCGCCTTTTACCCGGCTGCCATAGGCCCAAACGACGGCATTGCCCGGCAGGGTGGCTGCGGCGATGTCGATAATGGCCTGTCGGTCTTTGTCTCGCAGATCAATCATGGGGACACTGTTGAATGACTTGTTCGATGGCTTGTGCATCATGAATGAACCGGGGCAGCAGCTTGAGGGTGGTTTCGGCGAAACCTTTGCCATAATCGTGGGTCGTGTTGTTGCGGTTGTCCCGGTACTCAAGCCAGCGTTCGGCCTCTTCCAGGCTTATCAGGTCGTGGTGTGCGGCTTGCCTGAACACGTCTTTAAAGACCAGTCTATCGACCACCTTGGGGCTGTGAAACCAGGCTTTAAGGCACTTTCTCAATAGCTTGCCGGTCTGTTCGAGGATGATTTCGAACTCCTTTACGCAGGCCGAGCGATACATGTCGTAGTTGATGCTGTCGGCTTCACTTTGCTGTAACAGTTCCAATGCCTGTTCCAGGGTTTGGATGCAGCGTTTGTAAAAGGTAGTGTCTATGCTCATTCTGAATAACCCAAAATTGACAGATTTTTGCGTATTTCCGCATCGAGTTTTTCCGATGCCTGCATCTGTTGGTAGAGTGCCTTGGTTAATCCCGTCATCTTCTCCTCAAACGGCACACCGTCATCCTCAATCTCCGCAGCCCCCACATAGCGTCCTGGCGTCAGCACATAGTCATTGGCTTTGATCTCTTCGAGTGTCGAAGAGTTGCAGAATCCCGCTTTATCCTCGTACATCCCATCCTTCTGTTCTCCACGCCATGCATGGTAGGTGCAGCCGATCTCAGCGATGTCGTCAGTGGTCAGTTCCTTGTGGGTGCGGTCGATCATGCTGCCCATATTGCGGGCGTCGATGAACAGGGTCTCGCCCCGGCGGTCGCGGTGATTGCTCTCTGTATGACCCTCGACGGTCTGGGTCTTTTTGTTCTTGGTGAGAAACCAGAGGCAGACCGGAATCTGCGTGGTGTAGAACAACTGTCCCGGCAGGGCAATCATGCAGTCCACCAGATCGTTTTCAATCATTTTTTTGCGGATCTGACCTTCGCCCTTGGTAGCGGTGGACATGGAGCCGTTGGCCAGCACGAAACCCGCCACGCCGTTTTCCGACAGCTTGGCGATCATGTGCAGTATCCAGCCGTAGTTGGCGTTGCCGGTGGGGGGTACTTCGTAACCGGCCCAGCGCGGGTCGTCGCTGAGTTCATCGTTGCCGCGCCACGCCTTCAGGTTGAAGGGCGGATTGGCCATGATGAAGTCGGCCTTGAGGTCGGGGTGCTGGTCCTTGAAGAAGGTATCGGCGGGCACTTCGCCCAGGTTGCCGGCGATGCCGCGAATGGCGAGGTTCATCTTCGCCAGTTTGTAGGTGGTGCCGGTCTGCTCCTGGCCGTAGATGGAGATATCTTTGCTGTTGCCTTCATGGCTTTCGATGAATTTCACCGACTGCACGAACATGCCGCCGGAGCCGCAGCAGGGGTCGTAGATCTTGCCCCGGTAGGGTTCGATCATCTCGGCGATCAGGTTGACCACGCACTTGGGGGTGTAGAACTCGCCGCCGCCCTTGCCCTCGGTGGCGGCGAATTTGCCGAGAAAGTATTCGTAGACCCGGCCAACGGTGTCCTCCTCTTTGTCCGCAACGGTGTCGATGTTGTTGATGGAGTCGATCAGCGCCGCCAGCTTGTTCACATCCAGCCCCAGGCGGGAGAAGTAGTTGTCGGGCAGCGCACCCCGCAGGGACTTGTTGTTTTTCTCCACGGTGTGCAGTGCGGTGTCGATCTTGAGGGCTATATCGTCCTGCTTGGAGTGCTTCTGGATGAATGACCAGCGCGACTCTTCCGGCAGGTAGAAGACGTTCTTCATGGTGTAGAACTCCACCATGTCGAGATAGGCCTCCCTGCCCTCGTCGATCAACTCCTGTCTGCGCGCCTCGAACTTGTCGCTGACGAACTTGAGGAAGATGAGGCTGAGCACGACGTGCTTGTACTCGGAGGACTCAACAGTACCCCGGAGCTTGTCGGCGGTATCCCAGAGGGTCTGTTCAAAGGATTTTTGCTTTTTTGCTGCTGCTTTTTTGGCCATCTTCCTGATCCATGCGGGGTTATGCTGTGATCGTACTGCAATCTACATCCGATCAGAACCAGGAACAAGACTCGGGAAGACGGTCCTTTTCGATTTTGATATGTGACCTTTTGGTACACTGACTCCCCATTTGCGTGGGAGCGGCGCCTCGCCGCGATGGCTCCGTAGATGGGCAAATCGCGGCGAGGCGCCGCTCCTACGGATAGATCGTTGCAGGCCGCAGGGCATCAAACCCAAAGAGATTCAAAACCCCGAGGGGGATCCCACACCAACAGTTGATAGAATGGGCAGATGTCCGATTCTATTCAACGCACACTATCCATCGCCCCCATGATGGATTACACCGACCGCTTTCAGCGCTATTTCATGCGCCTGATTACCCATCATGCCCTGCTCTACACGGAGATGATCACCACCGGTGCACTGCTGCATGGGGATGCAGCGCGTTTTCTTGAGCACGATGACTTGGAACATCCCGTCGCCATTCAGTTACGTATTGCTCTGTATGAGGTTTTCCGGCTCTTCGAGGAGGGCCAACTGCAGCCCTTCGCTGTCGGCAGCGGCTTTCCACGCCTTAAAATCGGCGCCGACCCGTTGGCTCTTGTTGAGCAGTACTTGATTGAGATTATCCATGAGATCCTAGTTGGCTTTGTGCAGGCCGTCGTAGTCCGAGTCGGTCTCGAACTTGGCATAGTCGGGAAACAGCATCGGTCCCTGATTCTCCATCGGCATATCGGCCAGGGTCAGCTGACGGCGCAGTTCGCTCAGATGTTCGGTGGAGACGTTGCTGTGTGGGCGGCCGTGAACCTCTGTGGCCGCATGCTCCCCGGCCCTGCGGCCGAAGCTGATGATGTCGAGCAGGGAGTTGCCCATCAGCCGGTTTTTGCCGTGGATGCCGCCACAGACCTCGCCGATGCAGTAGAGCCGCGCGGTGGAGCAGCCGTTGCCGTCGATCACCACGCCGCCGTTCTGATAGTGCAGCGTCGGATAGATCAGCAGTGGCTTCTGAGCCGGGTCGGTGCCGCATTTGCGGCCGAGCTGCAGCAGCTTGGGGAAACGGCTCTTCAGGATGCCGGGATTTCGCAGCTCCACGCCAGGGGTGTCGAGCCAGATACCGCGAGTAGTTTCGTTGACCTGAACGCCCCTGCCCTCCTCGCACTCCCGCAGGATTGCGGCGGCGACGTGGTCCCGTGGCCCGAGTTCGTCGACGAAACGGTCGCCGAGGCCATTCAGCAGGTAGGCCCCGGCAGAGCGTACCCCTTCTGTGATCAGGGTGCCGGCAAGATGTTGTGGATAGGCCAGGCCCGAGGGGTGGTACTGGAAGGAGTCGAGATCACGCAGCTTGGCCCCCATCCGGTAGGCCATCACCAAGCCGTCGCCTGTGGCGCCGAAGTGGTTCGAGGTGGGAAATCCATTGAGGTGCATGCGGCCGATGCCGCCGGTGGCGAGTATCACCGCCTTCGCCTTCACCAGGGTGTAAGAGCAGTTTTTCAGTGAAGAGACAACCGCGCCTGCGCAGTGGCCCTGATCGTTGGAGAGCAGTTCCACCGTCGGGTTGTAATCCCAGACTTCGATGCCGGTGTTTGTCAGCGCCTCGCGCAGAACCCGCATCATCTCCAGGCCTGTGTAGTCCCGGTAGTAGACGACGCGGGGGGCGGAGGTGCCGCCTGCGCGGCGTGTCAGCAGATCGCCGTACTTGTCCACATCGAACTGCATGCCCTGTTGGATCAGCCAGCGGATGACGTCCGGGCCGTCCATCACCATCTGTGCCGCCAGTGGTTTGTCCACATAGTGGTGGCCACCCTTGATAGTGTCGTCATAGTGCATCTGGGGGGTGTCCCCCTTCTCCACTGAGGTCTGTATGCCCCCTTCGGCCATTACGGTATTGCTGTCACCCAGCCGCAGCTTGGTGGCAAGGATCACCTTCGCGCCGTTGCGGGCGGCAGTCAGTGCAGCGGTGCATCCGGCGCCGCCGCCGCCTACCACCAGAATATCTGTCTCCACGGTGTTGGCCCCGGCCAGATCGGCCTCTTCAATACGGGCGTCCGATTGCAGGACGTCGGCCAGTTGTTTATGACAGACATCGCCCTGGTTGGGGCCGACTTTGAGGGTGGTCATGGAGTCCGGCATATAATCGGGGTGGAACTGCTCAAGCAGATCCCGGGTTTTTGTCGGGTCGTTACTGGGCTCGCGAAAGCGCTGTGGCGTATAGTTGCCGAGGGCTTCGCTGTAGGGGATTCCGTTGGTCATGGTTACCAGTCTGTTTTGAGATTGCCGGGCAGTCGGGGGTTACTGCTTGATCTGCAGATCGCCTTTGCGGAGCATTTCCAGGCGGTTGATCAGATTTGACGGGCGGATGTGAAAATAGGCGGTGACGCGGCGGGAGAAGAGTCCCACATGGTTGGGGGAGATAAGTTCCGGGCAGGCGGTCATGCAGAAGTTGCACATCACGCACTCGATGAACAGCTCCCCTGCTTCGCCGAAACGCCCCTTGCTGGCGAGTTCAACACCGCGTTCGACCTCAATGCCTTTGGGGCAGGACTTGTCGCAACCGCCACAGTGCCGGCAGTGGTCGGCTTCAGGGAAGATCTGATGGAACTTGTCCTGCACCTCCCAGGAGTTCTTGATCTCTTCCAGTTGGTATGTGTGGTGGGTTGGTGTGGGGAAGACAAGAAAGATGACCTCCATCCCCTCCTCTACCAGCAGCTGACAACCCAGCTCCATTTTGAGCTCGTGGTTGTCGGCGCGGCGCACCATGACCCGGCAGGAGCCGCAGACGCCTTCAAGGCAGCCGACACTTTTTACCCGCGGATAACCGGCATGCCACAGCGCCTGGATGATCGAAAGGGACCCCGGGGCGGTGATGGACTTGCTGTTGATGGTCAGGTTAACGAGTTGTTCGCTTGTCTCACGCATAGATTCTGGAAAAAGTTGTTGTTCAATACATCGATTATCAGGACGCCGTGCAGATATTCGCGGCGTTGTGTCCGTGCGGTGCTTTTGAGGAAATCAGAACCCGACTTTTGCCCCATAAGACTAAAGTCGCCAATCCTTATTAAATCAATCGGTTATTATATATTTTTTGCGCTGTTTGCGCACATTCAGGCAAATTTCAGCCTGTCTGCCCGATTTGTTAATGGCTAATCATAGCGTAACCGGGGGTGGTGGTAAAAAATCTGGTCTATATTTTGAAGGGCGGAAAAATTCTGTTTACAGCAGTGTGCATCCAGCACTGCGGCAGTTGAGTACCCATAGCAATAGATGGTGCTGCATGAAGGTCCTGAACATTCGCCGCGAATTACGGCTGCTGCAAAGGCCAGGATCTATCGATCCCTTTGGAATTATTGTGCAAAGCCAGTTAACAACAACGGTCGATGGTCCCGCCTGAAAAGGCTGGTGCCGAGGAGTTCAAAGATGGCAGACAAGACCTTTACCCTTACCAACGATGAGACTGGTGATGCGGTCAGGCTGATGGTGCGTGAGTCAGTGCAGGGCCCCCCGACAGTCGATGTCACCAGTCTCTACCGGCAGATGGGGGTCTTTACCTACGATCCGGGTTTTATGTCCACAGCCAGCTGTAACAGCGGCATCACCTATATCGACGGCGAAGAGGGGGTACTCGAATACCGGGGTTATCCCATCGAACAGCTGGCGGAGAGTGGCAATTTTATCGAAGTGGCCTACCTGCTGCTCTACGGCGAACTGCCCAATAAGGATGAGTTGAAAAAGTTTGACGGAGTCATCACCCACCACACGATGATCAACGAGAGCCTGAAGAGTTTTTTCAATGGTTTTCAAAATAATGCCCATCCGATGGCGGTCATGGTCGGCGTGGTGGGGTCGCTGTCGGCCTTCTATCACGACTCCCTCGATATCAACGACCCGCGTCACCGGGAGATCTCCGCCCACCGTCTGATCTCCAAGATGCCCACCATCGCTGCCGCCAGCTACAAACACAGTATCGGCGAGCCGATCATGTATCCGCGGAATAGTCTCTCCTACTGCGCGAACCTGCTGCACATGATGTATGCCACCCCCTGTGAGGATTATGAGCCGGATCCGGTGGCGGTAAAGGCGTTGAATCTGCTTTTTATCCTGCATGCCGACCATGAGCAGAATGCCAGTACCTCCACTGTGCGTCTGGCCGGCAGTTCCCAGGCCAACCCTTTTGCCTGTATCGCAGCGGGTATCGCATCGCTCTGGGGGCCGGCCCACGGTGGGGCCAATGAGGCGGTGCTGGATATGCTCACTGAGATCGGCGATGTCTCAAATATCGACAAATATATCGCCCGCGCCAAGGATAAGAATGACAAGTTCCGCCTCATGGGTTTTGGTCATCGGGTCTATAAAAACCGCGATCCGCGGGCGACCCTCACCCGCAAGGTCAGCCACGAGTGTCTGCAGGCCCTGGCGGATCAGAACAATCCAATGTTCGAGCTGGCGATGCGTCTGGAGGAGATTGCGCTCAGTGACGAATATTTCATCGAACGCAAGCTCTACCCCAACATCGACTTCTACTCCGGCATCATCTACCGGGCTTTGGGCATTCCCAACAACATGTTTACGGTAATGTTCTCCATTGCCCGCACAGTGGGTTGGGTGGCGCACTGGCTGGAGATGATGGACGACCCGCTACAGCGGATCGGCCGTCCCAGGCAGCTCTATAACGGCTATCAACGAAGGCAGTATGTGCCGCTGGATGAGCGTTGATTGGAGGCGCCCTTACCGTAACTTCTGGTAGGGTGCGCCGTGCGCACCCTGCGTTCTGCGGTATAAATATCAGTCGTCGAGCAGCTTGCCGTCGGGTGAAACGACAGGCAGGCCGAAGATTCGCCACAGCTGCATGCCGCCCCGATAGTATTTGATCTTGCCTGCGGGATAACCAACGCTCAGCAGACCCTTGATGGCGGCCGGCGATTGACCGCACCAGGGGCCGTTGCACCAGAGTACCAAGTGTTTTGCTTTTGAGAAATTCCACCCCTTATCCGTTGCCTCCACACCCAGGCGGGCGAGGGCGTCCTCCAGGGTCAGGTCGTCGGCGCCCTGTTCCGGATTCAGCTGGTTGAAAGGGATGTTGATGGAGCCGGGAATGGTGCCGCGTTCATGCCACTCCTCCGTCCTCGCGTCGATCAGCAGACCTGAGCCGTCGGCCAGCGGTCCCTGCATAAATGCCACCAGCTCGACCTCGCCGATGGTCTCCACACTCTTGTCCAGCTGCATGGGTTGGGCGCAGAAGGGGGGGCAGGGCCGGGAGGTGCGGGCGAAGTTGAATTCAATCGTCGCGTCGGTGTCCTGGTTGCGCAGGATGGATATGTCATGTTCGCCGTGGCGCACCTGAAACTGATCGACAGTGACGGTGATGTTGACTTCCAGTGCGGCGGCATTGCCGCTGACAAAAAGGAGAAGTAGCAGGCCGAAGGTTGTTTTTATAGGGGGAATTGTTGTTGGCATGGTCCTTACCGGTGGTTTGGCTGGTTCAGGGAATAGCTTAGTTCTACTTTGCCAGATTATCTAAATCTGACTGCATCTATTCAACTGCCCGGCGAAAGAGCGAAAAGCACGGAATCGTAGGATGTGCTGAGCGTAGCGATGCGCATCTGCCGCAATTGATGCGGTTCGTTACTCGGCAATTGCTCCTGCATCTGACCTCCAGGGATGGAGGAAATGCGGAAAAATTGCAGGAGCAATCTCTGCCATGCAGCCGTCACCACATCCTACACGTTACCTCATTGTTCATCATTCGCCGAATACATAATGATTTAAAAATAAGCTTGTAACAAGCATATCCGCTATTAATAGTTTATTAATCAATCTTTATCTTAAAATGTTGACTTCCCGCGTAATACAATCTATTTATAGTTTATAGATAGCCTGTTAATGGCAATATTTACAAGTAAAGGCTTATATTAAAACTATTATGAATTATTACTCACTGACCGACAAGGCCGTTCTGTCCGAGCTTGGACAGCGCTTCCGGGAGTTGCGGTTGAGAAAAAATTTCACTCAACAACAGCTTGCGGATCGAACCCTGCTCTCCCTCTCCACCATCAAGGCCCTGGAGGCCGGCAAGGCGAAGCTCAGCACCCTTGTTGCCGTGCTGCGGGAGTTGGGGGTGCTGGAGAGTATCGGTGACTTCATTCCCGACCCGGGTGTCAGCCCGCTGCAACTGCTTGAAATGGGTGGGCATAAACGCCAGCGCGCCACCGGCAGTCGCGGCAGGCAGGATGATAAGGAAGTCGAATGGTAGCGAAGGTCGATACTGCGCTGGTGATGCTCTGGGGCCACCGGGTGGGGGCCGTCTCCTGGCGAGAGGCGCAGGAACATGCGGTATTCGAATTCGAGCGGGATTTTCTCAACCTCGGGCTCGACCTTTCGCCGGTCCACATGGGGCTGCAGGAGGCGCGAGAGGGGGATGGCGTCTACACATTTCCCGCCCTTAATCGCGAGACCTTCAGAGGCCTGCCCGGCCTGCTGGCAGATGCATTGCCGGATAAGTTTGGTAACCGGATTATCGACGCCTGGCTGGCGCGCAACGGACGGGATGAAAAGGAGCCGTTACCAGAGTACCAAGTGTTTCGCTTTTGAGAATTCCACCCCTTATCCGTTGCCTCCACATCCAGGCGGGCAGGGCGTCTTCCGAGGTCAAGGTCGTCGGCGCCTGTTCCGGATTCAGCTGGTTAGAAAGGTGGTAGTGGGCGGGAATGGTGCCCGCGATTCATACCACTCCTCCGTCCTCCGTCGATCAGCAGACCTGGCCGTCGGCAGGTCCCTGCATAAATGCCACCAGCTCGACCTCGCCGATGGTCACCACACTCTTGTCCAGCTGCATGGGTTGGGCGCAGAAGGGAGATAGCCGGGAGGAATTGCGGGCGAAGTTGCATTCAATCATCGCGTGGTGTCCTGGTTTGCATAGGATGGATAATATCCTGTTGTGGCACACCTGAAACGATCGACAATGACGGTGATGTTGACTTTAGTGCGGAGGCATTACCGCCCATTAAAGAAGAATATTAACAGGCCGAGGTTGTTTTATAGGGGAATTGTTTGTTTGGCATGGTCCTTACCGGTGGTTTGGCTGGTTCAGGGAATAGCTTAGTTCTACTTTGCCAGATTATCTAAATCTGACTGCATCTATTCAACTGCCCGGCGAAAGAGCGAAGAGCACGGAATCGTAGGATGTGCTGAGCGTAGCGATGCGCATCTGTCGCAATTGATGCGGTTCGTTACTCGGCAATTGCTCCTGCATCTGACCTCCAGGGATGGAGGAAATGCGGAAAAATTGCAGGAGCAATCTCTGCCATGCAGTCGTCACCACATCCTACACGTTACCTCATCGTTCATCATTCGCCGAATACATAATGATTTAAAAATAAGCTTGTAACAAGCATATATGCTATTAATGGTTTATTAATCAATCTTTATCTTAAAATGTTGACTTCTCGCGTAATACAATCTATTTATAGTTTATAGATAGCCTGTTAATGACAATATTCACAAATAAAGGATTATATTAAAACTGTTATGGATTATTATTCACTGACCGACAAGGCCGTTCTGGCCGAGCTTGGACAGCGCTTCCGGGAGTTGCGGTTGAGAAAAAATTTCACTCAACAGCAGCTTGCGGATCGAACCCTGCTCTCCCTCTCCACCATCAAGGCACTGGAGGCCGGCAAGGCGAAGCTCAGCACCCTTGTTGCCGTGCTGCGGGAGTTGGGGGCGCTGGAGAGTATCGGTGACTTCATTCCCGACCCGGGTGTCAGTCCGCTGCAACTGCTTGAAATGGGTGGGCATAAACGCCAGCGCGCCACCGGCAGTCGCGGCAGGCAGGATAATAAGGAAGTCGAATGGTAGCGAAGGTCGATACTGCGCTGGTGATGCTCTGGGGCCACCGGGTGGGGGCTGTCTCCTGGCGAGAGGCGCAGGAACATGCGGTATTTGAATTCGATCGGGATTTTCTCAACCTCGGGCTCGACCTTTCGCCGGTCCACATGGGGCTGCAGGAGGCGCGAGAGGGGGATGGCGTCTACACATTTCCCGCCCTTAATCGCGAGACCTTCAGAGGCCTGCCCGGCCTGCTGGCAGATGCATTGCCGGATAAGTTTGGTAACCGGATTATCGACGCCTGGCTGGCGCGCAACGGACGGGATGAAAAGAGTTTCTCGCCGGTGGAGCGCCTCTGTTACACAGGTCGGCGCGGTATGGGGGCGCTGGAGTTTCTGCCACCAGTCACCCGGCAGACGGAAACATCGGTGCCGGTTGAGATTGCGGAGCTGGTCACTTTGGCGCAGCGGATCACCACAGAGCGGGGGCGGCTGGATGTGGAGCTGAATGGTTTTGGCCGTGAAGGGGAGGAGGGGATTCTCGATATTCTGCGGGTTGGCACCTCTGCGGGTGGCGCACGGCCGAAGGCGGTAATCGCCATGAATGGGGCGGGCAAGGTGCGCTCAGGGCAGGTCGAGGCGCCTGCGGGTTACGACTACTGGCTATTGAAGTTCGATGGGGTCGATGATCTGGAGCTCGGCAAGCCAAAGGGTTATGGACGCATCGAATACGCCTACTATCTGATGGCGAAAGCTGCAGGCGTCAGGATGACCGAGTGTCGGCTCCTGGAAGAGGGGGGCAGGGCGCACTTCCTCACTCGCCGCTTCGATCGGTCGCAGGGCAAAAAACTGCATATGCAGTCGCTATGCGGTGTGGGTCACTACGATTTCAATCTGCCGGGGGAGTATGGCTACGAACAGGCCTTCGCGGTGATGCGCCGGCTCAGGCTGTCAAAAGCCGAGGCGGCACAACAGTTTCGCCGCATGCTGTTCAACGTGGTGGCGCGGAATCAGGACGACCATACCAAAAACATCGCCTTTCTCATGGGGGAGGCGGGTGTCTGGCAGCTCTCCCCTGCCTTCGATGTGACCTACGCCCACAACCCAGCGGGCAGATGGACCCATCAGCACCAGATGACCATCAACGGCAAGCGGGATGGTTTTTCCATGGCCGATCTGCTCGCTGTGGGCGAGTCGATCAGCCTGCCGAATATTTCCGAGACAATCGATGAGGTTGTCGAGGCAGTGAAACGGTGGCCGGAATTTGCCAGGGCTGCCGGGGTGGAAAAGGCAACCGTTACAGCAATCGCCAAACAGCATCGTTTGACCTTTCTGTAGGCTACGGCTTGGTGTGTGGGCGGAAATCGGCAGAAGCAAGCCCTTATCCGATGTAACTTACGAACCCGGTTCATGTTTTTCCTCTTCACTCCTCCAGAATTGGGCTGGATGGCCGCCACCCTAATCAAGAAAAGCAGATTATTGGCACTGGAAAGATCATGGCTAAGTTGCACAATCTCAATGGACACTCGGTATCGAAAGCGCGCTCGGATATCCGGGATCTGCGTGTCGAGCTGATGAGTCTCTGTTCCCGGGAAGGGAGAGGCGCTGATCCTCACCGCTCCCGCGAACTGCTGGATGACTACCTCGACTATCTCGATACGGCGCTGTCGGGGCAGGGCAGGAGTATCGATGTCAGTCAGATCCAGGAGATGCTGCTGGAGGTTTCACAGATTATCCGCTCTGGAAGGGCGGGTGTCTCTGCCGACGACTACCGGAAGATCATCAGTCACTTGACCGGCATCTACGCCAAGGGGCTGGCGGAAGAGATGAAATGCCCCTTCATTATCACCTCTGTCGACTATGCGGACGTAATCGAGGCGATCAGCCAGGAGTGTCCGGCCTTCGACTACAGAGAGGTTATGGGGCAGTTGCTCTACTACATGAGTCAGCTATTCAGAAACAGGAAGGGCAGCTGGATGATGGTCTATGAACGCCTGCTGTCACTACCGGAATCCATCGATGCGCTCGCCTTGTCGAACCGAAAGACATTTATGGAGATCCAGGAGTGGACGGAGCAGGGTGTCGACAGCCTGTTTCAGATCTGCCGGGATTACAAAGGGATGATCGGTCAGACAGAGCATGATCTGGCAGGGCTTGAGCGGCGGATTGCGGTACAGAAAGATGAGATGGCGGCGCAGAAAAACAGTGCTGTCATCGCCTTCGACAGCCTGCGCAAAAAGAGAGTGCTCAAAGCCATGTTGTCGCAGAAGGCACGGCTGATTGAAGAGCTGCAATCCAAGCAGATGATCCTGGAACTCGTCGAAAACGATATCCGCGAATTCGAAGAGAAACTGGTGGAACTTCGGCGCGCCTATTTCATTCGGTTGGTTTGATCCCCAAGCAAGCAGATAGGGAATTTAATTGTAGGAGCGGTGCCTCGCCGCGATTGATCCGGCCAGCGGAGTCGTAGCTGCAAGGCGCTGCTACTAACGCCTCTCAACGACACAACAGGGGACGCACCACGTTTTTCGTAATCAGGTCATAGAAAACGTGGTGCGTCCCCTAATATTTTTCTTCACAACAAGCCGCTGGGAATTAAATCCAAAGAGATTAAAGTTACGTGCAAAACGGATTCAATAGTCGAACCCCCGTTGTTTTAAAATCCTTGTGATTGCGTGTAACGACTGTTAAATCATGAATTAGAGCGGTTGCGGCAATGAGCTTGTCCAGTGCATTTTCCGGATGAGGTACTCGGAGCCGACCCCAAAGTTGCGCGATATCCGGGTTGATATCGAGAATGTGATCCTGGTAATCAGTCAGCAAGAGATCAAGCCAGTTCTCCAGTTGAGTTGCCTGCAGCGTGTCGCTTCTGTGTCTGATTAATTCAACGCCGCGTCGCAATTCGCCAACGGTGACTACCGATATGAATATCCGTGAGCGCGCATCAAATAACGCATTGAATAGTTTAGCGTCTTTTTCAAGGAAGCCAGGTTTTTCAGTTTGCGACTCTAACGACATGACAAAACCTCTCTTCTGCAAAGCAGATAAGCCTCCTTCCCGGTAGCGAATACCGTATTGAATTCATTCCCTCATCTTGATGTGTGTTGTTTTACAGACTAGACACCATACATCAGAGACCGACTAATTCTCCATGTCCGTATTTTCCGGTTACGGCATTTAGCAAATCATGTGAATTGGTCTTTGCAGGACTATATTCCACGAGAAACAAATGAGCCGCCTCAACTGAATTGTGCACACTTACAACTCCGTCGATATCCCGTAAAACTTCTTCTATACCGGAACGCTCTTCTGCTCCTACATTTTTGTCGACATGGATGGTGACATCAGCAAGTTGAATATCCATTATCAAATCTCCTTATCGAATTTCGAACGATAAAATTATTTCATCATTCTTTTTTAATTCCACAGCGATACACGCTAATACAACCACTTCTCCTCTACTATATTTATAGCAGAGAAACATGATTTTCGAAGGTTGTTGAGCCTGAAAATCAGAAGGTTCTGACAATTCCCCAGACCCTTCGCAGCTGTATGAAAAAGGAGTTTGAGATGAAGCGTATCAGTAATGAGCTTGCCGTAATGTTGATTGTAAGTGTATTCCTTCTCGTACCATTTTCCTGCGTCCTTTTTTGGCTGCTAGACAGGTTCGTCATGACGGAGCAAGTAAGGAATGGGGAAAAGAGGCTATATCATCGCTTACATAGCGGCAGGCCTTGACTATTCCGTGAGTAATAAACAAAAAAACAAGGGAAGCAGATTGATTTTCACAGGCGTGGAATAAATAAATCTATTCCCTTTTCCAAGTACCAGAAGTGGCGAGGAAAACGGGAAAACGTGGTGCGTCCCCTATTATTTTGTGGGGCAGCTTCAAGACTTGAAGCGAAATCTAGGCAGGCTGACATTATAATGCATAGCCAGCAGCCGTGATATAAATATACTTAGTCCCGAAATAATTGCTGCTATCGTTATCTCTTGGTCTAAATGTAAGAGCCCGATAAAGAGCAAAGAGCCAAGCCAGGATACTGTCGCATAAAGCGGGCTTAGAAATACGACAGGGGTTTCGTTACATAATACATCACGAAAAATACCTCCCATAATTCCTGTCATTACTCCCATAAAACTTGCAATAAGAGGGGGTGCTCCAACCATAAGTGAAACCAATGTTCCGGCAACGCCAAAAGTAGCTAAGCCCGCAGCATCAGCAACTAAGAAATATTTGGGCGAAACTACTATTATCCTTGCTGCTATAAAAACAGCGACTGCGCTACCAAGCGACGCTATAAAAAATATTTGGTCATTGATCCAGAATACATCTCGGCCAAGAAGCATGTCACGTAATGAACCGCCGCCTAATCCTGTAGCAATAGCAATAATAATTACACCGAATAAATCAAATTGTTTAAAACCAGCTTTAAGAACACCCGAAGCTGACGAAACAATAACCGCAAGTAAGGTTATCCAATATAAATTTTCTAAAAGTGATGGTGTTGGTTCTAATGTCATATTATTAATTATATTGTTTGCGCCTAGGAGGCTGTCGGATTTATCCGCTTGACGGGTAACTGCTCCTGCGTTTCCCGCACTTCCGCCATCCCTGGAGGTCGAAGCGACTAATCCATAGGAGCGGATTGAACAGCGAAGCTGGCCCCGAAGGGGCGAAGGGCATGGATGCCCGTAGTCAAATCACTGTTGGCGAATCATATCAGTTTATCGAACGAGGCGATCAAATGGGCAGGTGTCCATTTGACAGCGAAGCAGCCAAAAGGGTGCGAGGCAGGACCCCGAGCATTAATCGTGGACCTATTTAACGAGTTCGATAAGCTGAGTTGATCGCCATCCAGGGATTTGCAGCCAAACAGCGTTAAATCCGACACTCTCCTAGAACCGCTGGAGTTTTTCAGCGAATTTCCCAATCTCCTCAGTGGACTTATTGCCTGGCAGGTTCAATGCGAGATACGCATTGAAATTATCGTCAGCAGTGACGGGAAGCTGCCAGGTACCGGAGGTCTTGATGGCGGCTTCGATTGCATCTGCCCTGAAATCATTGCCCGCCAGTCGAGCAAACACCCTGACCGGAAAGAACCAGGTCTCACCGCCTCCCGGTGCCCCATCACTGAATACGCCGACGACCGCGTTGTTATCGAGCACCTCGATGAGCCGGTCGACGGCCTGCGCGAGCAATCGCCAGCCGGGGCGATAGTGACCGCTCATGTTGTCGATGGCGATGATCTTGCCGTTGTTGGCCACGATTCCTCCCGCTGCCTGGATGGACTTCTCATCCACCAGGAAGGAGTGGAAGGATTTGTTCACCTTCGGATTGGGATCAAACAGTATCTCGTCGTGGCGCATTACGTATTTCAACGAATTCGGCATCTCGACCAGTTTTTGTTTGAGGTTTTTGGTGAGTACTCGTTCGCGACGACTGATATATCTAACCTGTCGATTGTCGATCTCCAGGTTGATCTCCAGGGTATGGAAAGGGGTCAGGGTCGGCACGATGCCAGAAAGCCCTGCTCCCGGGTAGGCGAGGCTGGGTTTGTCGGTTCGGTCCTTGATCTGAAAGAAAGCCTTTGCGATTCCCTGCTCGAAATGGAGCGTTATGTTGTCGACGTCTAACACCTCGGTCTTGTTGAAGCGGTTGTATCCAAGCTTCTCGATATAGGATTTGGTGGAAGGGGCTGCCTGCGGCGAGCATGCCAGCGAGTGCCTGAGCAGGAACACGGTGGCAAGCCAAGCCGTCGATTTGCCTTCCCGGAACTGCAGACCCTGGTCCAGGAGCCATTTGGAATATTTAGTGTAATCCTCACCCAACTCTTTCTCCATCAAGTTGCGGTTGCGTCTCGCGAGGTCGTCGGAGCGCAACGGTTTCGACCACTGATAAGTATCCCCCTGCTTTATGAAGGCGGGTATCTTTCCCGAGGTCAGTGCAACCTTGTCGCAACGCGACGAGTTCTTCAGATAGAACCGGTTGATTTCGTTGAGGTCTTTGATGAACGGCGTCAGTACGCCCCAGGCGAATTGGGCCCAGCCGGCTTGGGTGACATGTCGCCGGGTGAACTGGTTGCCGGGATTGGGATCGGGCGGGTCTGCCAAGGCGTTGCTGTGGATAGCCTGGGAGAGAGGCACCAGGGCATTAGCCAGGGCACCGATACGCAGGCTCAACAGATCAGGCCTGAACTCATCATGCTCCAGGAATCGGGTCAGATGACCGGAGACCGCCTGCAGGTGTTGTTTCGCTACATTCAATCCTGGGAGTTGCCCGGCCACACGATCCAGAACGAACCTTACGCCTTTGACATCATCGTTCATGCTCATGGAGTTTCCTCACTTCATGGAAGATCCCTGGGAACAGCGGAAACAGAGGGCAGAGAAAAAGATAATAATCCCTCCGAACCCTTGATCTTCTGCTTACCGAACACAAGCCCGCCCCAATAAGCTGATTATCATTAACTTAATAATAGCGTATTAGCTAATAGCTGCCCCCCCTGCTGCAGACCGGACGTGACAATTGTCCTGAGAGGCAATCGCCCACCAATTATATTCACTCAATAGGCTGCAACGAGATAGATAGTTGCGCCATCCCGATCATGGCGGTAGGAAGGGTTTCTCTTAGATTGAACCGCACGATCAGAAAAGTATCTTTCTCGAAATGTCCTGAAAAAAGGCCTGGAGCAATAACTCCAGGCCTTTTCCGTTTCGAGTGTTAGATCGAGATTACATTTGCACTGTCTATCAGGGAAATCGGTAGACCAGGCTCGCTGATCCAGTGTTGAGCTGGTATTGAGCGTCATCTACCGCGTTACGTTCGAACTCGAATCGGTAGACGAAACGTTGTGGAAGTCCCACATCGTACTCCAAACCCGCACCGTAGCTGAGATCGCTGCCGGAGCTTTCCTCCACCGAGATAAACCCGCTTTCATTCCACGTGTTCTTCGACTTCCACCAGAGCAGCCCCAACTTGCCGAAGACGGTAATCCGGTCGGTCATCGGCCAACTGCCAACGGCGGACAGGCCAAATCCAGAGGATTCGTTGACTCCGCTGACCTGCCCAGGAGCCCAGGAATCACCACTCCCGTCGGAGGTGGCGGAGAATTCCGATTTGCCATAATCGCTGTAGGAGGCCTCTACCGCCACATTCTGAGTAACCTCATACCCCACAAAGACCTTCGTACTCGCATCCGTTTTGTCTGTTGAGATAGACGAAACCGATCCATCGTCCCAGTCGCCCGGCGCATCGTTGTTCGTCACTCCCACACCGACACCCGCATAGACATTCTGAGCCGCAGTTCCCTCAGGAAACAGCTCCCGCGCATGAGCACTCTGGGTGATGACGGCGGCTACAAGAAAAATAACCCAAACGGAAACTCCGCCAGCCTGACGCAGGCGGCCCTGGACACTCTCTTTCATAAGATCCCCCAACAAAAACTTGTCACATGCCGACAACAGGCAGCCCGGATAAACGGAAGACAATCAGAGCCCATGCCGACTAATAATAATTATCTGATGCCACGCCAATCCAGTATAGACCACATTTTTTGTATGGCAATCTGAATGTGGTGATTTTTTAATCCACACGCAGTTACCGGGAAATCGCTCTAAAACCTGCCGGCTGTTTTCCAAACATAAGGCGACATAGATGAATTCATCATGCAGACACGCGCCTCTTCCTTGTTATCTTATCTCTTCAATCGCAAACTTCTTCTCCATCACTCGGGGATAGATAAGCGCATAGCCCAACATCTGCCAGTGGGCCATCTCGGTCATGGCGGAAGGCACTACCTGCACAAAATCCTGGAAGTCCTGCGCCTGATAGCCGTAATCGTGAGCGGCAAGGCCACAGATCTTGAACTCCACTCCCAGCTCTGAGTAGTAACGCATGCGCTCCACCAAGTCCCTGTATTTTTCATAATTCCACTTCGCCAAGGTGACGATCTCCGCACCATGGATGACGACCTTGAAAGAGAGGTCTTCCGGCGAGTAGTCATAGGGTGCGGCCATCAGGGGATTCATTGTGGCGCGTATCCAGTACAGGGCTGAGGCCAGATGTGCAGGATCGTTGAAATAGAATTCGAACAGAACCTTCTGGGCGGTGTAGGGTGTATTGACGATCTCCGCACCATCCTCCTCATCTGCCATAAGCGGTAGAACAAACAGGAACAAAGACAACAGTATAATCTTCTTCATGGCCGCCTCCGGAGTGGAAATAGTTAACCACTCGATACTTTTATATTTAGCACCCTTTGCCCGAAAAACGACCCTTTCCATCTTAGGCTTATTTTCTACGCCAACCCTGTTCAGCTCTGCAGTCCATTGATGACTCCCAGTAGCACCGCATAACGCACCGCCTTGCCAATCGATATGTAGACCAGCGCCGGCAGTATCCGCACACCACTCCAGCCTGCCGCCAGACAGAGTGGATCACCCACTACAGGCAGCCAGGAGAAGAGCAGGGCGGGACTACCGAACTTTGCCACCCGGGCCAGCGCCTTCTGCTGTTCCGCCTTCTTCAGTCCCCGGCCAGGGAAGCGTTTCGCCAGCCACCAGCCGATGAGCCAACTGCTGAGCCCACCCAATGTATTGCCCAGGGTTGCCACCGTCCAAAACAGAAATGTCGAATCGGGGGTTTCGTATACCGCAAAGAGCAGCATCGCCTCCGAGCCACCAGGCAGTAGTGTGGAGGCGAGAAAACTGCCGATGAAAAGGGTGAGTGGCCCGGCAGGGTCCATCAGGCCTTGAACAGCCAGCAACGATGTGCGGTATGACGCTTGAAATCATCCGGAACAGTTTGGCGGGTGATATCTTCGGCATGCTCCGCAATCGCCGGATCAAGTTTGAACCTGCGCAGATTGTTGGAGAAGATGATCTCGCCACCGGGATTGAGCAGTTGCACGCACCCCTCCAGCAACTTGGGATGATCACGCTGCACATCCAGGGTATCGCGCATCTTTTTTGAATTGGAGAAGCTCGGCGGATCGAGCATGATGATATCGAAACATTCACGTTTCCTTGCCAGATGCAGATATTTGAAGACATCTTCACGCACTAACTGATGCGCTTTACCTTTGAAGCCATTCAGTTGCAGATTGCGCTGACTCCATGCCTGATAGGTATTGGAGAGGTCGACGGTGACCGAGCCTTCAGCACCACCTGCCGCTGCATAGACGGTAAAACTGCCGGTGTAGGCAAACAGATTGAGAAATCGACGCCCTGATGAGCGTTCCCGCACCATGGCCCGCGTATTGCGGTGGTCGAGAAAGAGGCCGGTATCAAGATAGCTGTGCAGGTCGACCTCGAAGGCCAGCTCGCCCTCGTGCACAATTTTTGGCCTGCCCCAGATCCTGTTCTTCTCATACTGCGCCGACCCTTTCTGCCGCCGCCGGGTCTTGAATGCGAGCGCCTCAACCGGCAGTTCCAGCACCTCACAGATAACATCCGCGATAGCCTTCTCCTGCACCTCTTCCAGATCATCTATTCCTTTGCGGGCAAACACCTGGGCATGAACCTGTCCCTCATACCAGTCGATGGCCAGGGGAAATTCGGGAATATCCCGATCATAGATACGATAACAGCTGACCTCCCGACGTTTGGCCCACTTGCTCCAGTGGCGAAAGTTTTTACTCAGCCGATTGGCAAAGGGGGTCAGATCTGACATTAGCCGATACGTCGCGCCGCCAGGGCGAGTGATATCCAACCGACGATAAATGCGGTGCCGCCAATGGGGGTGATCATGCCCCACGGATTCACGCCGGTGAGGGCGAGCAGATAGAGGCTGCCGGAGAAGAGCAGTATACCGGTGATAAAAGACCAGCCGGAAATTGTTAATGCCGTCGACCGTGTGTGAAGTGCCAGTAAGCCCACCACCAACAGCGCCAAGCTGTGCAGGCCCTGATAGTTGACACCTTTCTGGAAGACCAGCAGCATCTCCGGGGTGACCAGCTCTTTCAGGCTGTGGGCGCCAAAGGCTCCAATGACTACAGTCAGACAACCACTCACCGCGCCGATAAAAAGAAAGTTACGTGCCATCAATGCTGCTCCAGCGACTTCAATTCTTCAAGGATACCCAGCACCATCTCCTCGGTCGGCCCATCGAGTTTCCTGCAGAGCTTGTCTGGATTCCTCTCCCCATTGATCAGGGGACGAATCACCGAAGCCAACAGCGCAATAGGGCCGCCCGCCTTGCTCATCTGGTCCGCCATCTCAGCGATCAGCTGCAGCGCCTGCACATTGCCGGTTGCAGCGGCATGGATCATGGAAGCCAGCCCCGGCGCCGCCTGAGCCGGATCGGGTTTGGCGTTGGGATCGGGCAGGGTGGCGGGATCCTGCAACCCTCTCAGGATCGCTTCAACGATGACCTGATCCTCCTCATCGAGGCCATTCAATATCTCTATATCCCGGCGACCGCCCATGATGCGCCGGATGGCCGCCACCAAGTCGCTCCACTCGTTATCTTCAGCCACCTTCAGCAGCTGCTCAAATTCGACTTTGCGGTCCGGATCGGTACCGCTCTTCACCACTTCGTTGATAAAAAGCGCGTGTACGCTGAGTATCTGTTCCCGTCGATCCATAAAAATTCCTGATTGTTGTTCGGTCGTAAAAGCAGGTAGGCCCGATCAAGCGTAGCGGATCGGGCATTCCCGAATTGGCAGAGTGCTAAAGATTGCCGGTTCCGCTTCGCTTGAACCTGCCTACCTATGGGGAAAGATCATTCAGAGAGTCACTCGCAATCTCTCTCACATCCGGGTGTTCATCCTGCTGCAATTTCCGCAACACCGGAATAACCTCCGGGGTAGCGACAAGCCCAAGATAGTGGGCGATATCGGCGCGAATATTGGCCTCGGCCGCATCAGCCATCCGTGTCAACACAGGCACCGCCGCCTCCAGCCATTCGCTCCCCTGTAGATCCTCCATCACCACGCCGATGCCGATGCGTGCCGCCATCGGTGTGCCGCTATCTTCGAGCAGCGCCAACAGGCTGGTCAGGGAGGCCGGATCGCGCTCAATGACCTCCGCCACCTTGTGCGGGCGCTGGGTCTCAAGCAGATGACTGAAATATTCACCAAAACCCTTGCCGGTGGCGGCCAGCTCGCACCAGTGCGCCAGTTCAGACTGGCTGTGCATCCCCTCCAACTCAAATGGCCCAATGCGGGTCCAGGGAACACTGCGCGTCCCGACCGCCTGAGCCGCTTCAGGATGTTCCACGATATTGATCGCTTCCAGACGCCCCAGATGTCCCTCTTCGAGCAGGCGACTCAGCGCTGCAAGGACTACGGGACAGTGGGCGCAGCCGGTGGCAAGCAGCAGCAGTGCATCAGGAGGCGTGTTGGACATGAGAACCCGGAGTGTGGAGCGAGTGAGCGCAGGCTCAGTAGTGCGGAGGCGGGGACTCGTCGGAATGCCCCTCCAGCGGCGAAGGGCTCAACGCCTGGAGACGCTGCCGCAACTCCTCAATCTCCTGCTGCAGGCTGTCTATAATCTGTTGTTGATGCCCCACCGACTGGTTGAGCGACTGGATATTCTCCTCCTGAAACGCCAGCCGGGTCTCCAGTTCAATCAGCCGCGCATCCATCTTCAGGATCTCGGATAGCGGTCGTCGAGGTTGGCGGGGCAGAGCACATTGCGCATGATACCGATGAGATCCAGCAACTGAGGATTGCGAATACGGTAGTAGATTCGATTCGCCTCCTTGCGGGAGACCACAATATTCTTGTTGCGCAGCTGCTCCAGATGCTGGGAGATATTGCTTTGGGAGGTGCCCGTCCTTTCAACGATCTCTCCGACGGAGAGTTCACTCTCGCCCAGAGAGCAGAGTATCTTCCATCGCAGAGGATGGGCCATCGCTTTCAAAGCGTTGGCGGTCAGGGCGGTATCTTCCTCGGTCGCTTGCGGTTCGTTCGGCTCGCTCATAACTGACTCCTAAGCTGCATCCTCATCACGAATATATCCGGTCATATCTTTTGCGATACATATAATATGGCTAATCTTACCATCTTGATCTTTGACTGCGGTACGGGCAAAAAGTATCGGTACACGGCGCCCATCCTTGGCGATGAAACGTGCTTCGATGCGGCTTATCGCCCCGGTACGAATCAGCGCCTCCAGCCAGGTGCCGAAAAAAGCCCCGGCCTGCTCCTCTTCCGCCTCCTCGAACACGTCGCTGATCCACAGGCTCTGCAGATCACTCTCTGTATAGTCGAGCATCCGGCAGGCGGCGGGATTGGCGGATTCGATCCCACCCTCGGGATTCAGCACCAGCAGGGCCTCGCCCATGTAAGTGATGATATTTTCCAGATGCTGTTTGGCGGCAGCCAGTTCTGCGGTGCGTTCCGCCACCTTCTGCTCCAGCACCCGGTTCATCTGGCGCTCTTTCTCGATGAGACGGAAGTAGGTACTGATCTTGTTGATCAGCTGGTTATCGTCGATGGGCTTCAGTAGATAGTCCACGGCGCCCACCTCATACCCCTTCTGCTGGAACTCTTCAGTCTTGAAGGCTGCGGTGAGAAAGATGATGGGAATATCTTTGGTCTTATTACGGATCTTCAGCATCGATGCGGTCTGAAATCCATCCATCTCCGGCATCTGCACATCGAGAATGATCAGATCGATACCCGGCACCTTGACCGCAATATCCAGGGCCTGCTGGCCGGAGGTCGCCTCGAAGATCTCCACCTCCATATGCCGTTCGACAAGGGTTCTGAGCGTAAACAGGTTATGCTCATGATCATCGACGATCAACAACTTGAATCCGGAGTAACGTTTCATCTCTCTTTTTTGGTCTGTCTGCCGGTGTGAAACTGGTCCGTTACAACGGCAGGTGCCGGGCAATCAACGCCTTCAAGTCATCGGCATCGATCGGTTTTGGGATAAAGTCATCCGCACCTGCCTCTATACACCGCTCCCGGTCTAACGCCGTATTTTTTGCGGTGAGCGCGATTACGGCCAGATCTCTGAAACGGCCATCTTCGCGGATATGTCTGATCGTATCATAGCCATCCATCTCCGGCATCATGATGTCCATCAACACAATGGCAAATTCCGGGTTCTCTTCAAGGGTCTCCAGCGCCTCCCTGCCATCCCCCGCTGCCGTGATCTCCAACCCCCAGCTTTCGAGCAGGGGCGCCAACGCCAGCAGATTGCGCAGGTCATCATCAACCAACAATACGCGCTTGCCATTGAAATCCACCTCACGGGCTGTTGCAGATTGCGGCATTACCGTATCCTCCGGCTCTGTCGACGGTTCCGGCTGGTGTTCCTGCAATCCAAACGCCTCGGGCTCGACATGCTCCAGCCGCGCCTCGTCAATATCGGAGTGGTCGAACTCCAGCGGCAGGCTGAGGGTGAATACTGAACCCTCCCCCTCCTCACTCTCCAGCCTGATATCACCGTCCATCAGATAGGCAAGTTCCCGGCTGATACTCAGACCCAGCCCGGTGCCGCCAAAACGACGACTGGTGGAGCCATCAGCCTGTTTGAACGCCTCGAATATCTCCCCGAGCTTGTCGCCAGGGATCCCGATGCCGCTATCCTCCACCCCAATACAGACCGGACGGGCGCTATCTTCGCCCGCATAGGCATGTATCGTCACGCCTCCACTTTTGGTGAATTTGACCGCATTGGAGAGAAAATTCTTCAGTATCTGCCGCACCTTCTCATGATCTGAGATAAAGAATTCCGGGGCGTCCGAGGCAATATCTGCCGTAAAAGAGAGGGATTTTGCATCGAACTGGGGCTTTACCAACTCCATCAACTCCTCGATCAAACGCCGCAGATCAATTCGTTCCAGACTGAAACTGGCCTGTCCCGCCTCTATGCGGGAGAGATCGAGAATATTGTCGATCAGCGCTTTCAGATCTGCCCCGGCCTCATGGATCACCGAAACCTGTTTGCGTTGCGCGCCACGCAACGCCTCCGGCCCCTCTGAAAGCATTTTGGAGAGCAGTAAGATGGAATTCAGCGGGGTGCGCAGCTCATGGCTGACATTGGCCAGAAACTCCGACTTGTAGCGGTTCGACTCCTCCAGTTGGCGGGCATGCTGCCGCTGCTCTTCCGAGTGGTGAGTATGCGCCTCGGCCAGAACCGTCAACTGCTCACCCAGCTCCCGTACCTCTCTGGGCCCCCGCCAATGGAAACGAACCGGCTCACCCTCACGCAATACCCGCCCGACCCCCTCCGTCAGGGTCTGGCCAAAACGGGAAACGGTCAAGGCAATCCACCTGGCTGATAACAACACAAGCAGCGAGACGACAAAGACAATGGTAAGCACGCGCATGACCAGCGTATTACGAAACTTGGAGAGCGGTGACGGATCCACCGCACGCCCAACCCAGAGCGGCCCCGAATCCTCTGTCATGAACATCGGCACCCAGATAACCTGCTGACCGGCATCTCCCTTCCAAAGACCCAGCTTGCCCGCCGTAAAGATCTCTTTCAGACCGGCAAAATCGGTGAAGGCGCGGGACGTCTGGTCACCGGAGATCTGCTCCTCCAGATAGACACCCTCATTGTTGACCCAGAGTGTATTCCGATAAGCCCTGGCCATGCCACCGACATCGATATTGGCAACCACCGCCCCAACAGTTTTGCCGAAACCTTGAGGACCACTGCCTTCAATCGGACTGATCATCCGCAGCGTCATGAAACGTCTGGGGTCATCGTGTGCGGCTGCGGGGTTCAGGCTGATCAGACTTACCGCAACGGTTCCAAGCTCCTGTCGCATGCCCGCCAGTCTCATCTCCAGATTCGGCAGATCGGGCTGAGTGGCCGTGGGTTCCCACCGCTGAGTTCGTGAATTCCGCTCCAACCAGAAATAGGGTCTGGCCTGATCGTCCAAAAAGAGGATCTGGATGATATCAAACTGGTCCCGCAGAACCTTATTGATCCATCCGGTATAATTCACCCGCGCCTTGTCGAAGCGCGCCTCGTCCTCTAGCCCGGATTCTCCCAACACACCGCCCGGTTCCGGCAGTTTGGCCAGCAGTCGCAGCATTTCATGGCGACTGGCCAGGTGCTCATCAAGATCCCTGAAATCAGCCCGCAGATTCTGCAGATGCGCCTTATGGTAGAAGAGCTCCAGCCGGTCCAGGACAAAAGGCAGATTGGAAACAACCATCACGGTCAGTGGAGCCAGACCAAACAGGAAGAGAAACAGCATGATCTGAGTGCGCAGTTTCATTCACACATCCTGCGCCAATCCAATGGTGCCGGAGGTCAGGGAGGGAGCATTCACTGACCTACACTGCATCACGATCACGCTCAGAGCGACTTGACCAACTGTAAAACCTGCCCGGCATGCCCCTTGGGTTTCACGTCGTAGAGCGCTTCACGCACCACGCCTGATTTGTCAATGATGAATGTGGAACGCACGATTCCCATGCGTTTCTGGCCATGCGCCTCCTTCTCCTGCCAGACGCCAAAAGCCTCACAGGCTTCCCCCTCGGGATCCGCCAGCAGGCGCACCGTCAGCCCGTGCTTGTCGCGAAAAGAGGCATGACTCACGCAATTGTCTCGGCTGATGCCGAAAACCAGGGTATCCAGCTTTTCAAAATCCTCCATTAAATCGGACAGCTCCAATGCCTCGATCGTACAACCCGTCGTGTCGTCCTTGGGATAGAAATAGAGCACAAGGTTTTTCTTATCCAGATAATCACTGGAATCGACCATGTACATATCCGCATCAGGCAACTGGAAAGGGGGGGCCTTCTGACCGACTTGCAGCATAAATGCTCCTTATTCTTCTCATTATGAAGTTGAAATCCAAAGGTATAAAAACTGTGTGACATGTTTAGATGCCGCTCTATATCCGCACTTTGCCAAGCAGCGACAGCGATTGATGCACTCGCTGTCTACCCATGAAGATAGTGAGCCAGCCAAGGAACGTCAACTCCCCCACTTCTCACTGCCTTTCCGCATTTCGCTCATCAGTAACAGATGATCACCCCCCTCACCCATCAAACAAGGTAGGCAAACTGTCGATTTCATAGCATAATCAGTCCCCTGAAAGGTCGAATCCACCTTTGTGCTTGTATTCGACCATCAGAAAATTCATGGTTATTTCCACTTGCCCGGCAATTCTGGCCAGGGAATCACAGGCAACCGAAACATGTATGACGATTTTTACAAACTGAAAGGCAAACCCTTCCAGCTGACACCCGACCACAAGTTCTTCTTCAATAGTAAGGGGCACAATCGGGCAATGGCCTACCTGCGCTACGGACTTGAGCAGGGTGAAGGGTTTATCGTGATCACCGGTGGCATAGGTACCGGCAAAACCACACTGGTCAGAAACCTGTTTCAGGAGCTCTCCAACAAAAACGTCATGGCGGCCCAGCTGGTTACCACCCAGGTCGATCCAGACGACATGCTGCGCATGGTCTGTGCCTCTTTTGGTCTCGCCCATGAAGGTCTCAACAAGGCCACGTTATTACACAATCTCGAAGCCATCGCCCGCACCCGCCACGCCGAGGGCAAGCAGATTCTGCTGGTGGTGGACGAAGCGCAGAACCTTCCTGCCCGGTCAGTGGAGGAACTGCGCATGCTCTCCAACTTCCAGGTTGGGGATAAAGCACTGGTGCAGACCTTCCTGCTCGGCCAGGAGGAGTTCAAGCGCACGCTGCAGAGCCCAGGCATGGAACAGTTCCGGCAGCGCATCATCGCCTCTTACCATCTGGAGCCGTTGAGCGGCGACGAGACCGAAAAATATATCAAGCACCGTTTACAGCTCGTCGGCTGGGAAGGCGATCCGGAGTTTGCCGAGGAGGTGTTCCAAATAATCTACGACTTCACCGAGGGCGTACCCCGCCGCATCAACTCGATGTGTGATCGCCTGATGCTGTACGGATGCCTGGAAGAGCTCCACACCATGGACAAGAAAGCGGTGGGCGCCGTGATCGAGGAGTTGGAGCAGGAAGTCAGCTACCAGAAGCCCAGCACCCAGGGACAACAGCAGCTCGCTTCCGTCTCGCATCTGCCCTCTCGTGGCGCTGGCGCACAGATGTCCGCCTCAAATGCAGCGCCGGAGATGATGGCCAACGCCGATGAGTTTATCTATCGGATTCAAGAGCTAGAGAAAGAGATCAGCAGTCTGAAAAAGACCATGCGCAACGAACAGAAACTGCTGCGCAAAGCCATTTTGCTACAGATGGACATGGATGAGTTCGACGACGTCGAGTAGCCTGCCCATTTTGCCGAGCCGAACACGTAGGCCTGATCAAGCGTAGCGGATCAGGCATAAGGCATAAGGCTTGATACAAGGAACCGTGTTTGCCGGTTCCGCAAGCTTGAACCGGCCTGCGAACCATCAGCCTGGATTAGCCTTTAGTTTAGTCCAGCTCAGGTCCCAGGATATGCGTCACCGGCTCAAAACCGCGTCCCTCCAGCGCCTCGGCAATATCCTCCCAGACATAGCCTGTTTTCGACTCTTCCGCCTGCGCGATGATACCCGTGGCAAACCGATAGGCTTCATTGGTATCCAGGTCGTCAGGAATCCGCACCAGCCGAATGCGCTCGAATTGAGCACTGGGCAACAGCATCAGGGTTTCACTCATGTATACTCACCTTGCAGTGTGGGTTACTGCCATCAGATTGGTTGATTCTGCTCCACGCCCGGCAAGAAATTGTCTTGAACAGGTTTTGCGGATATCAGCCGTGATGATACCCCCCCCATCTGATTCATCAAACATAAAAACCTGCTAATCTCATAACATACATTCCACCTTCCCGGCGATCAGGCCCAGACTCAAAGATTTACCTATCACTATGAAATCAAAGCCGCTTATCCATGCACTGCTTTTACTGCCCTTTCTCAGTGCCTGTACTACGAACGATCCTCACCAACGGGCAAAAACCGGCGCTGCCATCGGCGCGGTAGTAGGCGCAGTTGCCGGACACCAGATGAACGACAGATCAGGGAAATTCGTCGGTGCTGCGGTTGGCGCCCTGGCAGGTGCCGCCATCGGTAACTATATGGACGATCAACAGAGGGAGTTCGAGGAGAGCCTGGCTGTGGAGCAGGAGCGTCACGATGTGGAGATCGAGCGTCTGAAAGACGACACCCTGAAGCTCAGCGTCAACAATGAAGTCTCCTTCGCCTTCGATAGCGCCGACATCTCCCCAGCCTTCAAACCGACCCTGAGCAAGCTTGCCAGACTGCTGAACAAATACAACAAGACCGTAGTGCACATCATTGGCCACACAGACAACAGGGGTGCCAATGAGTACAACGAAACCCTCTCCAGCCGACGCGCAGACCATGTCGCCTTCTATCTTGAGGACAGGGGCGTACCTGGAGCCCGCATCCGCACCGAAGGGAGAGGTGAGTCGGAACCCCGCGCCACCAACACAACAGAAGCCGGACGCCAGCTGAATCGCCGGGTTGAGATCTATGTCAAACCCATCGTGGAGGGTGATGAAGAGACGGCCTACGAATCACCACGCTACTGACGTGCATCCGTCCGGAAACATCTTTTCACCACGAAGAACTCGAAAGGCACAAAGCTTATTAATTGATTAACAGTGAATTTCCTTTGTGTTCTTCGTGGTGAATACAGTTTTCCCAGACATGAGAGTGAATAAGAAGGAGACTGCGCCATGCCCAACTATTTCCATATCGCCGAACTGGTGCCCCCAAGCATCCACCAAAAGTTCGGAGATCAGCGATCGTGGAATTTCGTCAACCGTCGCGCCTACAAAAATCTCGTGAAGATCAGGCATTATGTGGGCCGGCCTTTCATCATCAATAACTATCGTGACGGAGGCCAGCGGGAGTGGTCTGGATTCAGGACGCCGGAAAGTCCCTATTTCTCTTCAACCTCTGGCACTCGATAGCCAACGCCTACGACATCATCTGTAGCGGCCTCACACCGCAGGAGCTGCAGGAAGTGGTGCAGAAGCACTTACGCAAAATTCAATATCGGCGGGTGAACTCGCCCCCACCTGAACCCAGTCGACTGGCGTTTCAATCTGAACGGAGAACTCACGGTCTTTCATCTGACCTGACCGGCGCCCCAATAAAAGACGGGGGCTCCAGGCCCCCGTTTTCACAATCGCGTAAACCCGCAATCAGCGCGGCAGATCACTCG
>NZ_JAAVSH020000001.1:3745570-3764617 GCF_011947365.2 endosymbiont of Lamellibrachia barhami
CGGCCTACGAATCACCACGCTACTGACGTGCATCCGTCCGGAAACATCTTTTCACCACGAAGAACTCGAAGGGCACAAAGCTTATTAATTGATTAACAGTGAATTTCCTTTGTGTTCTTCGTGGTGAATACAGTTTTCCCAGACATGAGAGTGACTAAGAAGGAGACTGCGCCATGCCCAACTATTTCCATATCGCCGAGCTGGTTCCCCCAAGCATCCACCAAAAGTTCGGGGATCAGCGATCGTGGAATTTCGTCAACCGTCGCGCCTACAAAAATCTCGTGAATATCAGGCATTATGTGGGCCGGCCTTTCATCATCAATAACTATCGTGACGGAGGCCAGCGGGAGTGGTCTGGATTCAGGACGCCGGAAAGTCCCTATTTCTCTTCAACCTCGCAGCACTCGATAGCCAACGCCTACGACATCATCTGTAGCGGCCTCACACCGCAGGAGCTGCAGGAAGTGGTGCAGAAGCACTACGCAAAATTCAATATCGGCGGAGTGGAACTCGCCCCCACCTGGACCCACATCGACTGGCGTTTCAATCTGAACGGAGAACTCACGGTCTTTCATCTGACCTGACCGGCGCCCCAATAAAAGACGGGGGCTCCAGGCCCCCGTTTTCACAATCGCGTAAACCCGCAATCAGCGCGGCAGATCACTCGACCCCATCAGGAACTCGTCTACTGCCTTCGCGCACTGGCGGCCCTCGCGTATCGCCCAGACCACCAACGACTGGCCGCGGCGCATATCACCGGCAGCAAACACGCCATCCAGGGAGGTTTTGTAGGCGTCAGCACCATCGGTCTCCCCTTTAACATTGCCGCGCCCATCACGCTCCACTGCCAGCTCATCGATCATGCCTTCATGGACCGGATGGACAAAACCCATCGCCAGCGTCACCAGTTCGGCTTTGATTTCAAATTCAGAACCTTCGACCTCGGACATCTGCCACCGGCCGTTCTCATCCTGATTCCACGCCACCTTAATGCACTTCACGCCAGCCAGGTTGCCGTTACCATCATCGATAAATTCTTTTGACGCCACCGACCACATGCGCTCACAACCCTCCTCCTGAGAGGTGGAGGTGCGCATCTTGCTGGGCCAATCGGGCCAGGTAGTGCCCTTATCCTCCTTCTCGGGCGGCTGCGGCATCAGCTCCACCTGGGTCACCGAAAGCGCACCATGACGCACTGATGTACCGACACAGTCGGAACCGGTATCACCGCCACCGATCACCACGACATGTTTACCCTCGGCGGAGATGAAATCTTCCACCTGGTCGCCCTGTACCCGATGACTGTTTCTGCGCAGAAAGTCCATCGCGAACTCGACGCCTTGCAATTCGCGACCCGGAATCTGCAGATCACGCGGCTGCTCCGCGCCCCCCGCCAGAACAACCGCATCAAACGCATTCATCAGCGGCCTGGCAGGCAGATCCACCCCAATATGGGTGTTGGTATGAAATTCGACACCCTCGGTGCGCATCTGCGCCATACGGCGATCGATGATCTTCTTATCCAGCTTGAAATCGGGAATGCCGTAACGCAACAGACCACCGATGCGGTTCTGCTTCTCATACAGATGCACCTCATGGCCAGCCCGCGCCAACTGCTGCGCACAGGCCATGCCTGCAGGACCGGAACCGACCACAGCCACCCGCTTACCACTCTTGTGCTCGGCAATCTGCGGTTTGATCCAGCCCTCTTCCCAGGCCTTCTCGATGATGCTGTACTCGATATTCTTGATCGTTACCGGGACATCATCCAGATTCAGGGTGCAGGCCGCCTCGCAGGGGGCCGGGCAGACACGACCGGTAAACTCGGGAAAGTTATTGGTACTGTGCAGCACCGAGATCGCCCCCTTCCAGTCGTTCCGGTAGACCAGATCGTTCCAGTCGGGAATGATGTTGTTGACCGGGCAGCCGCTGTGGCAAAAGGGGATACCGCAATCCATGCAGCGTGCGCCCTGTTGACTGAGTACCTCATCACCGGGGGCGATGGCAAACTCTTCAAAATGGACCACCCGATCAGCAACCGGCGCATAGGTGCGATCCTGGCGCGCATACTCTTTGAAACCTGTGGGCTTACCCATCTTAACGACCCCCCCTGCTGCCGGCTTCTCTGATCTGTTGTGCCTGCATCTCTTTCAAGGCACGGCGATACTCCACCGGCATAACCTTCACAAACTTCGACAGATAGCGCTCCCAGTTGTCGAGGATATTCTTCGCTACTGCGCTGTTGGTATAGTGCAGATGGTTCTCGATCAACTGCCTGAGACGGGTTGCATCAAAACGTGTCATATCGTGACTGACATCGACCCTGCCGGGGGTCTCCAGATCACCACCCTGATGCTCCAGCTCTTCCAGCGCATCATCTTCTGCGGGTATCGGCTCCAGTTCAACCTGCGCCATATTGCAGCGATCCTCGAAACCACCTTCCTCATCAAGCACATAGGCGATACCGCCAGACATACCTGCCGCGAAGTTGCGCCCCGTAGAGCCAAGGCAGACCACGACGCCACCGGTCATATATTCACAGCCGTGGTCACCCACGCCCTCCACGACCGCTGTGGCGCCGGAGTTGCGCACACAGAAGCGCTCGCCCGCCACACCATTGAAATAGCACTCGCCGGAGATCGCGCCGTAGAGCACAGTATTGCCGACAATGATGTTCTCTTCCGCCTTGCCGATCTTGGAGTGCGCAGGCGGATAGATCACCAGACGTCCACCGGAAAGCCCCTTACCGACATAGTCGTTGCCTTCACCGGAGAGTTCAATCGTGACTCCCTTGGTTACCCAGGCCCCAAAGGATTGACCTGCAGTACCCTTCGCCTTGATGTAGACCGTGTCGTCCGGCAGGCCGACAAAACCATACTTCTCGGCCAGACGACCCGAGAGCATGGTGCCGAAGGTGCGGTTGTAGTTGTGAATATCGATCTCGATCTTCACCGCTTCACCCCTTTCCAGGGCCGGTGCCGCCTGCTCGATCAACACATTATCGATCGCCTGATCGAGACCGTGATCCTGAGTCTCGTTGTTGTAGACCTCATCCCCTTCAGCGGCGACCGGCTTGGTCAGCAATCGACTGTAGTCGAGACCCCGCGCCTTCCAGTGATCGATGGCGCTACGCATGTTGAGGCGATCCATCTGACCGATCATCTGCTGGAAGTTGCGGAAACCGAGCCGGGCCATCAGGCGGCGCACCTCTTCGGCAACGAAGAAGAAGTAGTTCACCACATGCTCGGGTTTGCCGGTAAAGCGCTTGCGCAGTTCGGGATCCTGCGTTGCAACGCCCACGGGACAGGTGTTGAGATGACACTTGCGCATCATGATGCAGCCTTCGGCGATCAGGGGAGCAGTGGCAAAACCGACCTCATCGGCGCCCAGCAGCGCGGCAATCACCACGTCGCGTCCAGTACGCATACCCCCATCGGCCTGCACCGCGATACGGCTGCGCAGGCGGTTCAGCACCAGGGTCTGATGGGTCTCGGCGAGACCAATCTCCCAGGGTGAACCCGCGTGTTTGATGGAGGTCAGAGGCGATGCGCCAGTGCCGCCGTCATAACCGGAGATGGTGATGTGGTCGGCATGGGCCTTGGAGACGCCTGCGGCAACCGTGCCCACACCCACTTCGGAGACCAGTTTCACGCTGATACGGGCTTTGGGCTGCACGTTCTTCAGATCGTGGATCAGTTGAGCCAGATCCTCGATGGAGTAGATATCATGGTGTGGCGGCGGAGAGATCAGACCAACACCGGGGGTTGAGTGGCGCACCCGGGCTATCTGCTGATTGACCTTGTGGCCAGGCAGCTGACCACCCTCGCCGGGTTTCGCGCCCTGGGCCATCTTGATCTGGATGTCATCGGAGTTGACCAGATACTCGGTGGTCACACCAAAGCGCCCGGAGGCAACCTGCTTGATCGCAGAGCGTTCAGGATTGGGGGATCCGTCCGGCAGCGGATTGAAGCGCTCGGCCTCCTCACCACCTTCACCGGTATTGGACTTGCCGCCGATACGGTTCATTGCGACGGCCAGCGTCGAATGCGCCTCATAGGAGATGGAACCAAAGGACATGGCGCCGGTAACAAAGCGTTTGACGATCTCCTTTGCCGGTTCCACTTCGTCCAGTGGGATCTCCTGATCCGCAAACTCGAACTCGAACAGGCCACGCAGGGTCAACAAAGTCTCATTCTGCTCGTTGATCTGCCGGGCAAATGCTTCGTAGGTATTCCAGTCGTTACTGCGCACCGCATGCTGAATCTTGGCGATACTATCCGGTGTCCAGCTATGCGCCTCGCCACGGATGCGGTAAGCGTAGTCGCCACCCACATCCAGATGTTTGCGATAGATCTCGGCGCCACCGTAGGCTGCATCGTGCCAACGCCTTGCCTCTTCGGCGATCTGCGCCAGCCCGGCGCCCTCGATGGTAGTGCTGGTACCGGTAAAGTAGTCAGCCAGGAAACTGCTGTGCAGGCCCACGGCATCGAATATCTGCGCACCACAATAGGACTGATAGGTGGAGATTCCCATCTTCGACATCACCTTCTTCAGACCCTTGCCGATCGCCTTGATGTAACGGCTCTGGGCTTCGCTGAACGTCAGCGGTTCAGGCAAACTGGATAGCTGCGCATCGATAGTGTCGAAAGCCAGATAGGGATTGATCGCCTCCGCGCCGTAACCCGCGAGGGTGGCGAAGTGGTGGATCTCCAGCGCGGCGCCGGTCTCGACTACCAGGCCCGCCTCTGTGCGCAATCCTTTGCGGATCAGGTGGTGATGCACTGCGGAGGTCGCCAGCAATGAAGGGATCGCAATGCGATCCGTATCGACCTTGCGATCGGAGAGGATCAGGATGTTATAGCCCTCCCGAACCTTGGCCTCGGCCAGCTCGCAGAGTGCGGTCAGCGCCCCTTTCATCCCTTCAGCGCCCTCGGTGATCCCGTAGGTCATATCCAGGGTCTTGGTGCGAAACGCCCCTCCGGTATTGTCCTCGATGTGCCTGATTCGTTCCAGATCGCAGTTGGTGAGGATCGGCTGCGGCACCTCCAGGCGCATGTTCTTACCCGCATCCGCCATTCCCAGCAGGTTGGGGCGGGGACCGATCAGGGAGACCAGGGACATGACGATCTCTTCGCGGATCGGGTCTATCGGCGGATTGGTCACCTGAGCAAAGTTCTGTTGAAAATAGCTGGAGAGGTGCTTCGACTTGTTGGAGAGCACAGACGGAGGCAGGTCGGTGCCCATGGAGCCAGTCGCCTCCATGCCGGTCATCACCATCGGAATAAGGAGAAACTTGATCTCTTCCTGGGTATAACCGAACGCCTGCTGACCATTCAGCAGCGTAGTCGCATCCGGCGCCATCGGCGCCACGTCGGCGGGCAGCTGATCCAGATGAATCTGGGTCTTGTCGAGCCAGTCCCGGTAAGGCTGAGCGCCGGAGATATTGGCCTTCAGTTCAACGTCGTCGATGATACGACCCTCTTCGGTATCGATGAGGAACATCTTACCCGGCTGCAGCCGCCATTTTTTGACGATCTTCTCTTCCGGAATATCGAGCACACCCATCTCGGACGCCATCACCACCAGATCATCATCGGTAATCAGATAGCGGGCGGGGCGCAGGCCATTTCGATCCAGGGTGGCGCCTATCTGGCGGCCATCGGTAAAGGCGACCGCAGCCGGACCGTCCCAAGGCTCCATCAGCGCAGCATGGTACTCATAGAAGGCACGGCGCTTCCGATCCATCTGTTTATTGCCGGACCAGGCCTCTGGAATCAGCATCATCATCGCGTGGGAGAGAGAGTAGCCACCAGCCACCAGCAGCTCCAGCGCATTATCGAAACAGGCCGAATCGGACTGCCCTTCAGGAATCAGCGGCCAGATCTTATCCAGATCTTCACCCAGAATCTCCGAAGCCATGGAACTCTTGCGCGCGGCCATCCAGTTCACGTTGCCACGCAGGGTGTTGATCTCCCCGTTGTGAGCGATCATGCGGAACGGATGCGCAAGATCCCAGGTGGGGAAGGTGTTGGTGGAGAAACGCTGATGCACCAGCGCCAGGGCTGTGACCATTGTCTCGTCATTGAGATCGTTAAAATACTCACCCACCTGTCCCGAGAGCAGCATGCCTTTGTAGACGATGGTACGGGAGGAGAAAGAGGTAAAGTAGAAGGACTCACCCCCCTCCATCTCCGCTGCGCGAATCAGCTTCTCGATCTGCTTGCGGATAACGAACAGCTTGCGCTCAAAGGCATCCTGATCGGCGCAGTTATCCCCACGACTGACGAATATCTGCCGTACGACCGGCTCGGTAGGCACAACACTGTAACCCAGGCCACTGTTGTCCACGGGGACGTTGCGCCAACCGATGACCGACTGACCCTCGGCGGTGACCAGTTTTTCGACAGTCTCCTCACATTCGTTCCGGCTCGCCTCGTTCTGCGGCAGAAAAAGCATGCCAATGGCGTACTCCCCCGCTTCGGGCAGACTGAAATCGACCTGGGCACGGAAAAAGGCATCGGGGAGCTGCAGCAGAATACCTGCGCCGTCACCTGCCTTCGGATCTGCGCCGACCGCACCACGATGGGTCAGTCGATCCAGAATCTCCAGTCCCTGCCGGACAATTTGATGGCTTTTATTACCTTTGATGTTGGCGACAAAGCCGACACCACAGGCATCATGTTCGTTAGCGGGATCATAGAGTCCCTGCTTCGGTGGTAAAGCACCTTGGCCCATTGCAAACCTCGTTTTTGTTCGGGCCCTGATAGCGGATACTCTCCGCCAGAGAACCTGTATGCAATAAACTGACAAAAAATTAATTGGCGGAAAAACCCTCTCGCGCACCCACCAACCCGCCCCAAATCGGGGCGCACAGAGCCGCGTAGGATACTTGAGATTGGACGATCAGGCCAGTTTGTAACGATTTCACACAAAAATTACGGGGGTGTGCTGCCCCGGGAAAAGCTTTGCGTGGCAACGCAACTCTATGATTTTAAAAAACTTGCGCGTCCAATTCACGGAAGGGAGGCATTCAGTTCCTGCTGCAGCGAACCCACGGTACGCGCCCAGACGACCCTACCCTTCAGAGAACGGGGCAGCTTTCGTTTCGCCTTCTGCGCCGCATCGCGTTCAGGATAGACACCCCAGAGCAATACATACCACGCCTTGCCCTTGCGTTTTGTCCTGATATATCCCGCCCGTTTTTCCAAACCATGACGCGCCACAAACCGCCGCAACGAGGCGAGCTGCTCGACACCGATCAACTGCAGGGTGTAATGCTCAGGGTTCTGTTCCAACAACCAGTTGTTCTTGTCCAGGGGATCAGCCGGCACCTGCGGCTCAGGGGCCACCTCCGGCAGCCGCGCCTTTTCCGGAAGAACTTCCGGCTCGATGGCTCGTTCCGTTATCTGCTCCGTTACGGCTTCGATCTGAGCCGCCTCAGGCACATCCTCTTCAGATTCAAAGACCGCGGCAGACTCCGCCAATGTTTTATCTGTTCCGGCAGACTGCCGCTCTGTCGGCGGCGGCTCTTCAGACAGCGGCGCCTCGTCAATCGTCTCGACCCCCTGTTCCATCTCCACAGGAACCTCGATTGGCGTCTTGACATCTATCTCTGCCAGATATTGATCCTCTGCCGATGCAGAATCCGGTTGCGGAATCTCTTCCACTACAGGCGCCTTCTCTTGCGCCGGTTCAATGGTGCGACGGTCGAGGGTCAGCACCTCCTGCGGCGCCGGCATGGCCTGTTGCCTCTCCTCTACCTTAAGCAACACTGATTTCCCTGTGACAAACAGACGATTGATCTCGTCCTGAAACCACAACACCCCGCCAACGATCAGCACAGACACAGTGATCAACAACCAGCGAAAGGTGGATCGGCCCGTCTTCGCACCCCCGGAACGGAGCGGTCGGGTGCTAATGGCTTCAAGGATCGACTCCCCGAGCGGTCCAATCCGTCCCTGAGTTTCACGATGTATCCGGCCAAGAAGGCCATCATCCAGGGCGAGCGTTTCAGGCAATCCCTCCGCCTCGATCAGATAGCCCATGAATGCCTTAGCGGCGTCAAATCCCATTACCGGCATATCGATGACATGCAACGCATGGTGAGACATGGCCTGCAACTGGGGCGTCGCCAGAAGTAGATCAATCTGGGTGTTGGCAAAGAGGACGATACTGACCTGGGAGATTCCCTCCACCTGATGTTCAAACAGACGCAGCAGCGTGATCAGGCTGGCAGGCGGCAGCAGTTGTGCATCATCCAGGAGGACAACCGGCACACGCCCCTGCTGGTGCAGATGCTCAAAGTGATCGACCAGCAGATCCATCAGGCCAGGATGTTCATCAGCCAGCCCAAAGCCACGGGCGATATGTGCAAGCAGCAGTTCGGGCTGCAGCGTCGGGTCCGCATCGAAATGGCAGACCGCCCAGGAGTCAGGCGCATGGAGCTGGAGCTGTGCCGCCATGGCGCTCTTTCCGATACCGCCAGGACCACGCACCAAGGGCACAACTTCACTATTCTCGATCAGGTGGCGAATGAGGTCCTGCCGCTGAGCAAGCTCCAACGTGTTGAAATAGTTATCGGAATTTGCCACTGTTCGCCCGCCCCCCGCCGGCCAATCCGTGTGTTAGGTCGTCTGCTGGTCCAGGGATTCCTGCAACATCTTTCGGTCAAAATCGTCGCTGACCACTGAGGCCCCAATCCCATGCAGGAGCACCAGCCGCAGCTTTCCGTCCAATACTTTCTTGTCCACCGCCATCAACGCCATGAACTGTTCGCTGGAGAGCGCCTTGGGCGGATCTATCGGCAGTCCGGCCCGTTCAATAAGGTGGCAGGTACGCTCAAAATCTTTACCCTCCATCCAGCCCAGCCGACGGGAAAGATCCGCCGCCATGCACATACCGGCGGCGACCGCCTCGCCATGCAGCCACTCGCCATACCCCATGCCGGTCTCTATGGCATGGCCAAAAGTGTGCCCAAGATTCAGCAGGGCTCGCTGACCCGCCTCTCTCTCATCCGCCGCCACCACTTCCGCCTTGTCCCGGCAGGAGCGCTCTATGGCATAGGCCAGCGCTTCAGGTTCACGGGCCAGCAGAGCATCCATATTGGCCTCCAGCCAGTCGAAAAATGGCCGGTCGCTGATCAGTCCATACTTGATCACTTCGGCGATGCCCGATGCCAGTTGCCTGTCATCCAGGGTATTGAGTGTCGCTATATCCGCCAGTACGGCCTTGGGCTGGTAGAAGGCCCCAATCATGTTTTTGCCCAGCGGGTGGTTCACCCCCGTCTTGCCACCCACCGAAGAGTCGACTTGGGAAAGCAGCGTGGTCGGCACCTGAATGAAGGGCACGCCCCGCTGGTAGGAGGCGGCGGCAAAACCGGTCATGTCACCAATCACGCCCCCGCCAAGGGCAATCAGGGTGCATTGGCGGGTAAAGCGATGTTCCAACAGCGCGGTGTAGATCCGGCTGAGGACTTCCAGAGTCTTGTACTGCTCGCCGTCCGGCAGAATGACGCTTGCCACCTCGAATCCATCCAGTGCCTGCAGGGTGTTTTTCAGATAGAGCGGAGCAATGGTTTCATTGGTCACCACCATGACCTGAGTGCCACTTATGTGAGGGCGGTAGTAGCCTGCATTGGCGTGGATACCGGCACCGATGTAGATGGGATAACTGCGTTCCCCAAGATCCACTTCGAGCCTGTTGACTGTTTCGTTCAAATCGGTGCCTTGCTGTTGTTGGCTGCGATCCGTCAATCCAAGGTTTCCAGTTTGTCCTGAACCTCGCGCGCCACGGACTGAGTATTACGCTGCTCGGTAACCACCACCAGATCCGCAGTCTGCCGGTAGAGGGGATCCCTCTGCTCCATCAAATCCTTCAGTTTGGCCAGAGGATCCTCGGTCTGCAGCAGCGGGCGATTGCGATCACGATAGGTCCGGTCGTACTGCTGTTCCGGCGTACAGTAGAGATAGACCACTATGCCTCTGGAAGAGAGATTGCGCCGGTTGTCCGCATCCAGGATAGCGCCACCACCGGTTGCCAGCACGACGCCTTCCTGCGCCGAGAGGTCGTCGATGACGGCCCGCTCCCTGTTACGGAAGCCCTCCTCACCCTCGAACTCGAAGATCGTGGGGATATCCACACCGGTTCGACGCTGGATCTCCCGATCACTGTCCTCGAACACCATACCCAAGGCTTCCGCCAGTTGTTTGCCAACGGTCGTCTTGCCGGCACCCATCGGCCCCACAAGAAAAAGATTCTGATTTCGTTTCATAATCAGCAGATATGCCAGATTTTACCGGCAGCGGCAAGTCATCCTTTCCAAAAAAACAAAAAGGCGCGCCATTCGGCGCGCCTTTAACCTTAACCTAAGCAGTGGTGACGAAATCAGCGAACCCGTAATGAATCTTTGAGAATCTTGGGCGTCACGAAAATCAGCAGCTCCTTGTTCTCATCCCGTTGCTCATTTTTCCTGAACAGCACACCCACGAAGGGAAGATCACCAAAGAAAGGAACCTGCTCTACATTTTTGGTCTTGGTGCGTTCAAAAACACCACCCAGAACCACCGTTTCACCATTATCGACCAACACCGTGGTCTCTATCTTGCGGGTATCGAGCGGCGGCACACCCAAAACGGAACGAGAGAAGTCAGGACTGTCTTTGTTGATCGACAGATCCATCCGGATCCGGTCATCGGGCGTGATATGCGGGGTGACATCCAGCTTCAGCACAGCTTCCTTGAAGCTCACCGAAGTGGCGCCACTGGAGGTAGCCTCCTGATAGGGGATCTCGACACCCTGCTTGATGGAAGCCTTGGTCTGATCGGAAGTGATTATCCGGGGGCTGGAGATGACCTCACCCTTGCCCTCTTTCTGCATCGCAGAGATCTCCAGTTGCAGCAGATAGGAACCCACCTTGCCCACCAGCAGGTTCAATGCCCCGGAGGGTGCCGTCGCCGGTAGATTGACAATCAGCGACTCCTGACTTGAGCCAGCTGGATTCTCGATGCCGGTGACACTGGGGTAAGCGATATGGCCAGGCATACCGCCGGCAAACAAACCACCACTGTCACCGGAAGTCGCGTTAAACGTGGCGCCAAAACGAACACCCAGATCCTTGGCAAAGTCGTTGTTGGCAATCACGATCCTGGATTCGATCAATACCTGCCGCACCGGGATATCCAGCCTCTGCAACAAGCGGCGGATATCTTCCAGTTTGGCCGCTGTATCCTGCAGCAGCAGGGTATTGGTTCGCTTGTCCACCGTCACGTTACCACGCTCGGAAAGCAGACGATTCTCCGAGGACTTCAGCAGCACCGCAAGATCTGCAGCCTTGGCGTAATTGACCTGTACAAACTCGGAACGCAGTGGCGCCAGCTCTTCGATCTTCTGCTGCGACTCCAACTCCAGCTGCTCGCGGGCCGCGATCTCTTCCGTTGGCGCAACCATGATCACATTTTCGTTACGGCGCATGGAGAGACCTTTGGATTTCAGGATGATATCCAACGCCTGATCCCAGGGAACATTCTTCAAACGCAGTGTAATGCGGCCGCTGACCGTATCGCTGGTGACCAGGTTGAGTTCGGTAAAATCCGCCAGCAACTGCAGTACGGAACGCACCTCGATATCCTGAAAATTGAGCGATAGGCGCTCACCGGAGAAGACCATGCGCTCTTTCAACTGCGCCTCTTTTTCCGCCTTGCTCAGGCCCCGTAACTCAACGGCAAAGACATTGCCTGTCTGATAGGCCATATACTCGTATTCGCCGGTCGCCGTGATCTCTATCACCACATTGTTTCCCCGCGGCCTGGTCTCGACGAGCGTCACCGGCGTGGCGAAATCCATCACGTCCAGACTCTGGATCAGATTCCGCGGAACCGTGGTGCCAAGGAACTCCATCACCACGCGGCTTCCCTCTTCACGCACATCCACCGGGATAGCGGAATCTGCGAGGGTGACAAGCACCCGGCCTACGCCGTTTTCACCACGACGAAAATCAATTCCGATGATCCCCTCGCCCGCACCTGTCTCCGTAGACACAGGGGTCTGCACCATAAGTCCTGCATTCCCTGCAACGGCCACCGGTTCTGCAGACTCCGCCGTATCGCGACCCCCAGCATCAAGGGTGATCACAATGTTGTCACCATGAGTCTCAATCCGGTGAGCCACTGAATTCAACAGATTGACCACCACGCGCAGCCGGTTTCCCGCTACCAGGACATTGACACTGTGCGCAGCGCCGATACCGATCTGCTTGCTCTTGTAGGCGAGGCCACTGCTGACGCCGGTAAAATCCAGGGAGATACGGGCCGGGGATTCAGTTGTGAAGCTGGTCGGCTCAGGCACATCGCCCGACATGGCCAGTGTGATCTGCACCCGATCTCCAGGAAGCGCCGAGAAATCAATGTCCTCAAGTGAAACCCCACCCCAAACCAGCGCGGGAAGCGTCCACAACAGGAGCAAAAAGAGTACAGCGTGACCGCGTCTCTTTTGGTTAGCAGCGACTGAGGCATTCTCCCCTCTACGCCAGAATGCCATAGGCATAACGTTCATCTCGCAATTCCTCAGAACTATTCTGTCAACGCAAGCGATGCCGGGCGTTCACTGTAGCCGCCCAACCCATCCTGCACAATCTCGGTCAAGTTGATCTTCTCTTCCGAAATTTGTGTTATCCGCCCGTAATTACGGCCCATGTGGTTACCACTACGCACCCTGTGAATAGTGCCCTCCTTCGTCTGCACCAAGGCCCAGGCGGTCTCGCTCTGCTCCAGGGTGCCAACCATTCGAAGGGTATCAAGAGAGTAGGACTCAAGCTCCTCTTTGCGCCGATTGAAGTCGGGAGCTACCCCACTCTCAACGACGGTTCGCTCAGCAGACGGCTGCTCCGAAGAGGGTGCAAAGGGATCGCGCCTGTCTTGATGATCGTAGAGAAAAGTCTCGATCTGGCGGATCTCCGGAATCGGCTCAATCTGTGACGGGCTTGCCGCTTTCTCTTTCGCCACAAACTTCTTCAGATCTTCGATCTGCGGCTTGGCACAACCCACGACAAACAGCACCGCCAGCACACAGGCGAACATCCCGATCATTTTACCGATACGACTCACTGCTCACCCTCCTCATCCAGATAGCGATAGGTTTTGGCAGTTGCCTGCAGCACCAGTCCAGCGCCGCCGCCCCGTTTGATTTTTTTCGGACTGATATTGATATCGTGGATGGTGACAATTCGCGGAAGCGCTGCAAGGCCACTGATAAAATCGCCAAACTCATGATACTGACCGGTGACGGTCAGCTTTATCGGCAGCTCCGCATAAAACTCCCTTGGCACTTCTCCCTGGGGTTTGAACAACTCAAACTCGAGACCTGAGGCCAAACCTGTTTGGGAGACATCAACCAGCAATTCGGCCACTTCTGTCTTGTTGGGCAGTTGCCGAAGCATGGCGCCAAACGACTGCTTCATCTCTTCCAACTGTTTCTTATAGGCATCCAGATTGGCGGCTTTTGCCTGTTTCTCCTGGAAAGTCGAACGTAATTCAACCTCTTTCCGCTCAACTTTTTCGAGTTGTTTAAGCTGCTTTTCTGTATCCAGATAGTAGCCACCGACAGCAACCAGCGCGCAGACAATGAGCACCAGCACAAACTTAACCGGTCCCGGCCAGACGCCGATGTTGTTAAAATCGAGTTCGTTCAGATCCTGCAGATTCACTGCGTCGCCTCCCCGCCACTCGCAAGCTGTCTCGCTGTGAGTTTGAAGTGACTCATCCCGGTACCGGTCGCCTCCTTGTTCTCGATAACATCGAGACGGGGATTACCCAGCCATTCCGAACGTTCAATGTTGCGCATATAAGCAGAAACCCGGGCATTCGACTGAGCCCGTCCCGCTACCGACACCAACGCCCCGTTTTGTTTAACACTCGTCAGATGGACGCCATCAGGCAGCGTGGCAACAAGCTCATCGAACAGATGCACTATCTGGGGACGGCTGCTCTGCAACTGTTGAATGATATCCATGCGCGCCAACAGGCCGGCTTTGGTCTTGCCCAGATCCCTGATCTCCCTGATCTGCTGCTTGACCACATCGATCTCCTGCTGCAGATAGGCATTGCGGCGACTCTGCGCCGAGATCAGGCTCTCCATATGCATGTGCATGGAAAAGATGGCGGCGATCGTGAGAACGACTCCGCTGAGAATCATAAAACCAAATTCGCGTTTGCGCTTTGTGCGTTCGGCTTCGCGCCATGGCAGAAGGTTAATGCGCGCCATCAGTCAAAGCTCCTCAAGGCCAGACCGCATGCAATCATCAACGCCGGGGCATCGGCACTCAGTGCCTGTGGTTTCACTTTGGATGACACCGACATATTGGCGAAGGGATTCGCCACCGACGCCGGCGTACCCAGCTTCTCTTCGAGCAACTCATCGACTCCTGGGATGGAGGAACTCCCACCTGCCAACACGATGTGCTCAACACTGCTAAAGGCGCTGGAGGAGAAGAAAAACTGCAGGGAGCGACTGACCTGCTGGACCATCGCTTCTTTAAAGGGTTCCAGCACTTCCGGCACATAATTATCCGGCAGGCCGCCCTGTCGCTTGGCCATACCCGCCTCTTCGAGGGAGAGGCCATAGCGGCGCTGGATCTCCTCGGTCAGCTGGCGGCCACCAAAATTCTGCTCACGAGTGTAGATGATCTTGTTGTTGTGCAAGACATTGAGGGTGGTGGTGGTGGCGCCGATATCCGCCACCGCAATGGTCTGGTCGACTCCCCGCTCCGGCAACTGGTCCACCAGTTGGGTGCAGGCGTTCTCCATCGCATAGGCTTCCACATCGACGATTGCGGCATTCAGTCCAGCCAGCTCCATCGCAGCGACCCGATCATCCACATTCTCGCTTCGAGAGGCTGCAAGCAGAACATCAACCAGCTCGGGGTTCTTGTCGGAAGGACCCAACACCTCGAAGTCGATATTCACCTCTTCCAGTGGATAGGGGATATATTGATCCGCCTCAAGCTGAATCTGGCTCTCCATATCCTGGTCCGACAGGGCGGACGGCATGGAGATGACCTTGGTGATGACTGCAGAGCCGGAAACCGCAACCGCGACCTGTTTGGCACGGGTGCCCGAGCGGTTGACCACGGCCCGGATAGCTTCCCCGACCGCATCGACATCAGCGATATTCTTTTCCACCACCGCATTCGGTGGCAGCGGCTCCACGCCATAGGCTTCCACCCGGTACATCGCACCTGTGCGTCCGACATTCTTCGACAACTCAAGCAGCTTGATCGTTGTCGAACTGATGTCTATGCCTATCAGGGGCGGATTTTTTCGTCCGAAGAAAAACATGCGGTTTTCAGAACTCTCCTTTCGTGCCGCAAAAAACGAGGAATCTCTTTAACTTGAGTAAGTAACTATATAGCAGTAAATGATTTTTTGTGAAGCCATTTTTTGCTACCCGCTACAATAAACCTTCTCGTAAATTTGCTAATATAGGATCTCACACCGTCTCATTCTGGTCCCTGAGGGCCAACCTTTTCTGTGAACCAGCGCATGAAGTTGTTGTCCCGACTGATAAAAATCTCTTTATTCCTGTTCATTGGGCTCTTTTTGCTCGGTTTGGGCGGCCTTGGTGCCGCCTATCTCTACCTGGAACCCGATCTGCCATCCACCGATATTCTGCAGGATGTCAAACTCCAGGTCCCCTTGCACGTCTACAGCCGTGACCACAAGCTGATCGCCGAATTTGGCGAAAAACGCCGGGAACCCCTCAAATACGACGAGGTTCCCAAACGCATGATACAGGCCTTTCTCGCCGCCGAGGATGACCGATTCTTCGAACATCCCGGCGTCGACTATCAAGGCATCCTGCGTGCCGCCGGCCAACTGCTGCTGACCGGCAAACGCCGCCAGGGCGGCAGTACCATCACTATGCAGGTGGCGAGAAACTTCTTTCTCAGTAATAAAAAAACCTTCACCCGCAAGCTCAACGAAATCTTTCTTGCACTGAAGATCGAACGCGAACTCAGCAAAGAGGAGATACTGGAACTCTACCTCAACAAGATCTATCTCGGGCACCGTTCCTACGGTGTTGGTGCCGCCTCTTTAGTCTATTACGGCAGGCCGGTAGGAAAACTTGAGCTTTCTGAGATCGCAATGATCGCAGGCCTGCCCAAAGCCCCCTCCCGCTACAACCCTGTGACCAATCCTAGCCGCGCCCTGTTGCGCCGAAATTACGTCCTGGGACGGATGCTGACGCTGGAAGTTATCTCCCGCGCCGAGCACGATGCCGCCAAAGCCACCCCTGTGACTGCGACCCTGCACCGGGCAATGAGCGAGGTCGAGGCGCCCTATGTTGCCGAGATGGTGCGCGCCGAAGCGGTCAGGCGATTCGGCAACGCCGCCTATACTGGTGGCTATACCATCCACACCACCATTGACGGCCGACTGCAGGAGAGCGCCAACGCAGGGGTTCGCCAGGCGCTGCATGCCTACGACAAGCGGCACGGCTACCGGGGTGCTGAGGCACATATCGACTTGGGGGAAACCCCAGACCCAGCGCTCATGGACAAACTTCTCAGGGAGCAGAAGAGTGTTCCAGATCTGCAGGGAGCCGTGGTGCTCAGCACCGATGGGCAAAACGCCGGACTCTATCTGGGACCGGAGCAGCAGGTCACACTGACTTGGCAGGGCCTCTCCTGGGCTCGGCAGTTCAAGGACTCGGATCACCAGGGCCCCGAACCCAAAACCGCTGACGACATCCTCCAACCTGGGGATCTGATCAGAATCCACCGTGAAAAACCCAAAGAGGGTGAACCCTACTGGCGCCTGGCGCAGATCCCCAAGGCAGCCGGCGCGTTGGTCTCGGTTGATCCAGACAGCGGTGCCATTCTTGCGCTGGTCGGTGGCTACGACTTCTATCTAAGCAAGTTCAACCGCATCACCCAGGCCAGGCGCCAACCCGGCTCCGGCTTCAAGGCCTTCATCTACTCCGCCGCCCTGGAAGCCGGATACACACCCGCCAGTCTGATCAACGACGCGCCGGTGGTGTTCGATGACCCGGCGCTGGAGGCCTCCTGGCGTCCGGAAAACTACAGCGGCAAATTTTTCGGTCCTACCCGTCTGCGATACGCCCTGACAAAATCCCGTAACCTGGTCTCCATCCGCCTCCTGCGGGCAATGGGCATCAAGTCCACCCTGGAGTATGTCACCCGTTTCGGTTTCGACAAGGGTAAACTGCCCCGCGATCTCTCACTGGCTCTCGGCAGCGGCGCAATCACCCCGCTACAGATGGCGGAGGGTTATTCAGTGCTGGCCAATGGTGGCTACCATATCGAACCCTTCTTCATCGTTCGTATCGAAGACGACCACCGCGAGACCATCTTTCTGGCCAACCCGGCACAGATCTGCGAATCCGCCACCTCCGCTGCCAGAACCCACTGAAACGAGCTGAAGTGACTGCAGAGCCAACCGTCGATGCAGGAATCCGCTGCGCTGAACGCGTCATCACTCCACAAAACCCTGCCTGATGAACTCCACGAGTGCTGCGCGCGACGTGGTACGGCGCGGCACCGCCCGCAAAGCCCGTGCGCTCGACCGCAAGGATATCGCGGGTAAAACCGGCACCACCAACGATCAGCGTGACGCTGGTTCAACGGTTTCAACCCGCAACCTGGTAGCTATCACGCCTGGGTCGGTTTCGATAATTTTCAACCTCAGCGGTGAAGGTCGGGGGCGCGCGCACCTGCACGGATCCATTTCACGCCGCACCGGACGCTGGAGGGCACTGAAGGGCGCCTCTGGAATGCCAGGGCATGATGACCATGCGCATCACGACGAAGACCGGCAGAAAACCGGTCCACGCCGGTCAGGGCGCAATCTTTGAGGTCTTTTCGCGAAATACGCCCCTGAGATCCCCCGATCGCGTTGCCGAGGCCAATGAAAACTATCTGGAAAGCAAGCGAGCCATGATTCGCGACCGATTCGAGGGTCGTGATCAGGGCTGATGAGCTATCGCGTAGTGTTTACCGAGGCGGCGGATGCCGATATTGATTCGATTATCGGATTCATCGCCTTGGATAGCCCGATCAGGGCCTACAGATTTGTCGACGAGCTGATCAGCCGAATTATTGACCTGTTGGGCCAGTTTCCTCTAAGTGGCACGTTTTATCATGACGTGCGTTTTATGATGTTCGATAACTATACCGTGGTATATGACGTCGATGAGTCAAATCAGACGGTCTATGTCTATCTGATCACCGAGCGACACAGAGAGTGGAAGGCTGTCTTGTCCGGTAGAAGAGAGTAGGGCATGGATAGTCAGGTATCATGCTGTTCGGTTGAGTCTGGAAGAATGAGGTCAGAGTAAAAACCTGCTTTTACTCTGGCCCACAAAAAACCGCTGATGAAATATTAGGGGACGCATCCTGTTTTCCGTGCCACTTCTGGTACTTCGAAAAACGTGGTGCGTCCCCTATTGTTTTACTTCGAGCGCCATTTATCCTTTTTTACACTCAGTTCACTCTCACCCAAACTGGCGCTACCAAAATAACGCTGTGCGCCCACATCAATGTCCAGCTCAATTGTGCGGGGTAACGTCGCTGCGCCAGCCGTGAATGGTGACGCATCAAAATTAGCCTCCAGCTCAAAGCGCCCTATTGATCCTTTGAGCCCTTCAACCACATTGAGGACTCGATATACACTGTCGCCCAATGTTCCGATCGTGATGATTGAGGCATCAAGCAACGGAAAGGGAAAGGTAAGGGTGATCTCCTTGCCTTCTTCTTCCTCCTCGATCAGGACACCGGGAGTAACCGTCGTGGCCACACCGAACGCATCCACATCGATCAAAGCCCTACCGTCAATGTCGATTGGGAAGGCGCCACCAATGTCCTTCATCTTGTACTTTATCGTGAGCACGGTTTCCGTGGGCGCAATGATATGGCTTTTCATCTTGATCGGGTAATGGGACTCTTTGAAACGGTAACGAGCCCCCTTCCAATCGATCTTGAACTTACTGATGCCATTGGTCGCTTCATTCCCTTCATACTAACAATACGTAACTGGC
>NZ_JAAVSH020000001.1:3765102-3798161 GCF_011947365.2 endosymbiont of Lamellibrachia barhami
GGACAAACTTCTCAGGGAGCAGAAGAGTGTTCCAGATCTGCAGGGAGCCGTGGTGCTCAGCACCGATGGGCAAAACGCCGGACTCTATCTGGGACCGGAGCAGCAGGTCACACTGACTTGGCAAGGCCTCTCCTGGGCCCGGCAGTTCAAGGACTCGGATCACCAGGGCTCTGAACCCAAAACCGCCGCCGATATTCTCCAACCGGGAGATCTGATCAGAATCCACCGCGAAATACCCCAAGAGGGTGAACCCTACTGGCGTCTGGCGCAGATCCCCAAGGCCGAGGGAGCACTGGTCTCGGTCGATCCTGATAACGGCGCCATTCTTGCGCTGGTCGGTGGCTACGACTTCTATCTAAGCAAGTTCAACCGCATCACCCAGGCCAGGCGTCAACCCGGCTCCGGCTTCAAGGCATTCATCTACTCCGCCGCCCTGGAAGCCGGATACACGCCCGCCAGTCTTATCAACGACGCACCGGTGGTGTTCGATGACCCGGCGCTGGAGGCCTCCTGGCGTCCGGAAAACTACAGCGGCAAATTTTTCGGTCCCACCCGTCTGCGCTACGCCCTGACAAAATCCCGTAACCTGGTCTCCATCCGCCTCCTGCGGGCGATGGGCATCAAGTCCACCCTGGAGTATGTCACCCGTTTCGGTTTCGACAAGGGTAAACTGCCCCGCGATCTCTCACTGGCTCTCGGCAGCGGCGCAATCGCCCCGCTACAGATGGCGGAGGGTTATTCAGTGCTGGCCAATGGTGGCTACCATATCGAGCCCTTCTTCATCGTTCGTATCGAAGACGACCACCGCGAGACCATCTTTCTGGCCAACCCGGCACAGATCTGCGAAGATCCGCCACCCTCCGCTGCACCGAAAGAACCCACTGAAACGACTGAAGTGACTGCAGAGCCAACCGTCGATGCGGAGATCCGCTGCGCTGAACGCGTCATCACTCCACAAAACCACTACCTGATGAACTCCATGATGCGCGACGTGGTACAGCGCGGCACCGCCCGCAAAGCCCGTGCGCTCGGCCGCAAGGATATCGCGGGTAAAACCGGCACCACCAACGATCAGCGTGACGCCTGGTTCAACGGTTTCAACCGCAACCTGGTAGCTATCGCCTGGGTCGGTTTCGATAATTTTCAGCCCCTCGGCAGGGGTGAGGTCGGGGGGCGCGCTGCCCTGCCTGCCTGGATCCATTTCATGCGCACCGGACTGGAGGGCACTGAAGAGGCGCCTCTGGAGATGCCTGAGGGCATGGTGACCATGCGCATCGACGAAAAGACAGGCAAGCCGGTCCACGCCGGTCACAAGGGCGCAATCTTTGAGGTCTTTCGCGAGAAATACGCCCCTGAGATCCCCACGCAGGTGAACGGGACAGCCGGCCTACCGGAAACGGAGAATCTGGACGCCCCGGCCCCGGAGGAGGATCCTTTCTAAACTTTAATCTCTGTCAGAAAATATGCCTAAAGGAACGCATGATTTGTTTGATGAGATACCGAACGAAAGCAGGCCTGATCAAGCATAGCGGAACCGGAGAACCTCTAGCCCGATCCGCTATGCTTGATCAGGCCTACGCCCCAGCGAAGATGCTCCTTTCCCTGTTGGAGCGGCGCCTCGCCGCGAGGGCCAACGCTCAGGACTTCCAGGCAGAATCCTATCCCAATTATCAGCGTCCACCCTGAAACATGAAAACGAATAACCGGGAATCCCAGCGCCGCATCGCCTACGAGGCAGCTCGTATCCTTACCGAACTGCGTTCCGGAGATTACAACTACGCCTGCCAAAAGGCAGCCGACCGGCTTGGTCTCGGTAACAGACGCCTGATGCCCAATCGCGATGAGATCGAAAGCGCTCTGCGTGAGCAGCAGCGTCTGTTTCGTGGAGAGGATCAGGCGACAGCACTGCAACGTCTGCGCCGTCTCGCCATGGAAGCCATGGGTGCACTTGCCCGTTTCAAGCCACTGCTGGTCGGCCCGGTTTTCGACGGCACTGCCGATCGGAACAGCCCAATCCGACTGCACCTCTCTGCCGACACCTCGGAAGAGGTGATCTTTGCCCTCTCGGATCTGCACATCCCCTGGGATGAGAGCCAATGGAGAATGAAGTTTGGCGACGGTTCAAAACAGACGATACCCGGTTTCCGTTTCCAGGCAGATGGAACCACCATCGAACTGGTGGTACTGCCGACCAAAGGGCGCTTCAGCAAACCTCTGGATCCCATCGACAACAGGACGACCCAAGGGGCAACCCTGTCACAGCTGAAACAGCTCGACAGCCACACCTCTCCCGTCTAGCCTCTTGCGTCGTGATGGGCCGGAGACAAATTTGACTCCAGCCCGGCTCCATCCCGAACATGGCCTTACGCCGCGCGTTTCTCCTCTGCCGGCTCATGCAGCACTACCGGCCCCAGCTCAGCAAAGGTAAAGAGACGAAATGCCCGTTCACCATTGTAATCCAGCACCCTCAGATCATCGGTTTCGTGCAGATCATTGGCCACTACGGTGAAGTGACCACCGTAACGCGCCTTGGCCAGATCGAAGGGAACTTCATAGGCAAGGAATTTATCGATGCCCTTACTTGCGAGTTTTTCCAACATCTCAGGCTCTTCTATCGAGGTGTGAGAGGTAAGAATCATCAACGGACCGCTACCAGCCATCAACATAAAGACTTTCATGACAACCTCCTAAAGATTCGACAGACCACTCCGGTCTCGATGTAACGGCTGTAGGGAAACGAGACCGGGGAGGACATCGCTGTTATCAACGCCAACTCACTGGCTTTGGAGCAACCCCTAACCCGGGGATCTCCATCATCCCTACTCTAATTTTAGTTCATCTCCCGCAGGGAATCACCTTTCCATGTAGGTTGAGTTAGCGCAGCGTAATCCAACAAACACTCTGACTGACGCCGGACGCGTCAAATCATATCCCCGGCAGATCACTCGATCCTGAAAGCCAGACATCCACCGCCCGCGCACACTGCCGCCCTTCGCGGATCGCCCACACCACCAGTGACTGCCCCCGGCGCACATCACCGCAGGCGAACACACCCCTGACACTGGTCTGATAGTCCTGCTCATTCGCCGCCACGTTACCACGGTGATCGAATGCGACCCTTAAAAACTCCAGCAGCCCCGCATGCACGGGATGAGCATACCCCATCGCCAGCAGCACAAGCCCGGCCGGCATCTGCAGCCGCTGGTTAGGCAGCGGCTGCTTCGACCAACCGCCATCCGCCTGTTGAATCCACAACAGACGCTGCATCAACACACGGCTTATGCAGCCGTCACTCCCCTCAAAACTGCAGGTATCCCAGCCCCAGATACGCGCTGCACCCTCCGCCTCTGTATCCGATTCACCCGTTTGCGGCACCGGTTTCGGCCAGTGCTCCAGCACATCCGCATCCTTTGAAGGCCGGTCATGGTACTGCACCTGAGTCACCACTTTCGCCCCCTGCCGGATTGCCGTACCCAAACAGTCGCTGCCGGTATCCCCACCACCAATCACCACCACCGACTTGTCTCTGGCGTCAATCACAGATGCCGGATCACTCTCATCCCCCGCAACCCGCCGGTTCTGTTGTGAGAGATAGTCGATAGCATAGTGAATACCTTTCAACTCACGGCCAGGAACAGCCACCTCACGGGGATGGGCTGACCCACAAGCCAGCACCACCGCATCCGCCGACTGTTGCAGCTCCGGCACAGCCATCGAAACGCCAACATGAACCCCGGTACGGAAAGAGACGCCCTCTGCTTCGAGCTGTTGCAGACGACGATCCACTATCCGCTTATCGAGCCGGAAATCGGGAATGCCGTAGCGCAGCAGACCGCCGATGCGATCCGCCTTTTCAAAGACCGTCACCTTGTAACCCGCCCGCGTCAACTGTTGGGCACAGGCTAAACCCGCAGGGCCTGAACCAATGACCGACACCCGTTGATCCCGTTTATGAACGTTGGGCTGCGGCTGCACCCAGCCGGACGACCAGGCACGCTCGGCAATCGCCAGCTCAATATTTTTTATCGTGACCGGTAATTGGGCGAGACTGAGAGTACAGGCGTTTTCACAGGGGGCAGGGCAGAGACGCCCGGTGATCTCAGGAAAACTGTTGGTCGTATCCAGCTGATCGTAGGCACTGCGCCAGTCCCGGCTCTCCACCAACATATTCCACTCAGGGATGATGTTATGCACCGGGCAGTAGTGGTGGCAGTAAGGCGTACCGCAATCCATGCAGCGGTTCGCCTGTCTTGCCGCCTGTGTATCAGGCATGACATCGACATATTCACCCCAGTGGCGAATACGGACTTTGGGATGTTCCTTGGCCGCCTCCTCCCGCAGGCGCCGCAGAAAACCATGGAGATCTCGCATGAATCTCTGACCAATAATGACCTAAGTAGAGTTTAGGTCATCTGGTCAGAGTCAGTTGGAAGGTCTGGTTTATCGCTCCATTGTCATCTCGACCATAAAGAGAGACATCAAGGCATTGTGTGGCCAACGAGTTACCAGGCAGGGTAAAAACTGTGGTACGTCCCCTATTTTTACATTCAGCCCACGCTGAAGAGCATCATCCGTGTTTCTGTAAATAGCTGTGCAGAGCCGGGTAACGCTCCTGTAACCCTGGCGCCAGCAATGGATCCTGGTCAGCTGGCAATGCCCCGCTGGCATAGTCGAAGTCATCCGGACCCAGCTGTTCGGCCAGCAACGGGAAGGCCTTCTCCTCTTCAAACGTCATGTGGCTGCGCTGATGATCCAGGTAGTCTCGACCAAGCTTCTCCACTTCATCAATCGAGAGACCACCCGGTTTACCCAACTGCTCAATGGCCAGCCTGAATTCACGTGTCATGTTCATAATCGCCTGGTGATGAACCAGCAGCTGTTCCAGCGCCTCGCGCCCATCGTCTGTTCGCGCCAGGTTAATCTGGTAGAGGTGATCTTCAATCGGGTGATGAATGGTGTCGGAGTAGTCTCGCATGTAGTTCGCCACCTCCGTGATCAAATCGATCGAGGTCATGCCTCCCTGTTTCAGACGATCTAGAGTTTGGGGTCAGAGTAAAAACTCAAAACTCCGAAGAGCGCTGTTACTCTGACCCCAAACTTCAAAATAGGTTAATGGGGTGACCAATTGAAAGCCAATGCGGCAGTTCAAGCGGGCTTTTTCAACAGCCCGTCGCGACGACTACAGATAAAAGGGACGGAGGGATTTTTTGTTAACCTCCGCCCCCTTTTTGACCCCTATGAAATTGTAACCAAGGAGAACCAATTATTGACGTGCCCCGGAATCAGGACACGCCAATGCTTCTCTGTGAACTCAATCGTTCGGATTATTTTTTACTTCGAGCGCCATTTATCCTTTTTCACGCTCAGTTCACTCTCACCCAAACTGGCGCTACCAAAATAACGCTGTGCGCCCACATCAATGTCCAGCTCAATTGTGCGGGGTAACGTTGTTGCACCAGCCGGGAATGGTGACGCATCAAAATTAGCCTCCAGCTCAAAGCGCCCTATTGATCCTTTGAGCCCTTCAACCACATAGAGGACTCGGTATACACTGTCGCCCAATGTCCCGATCGTGATGATTGAGGTATCAAGCAACGGAAAGGGAAGGGTCAGGGTGATCTCCTTGCCTGTTTCTTCCACCTCGATCAGGACACCGGCAGTAACCGTCGTAGCCCCACCGGAAGCATCCACATCGATCAAAGCCCTACCGTCGATGTCGATTGGGAAGGCGCCACCAATGTCCTTCATCTTGTACTTTATCGTGAGCACGGTTTCCGTGGGCGCAATGATATGGCTTTTCATCTTGATCGGGTAATCGGACTCTTTGAAACGGTAACGAGCCCCCTTCCAATCGATCTTGAACTTACTGATGCCATTGGTCGCTTCATTCCCTTCATACTCCCATTCATCCGCTCCAACTTCAGGCATAAAAGCGACTGTGGTCGGTGGTAAAATCTCGACTCCCGCCACATAAATATCTGCCACCGCTTCCGCTGACAGAGTCGTGTAGTCTTCCCCAAATGGCAGGCCGATTTCGCCGTGAAATTTCACATAGGAATTTTCGGTGAACTTGACCTTGCTCTTGTCAATTTCAAGGACCGCAAGTTCGGCTGGGTTCAGGGTTACAGTTTTCGTGGTCTCATCGCTCGCACCTTCAGGATCGGTGACTGTCAGGGCTACATCGTGGGCACCGAAGCCGAGCGGGATGTCGATAACGCCGCATAGGGCCAGATTACCGACGCAATCAGCCATGCCATCCACCGTCCACTGGAATGTCAGCACGTCGCCAGCATCAGGGTCGAAGGACCCAGTGCCATCAAGGCGAAGTAAGGCAGTGTTTCCGATGTTGGAGAGCTGCTCGAAGGCGAAATCAGCGGTGGGCGGGGTGTTGGTGGGTCCAGTCGTTATTGTAAGTACTCCCGGTGTGAGCCTGGTAAGCCCAGCAAACCAAGGACCCCAATCAACCCTTTCTCCGAAACGAGTGTAGAGGACCAACCCAGCATTTGTCGCTGGCGCCGCTCGCCAATCAGCAACAAGACTTGTAATGTCGAACGAATAGGTGCCGATGGGCGAATACTCGCTACCAAAGGTGCCGATAAAATTCGTGGGAACGTATTGTGCGTTGGCCGCACCGCCCGTGTCTTCCTTGATGAGGCTTGGTGATGCCGCCCAAGTAGAACCATCAGCATTCACTGCACCTAGATATACTTGTGAACCTGTCTGGTAGATATCGAATGAAATCGTCGCAGACGAAATGACGTCTCCAGCCGCTATCTGCCCAGCTGCCGGTCCAAACAGGTCGTTGAAACGTAGAACGGCATAGTCGTAATACCGTGAGTCCAGGGCGGCCGTAGGTTGCACCAATGCAGTGGCATATGAGTTCAGATTGACCTGGTCAAAACTGGCGTGTTCATACCCGGAGTAGGTAACACCTGTACTTACGCCGTCTACCGTTATGTCAGCGCCGTCGCTATAAATGACTTCGGCGGCCCCGGCTGACAGTGAAATAAGCATAATGACAGCGAAAGTTAGTGATTTTTTTATTAACATAATTAACCTCTTATAATCTATGTTGAGTTATTGTTGCGTTCACACGATCAAGAACTAGATCAATTATCATGCCCAGCGCATAGCGCCTCGGCTTGCCCCGTGGACCCGATGCGTTACGTTGATAAGAGTGCAACATGTGGGCCAGCGGGGAGCTGGCAAGGAAGAATTTTAATAACGTACTGTTTTACTTGGATTCTAGGGGAGCGAGAAGCTCAGGGAGGCTGGTCGAGGCGGGTCAGAACCCACCCTATGGGGCGGGTCCCACGCCATAGGGTGGTGGGTTCACCGTATTCTTACACGCAGCTCAGGGTTTTGGCGGGCGGTGAATGCCGTGTTTTTGCATGCGTTTTCGCAGGGTACTGGGAGGGACACCCAAGGCCTTGGCAGCCCCGCCTTCCCCCTCGATCTTCCAGTGGGTCGCTTCGAGCGCCCGGACGATGCAGCACGCTTCGGACTCGGCGAGGGTCCGGGGACAGGGGGACACCTCGGGTACACCCAGCGTGTCCATCAGGCGAAGACGGGGGCCTTGGGTGTTGATCACCGCCCGTTCGATCACGTTCTGCAGCTCTCGGACGTTGCCGGGCCAGGGGTAACGTTGCAGGGCCTCCATCGCTCCGGTCGGTACGGTGTTAATGGACTTGCCCGATTTGCAGGCAAGCTTCTCGACGAAGGCGCCCACCAGCAGGGGGATGTCTTCCCGACGCTCCCTGAGTGGCGGCACGGTGATTGGGAACACCTGCAACCGGTAGTAGAGATCTTTCCGAAACCGACCGCTGCGAATCTCTTCCTCCAGCTCTCGATTGGTCGCTGCGATGACCCGGACGTTCACCGGGATCGTCCGCGAGCTGCCCAACCGTTCGAACTCACCGTCCTGGAGCACCCGCAGCAGCTTGCTCTGGAGCTCCAGCGGCAGCTCGCCGATCTCATCCAGAAACAGGGTTCCGCCGTCGGCCACTTCGAACCGCCCCACCCGTTTGGCTTCGGCCCCGGTAAAAGCGCCTTTTTCGTGGCCAAAGAGCTCACTTTCGATCAGGTTCGCCGGCAAGGCCGCGCAGTTCACTTTGACCAGGGGCCGGGCGTTACGGGGGCTCCACTGATGAATGGCCCGGGCGACAAGCTCCTTGCCCACACCGGTTTCACCGAGCAACAGGACGGTCGTGTCGGAGGAGGCGACTTGCTCCGCCCGGAAGAGGACGGACTTGAGGGCGTCACTTTGGCCGATGATCCCATCGACATTGTGCTCTCCCTTGACCTCTTCGCGCAGATAGACGTTTTCCACCTGGAGTTGCTGCTGGAGTGTCTGGATCTCCAAAAACGCCTTCTGGAGCGACTCGTCGGTCTGCTTGCGGCTCAATGCGTTGGAGAAGATCTCCCCGACCAACCGCAGTTGTTGAACCACCCCGTCGGGCCAGGGGCGCTCTGTACGAAGGGAAGCAAAGGCGACCGCTCCGGTGATGGAACCGGCCACCGCCAGTGGGATCGCCACCACCGACTTTGGGCCGCACTTTCGCAGATACTCCTGGTCACGTCTTGCATCAGCGGGCAGATCAGAACCTTGCGAAAACAGGAACATTTCGCCGCGGAGCATCTTCTCAGTGGCCCAGGGCAATTGATCAAACACAACCCGTGCCGGGGCTGGCTCACACCCAGGAGCCGTCCACGAGTGTGTAGCGCAAAAGTGGGTCTTTTCTTCCGAGAACCCGAACAGGGTGCTTCGATCCACCTGTAAAGATTCTGCGATGCATTTCAGCCCCTGCTCGATCTGCCGGTCTACCTCACCGGGCGGCAGATTCAGGAACCGAGTCGAGAGCTGAGAGAGCAGGGTTTCGAACCGAAGCTGTTCTTCAACTGCCGCTTCGACGTACTCGAGTTCAGTGAGCTTCCGTCTCAGCCGCTCATTCGACGCCCTCAGCTCGGCCGTACACTCCATCTCCCTGAGTTCTAGCTCTTCGTTCTGCTGTCGCAGTTCCTCTTCGGCAGCATGCAATTTCTGGTGGGAGGTCAGCAAGGCCTTGAGGGTCTCGGTGGGCATCACTTCACCGTTCACCCGCCGCCCACTGGGGCCTTGTCGCAGGCTTTCTACCCACTTGTGAAGCACCTTGATGTTGAGGGTTGATGAATCCGTACCCATTGTTTTTCTCACAGTGCAAAAATTCTGATTATCACATCTTAGCCAGACCCGATGTCGACATGCTATCTACATCGACAATGCAGGGGGGGGGATTTTCTGCACTCCCTTGCTTTCGCCCTCGGAGGAGATCCTCTCAACATCGATAGCCTGTGACCCCACTTAATTCAGGCTGAGTAGTTACTTAACAAATATATTTAAGAACGATACAGACTAATCATTTTGTATTAATATTTCCTTTGCTTTGAGTTCTTTCTTGCTTAAAGAATTTCAGCAGCATGCGCCTGCTTGAGATATAGGGTTAATACCCGAAATTATTTCACTTAGGGATGTATTCGTAATTAGTAAAAGGGAGTATTCGTAGATAGATCTAGAAGTTTTCACGGATAGATTTATTGGTAAGGCACGAGATTATTTTTTTGTCGGCGCGACTTGCTGAAACGGTCGACAAACCGCGCTTACATGGTAAGGCGTACCGCAATCCATGCAGCGGTTAGCCTGTCTTGCCGCCTGATTTTCAGGCATGACATCGACATATTCACCCCAGTGGCGAATACGAACCTTGGGAAGTTCTTTGGCCGCCGCCTCCCGCGGGAGGCGGCAGAAAACCATGGATATCTTGCATGAATCTCTGACCGATGATGACCTAATGTAGAGTTTAGGTCATCTGGTCAGAGTCAGTTGGAAAGTCTGGTTTATCGAAAAAACTGTGGTGCGTCCTATTTATACATTCACATTCAGCCCACGCTGAAGAGCATCATCCGTGTTTCTGTAAATAACTGTGCAGAGCCGGGTAACGCTCCTGTAACCCTGGCGCCAGCAATGGATCCTGGTCAGCTGGCAATGCCCCGCTGGCATAGTCGAAGTCATCCGAACCCAGCTGTTCGGCCAGCAACGGGAAGGCCTTCTCCTCTTCAAACGTCATGTGGCTACGCTGATGATCCAGGTAGTCCCGACCCAGCCTCTCCACTTCATCAATCGAGAGACCATCCGGTTTACCCAACTGCTCAATGGCCAGCCTGAATTCACGTGTCATGTTCATAATCGCCTGGTGATGAACCAGCAGCTGTTCCAGCGCCTCGCGCCCATCGTCTGTTCGCGCCAGGTTAATCTGGTAGAGGTGATCTTCAATCGGGTGATGAATGGTGTCGGAGTAGTCTCGCATGTAGTTCGCCACCTCCGTGATCAAATCGATCGAGGTCGTACCTCCCTGTTTCAGACGATCCAGTTCGACTTCGAAGATATCCATCAATTTGAAAAAATGGACGTGGTCGCGGTAGAGCTTAAGTAGGGTTTCATGCATGACTACACCTGGTCGCAGCTTCTGTTTACACGCAGTTTGCCCAATCACGCTCCAAAGTACCAGAGGCGAATTTACCTAGACTTTTTATGGTTATTGTCCAGCCGGTTTCTGTAGTAGGGGTCAGACCACGATTTACTAAAAACTGATCATAAGAAATCCAAGAAATCGTGGTCTGTCCCTAATTTGTTCCACAAAAAAACTGTGTTGCGTCCCCTATCGTCCCCTATTGTTTTCGTATCCAAGCTATAGGTTATACTACTTGGTAGTATTTATTCTTACCACTACCCCAGAGGCAACACATGGCCACAGTCGAAAAACTCAGCATCGCCCTGACCCCAGAAATTGCCCAGGAAGTTCGCATGGCGGTCAAAAGTGGTGACTACGCCAGCAGTAGCGAAGTGATACGCGAGGCCTTGCGAGACTGGAAGCGAAAACGCGCCCTGCAGGATCAGGAGATCAATGAGCTGCGCGGCTTGTGGCGTGAAGGCGTAGAGAGTGGCAGCGGGCGGTACGGCTCCATGGAAGAGATCAAGCAAGCAGCCCATAAACGCTTGGCTGATAACGATCAGTAAGCTCTGACTATGGCCGTTTTTCAGAAGACCGCCCAGGCTGAAGAAGATCTAATCGATATCTGGCTCTACATCGCCCAGGACAACCCTACTGCCGCCGACCACCTGCTCGACACCTTTGAGGAGAGAGGCTGGCTGCTTGCTGAGAATCCGAATCTGGGGCAGGCGCGACCGGACATCGCTGGTGGCTTCCATCATCTGCCCGTGGGTCGCTATCTGCTACTCTACCGGAAGATCCCTGGAGGGATTGAGCTGGTGCGCGTGGTGCATGGTATGCGAATGTTGAGTTCACTATAAGTAATCTCCTTCCAGAAACGACCTATTTTCATCAGGCCGATATTTTTTTCTGCAAGTTATTTTGCTGTTCCTGCATAGCAAATACCGACGGTACGCACCTATCCGGCATAAGAGAAAGAATAGTCATTTAATTCTTCGTTCATTTCCAATTTTATCCCAACACTTCATTTTACGCCTTCATGTGCATGTTCGGTAACAATATTTACGGTAGCAATCGTTCGAACAGCGCCAGATTGTGGGCGGCGATTGAAGGCCAGACACAGGCTCTGAAATGCGCCAGCACCTTTCCAGGTGCAACGGCCCAGTCCACAGACGCGCTTCAAGAGCGAAAAACTGTGGTAAGTCCCCTATTGTTTTCCTCTTCCAGGAATGTCCAAAAATATCAAACATTGCTAATCTTTGGTAAATTACTAATATTTCAGATAGACCCTTAATGCATTGACAGGTGATTTATGAACGTATCTTTGACCACAGAACTGGAAGACTATGTAAATACACAGGTCAAATCCGGGCTCTATCGCTCAGCCAGTGAAGTCGTGCGCGAGGCATTGCGGAACCAGATTCGGAGGGGTATGGATGATCAGTTAGCACAGCGCATTTCCCTGGGGCGTCAGCAAGTCGCTGAGGGGCGCGTTGCCGAGGCCAATGAAAACTATCTGGAAAGCAAGCGAGCCATGATTCGCGACCGATTCGAGGGTCGTGATCAGGGCTGATGAGCTATCGCGTGGTGTTTGCGTATTCTGGTCATTCCGATCACTGATTCTGGTTTTATTCGATCACTTAACCATCCCAGCACGAAGGATCTCATGGTATCACTCTGAGTGATCGGATTCAGTAAATTCACTCATGACCTTTCTCATCGACTCTCCCTTTAGTTTTAGCTTGTGACTATTGTGTAATAGACGGTCCAGAATGGCATCTGCCAGCGTCGCATCGCCGATGGTTTTATGCCATTGTATTGTCGGTAGCTGACTGGTTACCAACGTGGATTTAAGGCCATGGCGATCATCCATGATAGTCAGTAGATCATTACGCTGGTTCAGGTTCATTTTCTCCAGTCCCCAGTCATCCAGTACCAGCAAATCCGTTTTTGCCAGTTGCTGGGTCAATCGGGTAAAACGACCATCTCCATGGGCGATAGTCAGCGTTTCAAGCAAGCGGGGCATACGGAAGTAACGAACCGATAATCCCTGCATGCACGCTTGGGTTGCCAGTGCACAACCAAGATAGGTTTTACCGCAACCGGTGGGGCCGGTGATGAGTATATTGTGATGCTGCAGTATCCAGTGTGTACTCAGTAAATCAGCAAACTGACTTTTCATCAGCCCACGCGGATGACTGTAATCAATATCAGCCGGGTTAGCCTGCAGTTTTAATTTTGCCACTTTAAGCAGACGTTTGATTTTATTGTTATGGCGATGTGTTGATTCCCGGTCTACCAGTAACGCCAGGCGTTCACTAAAGCCAAGTTCATCATGCGAGTTTGGGGTCAGAGTAAAAACCTGCTTTTACTCTGGCCCACAAAAACCGCTGATGAAATATTAGGGGACGCATCCTGTTTTCCGTGCCACTTCTGGTACTTCGAAAAACGTGGTGCGTCCCCTATTGTTTTTTTGTTTTTTTCGTCAATTTTTCCTGTCGGAAAATCTTACACTTAGACTGCGGCACTGTGATGAATTAACTCATTGAATTAATAGATAATAATGTGGATTATCCCGGTTTTGGTTCCATATAAGCACGTTTATTGTGTCGGAATATTTTACAAATTGTTTTTGTGAACTGATTCCTTGATGGATAAGAAATTGATTCTTAAAAGGATTTTTCTTCTGGCGTGATATATGCCTTATAAATAACATGGACTTTGCGATTGGATTGAATAAGGTCTGGTATCAATTGATTTCCAGGTTCTGCAATATTGATTAGTGGCGTCTGACCACAATCAACTCTACTGGAACCACTGGATCTTTTTCCTCTATACGAGAAGGGGGTGAACGTGAAGAAGATACTGCTAAGTTGGGTTGGTTTGGCTCTGCTGGCGAACGTTCCGATTGCGCTGGCAGGCACCTGGAGTTGTGATTTCAGCGTAGACACTTGTGACTTCACCATGTTTGTGGATGATCCGGATCCCTCTACCAGCCTTGTCAACAATGGCCAGCTGATCATGCACACCAATGGGCAGGTATACGCGGAAGAGCCACCGAGTCCACCTACCAATTATGCGACGGCTGCAGAGGCCTATATGCATCAACTCTTTACTCCCGGGTATGGAGAATCCTGGTGGGCGGAAATTACCGGGATGATTCCTGCGATTATCGAGCCCAATTATCCGGTGGGTCCTATGGGCATTGATCATTTGCATCTACAGGTGGGGTTGGCTGCAGGATTTGTTAAACCAGATGGATCTATTTACCTGATGGACAACGGCCTCATATTTTCTGGTGATGACAGGTCCGGATTAGAGGTCAAGAACCGGAAGTACGATGCCGACAGTAAGTTTCATCCGGTTTCAGGTGACTCTGTGGAATATGCAGATGCGCATACGTTGACAATGGATGAGAGTGGTCTGCTCGGCTTGCGTTTCGATGCAGCTACCAAGGTACTGACAGCATACAATGGTCACACCAACGACTTCCTCAGTGTGGATATTGACGCATCGGGTCCTGGAAATTGGAATATGACGGACTCCGATGATTTTTTCATTGCGCTCCTACTTGAGGTTCGGGGCTTGCCGGTTCCCGAAACGTCGCCGCTGGCGCTCGATAACTTTCATGCTTCGTCCGGCGTGTCCGTACCGGAGCCCACAACCTGGGTCATGATGCTTTACGGATTGGGTTTGGTGAGCGTGCTTCGACTCCGTGGCCACAACCATATATGGAGGGTTTAAGAGAGCAATAAGACAAGAAAACCGGGTGCTACGTTATTGCGCGTCGACAATGCAAACACACGAGAAAATACTGGGGCTTGTTAACACTAATCAGTACATCAGTGATTAGTGTTAACAGGAAATGATGGATTTACAAGGAGACCATTGTGTTTTTGTTTGGAAACTATTCAGTACGAATAATTTCTGCTGTTGTCATATTATTTTTACTGTGCGGTTGTGCGACAGTTAAATTTACTGACTATCAGCAAGATACTATTAGCAATTTAAACAATCAGCAGTTTAAAGATGGTTTAAGCATTTCTATCCTTGCCATTACTGACAAAAATAAAGTTATCAGTTATTTTGGTACTGATTTACTTTCTTCAGGAATTCTGCCTGTCTTAATTGTTGCTGAGAATAAAAATGAATCCTCCAGCTTCATCATTCATAAAGAGCGAATTACTTTATCGAATATTGTTGAAAATGATATTGAAGCCATCGATCAAGTTAGAGAATATTCAGCAGGTGAGGAAGTCGCGACCGTTGGCGCGGCGGCAGGAATTATGCCAATTGTCCTTCCTTTGTTTTTTGTTGGGGCTGCAATGGTTAATGATGCCAACGAAATCATGCACAATATGCTGGAAAAGGAAATAAGAACGGAAATGCTATCCCCAAGTGAAAAAATAAGTGGCTTTGTATATTTCTCTATTCCAAAAGAAAAGAATGAGCAAAAACAGCAGTATATCATTATAGACGTTATTAAATATCAGCTCACTGAGTCAGAGAGATTTATTTTTCCTATTAAGTGGAGGAATAACCAATGACCAATAACAATAGGATGAGTAAGCATTTTTATATTATAGTTTTAATTATAATAGGGATAACATTAAGTAGCTGCCATGGTGTGCTAAAGTTTCCTGAACATCGGGTTATATTCCCTAATAAAGAAAAAATTGATTTAAATGTTCGCCTCCACATAGGCAAAGATATTGCAGATGCGATATGGGAAAGTGACACCTTTAATGAAAAAGTCATTGTACTGGGTGAATCCCTCAGTTCTGGTGTGGAAGGTGTGTCACGCGCGGTGTTCTCTAATGTTGAAGTTGCTAAAGGAAAGGACGAAAAGTATCGAGGAGGCAGTGAAGCTATTTTAGCTCCTTCATTAAAATACTTAAAAAAATCTATACCTGTTCTTGGTTTTCAAGATACTCATACCACCATTGTGATGGAATGGTTGCTGAAGGATAGCTTGGGAAATATTATTTGGGCGGATAGCTTTTCAGTTCATAAAAAATTCCAGATGATGTCATCTCATAAAAAAACAAAAATATATATCCGAGAATTATTGGATGAGCTATTTGAGAAGACATTCGAATCTTTGTCGGAATCTCCCGAAATACGGACATATGCTGCTTTACAGAACAGGGGGCGGAAATAGGGTGCCGCTTGAATATTAGGGGACGCACCACGTTTTCTATGACCTGATTACGAAAAACGTGGTGCGTCCCCTGTTGTGTCGCTGAGAGGCGTTAGTAGCAGCGCCTTGCAGCTACGACTCCGCTGGCAGGATCAATCGCGGCGAGGCGCCGCTCCTACAATTAAATTCCCTATCTGCTTGCTTGGGGATCGGTGTTTGTCAACAAAGTTGTCCGATTTTTCTCATGCAGCCTTAAGCAATTTCTGCTCTTCAGCACGCACCTCTTTTGGTGGATTCAACCAGACTTCAGTCACTGGACTCTATAATGGTCGTGCTCAACAAAGGAGATCGCGACTGATTGGAGCCGGGGCATGTCATGAAGATCTTCCAAGGCGGAGAGACAATCCGTGATGTGGTCGCTGGCGGCGGCAAGACCGTCAAGCTGCCGCTGGAAGAGGCCGGATTGCTGATGGTCTTCCGGATCTTCGACCGCGTCAGCTTCGCCTTGATCATGCATGCCACCCAGCCCCTTCATGTGCTGGACTGGGTGCGTTCGCCTGAAGGCTGATATCGACCCAATCACCACTCAGGAAGGGGTTGTCAGCGGATGACAGAGTGCTGTCAATAAGTTGACCTGGTAAATTTTGGCTGCTGATCCATCAGACGCCGGGGATCGGCTGTCGCACCTATCTCAAACTGTTACACCATTTTGGCTCGCCTGAAAAAATCCTCGCTGCGACCCGAACCGAGCTGCAGGATATCGACCTGCAGCAAAAGAGTATCGACCACCTCTTTGCCGGAAATCTCAATGGCATACAGTCATCCCTGGAGTGGCTGGGTCAGCCGGATAACCACCTGCTGACACTGACGGAAACAGGCTATCCGCCTCTGCTGGCCGCGATCGCGGATCCACCGCCTCTGCTGTTTGTGCATGGTGATCCGGCACACCTCTGCCAACCGCAACTCGCTATTGTCGGCAGCAGGAACCCCTCTCCCGCCGGTCTCAGCAACGCCCGCAACTTTGCAGCCTATCTGGCCGGCGCAGGCATCGCCATCACCAGCGGTCTGGCGGTGGGCATCGACGGCGCGGCCCATGAGGGCGCGCTGCGGCAGGGCAGCACCATTGCTGTCACCGGCACGGGACTGGATCGTGTTTACCCCGCCGGGCACCGTGATCTGGCGCACAAAATCGCCAAAAACGGTGTCCTTGTCTCAGAATTTCCACCGGGCACCGCCCCCAGACCGGAGAACTTTCCCCGCCGCAACCGGATTATCAGCGGTCTCTCTGTCGGCACTCTGGTGGTGGAGGCCGCCCTACAGAGCGGCTCCCTGATCACCGCCCGTCTCGCAGTGGAACAGGATCGTGAGGTTTTCGCCATCCCCGGCTCTATCCACAACCCTCAGGCCCGCGGTTGCCATGCCCTGATTCGCCAGGGCGCAAAGCTGGTGGAGACCGGTCGGGATATCGTTGACGAATTATCCTCACTGCTTGGCACGATGGAGATTCCCGCGCCGGCGTGCACACCTGAGAGTAAGAACACCGGCTTTCAGCTCGACCCTGACTACCATAAACTATTGGATTCCATGGGCTATGACCCCATCTCCGCCGACGCCCTGATCGCCACGACGGGTTTGACCCCAGAAGCAGTTTCGTCCATGCTGCTGTTGCTCGAACTGGAAGAGTATGTATCATCCGCACCCGGCGGCTACTATTGCCGCACCGAAAAATCGTAATTCCCGCGACTGTGGGAGAGAGAGAGCATGAACGAGAACGTGGTCGACATCCTGATCTACCTCTACGAGAACTACATGGACGGTGAACAGGCTCCCCCTGCAGATCATAATGACCTGCGCGACGAGCTTGCCCAAGCCGGTTTTCCCTCCCGCGAGGTGGAAAAAGCCTTCAGCTGGCTGGACGAGCTTGCCGATAGTTATGAGGCACCGGCTGGCAGCGTCTCCGGGAATCACTCTCTGCGCATCTTTACCGATGAGGAGCACACCCGCCTCGACGCAGACTCCCGCGGCCTGCTGATGTTTCTGGAGCAGAACTCCATCCTCACCCAGACGGCACGGGAGCTGGTCATCGACCGGGCGCTGGCGCTGGACACCCCCTTTATTACAGAAGAGGAGCTTAAGTGGATCGTGCTACTGGTTCTGATGAACCAGCCCGGCCAGGAAGCTGCCTTCGCCCGCATGGAAGACATGGTCTACAACGAAGACCCTGTCTACCTGCACTAAACCTAACTGAACAATCCATACGCGGGGCGCCTGCTGTCCCGCGTTTTTTATTGAAGCCAATATATCCCCATGAATCTGGTCATCGTCGAATCACCGGCAAAATCCAAAACCATCGAAAAATATCTGGGAAAGGATTTTGAAGTTCTCGCCTCCTACGGTCACGTCAGGGATCTGATCCCCAAGGAGGGCGCTGTCGATACCGATCACAACTTCAAGATGAAGTACCAGATAATCGAAAGGAACGAGCGCCACGTTCAGGCGATATCCAAGGCATTGAAGAAGGCCGACACACTCTATCTTGCAACCGATCCGGACCGCGAGGGTGAGGCCATCTCCTGGCACCTTGTGGAGCTGCTCAAGGCCAGGGGCAAGCTGAAGAACAAGACAGTTCACCGGGTGGTCTTCAACGAGATTACGAAGAAGGCGGTCAACGACGCCATCGCCAATCCACGGGAACTCTCCCACGATCTGATCGATGCCCAGCAGGCACGCCGCGCGCTCGACTACCTGGTGGGTTTCAACCTCTCCCCGCTGCTCTGGAAAAAGATACGTCGGGGCCTCTCCGCCGGCCGTGTGCAGAGCCCGGCCCTGCGCATGATCGTGGAACGGGAACTGGAGATCGAGGCCTTCAAGACGGAAGAGTTTTGGACCATCGAAGCTGATACCGAAAAGGACAATCAGCCCTTCAGCGCCAAGCTTACCCATTTCCAGGGCGAAAAGCTGGAGAAGTTCAGCATCACCAACGAAGGCGATGCAAACAAGACGGAACAGGCTCTGCAAGCAGCGGGAAAGAATGACCTGCTGATTGCCAAGGTCGAAAAGAAGCAGCGGCGCCGCAATCCGGCACCACCATTCACCACCTCCACCCTGCAGCAGGAGGCGGCCCGCAAGCTCGGTTTCACCACCCAGCGCACCATGCGCGTCGCCCAACAACTCTACGAAGGTGTCGACGTGGGGGAAGGCACTGTCGGCCTGATCACCTACATGCGTACCGACTCGGTAAACCTGGCGAACGAAGCGCTGGAGGATTTTCGCGCCTTTATCGCAGAACGCTACGGCAATGACCAGCTACCCAAAGAGGCCCGCCGTTTCAAGACCAAGGCAAAGAACGCCCAGGAGGCCCACGAGGCCATACGTCCCACTGCGGTCGAACGTGTCCCTCAAGAGATCAAAGAGCACCTGAGCAAAGATCAGGCGCGACTCTACGAATTGATCTGGAAACGGGCAGTGGCCTGCCAGATGATCCACGCAACCATCCACACCGTCGCGGCGGATCTGCTGTGTGGTGAAGGCAATATCTTTCGCGCCACCGGCTCCACCATTGCCAAACCCGGTTTTATGGCGGTCTACCTGGAAGGTAAAGACGATGCGGCCAAGGGAGCCGGGGACGAAAAGATGCTGCCGCCCCTCAAGGAGGGTGAGACCTTGCCACTCAAAGCGATCCGTCCGGAGCAGCACTTTACCGAACCGCCACCAAGATACAGCGAGGCAAGCCTGGTAAAGACCCTGGAAGAGCATGGCATCGGCCGTCCCTCAACCTATGCCTCGATCATCTCCACACTACAGGATCGCGAATACGTCACCCTGGAGAAGAAGCGCTTCCAGCCAACCGATGTCGGCCGGGTGGTCAACAAGTTCCTGACCGACTACTTCACCCGCTATGTAGACTACGATTTCACCGCGAAACTTGAAGACGAACTCGACGCTGTATCCCGAGGCGAAGAGGATTGGGTGCCACTGCTGCAAAAATTCTGGGGGCCTTTCAAGGAGCGTATCGATCATACCCAGGAGAACGTCAAACGCAGCGACGTTACCCATGAGGCCCTTGACGAGAAGTGTCCGAAGTGCGGAGAACAGCTCTCGATCCGTCTCGGCCGCCACGGTCGATTCATCGGTTGCACCAACTATCCGACCTGCGACTACACCCGCGACCTCAACGGCAACAGCGAAGAGCGGGAGGAACCGGAGATCGTGGAGGGGCGCCAGTGTCCCGAATGCAACTCGGATCTGGTCATCAAAAAAGGCCGCTACGGCAAGTTCATCGGCTGTTCAGGCTATCCCAAGTGCCGCTATATCGAACCGCTGGAGAAACCGGAAGACACCGGCGTCAGTTGTCCCAAGTGCCACAAGGGCACCCTGCTGAAGCGCAAATCACGGCGCGGCAAGATCTTCTACTCCTGCTCCACCTACCCCGGCTGCGACTATGCAATCTGGAACCAGCCGTTGACGGAACCCTGTCCCAAGTGCGGCTGGCCGGTACTGACCATCAAAACCACCAAACGCAATGGCACGGAAAAGGTCTGTCCGCAGAAGGAGTGCTCCTTTACGGAGCCTTACGATCCGCCGTCGGATGCCTAAATACTGTAGAAGGCCGGTTCAAGCGTAGGGGAACCGGCAGCACAGCTTTGCCTCAACCTAGGATCGCCCGATCCGCTACGCTTGATCGGGCCTACGTCAGCGCAATCTCTCATGGATTGTGCACAGGGGGCGGAGTCAAACTGTTCAAACCTAAATCAATTACCCGCAGTTCTGACCCGGCTTGACTCTGCCCCCCCTACTCTCTTTCCACAAAAAAATATCTGCAAAAGTTGAAATACTCCTGCCCATCCATACAATACGCCGCAGAAACGGTGCCCTACGCGTCCAGAATGCGCAGGGTTAAAAGGGAACAGGGTGAGCAAACCATCGCAAAACCCTGGCTGTCCCCGCAACTGTAGGTGAGGAGCGCCTCCCGACGACACCACTGGATAAAGATCCGGGAAGGCGGGCAGGCGCATCGATCCACGAGCCAGGAAACCTGCCGTTTCTGCGTCGCATGACCACTGAACGGGGCATTCAGTGGGGCGGAAATCCGCTGGTCGACGCAAGAAGTTTGAAGCTTCTATCGTCGATGTGTAAACAGGCAGACTCTTTTTCCGGTAACTCTTCCCGGGATTGACACCCGCTGCACATCTCCCGCTTATCGGTACGATTTACGGAGATCTATCATGCCAAGCCTATTAGGGAGAGAAACCCTTCTATCCGTCACCATCAGTTGCACACTCGCCGCTTCAGCCGCACAGGCGGAGAGCACCCAAAAGCTTGATGACATCAATGTCACCGCCACCCGCACCGCCCGCACGATCGACGAAACCCTGGCGCCGGTGGAGATCATCACCCGCCAGCAGATCGAGCGCAGCCAGGCGAAAGATCTGATTGGCCTGCTCACAGGCCGCGCAGGACTCGACCTGCCCATCGCCGGCGGGTACGGCCAAACCACCAGCATCTACCTGCGCGGCACAGGCTCCAGTCAGACCCTGGTGCTCATCGACGGGATTAGGGTCGGGGAGATAGTCACCAGTATCCCTACTCTGCAAAAGTTGCCCCTGGCGCAGATCGATCGCATCGAGATCGTGCGCGGCCCCAGATCCAGCCTTTATGGTGCCGATGCCATCGGCGGCGTGATCCAGATCTTCACCCGCCAAGGCGAGCCAGGCATAAACCCCAGCGCTGTCGCTGCATTCGGCACCAACAATACAATCGATCTCTCCGCCAACCTTTCAGGCGGCAGCGAGCGTACCCGTTTCAACCTGAACGCCAGCCACTTCAAAACCGACGGCATCAACGCCATCAAACTAAACAATCCCGACCGCGACGGCTATCGTAACGACTCACTGGGCGGATCGTTCAGCCATGCCTTTGCCAGCGGGCAGAAAATTAACCTCCAGTTCATGCACGCCCAGGGTGAAACCAACTATGACGGCTTTGACCCAACCGCCGACTACCGCGAGGATTTCGTACAGCAGACGCTGAACGGAAAATTCACTTTCATGCCGATGGAGGCCTGGGACTTAACCCTCTCCGCCGGGGAAAGCCGCAACGAATCGGACAACTACACCAACGACCTGCCTGCCGGGGAGTTCAACACCCGCCGACTGCAAGCCTTCTGGCAGAACGACATCTATCTTGCTGATGACCAAATCATTACCGCCGGGCTCGACTATCTGCGCGACGAGCTGGAGAGCAGCGTCCAGTTTGCCGAGGCCCGGCGCGACAACAAAGCGGCCTTCGCCCAGTACCAGGGCATCTTTGGCGCTTTCAGCCTGACCGCAGGAGCCCGCCGCGACGATAACGAAGCCTTCGGCGGCCACACTACCGGCAATGTCGCCGTTGGCTACGATCTCACCGCCAGCATCCGCACCACTGCCGCTTTCGGCACCGGCTTCAAGGCCCCGGACTTCAGCCAACTCTACTGGCCCTTCTCTTTCGGCTTCCAGGGCAATCCTGACCTGAAACCTGAAGAGTCGAAAAATATTGAACTGGGCCTGAAAGGCAGTTACAGCTGGGGCGGCTGGTCATTCAACCTTTTCCAGAACGACATCGAAAACCTGATCCAGAATGTGTTCGACCCGGTCACTTTTCTGCTGCAACCTGAGAATGTGGCGCAGGCCCGCATCCGCGGCCTGGAGACCAGCCTTGATACCCGCCTTGCCGACTGGGATCTCTCCGGCAGCCTGACCCTGCTCGATCCCCGGGACCGCGATACCGATGAAGTGCTGCTGCGCCGCGCCCGCAAGACCCTGCGGCTGGATGCCGACCGCCAGTTTGGCGCGAGCGGGATCGGCATATCTCTCATCGCCCAGGACAGTCGCACCGACCAGGACTTCTCCACCTTTCCCGCCCAAACGGTGGATCTGGCGGGTTATGCATTGGTCAACCTGCGCGCCAGTCATCGCCTGAGCAATGAGTGGATTGTACGCGGGCAGATCAAAAATCTGCTCGACAAGGAGTACGAAACGGTCAAAACCTACAATTCGCTGGGACGGGAGGTGTTTGTCTCCATCGCCTATGCGCCGAAGTAGGAGCGTTCAGGCTAAAGTAGTGGAGTTGCATTTTTGTGGTGAATTTCGGGCTTCCGAATGGCGCCGGCCCATTGCACTCCCGGCTTTTTTGACCGACGCTATCGCCATGTCTCTGCTACGCCCGACCCTGCTTCTCCTCTCACTGCTGACTGTTGCAGGGTGGGCGCATGGGGCGGATACCCCACCTTCCAGGGTCGTCTCCATCAATCTCTGCACCGACCAGTTGCTGTTGATGCTGGCCGATGCAGATCAGATCGCCTCGGTCAGCTACCTTTCGCTGCAACCCGAGAGTTCATTTGTTGCTGAGGAGGCACAACGATACCCGGTCAATCATGCCCGCCCCGAGGAGTTGCTGGCTCTCGACCCCGACCTGATCCTCACCGTTGAATTCACCGACAGGCGACTGCTGGGACTGCTTGAGAAGCTCGGCTACCGGATAGCGCAGCTTCCCATGCCCACCAGTATCAGCGGTATCGAAAGCAATATCCGGTCTTTGGCAAAACTTCTGGGGCAGAATGCCCGCGGGGAAGCCCTCATCCATCAGATGCAGTCAATGCTGTCACGAATACCACACCAACCCGCCCATCAGAGACCCAAAGCCCTCTTCTATCAGCCGCGGGGATACACCAGCGGGATCGATACGCTGCAGAATGAGGCGCTGGCACTGGCAGGCTGGTCCAACCTGGCCGCCAATATAGGCATCAGCGGTTACAGCAGCATCGACCTGGAGAGTCTGCTGCTCGGACAGCCCGACCAAATTTTTTCCTCGGCCTACACCGGGGAGACCCGCTCACTGGCCCAGAGACAACTGCATCATCCTGCACTGCGCCACATCACCCACAACCGCCCCATCATTGAGATCCCTTTCAAATATTGGATCTGTGGCGGACCCATGATTGCCGATGCGGTGGCTGAACTGCATGCCGCACTGCCGAAGAAACAGTAATGCTGGGGGAGATAAGACAATCCCGACTACTCGGACTGTTGGTCGCAGCCGCTAGCAGCCTGTTTCTGTTCTCACTGCTCTTTGGCAGTCAGACAATTCCGGTTTTCCAGGCATTGCAGGAGACGTTTGATGACACCAGCAGCGTACTGGCACTGATTCTGACCGAAGTGCGCCTGCCCCGCGCGCTGATCGCGCTTTTCGCCGGGGCCACCCTTGGACTTTGCGGCGCCGCCATGCAGGCCATGCTGCGCAATCCCCTGGCAAGCCCCGGACTCATCGGCAGTGCCAGCGGCGCTGCGCTTGGAGCGGTGATCGCGCTCTATTTCGGCAGTGCTGCACTCTCCCAGTTCAGCCTGCCTCTCGGGGGCATCCTGGGATCACTCGGCGCCACCCTGCTGGTCTATCTGCTGGCAGGACGCAACGCCGGCACCCTCACCCTGATTCTGGCCGGCGTGGCGATCAACTCGCTGACCCTGGCGCTCATCTCCCTGCTGCTCAATCTCGCCCCCAGCCCCTATGCGGTGCAGGAGATCGTACTCTGGATGATGGGCTCACTGGCCAACAGCAGCATGCAAAATTTCTGGATCATGCTGCCCGGCACCCTGCTGGGCTGGATGCTGCTGTTGCGTGTCGGGCGGGCGCTGGATGCCCTGACACTGGGAGAGGAGACGGCCCAATCCATGGGTATAGACCTGCCCCGCCTGCGCTGGCGCATCTTTCTTGCGGTGGCGCTGGCGGTGGGATCGGCGGTTTCGGTGACCGGCGCAATCGGTTTTATCGGCCTGGTTGTGCCCCACATGCTGCGCCCGTTCGTCGGCTATCAACCCGGCAGACTGCTTGCCGCCAGCGCCTTGGGGGGCGCCATCCTGCTGCTTGCGGCCGACATCCTGGTACGCCTGCTACCGGCGCAGACAGAGATCAAGGTGGGCGTCGTCACCGCACTGGTGGGAGCGCCCTTTTTTCTCTACCTCATCATCAAGAGCAGGCGGTATAACCAATGAGCCTGCTTCGCGGAACCGCACTCTCTCTCGCTTTCGATGATCAACCCATCCTGGAGGCTGTGGATATCGAGTTGGATAAGGGCGAGATGCTCGGCTTGATCGGACCCAACGGTGCGGGCAAGAGCAGCCTGCTGCGCTGTCTTGCCGGGTCGGCCCGGGCTGATAGCGGCGTGCTTCAACTTGGCGAACAGCGCCTCGAAGACATTCCACGCAGTGAACGGGCCAGACGTATCGCCTATCTGCCCCAGCAAACCGAGGTCCACTGGCCGCTCTCCGTAAAACGCATCATCGAATTGGGCCGCATTCCCCACCTAGAACCCTGGGGCAAACTTTCCGCACGGGATCAACAAGTGATCGAAAGCGTCATCGCGGATGCTGACCTGTTGCCATTTCGTCACCGCCCCTACAACACGCTCTCCGGCGGAGAACGTGCCAGGGTACTGCTGGCACGGGCGCTTGCTTCAGAACCGGAGATCCTGCTCGCCGACGAACCCGTGGCCGCGCTCGATCCTGCCCATCAACTCGATGTTATGGCAATGCTTGCAGAGCACTGCTCACAAGGCAACGCTGTGATTGTTGTACTGCACGATTTACGGCTTGCCGCCCACTTCTGCCAGCGGCTGCAACTTCTGCATCAGGGATGCACACTTGCCGTTGGGAAACCAGGAGAGGTGCTCACCCCTGACAATTTGGAAAACGCCTACCAGATCCATCTGCCCGATACTCAAAGCGCCATCGACACCCTGCTCAATATCACTTGGCAGCGAATCCCCAAGTAGACTGTTTCATCGCTGCCTGAATACTGCCCGTGCGACAAAAAAGGTCAGTGCACTGGCGAACACCATCGCCATGAGCAGCAGAGGCCAGATGGCCGGAACCAACTCCCATCCCGTCGCCATCATAATCCACTCTCCTTCGCCCGCACTCTCGGAGAGAGCGAACTGTTCCACCACAGAATCGCTGTAGATCAGCAAAAGGGCGATCAGGGAAAAATAGAGGACGTAACACATGGGCGGGCTCCTGCAAAGTTCTACCCACATAATCCTGCAAACAGGGTCAACATCCGATGATTATCATCAATCCGGCTTAATTAGTGTCTATCCGGAAACAAGTGAATAATTGTAGCCTGGATGAAGCTCTGCGGAATCCAGGAAGATAAGTGGCTGATTCAAAGTCTGTTCCCGGATTACGCAAGCTCCATCCGGGCTACGCCCATTGGTTTCCAGATAGACACCAGACAGGGGCAGCACCTCGCTGCGAGGCGCGGCTCCTACGAAGATAACCCGCCTATTTAAAAAGATCCTCTGCGGCGCTCAGCCTGTCATCTCCAGGGGTCGCTGTAACGCCGCCATAGGCAGCTTCCCAAGGTTCGAAATAGTCACAGAAATTGGGCCGCTCTTTGTCGGTCACCCGTTCGGCAACAGGTTCCCGGCAATCATTGGCCAAACCGGGTTTGTAGTAACGGCAGTTTTTACAGGCATGCGTCGCCTTGCTGCAATCCGGACAACGGTCTTCACGGCTGAAGTCAGCCGCCTTCAGGGTCTGCCCGCAACTCCAGCAACGACCCTGCCAGTTCTCTCTTGTCATGAAGTACTCCCCGCCTGAATATCCTTCAGGCGATTTCGGGTTGTAGGGGTCGGAGTCAAACCGCATTGACCCTGTCATTTTTGCCGCACTGTTTATACGGTTTGACTCCGACCCCAGGCGGATACTACTCACTCTCCGCCTGGAGAGCCCCCATGCGATTCCGCATTGCGGCATAGTAGACCACTGGGATCACGACCAGGGTCAATACCGTCGATACAAACAGGCCGAAGATCAATGATACCGCCAGACCGCTGAATATCGGATCGTCGAGGATGAAAAATCCACCAGCCATGGCCGCCAGCGCCGTCAACGCGATAGGTTTGGCACGCACTGCTGCGGCACTGACAACCGCCGCCTCCAAACTCAAACCTTCCCGTACCTGCTGATTGATAAAGTCCACCAGCAGGATGGAGTTGCGTACGATAATACCCGCCAGGGCAATCATGCCGATCAGGGAGGTGGCGGTGAACTGGGCGCCCATCAGCGCATGTCCCGGCAGGATGCCGATGATGGTCAGCGGGATTGGCGCCATGATCACCAGGGGCACCAGATAGGAGCGGAACTGCGCCACCACCAGCAGATAGATCATCAACAGACCCACCGAGTAGGCGATGCCCATATCACGGAAGGTCTCGTAGGTGATCTGCCACTCGCCATCCCATTTGAGGCTGTACTCGTAGGGATTTTCCGGCTGGGAGAGAAACCACTGCTCCACACCCTCATCGCCATTGAGCTGGTCGGAAATCCCGAACAGACCATAGAGCGGGCTATCGGTATCACCCGCCATGTCACCCGTTACATAGACCACCGGCATCAGATCCTTGTGGTGGATGGAGTATTCCCGCACACTCGGCACCACCTGGACGATCTCCGAGAGCGGCACCAGCGTGCCACTCTGTGCGCGCACCCGCAGCGAGAGCACCTGCTCCAGATCGGCCTTGTCCGCATCCGAGTATTCCAGACGAATCGGCACGGCATACTTCAGGTTCTCACCGTGAAGGAAACTCACGTCTTCACCACCCAATACTGTGGCCAGCGCCTCAGCAACCGTGCTTTGAGCCACCCCCAGACGCGCCGCCTTGGCACGATCGACCTGTACGACAAACTTCACTGATGGATACTCGACGCTGTCATCCACATCGATGATGTCGGGGGTATTTTCAAAGATCTTGCGCGTCTCCCAGGCCACCTCCGTCTGCCCCTGATAGTCGAGACCATAAATCTCAGCCACCAGCGGCGACATCACCGGCGGGCCGGGAGGCACTTCGACAATCTTGGCGTTACCGTTGTACTCACGGGCGATTTTCTGCAGCGGCGCTCGCACCGACAGCGCTATTTCGTGACTCTTGCGTTCACGCAGATGTTTTTCCACCAGGTTGACCTGGATATCGCCCAGGTGAGCCCCCTCCCGCAGGTAGTACTGGCGCACCAGACCATTGAAGCCGATCGGCGACGCTGTACCTGAATAGACCTGATAGTCGGTCACCTCGTCTACGCTGGCCAGGTAGTCACCCATCTCGTCGAGCACTCGGGTGGTCTGCTCCAGGCTGGTCCCTTCCGGCATATCGAGCATCACCTGGAATTCCGACTTGTTGTCGAAGGGCAGCATCTTCAATACCACTGATTGGTTGACCACCAATGAGACCGAGATGGCCATGAGGATCAGGATGCCGCCCAGCAGCACCCAACGCATCCGATTACCCCGTGATCCCAGCAGAAACGGACGCATGACCCTGCCGAAGAAACGGCTGAGTCCGGTCTCCGCCTGTTCATTGTGGGCATGGACCGCGATCTTCTCCGCATGATTGGCCAGCACAATGTTGGTCAGCCAGGGGGTGAAGATGAAGGCCACTATCAGGGAGATCAGCATGCCGGTGCTGGCATTGATCGGGATCGGACTCATGTAGGGTCCCATCAGACCGGTGACGAAGGCCATCGGCAACAGGGCCGCAATTACGGTAAAGGTCGCCAGAATGGTGGGGCCACCCACCTCGTCCACTGCCACCGGGATCGCCTCCCGTAGATTTTTCGCGCCCATCTGCAGATGGCGGTGGATGTTCTCCACCACCACGATGGCATCATCGACAAGGATGCCGATGGAGAAGATAAGGGCGAACAGCGACACCCGGTTGAGAGTAAATCCCCAGACCCATGAGGCAAACAGGGTGATCGCCAGGGTCACCACCACAGCGGCGCCGACGATGAAGGCCTCACGCCAGCCGATAGCCAAAAAGACCAGTACGATCACCGAAAGGGTTGCAAACGCCAACTTGGTGATCAGCTTGTTCGCCTTGGCCTCCGCCGTCTCACCATAGTTGCGGGTGATGGTGACGTTAACCCCATCGGGAATGAAGGTGCCCTTGAGCTGTTCAAAACGCTCGATCACCGCCTTCGAGATATCCACCGCATTGGTGCCGGCCTTTTTCGCCACTGCGATGGTGACCGCCGGATATTTTCCGCCGGACGGCACGCCCTTGAGCTCCCCCTGTTCGCCACCGCCCATCCAGACATACTGGTTCGGCTGGTCCGGTTCATGGCTCACCCTGGCCACATCCCGCAGGTAGATCGCCCTGCCCTCCTGGACACCGACCACCAGGGAGTCGATCTCCTCGGCAGAGGTAAGGAAGGTGCCCGCCTGCACCAGCACCTCATGATTTTGTGCCGTTATCGTGATGTTGTCACGAATCCGGTTGCCCGCCTGCAGCGCAGTACGCAGATCCTCCAGATCGATGTCGTGGCCCGCCAATGCCTGGGGATCCAGCTCCACATGCACCACCCTGTCGGGGTTGCCGATGGTGTAGATATCCCGTGTCCCAGGCACCCGCTTCAGCTCAGATTCGATGGCGTGCGCCACCTGTCCCAACTCATAGGCCCCCTTCTCTGGATCTTCGGTCCACAGGGTCGCGGTGACGATCGGCACATCATCTATGCCCATCGGTTTGATGATCGGCAGACCCACCCCCAGGTTATGCGGCAGCCAGTCCTGATTGGAGTAGACCTTACTGAAGAGACGCACGATGGCATCTTCCCGGTTTTCTCCGACCACAAATCTCACCGTCAGTACCGCCATACCGGGACGGGAGGTTGAGTAGACATGTTTTACCCCGTCTATCTCCGACAACACCTGCTCCGCAGGCGTTGCCACCAAGCTCTCCACCTCTTTCGCGGTGGCGCCGGGAAAGGGGATAAAGACGTTGGCAAAGGTGACATTGATCTGCGGCTCCTCCTCACGCGGCGTAACGAGCACCGCAAAAATACCCAGCAACAGCCCCACCAGGGCCAGCAGGGGAGTAATCTCCGTGAGCATGAAACGCTCCGCGATGCGTCCCGATATCGCCAGCTTACTCATTACCGGCCTCCGCCATCTGCTGCTTCAACAGGACGCCTGCCGCAATCGGATCGATCGCCACCCGGTCTCCCGCCGAAAGCCCGGCTATCACCGCCATCTTGCCGTCTTCCGACCGATGACCCGCACGAATATGGCGGAAACGGACACGCCCACTCGCCTCGACCACATAGACAGCGGTGACTTCAGAGCGATAGACCACCGCCTCAACCGGCACAACCAGTTCCCGCTTGGTGCCTGTGACGAAGGCTGTCTTCACGAACATCCCGGGAAACAGGTCAGGAATACCCTCCGGCAGGTCGAGCCGCACCTTGAAAGTATTACTGCCGTGATGTGCAAAGGGGAAGATTGTGAGCTTGGTCGCTTCCACGAACACACTATCCGGCTGCTGTACCCGTGCCTTACCGGTCTTGCGAATGATGGGTATAAGACTCTGTGGTACGTCCACCAACACCCGTAGCTGATCCAGCGAGGTGCCACTCATCAGCTTCTGACCCGGCTGGGCGATCTCGCCCACCTCGATAAGACGATGGGTCACGATGCCGCTATAGGGCGCTCGGATCCTTGTGTACTCCAACTGCTCACTGGCCTGCACCAAACCCGCACTGGCAGCATCCTGACGGGCACGGGCCGACTTCAGGCTTGCGTTCGCCTTATCCAGCTGTGACTGAGAGACCAGATTTTTGCCAGACAGCTCCTTGGTGCGCACATATTCATCTTTCGCCTCCTGCAATCGCGCCAAGACCTCCTTCAGGTCGGCTTCGGCCTGATGCAGGCGCGCCTTCTGTTCGGTATCTTTCAGGGTGATGAGTAACTGTCCATTTTCGACATAGTCATCCACATCAAAGAGAATCTCCTGCACCTGACCCTGGGTCTGGGCGGAGACCGTAGTCTGATTGATCGCTTCCACCATACCGTCGAGACGAAACTCCCTTGGGGTCTCACGGAAATCTGCCTCCACTGTGGTCAATTCAGCAGATGCTGACAGCGGGAACAGGCTGAGTATGACAAAATGCCACGGCCGCCAAACTTGCTTATTTAATTTCATGGGATTGTCCCGATTACTATATTAGATTTTGCTTATATTAGCCCTAAATCAGGATAATTCAAGTTTCTTATGCCACATAAAATAAATTTTGGTCACAAAATACCGCTCAACCCACCCGCTCTGGTAAGGTTTGCGATCAGATAATGGAAATACCTATATAACCCATGCAATACCAGGATCTGCGCGACTTTATCCGGCAACTTGAATCCCGGGGCGAACTGAAACGCATTCAGTTGGCGGTTGATCCCAACCTCGAAATCACCGAAATCTGCGACCGCACCCTGCGGGCCGGTGGGCCCGCTCTGCTGTTCGAAAACGTAAAAGGCTCCCGCTATCCGCTGCTGGGCAACCTCTTCGGCACCCCGCAACGGGTCGCCATGGGCATGGGTGAGGAGAATGTGGAGGCGTTACGGGAGGTCGGCAGACTGCTGGCTTTTCTGAAAGAGCCCGATCCGCCAAAAGGAGTGAAGGACGCCTGGCAGAAACTGCCAATCTTTCGAAAGGTGCTGGATATGGCGCCGAAGGAGCGCCGCAATGCCCCCTGTCAGGCGCAGATCCTTGAAGACGAAACTGTCGATCTGGCCGATCTGCCAGTGCAGACCTGTTGGCCTGGTGACGCCGGCCCACTGATCACCTGGGGACTGGTGGTGACCCAGGGTCCCAACAAGTCACGACAGAACCTGGGCATCTACCGCATGCAGGTCATCGGTCGCAACCGGGTTATCATGCGTTGGCTAGCCCACCGCGGCGGCGCCCTGGATTTTCGGGAGTGGCAGGAGAGTCATCCGGGAGAACCTTTCCCTATCGCCGTGGCGCTGGGCGCAGACCCTGCCACCATTCTGGCAGCGGTAACGCCGGTGCCCGACACACTTTCAGAATACGCCTTCGCCGGCCTGTTGCGGGGCAGCCGCACAGAGGTAGTGAAGTGTATCGGCTCAGACCTGCAGGTACCCGCCTCTGCTGAGTTTGTGCTGGAAGGCCATATCCATCCGGACGACATGGCGCCCGAAGGGCCTTTCGGCGACCACACGGGTTACTACAACGAGGTAGAAAGTTTTCCGGTCTTCACCATCGAACGCATTACCCACCGCGAGAACCCCATCTATCACAGCACCTATACCGGGCGGCCACCGGATGAACCGGCAATCCTCGGCGTGGCGCTAAACGAGGTCTTCGTACCGATCCTGCAGAAACAGTTCCCGGAGATCGTCGACTTCTACCTGCCGCCGGAGGGTTGCTCCTACCGCATGGCGGTGGTGAGTATGAAAAAACAGTATCCGGGGCACGCCAAGCGGGTGATGATGGGGGTCTGGTCCTTTCTGCGCCAGTTCATGTACACCAAGTTCGTCATAGTGGTGGACGATGATATCAACACCCGTGATTGGAACGACGTCATCTGGGCTATGACCACTCGCATGGACCCCGCGCGCGACACCACGCTGATCGAAAACACCCCTATCGACTATCTCGATTTCGCCTCCCCGGTTTCCGGATTGGGTTCAAAGATCGGTTTTGACGCCACCAATAAATGGCCGGGAGAGACAAACCGGGAGTGGGGCACGCCGATTGTCATGGACGATACGGTCAAGCAGCAGGTCGACGACATCTGGGACAAACTCGGCATCGACTCACCCTGACTGTCGACCTTCCCAGGATTAGCAAGCGTTCATCCAAAAACACTGTTTTAACCACGAAGTGCACGAAGCACACAAAGATAATTTGTTGTTAATCAATTTGTTACCTTCGTGCTCTTCGTGATCTTTGTGGTTAGATATGGGTTTCTGGACAGACACTAGCTACAATTCGAAGTGGTAATCCGTCCAACGACCATTAGGAAACTCGCCATGCGCTCCGTCATGTTGATGAATGCCAAAGGTGGATGCGGCAAAACCACACTGGCCACCAATATTGCAACCTGGTATGCAGACGAAGGTCTCAAGGTGGCACTCGCCGATTTCGATCCCCAGAAATCCTCACTGGACTGGCTAGAGGCGCGTCAGGACTACGCAGGCATCCCCGACATCCAGGCGATCGATGCCACCGACGAACCCATCAAGACAAAAAAGGGGACCGACCTGCTGATCATGGACGCCCCGGCCGGCACCCATGGCAAGGCGATCAACAAGATGTTAGCGGGTCACACCTGGTCCGGTACTGCTCGCCCATCGATTATCCGTAGTTCGCAGCCGCTTTCGAAGAGTTACTGGTAGCAACTGACTTCCTGGGCATCAGACCCGCATCGGCATCGTCGCCAACCGTACATGAAAAGAATCTCATCATCTACCACGAGTTGGTGTACTTCGGCCACCTGGCGTGCCGGTGATCACCCATCTGAGAGAGCAAAAATTACATCCAGCTTGCAGAGCGGGGTTTGGGCATTTCACTGGCGCCTCACAGGAGCAATATGTAACTGAACCATACAACA
>NZ_JAAVSH020000001.1:3798430-3849040 GCF_011947365.2 endosymbiont of Lamellibrachia barhami
ACGGTAGCCGCCTGTTCGGTTACGTATTGCTCTTCAGAGCCGGAAGACTTCGGCACTCAGGCGCGTCCTTTTGATGCGCCAATGCACTATATCGAAGAGCGAAAAATCATTTGAAACGACGTTGCTGGACCTGTCGTTAAAAGGCGGCTCTGGTCGTCTGCCCGCCGACTGGAGCAATAGCCAGATCAAGTCCGTTGGTTGGATATCAAGCTTGGTGATTCGGAGACACGAGATCAAGATGCAGGCCAGTGTTGCTCACATTGGGATGGCGCGATCGGTTTCGCTGCAACACCATCAATATGGAGAGCATCACCCATCTTCGACGCGCCTGGTCGGAACTCAACATAATCCGTCCAACGACCAGCAGGAAACTAATCATGCGCTCCGTCATGTTGATGAATGCCAAAGGTGGATGCGGCAAAACCACACTGGCCACCAATCTTGCAACCTGGTATGCAGACGAAGGTCTCAAGGTGGCACTCGCCGATTTCGATCCCCAGAAATCCTCACTGGACTGGCTAGAGGCGCGTCAGGACTACGCCGGCATCCCCGACATCCAGGCGATCGATGCCACCGGCGAACCCATCAAGACAAAGAAGGGAACCGACCTGCTGATCATGGACGCCCCGGCCGGCACCCATGGCAAGGCGATCAACAAGATGTTGAAGCGGGTCGATACCCTGGTCCTCCCGGTACTGCCTTCGCCCATCGACATCCGGGCCTGCAGCCGCTTTCTCGAAGAGTTACTGAGTAGCAACCGGATCTCCCGGCATCAGACCCGCATCGGCATCGTCGCCAACCGGGTACATGAAAAGACCATCATCTACCACGAGTTGGAAAAATTTCTCGGCCACCTCAAGGTGCCGGTGATCACCCATCTGAGAGAGAGCAAAAATTACATCCAGTCGGCAGAGCGGGGTTTGGGCATTTTCGAACTGGCGCCCTCACAGGTCTATCAGGATGTCATACTCTGGGATGCGTTGTTCGACTGGCTCGATATCAAGATCTGAAGCAGAACCGCCCCGGAGATGTAGGATGTGCTGAACGTAGCGATGCGCATCAGTCTTGTTTGATGCGGTTCGCTTTACTCGGTAATTGCTCCTGCATTACTCTACCTCCTGCATCCCTGCAGTCGTCACCGCATCCTACAGGTTTCCTCTGCGTTTTCAGGAGCATTTCCGAACGAGCCTATTTGGCCTTTTCGGCCTGGCTCTGCAGTAAGGCTCTGTGCAACAGCAGTTGATCTGGCACGCCGGTCTCTTCCATCCCCACAGTCTTCTGAAACTTCATGATTGCGTCCCGCATCTTGTTTCCGTAGGCGCCATCAATGGCTCCATCGTAGTATTTGTTCTCTTTCAGCCAGGTCTGCAACCGCTCCAAAACCTCTTTATAAAGATAAGCCTTGTGCTCACCATTCTTGGCCTCCACCACCGGTGACAGGGAGACGATGCGATTACTCTTCATGGCTCTGGCCAGACTGGCTACCGCCACATAGAAACGCTGCTCCGGATTAGCTTTGCAATGCACCGCCAGCATCGTGCCAAGATAGACCGCGTTGCCCCAGGGAACGACATCGTAGGTATCTTTGGCATATTGACTGGTCGCCGTCAGGTATCCCTCCATCCAACCCAAAAACGCAGCGTATTTACCCTCGGCTTTGGCCTTCTCCTCTACATATTGACTGCAGGTGGCCAAACCCATGCTTCTGACAGAAAACTTCCCCTCACTATCAGCCGCCCATGCCTGGGACTGGATCATCCCCATTAGCAACACGCCGGTGGCGATCCACTTGTTTAACATCGCGCTTCTACTCCTAACGATTAATCGGACAAAAAAAAAGCTATACGGTTACCCGTATAGCTGGAGTTTACTACGTAGATCCCGTCCTCCGACGGATTATTATTTTTTCAAGCACAATTCCAATTCAAATTATCTGAAACGGCGAGTCGGCGGCCTAATGCTTCCCGTCACTTCAATTGGCTAATGATTCAGATTGTGTTTCTAGCCTCGGCTATAAGCCTTGTCATAACTAGTAGCAAGCACCGTGCCACTAAATAATTTTCTTTATTATTCAAACTGTTATGAATTTCACCATTTGACTGGCAAGCAAACCTGTAAAAGAATCCGACAGTATATTGGGGGGGGTCAAAAGGGAAGGTTTGAGAACTTTTTACGCTACAAACCTCAAGTCATTGTTTTTTAATGCGTTAGAGCAATGGCATGTAAACTCAAGAGATTTAAACGACTGTAAAATATCCTGACAATGTTTTTTAGCCCTGATTATTGCCACCCTGCGCTTAATCCAGCGAGGCAGGCAACCCCTCTGCCAGAGTGGGGTAGCGCAGAACGACATCCAGCTCATCGACCATTTTGCGGTTACTCAGCCGCCGGGACTCTCCCAGATAGGAGAGCATGCCAGGGGACAACCGCCGCTTCGCCTCTGCCAGAGAGATAACAGGGGGGCGGGCAAGTCCAAGAAAATCCGCCACTTGGTTAAAGTAGGCCGTCATGGTGCCGGGGTGTCCATCACTTACGTTGTAGACCTCATCTGAACACCCCCGCGCCATCGCCGCCAGGCAGATAGCCACCAGATCTTGGGAATGAATGTGGTTGGTTATGGGCGAGTCAGTTTCCGCCACCATCGGTGTCCCCGACTGCAACCGCTTTACCGGTAGTTTGCCCGGACCGTAGATCCCGGCCACACGGAGAATCACCAGCTCACCGCCACCCGACAGACTCCAATCACGCCAGCGCCGTTCAGCATCCAGTCGACGCCAGGCCCGATCAGCCCTGGGAGAGGGTGGACGCTGTTCATCCACCCACTCCCCATTACAGTCACCATATACACCTGTGGTGCTCAGGTAGACCACCCGGTGCGGATGCCCGGTTTCAGCCATCGCTCGAATCAGTGCCGCCACCCGTTTATCTTCAGTACCTTTACCCGGCGGAGGGGCAAAATAGAAGAGTGAATGGCCCTCAACGACAGGAAGGGAAATTGCAGAATCATCCAGATCAACCGCCACGGAATCCAACCCCAACCCTTGAAGATTTCGGGCGCTGGCACGGCTCCGCACCCAGCAGGAGACACTGAATTCCTCCACCGGCAGACGAAGCGCAACCCGGTGACCAATGTCTCCGCAACCAACAATAGTGACTTTCTGCATTACCCAATCAACTCCCCGGTTTAATTCCTGACTAAAATAGGCGAGAATTATTCGTTTACTGTTTTCTTGCCTGAATTCGTAGATTCAGGCTCTTACTCAATACCAAGGAATCCCATGAGTTTCAAAGTTCACGTCGAACCCAGCGGTCACGAATTCAGCGTGGATGCTAACGAAAGCATCCTGGACGCAGCCGTAAGACAGGGGGTCAACCTCGCATACGGCTGCCGCAATGGTTTTTGCGGAGAGTGCAAAAGTACGCTGCTCGAAGGTGACGTGAGCTATACAGACGGCACCCCGCCAGCACTGGAGGAACTGCCGGAAAACAGCTGCCTGACCTGTAAGGCGATACCTTCCACCGATATCCGTCTAGAGTCAAAAGAGATCGTCGAGGCGGCGGATATCGAGATTCGCGAGTTTCCCTGTCGGGTGGATAAGATCGAGCACCTTAACGATGACGTGATCCGCCTCTACCTTAAACTTCCGGAGGGCGAGCGACTGCAGTTTCTGGCCGGACAATATCTCAATTTCATTCTTGAAGATGGTAGCAAACGGGCGTTCTCCATCGCCAATGCACCGCACAACGACGACTTTATCGAACTGCACATCCGCCATGTTGCCGGTGGCTCTTTCACCGATTTCCTCTTCGACGGCATGGAGGAGAAGACCATTCTGCGACTGGAGGCCCCCCTGGGCAGTTACTTTCTGCGCGAAGAGTCATCCCGACCCATCATCTTCATGGGAGGCGGTACCGGCTTTGCGCCGTTGAAAGGCATTATCGAACACGCCTTCGAGATCGGCATCGATCGGCCCATGCACCTCTACTGGGGAGTTCGCGCCAAACAGGATCTCTATCTGCCTGAGATGCCTGAAGCCTGGGCGCGGGAGCATGCCAACTTCAGCTACACACCGGTCCTCTCTGAACCCGATACAGATTGGGAAGGGAAAAACGGCTGGGTACACGACCAGGTAATCAGCGACACCCCGGATCTGAGCGGCCACGAAGTCTACATGAGCGGTCCACCCCCCATGATCCAGGCGGGAAAGGAGACCTTCCTCGCACACGGACTGAGTGAAGAACACCTCTTTTCAGACTCTTTCGAGTATGGCGCCGCAGCAAAACAACGGCGGGCGGAAAACGGATAAGAGGCGTGGTCTTAGGAGGCTGTCGGGTTTCATAGGACCTGATAGCCTGCCTGCTGTAGCGCCTTGCCATGATCACCGATCAACGCCTTCAGTCGATCCAATTGATTGTCCTGCTGCACATCTTCATGCATGCATTCGATAAAAATCGAATTCTTGTCTCGCAAATAATCGAAATAGCGTCCAATACCTGGCAAGTAGATAGTCCATAGCCTCTCACTCTGTTACTCCAGCGCTTCAGAGCGGATAATAGTGGACGGATCCCGGCCTTGCCGGCTATGAAGGAGAAACACCATGCAATCCGATCCGGAAAAACTGCTCAAACAGCACGCAAAGCTCGTTCACTCCGACATGCTCAAGGTGGTCTCTCATGTGCAGCGGGATGAGGGGGAGTGGGTCGTCAACACGCTGATGCTGGAGGGACAAGAGGTTCCCTTCAGCTATAAACGCAAACGAAGATACAAGAACATCGCCGGTCAACGGGTCAACCTGACCTACTATCCGGGAATCAAGATAGTTGCCGGCATAGAGCTTGAAGTGATGAATGTGGTAAGGATCAAGATCGCCTGAGGAGAAGTTTGGTCACTCCGCCAATATCCTGCCTCCTAGCCATGAATCAGTCTGACCCGAAACGAACGTCCCTTCAATTTTCCTTCACCTAATTTTTTCAGTGCCGGTTGAACAACGTCCTGACTGACGGCCACATAAGCCCAGTTATCAAAAATTTGAATCTTTCCGACCTGTTTTCCGGCAATGCCGTTTTTTCCGGTCAAAGCGCCCAGAATATCCCCAGGGCGAACTTTTTGTTTTTTTCCGCCGTCAATTTGCAGCGTTGCCATTGAGGGTTTCATTGTCGGCTTTTCCAACAAGCTGAGCGGCGGCAAAGGCTCGCTATCTAAGATCGGGTCTACATTTGCGTCCAGGGAAGCGACCTTATAACTCTCTTTTTCGCTATACAATGAGTACGCGGTTCCTTTGCTTCCAGCTCGACCTGTGCGACCAATACGGTGAACATGACCTTCAGACTCATGTGCTATGTGGTAATTGATTACAGCATCCAGCGCATCAATATCCAGACCACGGGCAGCGACATCGGTAGCAACAAGAATCGAGACGCTTTTGTTGGCAAACCGCACCAATGTTTGATCACGATCTCTCTGTTCAAGATCGCCATGCAAGGCGAGCGCACTAAAACCAAGATGAAGTAACTCATCTGCCACTTCCTGGGTTTCCCGTTTGGTATTGCAAAATACCAAGGTGGATTCAGGGCGATGTTGCAAAAGCAGCAGACGCAGAGCTGTCAAACGGTGCTCATTATTCTCCACCTTGAAAAAATGCTGCTGGATACTGGCATTATCGTGCGTGGAAGCCACTTGCACCATGACGGGTTTAACCATGATGCGCTTGGCGACAGACTGGATTTGATCTGGAAAGGTTGCACTAAATAACAGGGTTTGGCGCTGATCGGGGGTCTGATCGATGATGGCATCCAGCGCTGCCTGAAATCCCATATCAAGCATGCGATCGGCTTCATCGAGGATGAGCATATTCACATTATTCAGCTTAAGCGTGCCTTTATTCAAATGATCCTCTATGCGACCGGGGGTTCCAACAATAATATGGGCGCCATGTTCCAGTGAGCCAATCTGGGGACCGATCGACACACCGCCGCATAAGGTCAATACCTTGATATTGTGGATAGCCCGGGCCAATCTCCGAATCTCTTTTGCAACCTGATCGGCAAGTTCACGGGTCGGACAAAGCACCAGTGATTGCACGCGAAAACGCTTTACATCAAGCTTTTCCAGCAGGCCAAGACCGAACGCAGCGGTTTTCCCCGAGCCGGTTTTTCCCTGGGCGATAACATCTTTTCCCGCCAGAATATGCGGCAGGCTCTGTGCTTGTATGGGCGTCATCTCCTCATAACCAAGAGAGGATAAGTTTTTAAGCAGAGCGGCATGCAGATTAAGCGTTGAGAATGCTGATTGGCTCAATGTGTTTTTCCTGTGTTGGTGCTGGGGCGACTATGTTGATTGTTAAGTTTTAAACCGCTTAAACCTGTCTCGGCGTTTTGAGTGGTTTCCATACAGACGCGATTTCCTGTTCAACGCCAGGACGGTATTTAAGCTGTAGCCCTTTGAGAAAATTACGCAAGACCTGGTCTTTGCAATCACGGTAGTGTTTATGACCTGGTTTACGAAAAAACGCGCTTAATTCATGTTTACTGATACGCAACCCAGTCAGCCCTAAAATTTCCAATACATCTTCGTTTTTCAGGTTTAAGGCGATTTTTAATTTTCTGAAAATGCCGTTGTTGGTTAAACGCTGCTCCGGTTCAGGTTGTACCCCCTCTTTTTTTCCTCGTTTGTCATTGATCAAACCATTCAGAAAAATTGCCAGTTGAGTGTCGCTACATTGTTGATACGCGGGATCATCCTCTTTTTTTAACCAATCGCTAATCTGCCCCCGGGTGACCTGATAGTCGGCCAAGCCAAATAGAACAATCATTTTCGAATCGTTAAAGTCGAAGGTATAGCGGATACGGCGCAAGATATCGTTATTGGTCACAAGTATGCTCTGATCAAGAAATAATAGAGGGGTAATTGGATCTGGGTAGTCACGGAGTCTGCGTGAGCGGCCCCTCATCAAAAATCGGGGCAGGCAAAGCATCCATCTCGCCTAAGAACTCTCCACTCCCAGCAGTAATTCTGACGACTGTTTGCTGTTTGTCTCTACGGAGGCAGGCAACTGTTTCACCATATCCTGTAACGTCGCCGGACCTGTCGATAAAGATAATCCCGAGCGATAGCAGTCCATCGCGGCCTCTGATTCGTCCATCTGCTCCAGCAACGCCCCGAGTTCCCGGTAGGCCTCAGGTGACGGCGCAAGTCCGATCCTGGCTTCGAGATAACTCCTCGCCTTACCCCAGAGTTTGCAGCGAAGACAGAGGCGGGCGAGGGTCAACAACAGCACAGGATCATCCGCATGCTCCGGCAACCAGCTTTCGGCCAAAGCAAGACGCTGAGCGGGGTCACCCCCCCCGATCGCAGCGAACAGCGTCACAAGCCGGTCACTCCAGGTGTGTCGCAGATAGTCGATGATGATCCTTTCGGCCTGATCGCCCGTACCCCGCTCTGTCTGCAGTTCACAGTAGACCTCCACCAACGCCTGGTTGCCGCGCAGTGAACGGGGCAGTTGATTCCATAACCTCAGCAGCACGAGTTGATCACTCTCCCCGGCGGCCTTGCGCAGCCGCTCCAGATAGACCCGGCTCTCCAACTCAAGCTGCTCATCCTGCGTAATGACCTTGCGGCGGCGCAACTCTGGTAGCAGGCCCTCCAGTTTGTCCCACTCACCCAGGTCTTCGTAGAGCTTCTTCAACAACTTCAGGACATAGGCGTGTTTCGGCGCCAGGGTGCGCACATGCATGAGGGTCGCCAACGCCTGCTCATATTGCTGGTGGGCAAGCTGCAACTCCGCCTGGGTGAGACCGACCGCCACATCTGCCGCCGGCATGCTTTCGTGGGCCAGGTTCAGGTAGTGGTCCCGGCGCTCATGGGCGCCCTGCAACTGCGCCGCCCGGGCTGCGGCCAGGTAGTTGAGCAACGGCGTCTCAGACTGGCTCGCGTAACGCAGCAGGTGCTTCTCTGCCGGTTCCCAGCGTCCTTCTGCTAGCTCCACCAGCCCCTGGGTCAGAGCCTGCTGAGCCTTGCGTGTCCGGCGGTGTCCCCGCCAATCGTGCACCTGCCCCGGAAAGGCCCAGAGACGGGAGAGAGATCTCAGCAACAGGTAGAAGAGCACAAACAACAGCGCTCCCGCCAGGACGAAGAGCGCCAGACTGCCCTCTATCGTCCAGTGTCCATAGCCGATGAGCACATAGCCGTTGTCCTCTTTCACCCACAGGGTCAAAGTGGCGGCGAACAGCAGGGCAACAAAACCGGCGATGAGGGACTTCACTGCCTCTCCCCCTGTTTCTCAAGCACCTTGCGGCGCGCATGCAGGGTGCGCAGGGAACCGGAGATATCCGGCAGATCGGGCAGCAGCACCTCCCGGCCCAAACCTTGCAATTGCGCCATAAATGCCTGCACCTCTCCCGCCTGCATCTCAAAATTGCCCTCGATCCATTCGGCGGCAGTCGTCAGACTGTCGCGGTAGAGTCCCGCATCTCGCGCCAGCAGGGCCACCTTCGCCCCTTCAAGTTTCAACTGCAGATTCTGGAAGAGAAAATAGCGCTGTTCGGGCGGCAGCATGGCAGCAATAGGTCGATCGTGATGCCGCACCACCATCATCGATTTAAACCCCTCCCAGAGGTCGTCGAGAATCTTCCGCAGATTGAAGCCTTCGGCTGTCAGCGGCTCCATGCTCTCTGATGCCTGCGCCGGGCGTGGCGTTATACCGCCCTGATCCCGCAGGGGCAGCTGATCCACCTGCTTGATCAACCCACCAATACGGGCACTCAGGCCAGCCATATCCACAATGGGCGCTATCTTCAATGCAGCTATCTCGCGGGCCACCTGTTCCCGCACGCTGTTCCATGCTGGATCGAGCGTGTCGCGCAAGCGTGAATCGGCTGCCTCCAGCGCGGTGATACTGGTAGCCACATCACCCTCCAGGGTGAGACGGTGGTTCGCCACCCGCATCAGGTATTCCGCCTCTGATATACGCCACTGCCCCTGATCGCTGCCAAGCCTGCGTTGCATATCCGACAGGGAGTCGTCCATCTGGATCCGTTGCGCCTGCATGGCATCTTGAGCCTGCTGCCATTGCTGGTGTTGATCCGCCAGTGCCTGGCGCTGGGATTCGATCTGCTGCTGTTGCAGCTCAAAGACACGGCGGGTCTCTTCCAGACCGGCGGCAAAAGTCGACTGCTCTTGCGCCCTGCGGGTCAGGTCTGTATCGATCCGCTGCAACGACTGCTGCAGCGACTGTTGCATCTCCTGCCAGTAGCCGTGGCCGATGAACAGTCCGATACCGACCGCCAGCAGCGCAATCACTGCCAGCACCACCGCCAGTTTCGAGAGGTTGCCAGACGATGGGCGCGATCCCAAGTCTGTTGGCTGTGCTTCACTATCGGCCCCGACAACCGGCTCGATGGACTCATCGACCCGCTCCCGCTCAGTTGCCGTTTTCCCCTGTTCTGTCATGACTCAGTGATACCGTTTGTTATGCGGCCATAGGCCACTTATCGATGCTGTTTCTCTATCTTTTGCCTGATCCGCTGCGCTTGATCAGGCCTGCGAATCTTACTCTGGATACAGACTAGTTGGTCTCCATCCGCCACTCACAGAGCCGCCGAACGATAGACTCGTCATCGGCGCCATCGGCCAGCACTATCTGTTCAAATCCCATCCGCTGTGCCTCTGCCACCATACGCGGACTGATCACCAGCAGCGGGGTTGCACGTAACCTCTGCCGACCGGCCTCTCCCAGCAGTGCGGCCAGACTGGCGAGAATATCGTTGCTCGTGGCCGTCACCACCTGAACCGTCCGGGACCAGCCGGCCAGCAAGGGAGCTACATCCACCACCCGCCGCTGCCGCCGATAGACCTCGGCATAGCTCACCTCGGCCCCCCGTTGTTTCAGGGTCTCACCCAGCAGCGCCCGGCCACCCACGCCCCGCACAATGACAATCCGCTTGCCAACGACCTGTTGCAGCTCTGGGGTTGCCAGCAGCCCTTCGCTGTCGAAGCGCACCGACGGAACCACATCCGGCGGATAACCTGCCTGCAGCAACACTCGTGCAGTTCCCTTGCCGACCGATGCCAATCGGATGCCATCGGGCAACCGCTCTCCATGCAGCAGCTGCAGCCCGAAGGTGACCGCATTGGGACTAACGAAGATCAGGGTGTCCCCTGTCTCCATACCCAGCAATAACCGGGCGGCGTCCGCATCTTCTGTCGAGTCTATCCTGATCGCCGGGAAAGGAAGCGCCTTTCCGCCACTCGCCTCGATCCGCTCGCACAGCCCCCCCGCCTGATGCTCAGGCCGGGTGACAAGCACCCCGATGCCCCGCAGGTCGCAACTCACATTCAGTCAGTCTGCTTCGTAGAGGGTCGCCAGAATCTCATCGGCGCCCCAATCGAGCAGTTTCTCCGCCAACCCGAATCCCATCTGTTCCGCTTCGGCGGTGGTGCCCTCCACCTCGCCGCGAAGAATACGGCTGCCATCCGGCTCTCCCACCAGACCGCGCAACCAGAGAACCCCATTCTCCAGCATCGCGTACCCCGCAATGGGCACCTGGCAGCCGCCCATCAAGCGATGGTTCATCGCCCTTTCTGCGGTAACACAATAGGCGGTCTCCTGATGGTGCAGGGGCGCAAGCAGCGTGTTGATCCGCTCATCGTCGCTACGGCACTCGATCCCAACCGCCCCTTGACCGATCGCGGGAAGACTCTGCTCCGGGCCGATGGTGGCGGTGATGCGATCCTCGAAACCGAGACGAATCAACCCGGCCGTGGCGAGGATGATGGCATCGTATTCCCCATCGTCGAGTTTTCGCAGGCGGGTGTTGACGTTGCCCCGCAACGGTTTGATCACCAGATCCGGTCGCAGCTCGGCGAGCTGGCACTGACGGCGCAGGCTGGAGGTGCCGATGCAACTGCCTTCCTGCAGTTCATCGAAGCCCTTGAAGTTATTGGAGACGAAGGCATCCCGGGGATCCTCGCGCTGCATGATGACCGGCAGATGCAGCCCTTCCGGCAGCTCCACCGGTACATCTTTCATGGAGTGGACCGCGATATCGGCCCGGCCTTCCAGCATGCCCTGTTCCAACTCCTTGACGAACAGCCCCTTGCCGCCGATCTTGGCCAGGGGGGTGTCCAGTATCTTGTCGCCCTGGGTCTTCATACCCACCAGTTCAATCTTGATGCCGGGGTGCGCTTTTCCAAGTTCAGCGGCCACATGTTCAGCCTGCCACATGGCAAGGGGGGAGACTCGGGTGGCGATACGGATGGTCTTCTGGGGCATGTTAAAGGGGCCTCGATATTAATAATGCCGGTATTATTGTTTTCTGAAGATCTGATCCCGGAAGGGCTTACAGCCAAATCCAGCCCAGACAGGCCTATGCTAAAGCCTGCCTTGCCTGCAAGCAATTTATTATCTGATCAGTTCGCATCATAGCCTCGTAGGTTGGGTTAGGCGCACATCACCGCAATGATCAGTCATTTCCACTAATGCCAAGCGTGCGCCGTAACCCAACAGTTTCCGCGATATTCTTGCTCAGGCGTTGGGTTACGATGCGCTCAGGCAACGCCGACAAGCAGAAAAAGAGGCATTGTTGCGCATCTAACCCAACCTACGCTTTCTTTGTAACGATAGGGTTCAGCGTTGTCTCGCGTAGTAATTGACCAGTGCTTCCAGACTCTCGACACCCTGTATTTGCATCATCGAGGTGAATCTCCGCGACATACCCCGCTCCGCCCGATTGACACCGACCAGGTAGTCTTTCAAGGTCCAGCGCAGGTAGGGTTTCCATTGACCGGCAAGCCGCCCGGCATCGTCTTGCGGATCGCTGCCTGCCTCTCCGTGACACTTTTCACAATAGCGGCGATGCAACTTCTCGCCTCTCTCCACCAAGCGCCAATCAGTTCCCTGTTTTATCGGGCGGTATTCCCGGGAGGAGAAATAGCCGGCCATCCGGCGGACCTCCTCCGGCGTGTATCCGGGCAGGATTCTGCCCATTACCGTGCTGAAACGATCTCCCCGACGATAAGCCTCCATCACTTCGGTGAAATAGTTTTCGGAGAGCCCCGCAATCGACGGAGTGGCCGGACCAAAACTGCGTCCCTCGAAGCCATGGCAGCCAAAGCAGCCTCCGGCGAGGGTTTCGCCATCGGCCCCGTCCATCAGTTCGGGGGCGGTCTCGGTGTGCACTTGCGGTACAGCAGCCACCGGCTTTTGCGCCTCTTTGGGGGGCACACTGCAGGCAGTCAACAGCAACAGTACGACGCCAACGGCCCGCAGACGAAATATCATCCGTCTGGCGCCCCTTTCAACCAGCGCCGCACCTCCGGCAGATGACGGCGACTCACCTCCAGACGCTCCTCACACCCGCTCAAGACCACCTGCATCTTCCCATCCGCCCCCCTCTCCAGCCCTTTCAGATGCCGTCTCACAACCAATGCATTCCGATGGATGCGCAGCAGCCAATCGGCGTAACGCTCCTCCAGAGACTTCAGGGTATCCTCCAACAACGCCTCTCCCGCACCATGCCGCACGGCAATATATTTACTGTCGGCCCGCAGGTAGATCACTTCATCGAGGGAGAGACTCAACACGCCGCCACGATAGCTTACATTTAGCAGTGGTGTCTTCTCCCGCGCCACCTGTCCCAGCGTTTCGCGTTGTGGCCGGGTGATCCGGCGGCATCGCGCCAGCGCCTGGCGTAGACGCTCCCGGCGCACCGGTTTCAGCAGATAGTCCTGCGCCTCCCTTTCGAAGGCCTCCAGCGCATGTTCGTCGTAGGCGGTGGTGAAGATCACTACAGGGGGCGTTTCAAATCCGGCAAGCTGGCCCGCAGCTTCCAGCCCATCCATACCCGGCATGCGAATGTCCATCAATACCAGATCGACACCCTGTTGGGCGCAAAACTTCAGGGAATCCTCTCCATTGACGGCCTCTCCCACCACTTGGTAGGGCGCGCCCAACTCGGCTATGAGCCCAGCCAGTCGTTCCCTGGCCAGCGCCTCGTCATCCACCAGCAGAATCCTCACTCCAGCCTCCAGGGATGGGGAAAAAACAGCCGTACCTGGTGCTCCCCCTCCACCTTGGACTCGCTCAGACCCGCCTCTGTATCGAAAAGCCCGGCCAGTCGTTGGCGGACATTTTCCAACGCCAGGCTATTGCCCTTGCGCGGGGAAGTGGCCGTCGACTGCGGCAGGGTATTGCGGATACTGAGATTGACCCGTCGCCGCCGGTAACGACCGACGATGCGCACCACCCCCCCCTCGGCAGCAGGTTCGATCCCATGGTAGACCGCATTCTCCAGCAGGGGCTGCAGAATCAACGACGGCAGCATTGCACGCTCCGGCAGCGCTTCCAGATCCCACTCCACGCGCAGGCGTTCTCCAAGCCGCTGACGCTCCACGTTCAGGTATTGGCGGGCCAGCTCCAGCTCTCTGCCGAGGGTGGAGAGGCGACGTACGTCCCCCAACGAAGCCCGGAACAGATCGGCCAGATCCTCCACCACCTCCTCTGCCAGTCTGGGATTACTGCGGGTAAGACTGGCGATGGTGTTCATACTGTTGAAAAGGAAATGGGGACGGATGCGGGACTGCAGCGCCTGCAGCCGGGCGGCGTTCTCCGCCTCCACCTGCTGTCGCCAGAGATATTGCAGATAGAGATAACGCAGCACCACCACCCCGACGATGGCGCTGATGCCCAGACCTTTGACCAGCAACGCCAGATGGTGCTCCGGCGACAGCCCGTGGCCGGAAATCAGCTGGCTCAACTCGATCACCACCACCGTGGCGCAGAGCAGCAGCCCCCAGGCCAACAGCCCGGCCCACCGATTACCCAGACCCGGCAACCGGCGCCGCAACAGACAGAGCATCCCCGCCGTACCCAAGGCGATCCACTGTAGCAGCAGGGAGTTGACGCTGAGGGACTGCCAGAACAACGCCAGCGGACGCTCGTCGGCCAGGGTGAGCACCATCGCCAACAGCTCTGTCGTCACCACCACGGCAAAGACCGCACGGATACTGCAAAAGCCGGGGAGAAAGATCTCCTGTCTGCCCCCATCGCCGATCTCCGTCTGTTCCTTTCCCGCCTGATGCATCTCTCAATCGCCTGCTATAATCCGTGTTTTTCCGCTTTCATCTTCAGGATAGCCCTTCATGAGCGAAAACAACGCGTCTGCGAAACTTTCATCCGCCCGCCTGAACGCGCCCACCGACGCCTTTGTTGAGGCCTTTACTGCCTCCGTCGAGTTTGACCAACGACTCTACCAGCATGACATCCAGGGCTCCATTGCCCACGCCACCATGCTGGAGAAACAGGGCATACTCACCGCCACCGAGCGGGACGACATCATCCGCGGGCTGGAGACGATTGGCGAGTCTATCGCCCAGGGCGACTTCGAGTGGTCGATCGCCCAGGAGGATGTCCACATGAACCTGGAGGCCGCCCTCACCGAGGCTATCGGTGATGCCGGCAAGAAGCTGCACACCGGGCGCTCCCGCAACGACCAGGTGGCCACCGACATCCGCCTCTGGCTGCGCGACGAGATCGAAGTGGTCCGTGACGGCATCCAACGCCTGCAGCAGGCCCTGCTCGACCTTGCCGAGCGGGAGGCCGACACCATCCTGCCCGGCTTTACCCACCTGCAGACCGCCCAGCCGATCACCTTCGGCCACCACATGATGGCCTGGTTCGAGATGCTGGTGCGTGACCGGGAGCGTTTCGCCGACTGCAACCGGCGGCTCAACGTAATGCCCCTGGGGGCCGCCGCCCTGGCAGGCACCACCTACCCCATCGATCGTCATTACACGGCTCAACTGCTCGGCTTCGACCGCCCCAGCGAGAACTCACTGGATTCGGTCTCAGACCGGGACTTCGCCATCGAATTCGCCGCCAACGCCAGCATCCTGATGATGCATCTGTCGCGCTTCTCCGAGGAGTTGATCCTCTGGTCCTCCGCGCAGTTCGGATTTATCGAACTCTCCGACAGCTTCTGCACCGGCTCCTCCATCATGCCGCAAAAGAAAAACCCGGACGTTCCGGAACTGATCCGCGGAAAAACGGGACGTATCTTCGGTCACCTGATCGGCCTGCTGACCCTGATGAAGGGGCAACCCCTGGCCTATAACAAGGACAACCAAGAGGACAAGGAGCCTCTGTTCGACACCGTCGACAACCTGCAGGGATCGCTCAGGGTTTTTGCCGAGATGATGCCCGGCGTCACCTGCCGCAAAGAAAATATGCGCGATGCGGCAATGAAGGGCTTCGCTACCGCCACCGACCTGGCTGACTACCTGGTGGGCAGGGGGATGCCCTTCCGGGATGCCCACGACGTGGTGGGACGCGCCGTGGCCTTCGGCGTGGCGGAGGGGCGAGACCTCTCGGCCATGAGCCTGGAAGAGCTGCAGGGCTTCTCCAAAACCATCGAGGCCGACGTCTTCGAGGTGCTGACCCTGGAGGGGTCGGTGGCAGCGCGCGACCACATCGGAGGCACCGCCCCAGCCCAAGTCCGGGCCGCCATCGCCCGAGCCAGGACTGCGCTTGCTCTGTAGGCCTGATCAAGCGCAGCGGATCAGGCATTTGGGCCTCTGGTTGCCGGTTCCGCTACGCTTGAACCGGCCTACGCCTTTAGCCTTTAGCCTTTAGCCTTTAAAACCATCATGCCAAAAGACTCCCTCGACAACCTGAACACCCGCCTCAAGGCCTTTGCCCAGACCCGCAACTGGGAGCAGTTCCACGATCCTAAAAACCTGTCGATGGCGCTGATCGCAGAGTGCGCTGAACTGGTGGAGCATTTTCAGTGGCTGACACCGGAGCAGAGCATGAATCTGCCGCCGGAGAAGCTCGACGAGGTGACACTGGAGATGGCCGATATCCTGATCTACCTGATCCGCTGCGCCGAACGCCTCGACATCAACCTGGTCGATGCGGCTTACCGCAAGATCGAAATCAATGAATCGCGCTACCCCACCGACAAAGTCTACGGCGACGCCCGCCGGGCATCTGAATACGATAAAGATTAAAGATTCTTCTTCCCCTGCCGTTAAGATTTTTGCGGGTTCCTCTCTCCATCGGTCAGAGGAACAAACAGAGGCAAACACAGACCGGTCCGAAGAGAAATGCATTGGGCCGCCTTCATTGAGTGGGGAATCAGAATGACTGATGGAATCAGTTTCAACCAGGCACTGTTCGATGCCTGCCCGACAGGCGTTTTGGCAGTGGACCAGGATATTCGCATCCGCTGGATCAACCCAGCCCTTGAATACATGTTGGACCTGTCCGCCGACGAGCTGGTAGGCAAGGATCAGCAAACACTCCCGGAAGGGTTGCACGCACTGTTCGAAACCACGGAGATCCTCCACCTCTCCATCGATGGTACAGATGAACGCTGGCTGCGGCGGGATGTACGGGAGATCAATGATGGGGCGCAGACACCACTCAAACTCCATTTCTACCAGGATATCAGCGGTCAGGTAGCTGCACAGATGGAACGCGAGGCCCTGCAGAAGCAGGTGGATGAGTTGACCATAACCGACCCCTTGACCGGACTTGCGAACCAACGCGCAACCTTGCAGGCTCTGGCGGCACAGGTGACGCGCAGCCGCCGCTATAACAATCCGCTCACCCTTGCCGTGGTCCGTATCAGCGACCCGGACGATCCAACCGTCCCCCTGGATAGTGACAGGGTTGTCGCAGTCGCCCAGTATCTGCGTGACCGGCTTCGCTGGGCCGATACCATTGGCCATTACGAAGAGGATCTGTTCATGCTGGTGCTGCCCGAGACCAGTGAATCCGATGCCCGCAAGCTTCTGGAAAAGATCCAGCAGGAGTGCCGGGATGGCAGCCTGAACTTACTGGGAGACAAAACCGCACCCCATTTCGGGATCGGTGTTGTCGCCTGGGAAAGAGGTAACGACCCGCATCTGCTGATTCGCCACGCCATGGAGGCATTGGAGTCATCATCCGGGAGTCGTTAGTGCCGGAACCCCAGCAGATCAGTTTTGAGGAGGGCATCAGCCGCAAAGATCTGAAGACCATCCGGCGGCGCTTCATGAAGCTGCACCGGGAGCGGCTGCGGCGCATCCTCGGAGAACTCAGACCCAGCCAGCAGGAGTTCATCACTCTGCTGCCGCTGCTGTTTCATATCAACCATCCGATGCTACCGGGTTTCGTCAACAGCGAATCCCCGGCCGGCATTCCCGATTTTGGCCCCTCGCAGAAGGCCCTTACCATTGCGCGCAAACTCAGCCGCAGTTTCAGCTATAAGAAGCGGGCACACCGTACTTTTTTGCTGGAGGGTCTCTATCTGATGGGCAGTACCGGCACCATCGCCCAGTCCGCCGGCAGTGATTTTGACGTCTGGCTCTGCCACACCCCATCCCTCTCCGACGATCAACGCAGAACCCTGCAGGAGAAGGCTGAACGGATCGAAAAGGCTGCGGACGAACTGGATCTGGAACTTCACATCTTCCTTATCGATCCGGAAGGTTTCAGGGCCGGCAAAAAGGCCGCCCTCTCCCGTGAGAGCAGCGGCAGCACCCAACACAGCCTGCTGCTGGAGGAGTTCTATCGCAGCGCCGTGTTGCTGGCGGGACGCTATCCACTCTGGTGGCTGGTACCCCCTGACCGCGAACTGGACTATAGGAACTACGCTGACAACCTGATCAGTCACCGTTTCGTCAACAACGCAGAACTGCTCGACTTCGGCGGTCTGGATCAGACCCCTGCGGACGAATTCTTCGGCGCGGCGCTGTGGCAGCTCTACAAAGGCATCGACTCGCCCTACAAGTCGATCCTCAAGATCTTTCTCATGGAGGCTTACAGCCGCGACTTCCCCCATCCTCTGTGGCTGGCGCAGCAGGCCAAGGCCGCCATCTATGCCGGAGAAGACGACCTCAACAAACTCGACGCCTATATCCTGCTCTACCGCCGGGTTGAAGAGTATCTCATCCAACTCAAGGATGAAGACCGTCTCGAGTTGGCGCGGCGCTGCTTCTACTTCAAGGTCGGCGAGACCCTGAGCCGGGACAGCAACCTGCAGCACTGGCGCGCCGCCGAGCTGTTCAAGCTGACGCGGGAGTGGGGCTGGAGCCAGACCCAGTTGCAGATACTCGACACCCGCGCAGACTGGAAGATCGATCAGGTGATCAGGGAGCGCAATGTGCTGGTAGGGGTGCTCTCCCGCAGTTACCGGCTGCTCACCGACTTCGCCCGCACTCAGGGAGAGCATAGCCGCATCGATCCCATGGAACTCAATCTGCTGGGGCGCAAGCTCTATGCCGCGCTGGATCACCACCCCGGCAAGGTCGACAGCATCAACCCCGGCATCTCCAAGGATCTCTCCGAGCCCCACCTCTCGCTGCATCACCGGCGTTCACGGGATGGCAGCCTCGCCTGGATGCTCTACCAGGGCACCGTTGATGAAGAGGAGGTTCTGGAGTTCAAACCAATAAAGATCACCCTGAACCTCATTGAGATTCTGCTTTGGAGCCACATCAACCAAGTGTGGAACAAGGACACCATCATCAGCCTCTACCCTGCAGAGGACCGCGTCAGCAGAGATGAACTGCTTGCCCTGCATAAGAGTCTGCGTAATCTTTTCCCCAGCGGGAAAACGGCATCCGCCTCAATGAAAAACCTGTCACGGCCCGCTTATGCGCGCTCCCTGACACTCTTCATCAATCTTGGCACAGACCCACTGCAACACCTCGCGAAAGAGGGCAAACAGCTTACCAGCGACCGCCATGACCCGCTCAGTTTTGGCGCCGCCCGCAACAACCTGGTGCTCAATCTCGAAGAGCTGGTGGAGACCAGCTGGGGTGAACTGCTGATCACCCGCCACGAGGGAGCGGATGGCCTGCTCGATGCCCTTTGTCAAAATCTCAACCTGCAGAGACAGGCCAAAACAACCGCCAGCCGGATATCCAGTTACAGCTTCTCCTCCATTCGTGGCAGCCAGATCGCATCACGGGTCACCGAACTCTTCCAACATATCATCGGCCACTTTCAGCAGTCTGAAAACCACGAGGGGCGTTTCGCATTCCGTCTGGGACACGAGTTTTACATGGTGCAGCAGAACGACAATGACTTTGCGTGGCGCAGCCTGGAGTCCTTCGAGAGCCTGCTGGAGGAGTTGGAACAACCACAACAGACGTTCCGTCCCCTGACGTTCGACCCGAAAATTCTTACCAACACCCCCTATCCGACGCTCTTCCAGCACAGCAGAAGAGACTTTATCCAGATCTTCTACCAGGTTGGCAGGCAGCAGACGCATATCTATCTGCTCGACGAGCAGGGCGCACTCTTTCAACAGACCCTGCCCGCTGACAGCCCCAGATTTCTGATGCGGCAGCAACGGCGTTTTCTCAACAGTCTGCAGCAACTACGCTGCCTGATGCCCGGCGGCGAGATCAATCTCTTCGAAGAGCCCCGGTTTTACGAGCTTAAACAGGCGTCAAACGGCGACTGGCGGGTCGAACCCCGCCGTGTACCCCTGACCCGGCCTGACGACTATATGGAACTCTCCCTGGTCACCGACTCCCTCGATGCCACTGCCCGCCCCCACTCCCTGATCTGTGGTGATCAGGAGTTCAGCCGCCTGGAATATGGTGAAGAGATCTATACTGCCACCGCCATCCATCTACAGGGCCTGCGTGAGGGCAACCAACGCTACCCTATCTATCTCACCTCCCTGCGACTTGCCGGGATGCAGATGATCGAGCAACCCCGCACTGTGGAGCTGCTGCAGCTGAAAAAACGTGTCGAGCAGCGTCTCAACCGCGTCCTCGACCTGGCCCCCTGACCTACCCGATCGGAAACGCTATACTTGCTGTTCTTCCCCATTTTTTTGGGGTCGGAGTCAAATGTGCCGGATTTCACCATACTGTAAGTCGCGGTGCTCCGAACAAATTTGACTCCGACCCCTGCGCAATAATTTATTGAGTACCACTATGACCTGTTGGCCTAGATATCTCCTATGGCTGGTAATCGCCGTGCTTGGCAGCGGCAACCTGCTCAGCGCCTGCGGCCAGAAAGGCCCCCTCTATCTGCCTCCGTCTGATGAGACGGTGGATCAACAGGTCAAAGAGAAGAAGCGATAAGCCCGTTCTCATGCAACTCGCGTTCACCAAAATGCACGGCCTCGGCAACGACTTCGTCGTGATCGACGCCATCAGTCAGCAGGTCGAATTCACACAGCGGCAACTACGCTTCATTGCCGACCGGCGATTTGGCATCGGCTGCGACCAGATTCTGCTGGTGGAATCCCCCCAGGACGAGGCGACCGATTTCCACTATCGTATCTTCAATCCAGACGGATCAGAGGTGGAACAGTGCGGCAATGGCGCCCGCTGTTTCGCCCACTTCGTCCGTGACAAAGGACTCAGTAGCAAGAATGAGATTCCTGTCGGCACCGCAGCAGGAGAGATTCTGCTCAAACATCTGCCCGATGGAATGGTGCAGGTGAACATGGGGCGGCCGCAGCTGAGTCCTGCCAAGATCCCTTTTCAAGCAGAGAGACAGGCCACCACCTACGACCTCGAAGTTGGGGAAGAGAGACTCACCATCGCAGCCGTCTCCATGGGAAACCCCCATGCGGTGGTCCAGGTCGATTCAGTGGCGCAGGCCCAGGTTCAACGGCTGGGTCCCCTGATCGAGCGCCATGCCCGCTTCCCCAACCGTGTCAATGCCGGTTTCATGGAGGTCGTCAACCCGGACCACATCAAGTTGCGGGTTTTTGAGCGCGGCGCCGGCGAAACCCTGGCCTGCGGGACCGGCGCCTGCGCCGCAGTGGTGGCCGGACGCATTCAGGGATTGCTGAATCCGCAGGTGCGGGTCAGCCTCCCCGGCGGCGATCTTGTGGTAGAGTGGTGGAAAGAGAGTGAACCGGTACTGATGAGCGGGCCGGCGGCCACGGTTTTCGAAGGTAGAATCGAACTATGAGTCAACATGCTTCAGAGTCAGACAATACCAGCCTGGAGGAGCGGGAGGCGCAGATCGCCCGGTACCTGAGCGATCATCCCGACTTCTTCGAGCACCATCCAGCGCTGCTGCGCAACCTGCAGATCCCCCACGAAAGCGGCGCGGCAGTCTCTCTCATCGAGCGCCAGGTGGAGAGCCTCCGGGAACAGGTGCATCACTACCAGTCACATCTGGAGGAGCTGGTGGACGTGGCCAGGGAGAACGAGGCGCTGCAGGAGCGCATGCATCGCCTCACTCTGGCGCTCATCGACGCAGCTTCTTTCGATGAGGTCATGAACGCCCTGGAGGATGAACTGCACGACGACTTCAAGGCAGACGCCGTGGAACTGAGGCTCTTCTCCAACAATCACCTCGAAGACCATCTGCTCGACGACAAACCTGAACACATCGCCACCTTCGAGCAGTTTTTCGCCGAAAGCGTACCCGTCTGCGGTCCCCTGCAGCCCGCCCAGCTCAATTTCATCTTCGGCACTGAAGGGGATGAGATCGCCTCCACTGCACTGATCCCACTGAAAAATGATGGGGTACTGGGTCTGCTCGCCATCGGCAGCCGGGATCCCAAGCGGTTTGCAGCCCACCAGGGCACAGAGTTCCTGATGCGGCTTGGAGAGGTCATTGGCCGCACCCTGCAGGCAGTCTCGCTGCCCGGCATCTAGGCAGGCTGTGGTGAAGCATGAACCGCTTCAATCGCGAACGATACGGTTCGCAAGCTCACCGGCATCCTACACAAATCAACTGTCATCGCGACAGGTTACGGAATGTCTCATATGCCACCACCCGACGATCCGCAGGAGTGGGTAGAGCGTTTTCTTGGCCACCTGCGTCTCGAACGCCGCCTCTCCCCCCGCACACTGGAGAGCTACGCCCGGGATCTCAACCAAGCCACCCATTGGCTGGAAACAGAAAAGATCACTGCCTGGCAACAACTTGACCAGCACCAGGTCAGAAGTTATATCGCCCGACGCCACCGTCAGGGGCTGGACCCCAAGAGCCTGCAGCGGGAACTCTCCAGCCTGCGCAGCCTGTTCCGTTACCTGTTACGGGAAGGTGTTGCCGCGGCCAATCCAGCGCTGGGGGTCCGCGCCCCCAAGGTTCGGCGCAAACTGCCGGTCACCCTTGATGCGGACCAGATCAGCCATCTGCTCGATATCCGGGACGACGACCCCGTTGCCATCCGGGATCTGACAATCATGGAACTCTTTTACTCCTCCGGTCTGCGTCTGGCAGAGTTGATCAGCCTCAACCTCGGCGATATCGATATTGACGACGCCATGGTGGAGGTCACCGGCAAGGGCGCCAAGACCCGTCGGGTTCCCGTCGGGCGAAAAGCGCTGGCAGCACTCCACCGCTGGCTCGCGGTGCGGAGCCAACTTTCCGCTGCCGGAGAGAGTGCCCTGTTTGTCGGGGTACGGGGCAAACGCATCAGCCGCTCCACCATCCAGCAACGTCTGCGGCACTGGTCCATCGAACAGGGGGTACCCAGAAACGTCCACCCCCATCTGCTGCGCCACTCCTTCGCCAGCCACCTGCTGGAATCCTCCGGCGACCTGCGGGCGGTGCAGGAGCTGCTGGGTCACGCAGACATCGGCACCACCCAAATCTACACCCATCTCGACTTCCAGCATCTTGCAGAGGTCTATGACAAAGCCCATCCCCGCGCCCGCAAGAAATGATGCCGGCAGGGGGTCGGAGTCAAACCGGGCGCGACAATAATCGATCAGTGCAAGACAGGGCGGTTTGACTCCGACCCCTGCGTGAAAATTCAGGTACAATCTCCCTTTTGTAGTAACAGTGCGGATCTCCGTAACAATGTTTAAAGGCACGACAATCCTCTCAGTGCGCCGTAACGGCAAGGTGGTGATCGGCGGAGACGGCCAGGTCTCCCTCGGCAACACAGTGATGAAAGGCAACGCCCGCAAGGTGCGCCGCCTCTACAAAGGCGGCGTGATTGCCGGCTTTGCTGGCGCCACGGCAGACGCCTTCACCCTCTTTGAGCGCTTCGAGGGCAAGCTGGAAAAACATCATGGAAACCTGACCCGGGCGGCCGTTGAACTGGCAAAAGACTGGCGCACCGAACGCTCCCTGCGACGTCTGGAAGCACTGCTTTGTGTCGCTGACGCCAAGGCATCCCTGATTATCTCCGGCACCGGCGATGTGATCGAGCCGGAAAACAGTCTTATGGCGATCGGCTCCGGCGGCGCTTTTGCCCAGGCGGCTGCCCGCGCCCTGCTGGAGAATACCGAACTAGGCGCTGCGGAGGTGGTAAACAAAGGCCTCTCCATCGCGGCAGATATCTGCATCTATACCAACCACAACATCGTTCTTGAAGAACTCGACTGCGAGCAATAACCGTTATCATGTCGGAAATCACTCCCCAGCAGATCGTCGCTGAACTCGACAAACACATTATCGGCCAGGCGGAAGCCAAACGGGCCGTGGCCATTGCCCTGCGTAACCGCTGGCGGCGATCCCAGGTGCCTGAGGATCTGCGTAACGAGATCACCCCAAAAAACATCCTCATGATCGGCCCCACCGGCGTGGGCAAGACCGAGATCGCCCGCCGTCTGGCAAATCTGGCAAACGCCCCATTCATAAAGGTCGAGGCGACAAAATTTACTGAGGTTGGTTACGTTGGACGCGAAGTTGACTCCATCATTCGCGATCTTGCCGATTCCGCGGTAAAAATGGTACGCGAAACCGAGATGGAAAAAGAGGCGGACGCCGCCCACCACGCCGCAGAAGAGCGCATTCTCGACGCCCTGCTGCCCGCTCCCAAGTCGAGTGACTGGGGTGATGACAACGACTCCGACGGCGGCATCTCCAGCACCACCCGTGAACGATTCCGGCACAAGATCCGTAGCGGCGAAATGGATGATAAGGAGATAGAGATCGAGGTCAACGCCTCGCCCATGGGGGTTGAGATCATGGCGCCACCCGGTATGGAGGAGATGACCAATCAACTGCAGGGCATGTTCTCCAACATGAGTTCCGGCCGCACCCGGCGGCGCAAACTGCGCATCAAGGACGCCTTCAAGATATTGCAGGACGAAGAGGCGCAGAAGCGGATCAACGAAGAGGATCTCAAACTGCGCGCCCTCGACACGGTGGAACAACAGGGCATAGTCTTTATCGACGAACTGGACAAGGTGGCCAGCCGCTCCGACCATGGCGGCGCCGATGTCTCCCGTGAGGGGGTGCAACGCGACCTGCTGCCACTGGTGGAAGGATGCACCGTCTCCACCAAACACGGCATGGTGAAGACCGACCACATCCTCTTTATCGCCTCAGGCGCCTTCCATCTCTCCAAGCCCTCCGACCTGATCCCGGAACTGCAGGGACGTCTGCCGATCCGCGTGGAACTGGGAGCTTTGAGCACCGAAGACTTCACCCGCATACTGACCGAACCGGACGCCTCACTGACCGAGCAATACCAAGCACTGATGGCCACCGAGCAGGTGAAGCTGGAGTTCACCCCGGACGGCATTCAACGCATCGCCGAGACCGCATGGCAGGTCAATGAGCGTACCGAAAATATCGGCGCACGACGCCTGCACACGGTGATGGAACGCCTGCTGGAGACGATCTCCTTCGAAGCGACCGAGCATACCGGTGAGCACTTTACTGTCGACGCGGCCTATGTTGATGCACATCTGGCAGAACTTGCGGCGGACGATGACCTGAGTCAGTACATCCTCTAAAAGCCCATGCTGAATGCCGCTGCGAAACAGAGACCGGGTGCCGGTTCCGCTGCGCTTGAACCGGCCGACTCCAGAACAGACTGCATGAGCATCCAGAACGCAGTAACCCAGCAATTAATTAAGATTGTAGATCAAAGGATGCACCAACCCGCTTTGCTGCCGGGTTTCTGCCGTCAGGCAACGGCATAAAATTGCATCTTTAAATCAAGTTTAGAGAGAGAAGCGAGATGTCCCATCCCAATCCCACCGAGATCCATCTGCACCGTCAGTCCAAGATCCTTGAGATAACCTTCGACGACGGCAACAAATTTGCCCTTCCGGCAGAGTATCTGCGAGTCTTCTCCCCCTCCGCCGAAGTACAGGGTCACGGGCCGGGCCAGGAGGTCTTGCAGACCGGCAAGGAAGAGGTGAACATTCTCCATATCGACCCTGTGGGAAATTATGCCGTCTGCCTCCATTTCGACGACGAACACAACACCGGCATCTACTCCTGGGAAACCCTCTACAAACTGGGGGCCAACCAAAATGCCAACTGGAAGGGTTACCTGGCAAGGCTTGAAGCCGCGGGTTATCAACGTAAATCGCTGGCAAACTGAGAAAAACCACGATGTGGGATGTGGTGAGGTACGAACCGCATCCTACGCAACAGGCATACGCAACATGAGTGACGACAAGACCACACATTTCGGCTATGAAGAGGTGAATGTCGAAGAGAAGGCGGGGCGGGTGCGCGCCGTCTTCGATTCGGTCGCCAACAAGTATGACCTGATGAATGACCTGATGTCCTTCGGGGTCCATCGCCTGTGGAAGCGTCACACTATTGAGCTCTCCGGCGTGCGCAGCGGCAATCGGGTACTCGATCTCGCCGCCGGCACCGGTGACCTCTCCGCCCGCTTCAGCGGACTGGTGGGACCTGCTGGACAGGTGGTCTTTACCGACATCAATGCCGCCATGCTGGAGCAGGGCCGTGAGCGCATGCTGGACGAGGGGCGTGTCGGCAACCTGCATTACGCCCAGGTCGACGCCCAATATCTGCCCTTCCCCGACAACCACTTCGACTGCGTTACCATCGCTTTCGGGCTGCGCAACGTCACCGACAAACAGAAGGCGCTGGACGCCATCTTCAGAGTTATCCGCCCCGGCGGTCGCATGCTGGTGCTGGAGTTCTCCAAGCCGACCATCAAGCCGCTGGAGAAGATCTACGACTTCTACTCCTTCTCCCTGCTGCCCAAGATAGGCAAGCTGGTAACCAACGACGAGGATAGCTACCGCTATCTGGCGGAGTCGATTCGCATGCATCCCGACCAGGAGACCCTGAAGGGGATGATGGAACATGCCGGTTTCGAGCGGTGCGACTACTTCAACGAGACCGGCGGCGTGGTGGCGATCCATCGGGGTTATAAGCTTTGATCGAACATGACTGTTAGCGCCGCTGCCTTCGCCACTCTTGAACAGCTGATCAACCAGGCCATCCGGCTCGACCCGGAGGCGCCGACACGCCTGGAGTCCATGTATGGACAGGTCATCCGGCTCGACCTGCTGGGACTTGGTCTGTCACTCTACCTGATCCCGGAACCCGGCGGCATACAGCTGCTGAGTGACTTCGAAGGAGAACCGGACTGCACCCTGCGTGGCACTCCCCTCGATCTGGCCGCCATGCGCGGTAAGCGTAAAAGCGCCGATCAGCTTTTCAGCGGTGCGGTAGAGATCGAAGGCGATTCTGCCCTGGCCCACCGTTTCGGCGACTTCCTCTCCGCACTCGATATCGACTGGGAGGAGCAGCTCTCACATCTCACCGGCGATCTCATCGCCCATGAAGTGGGCAATGCCGCCCGCAGATTGTTTGGCTGGGGGAAGAGGTTGCGCCGAACCTCCGGGCAGAATCTGCAGGAGTATCTGCAGGAGGAGCTGCGTCTGCTGCCCAACCGCTACGAAATTGAGCCGTTCCTGGCAGGCGTCGACACCCTGCGCGATGATGTGGAACGTCTGGCAGCCAGACTGCAGCGCCTGCGCGACAAGGCGGATTCATGATCCGCCCCTCCCAGGCACTCCGGCTCGCACATATCAATCTGGTGCTGTTGCGTCACGGTCTCGACGAGGTGGTGCTGGCCACCCACCTTTTTCGCCCGCTCCGCTTCCTCATCTATCTATCGCCCTGGTACTGGCTTCGGCGCGATCGAGGCACCTATCCAGAGCGCATCAGACGCGCACTGGAAGATCTCGGCCCCATCTTCATCAAGTTTGGGCAGATACTCTCCACCCGGCGTGACTTGCTGCCGGACGACCTTGCCAATGAGCTGGCAAAATTGCAGGACCGCGTGCCGCCGTTTCCCGGAGACCAGGCCCGGGTCATCATCGAGAAGGCTTACGGCCAGCCCGTTGGCGAACTGCTCGACGCCTTCGACGAGCAACCGCTCGCCTCCGCCTCCGTCGCCCAGGTCCATACTGCACAGCTGAAGGATGGCACGGCAGTGGTGGTGAAGGTACTGCGCCCCGGGATCGAGAAGATCATCCGCCGCGACGTGGATCTGCTCTTCACCATCGCCCGCCTGGCAGAGAAATACTGGAAAGAGGGGCGCCGCCTGCGACCGGTGGAGGTGATCGAGGAGTATGAGAAGACCATCTTCGATGAACTCGACCTGATGCGTGAGGCCGCCAACGCCTCCCAGCTCCGGCGCAACTTTCTCGACAGCAAGGTGCTCTACGTGCCCGAAATCTACTGGGATCTTGCGCGTCAGAATGTACTGGTCATGGAACGCATCCGCGGCACACCCGTGGGTAACGTGGAGGAACTTCGACGTCAGGGCATCAGCATGAAACTGCTGGGAGAACGCGGGGTTGAGATCTTCTTCACCCAGGTTTTCCAGTACAACTTTTTCCATGCCGACATGCATCCCGGCAACATCTTCGTGGAGCCCAACGGCCGCTATATCGCCGTCGATTTCGGCATCATGGGCACCCTCACCGAGGCCGACAAACGCTACCTTGCAGAGAACCTGCTGGCCTTCTTCAACCGCGACTACAAACGCGTTGCCGAACTGCACGTTCAGTCCGGCTGGGTGCCGAAAAGCACCCGGGTTGAAGAGTTCGAGGCGGCAATCCGCACCGTCTGCGAACCGATCTTCGAGAAACCCCTGAGCGAAATCTCTTTCGGCCACTTCCTGCTGCGTCTGTTTCAGACCGCGCGCCGCTTCGACATGGAGGTGCAACCCCAGCTGGTGCTGCTGCAGAAAACCCTGCTCAACATCGAAGGTCTTGGGCGCATGCTCTACCCACAGCTCGACCTGTGGACCACCGCCAAGCCCTTTCTCGAACGCTGGATGAGCGAGCAGATCGGCCACCGTGCGCTGCTGCGCAAGATGAAGGAAAACCTGCCGTTTATCGTTGAGCATCTGCCCGATCTGCCGGTGCAGATCAACAAGATCGTGGAAGATGCCGCCGCCGGCCGCCTGGAAATAAAATGGAAGTCGGACGAACTGGTGCAGATGCAGCGGGTACTGCGACAGAACCATCGCAGCACTGTCTCTGTCATCTCAGGCAGCGCCATGCTGCTCAGCGGCTCACTGCTGCTGGTATTCGGTAGCGGCGCACTCATTCCCGCCGCGGCAACCCTGCTTATCGGCAGCGGCCTGGGCATAGGCGGCGGCCTGGTCATCCTGCGTGGCTGGATAAGCTCTCTCAACTGACGAACCCGACAACCTACACTACCCAATCGCTCCCAGGCTTGCTCATCAATTCCAAAACAGGCAGTCCAGCAAAACTAAGTATCGAACAAATGCGTTACTGTTCCCGGCTCATTGTCGCTCTGCCTAAACCTTGGATCGCTAAGGAATCACACAGATGGAACTAGATACCAATTCACCAAAAAGCGGGGGCATCCTGTTCACAGCATTGATCAAACGAAAAAAGCTATTTGCCATCTCCCTCGTTACGCTGACTTTAGTGGGACTTCCATGGGCTATATCAACGCCTAAACTTCACTTTTACAAGGCTACATTCATGATCGGACAGGCTGGGAGAACCGTCACCCTGAAAAATGAACCATACTATGTGAACATCATTCACGGAAGCCGTCAGGACAGTGCCCAGGCCGTCGTATCGCTACTTGAAGAGGTCATTATTCCAGAGCTAGCGGAGCAATCGCCAGAGGTAAATGGGATTACTATCAGCCTGAGACTAACCAACCACCCCCGACTAATCGCACTAAAAACTCGCATCGCGGAAAGCGAAACAAAAACCACGGCCATACTCTATGAAGTGATACTGGAGAAATTGGTCTCACAGCAATCAGTGAAGTACTTTGCCACCCAGAAAAAGTTGCTGAATCCTCCTCCTTAGATAGAATTGCATCTGCTCGTTACGCGGTACGATAGACAACAGTGTACTTGTTCCGCCACGGTTACCTGAGCAACCGGCGGAGCCTACAGGCTCAAGCCGCCCAGATATCCCGGTTGTACTCTTCCATTGTCCTGTCGGTGGAGAAGTGACCGCTCTTCGCGGTATTGATGATGCTCATGCGCACCCACTCATCCTGATCCTGATAGGCCAGGGCCGCCTCCTCCTGAGCATCGACATAACTGCGAAAATCCTGCAAATTTCGTCCAGGATCATAGGGACCGCGTAATGACTCGATGATAGTGCTCGAAGAAACCGGTCAAACTGATTGTGCTTCAGCTGCTATCCAGCAGCTTCATCACCTTCAGAAATGCAGATCCTTGTCGATGATGGCATTGGGATCGTAGTGGCGCCGCCTCGCCTCCACGTCGATGGTGGTCAGGCCGAAGAGGAAGAAATTTTGATACCCACCTCTTCGAGGATCTCGATATTGGCGCCATCCAGAGTACCGATGGTCACGGCGCCGTTCATCATGAATTTCATGTTACCGGTACCCGAGGCCTCCTTACCTGCCGTCGAGATCTGCTCCGACAGATCGGCAGCTGGCGCTATGACCTCCATCGCCGAGACCCGGTAGTTGGGCAGAAACGCGAGCTTCAGCCGATCACCCACGTCCGGATCGTTATTGACCACCCAGGCCACACTGTTGGCCAGTTTGATGATCAGCTTCGCCATCTGGTAACCGGGCGCCGCCTTGCCGCCGATCAACACACAGCGATTGGTCCAGTTCTCCGTATCGCCCGATTTGATGCGATTGTAGAGGTGGATGACGTGCAGAATATTGAGCAGCTGGCGCTTGTATTCGTGGATGCGTTTGACCTGCACGTCAAACATGGCTTCGGTGTTGAACACCACATCGCAGTCGGCCTTCACCATCTGGGCCAACCGTCCCTTATTCTCCTGCTTGATGTTGTGCCAGAGACGCCGAAAGGTGCGGCTCTCAGCCTTTTCCGCCAACTGCTCCAGGTTTGGCAGGTGAGAGATCCAGCCATTGCCGATGGTTGCATCGATCAGATCACGCAGACCGGGATTACAGGCCGCCAGCCAGCGGCGGGGGGTCACGCCGTTGGTCTTGTTGTTGAAACGCTGCGGCCACATTTCGTAGAAATCCTGAAACAAGCCCTCTTTCAGCAATTGCGTATGGAGTGCGGCCACGCCATTCACTGAAAAACTGCCCACCAGCGCCAGATAGGCCATGCGCACCATCGGCTCATGACCCTCCTCGATGATCGACATACGGCGCAGACGGTCAGTATCTCCGGGCCAGTGCTGGGCCACCTGGGTAAGAAACCGGGCGTTGATCTCGTAGATGATCTCCAGCAGACGGGGCAAAAGCTGGTCGAAGAGCCGCACCGGCCACCGCTCCAGAGCCTCCGGCAACAAAGTGTGGTTGGTATAGGCCATGGTGGACGAGACAATCGTCCAGGCCTCATCCCACAGCATCCCATGTTCGTCCATCAACTGACGCAGCAATTCGGCAACCGAGATACTGGGATGGGTGTCGTTGAGCTGGAAACAGTTCTTCTCGGCAAATCTGGTGAAATCAGCATGGTTCTCCCGCCACTCCCGCATCACGTCCTTGATGCTCGCTGAGGCGAGGAAATACTGTTGTCGCAGGCGCAACTCCTTGCCATTTTCGCTCGCATCGTTGGGGTAGAGCACCATGGTGATGTTTTCGGCGGAGTTCTTCGCCGCCACGGCTTCCGTGTAACCTCCTGCATTGAACTCCTCCAGGTCGAACTCATCGGTGGCTGCCGACTTCCAGAGGCGCAGGGTATTGACCGTACCATTGCGAAAACCGGGTATCGGGATGTCGTAGGGCACCGCCAGCACATCGTGGGTATCGACCCAGCTGACCCGTTCGTGACCATTCGCATCCGTGTGATGCTCAGTACGCCCGCCGAACTGGATCCGTTGAAAATACTCAGGACGTTCCAGCTCCCAGGGATTGCCGTCCCGCAGCCAGTGGTCCGGGTCCTCAACCTGCTGCCCGTTGGAGATATGCTGACGGAACATGCCGTATTCATATCGGAGGCCATAACCACGCACCGGCAGTTGCAGGGTGGCGCAGCTGTCGAGGAAACAGGCCGCCAGGCGACCCAGACCCCCGTTACCGAGACCGGCATCCGGCTCACTCTCCCGAATATCCTCGAGTGTCAGACCCAGGTCGTAGATGGCTGCACTGACTTCATCTTCGATCCCCAGATTGAGCATGGTATTGCCCAGCGCCCGCCCCATAAGAAACTCCAGGGAGAGATAGAAAGTCCGCCTGCAGTCGGTATCCTCATAGACACGACGCGTGTTTTTCCAGCGCTCGATGAGGCGGTCACGCATGGCAAGGGCCAGTGCCTTGTAGGGATAGTGGCTCGATGTGCAGTGATCGTCACGCCCCAGGGTATGAGCGAAATAGCGCCTGAAATCGTCGGAGATCGACCCCTGATCCATCCCCAACGGAGGCAATTCAACCAACTTTCTATTCTCTGGATCGCATTTATTCTTAGTAGCGCGCTGCTCGTTTCTCTTGGCAGTCATGGATCTGGCTCACCCGATTCTAATTGGGAAAAACCCTCATTATGCCGTTGGTGGGCTGGTCAATGCTAGTTAGTGTCCGCTCGGAAACCCATTTCTAATCACAAAGAACACGAAGCACGCGAAGGTAAGAGATTGATTAACCATAAATTTTCTTCGTGTACTTCGTGCGCTTCGTGGTCAAAACAGTGTTTCATTTATTGCCATCAATTAAAAAACATTATCACTCATCCCCATCGTCCCCGGCACATCGACATGACCGGTATCCGCCAAACGGATCTTCAACGAGAGATTATTTCGGGAATCGGCGTGGCTCAACGCCTCTTCCAGGGTGATCTTGCCTTCCTGGTAAAGTTTGTAGAGCGACTGATCGAAGGTCTGCATGCCACGCTCAGTACCCTGTTCCATCACCTCCTTGATGGCATGAATATCCCCTTTCTTGATCAATTCCGAGATATAGGTGGTCAACAGCAGAATCTCCACCGCGGGCAGCCGTTGGCCATTTTTCCCTTTCACCAGGCGCTGTGAAATGACCGCCCTGAGATTGAGGGAGAGATCCATATAGAGTTGTCGCTGCGCAGTATCGGAAAAGAAATTGATGATGCGGTCCAGTGCCTGATTGGCGTTGTTGGCATGTAGCGTGGAAAGGCAGAGATGGCCGGTTTCAGCATAGGCAATGGCATGCTGCATGGTGGACATCTCCCGAATCTCACCGATGAGGATGACATCCGGCGCCTCGCGCATGGCATTCTTCAGAGCATTTTCGTAGGAGAGGGTATCGATCCCCACCTCCCGCTGATCCACCACCGACTTTTTGTGGGTGTAGAGATACTCAATGGGATCTTCGATGGTGAGAATATGGCCGGTCTTGGTCTGATTGCGATACTCTATCATCGACGCCAGCGTGGTGGACTTGCCCGATCCGGTGGACCCCGCCACCAGGATCAGACCCCGAGGTTCCATGATCAGATCCTTCAAAATAGGCGGCAGATTAAGTTTCTCCACCGGCGGGATCACGCCCTTGATGTAGCGAATCACCATCGCCGCATCACCACGCTGCTTGAATACGTTGACGCGAAATCTCCCCAGCTTGCTGATGGAGATTGCCAGATTACATTCGTAGGTTGCCTCAAACTCCTTGATCTGGTCGTCACTCATGATGGCGTAGGCCAGCTTGCGCACCTGCCCCGGTTGAAGCGCCGACGAGCCAACCGGACGAGTCTCACCCTCGGCCTTGAGATTGGGTGGCGCACCAGTGCTGAAAAAAATATCGGATGCATTTTTCTGCACCATCAATTTTAGATAGGGCACGATATCCATGGAGTTTTCCTCATTGCAGCGCACCATTTGGCAATTTGCCGGTACGCCTTGATATAATTGATCTAACCGGTTAGCGGCAGCTGCCACCGGGAATTAAGGGCGACAATGTTAAAAATAGAGGAATTTTCTTCTTCGTGATGAAAACTGTGACCCAAGCAATTCTATCCGGGCTGATGATCTACCCGGTCAAATCACTGGCAGGCATCGAATTGCGCCAGAGCGAGGTCGACCGTTTTGGACTCCGGCACGACCGGCGCTGGATGGTGGTAAACGCTGCCGGAAAATTCCTGAGCCAGCGGGAACTGCCGCAAATGGCCCTGATCCGGCAGACACTAAGTGCTGATGGATTGACGCTCTCCACCAGCGGCAAACCCGACCTGCACCTGCCACTCACTCCCCGAGAGACCCATCGGATCGAGGTGGATGTCTGGCATGACCACTGCCACGCCATCCCCTGCGCCTCAGAGGCCGACACCTGGCTCAGTGAGGCACTGGGACAGCCCTGCCGGTTGGTCTATTTCCCGGACGGGGAGGAGCGCCCGGTCGATCTGGAATACGCTGAATCCCAGGACCGCACCGCCTTCTCCGATGGTTTTCCCCTGCTGTTGATATCAGAGGCATCGCTGGAGGACCTCAATGCACGCCTCGAACAGAAACTGCCGATCTCCCGTTTTCGGCCCAACCTGATCGTCAGTGGCTGCAACGCCTATGCCGAGGACAACTGGCGCCAGATCCGCATCGGCGAACTCGATTGCCGTGTGGTCAAGCCCTGCTCCCGCTGCACCATCACCACGGTGGATCCGAAGACGGCGCAACGAGGTCCGGAGAGCCGCTAAAAACACTGGCAGGTTACCGCAGGCAGGGAAACAAGGTCTTCTTTGGCCAGAACCTGCTGCATAATGGGCCAGGATTCCTGGAGGCAGGCATGCGCGTAGATATTCTGGATAAAACAGATGGATAGCACAGCAGTCATTCGCATCACCGAAAACTGGGTTCGTGACGTAGTGGTGGGACTCAACCTCTGCCCCTTTGCATCTGTGCCGCTACAGGCCGGACTCATCCGCTTCAGCGTCTGCACCGGACAAACCCCCGAGGAGATCTACCGCGCCCTGCTGTCAGAGATGGAGACACTGGCAAATCTGCCTGAGACGGAAGTCGAGACCGGACTCTTCATCGCACCGCAGGGAGTGGGCGCTTTCGACGACTACCTTGAGCTGCTCTATTCGGCTGATGAAGCCATAGTGAAAGCAGGTCTGGGCGGCGTCCTGCAACTGGCCAGCTTTCATCCTGACTACTGCTTCGAGGGGTCCGAAGAGGACGATCCGGCCAACTACACCAATCGCTCACCCTTTCCTATGTTCCACCTGATCCGGGAAGCGCCGATGGCCCGCGCACTGAAGCGCTATCCCAATCCGGAGCAGATTCCAAAACGTAATGTAGAGAAGATGCGTGAACTGGGACTGGATGAGGTGCGGGATCAGTTGCAGCGCTGCCGGGAGAAAACGTAGTGAGGAACGAACGTAGCTTTATTTTGACCCAGGGCAGCGCCTTGTGCTTTACTGACTATCCTCATTCAACCTTGCGTACACTTTTCTCATCATCAACTCTTTCACGAAGCTCCCAAATGATTGGTCTTCCAATATCTTCTCAAATATCTCCTGATTTTGATCCATCCTTTCAATTAATTTATCAATGAACATCTCTTCAAAGGCATATTTAAAGGTGTCCAGTTTATTCACTTTTGCCTGAGTCTGGCAATGTTGTTATCTTCCGGCATCAATTCGAAAACTATCTGTTCAAAAAAGCAATACTGTCGACTTCCTCTGACTCTGTACCGGCTTGCTCATTTAATACATCAATGATTTCAGATAAAGCCGCCTTCTCTTCTTTCGCCCGTTTAATACCTGCTTCAGATAACCCATCTAACTCACCATTTTTACCTGTAACTAAATCAATTGAACCTTCCTTGATTTTTTGCAGGCGGTAATACTCCATTGCCACTTCATCAACCAGCTTCATGCTTTCAGACAAATCACGCTTAGGCAGTTTGGTTTGTAGCAATTTGGCGTAAAGCATGAGATTTCTCAAACTCGCTCGTTCGGTTATCTGCATTGAATAACACATTGACCATCAATTTAATCACTTCTCTGGGGGTAAAATGCTCTCCTGCGGTTTCATTGGATTGCTCTGAAAAACGGCGAATAAGGTCTTCAAACATGTAACCCATTTGCATGGTATCCATATCAGCAAGATCAATCTCGCCAAACTTTTTGACTACCTGAAACAATATATCTGCCCTGGGAACGTCCATGCGTTCGATCTGATCATCAAAACTGAAATATTCGATAATCTCACGAGCTGAAGCAGAATAGCCGTTGATATGATTGCGTAAATTAGCGGCAATATGGTTAGGATCAGCAATCAATTTAGCAAAATCAAATTGACTGCGATTGTGGAAGTTAAACCCTGCTATTTTGTTTAAGGTGAGATCTTTCGCGTGATCAGAGAGTTTTTCTACTTTAGGTAGAGTATCCAGCACTTTTTGTTTGCTCGGTGCCAATACGCAATCCAGACGACGCAAAACTGTTAAGGGCAAGATGACCTTGCCATAGTCCGACTGCCTGTAGTCACCACGAAGCAGATCAGCCACGTCCCAGATTAAATTGGCTTTATCTTTAAAAAGTGTCATTTATTTTCCAATTGTTGATTATTTTTGTGGTACATAACATCGTTGATATCGCGATGGCTGGTGCCTGATCCGCTGCGCTTGATCAGGCCTACGGGCTTTTCTGACTCGAGATTCTGAGTTCAAGCCATCCTGAAAAAATGAAGAGCGATCATGGTGCGCGTAGCGCACCCTGCGTTCGTCTCAATTAGAGAAACCACACCCCATGTCTACCATCACCACGAACTCCGAAACTTGAGTTCTAATTATAGATCGCCGTTACCCGCCAGTTCCAATTCTCCAGGGTGAGACGAGCGTGCACCGGGTCGTCTGCCAAATCGCCGATGCGAAGCAACAGGCTGTCCGGACCATCGAAGAAGGCATAGTCGAGTTGCTGCAGAAAACCGCCTTTACGCTTGTCCGAATTGTGCGCGCGTAATTGCAACAGCGCCCAGTCAAGGTCGACCAGATGTTCCACCGCATTGCTTCCAAGCGTTTGGATACCTTTTTGCAGCCAGTCGACAAATTCATTGGAGACCTCCCCAACGCCACTCTCCAGGTCTTTATTCATCTTGCGTTTTATCTGCTCGCGGATGGAGCGGATATCCACCAGACCGGCAAAGGCCTCACGATCACTCTCCTGCATCGTCCGATCCAACTGATAGACCACCGTATAAGGCCAGACGACATAAGCGACAAGCAGTAGAAAGAGGAAAAACAGCAGACTTTTCATATCGGGGTACCAGAAAACAATAGTTATTAGTGCGATCCGCAGGTCGGGTTACGTCGCACACAAAATACGGTGGCAGATTTAGCCGATTTCGGACTGCGCGGTTTCGAGCGCCTCGCCCGCCTCCAGCCATGCCTCTTCGGTGTCTGATAACAACGCATCGACCTCCGCCTTCTCCGCCAGCCGTCTGCGCATCTCATCCTTGCGATCATCCTGATAGAGTCCCGTATCGGCCAGAATCTCTTCCAAATCCTGTTGTTGTTGCTGACAACGCTCCATCTCCGTTTCGAGTTTTTTCAGCCTGTTGCGCAAGGGCTTTAGCTGCCTGCGCAACTCCGCCTCCTGTCGCTTGCGGTCCCGGCGTGTTTTGGCGGTATGCTCGCCATCCGCCAGCTGTTTTTCACTGCCGTTGGTCTGACGCCGCTGTTCCAACAACCAGGCCGGGTAGTCATCCAGATCACCGGCGAACTCCTCCACCCGTCCACCATGCACCAGCCAGAGCTGGTCGGTGGTGATGCGCAGCAGATGGCGGTCATGCGAGACGATCACCATCGCGCCAACAAACTCCTGCAGCGCCAAGCCCAGTGCATGACGCATCTCCAGATCGAGATGGTTGGTCGGCTCATCGAGCAGCAGCAGGTTGGGGCGCTGATAGACCAGCAATGCCAGCACCAGGCGCGCCTTCTCGCCGCCGGAAAAGGGCGCCACCTTCTCCATGGCGCGATCCCCCCGAAAACCGAAACCGCCAACAAAATCCCGCAGACGCTGCTCAGATGCCAGTGGGTCGAGCCGCTCCAGGTGCAACAGTGGACTCGCCTCAGGGTCTAGCTGTTCGACCTGGTGCTGGGCGAAATAGCCGATACGCAAATCCTGAGCAGGATGCCTGCCCCCCGCCAGCGGTTCGAGTGACCCGGCAAGCAGTTTGATCAGGGTGGATTTACCTGCCCCATTGGGACCCAGCAGGCCAATGCGGTCGCCAGGCTCGATCAACACGGTGGCCTTGCTGAATACCGGCGACGCATCATAACCCCCATCCACCTGCTCCAGCTGCAACAGCGGATGCGGATTCTTCTCCGGCTCAAGGAAGCTGAAATGAAACTGCGAGTCGACGTGGGCCGGCGCAATCAGTTCCATTCGCTCCAGCGCCTTCAGCCGGCTCTGGGCCTGGCGGGCCTTGGTTGCCTTGGCCCGGAACCGATCCACATAACTGCGAATATGGGCCACCTCCCGCTGCTGCTTTTCGTACTCCACCTGCTGGTTTGCCAGCCGGGCGGCCCGGGTCTGCTCAAAGGTGGCGTAGTTGCCGGTATAGAGCGCTGCCTGTTGTTGTTCGATGTGGACGATGTGGTCCGCCACCCGGTCGAGAAAATCCCGATCATGGGAGATCAGCAGCAAGGTGCCGGGATAGCTGCGCAGCCACTCCTCCAACCAGATCACCGCATCCAGATCCAGATGGTTGGTCGGCTCGTCCAACAGCAGCAGATCCGAGCGGCACATCAACGCCTGCGCCAGATTGAGACGCATCCGCCAGCCACCGGAGAAGCTGTTGACGGGGCGCTCCTCCTCGGCTGCGGTGAAACCGAGTCCGTGCATCAACTGTCCGGCCCGGCTGCGGGCGGTATATCCGCCTATCGCATGCAGCAGCTCATGCAGCCGCGCCTGGGCGCCACCATCGGCGGCTGATTCGGCCTCTGCCAATGCCTGCTCACATTTGCGCAGCTCACTGTCTCCGTCGATGACATACTCGATGGCAGGCCGGGCCAAAGAGGGTGTCTCCTGGGCAACATGGGCGATCTCCAGCTTGGGAGGCAGATGCAATTCACCCCCATCCGCCTGCAGTTGACCCAGGACCAGGCTGAACAGGCTCGATTTACCCGTGCCGTTACCACCCGTGATACCGGTTTTCCATCCAGTGTGAAGCGTAAACGAAGCATTCTCAAACAACAGTTTGATGCCACGACGCAGACTCAGTTTTTCAAAGCGCAACATGGATCCGGAGTTTACCAGAGAATCTTAGCCCCAGGGGTCGGAGTCGAGAGTGAGCATGCTGGGGAGTGGCATGAAGAGAGATAGCCGCGATGCGGGCAGGGTTGCTGCCTAGCCTAGCAGGGTCGCCCCCTCCCCCCTACTTTGGGGTAGCGCCAGGCAGCGCGCGGTCAAAACGCCGTAATCCAATCGCTTCACTCAGGTGAACCAACTGGATCTGCGCCTCCCCCTCCAGATCAGCGATGGTGCGGGCCACTTTCAAAATCCGGTGGTAGGCTCGCATGGAGAGTCCCAATCGCTCCATGGCGCGTTGTAACAGCTGCCGACCCGCCTCGTCCAGTGGAGCAAAACGATCCACCGCCACACCCTCCAGCGCCCGATTGGGTTTGCCTTGGCGCGCCTGTTGCAACTGCCGCGCCGCCACCACTCTGCGCCGTACCTGGGCACTCGATTCCGCCGCAGACGCCTGCGGTCGGGTGATCAGTTGAATATCCTGCCGGGGCACCTCCACATGCATATCGATGCGGTCGAGCAGGGGACCGGAGATACGCCCACGATAGCGGGCGATCTGTTCACTGCTGCAGCGGCAGCGGCTGGTGCCATCGCCAAGATGGCCGCAGGGACAGGGGTTCATCGCCGCAACCAGTTGGAAATGGGCAGGATACTCCGCTTGGCAACTGGCCCGCGAGATGGTGATCTGTCCCGTCTCCATCGGCTCCCGCAGCACCTCCAGCACCCGCCGCTCAAATTCCGGCAGCTCATCCAGAAAGAGTACACCGTGATGTGCCAGGGAGATCTCCCCCGGCTTGGGATTGCCTCCACCCCCCACCAGAGCCACCGCAGATGCAGTGTGGTGAGGTGCGCGAAACGGGCGCTGCCGCCACCGGGCCACCTCCAGCGTCCGGCCTGCCACGGATCGAATGGCCGCACTCTCCAGTGCCTCGCTCTCGGTCATCTCCGGCAGGATGCCAGGCAGACGGGTCGCCAACATCGATTTGCCGGTTCCCGGCGGGCCGAGATAGAGCAGCGAATGGGCGCCAGCCGCTGCGATCTCCAGGGCACGGCGGGCCTGGTGCTGTCCCTTGACATCCGCAAGGTCAGGCAGAGTGTCCACTATTGGCGTTTCATTGCCGGCCTCCCAGTGCGGAATCTTCTCCCGCCCATCCAGATGGGCGCAGACCTCCAGCAGGTGGGTCGCAGGGAGTGCCTGCCCACCCTGCACCAATGCCGCCTCAGCGATATTCTCCTGGGGCAGGATCAGACCGCGTCCGGCATCTCTGGCGGCCAGCGCCACCGGCAACACCCCTTTTATCGGCCTTAGCGCCCCGGAAAGTGCCAATTCACCGACAAACTCGTAATGATCGAGCCCTTCCAGCGACAACTGGCCCGAGGCGGCCAGGATCCCCAGCGCAATGGGCAGGTCGAAACGACCGCCCTCTTTGGACAGATCAGCAGGGGCCAGATTGATAATGATACGCCGGGCCGGAAACTCGAAATGGCTGTTGAGCAGCGCCCCGCGCACGCGGTCCTTGCTCTCCCGAACCGCCAGTTCAGGCAGGCCTACGATGGAGAGGCTGGGTAGACCGTTGGCGAGATGCACCTCGACGGTGACGAGCGGCGCCTTGATGCCCTCACGGGCGCGGCAATAGAGGATTGCGAGTGACATGGATGCCTTCCCTGGTATGCCGGTTAATTATTGAAGGGTAATCGATCCTGAAGCACCTAACTAGTGTCCAGCCGGAAACCCACATCTAACCACAAAGGACACGAAGAGCGCGAAGGTAAAAGATTGATTAACGATGAACTTTCTTCGTGTTCTTCGTGCGCTTCGTGGTGAAAACAGTGTCTCCGGACGGGCACTAACTAATAGTAGGCCGGTTCAAGCGTAGCGGAACCGGCAACCACGCATGGCCAGCCAGCCAAAACCGCCCAATCCGCTACGCTTGATCGTGCCTACGCTTTGGTGGGTTAACGGGCAGGGACTATTTCAGGCGTCCTTTGCTTCCAGCTCCCGGACGATTGTCTCCAGCCGATCGAGTTTCTCTCTGGTACGGATCAGCACAGCGCTCTGCACATCAAACTCCTCCCTTGTCACCAGATCGAGTTTGGCAAGTCCGGCTTCCAGGCTGGCACGCAGATTCTTCTTCAGATCATCCTGCAGGATCTGGATACTGCCCGGCACACTTCCGGCAAGCCGGTCGGCCAGATCATCAATGAATTTCGGGTCAAGCATAAAAGCACCTTAACGGGCAGTCAGGCGCTTGTCCAGCTTGGTTCAGCATATTGAAAAGTGAGTCATTATGGAAATGTAGCGTCTTGTCAGGCACCGACCAGCTCCAGCAACTCGCTGCTCAATGCTGAACAGACGGCCTCAAATTCTGTATCGAGCCGTTTCAATAAAAAGCTGGCGGTTTCCGTGCGTCCCTCTCTACCCAGAGTTTCCAGTTCCCGGCAGACCTTGGCCAATTGCGCTGCGCCCAGGTTGGCGCTACTCGACTTCAGGCTGTGGGCGGCCTCCAGCAAGGCAGTGGCATCACCTTGAGTAACCGCCTTGTGGACAGATTCCAGCAGGCCAGGCGAACTTTCGAGGTAAATATTGATCACCTTGCCCAGGATGCTGGGTAGCCCGGGTCGTTGCAGCGCACGGAGATTATCCAATGGTCTCCTCTGCAATACAGCTTCAACCTCATCGGGCGCACCCGTGTTACTGGGAACTGATTTGGTTTCCGCTACAGGGTTTTCCGGGTCGATATCCAGCCAGCGTGTCAGGATGGCCCGCAACTGTTGCTGCTCGAAGGGTTTACTCATGTACTCGTCCATCCCGGCAGCTTGGCACTGATCCTGTATCCCTTTCTGCACATTGGCTGTCAGCGCAACAATGGGCAGATGCCTCTTCTCTGTATCTGCTTTTCCCTGTTGACGTATCTCGGATGCTGCACTAAAACCATCCTTGACCGGCATATGACAGTCCAGCAGGATCAGGTCAAAGTCCGTGTTCAGCGTGGCATCTACAGCCTCCTGTCCATTCGATGCCACAGTTACCTGGCAGCCCATCAGCTCCAGCATCCCTTTGGCCACCTCCTGATTAACCGTATTGTCTTCGGCCAACAGGATTCGGGCGTTAAACAGGGCTGCATCCGTCTGTTTGGTGTTGCCGGACTCCGCATCATCGGCTGGGCGCGCAGGTGCGTTCATGACAGCAGTCAGACAGTTGAACAGCGCTTCCTGTCTGACGGGTTTGTTCAGATAGCGGTGGATGCCTACATCCACTGCCCTGGCGGCCTCTTCATCAAAAGCGGCCGAGCTGAGCATAACCATGTGAAGTGCCGGAATCGTCGGATCCGCCTGTATGCGGCGCGCCAATTCGATGCCATCCATATTCGGCATATGCCAGTCCAGCAGAATCATGTCGTAGCTTTCCTCTCTTTCTGCCGCCTGCTGCAGCATCTCCAGAGCCTTTATCCCGTTATCCGCACTGCCGTTGAGCATCCCCCAGTTGATGATCTGATTGTGCAGGATCTCCCGGTTGGTGGCATTGTCGTCCACGATCAACACCCGTTTACCTCTCAGTTCCCGGGTAAATTGCGGGCTCTCTTCCACCACTTCAGAACGTATCAGGGGCAGGGTAAACCGGAAGGTTGAGCCTCTACCCAGTTCACTCTCCACCTCCAGAGCGCCACCCAACAGTGTGACCAACCGGTGGGAGATGGCCAGACCAAGGCCAGTGCCACCAAAGTGCCGGGTGGTGGAACTATCCGCCTGGGAGAACGCATCAAATATCCCTGCCTGTTGCTCCCTGGTCATGCCGATGCCGGTGTCCGACACCTCAAAACGAAACCCCACCTTGTCATCTGTTTCATAGGTAATGTTCGTGCGCACCACCACTTCACCCACCTCAGTGAATTTGATGGCATTGCCGATCAGGTTCACCAACACCTGACGCAACCGATTCTCATCGCTTTTCACCATGAGCACCGGTTCGAGGGGCATCACCGGGGTCAGGTCGAGCCCTTTGTTGTGGGCACGTTCCGCCAGCAGCTCGGCAGTATCTTCCAGCAGGTTACGCAGATTGAAATCGTGGCTCTCCAGTTCCAGCTTGCCGGCTTCGATCTTGGAGAAGTCGAGGATGTCGTTAATGATCACCAGCAGCGAATCGCCTGATCGCCGAATGGTCTCAGCGAAGTGGCGCTGGCGGTCGTTCAGCTCACCTCCCAGCAGCAGTTCGGTCATGCCCAGCACGCCGTTCATCGGGGTGCGGATCTCGTGACTCATGGTGGCGAGGAACTCGCTCTTGGCCTGGCTGGCGGCCTCGGCCCCCTCTTTTGCTATCAATAGCGCTTTAGTGCGCTCCTCCACCCGCTGTTCAAGTGTCTGCTGGTACGCTTCAACCTCTTTTCGGGAGCGAGTCAGCTGTTTAACCATGCGGTTGAAGTTGTCCGCCAAGTGGTTCAATTCACCACCTGCCGTTACTGCCACCTGTTCATTCAGATATCCATCGGCTATCTCCTGAGTGGCTTGCACCAACTGAGCGACAGGACGGGTAATTCTTCGGGTGAGCAGCAGTGTCAGGAGGATTGCCACACCGACAATCAGCATAGTCACCCATATCGCTGACCAGAGAGCCTCTGTTGCCTGTTGCCGCATCAGATCAGTATTGACTACCAAGCGTACATAGCCCAGGAGTTCCCGCTTGGGGGACTTGGCTTCATCCTCCGTTAGAAATGCATCCAGTTCTGTGTTCTGTGTACTCATCACCGGTAAAAGGATCTTGATATACCTTCCATCAGTACTGGATACGCCCGTATCTTTGCCGTTTTGGCCGTCAACCTGCCAATCAGGGAATACCTCATGGGACGGATCCAACCACTTTTCTGCCAGTACCGTTTTATTCGGGCGCAACAGCCCCAGGTAGGTTGTCTCTTCATCACTTACGCTGGTGAGGATGGTTTTGAGGGTCTCTTCATCTTCAGCAAACAGGGCGTATTCGCTGAATTTGGCGATCAGTTCCACCGTCTCCATACCATGCGCCACCAGTGCTTCGAGACGGCTATGCTGCCCTCGCTCGACCTCATAGATTGTGACTGCCATAGCGGTAAGAAGCACCAGCAGGATCGAGAGCAGGTTGAATTTCGTTGTCAGACCAAAGCCTTTAGACTGCATCGCCGATTCCCTCCATTATTTGTAAACCTTGGAAGCCCCATCAATCAATGCCTGACTGATTTCCAGTTTCATATGCTTTGCCGTCTTCAGGTTGAGCAGGTAGAGTCGCTTGTCCGGCAACTGTGGTTTGATCATTTCGGCCTTTGTCCCATCGAGAATCTTCAACGCGATAGCGGCACACTGCCGACCCAGTTCCAGATAGTCCCAATCGAGCGCGTAGAGTGCTCCAGCTTTGACCCAGGCACCCGAAAGCCCAATAAAAGGGATACGGTTGCGAAACGAGAAGAGCAGTACTGCTTTAGCTGTTTTGCCGGAATAGACCGTTTTATCCGCAATCCCCAGGATGCTATCGGCATTGCGGCCCAACAACTTTAATGCCGATGGCAGCGCTTTGGCCGACTTTACCGGAACCGCAATGATCTCAAGACCCAATTTGGCCGCAGCAATCTTAGCTGCATCCACCCAGTCCTGATTGCGCTGGGGGTCATAGAGAATCCCGACTCGCCTGGCATTTGGCAGAAATCGGCGATGCCATTCCAGCTGCTTCAGGGGTGAGGTCTTGAGCAGTACAGCAGTGGCATGGGATGAATCATTCAGCGATCTGTTGCTGAGAATCATGGTGGCCACTAACTCCCGGCCACCCAGTTTCGCAAGTGACTCACGCACCGCCTTGGTGCCGAGGGCAAAGACCAGTGCCGGTGGTTGCAGCACATTTTTACTGCCCCCTGAATCAGGCCGGACGAACGCAACTCCCGGACGGGACTGCTTGAGCGATGCTTTAAAACTCTCCACCGTCTGCAGGTAGGGTTTTGCCGTCTGGCCACTCATGATGGCGATAACCGGCGCCTCCGTTCCCGAGGCGGGAACTGCCGTTATCATCAACAGCAGCAATAATGCCTTGAGTATACGTAGACGTCCCATGCCGGATGGTTGCACCAGATAGTCTGGAATCAATTAAAGTGCATAATCGAACTTGAGGCGGAAGGTGCGGCCATCCTGCTCGATCTGATCCTGTGCATGCTCTTCGAAACCCGGATTGGCATAGTTCTCGTCAAACAGGTTATAGACACTGGCAGAGATCTTCAGCCCTTGAATCCAGTTCCTGCTGAAGAGTGTCAGGTTGGTGATAACGCGCCCGTCGGTCTCATCGCCGCTGAGGGTTTTTCGCCCGCTCTCATACTGCAACTCCAGACCGGCGCTGAAATCATCACCCGCCAGCGGGGCGATGAGATTGAGTTTCGCCATATTACTTGGGGAGTTGACCAGCCGCTCACCCGTGGCGTCTTCCGCCTGCTGATAAGAGTAACTGACCGATCCTGACCAGCCACTTTCCCACTGCCCCTGCAACTCCAGTTCCGCACCCGTAGCCGTGGCATCCCCTCTGTTTTCGAATACCAGAAGATCGTCCGCCGGGTCGGTGGTCAGAGCGAGCAAATCTTCAATATTATTCCGATAGACCGAGCCCACCAGGTTCAGATTCGCATTCAGCTGCTGCTCCAGGATCAGCTCATAGGTCTCGATGGTCTCAGGATCGAGTCCGTCTGGGGCTTTCTGTGAGATTCCACCATCATGGAAATGGAGCTCATAGGGGTTAGGCGCGCGGAAAGCTGTGCCATAGAGCAGCTTCAGGGTAGTCGGCTCATAGGGTGTCCAGATGACTGCGGCACGGGGATTGACGGTGCTGCCAACGGTGGAGAAATAGTCGTAACGCAGACCCAGATTGAGGATCAGGTCGTCCCGGACCCGGAACTCATCCTGCAGGTAGACGGCCCAAGTGTAGCTGTCCGTATCAAGATCCAGAGAGACATCGTAACTATCATAACTATACTGTTTCTCCTGCAGGTTGTTGCGGTACTCGGTACCCAGGGTCAGGCGATGGCTTTCGAACAGCGCCTGGGATATCTGGGCTTCGGCGCCCCACCAATCACCGTCGGATTCCTCTTTGTATACCACCTCATCCGGTGGATCACCTGGATCAGCATAGTCATAGGCCCAGTCACCAGCATACCAATAGTCGTCATAAAACAGCCGGGCCGTGACGTCGGCCCCGTTCTCCATCAGGTGCTGGTATTTCAGATTGAGATAGGCATGACCTTCCCAGGTTCGCGTGCGTGAATCATTGAAAAGTGTCTCGTAGGAAGCGGTGGGAACTCCCTTCTCGTACTCTTCATACACACCAGAGAGGGTGAAATCGCCGTAGGACAGCTTGGCAAAAAGGTTCCGGTTGGTTGCATCGTCCGCATTTTCGGCGATGCCGTTGTTGCTGGCAGGATCGTCAAATTCAGCATAGTAGAGCCGATCATCACCATCACTATCGTAGCCACTTGCCGAGAGCAACAGCTCGAAGCCATTGTCAAATCGCTCCCCGTAGCTGATACGTCCCTGGTAACTGTTCTGACTGCCCGCAGCGGCAGAGATCTCTGCCCCCTGGAGATCGCGTCCCCGTTTTGTGATCACATTGATCACACCAAAGAAGGCGCTGCTGCCGTAGAGTGAGGAGGCGGGACCCCGCACCACCTCCACCCGGTCAATGAGATCGATATTCACGGAAAATCCCCGGTCTGCGAACATTCCGTCGTAGATGTTTTCGTTAATGCGATGGCCATCCACCAGCAGAAGGATGCGAGTATTGAAGTCACCGGGTACGCCAAAGCCACGAGTCCCTACATATGTGTAGCTGCGGTCGTAGGTGGTTTGGAACCCGGGCAGGGTGTTCAGAACATCCATCAGCGTGCGATGACCATAACGCTGGATCTCATCAGCAGTCACGATGCTGATCCTGGCCGGCGCCTCGGTCACCTTCTGTTCATATTTCGAGGCACTGAAGACCGAGGGGATATCTCCAAACAGCAGTTCCTCGTCATCCAGCAACGAATCCAGCTCCGCTAATTCCGTCTCTGCAATCACTTGGCCAGTGAAAGAAGCCCCTAAAACCAGTATGGCAATAAGGTAATACAAGGGCTGACACTTATTCATCCCGACTCTCCAGCAACAAAAAATTCACCGCAAACCTGAAAATGCGCTCAGGGATCGGGGTGCTTGGAACAGTTGATCGGCCTGGCGGGGTGGAACTGTAGAAAAATATACCTAATAGGTCAGACGTAAGTGGCTGATTCGAGTGTTGAATCATATTGATGTAGCGCCTGGTCTATTACGCCAAAACTCTCCCGTGTTACCAGACCGCGCACCAAAACAGCGCACCACGGTCGTGCCCCACATCAAATCGCACTTCATCTTGGTGCAAGGCAGATTTTTCACAGGACTCAACTAATCCTATAAAAACTCATAACACACTGAAAAGAATTATAAATAATAGATTGGCACGACTCATGCTTAACCAGACCTGAGATCCATTGTTGCAGCGCATAAGTCACTGCACTGAATTGATTTAATTTTATAAACCTTTAGGTAGTGAGGAAACGAATATGAAAATGAATAAAATCGCTTTGGCCTGCGGCGCAGTTATGCTGAGTATGTCCGGCCTGTCCGTTGCGGACGATGCGTTCAGCATGAACATTGGCGTCACAAGTAACTATATCTGGCGCGGCGTGACTCAGACAGATGACGGCGCAGCTGTTTCCGGTGGCGTGGACTACGCTCACGGCAGCGGTTTCTACGTTGGCGCGTGGGCTTCCAACGTTGACTGGAGCACGGTTGACGGTGCCGGCGCAACAACTCCCAGTCCTGTCAGTTATGAACTCGACCTCTATGGCGGTTATGCCGGTGAGATCGGTGACTTCGGTTACGACGCAGGCCTGATCTACTACACCTACGATGACTCTGCAGACTCCAATTTCCTCGAACTCGGTTTGAGCGGTAGCTGGAAATTCCTCTCCGCAGGTCTGAACTACACCCTCAGCGGCCAAGCCGATAATGACACCGGCCTCTACGTCAGTGGCGACATCTACTACTACGCCGGCGTGAGTTTCGACCTGCCCCAAGATTTCAGCATCGGCGGTACTGTCGGCAAGTATGACTTCACCAACAGCAGCGATGATGACTACACCCACTATCAGGTCGACCTGAGCAAAAGCGCCGGTGACTACGGTGATGTCAGCCTGAGCCTTGCGGATACAGACATGGATGGCTCCGACATTAAATTCTTTGTCTCCTGGAGCAAGTCCTTCTAATTCAGGCCTGCATTATAAACCCACGGCCCGCCCACTGGCGGGCCGAGCGAATTAAGGTGAAACACCCATGAAAATGATTACCGCAATCATCAAGCCCTTCAAACTCGATGACGTTCGAGAGGCACTCTCTGAGATCGGCATCGCCGGCATCACGGTAACCGAAGTCAAAGGTTTTGGGCGTCAGAAAGGTCACACAGAACTCTACCGCGGCGCTGAGTACGTGGTGGATTTTCTGCCCAAGATCAAGATCGATATCGCCGTTGATGATTCTACAGTTGATCAGGTAGTCGATGCAGTCACCAAAGCGGCCAAAACCGGCAAGATCGGCGATGGCAAGATCTTTGTCATGCCCGTCGAGCAGGTGGTCCGTGTACGCACTGGCGAAACCGGCCCCGACGCACTCTAGGTCAATAGAGAGGTTAAGCAGATGGAAAATCAGATTTTTGAACTACAGTACGCCCTCGATACCTTCTACTTTCTGGTAATGGGTGCGTTGGTAATGTGGATGGCGGCAGGCTTTGCCATGCTTGAAGCGGGCCTGGTTCGGGCCAAGAACACCACCGAGATTTTGACCAAAAATGTGGCGCTTTTCGCCATCGCATGTACCGCCTACATGGTTGTGGGTTACGACATCATGTATGACGGCGGTCTTTTCCTGAACTCTATTGCGCTGGATGGGGCGGAGAGTGCGGATGCGTTGACTGCAACTGTGCTTAAAGAGTCAGCCGAAGCCGGTTTTGCTGGTGATTCGGTCTACTCCAATGCCTCCGACTTCTTCTTCCAGGTGGTGTTTGTGGCGACGGCGATGTCTATCGTCTCTGGCGCTGTGGCTGAGCGTATGAAGCTGTGGGCCTTCCTGCTCTTCGCTGTCGTGATGACCTCAGTCATCTACCCGCTGGAAGGCGCATGGACCTGGGGCGGCCAGTCTGTCTTCGGCCTCTTCAGCCTGGGTGATGACTTCGGCTTCTCTGACTTTGCCGGCTCCGGCATCGTGCACTTGGCCGGCGCCTCTGCAGCCCTGGCGGGTGTACTGTTGTTGGGCGCTCGAAAGGGAAAATACTCTGCTGATGGCAAGGTGAATCCGATCCCTGGCGCCAACATGCCGATGGCAACCCTGGGCACCTTCATCCTCTGGATGGGCTGGTTCGGCTTCAACGGTGGCTCTGTGCTCAAGCTGGGCGATGTTGCCAGCGCCAACTCAGTTGCGATGGTCTTCCTCAATACCAATGCGGCGGCTGCCGGTGGTGTTGTGGCAGCGATGCTCGTGGCGCGCATGCTGTTTGGCAAGGCGGATCTCTCGATGATTCTGAATGGCGCCTTGGCGGGACTGGTTGCGATTACCGCAGAGCCCTCCACCCCGACTCCGTTGGTGGCAACACTGATTGGTGCCGCGGGTGGCGTCCTGGTGGTCTTCTCCATCATTACCCTGGACAAGCTGAAGATCGATGACCCGGTGGGTGCCATCTCAGTCCACGGTGCAGTGGGCATGTGGGGCCTGCTGGCGGTGCCGCTGACCAATGATGGCGCAACCTTTTTGGGACAGTTCGTCGGCCTGCTGACGATCTTTGTCTGGGTATTCGGTGCGAGCTTTGCGGTTTGGATGATCATCAAGATCGTGACGGGTATCCGGGTCAGCGAGGAAGAGGAGTATGAAGGTGTGGATATCGGCGAGTGCGGCATGGAAGCCTATCCCGAATTCACCGGCTCCCGCGGCTCAGGTATGTAACGAATAATAACGATTATCCCTCTATTTCAGGGCGCCTCTGGCGCCCTTTTTTTGTGCCCCGAAAAAATATAGGCGTGCTAATCTTGGATATCAGGCAGATAGGGAAAGTGGCAAATGAGACATCTCTCTCGATGGAAAGTCGGTTTTTTTGCCGGCCTGCTGATCATCCCCTGTACCCAGGCTGGCATCTATAAATGGGTGGATGAGGCGGGGCGAACGCATTATAGCGACCGTCCCGTGGCCGAAAACAGGCAGGAGATAGAGTTGCGCACTTCACCCCGTAACGACACCCCTCCTCCAATCCGCAACGACCGAAAGGCGACCCGGCAGCGCATGCTCGACATCTATCGTGAAGAGCGGGCGGCACGCAAAGAGGCGAAGAAGAAAGCACAGCAGAAAAAAGCCGAACGCAAGGCTCGCTGCAAAGAGGCCCGTTCACGGCTGGAGAGCTACTCAACCGCCGGCAGCATTTACGATTACAGCGAAGAGCATGGACGGCGCTATTTCAATTATAAGGAGAGAGACCGATTCATTGAGCAGTTAAAGGCTGATGTGGCGCAGTGGTGCAGGAAGTAACCACCATCCGCTCCACCCCCTCAAACAGGCTCAATGAACCAGGGTTTTGGTCTCGCTGACAATGCGATTTCGGCCATTCTCCTTGGCGTGATAGAGAGCCTGATCGGCCCGCTCAATAAGTGACTCACGCGAATCACCCGGATGTAGACAGGAGGCACCCATCGAGACCGTAATGCCGGGTAACTTCTCCTTCGTACTACGTCTGACCAACACCAATTTACTGATCGCCTCATGGAGCTTTTGCGCCACCTCCATCGCCTCATCCAGACTAGTCCCCGGCAGCACTACGGTAAACTCCTCTCCGCCAAAACGCGCTGCGACATCCACGTCCCGCACGCCCTGTTGCAGTGCCATGCTCACCCGCCGGATAACCTCATCACCGATCAAATGGCCGAAGTTGTCGTTAAACCGTTTAAAATGGTCGATATCCACCATCAACAGGCTGAGTGGGGCATCCTCGCTGGCACCTCGTTCGATCATAGAGTCGAGCTGCTGCGACAACGCGGTACGATTGTAAAGCCCGGTCAGCGAATCCCTGCTCGCCTGATCCTGCAACTGTTTAACCTGGTTCTTGAGTTCAGAGGTATCCTTCTCGACAGACTCGAGCTGATTACGCATCGATTGATTGGACGATATGGCCTCGGTCGTGGCCGTCAACAAAGTATCAGCGATCCGTTTCAGGTCAACCAGGTTTGGATCGCCTTTCAACTCTTGCGTTTGGGTCTCCAGCACCTT
>NZ_JAAVSH020000001.1:3849073-3861762 GCF_011947365.2 endosymbiont of Lamellibrachia barhami
GCATCGGTATGCTTCGTTCAGTTACGTATTGCTCCTCACCCCGACTCGTTAGGTGGCAACACTGATTAGTGCCGCGGGTGGCGTCCTGATGGTCTTCTCCATCATTACCTGGACAAGCTGATCGATGACCCGGTGGTGCCATCTCAGTCCACGGTGCAGTGGGCATGTGGGGCCTGCTGGCGGTGCCGCTGACAATGATAGCGCAACCTTTTTTGGGACAGTTCGTCGGCCTGCTGACGATCTTTGTCCTGGAGTATTCAGTGCGAAGCTTTGCGGTTTGGATGATCACATCAAGATCGTGACGGAGTATCCGGGTCAGCGAGGAAGAGGAGTATGAAGGTGGCGGATATCGGCGAGTGCGGCATGAGCCTATCCGAATTCACCCGGCTCCGCGGCTCAGGTATGTAACGATAATAACGATTATCCCACTCTATTTCGACCTCTGGCCGCTGTCCCGAAAATATAGGCGTGCTAATCTTGGATATCAGGCAGATGAGGAAGTGGCAAATGAGACATCTCTCTCGATGGAAAGTCCGGGTTTTGCCGGCCTGCGGTATCCCTGTACATGCTGGCATCTCTGTAAATGGGTGGATGAGGCGGGGCGAACGCATTATAGCGACCGTCCCGTGGCCGAAAACAGGCAGGAGATAGAGTTACGCACTTCACCCCGTAGCGACACCCCTCCTCCAATCCGCAACGACCGGAAGGCGACCCGGCAGCGCATGCTCGACATCTATCGTGAAGAGCGGGCGGCACGCAAAGAGGCAAAGAAGAAATCGCAGCAGAAAAAAACCGAACGCAAGGCTCGCTGCAAAGAGGCCCGTTCACGGTTGGAGAGCTACACAACCGCCGGCAGCATTTACGATTACAGCGAAGAGCATGGACGGCGCTATTTCAGTTATAAGGAGAGAGACCGATTCATTGAGCAGTTAAAGGCCGATGTGGAGCAGTGGTGCAGGCAGTAGCCACCATCCGCTCCACCCCTCAAACAGACTCAATGAACCAGGGTCTCGGTCTCGCTGACAATGCGATTTCGGCCACTCTCCTTGGCGTGATAGAGGGCCTGGTCGGCCCGCTCGATAAGCGACTCACGCGAATCACCCGGATGCAGACAGGAGGCGCCCATCGAGACAGTAATGCCGGGTAACTTCTCCTTCGTGCTACGTCTGACCAACACCAACTTGCTGATCGCCTCATGGAGCTTTTGCGCTACCTCCATCGCCTCATCCAGATCTGTATCCAGCAGCACCACGGTAAACTCCTCTCCGCCAAAGCGCGCCGCAACATCCACGTCCCGCACGCCATGTTGTAGGGCCATGCTCACCCGCCGGATTACCTCATCACCGATCAAATGGCCGAAGTTGTCGTTAAACCGTTTAAAATGGTCGATATCCACCATCAACAGGCTGAGTGGGGCATCCTCGCTGGCACCTCGTTCGATCATAGAGTCGAGCTGCTGCGACAGCGCGGTACGATTGTAAAGCCCGGTCAGCGAATCCCTGCTCGCCTGATCCTGCAACTGTTTAACCTGGTTCTTGAGTTCAGAGGTATCCTTCTCGACAGACTCGAGCTGATTACGCATCGATTGATTGGACGATATGGCCTCGGTCGTGGCCGTCAACAAAGTATCAGCGATCCGTTTCAGGTCAACCAGATTTGGATCTCCTTTCAACTCATTCGTTTGGGTCTCCAGCACCTTGCCGAAATCGGCTGCACCTGAGCAAGCGCCGGATACGCCCTCCAGCACCTTATAGAGCAGATTGTGCAGATCGGCGATATGCTCGCCCACCTTATCATCCGGCTGCCCCATGAAATGGGTATCAAAAAACTCCCGAAGGTAGTGCACATCAAGCGCCCTGCCTCTATCCAGGTGCGATTCGATCTCCTGATTCAGCTCCGGCTTGCGGCCGGCATCATACTCGTAGGCAATCGCGTAGCATATTGGGTTTGGCGGGATTCCATGCCGCTCGAGAAAATCGAGCGCCGCAGCGTGATGCTGTTGCGCCTTGTCCGGTGGATCAAGGTGAAAGCAGGGCATAAGTTCTGACATATTGGTTACCTAATATTTTTTCTAATAGTTGACGAAGGTAGACGACAAAACGCAGGCAACAGGGGGAAGGGTACAAATCCCGCGATGTAAGCATGGCATCGGCAGGGTTATTACTAGCTTTAGCAATAAATCAAAAAAATCCTATTTCGGTCATATTTCGCTGCTCCCCCCCTCTTTGCAGAGGCCCGGCGACAAACAGGCAACAGATCGGCTAACATCCTCTCTCTTCCACACCACGACGACAGACCATGGCATCCAGCAAACCCTTCATCCTGATCGACGGCTCCTCCTATCTGTTTCGCGCCTTTCACGCGCTGCCGCCGCTAGCCAATTCGAAGGGTGAACCCACCGGGGCAATCGTCGGCGTGCTCAACATGCTGCGTCGCCTTATCGACGACTACAGCCCGGAGTACATTGCCGTGGTCTTCGATGCCCCCGGCGGCAGCTTTCGCAACCAGCTCTACAGTGAATACAAGGCGCACCGTCCCCCGATGCCGGAAGAACTGCGGGTGCAGATCGAACCTCTGCACGATATCATCCGGGCTATGGGACTGCCGCTATTGATGATCGAAGGCGTGGAAGCGGACGACGTCATCGGCACCCTGGCGCAACAAGCCACGGATCTCGGCCTGGAGACGCTGATATCCACCGGCGACAAGGATATGGCCCAGCTGGTCAACGAGCATGTCAGCCTGATCAATACCATGTCTGAGACCTTCTCAGACCGTCAGGGCGTAATGGACAAATTTGGCGTCACACCGGAACAGATCATCGACTATCTGGCACTGGTAGGGGACAGCGCGGACAATATCCCCGGCGTCCCGAAGTGCGGTCCCAAAACCGCCGCCAAATGGCTTGCCGCTTACGGCGATCTCGACAACCTCGTCGCCCACGCTGATGAGATCAAGGGTAAGATCGGCGAAAGCCTGCGCAATAGCCTCAACTTCCTGCCCCTCTCGCGCATCCTCACCACCATCAAGCTGGATGTGCCGCTGGAACTTGGGCCGAAGCAGTATCTGCCGACCCCACCGGATACCGGGCGGTTGCGCGAACACTACACCCGCATGGAGTCCTCCCGGCTGCTCTCCACACTGGTTGCCAACGAAGCGCCTGTAGAGGAGAAACCAGCCGCCATCGAGCAGCATTACGAGACCATTTTGACAAAGGCCGATTTCAACGATTGGCTAAAACAGCTTCAGCAAGCAGATCTTTTTGCCTTCGATACCGAAACCACCAGCCTCGACTATATGCAGGCGGAGATCGTCGGCGTCTCCTTTTCCATCGAACCGGGCCGGGCCGCTTATGTCCCGGTTGCCCATAGCTGTCCCGGCACACCGCAGCAACTAGACCGTGAGTGGGTACTCACTCAGCTAAAACCGCTGCTGGAGGATTCGAGCCGGAAAAAGGTGGGACAGAACCTGAAATATGACATGAGCGTGCTGGCCCGTTACGACATCGAACTGCGCGGCATCGCCTTCGACACCATGCTTGAGTCCTACATCTGGGACTCCACTGCCACCCGCCACGACATGGATTCGCTGGCGAAAAAGTACCTGGGGCATGAGACGATCCATTTCGAGGATGTCGCCGGCAAGGGCAAAAAACAGCTCACCTTCGACCAGATCCCCCTCGAACAGGCGGCCCCCTACGCCGCAGAAGACGCAGACATCACGCTTCGATTGCACCAGACACTCTGGCCAAAGATTGAAAGTGAGCCTTCACTAACACGCGTACTGCAGTCGATCGAGATCCCTCTGGTGCCGGTGCTCTCCCGCATCGAACGCAACGGGGTTCTGATCGACAGGGAGATGCTTACGGCCCAGAGTCGGGAGCTGGCGGAAGGCATGCACAATCTTGAGCAGCAGGCCTACGAGGTCGCGGGCCGCCCCTTCAACATGGCCTCTCCCAAGCAGATCGGGCAGATCTTTTTTGATGAGCTGGAACTGCCGGTCATCTCCAAGACCCCCAAAGGCGCGCCTTCCACAGCGGAGTCGGTATTGGTGGAACTTGCGGAGCAGGGCCATCAACTGCCAGCCCTGATCCTGGAGCATCGCGGCCTCTCCAAACTCAAATCGACCTACACCGACAAATTGCCGGCGATGGTCAATCCGGCCACCGGACGGGTTCACACCTCCTACCACCAGGCGGTTGCCGCAACCGGCCGACTCTCATCCTCCGACCCCAATCTGCAGAACATCCCGGTGCGCAGCGAGGCTGGCCGCCGCATCCGTCAGGCATTCATACCTCAACCCGGCTGGAAGATGGTTGCCGCAGACTACTCCCAGATCGAACTGCGTATCATGGCCCACCTCTCTGGAGACGCAGGGCTGTTGCAGGCCTTTGCTGAAGGCAAGGATATCCACCGGGCCACCGCCGCCGAGGTGTTCGGAGAAACAGTGGAAACGGTGACCCCGGATCAGCGTCGTTCCGCCAAGGCGATCAACTTTGGTCTGATCTACGGAATGTCCGCCTTCGGACTGGCAAAACAGCTGGGGATCGAACGCAGTGCTGCGCAGCAGTATATCGACCTCTATTTCTCCCGCTATCCTGGCGTACAAATGTTCATGGACCGCACCCGTGAGTCGGCCCATGAATTGGGATACGTAGAGACCCTCTTCGGACGCCGCCTCTACCTGCCCGAGATCAACGCCCGGGGACCACGCAAGGCAGCGGCGGAGCGCACCGCAATCAATGCCCCGATGCAGGGCACGGCCGCCGATATCATCAAACGCGCCATGCTCGCTGTCGATGGTTGGATAGAGGCAGAGCAACCCCCGGTGAAACTGCTGATGCAGGTCCACGATGAACTGGTTGTGGAGGTAAGAGAGGATTATGTCGAAACCACCAGCGTTATGCTGCGAGAGAAGATGGAGTCCGCCGCAGAATTGGCGGTGCCGTTGGTGGTTGATGTCGGCATCGGCGACAATTGGGACGAAGCGCATTAAGCACTCCATATACGGGGTTACGTATTGAGATGTTTGACGCTGAATCAAAACGCAAAAAATCAGACGAGAAAACTCGAAGGCCTGCCGCCACGCCACTACCCGGAGTGGGACTACAAGGCCAAGACCTACAATCCCGACTACGTCAGCCTCTACGAGAGCCTGCATCCCGGTGGCAGCGCTGCCGAAATCGATGCACTGCTGGCCAAACACAGCAGCCTGGCCAAACAGCTGAAACGGCTGCTCGATATGCTCAAACCTCAGCAGTTGGTGCGCATCCGCTATCAGGAAGAGGGCAGCGAACTCGACCTGGATGTCGCCATCCGCTCACTCATCGACTTCAAGAGCGGAGCCCAGCCGGACCCCCGTATCAACATGAGCCACCGTACCGATGGCCGTGACCTGGCCGTAATGCTGCTCATCGACCTTTCCGAATCTGTCGATCAGATCCCCGTCGGCTGCGACCAGTCGATTCTGCAGTTGAGCAAAGAGGCAGTCACCCTGCTCGGCTGGGCCATCGAACAACTCGGGGACGCCTTTGCCATCGCCGGGTTCTCATCCAATACCCGCCACGAGGTGCGTTATCAACACATCAAGGGCTACAGCGAACACTGGGACGACACAGTCAAAGGCCGACTTGCCGCAATAGAGGCGGGCTGGTCGACCCGCATGGGCGCTGCCATACGCCACGCCAGCCACTATCTCGGGGCACGCAAAGCCGACAAAAAACTGCTGCTGATCCTTACCGACGGTGAACCCTCAGACATCGATGTCAGTGATGACCGGCAGCTCATCGAAGACAGCCGCAAGGCGGTAGTTGAGGCGGATCAGCAAGGCATCTACACCTACTGTATCAACCTCGACCCCAAGGCCGACGAGTATGTGAAGGACATCTTCGGCAACCAGTACACCGTCATCGACCGTGTCGAGCGACTACCGGAGCAGCTTCCCAAACTCTTCATGGCGCTGACGAAATAAAATACAGGCTAAAGACTAAAGGCCTGGGTGCTTGGGAGTTCCAAGCGCGCACCACCCATTGCCATCAAGTTTCGGAACTCCCTGTCACCTGTCACCTGTCACCTGTCACCTGTCACCTGTCACCTTTCGCCCTTCGCCTTTAACCTTCCTCCTTCCTCCCAACCCACAATAGCGTGTATAATTTTTTGTTCGCCTGAACAATTTCAAACCGAGTGCTCATCCGATCCGCATGAAACAGACTGACGACCTTCGCATCAAAGCGATCATAGAACTGAGCTCTCCTGCCCAAGTGCATGAAGAACTTCCCATCAGCGATTCGGCCGCTGATACCGTTTATGCTGCGAGACAGGCAGTCCACCGCATTCTGCACGATGAGGATGATCGCCTGCTGGTAATCATCGGTCCCTGCTCGGCCCACGACCCGGAGGCCGCACTGGACTACGCCAAACGACTGCAACCGGTGCGTGAAGCACTCATAGATGACCTTGAGATCATCATGCGCGTCTACTTTGAAAAGCCACGCACCACCGTCGGCTGGAAAGGGTTGATAAACGACCCGGATATCGATGACAGTTTTGCAATCAATAAAGGCCTGCGACTGGCCAGGAAACTGCTGCTCGACATCAATAATCTCGGCATTCCTGCCGGCACCGAATATCTTGACCTGATCAGCCCACAATATATTGCAGACCTGATCAGCTGGGGCGCTATCGGCGCCCGCACTACTGAAAGTCAGGTACATCGTGAACTGGCCTCAGGACTCTCCTGTCCGGTGGGTTTCAAAAATGCCACCAACGGCAGCATGAGGGTTGCTCTCGATGCCATCCGCTCTTCCTCCCAGCCGCACCATTTTCTTTCAGTCACGAAAGAGGGACGTTCCGCTATTTTCTCGACTCGCGGCAACGATGATTGCCATATCATTCTACGCGGAGGCAGCCGGCCCAATTACGACTCCGAAAGCATCAATATTGCCGCAGATGAGATGGAAGCCACCGGCCAGCAACCACGCATGATGGTCGATTTCAGCCATGCAAACAGCCGCAAGCAGCATGAGCGCCAACTGCTGGTTGGCCTGGATATCGCCAGTCAGATCAGCCGCGGTGATACACGTATCATGGGCGCCATGATTGAAAGTTTCCTTGTCGCTGGCAGACAAGACCGTGAGGAAACCAAGCCGCTAACCTATGGCCAAAGCATCACCGATGCCTGCATCAGCTGGGATGAAAGCACACCGCTACTTGAGGAGTTGGCCAGTGCTGTTCGTGCGAGACGGAAGAAACACTAAGTTATCGACAATAGAAACCAGTATCTGCCGATAAAACGTGCGCCAGCACAAATTCCCAGACCAATCCAGTTGACCCCTCATTTGCTTGGCAGTAATCTCAAATGGGAAAAATCATTCCGCTTAACTGCAGGATAATCGTGCATGCCTGATCCAGCGATCGAAATACTCATCATCGGTAACGCCATGACTGAGGTGGAGGGTTACATCTCATCCCTGCGCAACTCAGGTGTAACGGTTCACGCCAACCGCCTGAATCAGGACGATCAACGCATTGCCAAAGAGATCCGCTCCGCTTCATCACTCGACATGGTGATCTACACCGCAGAATCAGGTGATATCGGCATCGAGCATCTGATGTCGCTGCTCCGGGAGTGTGGCGTTGCAGTTCCGGTAATCGCCCTAAGCGAGCCAGGAAATGAGGATTTCATCGTCAACGCCATGAACCAAGGCGTGAATGATGTCGTTACGCGCAAAAACAGCGAACATCTTACCCTGGCAGTCAAACGGGAATTCAGCAGCCTGCTCACAAAGCGCAAACTCGACAAAACCAAATCTCAGTTGAAAGAGGCAGAAGCACGTTGTCACACACTGATCCAGAGTTCACGTGAAGCCATTGCCTATATCCATGAAGGCATGCATGTCGAGGCAAACCCAGCTTATCTCCAGATGTTCGGTCAGGTTGAGCAAAAAGAGATCGAAGGTCTGCCGATCCTCGATATGATTGCCCCGCCAGAACATAAGAAATTCAAAAAAATTCTACGCTCCCTTTCCGCAGATCATGAGCAGACTGCAGAGATAGAGGTCACTTGCCTACGTGACGATGAAAAGGAGTTCTGCGCCCAGCTCAGCTTTTCCCCTGCCAGTATCGATGGTGAACCCTGCACCCAACTGGTTATTCGTGACCAAACGAACGACAGACAGCTAGAAGCTAAACTGCGGTTGCTAAGCACCCAGGATTCATATACCGGCCTCTACAATCGACAACATTTTCTCAGTATATTGGAGGAAACCACTCGTCAGCAACAAGATCAGGATTCACCGACTCACAGCCTGCTCTACATCACACTGGACAATTTTCAGGAGATTCGCAACAGTGCCGGAATCGCTGCAAGTGACAGCGTGCTCAATGAGGTCGCAGATATCCTGACCGGCCTGGCCCATTCTGACGATCTGCTTGCCCGCTTCGGGGATCACACATTTACTCTGCTAACACCGCTGACAGACAGACAGGAAGTGGAATCACTCGCTGTTCGCATTTGCAACGAAATCGATACTCGCGAATACGCCGAGACTGCAAGTTATATCAGCCCAACCAGTAGCGTCGGCATCGCCCTCTCATCAGCAGAGATACCCGGTGGCCAGGAATTCCTCAACCTTGCCTACCACGCTTGCGAAAATGCGCGTCAGCAGGGGGGGAGCCAGTTTTCTGTCGCCATCGCAGCGACTCAGCAGGAAGAAGAGGATAAAGCCGGCAATGAGACAGATCTCAGCCACCTGATCCAGCACGCCCTTGAAAACGATCAGTTTAAACTGGTCTACCAACCCATTATCAGCTTACAGGGAGACACCAGGGAAAACTACGCAGTACTGGTGCGGCTGATCGATCACAACAACGAGGAAATTCAGCCCAACTATTTTCTCAAGCAAACCGATGAGATGGGAAAGATGGCTGCGGTGGACAGATGGGTTATCCGGCATGCCATTGCCGAACTCTCTGTACAGCGGAAGAAAGGTCGCAAGATCAACTTCTTCATCAATATCTCCGGCACAACACTGGAAGACGATACCCTGCTGTTATGGATCTGTGACTGCCTGCGAGAATTTGAGGCCAAGGGACCCTGGGTCATTTTCCAGATAAGCGACAGTGACGCTCGCGCTCATCTGCAACAGGTGCAGAAGCTGACTGGGGGGCTACAGAAGATCAAATGCCAACTCTCCATCGACCACTTCGGGCTCACCCCCAAACCGGAAACACTGCTGCGTAACCTGCCCATCAACTACATTCAGTTCGATCCAAAATTTCTCGATGACCTGGCCGGCAACCAGGAAAAGCAGGATGCGCTCAATGAAGCAAACAGGATTGGCCAATCCTACAATATCAAAACCGTCGCCACCGGCATTGAAGACGCCAACAGTCTGGCGATACTCTGGTCCATTGGGGTGAACTATATAAGGGGATACTTCCTACAGGAACCCTCCGCTACCATCAGCTATGATTTCAAGCAATCCTGACAGCTGAAAAATCAAAGGATATCAGGCTTCCTGGCGACCAACAAAAAGCCCCGCAGGGAGTCCCCCCCCGGCAGGGCTTTTCAGCTAAGTCCAGCAAGACTTACCACGGCATAAATGAGTTCCACTTTGTCATGGGTCTGGAAACATCCCGAATATTTCGATTCATCGAACGCATATCGTGCGACATATAGTAGGTTGACTCGGTCATGGACTTCATCGATTCACTCATGGTATCCATACTTGACAGGATAGGCTCCAAAGTCCTTACATCCTGAGCCATCGAATCAACACTGACAGCCATGGTACGAACATTTGCTGTCAACTGACCCACACTGTCAGTCATACTCTGCACATTGCTTGCCATGATACTCATGTTGGAATCGACACTGAGAGCAAGGAAATGGACATCTTTCGCCAAGCTGAAGACCAGATAGAATCCGTAGGCGGCGAGTAAAATAAAAGCAAAGAGTGACGGGTAAACAATCAATTCCCAGCGCCTTGCGCTGGTTTCAAAGGCCAGGGAAAGCCTATCCATGCCGTATTGTTCACGTTTATTCTCGTCGGCTTCGGCAGTTTTTTCAGCCACGGCCTTCTCTTTTTCAGTCATCAATACAATACCCTACTCACATATGAGTAATCATTAAGTCTAGCATAGACTAAACTTATCACAACAATACATGAAGTATATATTAATATTCTAATGCCTTCCAGGTAACTGGCTTTTATTGTTCATTTTTTATCGACTAAATCCTCCCCATCAAGCCACTGGAACGAAAAAGCCCGGCAGAGCCGGGCTTCAGTTAAGCATTTAGAACATTGACGTTAAAACTCGCCGGTAGCGCCCCGATTCATAATATCAAGAATAGACTCCTTCACCTGTATGGCTTCCTGTTTCAACTTAGGAGGCAAAGGTTCGCCGCCATAGATCATCAGATCCATATTGAGTGCAACCAGCCAGAGCTTTCCTGCCTGATCTTCGATCAATGTGACCCGGCAAGGCAAGTAGGCCGAATAGGCGTCGGAATAGTCAAGCATAATCGCTGCAGTCAGGGAGTTGCAGAAGAGAAAGATCTTGACGAATCGGTAACTCTCCCCTTTTTTCGCTTCGATATCCTTGGAAAGCGGCAGTTCACCCACCTGCGACATATTATGTTCGTTAGCCACGAACTTCATAGTCTCTTCGACCTCTTCTGCCGTTAACCCCTCTTCAACCGGAATTTTCCAGACCGAGGCCTCTGCCGCATTTTTGGTCTCCAAAAGCTTCTCAATCATCTCCATATAGGCCTTTCCTGCCCCCGGGTCGAAACCTGATAAGACATCGCCATACTTGCCATACAGCGTTCCAATCCCAAGCACTGCGACCAGACCGATCAGCGCCAATATATTTCTGATAAATCCCATATCTCTCTCCCCCAATCTCATCTGATGCTCATAGAGTCCGCATCATTATGATTATATTAACGCGCTAAAATCACGTCACTTTTACTCAAGCGTTCATCAGAAAAGATCATTCACTACAAAGCCCACAAAGCCGCTGGCGAAAGAAAATATGGTTAATCAACCTCTTGCCTTAGTGCACTTTGTATTCTTTGTGGTTGGATATAGCTTTCCGAACGGACACTAATTGTTGTCAATGGCTAACCGATGTAGTGTGGGTAGACAGCTACGGTCAATGCATTGAATTCCCGAGTCCCTTTACCCCGTGGATCAAGCTCAAAGACAGCAAGCCCTTCACTGAATGAGCGCCGAAAAACCGTACGCTGACACAGTCTCTGCTTAACAAAGCTGATGTCTGAAAGCGAGATCAGTGCGGCGGCAGCCTCATCTGACTCACGAATCGCCCTATGGGTGTCCGCACGATTGATAAATGCCAAAAGTTCAGGATTCTTGCCCTCAACGTTGTCATCGACAAAACGGATAAACCGCTGGGTCGACCAGATATCCGCCTGTGAGGGGGGCACCGGAATCACAACCCTGTCCGCCAGTGTCAAGGCTCGCTTCATCGATTCGATATCTGCGGTGCCAACGTCGATAAGCACCTCATCAAATTCCTTGAAGCGTTTTTTATGGTTCAGTCCCGATGCATCCACGACCTGGATTTTGGGTTCATAACCCTCTTCCACCCGGACATCCACAACATCCGTTAAGGTCGCTTGCGGATCTGCGTCAACCACCAACACCTTTGCATCTGCCAATGCCAACCACACAGCCAGGTTGAAGGTCACCGTACTCTTGCCGGATCCCCCCTTGAGACTACCGATTACTGTTATCATGCACTCCCCTTTTCAAGTCTGTGGCGTAAGCATTTGCCTTCACCAACAGGCCTGATTTCACTCCATCAGTGGAAAATGGTCAATATAATCTACCTGACTCATTGTTGGTGATGAATCAAATCCGTCCAACGCGTATGGGCTTCTCTCAATTTGATACCAGTCCTGATCTACGGCCTGGTAGGCACCCGGGTAGCGCAGCTCATTTGCACGTCCACTGATCCCCGTGTTATCAGCATGCGGTTGTCTCCACTCCCGGAATGACGACAAGTAGGGGTTGCTGTTGGAAACCTGCCTCCCTGTCGAAATCGAAGGAGTATAGTCTCTCTGCGAATAGCGACTCCTCAGGACAGGGGGTTCAATCCTGCGGTTGGGCAGCACGGGCATCCTTGCGCCCGGTTGACCGGCAGCACGATTTACCGGTCGAAAAGCGTAGCGTTGATATGGCTGAAACCTATCCAGGTTACGGGAGGCAGTATTTTTCGCGACAAAAGTTGCACGCTTATTTACAGCGGGCCTGTACTGCGGATTGGCGGCAGGCAGGGGCCTTTGCGCCAACGCACGATAGTCCCTCTGTACCGGCGAAACATTCATTGGCCGAAACCTGGGTTGAGCCATATGCTGCCGGACCGTGGCCGATATCATTGGAGCGCGGGATGGTTGATAGTCACGCGTGAAGCTGTTGATTATTTGGTCGATAGGCTTTCTGCAGCGGTCGGAAAGCGATATCCCGCAACACATAGACCCCGGGGCGGGAGAGGCGATGATTGTAAGCCACCTGAGGACGTGATATCAGTATATCGGATGGTGGTGCAGGGTTCACTGCATATTGTCCGGGCAGCAACGGGGCTGATGGTTCAGAGAGTAGACAGGGGGGCAAACTTCGACCCTGATAAGACTGATGAGCACATGTAACTGAACTAAAGTACACA
>NZ_JAAVSH020000001.1:3862105-3868364 GCF_011947365.2 endosymbiont of Lamellibrachia barhami
AAGTGTGCTGATTCAGTTACGTATTGCTCTCTTGTACCAACCCACACAGCCAGGTTGAAGGTCACCGTACTCTGCGGATCCCCGCCAGGACTACCGATTACTGTTATCATGCACTCCCTTTTCAAAAGAGTCTGTGGCGTAGCATTTGCCTTCACCAACAGGCAATTTCACTCCATCAGTGGAAATGGTAATATAATCTACCTGACTCATTGTTGGTGATGAATCAAATCCGTCCAACGTATGGGTTCTCAATTTGATACCAGTCTGATCTACGGCCTGGTAGGCACCCGGGTAGCGCAGCTCATTTGCACGTCCACTGATCCCCGTGTTATCAGCATGCGGTTGTCTCCACTCCCGGAATGACGACAAGTAGGGGTTGCTGTTGAAAACCTGCCTCCCTGTCGAAATCGAAGGAGTATAGTCTCTCTGCGAATAGCGACTCCTCAGGACAGGGGGTTCAATCCTGCGGTTGGGCAGCACGGGCATCCTTGCGCCCGGTTGACCAGCAGCACGATTTACCGGTCGAAAAGCGTAGCGTTGATATGGCTGAAACCTATCCAGGATGCGGGAGGCAGTATTTTTCGAGACAAAAGTTGCACGCTTACTTACAGCGGGCCTGTACTGCGGATTGGCAGCTGGCAGGTGCCTTTGCGCCAACGCACGATAGTCCCTCTGTACCGGCGAAACATTCATTGGCCGAAACCTGGGTTGAGCCATATGCTGCCGGACCGGTGGCCGATATCTCATTGGAGCGCGGGATGGCTGATAGGCCACGCGTGGAAGCTGTTGATTATTTGGTCGATAGGCTTTCTGCAGCGGTCGAAATCGATATCCCGCAACATAGACCGGGGCGGGAGCAGGGCGATGATTATAAGCCACCTGAGGACGATACTGGGGTGCATATCGGACAGGTGCAGGGTTCACTGCATATTGTCCGGCATAACGGGGCTGATGGTTCACATAGACAGGGGGGGCAAATCCCCGACCCTGATAAGACTGATGCTGTGGACGCCACCGGTTTGCGGGAACGGGATATCCAGCGACGGGACCGCGAAACGCCATACGCGGGGCATTTGCCTGTCGCAAGGGTCTGAAGCGGTATCCCTGGTAATAGTTTGCCGGCACACGAGGGTAAGCACGTACACTCTCATAACCACCGGAAAATCCTGCCTGGCGATTCCAATCGGGACGATAACGCCTCTGCTGATATTGCTGTTGCCTGGATACCTGGCCCCACTGCGGCGCATAACGATCAGCTTGCCATGCAGCCGGCGCTGCCTGATATCCTGCTGTTGAAGGATAAAAGGCCCAAGCCGATGCCCCAGGAAGCGCCAGCAAAAAAAGCGCGCCTAAGGAAAAAAAACGTAAACCTTTGGAATTCATCTATTTTCCACCTGTTTCGATATGCAGGAATTCATCTAAAAAGCGAGACACGTTCCATGCCTCAATCACAATGCACAGTTTAACTGCAAACTCCCTTCTGAAAAACCGTTTGCCCCTCATTTGGTGGAATTTTAATGCAATTCAGCTAAAGAAAAAGTACCAATCCACGCTATCTAGCCGATCTGTTTGGATTCAGTGGCCTAAAGCTGTTTGTATAGTCTCTTGCCTGAGAGGGCGACCAGCGGTTATTTCTATCCGAAAATCGTCTATTCGGTCGATACTTCAGCATCTGGTTGGCGCCATCCCAGACTATGGGAGCTGGCCTATTCGACTTTGCTTCCACGGGATCCCCTCTGAAACGGTATCTGTTTTCCCTCTTCTGTGCTTGCTGTCCCGTCGGTGAAATCGGATTCAGTCCATGTAGCCGTAATTGCTCGTCAGGTTCGATGGTTCGAAACCGAAACGCCCCTATCTGTGGCGAGATAGGGCGCACCTCCTCGACAGGGCGATAGACCCCTCGCGGAAGACTTGGGGGATTCACTAAACCTGGAGGCAGGAGGGCAGGCTCGACATTGTGCTCCAAGGCTTTCGGCGCCTGATATGCAGGCAACCCATACCCTTCCTGGGTCAATGGCCGCCAATGAAAAGTGCGGGGACTTCCGATAGTTGTAGAATGGGAAGTAGAAGCTTCTTCGAGCGGCCGAAAGGCATAACTTCGAGTATCGCTTACGGCTTCAGTCATGCTTAAAAAACACGCCAACGACCAACTCAAAGACAACCAGCCTATCCGAAGCAAAGTGATCACCTATTATTATTCATACCGATGCTAACAATAAAAGCCGACAAGCAACAGAATGTCCAGAAACTTAGATATTAGCAGCAGCTACACCGGCTTGAACCGGCCCTCAAAAACGTCAAGGGGACAGAAAACCAAGTATTCTGTCCCCTTATCTGTAACTCAATCACTCATCAGAAAAACCAACCCATTATTTCAGACGAATCCCCCGGCGTGCCGTTTTCTTACGCAGAGGAAGCGTTCTGACCTTGGGTGAAACGGATGTTGCGGCCTTTTTAGCGGGCTTTGCTGCACCGTTGCCGTTACCTTTCGCTTTAGCCGGGGTAGTGCTGGTTTTCTTTGCGCTGGCAGCAACCTTTTTCTTGGTCGCAACTTTTTTCAGCGTCGAAGGGCGTTTCTTCGCCCGCTTCGGGGTTGCTTTTGGAACAACTTTCGCTGCAACCGGTTGGGTGGTGGTTTCAGGTGAGTCTGCAGCCAGATTTACTACAGCCTCCTTTTGCTCACTTTTCGCCACATCGATAGCGGCATCGGGTTCATTAGCCGCAACCATACTGACTTCAGTTGTTTCCACACTCTCTTTGACGGGTGGAGCAGGCTTGGTAGCAACCGGTTCAGCCACCTTCTCAGGCGCCTTTTCCACGCTCTCCAGCTTCTTTTCGGCAGGCTTTTCAGCTGCAACTTCATCGGGGGAGTCGCTGTCAGGAACCGGCTTGCCAGACATTTGCGGTTCGGCTGCCTGGAAACTTTCAGCCACAGGAGCCGCTGCCACCGGGGCCGGAGCAGTCCCTGCCGGAGCGGGTGAAAACGCACCACCCCCACCAGAAGCCGGGCCACCTGTCCCACCGGAAGTGGGGGATGAGGGCGGGCTTCCTCCCCGTTTGGAAGATTTTTTAAACAGATCTGCCAACAATAGAAAGATGCCCCTGACCAAATAAAACACCATCATCAGTACAGCAGCCAACTTACCCCAAACCGCCACCCACAGCGGCGTTTTTGCTGGCGCAGCTTCAGGTGTCACCGGCTCCGCTGGGGCCGTGGTTGCCGCGCCTGCGGTCTCCAGCGCGGGCATCACCACTCCCGGTGGACAGGTGGCGGCGGCCACTTCGATCAGATCCTTGCCAGCAGCGATGCAACCCAATGGGATAACGATCAGGGTCAATACCGTGGAGACCAATACGCCGGAAGCCAGGGAAATCGCCATGCCCTGAAAAATCGGGTCAAATAAGATTACCGAGGAGCCACATACCAGAGCAAACGCAGTAATCATGATTGGACGCGTTCTCGTCTTACACGCCTGAATCACCGCTTCAACAACCGTACTGCCGCGCTGGAGCTCATGGATGGAAAAATCGACCAGCAGAATGGAGTTACGCACAATGATGCCGGCCAGTGCGATCCAGCCGATCATTGAGGTTGCCGTGAATTCGCCACCCCATCCCGCCTGAAAGAAGAGCATGTGCGCGGGGATGATACCCAACAGGGTCAGCGGGATCGGCGCCATGATGAGCGCGGGGATACGGAAGTTGCCAAACTCCCACACCACCAGAATATAGATCATGATGAGCGCCACCATGAAGGCTGCGCCCATGTCCCTGAACGTCTCATAAGTGACGGTCCATTCGCCCGCCCACTCGATCGAAGAGGTCGCATCATCCCTTGGCGGGCCCAACCAGAACGTATCCAGTGCAACACCATCCGGCGCGACATATTGCGCCTGTTCCAGCAAGTCCTGAACCTGAAGCATGCCGTATACCGGTGCCGCCAGCTTGCCGCCAACATCAGCTACGACATACTCCACGGCACGCAAGTCCTTATGGAAGATGATGTCCTCTTCGCGCACCTGCTCGAAGCGCCCCAACTCCCTGAGCGGCACAGCGACCCCGGTGGTCGACATAATGGGAATATCCCCCAGTCGGGTGATCTCAGAACGTTCCGCCAACGGCACCTGGATAACGATATTGATCGGCTCATGCCCAGCTCGCTGCTTGACATCACCCAGCGGCGTACCACCCAGAGACATACTCAGATTGCGGTTGATAGTGTCCACGGAGATACCACGCCTGACCGCTTTCTCCGTATCCACGATAAAGCGCCAATACATATAGGGGTCGCGCATGTAGTTATCCACATCACGCAGGCTCTCAGCCTTCTTGAAGAACTCAGTCAGATCACTGGCCACCTGGCGGCGGACTTCGGGACTCGGGCCATGAACCTCAGCAACCACGGACTGCAGCACCGGTGGCCCCGGCGGCATCTCCACCACAGCATATTTGGCGCCTGTGCCCTTCACCATCTTTATAAGATCCTGACGGGTCTGGGTGGCAATTTCATGACTACTGCGGTCACGTTTCGTTTTATGCAGCAGTTGTACCTGCACTTCAGCCTGCCAGGGACTCTTGCGCAGGTAGTAGTGACGCACCATGCCGTTGAAATCGAAGGGCTTCGAGGTTCCAGCGTAGACCTGCACCGCAGTCACTTCGGGGATGTGACGAATCATCTCCGCCATACGATGCGCCAGATTGGCGGTCACCGGCAACGCGGTTCCCTCGGGCATGTCGAGGACAATGGAAAATTCAGGCTTGTTGTCCAACGGCAGCATCTTTACCGCCACCCCGTTGAAATAGAAGAGGGAGCAGGCGGCAGCAAACGAACCCCACATCACCAGCTTGAAGAGACGCGCCTTGGCGGGCTTCTCGATCATCGGAATAAGAACCCGCCGGAACATGCCTTCCAGCTTCTCCGCTTCCTTGTGCTCCCTTTTACCCGCTGTCTCCAGATAGTTCATGGATGGCCGCAGCCAATGGGACATGGTCAGGTATGGGGTAAAGACGAATGCGGCAAATACTGAGATCAGCATTGCCGACGAGCCAAGGGCCGGAATCGGCTCCATGTAGGGCCCCATCATGCCGGAGACGAACCCCATCGGCAGCAGCGCCGCGATAACCGTGAAGGTGGCGAGGATCGTTGGGTTGCCCACCTCACGCACCGCATCGACCGCGGTATCAACGTCGGTCTTACCCTCTTCCAGCCAGCGACGGTAGATATTCTCAACCACCACAATGGCGTCATCCACCAGGATGCCAATGGAGAAGATCAGTGCGAACATACTCACCCGATCAATCGTGTAACCCATCAGCCAAGCGCTGAAGATGGTCATCAGCAGCACCACAGGAATAACCAGCACGACCACAATAGCCGGTCTGAAAGCACGAAACGCGGCCAGCACCAGCAGGAAAACAAAACCCGTAGCCACGAACAGTTTAAAGAGCAGGTCACTGACCTTGTCATCCGCACTCTTGCCATAATCGCGGGTGACGCTCACCTCCACATTATCAGGGATCAACGAGCCCTTGATGCTGTTCAGCCGCTGGATAATCGAGCTTGCAACGGTAACCCCGTTGGAGCCCTCTTTCTTCGCTACCGCAACGGTGACTGCAGGTACACCATCAGCCTTGATATTGGTCTCGCTCGCGGCCCCCGTATAGTAGGCGACCAGTTGCTTCGCATCCTCCGGCCCCTGTTTTACCCGCGCGATATCGTGAACATAAACCGGTATATCGTTGTGGGTGCCGACAACCAGGCGATTGATGTCCTCCACAGACCTGAGAAACGAACCGGTTACCACGGTAAAGTGGGTATCGCCCGACTCCTTACGCCGCCGCAGCCTGTTGTTCGCTGTTGGCGGTCTTGATGGTGTTCGCCACCTGATCGAGGCTGATGCCGAAACCCGCCAGCCGCTCCGGGAAGACCTCAATCGTCACCTGCTCCCGACGCCCACCCACCACAAAACCGTTGCCGGTATTCGGCAGCTCCTTGATCACCTGCAACACATCGTGAGCCAACATGCGTAGCTGCCCGTCATCCACATCCGGCGCGCCGTCCCCATCACATCCTTGGACCAGAGTGTCAGGGTGACCGCAGGCACATCATCGATCCCCTTAGCCTTCACCAGCGGCGGCATCACGCCAGGCGGAATCAGATCCATATTGGAATCGATCTTGTCGTTGACTTTGACCAACGACGGCCCCATATTCTCGCCCACATCGAATTCGATGGTGACGATACCGCCTCCCCGCTGAG
>NZ_JAAVSH020000001.1:3868580-3908786 GCF_011947365.2 endosymbiont of Lamellibrachia barhami
TGCGGAATAGACGTGCTTCACACCCGGAATCTCCGACATGATCCGTTCCAGCGGAGCTATGGCCAGACCGGATACCTGTTCCGCAGCCGCACCGGGATACTGAACGAAGATATCCACCATCGGCACGGAGATCTGCGGATCCTCCTGGCGGGGCGTGATGACGAGACCGAGCAGCCCCATTAACATCATGGCCAGGAAGAACAGGGGGGAGAGAGGCGACTCAATGAAGAATCTGGCGGTTCTGCCTGCCAGACCCAGATGCGCGTCGTTGTTGGGGTCCATCGAATGGGGCTGATCGAGATTATTGTCGTTCTGACTCATGTGCGGACTCAAAGTATCTGCAACTGCAGGATCCGATGATCTTGCAAGGGTTCAGGGCAAAAACCCGGGGAGGTACGCCTCCCCTCGATTCAAATGTCTTCAAAAAATTATGCTAGACGACTGAGGAGACGCCGCCTATCTGGACGGCGAGGTCCAACCGGCACTGATACCGACACCGGGATTACGCGCTATCCGTTCGCCGGCCTTGAGACCGGACAGGACAGTAGTATAGCCGCCGGGAAGCTGCTCACCCACCCGGATCAGGCGCAATTGATGCTTGCCTTCGTCACCGAGCACATAGACACCGGGGAGGCTGCCGTTGTAACGAATTGCGCTACTGGGGATAACCGGGTTGCTGCGTGCCGGCGCATTGAAATCAGGCACCATCACCTTGGCATACATACCAGGTGCAGAGACTCCCTGGGGCAGATCGAACTTGACGGTCACGGTGTGACGTTGCGCATCAGCCATGGGAAAGATCTGCGCGACCCGCACCGGAATCTCCTGATCGCCAATATCCAGCTCCGCCCGCAGCATCATGCCTTCACTCAGACCGGGACGCAGACGGCCCGGGACATCCACAACAATCTGCAGATACTCCACATCGGCGAATTTCAATAGGGGCTGACCCGGCTGAACAGTGTCCCCCACCTCGATAAACTTTTTCATGATCATGCCGCTAAACGGCGCCACACTCTTGGCATCCCTGAGCTTGGCATCGATCGCCCGAATCTCGGACTGCACGCGGACGATTGAATTGCGCGCCGACTGAATGCGGGTCTGGGAAGAGTAGATATCGGCGCCGCGCTCAACATCGCGGTCGCGTTCACCCATCATGTCTTCCATGGGACTGGTGAACATTTGATCGAACAGGTTGGGTACGCCCATGCCGCCCATCGATGATTTGGTCTTGGGCGACCAGAGTTCGCGATTGTACTGTACACCCGCATTTCGCAGCTGAACATCGGCGTTCGCCAGCTGCGCCATCGCGGCCTGGCGCTTGGCGCGTAACTCGCTGTCATCGAGTTCCACCAGCAGATCTCTGTCCTTAAAGGCATCACCTTCGATGCCTGCGAGAAACTTGACCCGACCCGGCAGCTGCGCTGAGAGGGTCACCTCTTTGTATGGCACCACGGTGCCACCAAGAGAGACATGCGGCACGCCCTGCGACTGCTGTACAACAAAGTAGTCGCCGCCACTCAGTGGCGCCTGCGCCACTGCACTGGTCGACACCGCCATTGCAGATGCGATCCCGGCGCTCAAAATCAACGCCTTTAGTCTGTCACCCATAGTTCCGTACTATCCAAATGCTTGAAGTGAAATTGTGGAATAATAGCCTGTTGCAACTGCCATTCTCGATGCCATGAGGTAGCAGAGCGATGAAAAACCATCCAATAATCAGGCGCGCCCCATCACTGAGAAGCTCTTGATAAACGGCTTCGCCATGCGCGGATCCTTGACCATGGCGGAGTAGTCTCAACCACGAACTTCATCTTGCGCGAGGTAAATGCCAAGCCGAGCCCCATCATTCCAGGAGGCTTGGTCATCCATTTGCGCCACTGCTCATCAGAGGCACGGATATCCCAATTCATCTCCTGGCCATCGAAGGCGCCGGCAGCTGTCGCCTTGCCGTTTTCCACCACGAGCACGCCCTTGGGCTGTGCTTCGCCATCAAATCCATATCCGATCACACTATTGAAACCAATCTGTGCCAGTGCATCTGACAACTCGGGCTCGGCATTCCAGTGCCCCATGAAACTCTTCATCCACTCATCGGAAAACAGCTCGGCCATGTCGCCTCCTCAGGCATATATTCAGTTGAATTAATTGCGGGACAACCCTGCCGGAGGGAGTGTCTCGGAACCTATCAGTATCCACGAAGCAGATTACCAATGCAAATAAACAGCTCGCAAAAACGCCTGTCATATAGAAATTTCAGTAATTACCTAATTTCCTAAATATATAGTTATCAAAGACCTAGAAACAACAACCGAAGAATGTTCGATTATCGGGAAAAATTAAACTCAAAATAGGTCTGTTGCCGCCCTGTTTCACGCGCTAGTATTTACCACATAATGAATAAAAAGCGCCCGTTTGCAATTTAGGAGTCAAACTGAAGATGCACCCCGCCGGACAGATTATCGAGTCGCGTTTAGCACATCTTGAATCCCATCTCGAACAGGAAAACCCGGTTCTGCTGAAAACCGTGCAGAGCTTCCGTATGCTCGACGGGATCGCCTTCAGGCTTGGGTTGTTGGAGGGGGACAACTCCTTCGCAACTCAGATCCCCTGGTGGCCCCTTATCTCGATCCTTGGCACTTTCTCAGCGGGCAAATCGACCTTCATCAACCACTATATCCAACACAAGATGCAACGCTCCGGCAACCAGGCCGTGGACGACAAGTTCACCGTGCTCTGTTATAGCCGGGAAGAGACGGCGCACGCCCTGCCTGGCGTGGCACTGGATTCCGATCCCCGTTTTCCTTTCTATCAGATGTCCAACGAGATCGAGAAGGTTGCGACCGGCGAAGGCGTCCGCATCGACGCCTATCTGCAGTTGAAGACCTGCCCCAGCCAAAAACTGAAGGGCAAGATACTTATTGACTCCCCTGGATTCGATGCCGACGCACAACGCACCTCCACACTGCGCATCACTGACCACATCATCGATCTCTCCGACCTGGTACTGGTCTTCTTTGATGCCAGGCACCCGGAACCCGGCGCAATGCGGGACACGCTCAGCCATCTGATAGAACACACCATCAAACGTCCCGACTCGGGAAAATTTCTCTACATCCTGAACCAGATCGATACCACAGCCCGGGAGAACAACCCGGAAGATGTCATTGCAGCCTGGCAGCGTGCATTGGGTGAACGCGGTCTCACTGCGGGACGTTTCTACGCCATTTACAATCCCGATGCCGCAGTGCCCATCGAAGACGAAGCCCTGCGCCAACGTTATGAATCAAAACGGGATGAAGACCTCAAAGAGATTCATGGCCGCATGGAAGAGGTCGAGATCGAACGTGCCTATCGCATCGTAGGCGCCTTGGAAAAGACCGCGCGGGATATCGGGGAGCGAACCATCCCAATGGTTATCCGCACCCTCGAATCCTGGCGTAAACGGGTACTCTGGGGCGACGGCATTGTCATGGGCGGCCTGCTACTGCTCCTGCTGGGATTCACCATCAACGCCGGGTACTGGCAAGGCATCAGCTTCGCCCCCCCCTGGCTCGACACCACCCCCGGCAGCATCCAGCCCTGGTTGGTGATAATCGGACTGCTGCTAGTACTGACTCTGGTCCATTTCGGCATCAGATCACTGGCAGCAAAAACGCTGCTGGGCTCACTGAGAAAACAGGCTGAAAAGGCCGATTTGAAGGGTAACCCGGTTGGCAGCTTTCTGCGCAGCATCAAGCCCTGGCGCAGCATTTTCAGGCGCAACCCCGCCGGTTGGGGCCGCAAGACCCGTAAACAGCTGAAAAATGTATTGCAGGAGACAGACCTCTACGTACAGACCCTCAACGATCAGTTCACCAACCCTTCCGGCTCTGCCCAGATCACCATGGACGAGGCGTCTCCCTCCTTCGCCGATGAGCCTGCCGTCAAACAGGCTGCAGCCACTATCGAGAACACTTGAGAAGAGCGCAGGAGCGGTACACCGCCGCGAAATTGATGGCAAAATCGGGTGGGGCACCGCTCCTGCGGTGAAAGGGTTGTGCTTAACCGTGTTCGCTACTGTCAAACACCTTGCGCCGGTTGCGGCCTTCCCGTTTGCACTGGTACATGGCGCGGTCGGCTTCAGTGTAGAGCTGATCCACCAGCTCACTCACTGACCTCTCTTCCTGGCTCTCCGGACGCAGACGAGTGATACCGATACAGGCGGTAATCTCCGGATTCGCTGCCGCTTCATCTTTCAGTTCGATCCTGAGCAACCGCTCCTGAATCCGTTGCGCGATCAGTTCGGTACCCTCCACACCCGTATTGGGCAGAAGAATCACAAACTCTTCGCCGCCCAATCTGGCCACGATATCCCCGGTTCTGATCTCATCCTTGAGAACATCCGCAATCATACAGAGCACCCGATCACCAATCGCGTGCCCCCAGTTATCATTGACCCGTTTGAAGAAATCCACATCCATCAACATCAGACTGCAAGGCAGCTCATAACGCTTCGCCTGCGAGACCAGCACTTCCGCCTCGTCGAAGAAGTAGCGGCGATTCGGCAGCCCGGTCAACTCATCTACCGAAGAGAGCTGCTCATATTTCTGCTTAAGCGCCTCTGCCTCCTGCAATGCAGTACGCAGTTCATGGGTACGTTGATCCACCAGATATTCAAGGTCGTGCAGCATTCGATGATTGTGCAGCATCTGCCCCAGCGAACTACAAAACAGGCTAAGGGTGTGCTGTTGCCAAGGTTCAAAATATTCCGGCAGAGGATGTGAGGCGTTCAGAACACCCAGCACATCGTCGGCCATCTTTATCGGCACACAGATCAGTGAACCTGGCAGGTCTCCACCAAGCAAGGGGTTGGGTTTGAAACTGGCATTTTGTGCGCAGTCACGACAATATTGTAGCTGCCCTGTCTGCAAAGCAATGCCCATAATCCCTTCGCCGGGAGCAAACCGCATGAAATTTTGCCGGGTCTTTGAATCGGTTTTGCCACCCGCAACCATGCCGTGGGATTCATTGATGCTGGTACCCGCCACGCAGCGCAGCTCATTACCTTCAAGCCGGAATATGGAACAGTTCTCAAGATTCTGATATCTGACCAACTCTCCCAGCGCTTTCTCGATGACCTGTTCTTCCGTCAGGCCATCAAGTTCAAGCTGAGTGAGAGCCCTGAGCGCGGACAGAGAATCCAGCAGGCTGAAAAATCTTTCACGTAAATCCATTGATGTATGATTGAAGGACAAATCCATACGATGCCTCTATCCCGCCAACATTCTCGCGAGTGTCCGAATCTCATCCTCTTTTTCTGAAAATTCGACTTCCAGTGACTCTAGCACCTCAGCCGAGATTCCCAAACCCTGTTGTAACACCATATCCTCTTTCAACGATATTTGGTCACCACTCAACGAACCTTTGATCCAGCGCAGAGCGGCTCCGACGAGTAATATCTCACTCCGTTCCCCCGTCGATCGGAAATCATCGGGATAGATTTGGTAATTAATTACACGCACGACCAATTCAGGGAGATGCCAGCGGTCCGCCAGCCAGCTGCCCGCCTCACTGCTGGTGAGTCCGATCAGCTCCTGCTCGAGCTGTACCATCTCCCCTTCCGGTTCGAGCTGCTGCCGCTGCAGCACCTGGGAATACTCCTGCGGAAAACTGTTTACCAGTACCAAAATCCCCAGATCGACTAACAGACCACCCAAGTAGACGCCATCCGCGTCAGGCCGCTCTCCCGGCGCCATCTTCATCGCCAGTCGCCGGGCAAGCGCTGCCCCCCCCAAGGCGGAAAACCAGTACTTCTCCAGCTCGAAACCCGGACACCTGGAGGTATCGAAAGCCCCGCACATTGCAATGCTCAGCGCGAGACTTTTCACCATATTGAGTCCCAGCACACGGATGATCGCCTCCTTGACGGTATTGACCGGCTGCGGCTGGGCGAAATAGGCCGCATTCGCCAGCCCAAGGATCCGCGCTGCCAGCCCTGGATCCTGACCAATAATCCGGGAAAGTTCATCGATATCGACATCTGGATCGGACACTATGCCGAGCAGACTGCTTGCCGTACCCGACAGAGGCGGCAGGTGTTTGATCTGTATGATTTTTTGTTTTGCGGCTTGTGCAATAGCCATTTTTTCAAACCCACGATGGTTTCAGATACTCATCTGATCGGCACAAAAGTCATTTTCTTTAGGCCACAGGACAGCATAAACCCGCAATACAACTTTAAGTCTTGATAATAGATCACGGAAAACTGCACCACAAGCATAAACAGGCTTGCAGTATCGGAGGAGCTACCTTTCGTTGTATCATTGGAGGTATTACTGAAGCATCTGATGACACCGTGTTTTTCAGGAACCAGCAACTGCTCCCTCGCGCGCATCAGCCTACGCCCAGGCACCAAAACCGGAAAGAAATCATCCAAATAACATCGCATCAAAATCAGGTCATGAGTTCACAACAATCCCCTCTCAACTTACCAACCATAGACGTTCCGCCCCACCCTGAGTGGCCATCCCTTTCGGACAGTGAAAAAACAGCACTCAAGCGACGCATTATAAAATTGCTGGAACAACAGAATGCCGTCCTGGTCGCCCACTATTACACCAATGCGGACCTGCAGGCGCTGGCGGAGGAGAGTGGCGGCTGCGTAGCTGATTCACTGGAGATGGCCCGCTTCGGCGCCGCTCAGGAGGCACAAACCCTGGTCGTCTGCGGCGTGCGATTCATGGGTGAGACCGCAAAGATACTCAGCCCGGAAAAACGGGTTATCATGCCCGATCTTGGCGCAACCTGTTCATTGGATGAAGGCTGCCCTGCAGACAAGTTCAGCGATTTCTGTGACCAACACCCTGACCATACGGTGGTGGTCTATGCCAATACCAGCGCGGAAGTAAAGGCCCGCTCCGACTGGGTGGTCACCTCCGGTATCGCTCTGCCGATCGTCAAGTATCTGGCTGAGAAGGGCGAGAAGGTACTTTGGGCGCCGGACAGACATCTGGGCAACTATGTCCAAGGTGTTAGCGGTGCGGAGATGCTGTTCTGGCCCGGCTCCTGCGTGGTACATGAAGAGTTTAAATCTGTGGCTCTGGAGCGGATCAAACGACTGCACCCGGATGCTGCAGTGCTGGTGCATCCCGAGTCACCACAAAATATCGTCGACCAGGCGGATGTCATTGGCTCCACCACCGCTCTGATCAAGGCGGTCTCGGAGATGAAGAACAAGGAGTTCATCGTCGCCACCGATGGCGGCATCTTCTATAAAATGCAGCAGATGGCCCCGGACAAGGTGCTTATAGAAGCGCCCACCGCCGGTGAAGGCGCAACCTGCATCAGTTGTGCCCACTGCCCCTGGATGGGCATGAACGCGCTACAAAATCTTGCGGAGGTGCTGGAGAGCGGCGCCAATGAGATCCACATCGACCCCGCGATACAGGAACGGGCGGTGGTGCCGATCCAGCGCATGTTGGACTTCGCCAGAACACATGACATCGGCATGAAGGAAAAGGGCAACGCTTGAGAGCCCAGAGGAGATAGAGGGGTCGGAGTCAAATTTGATCGAGTGATAATGTTGTCAGTGCCGCGATACCTGTCAAATTTGACTCCGACCCCGGTACCTGGCACTCAAGACCACCGGAACCATCACTGGTTCCGGTGGCGTCTCACCGACTCAGTGTCAGAGCTTGTTCTCCGACCAGGCAATCAGCTTGGGCGCCTTAAGATCCTCCGGCAGCATCTTGAACTTCTTCACCAGTCCTGGCCAAAGCAGATTATAGTAGAGCTCAGCGCGCACGGAATCGACACCTTTTGCCGGCACCTGATAGCCCAGCACCCGTGTTTCATAGGGCTTCAGGCGCGTGTTCTTGCCAACAGCCGATGCCTTGGGTGGCGGGGCTGGATGCCCGGCGTCATCGGTCATGGTGTAGACAAAAAAGGCCTTCGGATCCTCTTTAGCAGGGTGCTTCTGGAAGTTCTTCCAGAGTACTTCACCGTCTTTGGAGAGCGCGGTCACCTTCACATAAATATTGCGAAACGGCGCGCCGGTTGGCACATTGTGTGGCTGCAGGTTCTCCAACTCCACATTTACCGCCAACTTGTCGCCCTGCTTCTCGGTCTGGACCTCGAAACGAACGGCCCGGCGCAGCATCGCAGTGTTATGTCCACCGCCCATTGAATGATCGGCAATACCATCACTCATCGGCATGTGGCAGGACTGGCAGGTCTCGCGGCTCTTGCCCTCCAGATATTCATCACCGGTCTGACAGAGTGAAACGCCCTTGGGATTATTGCGTTTGTCGTGGCAACCGAGACAGGCCTGAGAGGTCTTCATCGCAGCATTGCCTTCCAGCGGCAGGTTGATCTCCTTCATATCCTCTTCTGACATATAGGGTTTGCCACTGTTATCCCGTCCAAGATGAGGATTCAGCTCACCCTCATCCTCTGCGATAAAACGCACTTTGTCGGCCTTCGCACCCTGCTCATGCAGGAAACCGTTGGGTCCCTGAAGCGCATCGGAATGATCCCAAGCCTTGGCGCCCAATTTCATCTTGCCGTTGGCGCCCATGATTCCCTTATAGTTTTTCAGGGTGTGACAGGCAACGCAGTTGACCCCTTCGCTGTAGGCTGGCAAGGCGTCGAGTTTTGTGGTCTTGTCCAGTGCTGCGTTGGGAGAGTGACATTCCAGGCAGACCGGATATTTACCCGAGGCCTTGTGTTTGACACCCTCTTTCGTCGGATCACCCACCACCTGCCGGTAGAATGCGCCATGGATCGGATCCTTCAGTGCCGTGCTCTGCGCATGCATGGAGCCTTTCCACTGTTTGTAGATCTTTTTATGACACTCTTTGCAGGTTTCAGATTTGACCAGATGCATCGGCACCTCGTTGCCGTCCAATGTGGCGGCAACGAGTGATGTCTGAAAAAGCGCACCGCACAAAAGTCCGGCAAGGGAGATGAGTGAAATATGCATATTTTTGTTGCGGATCATGAGCCCTCCTAGTCCACAAATTTAAGTTTTTATCGAATCGCGAATCCTACGCCAATCCTTTTTCCACGCAGATGACAATTCTCAAGCCCGGGGTTGTAGATGAAAACGGGGGGAGTACACTGGCGGGATTATTAGGAGAATCAGCCATGAGCTTCGATACCTACGACGTCTATTTCGCCGGCAGGATCATCGAGGGCAAAGACCCCGCTGAGGTACGTAACAAGGTCGGCGCCCTATTCAAACTGGAAGGTGAAAAACTGGAGCGGCTCTTCTCCGGCCAGCCTGTGGCCATCAAAAAAGGCATCGACATGGATCAAGCGGTGAAATACCGCGTCGCCTTCAGGGATGCAGGTGCGCTGGTGGAGATCCGGCCGATCGAGCAGCCCAAGCAGGCAGCGCCAGCGGCGGAACCCCAAACAGCACCGCCCACCGCGCCGGATTACGACCTATCGCCTGCCAACACCGGCAGCCTGATCGACTGCGCTGTGGAAGTGAAACCTCAGGTCATTCCCGATATCAGCGCCATCCACCTGGATGCACCGGGAACGCTTATTGATGAAACTGAGCCTCCGCCACCCGCTAACATCGATACAGGGGAACTCTCCGTCAGTCAGGCACGGGAAGGAAGTCTGGAGGATTGCCAAATCCCGACCCCTGCAGCACCGTTACCGAATATCAGCCACCTCAAGATCGACGAGTCTGCAAAAAACGATCATAAGTAGTGTACGGCCAAAAACAATAATTCTCGCAAAGGCGCAAAGAACACCAAGAGCATGAAGGTAAAGGATTGATTAACCATGAATTTTCTTCGTGTTCTTCGTGCGCTTCGTAGTAAAAACAATGTTTCCAGATGGACACTAAGTAGGTTCTGGGCAGACACCACACCCGCTCAAAAGTAAAATGCTTCCAGTTGTTCGAAAGCATTGGTGGCAGGCGTGAAGCCACTGCGCTGCTTGCCACCGGATTCTCCCGATTCCAACACGGCCTCCAGGTAACCGAAGGCCCGTTCGGCATAGAATCGCAACGGCACCCGCTGATCGTCCGCACTCAGCCAGATATAGGTTTTCTGACCGACATCATCCTCAGCAGCATCATAAGAGAAGATCTGTAGCTTGAGCAGCGCACTCTCCTCCGCTTTTCCCTCAATCGGTTCCGATGTCACCACCACCCGGTAGTTTTTCAACTGCTTGCCGGTAAACACCGGCAGATCCAACACCTGCCCCGGCTGCAGATCCAAAACCCGCAACCGCTGCATCATCGAGAGATGATCAAACATTTCATCCCGGCCAATACCCTGTTGATAGGACTCCTCCAGCACTGCCGGCCAGACCTGCAAGTCTGCAAATTTTTGCAGCAGTTCCAACGGTGGCCTCTTCCCGCCGTCCGAGGCAGTGGCCTTCACTTCATATCTATGACCCACTCCCTCGTCGCGATCGAACCAGATCATCTCATTGCTGATCTCATCCGCCTGCAGGGACTCAGTTACCAGAAGTGCATTCTCTCCATTGGGTTCATACCAGCTGCGGTATTGGTAGCGCACTGGAAACAGTACCTCCGCCTTACGGTAGGGCTCCGTGGTCACCTTGAGAGTGGCCACCTTCGCAACGCGTCCGGCAATCTTCACTGTCTCTCCGGCCACACGCAAATCAGCTCTGGCAATATCCAGATGGATAAAACCGGAAAATATCCCCTGATAGGAGATTTTGTAGGTCAGATGTTCAGGTAATGATGCCCTGGCGGCTTGTATCCCCCCCCCGCAGGCCAACCCGAAAGAGAATAGATAGAGAGCAAAAAAAAGTTTAGCTCTCAAGACATATCTGTTCATAGCACACCCTTCACCCGACATTATGCGCCAACCCTACTTTCCATCATGCATAAATTGGCACGTTTCTCGCAGCTTAGGTGATAAAACCTGAATATAGACTGAATACGTCAAACTTTCGACGCAACAGGAGCTGAAACATGGTCAACCCCATCAATGGCGACAAACCGATTACCCTCACAACCGAGCCTTCACTACATTCAAACCGTACTGCAACCAAGGGCCGGGGGGAAGCGGAAGAGGCACCTGCAAGAACCCATGATACAGAGACAACGGCGACCAATGTACAGATTGATGGGGCACGCCAACTTTTTGAGCTGGAACAGAGCCGGCCGGATGGCGCACTTGAAACACCTGAGCAGGCACGTTCACTGTTGGATCAGGTGCTGGAACGTCTGGGCACGACACCGCAAGCGGTGATGCAGGCACAGACAGGCAATGCATCAGCAACCCTGGCAAACCTCCTGTCAGCCCCCCAATAACTGGTCTGTTCTATCCTCTTCGAGATCACCCTTCAGACGGGTGATCTCGACCGCCGGGCCAATTACCACAAGCATATCCCCGGCATCCAGTTTATGGTCGACGCCACTGGTGCTGAAGATAAGGCTGTCGCTCATCTCGACATCCACCACACCCATCAGAACCACGTTATAGCGCCCGCCCAAATCCAGGGCACTGAGAGGATTGCCAGAGAGACAGGAGTCCAATGGTATCTCGATCTCGGCAATGTCGAGGTGTTTGCCGAAGACTGTGTGTTCGAGCATATCGACGATCATCGGCCGGGCGATCAGTTCATGAACCCTTCGCCCGCTGATCTCGTAGGGATCTATGACCTTGCTGGCACCGGCCGCAAACAACTTCTGCCCGGACTGGGGAGACTCTGAGACACAGATGATCTTCAGATCGGGATCGAGGGCGCGGGCCGACAGGGTGAGAAAGACGTTTTTCGCCTCTTCGGGAAACAGGCAGAAGACGACCTTGACCCACTCCCCGATACCGACCTGGCGGAGCTTGTCATCGTCGGTGTAATCGAGCACCGCCGCATCCAAGCCCTTGGCCAACATCTCTGCCACCCGGTCCAGGTCGCTGCTGTACAGATAGACCGGCAGTTTCCGGCCGATCAACTGCTCGGCAACCTCCTGTCCCATGGGACCACAACCGAAGATCAGGGTGTCACTGCGTCCCATCAGGGTGTCACTTCGTCCCATCAGAGTGTCCCCCGTTCCAGACAGTCACGAAAATGGACCACGCTATATTCGTGGCCAAACATCACCACCAGATCCCCAGCCTGCAACTCAAAATCCGGGGCTGGATTGAAATGGAAACAGCGGCCCTCGATCTCATAGGCGCCGGATGAACCATCGGCCGGACAACCGCCCTCCCTTACCACGCCAAAGGGGATCAGCTTACGTTGACGAAAGCCGATATCAGCCATGCACCGCCCATCCAATACGGAACCGCTACGCACCCGTACCGCTTCAATTCCAACATCGTTCTGTCCGGTCAGCATGCCGTAAATCGCCTCAAAGGCGACCGGCTGCCCCACATACTCCGCTGCAATCAATCCTACGATCTCATAGGGGGCAACCGTATGATCGGCCCCAGCCAAACGCAGTTTGGCCACATTCTCCCGGTGGTTGGCGCGGGAGATAATTTCAATCTCCGGATTCATCTGGCGGGCTGATAGGGTGATATAGACATTCACCACATCGTCACCAGTGAGGCAGAGCAATCTTTTCGCTTGGGTTGCAATACCCAGACTCTCCAGCAGGGCACTGTCCGCCGCGTCGCCCTGAACCGCCAGATACCCCTTCTGTTTGGCCAAGCGGACGTTGCTCTCCTGTGGGTCAACCAGCACGAACTGCCGTTGGTCGAGCGCAAGCTGATCAGCCACCACCTGCCCCACGCGACCGTAACCACAGATGATGAGATCGATATGTTTGCGCTCCACCTCGGAAAAAACCCGTTGCGCACGGATCTCGTGCATCTTCTCGCCAAAGGCGGAGACAATGATGGAGGTAAAAAACGAGATCACCCCCAGTCCGGCAATGATGAGGATAATCGTCACCACCCGACCTTCAGTGGTATGCGGCGTGATATCACCGTAACCCACAGTGGACATGGTCACCAATGCCCAGTAGATACTCTCAAAAAAGCTGCCGACACCTTTTCCGTCTACAACATCCGTCTCAAAAAAGAAGAGTGCAGTGGCGGCCGTAAAGGTGATGAAGGCCATGAAGATGAACAGGGTGAAAAGCTCGATCCGCTTCTCATTCAGTACTTTGACGAATTCGCTGATACTGCGGGTATAGCGGAACAGCTTAAATAGCCGGAAGAGTAAAAAGATGCGCAAAAAACGCAGGGGACGGTAGGTCGGGATGATAGCCAGCAGGTCGATGATCGCCAGGGGCTGCGTCATATATTCCCACTTTTTGGCCACCACTTCGCGCAGCGCCGGCCACGCATGGAAGGGTTGATTGATAAACTCAGCCCGTTCATAGTGGCTGAGAATCACCTTATGGCTGTCATTATAGATCCAGAAGCGAAGCAAATATTCAATGATGAAGATGGTGACCGCAACCCACTCGAAGAGATCATCAAACAGCCCCATATCATGACGCACATCGTAGATCAGCACCCAGACGCTGGTCACCACCAGCAGGATCATAAAGACATCGAAATAGGGACGGATCCGCGCCTTGGGATTCTCCAGCAGATCATAGAAAAAATTCTTGGCGCGCCGGTAGCGAACCGAGTCTTTCAACTTGTAACTGGTTTGGATCAGCCGGTGTATGTTGTCCATCTTATGCCGGTAGGGAGAAATGGATATCGGATAACAGCGACATGATAACGCTTATCGGCAGAACCAGGCAGTTCTACACTATTCGACCCTGGATTCAGCGCCTGTCTCAATCCGTTCAACCGCAGCCACATTCACAGTGCGGCCATCCAGCGTTACGAATTCTCTGGCTTCCACATCACCCCTGCGGGCCTCGTAACTGACCGTATCCCCGGTCTGGGAATTGATGACACGGACGGTGACAACCCGATACTCATCCCGCCACTGCAGATAGAGAAAGACTCCACTCGCCAATATCATGAATACAATCAGGCCATAGGCTGCCAGCCGTGGCGTACGATTCGATACCCTGTGCTGCGGCGCTGCGACCCGTTTGGGCTGTTCGGTTGCCGCCACTTCAGCACGCCGCGAGCGCTGCCGTATCACCAGCCAACCGATGCCGATCACAGCAAGGGTAAAGAGAATTTTTGTAATCATGGGGGCGAAACAGTATCACGCCCACCATTCATCTGGCTATTAACGCTATTAACAGGTTGCAGGATCATCAGTTATCGATTTAACATCGTCATATGCAACGATTCCTCCTTATCGCCATCTCAGCTTACGCGCTTTTGCTCATCGCCTGCAGCGCACCGGAACCCCCAACCGTCAATCTCTACCGTGCGGTGCACGTAGGCGATATCGACCAGATAGAGCGAAACCTCTACTGGGACGCTGATGTGAATGCACCAGGCCCGGATGGCCGCTCCGCCCTCCACGTGGCGGCAGAGAAGGGCCGACAGGTGGTGATCAAGATACTGCTGAAGAACGGCGCTGCCATTGATCAGTTGGATGCCACAGGACAGACGCCCCTGGGGACGGCATTACTGGCAAGACGCACCTTGGCGGCCGCCTACCTGGCAAAACAGGGTGCCCGTCTCGATGCCAATAATTTATTGTTGAAGACAGCCGCTACCGGCAGCCTGGACCGCGATGTACTCGATTTTCTCATCAAACAGGGCGCTGACATCAATACGCTGGATGACAAAGGCAACAATGCACTGCATATTGCTGCCTCGAAAAACCGGCGCATTGCCGCCAAACACCTTATCACCGGGGGCATAGATCTGAGCGCGGTCAACGCTGACGGCCAAACGCCGCTCGGAATTGCCCAACAGACCGGCGCGAAGGATATCGCCGATATGCTGAATAAATTTGGTGTTGTCGCCACTCCATAGATTAAAGGCTTTAGGGAGATAGCTCACGCCACATGAAATATCCCGGCAAGCCATGTATATTCCGCCAACCACACATAACCGATTCGAAGTGAAACAGCTATGGCATCGACTCCCGAAGAACTCACCGTCAACTACACTGAAGACGGTGTCGACATCGTCAAGGAACTGGATAAGGTGATACTCACCAAAGGCGCCTGGACCACCATCATCTTCCGTTTCCAGGAGTGGAACCGGGGCAAAGAGGAGTATGGCCAGGAAAAATACACCATCCGCCGCTTCCAGAAGCGCAATGGCGAGTATCAGGCGAAATCCAAGTTCAACATCTCCAGCAAGGATCAGGCGAAGGCGGTGATCGCAGCCCTGCAGGGGTGGATCGGAGACGACTGAGGAACCGCCTCCAGAAATCTCGAAATAAATGCAGAGCCCGCGGAGAAACTAAGGGGCAGGGCGTTATCACCTGCTCCGGTTTATTCGGAGTAACCGCAAACTCGATATATTCGGTGAGCGTTTCCGAGTTTCACCAGACCTCCAGTACGAATACGTAGTGACTACCATCGATGTTAAAGAGCAAAAACTCAAACTCATCCATGATCAACTTCAAGTGGGTGAATTTGATTACAAATCACGTTGAACAAACACCTGGATGGGTTCTCTTATTTTTTGGACCTGATGGTAGTTGATAAGTTTTTCTACAATAGCGCCTGAGAGTTTATGCCCGGAGGTAAAGAGCAGCCGTCCATTTTCAGTTTCCACATTTGAGACCAGTACCTGACCCGCTTGCAACTCGCTGACATCTACGTCAATGTGGGGCAACTCATCTTCTCCAGTGATGAGGTACTTGGCCGCTGCCTGTAATACTTGCGGGTCATAAGTGTCACTGGTTTCCTGCATCTGTTCCAAGGCCAGGTCAGCTGACAGCCCATCTCTCTCTTCCAGGTCCTTCAGGCTGTGTAGCACCTTCAGAATGCGAGCCTCTATAGGGATATCCTCCCCGGAGACGGCATCGAAGGGCACGCCAGAACCATCAAAATTCTTGTCCTGATAGAGGATGATTTTCGCCACTCTCTCGAGACGTGGAATATTGGCAAGTAGCTTATGACCCGTTTCCGGCAGATGGTCGATGATTTGCTGTTCCGCCTCAGACACCTGCTCACCCGAGCGTGTCTTTGCCAGTGTCTCGGGTGGCAGCGTGATGTAGGCGATATGGGATAGCATGGCGGCTGTCTCCAACTCCCATGTGTTGAAGACCTGCATTGCATGCGCCACCCCAATGGCTGTCTCCCGCAAAGTGACGGTGCGATCCGATATGCTTGGCACTGCGATTGACAATATCTCAAGCAACAGCTTGATGGATCCGTTCAGGGTGCCTTCCAGAACCTCCCGCTCCGCATGAATCAGGTGGTATTGTTTCTGCGCTGCCTCAAGAGTGCTAACCAGCAGTTCGTACGGGCAGGGTTTGTTCATGAAACGGAAAACATTGCCCTTATTGACAGCATCAATGGCGGTCTGCTGGTCAGCGTTGCCGGTGAGCATGAGGCGAATACTGTCCGGCGCTATCTCCTGCACCTTCTCAAGGAAGGCAATGCCATCCATTTCAGGCATCCGCATATCGGCGACGATGACAGAGAATGGCCCCTCCTTCTGAATAATCTCCAAACCTTCCCGCCCACTGAGTGCTGTCGTAAGCTGAAACCGGTTACGCAACTGTCGCTGGTATGCGTTCAGGATATTGGGCTCGTCATCGACAAACAGGATTTTATACCCAAAGGGCATAAGTTTCGTTTGAGCGGAAATACCACTCAACTCAGCTTTATCACTCATGCTTCATTCTCCTCGGGTTGCAGCTTCTCCCAGGTGTTCAGTCGATCCAACACCCCGACCCGGGCCAGAAACTCACGGTCCACCTCCTTGGCCTCCTTGGGAAACATGCCCCCCGACAGTCCGGTTTGGTGAATCAATACGTCGGCAACATGTACCGCACTCAGCGGACAAAAACAGTTGTAGCTGGAAAGTCCCGGCTGGTGATGAAAGGCGACCGCCTCCACTACGGAGTCGGGCAACGCCCAGAGTCCTAAGAGATATGCCCCTACTGCACCATGGGTCGTACCGAAAACCTCCCGTTCCGTCAGACATAGAGCCATATCCTGGTCTTTCACCTGCACCCTGACCTTTACATAATCTTCAGAAAAATTCTGTTCCAGGATCAGCATGCCGATATCGTGCAATATCCCAGCCAGGAAACAGTCGTCAGCCACCTCCTTGTCCACCCCTTCAGCCTGCGCGATGCGCTGGGCCAGCCTGGCCACCGCCAGACTATGATCCAGTAGCGACTCGATTGAGAAAGCCGGATCCTTGACTCGTTTTTGGTTGAACTGGGAAAAGATACCGATCGAAAGCACGAGCGCTTTGAGAACATCAAGACCGAGCAATGTGGCTGCCTCTTTGCTGTCAGAGATATGTCGGCCAAGACCGAAGAAGGCGGAGTTTACCAGTTGCAGGATCTTTGCCGTCATGGCCGGATCCTTGCCGATAATCTCCCCTATTTCGTAAAGTGAAGTCTCCGGGGAGCGCAGCTTGGTCATGATCTCCTGGTATATCTTGGGGATGCTGGGCAGACTCGTCATCCCGGTTACCAAGAAGTGAAGCTGCCCGTTACCCAGAAAGCGCTTGAGGGCAAAAGCGCGGTTCAACGTCTCTTTCAGGGTATCGACGTCACAGGGTTTCGTCAGGAATTGATGGGCAGTACCGGCGGACTGCATGATCAACTCCTCATCGGAATGACCGGAAAGAATGATGCGAACCAACTCTGGACGATCTGCTGCCAGTACACCCAGGAGTTCTGCTCCATTTATTCCCGGCATCCGCATGTCTGTGACTATGGCATCGAAGTTTTTTTCATTGACCATCTTCAATGCCTCCGTGCCACTATCCACAAACACCATCTCCCACTCCTTGCGCTGCCCGCGAAGCGACCGTTGCAAACCTTGTAGAACACTCCGTTCGTCATCCACAAACAAAATAGACTTTTTCATGGTTCCTCCCTTTTATGAGACCAGATTCTGCATAATCGGCAGGCGAATGGTGAAGGTGGTGCCTTTGCCCTCTTCACTCTCAACCTCGATGGTGCCGTCATGCTTGTCCACAATCACCGACCAGGCGATCGCCAGCCCCTGGCCTGATCCCTTCCCCACCTCCTTGGTGGTAAAGAAGGGATCGAACATCCGTTTTTGAATCGCCTCCGAAACCCCTTTTCCAGTATCGCTAATCGTAATCTCTGCCCACTCCCCATCCTGCCGGGTTGCAATCCGGATCTCACCCATCTCTCCACTCTTTCCCACTACATCAGCTATCGCATGGGCTGCGTTCACGATCAGATTCAGTATCACCTGGTTGAATTCACCGGCCAGCACCGGCACCTGCGGCAGTGCCGGATCAAGCTCGGTAATCAGCTCGGCACTGTATTTCCACTCATTGCGTGAGACATCGATGGTGGTTTCGATCGCCTGATTGAGATCCGCCGGCGTCTTCTCTTCGCTTCCAGGATGGGAGAATTCCTTCATTGCCCGCACGATTCGGGTAATCCGCTCCAACCCTTCCAGGGACTGTTCGATAGCCAGGGGAATCTCTGCTTCCAGATAGTCCACATCCACCTCCTGCACAATCGCCTCGATCCGCTTGAGCAGATCCGCGGGCACCGTGCCCTTGGTGGCTGCTTCACGCATTTGATCGCAGGTCTCGAAAATTCTGTCCATATCAGCGAAAGACTCCTGCAGGAAGCGGGTGTTGTCACTAACGAACTGGGTGGGGGTGTTGATCTCGTGGGCGATACCGGCGGCGAGCTGGCCGACCGACTCCAGTTTCTGCGCTTGGCGCAATTGCACCTCAGCATTCCGGCGTTGGGTCAGATCAGTAAAGCTGACCACACTTCCCACTACCTCCTGGGCCCTATAGATGGGTGATGCACGGTATTCCACAGGAAAGCTCGTTCCATCCGCCCGCCAGAAGACTTCGTCATCCACGATGATGGTTTTTTCATATGCATGTAACAAAGCACACTCTTGTTCCGGATACGCTGAGCCGTCCGGACGGGTGTGGTGGAAAAGGTTGTGTGCATTCTTGCCGATCAGCTCAGTGGGATCATCATAGCCAAGTAGTTGGGCGGCAGCAGGATTGCAGACGGTACAAATTCCATCACCATCGACGGCGTAAATACCGTCTGAGGTCGACTCCAGCAACAGGCGGTTTAGCTCCTCGGCCTGATTATATTCGCCAATCTGCTGTTGTAGCTGCGCATCCGTTTTTGCAAGCTCCACAGTGCGCTCCCGGACCAACGATTCCATGCTCTGGCGCTCTTCCTGGGACAACCTGTGTTCAATGTTGGAGTTGATATCCTGGCTAATAGCTTTCAGCAGAGAACCTTTTCCATATTCAAATAATTCCGATTCATCCGATGAGCCCCCTGCCAGGTAGACGATGTCAATAGCTCCAACGGTCTCCCCATTGATGATGATCGGAGCGGACACTTTTTGCGGGCCGTCCTGATAGTGTTCTGTCTGATAGCATTCGTCATTAAAGATGATTCTTGCACACGTATCCCTCTCGTCCGACCATGAAGACAATACGGACATGAGGATGGCGTTAAAGACCTCCTCCAATGGACTAGCGGGATTGGCCAGGATTGACGAAACGACATACATGACCTGTAGTTCGTTAGCACGCTCGGACACACGCTGTTCCAGTGTCTCATTGAGTGCACTCAACTCAGCCTGGGTTTCTTGCCGGGCAGCCACCTCGTCTTGAAGTTGCTCCACCTTTTCGCTCAGCTCATCGAGCAGGGACTGGTTATTAAACCGGTATCCAAGCGACTCCCTGATGGTGTTGTGATAATTATGGGCAATCAGGAACAATAAACTGGGATAGAGCAGCAGCAGGAGACCCAGTCCTCCATAAGTCCCCTCTTTCTGAGCCAGCAGGATGCCGGCGATAGGCAGCAGAAGGGGAAACAGGAAGGCGGTAAAAGTGGAGAGCCGGGAGGCATTGGAAGAGATGGCTCCCGCACCAACACCGGCCAGTGCGATAAACAGCAGCACCTGATGGGAAACCGACCATTCCGAACTCCATAAAGTGGCCACCGAGCCCCAGCTGACACCGGCAAAAAGTGCGCCTGCCGTATACAGCGCACCCCAGCGCTCAACGTTTATGAGGGTAATATCCACCCGGCGAAACGCAGCAACCAGTAGTCCGCGCAGGATGGTAACCAGCAGCAGTACGAAAATCCAGGCCAGCAGCCAGTCGTGATCCGCCGCTTGCCACAGGAATCCCGCCAGGATAAGGGCCACGATAAAGCTACCGCCAAGGGCCTCTGGTGCCTGCCGATACAACAGCCGGACCAGCTCAAGTTCGATTCCCCGGGTTTTCCCGGGATTGGCGGCAGATCCCTGCTGATGGCTACCGAACCGGCCAGACTGTTTATTTGTATCATTCATCGTGCCACTTTCCTTAGGGCTTTACTGTATCACTGGCAGTCTGACAATGAAGGTGGTGCCTTTGCCCTCTTCACTCTCCACCCCGAGGGTGCCGCCGTGCTTGTCCACAACCACCGACCAGGCGATCGCCAGCCCCTGGCCTGACCCCTTTCCCACCTCCTTGGTGGTAAAGAAGGGGTCGAATACCCGCTTTTGAATCGTCTCCGGGATCCCTTTCCCCGTATCGCTAATGGTGATCTGTGCCCACTGTCCGTCGTGGCGGGTTGCAATCTGGATCTCACCCATCTCTCCACTGTTCCCCACTACATCCGTAATTGCATGGGCCGCATTCACAATCAGATTCAGGATCACCTGATTGAATTCACCGGCCAGCACCGGCACTTGTGGCAGCTCGGTAATCAGCTCGGCACTATATTTCCACTCGCTGCGTGAGACATCGATGGTGGTTTCGATCGCCCTGTTGAGATCCATGGCTACCTTCTCTGTTGTTCCCGGATGGGAGAACTCCTTCATTGCCCGAACGATTCAGGCAATCCGCTCCAATCCATGCAGAGATTGTTCGACAGCCTTGGGAATCTCCTCTTTCAAATAATCGACGTTGACCTCTTTCGCCAGCTCCCTTACTTCTGTCACAAGCTCATCTGGGACGGTTCCGCTGGCTGCTGCATCGGTCAGCCGGTCATGGACAGTGAGGAGTCGACCGTAGTCTGCAAAGGCATCCTGGAGAAAACGTGTGTTATCACTGACGAGCTGAGTCGGCGTATTGACCTCATGAGCGATGCCCGCAGCAAGCTGCCCCACCGACTCCAGCTTCTGTGCGTGGCGCAACTGGATCTCCATCGATTGTCGCTCCTCCTCGGCCGCCTTCTGCTCGGTGATGTCCCAGAAGATACCGAGAATGCCAGTGGATTTACCTTGTTCATCTTTCAGAGGCGTCTTGACGGTGTGGATGAAGCGTTCTTCACCATCCTTGACGTAGCGCTCTTGCAGCTCGCAGATCTCTCCCGACTCCATGACGTTCTTATCATCTGCCCGGTATTGCTCGGCCAGTTCCACCGGGTGAAAGTCATAGTCGCTCTTTCCCACCAACGCTGCCGGCGCGATCCCAAGATCAGAGGCATACTGCCGGTTGCAGGAGACGTAGACCGAGTTCGTGTCCTTGTGAAAGATCCGTTGCGGGAGATTGTCGACCAGCGTCCGATAGGTATTCCTGCTTTTGCGCAGGTCCGTCTCCAACTGTTTGCGCTCAGTGATATAGGGCTTGATCACCCAATAACTCATGATGGGTGAGACAATCAGGACCAAAACGAACGCATCGATGATCGCTTCCAGGCCTGGGGAGGAAATTGGATCCAATAGGGACAGGCCCAGCATGATTATGCCTTCCACAAGGAAGACGATGATGGCGATTCGCAGTACTAGTTGGATATTATTCATGAGTATCCGTACCCTCAAATGCAGGATTTATTTCTAACCCTACATCTAACGAAACCATGGTTTCCGGTGTCATCCACAAACAGAACAGGCTTTTTCATAGTACGCCAGGCACGTTGCGTAGCACTTTGACTAGCCCTCTTCCTTTTCCAAAAAAAAATCTTATCGGCGTACAGATGCTATCGTCAGATAGTGGGGAATCTTTAGAATATTCCCAACGATTGCTTTTCCCTATCTCCTGAAGAATTTCGATACATTCACTGCCAGCTGCGGAAGATTAAGAGCCGATGCCAACTCCCCCCTCCTTGATCAACAACTGGAGTGAGACGAAGTTTCAATTCAAGAGAGACAAAGCCAAAAGGCAATTGGAATAAAAATCTGAAGGCATCACGCTGGAACAGGCGCTGAATGAAGAAGGTAAAGGTTGAAATCCTGAGACAATCACAAAGGAGTGTAGGCCGGTTCAAGCGTAGCGGAACCGGCCTACACTTTATCAGACTCAGCCTGCAAGTTTCTCTGCCCAGGCCAGCAATTCGGGGATGATTCTGCGCTTCTCCGGCGGCAGGGATTCGTCCATCTCCATCTCATCCAGACACGCCAGATAGTCATCCATCGGCAACCCTGCCCCCTCACCCGGCTCAAACAGCCTGGCCTGCCGATACTCCTCCCAGCACCCCCGTTCTTCCTCTGAGAGTGTCTCCGGCCAGTTGCGGGCACGGTAACGAAACAGCATCTCCGGTAGCCGCTGATCATCGAAGACCTGGGGGAAACTGCTCAGATCGCCAGGAGCGACGGCCCTGATCCGGTCCATGCGGCGACGATCATCCGCGCTGAAAAAACCACCGCCATAGAGATTCTGATCGGGATCCGACACCTTATCGAATGTGGTCATTTGATGGATGCGGCCGAGCTTTTCCTTCAAACCATCCGCCGCCAGCAAGGTTTTTCTATGCAGTTCACCCTGCCTGACATCGATCTGCCAGCGCTCGGCAGCCGCTGCAGAGAGGGTATTCATCGGCACCACCACCGGACACTTATTGAGATGCACCGTCTTCAGGGGCATCCGCTCCACCCCCTCAGGCAGATCTGCCGCCGGGGTAAAGAGGCGCTGATGAATCTCATCCTCACTCAGGGTGAGCAGCGGGGTCGGGTCATAACGGAGATCGAAAACAATCACACCATTGGCGTTGGTGGGATGAGCTGCCAGGGGCATCACCATCGCGATACAACCGTGCTCGGCAGGATACATCGATGAGACATGCAGCACCGGCTTGCGCGCCTGCAGGTTCAGTAACTCCCCCACTGCCTGTTTCTTGCGCAGCCGGAAGATATAGTCGTAAAGCCGCGGCTGCTTCTCTTTCACCAGCCGGGCCATGGCAATGGTGGCATGCACATCCGAAAGCGCATCGTGGGCCGATTGATGGGAGATACCATTGGCGGCGGTCAAGTGCTCCAGACGAAAACTGGGTTTGCCGTCCGGATGCCGGGGCCATTCGATCCCTTCCGGGCGCAGTGCATGAGTCAGCCTGACCATGTCGATGATGTCCCAGCGTGAGTTGCCATTCTGCCACTCACGGGCATAGGGATCGAAAAAGTTACGGTAGAACCCGTAACGGGTCACTTCGTCGTCAAAACGGATCGTGTTGTATCCCACCCCACAAGTGCCGGGGTGAGCCATCTCCTGGTGAATACGCGTCATGAATTCAGCTTCGACAACCCCCTCCGCCAAGGCCTTCTGCGGGGTGATACCGGTCACCATGCAGGCCTCCGGCTGGGGCAGCATGTCATTTGCGGGTTTGCAGTAGATGACCAGCGGCTCCCCCACCGGGTTCAGATCCTCATCCGTGCGCAGCCCCGCAAACTGGGCGGCCCGGTCCCAGCCCGATTCATCCGATGCCTCTGCCGGGTAGAGACGATGTCAATAGCTCCAAACGGTCTCCCATTGATAATCGGAGTAGACACTTTTGCGGGCCGTCCTGATAGTGTTCTGTCTGATAGTACTGTCATTAAAGGTGATTCTGCGCACGTCTCCCCGTCCGACCATGAAGACAATACGACATGAGGATGGCGCGAAGACCTCCAATGGATTAGAAGGGATTGGCCAGGATTGATGAAACCAGATACAAGACCTGTAGTTCGTTAGCACGCCCGACACACGCTGTTCCGCGTCTCATTGAGTGCACTCAACTCCGCCTGGGTTTCTGCCGGGCAGCCACCTCGTCTTGAAGTTGCTCCACCTTTTCGCCAGCTCATCGAGCAGGGATCAGTTATTAAACCGGCACCCAAGCGACCCCCGATGGTGTTGTGGATAATTAGGGCAATCAGGAACAATAAACTGGGATGAGAGCAGCAGCAGGAACCCAGTCCGCATAAGCCTCTTTCTGAACCAGCAGGATGCCGGCGATAGGCAGCAGAAGGGGAAACAGGAAGGCGGCAAAAGTGGAGAGCCGGGGGGCACTGGAAGAGATGGCTCCCGCACCTAAACCGGCCAGTGCAATAACCAGCAGAACCTGGTGGGCAACCGGCCATCCTGGACGCCATAGAGTGGCCACCGAGCCCCAGCAGATACCGGAGAAAAGTGCGCCTGCCGTATACAGCGCACCCCACCGCTCAACGTTTATGATGGCGACATCCACCCGGCGAAAAGCAACAATCAGCAGCCCGCGCAGAATGGTAACCAGCAGCAGCACGGAAATCCAGGCCAGCAGCCAGTCGTGAACCGCCGCTTGCCACAGGAATCCCGCCAGGATAAGGGCCACGATAAAGCTACCGCCAAGGGCCTGCGGTGCCTGCTGATACAATAGTCGGACCAGTTCAAGTTCGATTTCCCGAGGTTTCCCGGGGTTGGCAGCAGACCCCTGCCTATGGCCACCGAACCAGCCAGACTGCTTATTTGCATCATTCATCGTGCCGATTTCCTTTATGACCTGACTGTTTCACTGGCAGTCTGATGATGAAGGTGGTGCCTTTGCCATCTTCACTCTCCACCTCAATGGTGCCGCCGTGCTTATCCACGATTACCGACCAGGCGATCGCCAGTCCCTGGCCTGATCCTTTCCCCACCTCCTTGGTGGTGAAAAAGGGGTCGAATACCCGCTTTTGAATCGCCTCCTGGATCTCACCCATCTTCCCACTCTCTCCCATTGCTTCATCGATCGCATGGGCCGCGTTCACGATCAGATTCAGTATCACCTGGTTGAATTCACCGGGCAGCACCGACACCTGCGGCAGTTCCGGAGCCAGCTCGGTAATCAGTTCCGCGCTGTACTTCCACTCGTTGCGTGAGACATCGATAGTGGTCTCGATTGCCCGATTGAGGTCGGTGGGTGTCTTTTCCCCCGTTCCCGGGTGGGAAAACTCCTTCATCGCCTGGACGATCCTGGCAATCCGCCCCAACCCCTCCACAGACTGCTCGACGGCCCGGGGGATCTCCTCTTTCAGATAGTCGATATCGATCTCTTCCGCCACTCTCTTCGCCTCGTCCACCAGCACCTCCGGGACGCTTCCGCCGGTTGCAGGAGACGTAGACCGAGTTCGTGTCCTTGTAAAAGATCCGTTGCGGGAGATTGTCGACCAGCGTCCGGTAGGTATTCCTGCTTTTGCGCAGATCCTTCTCCATCTGTTTGCGCTCAGTGATATAGGGCTTGATCACCCAATAACTCATGACGGGTGAGACAATCAGGATCAAAACGAACGCATCGATGATCGCTTCCAGGCCTGGGGAGGAAATTGGACCCAATAGGGACAGGCCCAGCATGATCATGCCTTCGACAAGGAAGACGATAATGGCGATTCGCAGTACTAGTTGGGTATTATTCATGAGTATCCGTACCCTCAAATGAAGGATTTATTTCTAACCCTACATCTAACGGAACCATGGATTCCGGTGTCATCCACAAACAGAACAGGCTTTTTCATAGTACGCCAGGCACGGTGCGTATCACTTTGACTAGCCCTCTTCCTTTTCCAATAAAAAATCTTATCGGCGTACAGATGCTATCGTCAGATAGTGGGGAATCTTTAGAATATTCCCAACGATTGCTTTTCCCTATCTCCTGAAGAATTTCGATACATTCACTGCCAGCTGCGGAAGATTAAAAGCCGATGCCAACTCCCCCCTCCTGGATCAACAACTGGAGTGAGACGAAGTTTCAATTCAAGAGAGACAAAGCCAAAAAGCAATTGGAATAAAAATCTGAAGGCATCACGCAGGAACAGGCACTGAATGAAGAAGGTGAAGGCTGAAAGCCTGAGACAATCACAAAGGAGTGTAGTTTGCCGGTTCAAGCATAGCGGAACCGGCAAACGCCGCATGCCGCTTGACCGGCCAGAAATTGCCTGATCCGCTGCGCTTGATCAGGCCTACGCTATGGACTACAACTATCAGGCTTAACCTGCCAGCTTCTCAGCCCAGGCCAGCAATTCGGGGATGATTCTGCGCTTCTCTGGCGGCAGGGATTCGTCCATCTCCATCTCATCCAGACACGCCAGGTAGTCATCCATCGGCAACCCTGCCCCCTCACCCGGCTCAAACAGCCTGGCCTGCCGATACTCCTCCCAGCGCCCCCGTTCTTCCTCTGAGAGTGTCTCCGGCCAGTTGCGGGCACGGTAACGAAACAGCATCTCCGGTAGCCGCTGATCGTCGAAGGCCTGGGGGAAACTGCTCAGATCGCCAGGAGCGACGGCCCTGATCTGTTCCATGCGGCGACGATCATCCGCACTGAAAAACCCACCGCCATAGAGATTCTGATCAGGATCCGACACCTTTTCAAAGGTGGTTTTTTGATGGATCCGGCCAAGCTTTTCCTTCAAACCATCCGCCGCCAGCAAGGTTTTTCTATGCAGTTCACCCTGCCTGACATCGATCTGCCAGCGTTCGGCAGCCGCTTCAGAGAGGGTATTCATCGGCACCACCACCGGACACTTGTTGAGATGCACCGTCTTCAGGGGCATCCGCTCAATCCCCTCAGGCAGATCTGCCGCCGGGGTAAAGAGGCGCTGGTGGATCTCATCCTCACTCAGTGTGAGTAGTGGAGTCGGGTCATAACGAAGATCGAAGACAATCACGCCATTGGAGTTGGTGGGATGAGCGGCCAGGGGCATTACCATCGCGATACAACCACGCTCGGCAGGATACATCGATGAGACATGCAGCACCGGCTTGCGCGCCCGCAGATTGAGCAGCTCCCCCACCGCCTGTTTCTTGCGTTTTTGAAAGACATAATCATAGAGCCTGGGCTGTTTCTGTTTGATCAGCCGGGCCATGGCAATGGTGGCATGCACATCCGAGAGCGCATCGTGGGCCGATTGATGGGAGATGCCATTGGCGGCGGTCAAGTGCTCCAGACGAAAACTGGGTTTGCCGTCCGGATGCCGGGGCCATTCGATCCCTTCCGGACGCAGTGCATGAGTCAGCCTGACCATGTCGATAATATCCCAGCGGGAGTTGCCATTCTGCCACTCACGGGCATAGGGATCGAAAAAGTTACGGTAGAACCCGTAACGGGTCACTTCGTCATCGAAACGAATCGTGTTGTATCCCACCCCACAGGTGCCGGGGTGAGCCATCTCCTGGTGAATACGTCCCATGAACCCAGCTTCGACCAGCCCCTCTGCCAACGCCTTCTGCGGGGTGATACCGGTCACCATGCAGGCCTCCGGCTGGGGCAGCATGTCATTTGCGGGTTTGCAGTAGATGACCAGCGGCTCCCCCACCGGGTTCAGATCCTCATCCGTGCGCAGCCCCGCAAACTGGGCGGCCCGGTCCCAGCGGGGATTGGCGCCCCAAGTCTCGTAGTCGTGCCAGTAGAAGGAAAATGTCATGAGAGGTAGCGCTCTATCGATGTAATTATTCCGGGTTCAGCCGCTCATCCCAAGCAAAGAGCGGGAGAATAAAAGGAAAAAGATTATCTGACCCAAAGTCCACTAAATCAACACAATAATCATCTCTTTCGAATAGATGCGTTAGTAAACCCTATTTTTCTTAAAGATTTAAAAAGAAAGGCCGATAGATGTGTTCAGTAGCGGGTTTAGAACCATGGATGACCCACTTTCCGGCTTGGGTATTGACTTGATTTGTTGACCCGATACCCAATTTTTTCAAGGATTTACAGGAGCTGTAATGAACACACCATTTCTTTCTCATTTTCGTAAAACTGCTATTTCCCTGCTGATCACTTGCACATTTGGCTTCTCTGCTGCACAGGCGGCTGAGATCAAGGTGGGCATGTCAACCGCCCTGAGTGGCCCTGCCCAAGCCTTGGGTCAAGACATGAAACGAGGCATTGAAGCCTATTTCAACCAAGTCAATAAAAAAGGAATCAATGGCAATACCCTGAAACTGGTTGTCCTGGATGATGGCTATGAGCCTGCCAAGGCCGCCCCAAATATGCACAAACTTATCGATGACGAGAAGGTGGTAGCAGTGATGGGGAATGTTGGAACACCCACTGCGATCGTCAGCGTGCCGATCTCCAATAAGAAAAAAACGCTCTTATTTGGCGCCTTCACAGGGGCTGGTGTTCTGCGCCAATCCCCGCCAGACCGCTACATCATCAATTACCGGGCAAGTTATGCGGAAGAGACTGCGGCGATGATCGATGGTCTTCTCTCCTCTGGTATCAAAGCCGAAGAGATCGCCTTCTTTACCCAAAATGACGGTTATGGTGATGCAGGTTACAAAGGCGCAATGAAGGCGCTGAAGGCCAAAGGCGTTGCAAGTCCTGAAAAACTGACGCACGGCCGTTACACCCGCAACACGCTGAATGTGGAAGAGGGTCTGGGAACCATCCTTGATGCTGAGGTTGAACCCAAGGCCATCATCATGGTGGGAGCCTATGGACCCTGCGCCAAGTTTATAAAAATGGCCAAGGAAGAGCTGCCGGACGCCAAGTACCTGAATGTCTCATTTGTCGGCAGTACAGCGCTGGCCAAGGCACTGGGCGACAAGGGTGACGGCGTCATCGTGACTCAGGTGGTGCCGCACTTCAATACCGACCACGCCACAGTGAAAGAGTATCGTGATGCTCTCAAAGCCTATGATGCCAATGCCAAGCCCGGCTTTGTTTCCCTCGAGGGTTATCTGGTAGCCAAGCTGTTTGCTGAAGGTATGAAAAATGCCGGTTCCAATCCCAACAGAGAGAGCATCATAGATGGGCTGGAGTCACTGAACGCTCCTAAGATTGATATCGGCAGCAAGGTTAGTTTCAGCAAGACGGAGCATCAAGCAAGCCACAAATTGTGGCCGACCATGATCAAGCAGGGACAGTTTGTCGCCTTCAACTGGTCTGAAATCTGAACCTGAAGCGGGAGAGGTGTGATGGCTACCCCTCCCGCGACTGTTTTGGGTTGCTCGTTGTATTAAGGAAAAAATGATGAAAAAAACCAACATCACAATCAAAGGGCTTTTAGTTGTCTGGGTGCTCATTGCTGTAACAACTGTTTTGATTCTGGTTCTTACCGCTTTGGACTCCTATCAAAGCGTTTCTAAAAACCAGCAGGTAGTCACCGATAAAGCCAAACCACTTCAGGTTGCCAACAACGAGATCAAGAGTGCCATTACAGGTGTTATTGGACGCCAGTTAAGGGTTATCAGCAGCGATTCCTCAGAGAAGCTGGCGGGCCTGCAGGATCGTGATCCGTTGGAATCGAGGTTCACTTCTGCAATGAGCAGCGCACGGCAGGCTGCAGGGGACGATAGCAGTGTAATAGAGCCTCTCGCTGCACTTGAAGAGGCGTATAAAGTTTTCATAAGCGCAGACACCGTTCTATTTGAAAAAAAGAAAACCATTTTACAAATCAATATCGAACAGAAAGACTACGTTGAAAAGATGGATTCATCGATTCAGGATATCCAAAAGGTTGCTGAAGGCATTGCGGGAAAGATTAACTTCGCCAATAAACGGGCCAAACGACGTATTCGCAAACTCTACAAAAAGATACAGGATCTTCAGGATATAGAGGACGTGGAAGAGCCGGAAGCGAAAATTGCATTCCAGTTTCGTGACCAGGTTGGCGAGCAACTATTGAGTCGAACAGCCGACCTGCAGCAGGTGAGCGCAAACATCCGAACCGGTGTCGCCATTATGGGTAGCTTGGGGCGGCAATTTATGTTGGAGAGCAGTCCCGACATCCTGACCAGCATCAAAGATAATCAACTTACCCAGTTAATCCAGTCAACCAAAGCATCCATTTCCAAGATTGATGAAGGATCAAGAGACAACCCGGAACTCAATACTCAGATAAAGCATTTGAACAGTGATTTCCAACAATTGGTCAATACCCTCATCAACGAAGAAAGCTCTATTCTTACGTCACGTAGAAAGGGTCTGAGGGTTACCGCCGAGATGCTGTCAGCACACGCTGACGTGCAATCTGCAACAGAGTCAATGGAACAGGCCATCAATTTGGTGGTTCAAGCTGTTGACCAGATTCAGGCAGGCGTTGATGAACAGGGACGTCGGGTAATCAGTGATAGCCGCACCATCTTATTGATAACGGCATCAGTGGCTCTGGTTGTTATCATTTTAATCAGCTTTATTGTCCTGCGCCGGGTCAATCGTCCGCTGGCAATGGCCACGAAAGCCATGCGTGATTTTGCCCAGGGCGACATTTCAAATCGCATGAATTACAAAGGTCGAGATGAGTTTGCCGCATTGGCCCATGATTTTAATGCACTTGCAGAAAACATTTGCGGCCTCATCGAGGATATACATAGATCGAGCAACGAACTATCATCCGGCGCTGAAAATCTTTCGTCCATCTCGACCCAGACCAATCTCGGGATAGAGAGGCAGCAGAGTGAAACCACACAGGTGGCCACTGCCATGAATGAGATGGCAGTAACAGCACAGGAAATGGCGAAAAATGCCAACCATGCAGAACAGGCGGCTCAACAGGCCAATGCTGAGGCAGTCAAAGGACATGACGTTGTCAGCGAGGCCGTCCGCGCTACAAACGACCTCGCGAGTGAGGTGCAAAATGTCTCCATTGCCATCCACAAACTGGAAGATGAGAGTGAGTCAATCAGCACTGTTTTGGATGTCATTCGCAGCATCGCGGAACAGACTAATCTGTTGGCCCTAAATGCCGCTATAGAGGCGGCTCGGGCAGGCGAACAGGGACGCGGATTTGCCGTTGTTGCTGATGAGGTGCGCACCTTGGCAGGACGAACACAGGACTCAACCCAAGAGATTCAGCAAATCATTGAACGGGTTCAACAAGGCGCTAAAGAGGCTGTCTATGCCATGGAGAAAGGCAGGGAAAAGGCTACAAACAGTGTGGAAAAAGTTGAAAAAGCAGGAGAAACACTGAGTGAAATCATCCAGGCGGTGGGACAGATCAAAGAGATGAACGTCCAGATTGCCACTGCCGTGGAACAACAGGGTGCTGTCGTGGAAGAGATCAACCAGAACGTGGTCTCCATCAATGCACTCGCTTCTCAAACAGCTGATGGTGCAAGACACACGGCTACAGCCAGTATGGAGCAAGCTGGCCTGGCGACTAATTTAAAGGGAATGGCAGCCAAGTTTTCCACCTAACATCCGCTTCAAACGGTTAAACCCGACAGACTCCTGGCTGGAAACAATGAGCCGCTGATATGTAATCGGTCATAAAAAAACCACCCCAGCTGACAGCGGGGTGGTTTTTTCAACGCAGGGAAAAAGACAGCGGTTGGATCTAGATCTTTTCCTTGATACGAGCAGCCCTGCCGGTAAGGCCACGCAGATAGTAGAGTTTGGCACGTCGCACGTCACCACGACGGGTGACCTTGATCTCGGCAACCAGTGGGCTGTAGGTCTGAAAGACACGTTCAACACCTTCACCGTGGGAGATCTTGCGTACGGTAAAGGCGGAGTCGAGACCGCGATTACGCTTTGCGATCACCACGCCTTCAAAGGCCTGCAGACGCTCACGCTCGCCCTCTTTGATCTTTACCTGCACGACCACGGTATCTCCGGGGCCAAAATCCGGTATCTCACGACCCATCTGCTCAGCGTTGAGTTCCGCGATGATATTACTCATGGTCTATTGCTCCTGTTCTTGCTCGGCATCTCCCGACGCGAGACCTATTTCATCTAAAATCGTTTGTTCTTCTGCCGTCATCTGACGGCCTTTCAGCAGATCGGGACGGCGTTCCAGGGTTCGCTTCAGCGCCTGTTCAAGCCGCCAGTGGCGAATCACCTCATGGTTGCCACCCTGTAAAACCGGGGGGACACCCACGCCGTCTATCTGCTCAGGACGGGTATAGTGTGGACAATCCAGCAACCCATCCATAAAAGAATCCTGTTCTGCCGAGTCCGCAGCGCCCAGCACCCCAGGCAGCAGGCGGATCACCGCGTCCATCAAAACCATCGCCGCCAGCTCACCGCCGCTCAGCACATAGTCTCCGATGGACCACTCCTCATCCACGTAGCGGTCGATCACCCGCTCGTCGATACCTTCGTAACGGCCGGCGATGAGGATAAGCCGTTGGCCGCTAGTCGCCAGGCTGCGCGCCGCATCCTGGTCAAATCTTTTGCCCTGTGGGCTTAGGTAGATCACCTTTGCGCCGGGGGAAACCTTTTGGGCATCCTCGAGGGCCGCTTGCAGTGGCGCATATTTCATCACCATGCCGGGGCCACCGCCGTAGGGCCGGTCGTCCACCGTGCGATGTACATCCGTGGTGTAGTCCCGTGGATTCCAGAGCTTCAGCTCAGCCAGCCCCCGCTCCAGGGCACGTCCTACAACCCCTTGCGCTTTCAGGGCATCGAACATCGGCGGCATCAGACTGATAACATCGAAACGCATCCAGTCCAGCCTAGAAATCCGGATCCCAGTCCACGACCATCAGACCGTCTTCCAGATCCACACTGCGGATCGCCTCACCCCAGGTATAGGGAATCAGGCGTTCACGGTCACCCTTGACCACTACTACATCATTGGCACCGGTCTCGAACAGGTGAGACACCTTGCCCAGCCCGACGCCTTCGACGGTCTCAACCCGCAAACCCTGCAGATCGGACCAGTAAAACTCATTTTTTGCCAGCTTCGGCAACTGGTCGCGGCGGATAGCGATCTCGCAGTCCATCAACTCCGCTGCCTGATCACGGTCGTCGCAACCCTCTATAGACGCTACGACACCTTTGCCCTGCCGATGTCCTTCCAGGACTTTTCTCTCTTCCCAGCCTGTTTTACGCTTCAGATACCAGGGGGAGTACTTGAGTATCCCTTCCCGTGGTATGGCGTGAGAGTAGACTTTGAACCAGCCCCGAACCCCGAAAAACCCGGAGATCCTGCCCATAGTCACCATCTCTTCGGACATTTGGAATCTCAGTCCGTGGTGATTAGCGGACAGTCAGCCGGGATCAGGCTGCCTGCTTGGCGGCTTCCTTCAGCAGAGAGACGACACGGTCGCTGGTCTGGGCGCCTTTGGAGACCCAGTGATCAATGCGATCACGCTCAACACGCAGACGCTCTTCGCCGCCGGTGGCACCGGGATTGAAGAAGCCGAGACGCTCAATGTAGCGACCGTCACGGGCGTTACGGCTGTCAGTCACCACAATGTGGTAAAAAGCCCGTTTCTTGGCGCCGGTTCTGGAAAGACGAATGGTTACCATGCTTGTACCCTTGAAAATTCTTTAAGCAACCGGCAAACTCACCGGCGGGAAACGCGGAATTATAACTGAATAATTCAGAAAGTGAAGCATGGATTAAGATTAAAGGTTAAAGGTTAAAGGCTAAAGGAGAGAAAAGTCCGGAATTTCATCCGAAATCCGCCCGGTGCCGACAAATTTTGGGGCTTCGTGGTCACCTTAATATTAGGTATGGGCCGGTTCCGCTACGCTTGAACCGGCCTGCCAGCTTCCCATCGCAGTAACGACGAGATTCGGCCTATCCGGTGGCACGGCCACCTTTAACCTTTTGCCTTTCGCCTTTAACCTGTTTTTTCAATCATCTACACTGGCAATAGATATATCTTCGCCCCCGCCGGCGCACTATGCGAACCGAGCAGCGGCCCGGACAGCGGCCCCGGATACAGAAAAACTTTGGCGTCCAGCGCCCTCCACCCGTCATAAACAAACGGCAGGGGGAACCGCGGCGGTCAAACCGGACCCAGATCTCAATGCCGCTCTCGGTCCACATATAGCTAAACTCGGCATTTGCTTTGCGACGTCGCTTGCCTGCCACCGTGGGTTCGAGCATCACTCCGCCCTTTTCCAGCCGGTGCACTGCCAGAACCACCCCCTTCTTCGGTAATTTTCGGCCCTTTGGGATTTCCTTGCGAACCGACCGCCACTGCTCTTTGGTAAGGTGGATCAGCTGCGGAGCGGGGTGAAATTCAGAAATATTGACAACAGATGGTGCGAGTTCACGGCACCAATTCGGTGTTGAATCAGCCATCTCTCCTCCTCCGGAGGCACCGCGATGGCTAGCGTCCGAGGCACCCCCGCAAATAGTCGGCGAATAACCTACTGCCGTTGTATGAATAACTATAGCCCGGGATCAGCAACCTCCGACCAAAAATATCCAATTACATCTTTGTGGTTTATCGCATTCCCATGCCCTGCATGGAAAGGAATCAAGGGTAGAATGGAACTTAAAGACGTACGCCCAATCCAGTGGCACGGCCTCCTTTATCCTTTAACCTTTTGCCTTCCACCTAAAAAGGAAACCCGCCACCGCCGCCACCCGGCATCCCGCCCCCTGGCATTCCGGGAAACCTGCCGCCGAGGCCCCGCAGCATTTTCTTCATGCCGCCACCCTTCATTTTTTTCATCATCTTCTGCATCTGGGCAAACTGCTTCAGCAGCTTGTTCACTTCCTGCACCTGGGTACCGGAACCGGCAGCAATTCGCCGCTTGCGGGATCCCTTGAGGATCGCAGGAAAACGCCGCTCTTGGGGTGTCATTGAATTGATGATGGCAATGAGGCGGTCAATATCTTTGTCGTTCACCTGATTTTTCACATGATCCGGTAGCTGGCCCACTCCCGGCAGTTTGTCCAGCAGGCCGCTCATGCCGCCCATCTGGTTCATCTGCTGCATCTGCTCCTTGAAGTCCTCAAGGTCGAAACCTTTGCCTTTCTTCAGCTTGGCCGCCAACTTTGCGGCCTTTTCCTGGTCTACTTTGCGGGTAACCTCCTCCACCAGACTGAGCACATCCCCCATACCGAGGATGCGGGAGGCGATGCGGTCAGGATGAAAAGGCTCCAGGGCGTCTGTCTTCTCTCCCACACCGATAAACTTGATCGGCTTGCCGGTGATCTGGCGAATGGAGAGTGCGGCGCCGCCTCTGGCGTCACCATCCGCCTTGGTCAGGATCACACCGGTCAGGGGCAGGGCCTCATTGAAGGCCTTCGCTGTATTGGCGGCGTCCTGACCGGTCATGCTGTCGACCACAAACAGGGTCTCGATGGGGTTCAGGGTCGCGTGGAGCGCCTTGATCTCACCCATCATCACCTCATCGACATGCAATCGGCCCGCAGTATCGACGATCAGCACATCGGCAAAAGCCTGCTTGGCCCGCGTCACTGCATGCTTCGCAATGTCGACCGGCTTCTGCTCCGGAGAACTGGGAATAAACTCCGCCTCAACCTCTTGGGAGAGGGTCTGCAACTGCTCGATAGCAGCCGGGCGGTAGACGTCGCAACTCACCACCATGACCTTCTTCTTGCCATGCAACTGCAACCAGCGTGAAAGCTTGGCGACACTGGTGGTCTTACCTGAGCCCTGCAGGCCCGCCATCAGGATGACAGCGGGCGGTTGTGCTGACAGATCGAGACTTTCGTTGGCCTCGCCCATCACCTGGATCAGTTCGTCTCTGACGATCTTGATCAGCGTCTGGCCAGGGGTGAGACTCTTCATCACCTCCTCGCCACTCGCCTTCGCCTTCACTTGATCGACAAAGGCACGCACCACCGGCAGAGCAACATCGGCCTCAAGCAGCGCCATGCGCACTTCGCGCATGGTGTCCTTGATGTTCTCTTCTGTGAGCCGTCCCTGCCCCCGCAGGTTGGTAAGTACACGACCAAGGCGTTCTGTCAGGTTATCAAACATGCTTTTCGGCGGATCGCCCGCTCCAGATTGATTGAATCGAATTGAACATTATATATCAGCCAACACTTTGTTGCGCCGATGCATTGGATTTGCCCTGCGCCATGAGGCAAAATCAATTTAAAAACCGTGGCAAGTATGCGATTATCGCCGTAGTTTCAATAAACACCGCCGCCGCATGCCGACGGGGTATTAAACCCAATAAAGATACAAAGTGTAGGGTTGGAATCTTGTTTGAGTTGTTAGCCATTGCCGCCTATCTGGGAGCCGGCCTCTGTTTTGCACTGCGGCTATTTCGCGGCGAAACCGGCAAACATTTGCCGCGGCCGCTAGGTCTGCTGCTGGGATTCGTCGGCACTGCACTGCACGGCGTTCTCCTCTACCAGAGCATTGCAACCGATACCGGCATCAACCTCGGTGTCTTCAGCGCCACCTCACTGATCGCCTGGACCATTGTCCTGCTGCTGCTAATCTCCAGCTTGAGTAAGCCGGTGGAAAACCTTGGCATCTTGCTGCTGCCGCTGGCAGCGCTGTCAATCCTGTTGGAATCCCGTTTCAGTTCGGTACGGTTATTGGGCGAAGCCGCCTCCCAGGGCCTCACGCTCCATGTTTTGGTCTCTATCCTTGCCTACAGCCTGTTCACTCTGGCCAGCGTGCAGGCGCTCCTGCTGGCTATTCAGGATCACCACCTGCACCATCGCCGCCCTGGCGGTTTCATTCGCGCCCTGCCTCCCCTGCAGACGATGGAGAGCCTGCTGTTCGAGATGATCAGCGTAGGCTTTGTCCTGCTGACCCTGGCCCTGATCTCGGGTTTCATATTCCTGGAGGATATGTTCGCCCAGCATCTGGCGCATAAATCGATCCTATCCATTGTGGCCTGGATCGTCTTCGGCACGTTGATCTGGGGACGTTTTCGATTTGGCTGGCGCGGTCAGAAGGCAATCATCTGGACGCTTAGCGGATTCGTGGTATTGATGCTGGCCTATTTCGGCAGCAAGGTGGTGATCGAGCTGATTCTTACGGTTTGAACATCCAGATGGCGATCAAATCATCCGCAATAGGATGCAATCAACCTTGCCGGTAGGCCCTGCTGGCAACCCGGCCTTTTTTGAACTTTGCCAACTGTTCCACCAGACGGGGACGTTCCTGATTGGCCAGCTGCGTTATCTGCTGGTCGATTTCCTGGATCTCTTTGATCAACGATATCTGATTTTCCGCGCCCTGAGGTGAGAGAATACCAAGACTCTCCCTGAGCAGTTCAACGCGCCCGGCTTCCAGATTCCGGGCCTCTTCCCACTCACCGGCACGGGCAGACTCAAGCAGACCTCGGCTCAGCACCAGCGCTGCCTTGAGTTTCTCTTCAGGGTTACCTGCCATCGGTAGCATGCTAGGCCGCAGAAACGGGTTTATTGGAGAGTTGGGGCGCCCTTTTCACATCTTCCGGGATCACATCCCAGGCGGACTTGATCTCCAGCAACAACCCACTGATCTCATCGAGGATCGCCTGATCATTGGTTAGGTTGGATTCTGTCAGACGGCGCACCATATATTCATACAGGTTATCGAGGTTGGCGGCTATCTCACCACCCGCCTTGAGATCCAGGCTGCCTCGCAGTCCGTTGATGATGGATATCGCCCAGGTGATGTGCCTGCCTTTGGGTTCGGGTTCACTTCGATCCATATGACCCTTGGCGATGGCTATCTTATCCAGCGCGCCCTCCATCAACATCTGCACCAAACGGTGTGGGCTTGCATAGTCCACTTCAGACCCTGTCGCCACGCTACCGTACTGTTGTGCCCCACGCCTGGAATTCAAACTCATTATATAATCCTCGAACTGTTTTTTGCTTTTGAACAGTATATTTATCGGTAGTGTGCGTGGATTCTTGACCTGTTTCCGCCATCAATCCAATAAAACATCACTAATTGTTATTTCGATACGAGGCCAGATCCTGCAACCCCTGCAACTGCTGTGTCAGGAAGTCGCTGGTGGCAGACAGCCTTACCATCAGGGTATCCAGCCCGGCAAACTGCGCCCGAAAACGCGCCTCAGTCTTGGCCAGACGAAACTCCAGAGACTCTCGCTGATCCTGCACATTTTTCACCCTGGCATCCAGACCGTCCTCACGGGCATCGATCAACCCGTCGGGATCGAGCAGATTCTCAACCAGGACATCGAGCCGGAACGCCAGCCCCTGATCATCGTCGGAAAAGAGTTTGGTGACCGAAGAAAAATCGCTTTCCAGCGCCTCAGTCAAGACGGCGGTATCCAGCTGAAGGCTGCCATCTCTCTGAAATGAGATACCGATGCTGGAGGCATACTTGAATGTTCCATCGACATCCGACTTTGAACCCAGCACTGAGGATATCTGCTGCTCCATCATGCGCAGGGTTCCGTCGCCGGAGAGCTCACCGCGGCCAAGGGTGGAAAGCGTATCACGCAGGCTATTGTATGCGTCAACGAAACTCTGCACTGTAGTCTGCACAGCGCCCAAGTCCTTATCGACATTCAGCGCCACTGCATCAACACTGGTAGCCAGCAGTTCCAGGGTCACCCCCTGAATTGCATCGGAGATGCTGTTGCTGCTGCGAGTAATGGTATAGGAGTTATCCACCAACAGTTGTGCATCTGCAGCAGCTCGCGTCTGCACCATGGTCAATGGATCGGCAATGGGGTTGTTACCACTATCGGCAAAGGAGACCGACATGGCATTCTCCACACCGGTTTCATCGCTGGTCAGAGTGAGATAGAAACTACCACTATTTTCCTGGATGATTCCTGCGCTGATACCCGTGTTGTCGGTTGCCTCGTTGATCGCCTGTTCGATCTGGCTCAGGGTCTTACCACCGATGTCCACGTTAAACGACTGGGTGCCGACGGCCAACGTCATGGTGTCACCGGCATTACCGATCGTCGTGGTATCACTATCTGCGAACGACGCGGAGCCCATCTTGTGGGACTCAGCCAAAGCTTGAACGACGATGTCGTAACTGCCGGCGGCTGCATCATTGTCGGCATTGACAGTAAAGACAGCTTCATCCGCGCTGCTCGCACTGAAGAGACCTATACCTGAGAAGCCGTTGAGTTTGTCCACGGTACTCTGAAACGATGCCAGAGAGCCACGCAGCGCGCCGTAGGCGCTGATCTGGGTCAGAAATCCCGCCTCTTTGGACTGAAGATTCTGTATAGGAATCTGCTCCAGAGACATCAACTGATCAACGATGGAGTTGACGTCGAGCCCGGAACCTATGCCTGGAGCGGAAATGGTTGGCACGTTTGCCTCCCGTCAGCCTGGCTGACTCAAGCGAAACATCAAGCAGAAGCCAGCACAAACTTCAGTGAACACTCCGCCGAGAACCGGGTTCGCTGGAGGATCTCTCCTGTCTGTCCGGTTTTCGACACTCTATGAGAAACATGCAATCTCCATGCCTGAATCTTCAGAACATGGGAATCATGCGCTTGTTTCCATCAGTAGTCCTACCGATTGCTCACGACCTGCCTTACCATCAACTTTGACATTGGCAACATCGATTGCTTCCTGCATGTGTTTGGCCAACGCCAATACCTCTTCCGAGGGTATCTGGCGAATCAGATCACCGGATTGTCTATCGATTACCCGAACCACTGTTCTGCCACTGTCATCGTCCAGGTCGAACTGCAACTCACGCTGCAACACCTGGGCAAAATCCTGCATCTGGCTGACAGCACCTTTAAGTGCCTCTACTGGAACAGCAGCAGACCTCTCATCAACCGATTTTTGTTGAAGAGTGGTGACCGATTCATTTCCGGAGATTTGGCCAACGACCTTCAGAGGCTGGGGAGTAACACTTTCCGTAGTACGACGTACATCTTTACCAGAATCCTTCGTCGGTAGAGCTCCTACTGTGATTGTCATGTCCGTAGCCATGGCCTTCACCTCACATTTAAACCTTTTAGTTCAGCCGGCGCCCGGTATCAAAACCAGGCGCCGACTGGAGCTTGTTACCGTTACTGCAGGAGAGACAGAACCATCTGCGGCTGGGAATTAGCCTGGGACAGCATTGCCACACCGGCCTGCTGCAGAATCTGCGTGCGGGTCATGTTAGCGGTCTCCGCAGCAAAATCGGCGTCCTGAACCCGTGAACGGGCAGCAGATACATTTTCGCTGATATTGGAGAGATTGGAGATAGTGGAACTCAGGCGATTCTGAACGGCACCAAGATCGGCACGCTGATCAGAAATGAAGCTCAGGGCCTGGTCGATAACATCCAGTGCGCTATTGGCGCCGGTCTGGGAACCAATATCGATATCAGCAACACTGCTCAAAGTTCCGGATGTTGCAGCGGCCACCATAATATCGGTACCCGTCGTCGACACCTGGAATGACTTGGAGGAGCTCAACTCAACCTTACCACCCACAACGATGGAGTCAGTCACGCCACCCGCACCGGTTGA
>NZ_JAAVSH020000001.1:3909286-3916030 GCF_011947365.2 endosymbiont of Lamellibrachia barhami
TATAGGAGTTATCCACCAACAGTTGTGCATCTGCAGCAGCTCGCGTCTGCACCATGGTCAATGGATCGGCAATGGGGTTGTTACCACTATCGGCAAAGGAGACCGACATGGCATTCTCCACACCGGTTTCATCGCTGGTCAGAGTGAGATAGAAACTACCACTATTTTCCTGGATGATTCCTGCGCTGATACCCGTGTTGTCGGTAGCCTCGTTGATTGCCTGTTCGATCTGGCTCAGGGTCTTACCGCCGATATCCACGTCAAACGACTGGGTGCCGATGGCCAACGTCATGGTGTCACCGGCACTACCGATCGTCGTGGTATCACTATCTGCAAACGACGCGGAGCCCATCTTGTGGGACTCAGCCAAAGCTTGAACGACGATGTCGTAACTGCCGGCGGCGGCATCATTGCCAGCATTGGCAGTAAAGACAGCCTCATCCGCGCTGTTCGCACTGAAGAGACCTATGCCTGAAAAACCGTTGAGTTTGTCCACGGTACTCTGAAACGATGCCAGAGAGCCACGCAGCGCGCCGTAGGCGCTGATCTGGGTCAGAAACCCCGCCTCTTTGGACTGAAGATTCTGTATGGGAATCTGCTCCAGGGCCATCAACTGATCAACGATGGAGTTGACGTCGAGTCCGGAACCTATACCTGGTGCGGAAATGGTTGGCACGTTTGCCTCCCGTCAGCTTGGCTGGCTCAAGCGAAACATCAAGCAGAAACCAGCGCAAACTTCAGTAAACACTCCGCCGAAAACCAGACTCATTTAAGGAGTCTCACCTCCTGTCCAGTTTTCGACACTCTATGAGAAACATGCAATCTCCATGCCTGAATTTTCAGAACATGGACATCATGCACTTGTTTCCATCAGTAGTCCTACCGATTGCTCACGACCCGCCTTACCATCAACTTTGGCATTGGCGACATCGATTGCCTCCTGCATGTGTTTGGCCAACGCCAATACCTCTTCCGAGGGTATCTGGCGAATCAGATCGCCGGATGTTCTATCGATTACCCGAACCACTGTTCTGCCACTGTCTTCGTCCAGGTCGAACTGCAACTCACGCTGCAACACCTGGGCAAAATCCTGCATCTGGCTGACAGCACCTTTAAGTGCCTCTGCTGGAACATCAGCAGACCTCCCATCTTCATTTCCGGAGATTTGGCCAACGACCTTCAGAGGCTGGGGAGTAACACTTTCCGTAGTACGATGTACCCCTTTACCAGAATCCTTAGTCGGTAGAGCTCCTACTGTGATTGTCATGTCCGTAGCCATGGCCTTCACCTCACATTTATACCTTATTAGTTCAGCCTGCGCCCGGTATCAAAACCGGGCGCAGTCTGGAGCTTGTTACCGTTACTGCAGGAGAGACAGAACCATCTGCGGCTGGGAATTCGCCTGGGACAGCATTGCCACACCGGCCTGCTGCAGGATCTGCGTGCGGGTCATGTTAGCGGTCTCCGCAGCAAAATCGGCGTCCTGAACCCGTGAACGGGCAGCGGATACATTTTCACTGATATTGGAGAGATTGGAGATGGTGGAGCTCAAACGGTTCTGAACAGCACCAAGATCGGCACGCTGATCAGAAACGAAGCTCAGGGCCTGGTCGATAACATCCAGTGCGCTATTGGCGCCGGTCTGGGAACCAATATCGATATCAGCAATACTGCTCAAAGTTCCGGATGTTGCAGCGGCCACCATGATATCGGTACCCGTCGTCGACACCTGGAATGACTTGGAGGAGCTCAACTCAACCTTACCACCCACAACGATGGAGTCAGTCACGCCACCCGCACCGGTTGAATCAGAGTCAGCAAGCGCGACGCCTCCGACTGTGACAGCGCTGGCAGTATCCGCTCCATCATTATTTGTAGCATCGGCAACAACAATGTCGTGACCAGTGGTATTGGTTAAAGAGATACCATCTCCTGCAGCATTCAGGGTTGCACTGATGCCGGTGGAGGCGTTTTCAGCATTGATAGCATCCCGCAGGGCAGCCAGATCAGTACTGCTCGTTACCAATGCACTAATACTAACGGCTGACCCTACAGCCGCCTGACTCTCATCCTGGGAAGAAAGGCTGAAAGAGATAGTGCCGGTTGACGTTGCCTTCAACTCAACGGTGTTACTGGCGGTTGCCTTCACACCCGTTGAATCCTGCACACCATTGATTTGAGAGGCGATCTTGGCCGCCGTGGTATCCAGGGCAGTGGAGAGTGTTGAGGTACCCAAGCTACCGGTCACTGCAAATGCAGCATCCGCAGCAACATTGTTACCGCCGGTTCCATCCGCCACTGCTGTCAGTGCGCCACCGATGTGATCTTCTGTGGCAGTACCATCAGCCTTATAGGCACCCATGGTAGTGGCAGAGGTATTTCCGATGGAGACGGAAATCGTCTGGTCAGCGTTTGCCCCTACGTGGAACTTGGCTGCGGTAAAAGTGCCATCCAGGATGTTCTTTCCGTTAAAGGTTGTGGTGCTGGAAATACGATTCAGCTCTTGTGACAGCTGAGCCACTTCCTTTTGCATATTGCTTCGATCAGACGCACTGTTGGAGTCATTGGCAGACTGTACGGCCAATTCACGCATCCGCTGCAGGATGTTTGTGGACTCCTGCATTGCGCCTTCAGCGGTCTGCGAGATAGAGATTGCGTCATTTGCATTTCGCATTGCCTGATTCAGACCACGGATCTGGGTGGTCATACGATCGGTAATGCCGAGGCCTGCCGCGTCGTCTTTCGCGCTGTTGATGCGCAGACCGGACGAGAGCCGTTCCATAGAGGTTGAGAGAGAGTTCTGGGTGTTAGTCAGGTTGCGCTGTGCATTCAGCGAGCTGACATTTGTGTTGATGACCATTGCCATGATTGCTTCTCCTTTCCGCCCGGCGATGTCTTGCATCGAGCCTGGGCGTTAGGTTGATATTTAGCGGATATACTGTCGAACCGACTGTATTTACCGCTTCCGGTCTCTGTAACGGCAGCGGAAAAGGGAACTTGAGGGATTTTTAAAAAATAAGCCGGCTACTTTAGATGCCCGAAAAAACATGCATAAGTTATTGTTTTTTAATTAAAAAAATATATATACGCGCCTACTGAACAACCAATCCACCCGTCAGCGTGAGAATATCCTTCTCACATGAGTGAGTCCGTTTCACTCGGTTAGCCATTGAAAAGCGTTTTTGCCAGCGCCTGGGTTCTCTCAAACTGTCGATCGATCTGTAGGACAACCTTTTCAGCAGCCGGGACTGTAATCCCCAACCTCTGCAGACGGCTGTCCGTGGCAGACCAGGGCGTCTCCTGTTGCACAGCGGTTACCAGAGAAACCGCCACTCCCACCAGAGTGGCGGTTTCCCAGTAGCCACCCTGGAAGCCGGACTCAGGATAGTGGGCCATCGCCGTTACAAGCTGCTCAGGAAGATGCCAGCTAGCCCCCAAATATCCCCCGGCATAAACATCGTCGAAACCAATCAACCCGGAGAGGGCCTGACTGAGTGAGACGGAATCGCTCTCCTCGACAATCGTGTAGGCCTGATCCACCTCATCCGGCAGTTGATCCGTCAACCAAAGCAGTCCCAGACTGTGCAGCAGACCCGCAGTACGGGCTGTAGAAGATTCAAGATCATCCGCCGATGAAGCCACCGGCGCCAACCAGGATGCAGCGTCAGCGGTCATGAGCGCGCGGGTCCAAAAAGATTCCGTGTTGAATCCGGAGCAGCGGTTTGGATCGAATGGAGAGGCAACTGCCAAGGCGATACTGGTGCTTCTGACCACCCCAAAACCCAGCCTGGAACAGGCCATATCCAGCGCAGTAATGGTGCTCACCGGCGAAGACCAGGCTGAGTTGGCCAGCGCGATAAGACGTCCTGCAATAGTGGGAAAGCGCTCGATGATCCGCGCAAGTTCTGAGAACTCGATATTTTCGTCGGTCAACGCTTTTAACAAATATGACGCGCCAGGTGGCAAAACAGGAACTTGCCTGCGGCTCAACCTATCGAAGATGGATATTTCAGCGCTCTCTACCGCCATTGTTATTGATTCGCTATAGGAAATGGAAGAACAGCCGCCTCTTCGTCCCTCTCTTCCGGCAGGAAATGCTTTTGTGCCAGAGCCGGAATCTCTTCCGGAGGGACGGGCCGGCTGAAAAAATAACCCTGAATGGTATCGCAGCCGATTCCACTCAGCACCTTCACCTGCTCTTCCGTCTCGACGCCCTCCGCGATGACATTGTGACCAAGCGCGCGGGCCACCCCGACGATGGTGCCCAGCAGGATAGAGGACTCAGGATCCTTCAGCATGTCGGTAATGAAGAGACGATCTATCTTGAGACAGGTGATCGGTAGATATTTAAGCGAGGCCAGGGAGGAGTAACCCGTGCCAAAGTCGTCGATGGCGATCTTCAGACCCATCTCCCGCATGCGTTTGAATACAGACAGATTTTCACCCGTGGTCTGCACCACGCTTTCGGTGACCTCCAGTTCAAGATTCTCGGCCTTCCAACCCGTCTCCAGCAGAATCTGTTCAACGGTGGTGACAATGCCCGGATCCTGAATATGGGTTGGAGAGATATTCACCGACATCTGAAATAGTGGCAGCCCCATATCCTGCCAGGCTGTAGCCTGCTTGCAGGCAGTGCTCAGCGCCCACTCTCCCAACGTCTTGATCAAACCGATACGTTCCGCAACGTTGATAAATTCCGCTGGAGAGATCATACCCTTGGTGGAATGCTGCCATCGGGCCAGCGCCTCGACCCCAATCAGACGGCCACTCTGCACATCGATCTGGGGTTGGTAATAGAGTTCCAGTTCACCCCGTTCAAGCGCCAGACGCAGATCCTGCTCAATCTGCAAACGGTGCTCAGCCTGGGTGGTCAGCTCAGGCTGATAGAATGTATAGCGATGTTTGCCCTCCTCCTTGGCAGCATACATGGCGCTGTCAGCAGCCTTCAGCAGGGCCTGCAGATTTTCACCATCCTGCGGGAAGTGGGCAATACCGATACTGCATCTTGGCCGGATCTCCTGCAAACCCAGATCCACCGGCTTGTTGGTCTCCTGCAGACAGCGACTGGCAACGTCAGCGGCATCATACTCATCATTGACATGGTCCACCAGGATGCAGAATTCGTCACCACTCAGGCGGGCCACGAAATCAGCACCCCGCAAAACTTTTTGCAGGCGCTGGGCGATGACCTTCAGCAACTGATCGCCAACATCATGACCCAGACTGTCATTTACATCCTTGAAGCCATCAAGATCCAGGTACAACAGGGCAAAGCGTTCCTTGCGCCGGTGCGCTGCCTTGACAACGTCTTCCAGATGTTTGTAGAAATAGGCACGGCTTGCCAAACCGGTCAGTTCGTCGGTATAAGCCAGCTGACGGATACGCCTTTCAGACACTCTCTGCTGAGTGATGTCCTGAACCGTTCCCAGCACCACGCCGTCCGCATCCGGGGCAAGATCCAGTTCCTGATGTACGATCACTGACTTATTGTTTTCGGTGAGCAATCGGTAATCCGAAGGATGCAGTGGCGCACCATCCACCACGGAGGTGATGTTATCGCGGATAAAATCCCGATCATCCGGATGTATTCGATCCAGATAGCCACCCAGTTTTTTACAGCACGCAACCTGGGAAGCCCCAAGCATTTTAGCCAGCTGCTTTGAAATCACCAGCTCATCGCGCTTTGCATCCCAGCGCCAATATCCCAGGGCGGCCATACGCTGCGCGCTGGCCAGTTGTTCCTGGCTTTCGTGCAGTTCCTTGGAGTCCCGGGCAGCCCTGAGTTGGAAGCGTATCCGGTGACTCAGAACATTGTAGTTGACCGGCTTGGTGATAAAACCATCCGCACCGGACTGGAAGGCCTGATTGACGGTTTCCATATCCTCCAGCCCAGTGACCATGAGGATGGGAATGGTGCGAAATTCTCGTCTTTTCCTCAGGCGCCGACAGACCTCAAAGCCATCCATGCCATCCATAAGGGCATCGAGCAGGATGATATCCGGTGTTATTTTTGCTGCCCGTTCAAGGCACTCTTTTCCGCTCGCCGCCTCATCAACCTCGAAACCGACTGCGCTCAATGCCTCATGGGTAGTAATACGGAAATTTGAATCATCATCCACCAGCAAAATTCGCTCTCCACTCTGGTGAACCGTGGTAGCAGTAGCGAGGTTTTTTTGGGATTGCTCAATTTCAGTGCGCAGTGCATCGAGAATATTAGGCAACATGGCTTCAATGCTATCCACCAAATTGGGCGCAGGTGACAAATTCTTTTCGGCTGCCGAGGTCTCGAGTTGTTGGCAGTGTCGGGAAAAAACCATTGCCCCCAAATTGGCTGCCGCGATTTCAGGCTGTGAACGTCCTGGGGCTCTCACATGTTATCCTCAAGCGCCTGGCGAAGCCTGGCGCATCGTCGGGGCCTGTTTTAGAAAGTGACAGATTCCCAACACATTCCCTTCCGCTCATCTCGCCCAACTGGCGCAGCCGTTCCAAGGGGCGGATCGATATAGGAGAGTCTGAGACTTTCCCGACAGAGATGTCTCGCCGGTTTCCGCTTGCCCGTGACTTCAACCTTAAGCCATTTTTTTCAACAGCCCGACAAGCGTTTCTGACTGAAAGGTTTGTTCAGATAGTCATTCATGCCGGCAGTTTCACATTAATTGTTCCTGAATGCCTGTACATCCGCAGTGAGTGCCACAATCGTAACCGGCCTTGCCAGAAATACGTAACTGAAACGAAGTACAATGC
>NZ_JAAVSH020000001.1:3916075-3923774 GCF_011947365.2 endosymbiont of Lamellibrachia barhami
TTGTTGTACTTCGTTCAGTTACATGTGCTATTTGAATCATCATCCACCAGTAAATTCGCTCTCCCGCCTCTGAGGTGAACCGTGGTGGCAGTAGCGGTTTTGGGGATTGCTCAATTTCAGTGCGCAGGCATCGAGATATTAAAACCTTGTATGAAGCTATTTTATCCACCAAATTGGGCGCAGGTAGCAAATTCTTTCGGCTGCCGGGTCTCGAGTTGTTGGCAGTGTCTCGGGAAAAACCGTGCCCCCAAATTGGCACTACTCGATTTCAGGCTGTGAACAATCCCCCTGAGGATCTCGGCATCATTATCCTCAAGCGCCTGGCGAAGCCTGGCAACATCGTCAGGGGCCTGTTTTAGAAAGTGATTGACAGATTTCCCCAACACATCTCTTCCGCTCATCTCGCCCAACTGGCGCAGCTGTTCCAAGGGGGCGGGATCGAGAACATGAGAGTCTGAGACTTTCCCGGACAGGGGTGTCTCGCCGGTTTCCGCTTGCTCCGTAACTTCAACCTTAAGCCATTTTTTCAACAGCTCCGACAAGCGCTTCTGACTGAAAGGCTTGCTCAGATAGTCATTCATGCCGGCAGCTTCGCACTGATCCTGAATGCCTTTCTGTACATCCGCGGTGAGTGCCACAATCGTAACCGGCTCTTGCCCCTTCTCCTGTTCGATGAGACGAATCTGACTGGTGGCACTGAAGCCATCCATCTCCGGCATGTGGCAGTCCATCAGGATCAGATCATAGGTGTTTCGGCTAGCAGCTTCGACAGCTTCAAGACCATTCCCGGCCAGATCCATCTTGCAGCCCAGTGCCATCAACATGCTGATGGCCACCTCCTGGTTCACCAGATTATCCTCAGCCAGGAGGATCTTCCCATTCAGTTTTTCAGTAGCCGGACTTGCCCCGGCTGCTACGGCGACTTGTTCACCCATAACCTCCCGCAGGCACAGCAGCAATTGCTGTTGGCGCACAGGCTTTTGCAGATGGCGTGCAATACCACACGTCTGGGCAACAGACGATTCAGCATCGAATTCAGTCGAACTGAGCATCACCAGATGTGGCGCAGGTATGGACGAGTCATTGCGGATAGCACGTGCCAGTTCAAAGCCATCCATCTCCGGCATGTGCCAATCGAGCAGCACAATCTGGTAAGGATCACCTCCGTCGGCGGCCTGACGCAGCCGTTCAAGGGCCTGTTGTCCGGAGTCAACGCTGCCGTTCCTCATGCCCCAGGCAATGACCTGATTGTGGAGAATCTCCCGGTTAGTAACATGATCGTCAACGATAAGGACACGGACACCTTGCAGGATATCGTGGTTCGGCGCTTGAGACCGTTCCTCTATTGCGGCCTCAAGTTCTATTTTGAAACTGAAATGCGCACCCTCCCCCGGGCTACTCTCAAGTTCGATCACTCCACCCATGAGATCGACCAGACGGCTGGCGATCGCCAGACCCAGACCCGTGCCACCAAACCGCCGCGTAGTGGAACTGTCAGCCTGACTGAAGGCATTGAAGATTTCGCCCTGCTGCGAAATGGGGATACCGGGGCCGGTGTCAGAGACTTCGAAGGCTATCTGCAGGCTGTTGACATGCCGCTCGATGGTTCTTACCCAGAGGCGTACCTCACCCCGTTTGGTGAACTTCACAGCATTTCCCAGCAGGTTAACCAGAATCTGCCGTAACCGCACTGCATCGCCCCGAACCCATCGGGGCAAGTCAGGCGGCAGATTGGGAATCAGTTCAAGCCCCTTGCGATGGGCCTGGTTGGCCACCAGCTCCAGGGTGTCTTCCAACAGGGTTCGAAGATCGAAATCCTCTTTACTGAGCTGCAGTTTATCGGCCTCGATCTTGGAGAAATCGAGGATGTCATTGATAACCCCCAGCAGAGACTCAGCAGAACGATGAGCGGAATCCGCCAGACGGTGAGCACGCACGTCCAAACCGGTATCCAGCAACAGTTCCGTCATACCCAGCACACCGTTCATGGGCGTGCGAATCTCATGACTCATGGTGGCAAGAAACTCGCTCTTTGCCCGGCTGGCTGCTTCCGCGGCCTCCTTGGACTCCTGCAGACTTGCCGTGCGCTCAGCGACCTTCTGCTCCAGCCCCTCCCGGTAGGAGGACAGCTTTTTATCACGTTCTTCAATCTGCCCCAACATGCTGTTGAAACGCTCGATGAGTGTGCCTATCTCATCGTTGTCGCCAGGCTGCAGTCGCAGACTGAAATTCTTCTGATCTGCGACATCCTCCATACCGTTGACCAAATTATTGATAGGTCCCGAGATGCGGCGCTGCAGGGAATACGAGAGAAGGTATACCCCCAGCATCATACCGGCCAGCAACAGTCCTGAAATCAGCAGATAATCGACGATCTGGTCATATAGGGGATCCAGACTCGCCTCGATGAGCAGATGACCGATCACCTCACCGTCCAGGGTGACGGGTTTCAGCAGATCCAGATCATCCCCGGCAAAACGGTACTCAATGCTTTTCGACTGGCCCAACTCGCTAAACCAGACCTTGTCTTCATTTTCGATACGGGCCTGTATCCCTGAATCTTGCGGATAAGCGGCAAACATTTGCCAGTTATCATGATAGAGAATCGCACCATTAACATCCGCTTGGCTTTTCAGTGATAACAGAAGCTTTTGCGCTGTCTTCGGATCATCGAAAGAGAGTGCCGCAGTGGAGTTGGTACTGATAAAGTCCGCCAGCACCGAAACACGCTCAACCAAAGCCTCACGATAGGAGAAGACTTCCATAGCCATATGGCTGACAGAGACAATCAACAGCGCGACGCCACTGATCAACAGAATCATCCGCCTGATTTTTTGTGCGATATTGATGTTACTGAGAAAAGCCATTGTTCTGCTTAGTTGTCCGGTGAATCCAAAACCGTAGCCAAATCCAGAAGTGGAGCTGCAATCTTCAGGCCTGACCTTCTGGCGCTCTCAAGGTTGATCAGGAAACCAATGCGTTTTTTGCCACGGGTGAACTCAATGATGCCGCCCTGTTCTGCGAAACCTTCTGTATCACCCAAGGTCAGTATCGGCCGGCCTTTCAATTTCTTAAGGATGGCCCCCATAAACGCCCGTTTGGATTTGCTGATAAAAACCACCTGACAGCTGTCACCAATGGACTCGGACTGGGTAAAACGGCGAACCCGCACTGTCCGACCGGCAGCCTTACGCTGCTCAAGAGCATCAAGAGCCGAGCCGAAGACGTTCTCACCCAGCACACAGATACCAAAACTCCCCGACTTGTCAGCGCCAGTGAGATCAGGCCATTCAACGAATTTACTCAGTTTGTAGATCAGCGCAGCCTTGAGCTTGTATTCCGCATTGGGGGGAGCGGCAATAAGCTGCAACGGCAACAGCACCATCAACAGCCACAGACAGCACAATCTGAGCCTTGGCAGCCAAGGGGATGCAACTTGTGAGGGTAATTCAAGCATCATGCTTTAGAACCATTCGGCTTCCAATCCGGTGCTATTCAGAAATCGAAACGAATCAAACCGTAGACAGACCGTTCAACTTCAGTCTGCGTGACAAAAGACTCTCCCACAAATTCCGCATGATGATCCTGCAGCAGGTTCTGTCCAACCAGAGAGAGTTCCATATCTTCCCAGGGTCGCCAAGCCAGGCGGGTATTCAGGCTGGTGTAACTCGGTATTGGTATACTGGAAAAACTGCTAGCTACAAGCTCATCCACGTAATAAGCCCAGAGATCCAGCGACCATTCATTGGAAAAATCCATGGCGGAGCGGAGCGACAGCTGATGTTTGGGAGTGGATCCCTCCACGACAGGGCCAGACATCTGGTCGAAGCTATCACTGGCCGTCTCTTGCTCTATCTCGATGTAACTGTAGTTTGCCTGTAAACGCCACCATTCAAGCAGGTGCCAGTCCACCGCCAGCTCAAGACCACGGCTCGTTGCCTCCTGTTTGTTATCAAAAATAATCTCGGTGAGACTCGCTGGTTCAAAAGTTGCGAGGTTTTTGTATTGATTGTAAAAAAGCGCCAGATCCAGTGAGAGGCGTTCAGCCGGTTGCACCCGATAACCCAGTTCAATCGAGGTCAGCTCTTCTGCCTCAAAATCCTCATCACCATTGACCGTAAGGATCATTGGCGGTATTGATGGCGGTCCTATCGGGATGATTCGGGTCACGATACTTACACTATCCTCCACCCGGGAGGGCGTGCGCACTGCACGGGAAACCGAACTCCAAAGGGTATGACCCTCCTTGGGTAACCAGAGCAGGCGGGCGCTGGGTTGAACCTCGAAACCGGTATAGTCGTTATGTTCAAACTTGGAACCCAGAGTCAGGCGCAGGGTCTCCGGCATCAGTTCGATCTCATCCTGCACGAATGTGCTGAAAAGATCGGAGGTCTGTTCTTCCGGCGACAGCGAGACTGAAAAGGTGTTGCCGAAGTCATCCTGGATACGGCGGTAACCCAATCCCCATACGATGTCATGTCCTTCCAGGAGACTGAACTGGTGCTGAAAATCGATGTCCAGAGTATCGTTACGCTGTTCCAGAACCGCCTCTTTGCGCTCATTGTGATCGAAATAGACCTGTAGCGTGGCAGATGAGCCTTCGGATAAACGCTGTTCCCAACGACCCAGCAGGTTCCAACCGGAAGCCTCAATGTTATCCGCTACATTCGAATCACTGTAAGGAGGGTTATTGGCCGGGTCGGCGGGATCCCGGTAGATGTTGTGGACAATCTGGTTCTCGTCCGTCTCGTAGATATCCCCCTGCAGGGTCCATTGACTTGAGACATTCAAAACACCATCCACACGGAAACCGGCACGCAAGGAGTTCCAGTCGTCTCCTGCCTGTTCATCCAGCAAAGGAGCGAAGCTGCTGTCCCGATCATTGTGTTTAAGATAGATCCTGCCGAAGGTCTGCTCGCCCAGCTCCGCACCATAACGCAGACTGGTAAGGGCTTTCTCCTCGTTGCCGGCGCCCGCCACCAAAAGTCCACCCTGGGTCTCAGAGGCCTGTTTGGTGATGATGTTGATCACGCCATTGACCGCGTTGGCACCCCAGACTGTCGCACCCGGACCACGAATCACCTCGATACGGTCGATATCTTCCAACATAGTGTCCTGAACCTCCCAGTAGACACCGGAGTAGGAAGGGGTATAGACACTGCGTCCGTCAATCAATACCAGCAGCTTGTTGGCGAACTGGGCATTGAATCCACGACTGGAGATGGCCCATTTGTTGCTGTCCATCTTCGTCACCTGGATACCCGGCGCCAAACGCAATGCCTCGGGAATACTGGTAACGCCGGACCGGCGGATGTCATCCTGGGTAATCACGTATGCCGCTGCGGCCACCTCGTCGAGCCGCTGTCTCTTTTTGGAAACAGTGGTCACCTCTATGGACAGCAGGTCTTCCAGATCCAGCTCCAAATAGGACTCCAGCGGCTCTTCAGCTGAGATCGGAGCGGATAGCAGAACGGATGACAAAAGGGAGGAGAGGAGCAGTTGGCGCTCGCCATGAAACATCGACATTTTCAAAACACTCATTGCAGCGTTCTTTTCCAGCAGGCCTAAACGGGGCGTAACCGATCGACGGGTTACCAATCACCTCCGTTCTATCGGCTGAGTGCAGAATTTCTTTACAAATAAGCTACCCTGTCACAAGCAGGCGGAGCTGTTTATGCAGGGTGCGCATGGCGCACCAACCGCTACAGGTAGTTGAACAGAGACAACCCCTGGAGCTTTACGAAAGACTGCTGGGCCGCCTGCAATACCAGCAGCTGTTGCTGATAGCGGCTTAGGGCCTCGGCCAAATCCAAATCCTCCACCTCTGACTGCGCAGTCTTCATGGTCAACAGGAAATCCTCATTGACCGTGGACTGCTCCTCTATCGCGTTCAGTCGGGTACCGGCTGATGCGCGAAAATTTGTGGTATGCACCAGCCCGACCTGAACATCGTCCAACAAGGCAGTATTTGGTGCATCCGCCTCCAGCCCGGCTGCGATTTGGTGCACCGTCTCGAACAGATTGCGTTTGACCGGGAGAGGGGGTGCGGTGCTGGTGTCGAGGTTCATGAAAACATCGAAACCGTTGTCCCTGTCCTGAATCCGGCGATCGGCGGCTATCTGTAACTGCCGCGATCCCATATCGCCACTGTAAACATAAGTCCCATCGACCGGATTGCTGAAAGGGGGCTGATCGGCATCGTAACCGGCAAAGATATACTCGCCGTTGCTGTCCTTGGTGTTGGCCAGAGAGAGCAGTGCATCGTTGAGTTGACGGACCTCTGCGGCGATATCCCGGCGCTGATCGCCGGTAAGTGTGTCGGTCTGGCCCTGGATCGCCAGTTCATGAACCCGGTGCAGGATATTGCCCACGCTTGCCAACGCCGTCTCTTCCAATTCAAGACGGGCACGGGCACGGTCTGCGTTGTCCTGGTACTGATCGACCCGACTGATGGAGCTCTTCAGGTCGAGCAGGTAGGCGGAGCCTGCAGGATCATCCTTTGGAGTAAGAATACGTTTTCCGGATGAGATCTGATCCTGGGTATGACTCAGTTTAGTCTGCTGCTCCAGCATGCTGCTGATGCCTTTTTCAAACAGCATGTTGGTGGAGATGCGTAACATATCGATTACCTCCTGACTGCGCTGAGCAGGGTATCAAAAAGGCTGGAGGCAATCGAAATCACCTGAGCCGATGCCTGATAGGCCTGCTGGAACTGCACCAGTTTGGCCGCCTCTTCATCGAGATTGACCCCGGACACCTCATCCAGCGCCGCCCTGCTTCGCTCCAACAATCCCTCCTGGGCAGCCAGATTCATCTCAGCGTGGTGTGTTTTTGCCCCCAGGTCGGAGACCATCTGGGAATAGGCCTCCCCGAAGGTTGCGGTGCCACCAAACAGGGTATCCATCCCCTGAAGACCCGCCATCGTCAATGCATTGCGATTGTCACTCTTACCGTTGGTATTATTGCCCACAGTGAACTGATCCCCCACTACCGGCGTGCCGGAGATGGAGAAAGAGATGCCGCCAAAGGCATCGAATTGGCCAACCTTGGCCGTCACCGGAAAAGACTTGCCGGTACTTTCGGTGGCCGGGTCATAGAGGATGTAGTCATTGGGTGCGCCCACTGGCCCGTTGGCAACGGTAAAACCTGGATTACCCGCACCATCCGCATCAGCAACAAAGGTGAACTGCATCGCTGCACCGTAAGGCAGTCCATTCGTATTCGAAACCACCGGCTGGCTCATCACCGCATCACCGCTGTTGGCAGGGTTGCCGTTGGCATCGGTAAGCGGCTGGCTCGACAGACGGCTGGCGGCTGCCAGTTTATCCGTATCGTGAACCAACAGATCAAAACCATCCGCACCGTCACGGGTGGGGCGTATCTGAAAACTGTCACCGACCGCAACACCTGCCGAATCAATACTCAACGAGAATCCATCCTGAGCGTAGGTAAAGGGCGAGGCGCCTCCAGTGTTGATGTTGAACGTCTGATTATCGGATTGGCGCGTCAGAGTGTAGGTATTCAGTGCCGTGTATTGCAGTGTGTAATCGCTGGCGGTCAGATCTCCCACATTGGTATAGGTGGCGCTCACCGCACCACCCGCATTGCTGGCGTTGGGCAGAATATCGACGCTACCGGGAAAACTGGTCGGCACCGGCCCGGAACCATCAAGATCGAGTCAGCGCGTGCTGGCTGTTCG
>NZ_JAAVSH020000001.1:3924337-3926322 GCF_011947365.2 endosymbiont of Lamellibrachia barhami
TATTGTACTTCGTTCGGTTACGTATTGCTACAGGGTATCCATCCCCTGAAGACCCGCCATCGTCAATGCATTGCGATTGTCACTCTTACCGTTGGTATTATTGCCCACAGTAAACTGATCCCCCGCTACCGGCGTGCCGGAGATGGAGAAGGAGATACCACCAAAGGCATCGAACTGGCCAACCTTGGCCGTCACCGGAAAAGACTTGCCGGTGCTTTCGGTGGCCGGGTCATAGAGGATGTAATCATTGGGTGCGCCCACTGGGCCGTTGGCAACGGTAAAACCTGGATTGCCCGCACCATCCGCATCAGCGACAAAGGTGAACTGCATCGCGGCACCGTAAGGCAGTCCATTCGTATTCGAAACCACCGGCTGGCTCATCACCGCATCACCACTGTTGGCAGGATTGCCGTTGGCATCGGTAAGGGGCTGGCTCGACAGGCGGCTGGCGGCTGCCAGTTTGTCCGTATCGTGAATCAACAGATCGAAACCATCCGCGCCGTCGCGGGTGGGACGTATCTGAAAACTGTCACCTACCGCAACACCTGCCGAATCAATACTCAAAGAGAATCCATCCTGAGCGTAGGTAAAGGGCGAAGCGCCTCCGGTGTTGATGTTGAACGTCTGATTATCGGATTGGCGCGTCAGAGTGTAGGTATTCAGCGCCGTGTATTGCAGTGTGTAATCGCTGGCGGTCAGATCTCCCACATTGGTATAGGTGGCGCTCACCGCACCACCCGCATTGCTGGCGTTGGGCAGAATATCGACACTGCCCATGGAAAAGAGATCGGCACCGGCCAGACCATCAAGATCGAGTCCCAGCGCGTGCTGGCTGTTCAATTCGTCTGCAATGCCCAGTGCAACAAGCCCCAGACGATTCTGGGCCGGGTCAAGAATGTCGTCGCGAAAACCGAGCAGACCACCCAGTTGACCGCCGGTAATATGGTCGGTAACCACTTGGGTACCGTAAACAGTGGTAAAAGCCAGATCCCGCTGGTCCGGATCACCATTGTTGTTCTGGGTTGACAGCGTCGCCGCCTGAGTATCCATCACCAGCGCCTGTCCCTTGCCGATAAAGACATTCATGGATCCGTTGCGCTGTTCGAGCACCTGTATGTCGACCAGTTTTGATAACTCATCGAGCATCTGATCACGCTGATCCAGCAGACCATTCGGCAGCGCTGAGAGTCCACTGTTGGAGGCGTTTGCCACCTGCACATTGAGTTCGGCGATGGATGTAGCCAGACGATTGACCTCATCGACCGCAAAATCGAGTTGATCGTTCAGGCGGCTGCGCACCGCCTCGATCTCGCCATCGATATAGTGAAACCGATCCACCAGTGATTCAGCTTCTGCCAATACCAGTTGGCGTGCCGGGACTGCTGAAGGATCATTAGCCAGCCCCTGGACGGCAGCAAAAAAATCCTGCATGGCCGGCCCCATACCGAGTGCCGAATCGGCCACCAGATTGTCCAGTCGCAGGGCGGAGTTGTAGTAGACATCGAGCTCTTCCGTGGCGGACTGACTGCGCCTGACCGAAGTGGCGAGGAAGTTATCGTACTGACGGTCGATACCGGCCAGCTGGACACCTGAACCGTTCCACCCGGTTGTGTTATAGCCGGTATTACGGGTCGAAAAGTCCACCTGCTGACGGCTGTAGCCCTCAGTGTTGACGTTGGCGATGTTGTGGCCAACGGTATTCAACGCCTGCTGATTACTCAGCAGGGCAGAAACACCAATCGACAGAATACCGCTCATCTCATTAACCTCTCATCCGCCGGAATTCCAGACGGAAACACTCGAAACCTTATATCGGCTTGTGGACTGACTCCTTGAGTCCCGCCACCGCCTGCTTCATCCTTACCCTGCATCACTTACGTGATCTTTCTCAGCGCCAAGCCCGGATCTGCCCAAGCATAACCACTCTGCACCGCAGCGCACCAAAATGAGCAGCTGTGTTAAGTATTCCCCAACGCACTCCCGTA
>NZ_JAAVSH020000001.1:3926753-3927371 GCF_011947365.2 endosymbiont of Lamellibrachia barhami
TATGCCACAGATCCGGCTTATGCCGAGAAGATCATGCGGGTGATGCAGGGTAGCGAGATGAAGCAGGCGGTGGCGGGACTCAAGGAGTCAGTCCACAAGCCGATATAAGGTTTCGAGTGTTTCCGTGCGGAATTCCGGCGGATGAGAGGTTAATGAGATGAGCGGTATTCTGTCGATTGGTGTTTCTGCCCTGCTGAGTAATCAGCAGGCGTTGAATACCGTTGGCCACAACATCGCCAATGTCAACACTGAGGGCTACAGCCGTCAGCAGGTGGACTTTTCGACCCGTAATACCGGCTATAACACAACCGGGCGGTACGGTTCAGGTGTCCAACTGGCCGGTATCGACCGTCAGTACGATAACTTCCTCGCCACTTCGGTCAGGCGCAGTCAGTCCGCCACGGAAGAGCTCGATGTCTACTACAACTCCGCCCTGCGACTGGACAATCTGGTGGCCGATTCGGCACTCGGTATGGGGCCGGCCATGCAGGATTTTTTTGCTGCCGTCCAGGGGCTGGCTAATGATCCTTCAGCAGTCCCGGCACGCCAACTGGTATTGGCAGAAGCTGAATCACTGGTGGATCGGTTTCACTATATCGATGGCGAGATCGAGGCGGT
>NZ_JAAVSH020000001.1:3927871-3975659 GCF_011947365.2 endosymbiont of Lamellibrachia barhami
CGAAAACCGAGCATCGGGTTCTCCTCTTTCGGTTCGTAGCGGTTACCGCCAATCAGATTGGCATATTCATTGGACTTGAAATCGGACATGCGCACGATGACCGGCTTTCCGGTAAAACCGGCGGCGAGGGTGGAGATGCCCTCCACCAGTTTTTCTACATAGAACTCCACCGGGCCGGGATAACCGGCAATCTGTTTTTCTATTCGCTTTCGAAGTGTCTCCGGCAGTTGTTCATACTCCATCAGTGCATGGGGGTGGATGCCGATGGTGGTGTTGATGATGAACTCGACTCGGGCGAGCCCGATACCGGCGTTGGGGATGCGGCTAAAACCGAAGGCCCGCCCTGGATTGCCTACATTCATCATAATCTTGGTGGAGAGCGGGGGCAGGGTGACCTTATCCCCCTGGGTCACGGTGTATCTTAGCAGGCCTTCATAGATCAACCCGTCGTCTCCTTCTGCACAGGAGACGGTCACCGCCTCGCCATCTTTCAATTTGGTGGTGGCATTTCCACAACCGACCACCGCAGGGATACCCAGTTCCCGAGCGATAATGGCGGCATGACAGGTGCGTCCACCACGATTGGTGACGATGGCCGAAGCCCTCTTCATGACCGGTTCCCAGTCGGGATCTGTCATGTCTGTTACCAGTACATCGCCCTCTTCGACGCGGGCCATCTCCGAGACATCCGCAATGATCTTGACGGAGCCGGAGCCGACACGCTGTCCGATGGCGCGACCCTGCACCCGCACCACCCCCCGTTCTTCCAAGTGAAAACGCTCCACCTTGGCATGGTCGATGCGGCTCTCAACCGTCTCGGGTCTTGCTTGAAGGATATAAAGCTGGCCATCTTCACCATCCAGTCCCCACTCGATATCCATCGGACGGCCATAGTGTTCTTCAATGGTCAGTGCCTGGCGTGCCAGCGCCTCGACCTGTTCATCGGTGAGTGAAAACCGGCGTTGCGCCTCGGTAGCCACATCCACCGTGACCACGTTTTCCTGCGCCCCCTTGCCGTAGATCATCTTCAGGGCCTTGCTGCCGAGGGTACGGCGCAAAATGGCAGGGCGCCCGGCTTTCAGGTTGGCTTTGTGAAGATAGAACTCATCAGGATTGACTGCCCCCTGCACGACGGTTTCGCCCAGACCATAGGCGCTGGTAATAAAGACTACGTCGTCGAAACCGGATTCGGTATCCAGGGTAAACATTACGCCGGCGGAGCCGATGTCCGAGCGCACCATGCGTTGAATGCCGGCGGAAAGGGCGATCTCATCATGATCAAAACCCTGATGTACCCGGTAGGCGATGGCACGGTTGTTATAGAGAGAAGCGAAGACACGCCTGATGGCGAGGAGTATCTCATCGATGCCGGTAACATTGAGATAGGTCTCCTGCTGTCCCGCAAAGGATGCATCCGGCAGATCCTCTGCGGTAGCGGATGAGCGTACTGCTACTGCAGGATCTCCATCGTTGTCGCGCGCCAGTTTCTGATAACCGGCGGTGACGGCATTTTCGAGCACTGTCGGCAGGGAAGCATCCATGATTGCCTGACGGATGGCGTGGCCGACCTTTGCCAGTGCCTCTAAGTCGTTAATGTCGAGGGGGGACAGTAGAGAATCAATGCGTTCTTCAAGTCGATTGTGGTGGATGAACTCACGAAAAGCGTGGGCAGTTGTGGCAAAACCGCCGGGTACGCTGACGCCCATCTCAGAAAGTGTGCTGATCATCTCTCCCAGCGAGGCATTTTTCCCACCGACTTGGTTGACCTGCTGCATGTTGAGATTTTCGAACCAGATGATTTGCTCGCTCACCGTTTGTCCTCCGTTATCGGCGTGATGGGATGGTTCACACATGGTAGCTCCCCTTCTATTGATTGCCCTTGTTTTTTTGTTGGCAACTGCCACCGCTGCAAAGACAGCTCTTTCCGCAGCCGGCCCCCTCTTCACGTGCCGGCCCCAACTCGGGGTGTGCCTTTGAAAAACGCCGGCTGACGGACTGCACCAACAACCAACAGAGTAGCAGTGTGGGAATCAACACTATTGCAATAAGTACGTCGCGCAACATGACTATTGCCCTCCAAGCCCTGCAAAGCCCATAAACGACAGGGAGAGCAGGCCGCCCAGCATCAGACTGACGGCTGCGCCTTGAGTCACACTGGGTAAATTTGAAAGCTCAAGTTTTTCCCGCAGCCCGGCCATCAACATAATGGCCAGAATAAAGCCGGTGCCCGCTCCCAAAGCGTAGACCAGTGACTGCAGGAAATCATACTCCTTGAAGGTTTGGAAAAGCGCCAGGCCAAGAATTGCGCAATTGGTGGTGATCAGGGGAAGGAAGATACCCAAAGCGCGAAACAGGCCGGGGGAGAATTTTTTCAGTGTCATCTCGACCAGCTGGACCGCACTGGCAATCACTACGATGTAGGCGATCAAGCGCAGAAATTCGATATCCAAACCGACCAGCACGATATTGATTCCGTAGGCACAGACCGAACTCACCAGCATCACGAACATCGTCGCCAGTCCCATCGGCACAGCGGTGTTCAATTTCCCGGATACGCCCAGGAAAGGGCAAAGGCCGAGAAACAGAGCGAGCACGAAGTTGTTGGCCAGCACGGCATTCAGAAAGATAAAGCTGAGGGATTCATAATTCATCTGACTTCCACCACTGCGTCTGATTCACTCTGTGCCTTTCGCTGTTTGAACCATTCAAACAATAGCAGCCATGCGCCGAGCACGATGAAACCTCCGGCAGGCAATACCATGACGACCCAGGGTTCGAACTGCGGCCCGAAGAGGTCGAAACCAAAGAGCTTGCCGGCGCCCAACACCTCTCTGACGACACCCAGGCAGAGCAGGGCAAAGGTAAAACCGGCCCCCATGCCCAGTGCATTGACGAATGCCTTCAGTGGTCTGTTCTTTGATGCGTAGGCTTCAGCGCGTCCCAGTATCATGCAATTCACCACGATCAACTGGATGAAAGCGCCGAGTGCGTTGTAGAGATCCAACGAGATGGCCTGGATGGTATAGTCGACGATGGTGACAAAGGTGGCGATGATGACGATATAGGTGGCGATGCGCACCTGTTTGGGAATCTGCCGGCGGAGCAATGAGATCAGAATACCGGATGCCAGTAAAACAAAGGTGGTTGCAACCCCCATCGCCAGTGCATTGATTGCGGAGTTGGTGACGGCCAGTACCGGACACATGCCCAGGAGCATGGCGAAAACCGGGTTCTCACGCCAGAGGCCTTCGGAGAAGGTGTCCCAGGTTATTGTGTTGTTTTGTTTTCTTGTCATGTTTCAATCTCGGATTGAAAAGTCTCTGTAAATTTAGGTAACAGGATTCAGGTGACAGGTTTCAGGATTTTTTGGTCCCCTCCCTCGGCCCCGGCTTCCTGCTTCGCTCTACCTCCTGCATCCATGCAGTCGTGTTCCTCCCAAGGGAGGGGACCATTCTGCGAGGGCGGAGAAATAATGTGATAGTTTCCTCTTGACTCGAATAATGCCCCCGCAATAATCCTGCTGTCACCTGTCACCTGTCACCTGTCACCTGTTCCACACTTCCCGCCTCGATGACTTTAAGATGCGGTACCAACATCGGTAACAGTGCCTTTGCTGATTCGTTCAATGCCTTGCCTACCGCCTTGGATGAGATAGTGGCGCCGGAGATGGCATCGATCTCCCATGGATTTTGTTTGCTGCCGTGTTTGACGGTAACTATCTCATTGGCCAGCGCTTCACCGTCTTCAGCGAGTGTAACGTCCAGTGCCTCGAAGTTGGCCACGAATGCCGGGTCGGTAATGATCTTGTCACCCAGTCCAGGGGTCTCAGCCAGTTTCAGTACCTTGATGCCGCGAATGCATTGACAAGTCGGGTCGTATCCGTAGAGCAGGTGGATCAGGTTGGCATAACCCTGGGCCCTTGTATTGGCGGCGATACCGAGCAACTTTCCCTTGTCGTCGTATCCGGCGTAGAACCGCATGCCACCGGGTTGCTTCTTTTCCGTGGCGGGAGAGACACCCTTTTCCGTCACCACAAAATCCCTCCGCGTCACTGCGCCGGGGACTACCTGAAAGAGCGCCGCTTCTATGGCGCGGCGCTGGTTCTCGTCAATATAGGGTTTAGTGAAATGGAAGGTGAGCACCACCAGCAAACCTGAGAACATGGCGACGCCCACCAGGGTTCTTATCATAGGGCCTGCCGGGGTGGCCGGTTGCTGCAACTGCTCTTCCACGACACTCACTTACTTGCCCTCTGCCCGAAGACACGGGGTTGTGTAATCTGTTCGATGAGCGGTGTGGCCGCATTGCCCAGAAGGATGGCGTACATCACCCCTTCGGTGAGTCCGCCATAGACACGGATGACAACCGTCAGAGATCCGATCAACAGACCATAGATGAGAATGCCGAGCGGGGTGACCGGTGAACCCACCATGTCGGATGCCATGAACCAGGCACCCAGCATCAGACCGCCGGAGAGCAGCATGAATATCGCATCGGGCGCCCGTTCAGGATCAACGAGAGACAGCAGAACAGATGTCAGAGCAACGCCGCCCATCACAGTGAGCGGAATTCTCCAGTCGAGCATTCGCCGAAAGGCAAGATAGAGGCCACAGACCAATATCAACAGTGCTGAGGTTTCCCCTGCAGAGCCCGTTGTCATACCGGTCAACAGTTCGATGGTATCAGTCTGAATGCCTTCGAATTTGTGCAGGGCAAGGGGAGTGGCGCCAGAGAAGGCGTCTACCTGCAACAGCTCGACCCAGCTATCCACACTGGGCGGACGAAGAAAGGGCAATGCCAGCGTGGAGGGGACAAACTGGCTGAAACGGCCGTCGAAGAAGGCAGGGGTCCAGGTTGTGATGGCCACAGGAAAAGCGGCCTGTACAAAGGCGCGTCCCACCAGGGCGGGGTTGAGCACGTTCATGCCCAGTCCGCCAAAGAGCGCCTTGCCCAGTGATATGGCGGCAAAACCTGCAACGGCTCCCATCCACAGCGGAAAGGCGGGTGGCAGCGTCAGGGCCAGCAGAATGCCGGTGATAGTCGCCGACCAGTCTCCAAGGCTGTTGGAACCACTGCTCATCCAGTTGAAAAAACGTTCTGTGAGCAGACAGCTGAGGGTGACCGTGATCAGTAGTGCGAGGACGCTTAGACCGAACTGCCAGATAGCGAAGCCGACAATTGGCAGCAGGGCATAGACCACGTTGCGCATGATGCGCACCACATCATCGGGTGCGTGTGCATGGGGCGTCGTGCGCAGTTCGATTTGTGGTTTGGTTTTCATTTTATTTTTAACCGCAAAGGGCGCTAAGGACACAAGGATGATGTCTTGTGAATAGTGGTAGCTGTTTAGAGAGCAAAAAGCACTTAACGCTCTTTGCGCTCTTCGCGGTTACAAACAAGATCATGCCGCCTGCTCCCGGTTGACCGCCTTGGCGATGCGGAAATACTGCACCAGCGGGATGTTCGAGGGGCAGACATAGGAACAGCTGCCGCACTCGAAGCAGTCGTTCAGGTGGAACTCATCGGCCATGGTTGCGTATTTGCGTTTTGCGGCGAGCTGGCCCAGGTGTGAGGGGTTGAGGTGCATCGGGCAGGCGTCGAGACAGCGGGCGCACTTGATGCAGGGCCAGATTCGCAGGGTCTCGGCCTCGATGTTCGGTTCGTTGAGCACCAGCAGTCCAGAGGTACCTTTGGAGACCGGCGTATCCAGCGCAGAGACTGCGGGTCCCATCATCGGACCACCGAGAATGAATTCGGTTTGTGATCCTTCATAACCCACCTGATCCAAAACGAATCCGATAGGTGTGCCCAGGGGCACGAGATAGTTGCCGGGATGTTTGACTCCAGGACCGGCAACGGTGATGACACGTTCGATCAGACCCTCCCCTTTGGGTAGTAACTGGCCAAGAGCGGCCAGGGTGCCGACATTATTCACCACGACACCAATTTCAGCCGGTATGCCACCGGCAGGCACCTCGCGACCCAGTAGCGATTTGATCAGCATCTTTTCCGAGCCTTGGGGATATTTGGTTTCCACAGCCTCGACACTGATACTGCCGTCTCTGGGCAGGTTGGCGCGCAGCGTCTCTACTGCGTCCATCTTGTTGTCTTCGATGCCGATCACCGCCTGTTTGGTCCCGGTGGCGCGCATGGCATAGCGAATGCCGCGCATCAGTGCACGGGGATGCTCCAGCATCATGCGGTGATCGCAGCTGAGATAGGGTTCGCATTCACAGCCGTTGACTACCAGTGTGTCAACAGACTTGTCTTCCGGAATGGTGAGTTTGACGTGAGAAGGGAAGGCTGCGCCTCCCAGTCCCACCATGCCGCTGTTCTGAATGGCCTGACGCAAGGCCCCATCCGACATGTCACCAATTGTCTGTTCCTCTCCCCAGAGCACTTCCTGGGTGGCGCCCTCATAAACTTCGAGAAGAATGGACGGTGCATTCCGGCCCTGGGCAGTGGGCATCAGTTCGATGCCTTTGATTCGCCCGGTGGCAGGCGCGTGTATCGGCACTGAAACAAACCCATCTGCTTTTGCGATAGGCTGTCCCCGTACCACCTCATCACCCTTTCTGACGATCGGGATGGCAGGTTTGCCGATATGCTGGTTGAGGGGGATGACCAGCATCCCGGGAAAAGGCAGACGACGTATCGGCGTCTTGCCTGTCACTGTTTTGTTGCTTGGCGGATGGATGCCGTGATTGAAGCTTGGGCGTCCAAAAAGATTAAACAGTGACATTGCTTTGACCTTATCCCAGGATCCTGTGGACGTTATCAGCCCAGGGCTTTCAGTGCAGCGTCGTAGTTGGGCTCATCGACGATCTCGGGAACCTGCTGGGTGTAGGTCACTTTGCCGTCTTCAACGATGACGATGGCGCGGGAGCACAAGCCCTCCAGAGGGCCGTCGGTGATCAGCAGGCCATAGTCTTTGGCAAATGCCTTGCTCTTCATCAGTGACAGAGAAACCACGTTTTCGAGGCCCTCTGCGGTACAGAAGCGGCCTTGTGCGAAGGGCAGGTCACAGGAGATCACCAGGCAGACCGCATCATCGCGATTGTTGAAGTTCTCATTGAACTTGCGGGCCGAAGCGGCGCAGGTTGCTGTGTCCAGACTGGGCACGATGTTCAGCAGTACCTTTTTCCCGGAAAAATCCTCCAGTCCTTTGCTGGACAGATCCCCTGCGGTGAGGCTGAACGCCGGGGCGTCGGAACCGACGGCAGGCAGTTCACCGCTGGTGTTGATCTCGTTTCCTTTGAGTGTAATTTTAGCCATGTTTATTTCTCTACAGTTTGGTCGTTAAATATCGGAGCACAGATTTTAATAGGTTTTTGCCCTAATTTGTTACTGAAATTTCTCAGCCCGTTTGACCAGCTTTTCGATATCCTTCTCGCCCATGTTCCAGGGGGTACCGGGATGCAGGCAGCCGGCGGTGCACTTCTCTGCTGCCTTGACGATGTCCTTGTAGGTACCTGCCTGTGGATCCATGACCACGGCGAGCTTGTCGTCGTTGTAGGCGAAGATCTTCGGATTGATATCGGTGCACTCGTCGCAGGCGGTGCATTCCGGGGTCTCGATCCAGACCGGTTCATAATCTCCGGCAGGCGCGGCGCCTATACCCCCACCAAGGCTGCGGCCATTTGCTGAAATCGATCCCGCCAGCGCAGTTGCATTGCCTGATGCAGCCATCGACAGCAGGGTGGAGCTGAGACGGTTGGCCATATCGACCTTGGCCTGCTCCACCAAAGCGTTGACATCGACCTTGTCGAGTTCGCCGGCGATGTCCTTGAGCTGGTGCCAGAATTGGCGGCGCTCTTCGGCGGATTTGACAATCTCTGCGGAGCAGAGGATGCGCATCAGGCGGTTTTTGCCATCAACACCCCAGATGTAGGGGTAGTTACCCTCGCGCTCGTCTTTGTCCATATCGAGGAACTTGTGGAAGGGGATCATCTCATCGCCCCAGGTCTCCAGCGGCGCTTTGCGAAAGTGTTTGCGGAAGCGGCCTTCGGAAACGGCGAAATCAGCGAAGGTCATAGGCACATCCAGTTTCGCCTCCTGATCGTTCTCATCGATATAATCGAGGCTGTAGGAGGGCCAATCTTCCTCAATGGCGGGATTGCCCTCCAGGTCGATGCAATCCTGCAGAGTCTCGCCGGCATCCGGGTCGAACTTTATCAGCGGGTAGGCGCGGGATTCCACTGCCATTTTCGACTGGCGTGCGGTGGCGTCGTCGGCCACGCCATGCTCCGGCTGGCAGACTGCGTAGATGTTGAAGAGTGCCGGACGGCGGCTGTTGAGGCCGTCGATATAGCCCTCGATCAGATGGGTGGTGTTGCTGACCGAGCCCTGTAGTACATACGAGGTGCGATGTGCCATACCGATCAGGCTCATCTCCTTGCGGATCTCCTCTTTGCCTTTCATCGCTTTGCCGTAGGGGGACATGTCGGCCACCTGAGAGATGAAGCCCGAGGTGCAGGCCTGACCGCCGGTGTTGGAGTAGACTTGGGTATCGAGCACCAGCACCTTGATCGGCATCCCTGATGCAAGTGCCCGGGAGAGGTTCTGGAAGCCGATGTCGTACATGGCGCCGTCGCCGCCTATCGCGACCACCGGCGGGCACATCAGCCACTCTTCGTCTGTAAACCCTTTCCATCTGTACTGTTGGAAGAAGGGCTCATGTTCCGCAGGGTTGTATTTGCCGGCCAGCTCAAGCTCGGCGCAGCGGATTGCCTTGAATCCGCCCGCCATCTTCGCCATGTGGCCTTCGAACAGCCCCATTGCTACGGATGGGCTGTCCTGGAACAGATGGCTGGTCCAGGGGAACGGATAGGGGTTGAATGGATAGGTGGATCCCCATACCGAGGTACAGCCGGTGGCGTTGACAATGCCCAGCTCGGCGCGGCCGTTCTTGGTCGGTCCCTCGCGGTAACGCCAGTGTAGATCGCGCAGGTCATTGAGTACGCCGGTGACCCACTTTAGCCACTCCTTGTCCACCAGGGTGTTTTCGTGGTCTGGGTCGATGCTGTCGCTGAGGCGGGAGAGGGTCAGGTCGCCCTCGTTGCTGTCCGCTGCCTTGATGAGGGCGTCCGGGTCACTCAGGTCGACACCGGAGGCGAGCTTGAGGCGGATGTGTTGTTCCAGACTGGCGATCAGATTGTCCAGTTTCGTCAGTTGCTTTTTTACCCGTGGCTGCATCAGCGCGGTGACTGTGCCGGTGAAGAGATGGGTGGCGGTCTTTTCGCCGCAGCCGAGGCAGGAGCCGTCGCCGCAGTCCATCGAGCTGTAGTTGTGCTTGTCGAGCAATAGGGTCTGAAGTGCGCCGATCTTCTCGTCGAGGTCATCGATGCGGTTGTAGGCCGCGTTGCTGGTGGGCAGGTCGAGCCAGAAATTCCAGTCGTTGCGCATCTTTTCGATGGCTGCGTTGTCCTGCGGTTCGGCGACCAACGCCAAGTCGTCACAGACATCGACGCACTCCATGCAGCCCTTGCAAGTGTAAGGGTTGATGGTGATGGAGAAGAGTCCGCCAGAGTTGGGTGCCTTCTTCTCTTTGAGGTTCCAGTAGGGTTTTGTGGCAGCGAAATCGAAGCTGCCCAGCGCATCGACAAAGCGGCCGAACTCTGCTTCCAGGTCGCTTCTGCGTGTTTCAGCGCCCTCGGTCTCCTCTTCCTGATCACTGGCAGCGATGGTTTCGAGGATCGCCCGGTCGAGCAGGCTGCGTACCTCGGCGCTCTCTCCCTGTTCGTTGATCAGTTCGCGCAGTCGTTTCTCCACCTTGCGGGTTTCGCGGCGCAGATACTGAGTCGGCATGCCCCCCGTCTCGATCTTGTTGATGACCGACGTGAAGATCTCGCCGATGGTGTTGACCAGGCCGGGGATCGAGGAGTCGGGGCAGATGGTATAGCAGTCCCCGCAAGCGGTGCAGTTTTCTGCCACCCACTTCGGATATTCGAAGCGGATCTGGGTCATATCACGGAAGATGCCAGTGGAGGCGGGTACCAGCGACAGTGCCTGATAGGGGTCGGCCAGGTTGTCGGAACCCTTGCCGCTGGCGTAGAAGCTGCCGGTCTGTTCCCAGAAGCGGTGTATGTCGGAGATGCCGCCGTTGCCCTCGGGCAGTTGTTTCAGCATCACCGGCAGGCCGATCTCTTTCTTCAGCTTGCTGCTGCTTTGGGGACCCACCTGCATGTTGGTGATTGAGTGGATCTCGTCGAAACCACGGTGCACGATGCGCAGGTTGTCTTCCACTACGCGCTGACCTTTGGCGCCGAACTTATCCTGCAACTGGTCTTCGATCGATTTGAAAAGCTTGTTCTCGTCGAGACCGGCCATCTCCATCAACGGCGAACCGGCGAAGAAGGCACCCTGAAAGGCGTTGCCCTGCATGCGCAGCTGCAGTTCCGGGTTGCTGGCCTCTTCCCGGGCGATCTTGAAGCCGTCGATGTAGAAGATCTGGATCTCGTTCTCCAGCGCCTGCTGCTGCATCCAGCGTGGAAAACTGGTCCAGACCGCCTCGGGGCTCTCCAGATTGGACTGGATGATCAGGGTGCCGCCTTTTATCAGACCGGAGAGCGGGTTGGAATGGCTATATACGTTGGGATCGGGACTCAGCACCACGTCCACATAGTGGTATTCGCAGTTGAGTGGGATCGGCGTGGGGGCCGCTGACAGATAGTAGGTGGTGGGTTGACCCTTCTTCTCGGATCCATACTTCGGGTTTGCCTTGATCTCGTAGCCGAGCAGGTCGTAGAGGGTCATCACCAGGTTCTTGCCGGTAGTGATGGCGCCCCAGCCCCCCACCGAATGCATCCGCACCGTGATGGAACCTTCCGGCATCAGATTGGGATTTTCGGAGCCGTGCACCGAAAGCTTGCCCACATTGGGATAGGCATCCAGCAGTTTCTGGATGTGGATCTCCTGCTTCGGGTTGGCCGCTTCTTCGCGCACGAAATCGATGCCGAGGTAGAAGAAGGTCTTCTGATCGCCATCGGGCAGCATGTTCTCAATCGCGCCGATCAGCCCCTCTGGCTGCAGGTCGCGAGAACCCATGCCGTAGGCGCCGGAGTAGAGGCGCGGCGCGTCTTTCAGGGTTTTGTAGGTGGCGTAGTCGGGATAGGGTTGTTTACCGTCAGCCTGACCGTTCTCCATGCACTTGGAGAGGGCGGCGCGTATTTCACGCATCAGTGGAAGATCTTCCGCCAGTGGCTGGTCGGTGCGCTCAAGCACTACTACGCCTTTTTTGCCCTGCAGCGCCTTGCCGAGCAGGTCGCCGGGGAACGGGCGGAACAGGGTGACATCGATCACGCCTATTTTCAGTTGGCGGGTCTTTGCCAGATATTCGGCTACGCTGCGAGCCTGTACCACCATCGAGCCCATGCCTACGATCAGATAATCGGCCTTGTCGGCATTAAAGCTGCCGATGCGGTCATAGCGGCGGCCGGTCAGTTCATAGTATTCGTCCATGACCTGTTCGGTGAGATCGGTGATATGGTCGTAGAAGTAGGGACGCTGCGCCGCCTGGGTCTGCATATAGGCGTCCTGGTTCTGTACCCCGCCTGACTGCATCGGGTTGTCCACGTCCCAGATCATGGGGATGCGGCGGCGTTTCTCGCCGTAGAGCATCTTTTGCGCCGGGGTGGGGGATTCGATCTCGTCATCGGGACGGCCGAGGAACTCCGCGATCAACTCGCGTTCGGGCACCTGCAGAGGTTCGATCAGATGGGTGGTGAGAAAACCATCCTGGGCCACCACAGCAGGCGTTAGCGACAGCTCGGCGATCTTGCGACCGATCAGATTGAGGTCGGCAGCGCCTTGGGCATCGTTGGCGAAGAGCTGGAAAAAGCCGGTGTCGTCGATGCAGTGAAAATCATCGTGGCCGCAGTGGACGTTGAGGGACGCCTTGGTGATGGCGCGGCAGCCGATGTTCAGCACGTAGGGAAGGCGTTTTCCGGCTGCGGCATAGAGGGACTCGTGCATGAACGCGACGCCCTGGGCCGATGAAAAGTTGGTGGAACGCAGACCGGTCATTGACATGCCTGCGGTAACTGCGGCTGCAGCGTGTTCAGATTCAGGTTCCACGAAGATCAGAGCGCGGTCCGAGATATTCACATGTCCCTTGGCCATCTCTTCCGCCCAATATTCACCCATCTGGGTCGACGGTGTGATGGGGTAGGCGCCGGCTGCATCGGATGCCTCACGCTCGCACATGATGACTGCAGTATTACCGTCCATCGCCATGCGGATGCCAGGGTACTTGAAGGTCTTGGTCTCTTTTTTGCCGAACATAGTCTCTGTCTCGTTTCAGTCAGCCTGGGTGTTGGTAACGCGGAGGCCGCAATGCCGCAAAGAACGCGGGGTTATATTTTTTCCTGTTGCTTCTTTGAACAGTTCAGGTATTGGTATCTTGAGTAATTTCCCTCTAAAAAACTTTACGCTTTACGCGTTGCTGCAATCTCAGTGTTAGATTACAGAGTGCTGGGGCAACGCCTCCTTGCGCACAATATGCTTTGCCTGACGGCCCTTGATCGCGATGTCGCCATCCAGCCAGACTATGGCGCCGGTGGGGCAGCGTTGGGTGGCTACGGGGGAGGCCAGGGCATTCTTTTCGTAGTCGATCACTGCAAGGTTGTCGTGGATGGTGATCAGCGCTTCCGGACTGTCTTTTGCACAACGCTCGCAGGCAGTGCAGGCCACGGCGCAATCGGCTTCAGCCCCGTCACCATTATCCAGGTTTTTACACGCCACCCATAACCTGTGGCTGATTGGCTGGATGGAGAAGAGTTCCTTAGGGCAGACATCGACACAGTCCCCACAGGCCGTGCACTTGGCATTAGTGACCACGGGGAGGCCATGTTGATCCATGGTGATGGCGTCGAGTTCGCAGAACTCAGCACAATCGCCGATTCCAATACATCCCCAACTGCAACCTTTCGGACCACCGGCCACAACGGCTGCTGCCCTGCATGAAGAGAGGCCTTGGTAATGCGCCCGCATACGCGCGACATGGGTGCCACCCGCACAGGCGAGGCGAGCCACCCGCTGTTCCACTTCACCCGCCGCTACGCCAAGGTAATCCGCAATCTCTTCAATGGCATCCTGCGAATTCACCGTGCACTGCGCCGGTTCCAGACTGCCGTCGACCAATCCTTCAGCAAAAGGGCGACAACCCGCGGTACCGCAGGCGCCGCAGTTGGTCAGTGGCAGCATCTCTTCGACTTCATCGATGCGAGGATCTTCGAATACCCACAGCTTACGGTTTGCAATGGCCAGGGTAAGAGATAAAACAAGCCCCAAACCGCTCATGAAAGCGATTGCGATAGAGATATGAATAAGGTTGTCGTAGTCCAAATTTCCAACCACTTTCAGGTTGTCATCAACGGGTAACAAAAACCGCAGTATTACTGGGAGTCTAAGGGAGGGAGATGTATTAATCTAGATAATATTATTAATACTCAGTATTAAAATTAATGAGAGGAATATCTAGCATTGAATTATTAAATATTAACCTGATAACCTCTAAAATTCAGCCATGATCGGAGAGTTTTTTCAATCCGCAAATAACGCAATTTTCCCTTGTACATTAAGTCATTGCATCCGTCCAATAAGCCCTATTGTGTAATCATTAAATCGGCCGATGCAGATGAATAACCATCAGGTTTTCATACAAAATCAATGCATTTGCGTTGTTCGCGGACAAATCTCTTTCCCTAAACGCAGCTGTGTTATAGGGGTAATCAGTATTAATGGCTGATCCCGAAAAAGGCTTGATCTCGTGGGTCTGCCACGTGCGTTCCTGAAAATGTTCATGGCACTGTGGGCATGACAAGGCGTGGCGAACAGAGTCGCCCATCGTGAGACTTCTTTTCCTGTTTCCGCACAGCCACCAGGCAATAACAGTCGTTGAGGTATTTACCCAGGAGGCGTGGTTGTTGGCGGAAATGAAATGAAGAGTGGAAGATACCGGGCGGCCAGATAGGATATTGCTCTTCTCCGGTATCCTCTTGTTGTTGCTGTATTCAGAAGCACTTATGCGGATCGCTCAAGTCTTCTCCCGTATTTAACTCCTTCTGCAACAATAGCTTATAGGTCTTTAGTATCAGACGCTCATGAAGCGTCTTTGGCGGACTCATTTCATCGACCACCGTCTGAAAACGATCTATTTTCTTATTGTGAGACATTTTGGAATTTTGCTGCACTGTCATAGTCATATTCCCGATCCCCTACTCACTTTTAAGTGTAGGTCTATTTTGGAAGAAAAATAATCGGCAGCGCCTGATCTGAGTGTAGGAATTTTCCGATATCAGAGGATTGAGAGATCGCGATTAGAATAATCGCCGGTTTGCCTATCTCCCTGTGGGCGCTGGTGAACTCCGGATTTAGCGGGAAGGCTTGTCGATATTCGGTTTCCGCTTCGTCCAGCCGTCCCTGTTCCTGCAGAAAGTAGCCCATGTTTTGTGTGCCGCCACGGAAGAATCGCTTGCAGGATCTGACTGTTTGATCGAAAATGATCGAGTCTCAAAGTCACGAAAGTGGCGAGATGACTAAGGGAGTCAGCCTAATGGCAAATAATCGCATTCCCGGACCGATTGGCATGGCAGCAGATCCATCCATGGTGGATAGCGGTACATTGTGCATTACGGCCAGCTCGTCCCCCGGTCCACTCTCCCTGCAGTCCCCCACAACAAGCCAATTTGTAGCACTTGCCCTCGCGCGGCTGGTAAATGCAACCCAGCACTTCGCCGATAGGCGGATCCAGAATACTCAACTACGTAGAAAATATCTGGCCGAATGCAAGCGATGCATTCAGGCACTGCCGCCGCTGTTTCAGCAGCACCAGATCAGCGACAGGCATGCACAGCGCTTCGCCAGTGGGTTAAGCCACGAGATAGCTGGCCTGCAGGCGCTGATCGGCGCCGGAACCGTTCCGGCATACTACAAACTGCTGATCACCATTCGCGGCCATGATGGAGCGGGCATCCAGGCGCTCTTGCATACCCACTTCATCCAGTTGGGTGACGCCGAAAAAGAACACTTCTGCTTGGGGCTGATCAATACCCTTACGCCCAATCTCTTCGGTCTGCGGGGGATAGCCGGTCTGTTCAGAATCGAGGTCTGGCTGCGATTTATGACTGCCTGTCTGGTTTGGATGCAGGAGGCCAGCCGCATGGCCGAGGCCCTCACCTGGCGACCGGAGCTTATTCGAGTCAGCACCTATCGGCTCGTGGAACACAAAAGCACGACCCGGCCGCCCCCTGCGCCACGTGCACGACCCAGCCCACCGCCACCAAAACCGACGAATGATGAGAACCTGGCTCAGGTTGACCAGAACCAACAGGCTGCGACGTTGGAGAGTGCCGCAAAGGATGGCGCCCCGTTCTGCGAAGAGTGCGAGAAGGCCCGCCGCAGCCAAGAAGCGGAGGCGCAGGGTGCCGCATGAGTGGTGACAGTGTCCAACAGATCATCGATTACCTGTGGCCGGAAGGCGACAGCCTGACCGGCCCTCAGGTCTACGCAGTGCTGGACGGGGGGCGCGACCGGCGCATCGAGCCGATGGTACGACTAAGCCGCCTGGAACACGCCTGCCTCTTCTCAGGACGACTTACAGCACGCATGCAGGCAGCTGCCCCCTATGTGGTTCACCTGGCACCCGATGCACGTTTCACCCGAGAGTTGCTGGAGACAGGCTGGGGAGAGAGCTGGGGCTTTTTCACCATCGTGCCGGTCGATGTCACGCTGGAGCAGCACCGCCGCCATTTTCGCACGCTGTTGCGGATCCAGGACGAGTCGGGCCGTATCTTGATGTTTCGCTTCTACGACCCGAGAGTGCTGCGAGTCTATCTGCCGACCTGTACGGGTGACGAGGCGAGGCAGTTTTTTGGGCCAGTGCCGCAGATGGTTGCCGAAGCCGAGGATGGCGGCAGTCTGGTCACCTATACTCCCAAGACAACGGGCGTCACTGCGCAGAGCCTCTCTTTCAAACCCGCTCCGTCCCCTGAACCTGCAGATTGATGAAAGGATGGCCATCCGCATGCTGACTATCCGGGCAACACAGAAAGAGATTCTGGCGAGAGCCTCATTTGAGAGATGGCTTGTCGACCACGCGCGACAGTTTTTTCCGACGGAGTGCGCAACGCTCGGCACCGGAGGCACGCTCGACTTCATCCGTGAGATGGCACAGCAGGCTCGGCGCCGTGGTCTCACCGAGGGGCCGCAAATCTGCAGTTATGTCGACCTGGCGTTCACCTTCGAGCGCGATTTCGAAACCCGCCCGTGGGCCGCTGAACTCGTCGCCGAGGCGGCCGGCGCCTGGAGTGAGTTCACCATGGATGCCCTCTTCGAGGCGGCCATGGCTGAGCTGGATCCGGAGGCAAGCCTCGGGGTTGAGGACGAGGAGGACTTTCAGGTAGTCGAGGAGGATGAGACGGACGAGGATGAGTACGCAGAGGCTGAACCGGAAGACGAAGAAGAAGACGAAGAAGACGAAGAAGAAGACGACGAAGATGAGGGTGAAGGCGTGAATCGCGACGAGCAGCCGCTGGGACCCGGGAGTGGGGATGGAGGACCGGAACGATGAATGGGCCTGCGGTGCAGAACAGGGCCGGTAACCTCAGGGCGGCAAAGGCCGCTTCCAACGAGGCCAACAACTCCGGTGAGAAGCCTTGCCCACTTAACCACGTCACACCGCACATCGAGTTCGAGCACAAGGTCGTCCTGCTCGATCGCAAGCTATACAAGCATCAGACTAGGGAGCCGAAGAAGCGCCACATCCACCCCGACCCCACGTACATCCTGGTGTGGGCCACACAGAGCAACAAGGGCGAAAAGCCCTGGGAAAAGAAGGGCAAACTCACGGTCTCCCCCGCGAATGTGGAGGTCTTCCTCGATGAGAAGTGCAGGAAGAAGCTCAAGAAGGGCCTTACACACAAGCAGCTCACGGGGGGGACAAAGAAGAAGCTGTGGCTTCGCGGCGTCACCGCGGGCAAGTTCAAGGTAAAGCTCACGCTGGAGGATCCCGGGGATGCGAAGATAAAGCTCAAGGACAACCCCGCCGAGCAGGAGATGGGGGTTGCCGAGCTCGAGTTGTTGGTCCATCAACACGATCCAGCGGCCGTGGCTGCATTGAGGGTCAACCCCGACGAGGAGCCACTCAGCACCTACCATACAAACCTGAAGAACAAGGTGCTGCCGGATCAGAAGAAGCTGTCGGACAAGGAGAAGGTCAAGAAGGGGCGACTGCTGCACGAGCAGTCGGGAGCGCACTTTGGCCGCGCGAAGCTCATCATCAAGAAGCTCGATGCCAGTCAGTGGCCTGAAGGCACTGACGCCTATGAGGTGGTGTTGGGCGAGAAGAACGATTCCGGCTCCCTGGCGATCTTCGACAAGGAGTTTGACGGCACGAAGAAGCCGTTCCCCCTGAAGTACAAGGTTTCTGACCTCAAGGCGGCGGAGAAGACGGTCTGGCTGGAGGGAGGTTCGAGTACGAAGCGATGGCGCGACGCGCGCCTTGACCTCGGTCTGGATCGCCCCGCCGGCGGACTGCCCAAGAAGGCCAAGCACAACGGCGACTGGTCACGCTGTACTGTCGTCAAGATCAAGGAGGTGAAGCTTGAGTACAGACCCCCGAGGCGCAGGGCGAATGCCTGGGACGCGGTAAATAACCGCTTCTTCATCAACATGAAGTCCGATCCGAACGGGCGCAAGATCACGCTGGGTGTCCAGCTCACCGAGAAGCTCAGAGGTGTGGTAGTGCACTTCATGCTGGTCGAGCACAAAGACAATCGCAAGGCGGCCAACTGGGGTAAGGACATGCCGACCGGTGCGCCGTCGAACAAATGGGTCTGGAAGGACATCACGAAAGCCGTCAAGCACAACGACAAGAGCAACCGACAAAAGATCCTGCACCTGTCGAAGAAGACAAACAGGAAGGGTTATGCGAAGAAGGAAGTGACCCTCTCACGCTTCGGCGGCGACAAGTTCTATCTGGCAGCGTACATCGAACAGGATCCGCATCTGGCGAAGTATATCGATGGTCATGCCGATCTCGGCAAGCGCAAGCCGGTAATGCGGGCTGATCCGATCCAGGTTTGGCGGAAGTTCTGGTACAAAGAGGTCAAGGTCAGGGGAATCACGGTGAGGGGGTTCGGCAACGCGGCAGACACCTACTCAGACGTGAAGGGGGTCATGTTGGCGGCACGGCGCGTCGAGATGAAACGCAGAACGGCAAACCGCTTGCGACCCCGTGTGATCTACCCCAAGCACATGGTGAGCTACTATTGGGACTCCGCCACCAACAGGTACGTGAACAACTATCCAAACGACAACGGCGATGCGCTCGTCGTGGGCGACGACAATGAGAGCAAATTCTTCAAGTTGGCGAAGAGCGAGAAGGACAAGCCGGTGATGGTCCCGATGCTGAATGCCCACGCCCTCTGGATCAAGGGCGGCAACACAGCTTCCAAGAACATCGCATGGCAGGAATCAACGGTTTTTCCGATCACGGTCGATGTCGGAAAGGGGATCCTCGATCCACCCTTGGCTGGCGGCACGCTCCTCAAGCAGGGGCGATGGGAGGCGGAGGACTGGACGCCGCCTGCGGTACCGCCAGGATCCCCCCCCGGGACCCCGCCCACTCCCGGATCCTGGGGCAATCGCAGCAGCGGGAACCTGGCAGCGCGCGACCTGGATCTGAACCCAGGTCGCAGTGATCCCGAGACGGTCAGGATCAAGGTTCCGGCGGGTGTTACGGTCGCCGTCAGCAAGACCCGGATACGTATTCGCGGACTCGCCGTGCGTCATTGCCAATCGTTTCTCGGCACTTCTTACGCCGATGGAATCGTGAACGCGTACACGCCGAATGACGAGCAGGACTTCATCAACACGATCAACCACGAGCTTGGGCACTCGTTCAAGCAGGTTGCGAAGGTGCGGCCGGCGGGCATCCCTGTTCACAAGCTGCAATATGACAAGGATGGCTCGCACTGCAACTTCGCGGGCAAGAAATGCCTGATGTATGAGAGTGGACCGCAGCCGGGATCGCTTAACCGCTACTGTTCTGTGTGCCATCCCTATGTGCTCGTACAGGACATGTCTTCGGTATGATTCTGCTGCGTTCTGTTCTAATTTCTCTACTGCTCGCATCGACCATTTGGTTTGGTGCAGCAGATGCAGACTGGTCGAGCGCCAACAGTGAGGGGCAAGAGATGATTACAGTAAATGAACGGATAGCTGAGTTGCTGCGCTTCCCCGACGAAGCGTACTTCTCGCTGACCGATGACCAACTGCTCGACCTCCAGGACGCCCTGTCCGAGATCGTCGAGAGCGGGGAAACAGGCGCAGCGGATGCATTGCGACCGCAGGTGGCGCTTGGGGCTCCTCGACGAGTGGATCTGCAGGCGCAGAGTAGGGTTCCCCTCTTTCTGGGCAGGTTTCAGACGGGTCTGCGCGCCTGGCAGGTTAACCCTGACCCAAACACCTATTTCTTCGTGAGGAACAATAGGACAGGTGCGCTCATCTTCTCTCTTCCTTTCATCGACATGCGTCGTGGGCACCAACAGCGACCCTCGGGAGTGGGAGAGCCGCCAGACGAGCTGAATGCCACTTCCACGAGTTCGGGGGTCGATGCGGTAGATCTACTTGAAAAAATGGCCGGCCGGTTGAACCCCGGGCTAAACTCCATAACCGCAGTGGTTTACGATATCTGCTCAAACACAGTCGACATCCAACTCGACGGAGTAACCAGGACAGAGCCATCCATGTCGCTGGAGAGTGACTTCGTTCGTCATGAGCTGGATTGCAGCCCAACCGTCGACACCGAGATCACAGTGCCGGCGACCGGCTCAGCGAGCCGCGGTATCGAGATTCGCGTAGCCGCCCAGATGGCGACCAGACAGGGTCTCGTCCGGGCCGAGGGGGATCGACTGCTCCTCTCCTGGCATCTGATCCTCGTCCGTCTCGATGCGCCACCGGTCATCGTCTCCGCATTTGTACCGGTTCAAGAGGCCAGGAACCCAGAGGGCGAAACTGTATACAATGCCCGGTTCGTGGCCGAGCTCGGAGCCCAGGGGCACCCGGTTCCGCCGGGGAACTACCAAGTCTACAGCGATCTTGGCGCTGGGTTCCGGGGACCTTTCCCACTCGCTGTCACGGAGTAGGGGGTTCTGGAAGATTGAAGTGCCATTCTACTTGCCCCCCAATTGACCAGCCAGGCAAGTGGGGGGAGGGAGTGAAAATCAGAATGTGGCGTTATGCTTTCTTGCGGCGACGGGCGAAGCCCACGCCGGTCAGGCCAAGTGCTGTCAATGCGAGGGTCGAAGGTTCGGGGATGTTAAATGTGATGTTATCAACGCGAAAGAAGTCGTTGCTTCGCGAACTTAATTCAATCCAAGTGAGATTGGTATGACCGGAAAATGCTACCGTAACCGGTTCTGTAAGAAAATCGCCGAAAAGTTCTGACGTACCATCAGAAAATGTAATACGCCCGCCAAAACTCGAAGACACGAGACTCTGAAAATCAAACAATGCACCGAACATGTCTAGTTTAACTGTACTCTGCTCGATTCCGTTGTTAGTTCTCTCTAATGCCAGATACTGACCATCTCCAATGAAGGAATCTGAAGGGTTCACGTCATAGTCGCCTACAAGAACTGATAGTCGAAAACCGTCTTCGATGTAGTTAGCTGTTTGATCTGTTCCAATAGTTGCCGATTCAAAGTCGATAACTACAGCCTGTGCAGCATGCATGAATGTCATTGAAACTGTCACAAGTAACATTACCAACAATCCGTAGGATGTCTTTATCATTACTTTTCTCCGAAAGTGCGAAATTTGCGGCGCAATATTTACGCCACACAAAGAGGAAATTACAGGGGACAGGCCACAGTCACAACTTCTCATCGCACAAGACTGAAGCCCTACTCCTCCCTTCAGACAAATCAGCGCTCCTAATCTCTGTATAGACTATATCTGGGAATATGGTTCGATATATTTTCGTTCATAGATTGATCTGAGTCAGGTTATAAGAATTCCACTTTCACCTCCTGCCACCTTTTCTTCCTGGAGTTGAGTGAAAAGGGGGGATTACTATTCAGTACGGTTGTATTTTTTGTGTACGCCCGGCATGGGCATGAACTAGGGAAAGTTCATGCTCTTATCTGTGGAGATCTGCTTAACAAGCGATCGGCAGATACCCAGCCCTCTGTATACGGATCGCCTATTGGGGACAGTGGCGAAAACCTCGCACCAAAGTAAGAAGCTTGATGAGACTCGGTGTTAGCGTCCAATCAGCGGTTGCCTGTGGCATTACCAGCAAAGGCCCATGGCGCAGTTCAAACACGCCGGGGATACAGCAGGCATTATCCAACGCCTATCTGAAATCTCAGGGGCTATATGCGCTGCGTGATGGTTGGATCAAGCTTCATCATTCCAAGTGAAACGCCCTGTGCGGAGCCGCATGCAGGGTGTGGTGGGGGCTGGGGGTTAGAAACCTCCGGCTACCCGATTAGGCGCTGGTCTTCTATGTTTAAGCCGCATAGTCTCTATTTTTAGCGCTATGCTTTAAAAGACTCTCCGCAGGAATAGAGAAAGTTTCGTGTAGCCTTTCTATCATGCGGAGAGTCAACGGGCGTTTTCGAGCTAGAATTTCGTATACACGATTTTTGCGCCCAATAGCAGGTACAAGATCATCAACTGTAAGACCCTGTTGCTCCATGCGGAATTTTATAGCCTCAATGGGATCAGGGAAGTCAATTGGATAATGAATTCGCTCGTAGGCTTCGACTAACGTAACCAAGATATCCAGATGGTCACCCTCTGGTGTATTGGCTTCGGCAGACATGAGCGATTCAATTTCCTTGAGTGTATTCTGATAATCAGCTTCGGATTTAATAGGATGAATTTCCATGGGTACCTCAGATTGTTTGGGCAGCGATATCATCGTATTGCCTGTGAGTACCGAAAAAACGAATATAAACAACACGGTAAGGATAATTAATCCATACTATCAAACGATATTTATTACCAGCAATGTTAAATACAACTCTTCCACCCTTGAGAATACTGGCATTCGAGAACTGGGCTTTGACTTCATTTGGTGTAGCCCAGTCGGCCTTTAAGGTTTCCCGATACCAAGCCATTCCGGGCTCGATTGAATCTGAATAAGTCGGTGAATTTGTCCAAAATGCTTTCAGGGTTGACAGAGCAATAATACGCATGAATTTAATGGTAGTCCCGTATTGGGACTGCCGCAACTCAAATTTTAGTATTACCCCGTGTTCAACGCCTATCTGAAATCTCAGGGGCTAGATACGCTGCGCGATGGTTGGATCAAGCTTCATCATTCCAAGTGAAACGCCCTGTGTGGAGCCGCATGCAGGGTGTTGTGGGGGGCTGGGGGTTAGAAACCTCCGGCTACCCGACTGATGTACTGTGTATTGTCACTAGTGCAGGGGTCGTCTGACTGACACGATCAGTCCCTCCACCGGCCTGCCTGCTTCCTTACGCAGGACATGGTTCTCGATGGATAACAGATCGAATCCGCAGACCGACAGCAGATCACGCAAATAATTTTCCGCATGGCTGTATCTGCCGTGGGGAAGCAGGATGAAGGTGTCACCCGGTTGCGGGTCGACGATCATCTCGATGGAGAACAGCAGCAGTCCACCGGGTTTCAACGCCTCGAAAGATGCATGGGTGACTTCCTCAAGCGCGCCAAAATAGCACAGCGTATCAGCGGAGACGATCAGGTCGAAAACAGACTCCCTTGCTTGGATATAGTGGGTCAGCTCTTCAGCAATCAGTTCGTCGTAGGCCTCGCAACCCGTTGCCTTCTCCAGCATGGTTCGGGAGAGATCGACCCCGACCAGGCGCCTTGCATATGGGCGCAACAGGGGGCCGCACCAACCAGTGCCGCAACCGACATCGAGTACCATGAGTTCCGCGTTTTGTTGTGGGATAAGGGTTGCAACTGCCTCTGCCAAGAGTTCCGGTGCCCGGTATTCGAGTTTTTTCAGGACCTTGTCGAAGCTGCCGGCAAATTTGTCGAAGATCTCCTCGACGAAGGCGTCGGAGGCCCGCTCCGGTATATTCTCTCCGGTAGTGGCAGCCAGCATATGCCGTGCAACGGGATTGTCAGGATCGAACAACAACCACTCTCGAAAAACATCTACCGCCTCCTCCAGTCGGCCCAATCGGTAGAGCGAATAACCCAGCCAGCGGTAGGAGGCGGAATTTGGGGCATTGAATGAAATCGACTTGCGGTAGGCATCTATCGCCTCCTCGTAGCGCTCCAGTTCAACCAGGATGCTGCCGATGTTATGCCATACATCCGCATGTTCGGGTGAGACATCGATGGCCTGTCGATAGCACGACATCGCCTCCTGATAGTGAGCCTGTTCTCTGAGCACGGTTCCCAGGTTGTTGAGTGCATCGGCGTTTTTTGGATCGAGGGCAAGGCAGGCCCGATAGGCCGCCTTTGCCTCATCCAGTCGACCCAGTTCCTTCAGCACGTTGCCCAGGTTGTTGTGGGCCTCCCTGTAGGCCGGGTTTGATTTGATGGCGTCACGAATCAGTTTGACAGCTTCCTCTCCTCGTCCGGTTTGGTGCTGCAGAACACCCAGATAGTGGAGCGCATCCGGTTGGGCGGGAGCCGCCTCAAGTATTCGTCGGTAGAGGGTCCTCGCGTCGTCGATTTGCCCTTCGCGGTGAAGCGTCACTGCCAACTTGACAGCATCGTCGAGAGATATTTTTTTATTCGACTTATCCATTTATTCCATAACTGTGTTATTTCTTGTTGGCAATCACCAGCAATCCCGCCACCGGTTTGCCCATCTCCATCCGGAGGGTTTCGTTAGTGACAGTGATCTCCCCAAACCCTGATTCCTGCAGGATGGATTTTATGTAGGACTCTGTATGGCTGTAACGCCCGTGGGGAGAGAGATGAAAACCTGTCTCGGTCTCCTCTTCAAGCCGTTCCAGCGTAAAGACGATCAGGCCCCCGGGTTGCAGGGTGAGCCAGGCGGCGGAGATCACCGGTTGCAGGTCGCCGAAGTAGACCAAGGTGTCGGCGGAGACGATAAGGTTAAAGCGCTCTGGTGTGGTTTGAAAGAAGTGGGTCAATTCCGCTTTTATCAGCTGTTCGTAAATCTTCCGTTCTGCAGCCTTCTCCAGCATCTTCCGGGAGAGGTCGACACCGATCAGACGTGAGACGATGGGCTTGAGCAGTGGGCCACAGAGTCCTGTGCCGCAGCCGGCATCAAGCGTGGTGCAGTCGTTCTCAGACGAGATGCGCTTGATGACCGCGTCGGCGATGACTTGGGGGGCGCAATACTCCAGTCCTTCGAGTCGTGCATCAAAGGTGGGAGCGAAGCTGTCGAACAGCGACTGCACATAGCGATCAGTCGCCCGCATGGGGATCTCCTCGCCACTGCAGGCAGCGAGCATGTGCTTGGCAAAGGGGTTGTCCGGTTCCACTTCTGTCCAGCGCCGGAACGCTTCCGTTGCCTCCCCAACCTGGCCAGTGGCTTCCAGCATCATGCCGAGATGATGTAGGGCATCGCAGCAATCGGGATCGAGTGCGAGGGCTTTGCGGCAGTGTTGGATCGCCTCGGCGAATCGGGCCTGCTCCCGAAGGATGCGGCAGAGGTTGACGTAGGTATCCACACCGTAGGCCACCGATTTTTCCAGGGCCGCCTCGGCTGCTTCATAGTCACCTTGGGCCGCGAGGACCAGTCCCAGGTTGTGGCGGGCCTCGGCAAAATCGGGTTTCAGATCTGACGCCTGTTGCAGGAGTTGCCGGGCCGCTTCCAGTTTGCCCTGTTCCTTCAACAGGATGCCCAGGTTATTCAGAGCCTGGAAATGACCGGGTTGCAGTTCGATAGCGCGGCGCAGGATCGGTTCCGCCTCATCCCATCGCTCCTGATTCTTGAGTACCGCCCCCAGATTGCTGTGGGCGTCGGTGAACTCAGGATTTAGCGAGATGGCTTGTCGATATTCGGCTTCCGCTTCGTCCAGCCGTCCCTGTTCCTGTAGAAAGTTGCCCAGGTTGTTGTGCGCCGCCACGTAAGCGGGGTCGAGTCGAATAGCCTGTCTGAGATTCTCTTCTGCCCCTTCAGCGTCTCCCGACTGAACCTTGATCAGCCCGAGAAAGTGGTGTGCCTCGGCGTACTCCGGCGCAAGGTCGAGAATACGCTCGTAGATGAGTTGCGCTTCCGTCAGTCGACCTTGCTGATGGCGTTCGAGAGCAATCTGCAGAGCTTCGCCGATGGTGACTTCAGAACCGTCTGCGGCGTCATCTTCTTGTTGGTCGGTTGTTGTGTGCGAGGTCATTAGCAGTGTCCGGGGATGGATCCGTAGACTATGTACTTTTAGTGCAAGGACTTTAGTATGCGGGATTATGAGACCAAAAAGAAAAGCACCCATTCAGTTCATGATCTGAAGGTTCACTTAGTCTGGATTACGCAGCACTGATCCTTGTTGCTGAAGTTATTTTTGCCTCCTGTGCAAAACTTCACTACTATCAGTTTACGAAAAGAGTAAATAATAAAATCAATTACTTACATGGCTTACTGGACTACCTACAAACGAAATTCACTTTTGCCCGAGTCGCCGGGAGAGTGGGAGATCGTCGCTGATGAGGATGCGCAGACCGTGTGGTCGAGGATCCCGCAGCTCCAGCGGAGCGCGTTCCCGCAGGTCGAAAGTCTTGCCTACCGCGTGCTCAGAATTCCGCTGCCTTTCTATCCCGGTCACCATCTCTACGAATTCGTCATTCCCGAACTGACGCCTGTGTTGCCCTGTTACGCACTGGTCGGGCCGGACGAGATGCACATGCTTGACTGGACCAATTCCACGATTTTGAGGCTTGGCCTGCTTGGCAGCTTCCGCATCAACGAAGAAACTGTACTTGATTATGTACGTTTCTTCTGTGCACATGTGGCACATGTGGCACATGTGGCAGGACGCTACGGACGCTTCCTGCTGTTGGAGTCCTCGGATATTTCAAAACAGAAAGGGTTCGCCGACGAACATATTGAACTGCTGGACAAACATTTTATGCCGTTGACCACTGCGGCGCTGACCAGGGGAAGGGAGGATGATACCTTTCATTTTCCGGCCATGATCCGCTCCCAGCGCAGTATTGCAAGGGCAAAGGTGAGTGTGACACTGACAGGTCAGGTAAATGTCGAGCTGGGTGAATTTGTCGCCGGCTTGTTTCCCCTGGTCGAGGGCCGGCCAACCGATGCAGATTATCCGGGTAAACCAACATTCGACTTCAGTGCAGGATGGAAACCTCTGGGCAACATGGATTCGGTACTTCGCAAACGGCTGGGTGGTTTCGACAAAATCGCTGCATCACCATCCAGTGATGCGCTGGCATATCAGAAATTATCCTTTTTCAAAGACACCGTCCTGTTGCGTATTCTTGCAGAAAAACCCGGAATCGGGTTTGGCATGTATGCACTTTGGTCTGCTCAAGGACTGTTTTCGCTCAGCGGCCGCTCGACACCGATTTACGAAGCTATCGAACGCGAACAGTTCGTGCTCGATAATGGTAGCGTGATCGACTACATGCAGTTTTTCTGCACTTTTGTACATGCAGAAGAGGGTCCATTCCGTGTGGTGAACCGGATGGATGAGCTCAATGTCATTGAGCAAGATGAGAGCAAAGAGGCATCGGTCTCCGTCGGTGGAGGCCCACGACAGTACGAGCAACTTTTCGAAGACAATCTGGAGAGTCTGCTGTTTCCGGTCGTCTGGTATGGTGATCCGGAAAAAACACAGTGGCATTTCAGTGCATTCAATCAGTATGGTGGTGACCTGTTTCGCAACACTTTTAAACTGAAACCGAGCGGCGAGTTGCAGATGACCGACGATACGCCTGTCGTCACGGACATACCCTACGACCCAAAACGTAACAAGATACAGCAGATAAGCGGCACGATTCCCGTTACGGGAGATGGTGGTGTCGAGCCTGCCGATATGGCTGCGCTGATCAGAAAAACCAGCCAAATGGGCAAGTGGCCCGGTTATCTTAACGAGCGTGAACTGGAAGCATCCATCCTGAGCGAATGTGTGCGGCTGCAGCTGCTGCATGCGTTACGGGCCGGGCAGGCGGCGCCACTATTCGAAGCCAACCTGGAAGCTGATGATGAGAGTCTGCTGCAGGTCTTCAGCGATTTTGTTTGCCGCCTGTACCCTGTCATGGTGCTGGAGTCCTCGATATCTTTTATCGAAAAAATCGTCGGCGACTTGCTGGAGAAGCGTTCCAGCGGTGTGCGCTTTCGTACGAAAGTGGATGCCTCACCAAGCGACGAGCTAAAGTGCGTTATCCCTGACCTCGACGACGACTCCCTGCTGGTGTTATCCATGCATCACTACAGGAGTATCGTGCGTCCCGAGGTCGTGGTGTACCAGCTGGGAGTAACGGATGCGGGACTGCTAATCGGCTGCGATGCCACATCCATCATTCCAGCCGCGCTGCAACGGGTCACGGACGTGACCCTGACACTGGGCGCTATTGAGCCGGGACAATTCAGGACACTGTTCTGCACACTGTTCGATTGCGAGTGGCCTGCAGATGCCGATGAAAATCCATTATGGCAACACTACGTTACACCCGGAGACTTTTACCAGCCGGTACGCGAAATGCTGCAACGGCGCTACAACACGACTGCTACCCATGAAGAGGCCGGGCCGGCCTGGTCGGTAGCGGATGCGCTGGCGGCAATTGAGGCGCGGGTAATCGGACGACTCTCCGAGGTTGATAGTGATGAGAGCCTCGGACTCGATGAGTTGCATGGTCTGGGTGAGGCGAAGGCCATTCTCAAGGACCTGCTTGTTGATATTCGCGCCGCAGCAGTCGGCGAAATGCCCTGGTCGGATATGGATCGCGGTATGCTGCTTACCGGGGAACCCGGCACCGGCAAAACGCTACTTGCGCGCGCCCTGGCGCGTGATTGCGGAATACGGTTTATCCAGTCGAGCGCAGCACGCTGGATCGCCGGCACGGATGACCTCAGTGGACATCTGCGCGCTATGCAGGCGAGCTTCGCGGAAGCGCGTCGCAACGCCCCCTGTATCCTGTTTATCGACGAACTCGACTCCATCGGCAACCGTGAGTTATTCGAGGGCCGCAATCGTGATTACTGCACCCAAGTGGTGGATGCACTGTTGCAGGAACTGCAGGGAGCTGTTGACCGTGAGGGTGTCTTTGTCATCGGCGTGACTAACCATGTTCGCAACATCGATCCGGCACTGACTCGTGCTGGGCGTCTTGACCAGATTGTGCAGGTACTGCGCCCTGACCGCCATGCCCTGGCCGAAATTATCCGTTTATACCTCAAGCCCCATGCTGAGGAGAACAACCTTGACAGCGATGTTGATGAAAAGGCTCTGGCCGGGATGGCATTAGGGGCCACCGGTGCGGATATCGAATTTTTTGTACGTGACGCTGCCCGTCGCGCACGCAAGGAAGGCACATCCATTAGCCACCGCCACCTGGCTGCGGCCATTACCCGTGCACCGCGCAGCCCGGACACTACCCGTGTCGTTTCCCCGCAGGAACAGGCACGTACTGCGGTACATGAGGCCGGCCATGTCATTGCGATGCTGTTGTGCAAACACTACCCTGTGCGCATCAATATGGTCTCGATCATTCCGCGCAGTAATGGCAGCCTGGGTTTTACCGGGGCCATGCCGGAAGATCGTCATTACCTGACCCGCAGTGCCTGTCTGGAATACCTCGAGGTGTTGCTTGCAGGACGTGCTGCTGAAGAGTTGGTGTATGGCAAAGAGGGAATCTCGGGCGGTGCGGGCGGTTCAAATGAAGGCTCGGATCTGGCTGTCGCCGTGCGCTGGACTGAACATATGGCCTGCAGGCTTGGTTTTGGTCCCGCGGGCCAGTTACGCTGGCAACAGCAGCCCGGGTCGGAGCAGTGCATCGGAGAAGTCCAGGAGCTGCTCGAACAGGCCTATCTGCATATCCTGGAGAAGCTGGCTCACCACGAGAAGATGTTGCATACACTGCGCGATGTTTTGCTGGAGAAGCACGAGTTGTTTGAAACAGAGCTGAAACAACTGGCTGCGGCGCACGGGCTACAGGCTGATAACAGGCCCGGTGTGCAAGTATCCCGACGGGAGGGAATGGTATGACGGTGGCCAGAAAGAATCTGGCCAAGGTCGACCACCGTGTCTACAAGACCTGGCTCAAGGTACTGTTCCGTACTGCGCTCACCGATAACACCGAGTGGCAGCGCCGCATGCGGATCGAACCCGGTGAGGACATTATCGAACACTTTGCAAAATATATCGAACGTGTTGTCCCGGTGATCGCAATCGAATCCTCGCTGCCTTACGCGGAGCACCTGCTGATTGAGCTGATAGGGGAACATGTCAAGTTCAATCGACCGGTGTTTCTGCCCTCGCTGTTGTCCGGCCACTGGCAGACCAGCCATGGCAAGCCATTTGATGCACGTACCCCACTGGTACTTTCATTTCATGAGTCGCAGAGCGTGGAAAACAGTCTGATGTTGGTACACGGTATCGAAACCTCGGATAACCCGGTGCTGATCGGTTGCAACCGCCTCAACCAGTTACCATTGGAGTTCCACCGTCTGATCGACATTACTCTGTCTCTGCCCGTGGCCTCTGCGCAGCACTTCGAACAGATCTTTGAAGATCTGTTCGAAGAAAAACTTCCATCGGACTCGGCGGATGATGGGCGCTGGCACAGTTTCGTGCTGCCCACCGATATACAACCACCACTACGCCTGGGACATAGTGCCAGCGATGCAGCTTGCTACATTCGTGCACGGGTCACGACACGCCTGTCACGGCTGGATGTGGAGGACGCACCGTCGCTGGAAGAGTTGCATGGCCTGGGTGCAGCGCGCGAAATCGCCCTCGACATGAAACGGGATATACAGCTTGCGCTGGATGGTCACATTGACTGGAATGACGTTGATCGCGGCATACTGCTGGCAGGTCCACCCGGTACCGGCAAGACGACACTGGCCATGGCGATTGCAAAGGACTGCGGTATAAAATTTATTGCGGCCAGTGCATCCAAATGGCAATCAGGCAGTGGTCTCGGTGAGCATTTGGCACTGATCCGCGAGTCCTTTGAAGAGGCCAGGCGTTTTGCGCCGTCGATCCTGTTCATCGATGAGATTGATTCGATCGGCAACCGTGAGAAACTGGACAGTCACGGCCTAACCTACCAGGCCACGGTCATCAATTATCTGCTGGAGCAACTCGATGGTTTCTCGGGTCGTGGCGACATCATCGTCATTGGTGCAACCAATTACGCAGACAATATTGACCCGGCACTCAGACGGGCCGGGCGGCTCGATCAGGTAGTGGACATTGGTTATCCGACGGTGCGGGCACTGGTTGGAATCTATAACTACCACCTGAAAGAACTAAAGACAGCCGGTAAACTTGCCACGGACGTCGACAGTGATGCGCTGGCGCGGGTGTCGTTCGGCCTGACAGGTGCTGATATCGAATTTTTTGTACGTTGCGCCGCCCGGCGGGCACGCAAGCGCAAGGATATCATTCGGCAGGATGACCTGATGGCAGAGATCATGCGTCGTCCTCGTGGCGAAGGGCTATCCGAGCCGTTTGACAGCGAAACCATCCAGCGTCTGGCCGTACATGAGGCCGGTCATGTCGTTATGCGGCTGCTGGGTAAGAACAAGGGTAAAGAGATCAGTTATGTATCCATCGCCCCCCGAAGTGACGGTCGCATAGGCTACACTGCCGCATTTGACGATGAGCGCGTATCCATGACAAGTGAAGATTACCTGCATGAGATACGGATCCTGCTTGCGGGACGAGCCGCAGAGGAGGTGATATTCGGCATAAACGATGTATCGGATATGGCAGGCAAATATGATTCGAAAAGTGATCTGTCACAGGCCGTAAGCATGCTGAATTATCTCAACAAGTACTCCGGACTGGGTGAGCTGAAAGACATCGTATTCCGTGTTGGTCTTACACAGGAAGCGGCGCAGGAACACGAGCAGCGCATTGAGAGGAAAATCACGGATCTTTACAGGGATCTGGTCGATGAAATGGGTCGCTCGAAGCCGCTGATCAAGCGGATTGCCGACAGGCTGGCGGATGAACAGGTGCTGGACGGGTCTGAAATCGAACGGTTGGCGCGGGGATAGCGGGGCCTGACGCAGGCTGGATGATGGCTGCTTTGGCCAGCTTGATTACACGGCCAGTGTTTTTCTGGATGGGAATCAGGACCGGCAACCGGTGTGAGGTTAGAAGGCATGATGATGGAAATCAATGCAAACGCTGTGTCGGATTTCCTGTCACAGCATGAGGTGGCGGAGCCAATCATGATTAAACGGCAAGGTGTACCGCACGCTGTGATGATCCCCTATGAAATCTTCCAGGCGATGCACAGAGACAACCGCCGCGCGTTGCGTGTCGAAGAGCTGACCGACGAAGATTTGGAAGCCATATTCAATAGTCGGCCGCCAACTGAACACAATCAATACAATGATGAGTCCGAAGACTGAGTACGTGGTTATACCTGTATGGTCAATAAACCAATCCGTAGAGTGGTATCAATGGCTTAGCACTTATTGTGCGTACCTTAATGATTTTATGTCTTGCCTTGATCGAGACTTACAATCGGACGATCAATCATATTTGGTGGTGGGGATAATGTGAATTATTAACCCGGCAATACTATAGAGTGTGCCGCTTACTGATTATCCAGTAATTTACGGCGTTTCTTAACAATATTGCAACTTAAAGAATTGCCGGATTAATAGGTTCGTCTACTGGTCTATGTTACCGGGACAGTGGATCAGGAACTCTTTTTGCGTAATGTTATTTCAACACTATTAAATCAACGAATCATGTTGACGGATCAGTTAGTCTTGTCGCATTAAGTTCTCAACCTTGCTTCTGAAAAACTTCTCGCTCCAAAGCTTCAGGCTCTGTTTCTCCGCTGAATTCAGAAATCGCTCAACGTCCGTAGCGGCCTCTTTCCAGTCCACCGAGGTGACTTTCTCCATCATCGTATGATGCAGCCAGTCACTGTCGACTTTGACACTTTCACTTTTCCAGGGGCCAAACTGAAACAAAGCGGCCTGTAAATGAGGAAGATTAGGTTGTGTCTTGTGCTTCACATACCAGTTAAAGTCATACCAATCGCGTCCTTTTACATAAGGTCGGCAAAGTAAGGCGTGAATCTTTAGGGCGAAATTACTGCTCAGATCCTGGTGACACACTTCAAAATCCAGAGGGAAATCCAGGTAGGCGTATTCATAACCAGAATCTTCCGGAGGGTTGATATCAATTTCCAGCTTGATTGTCAGTTTCTTCCCGGGTTGGCCCCGATAGAAAGAAAGATTCAGTTGATTACTTACTGAATTATCTTTCAATAACGCTTTTTTCACCCGCTGATCCATGCGGCTTTTATCCAGTACCTCGGATTGAAGGCCAAACTCTTCGAGGCCACCTTGGAGCATTTTGAGATAACCGCTCCATTCAAAATCGAGGTTGGGTTCCTTCAGGATGAAATCCAAATCCTCGGAGAATCGCGGCAGCTTGTGCAGAATACGCAAACTGGTGCCTCCCTGAAATGCAGCTACCTCAAAAAAACCCGCGCGCCACAACGAATACAACGCAACTTCCTGCAGGATCTCTTTGGTAGCCTGTTCCTCTTCCACTGGGTTGCTGGCTTTGTAGCTCTCCAGTCGCTGTTGGATTAATTCAATCATTGCCTAGCTCTCTGGCTAACAAATCGAGAAATCGGATTACGCGCTTATGCTTGTAAACCAGTTTCAAGGTTCGGATATCGGCACCCGTTACTTGCCGTAGAGACTCGTAATCAATACGCAAACTTTCATCCAGCCATTCCACCCCCTGCCATTCGACCTTTCTTAGGCAGACTAGGTCCATCAATGCCCGGATAGGCTTAGCTACCAGCATGCTCTGTTTCCTGGACTGTTCGCGATCCACCAGTTCCAGAAAATACCCTGGCTGAATGGCCAGCGGATGGAAGGAGAAGTGTCCGAACGACCCGTGTTGGTATTCGAGAGACTTTCTCCCCGGCGTCACACTGGTGGTGGTATATACGGCTTCGGGAATCCAGCCATGGTGGGCCAGGGCGGTTTCATAGGACACATAGCTTCCTGGTGCAAAGGCCTGGGCTAGGGCAAAGGGGTGGACGGGGTGGTTCCGAAAAGGTTCGGCCAGCAGGTAGCTGCCCCGGCGCAGACGCAGCAGTTCTCCGGCCTTGATTGCCCGGTTCACCAAGTGATAGCGGCGCTGTTTGCTGCCTTCAATCACCCGCTCCAGTTGGGCATCCGTAAATACCCGGTTGGCCAGTTTCAGCTCTATAAGTTGTTTCGTCAGTGTCTGCATGGCTGGTATCTATTGATATTCTATCGGACCATAAAATTCCAGAAACTTCCACTATCTGGAAGTTTACACCTCTATTTGGATAAAGCAATGAATGGAGTAGATGCGCTACTGCAAATTAACTCTTGACATTAATAGCGGAATAGTCAAAATGGCCTCAACCACTATGCAATAGAGTCTCTACTGAATAACTTCAGGAAAGCTCAAGAGGTGGGATATGCGGCAGGCTGGCACCTGCCGCACATGTTCAAGTCACAATCAATTTCGAAACGAGGTAATAAGAACGATGCGAGTGTATCAAATCAGTTACGACCTGCGAAAGCAGAGAAATTACGACGCGCTCTATGAGCGCATTAAAGCCTACCCCTGGTGCCATGTGCTGGAGTCCAACTGGGTCATCACGACTCAACAGTCTGCGGAGCAGGTCAGGGATAACCTGGCGCAGGTGATGGATCAGGATGACGGCTTGCTGGTAACTCGCCTGAGCGGGGAAGCTGCCTGGCGAAATCTGGGTGGCCAGATCTCACAGTGGCTGAAGGAGAAACTGGAAGCCACTACAGTGTAAGACGGAAAAGGAGCGCCAAGGATGGCTCTTATCAAGAAAACCATTATTTATATGCGTAAACCACTAAACACGATTGCCAACATCCGGGCGGGGTACACCTTTCGCGGTAGGGTCAATGAAGATCCGACGGGGAATATCCCCGTACTGCAAATCAAGGATCTCAAGGATCGGGTAATGCTCACTGGGGATCAACTGCCCAGGATCAACTGGCCTGATACGAAGAGGGCCGCGAAGGAGGCTGCGACCGTGCAACCCGGGGAGATCCTGTTACCCGCCCGTGGCGAGTATTATCGGGCTTCGATCCTGCTGGGCGATGAACCGGTTATTGCCACCAGTCAGCTATTTGTATTGCGCCTCACAAGCAAAAAGATCACGCCGGAATATCTCAACTGGTACTTGAACCAAAGTACGGCGCAGCACTATTTTCAGACCCATCGTAGCGGCACCAGCATGCCCATGCTCAACAAACAGAGCCTGGGCGCACTGCCGGTAGCGATTCCACCCCTGTCGACACAGGAAAAAATTGTCTCTGTACAACGCTGTTGGGAACAGGAACAACAACTCACCAAACAGTTACTTGCCAATCGCGAACAAATGCTTAACGGCATTTTTCAACAATTACTGGAACAATAAACGCCATGTCCAAAGAGAGCATCGACCAAAAGCAGATCAACAACGCCGTCTGGGCGGCCTGCGACACCTTCCGTGGCACCGTCGATTCCAGCGTGTACAAGGACTACGTCCTGACCATGCTGTTTCTCAAATACCTCTCCGATGTCTGGCAGGATCATTATGACGAATATCAGAAGGAGCACGGCGACAGCCCGGAGCTCATCGAGGAACTGCTGAAGAACGAACGTTTTGTGCTGCCCCGATCCGCCAACTTCTATTCGCTCTACGACAAACGCTACGAACCGGGCAACGGCGAACGTATCGACAAGGCACTGCATGCCATCGAAGACGGTAACAGCAGTAAACTGCGCGACGGCGACCACGGCGTGTTTCAGGATATCTCGTTCAACACGACCAAGCTGGGTGACGAGGCACAGAAGAATGATGTGCTGCGTCACCTGCTGGAGGATTTCAATAAACCCGAACTCGACCTGCGCCCCAGTCGGGTGGGCAAGAGAGACGTCATCGGCGATGCCTATGAGTTCCTGATTGACAAGTTCGCCGCCGGCGCCGGAAAAAAGGCCGGGGAATTCTATACTCCTGCTGCCGTCTCCGAACTTATCGCTGAGCTGGTTGAGCCAAAAGAGGGTGACGACATCTGTGACCCGGCCTGTGGTTCCGCCTCTTTGTTGATGAAATGCGGTCGACAGGTCAAAAAACATTTCAACGGCTCAAAGAGATATCAGCTCTACGGTCAGGAAGCCATCGGCAGCACTTGGGCGCTGGCCAAGATGAACATGTTTCTGCATGGCGAAGACAACCACATCATCAAATGGGGCGACACCCTGCGCAACCCGCGCCTGCTGGACAGTAACGAAAACCTGCAGCACTTCGACGTGGTGGTGGCCAACCCGCCTTTCTCTTTGGACAAGTGGGGGCAGGCATCCGCTGGGGATGACAAATATGGCCGCTTTCGCCGCGGCATCCCGCCCAGAACCAAGGGTGACTACGCCTTTATTCTGCACATGATCGAAACCCTGAAGCCCAAAACAGGGCGCATGGGGGTGGTGGTGCCTCATGGCGTACTGTTCCGCGGTGCCAGTGAAGGCAAGATCCGTAGAAAACTCATTGAAGAGAATTTATTGCATACCGTTATTGGTCTGCCGGAAAAACTTTTTTATGGCACCGGTATCCCTGCAGCAATTTTGATATTTAAAAAGAAAAAGAGAGACGACAAGGTGTTCTTCATCGACGCCAGCCGTGAATACCAGGATGACAAGAACCAGAACCACCTCACCGAAGAGCATATCAACAAGATTGTTGCTACCTATGCAGCGCGTAACAACGTCGATAAATACGCTTATCTCGCCGATCTCGCAGAGATCAAGGAAAATGATTTCAATCTCAACATACCTCGTTATGTGGATACCTTTGAGGAAGAAGATGAGATTGATTTGGTGGCGGTGCGGAAGGAGCGAAAAAAACTAAAGGAGGATTTGGCAAAGCTTGAAGTCGAAATGGAAGGGCACCTCAAGGAGCTGGGTTATGGTCTATGAGGGAAACCAAAAACTTGGTGACCTGTTTGTTAGCAGGCGTGAGAAAGGGAAAGCTGGCCTTCCAACCCTGTCTGTGACGCTTAATGATGGTCTTGTGAATCGTGAGATATTAGAACGAAAGACAGATACGAATCTTTCTGAAAGTGAGCATTTATTGATTAAGCAGGGCGACATCGTCTACAACATGATGCGAATGTGGCAGGGTGCTTCTGGCCTTGCAGAGAATGACGGCCTGGTGAGTCCGGCCTATATCGTTCTAGCTCCGAAGGAAAATGTAGATTCGCTTTTTGCAGCATACCTTTTTAAGACGCAACGACTGATTTATCTATTCTGGGCGTATTCCTATGGGTTGACCTCAGACAGATTGCGTCTCTACTTTAACGATTTTTCCAGAATCCCGGTTGACGTCCCCCGAATTGAAGAACAAACCAAAATCGCCCAAATCCTCTCCACCTGGGACAAGGCCATTGAAACCACCGAAAAGCTGATTAAAAACAGCAAGGCGCAGAAAAAGGCGCTGATGCAGCAACTGCTGACGGGGAAGAAGCGGTTTCCGGGGTTTGAAGGAAAGTGGAAAGAAGTTCAGCTATCTATCATTGTCGATATCACAATGGGGTCTTCGCCAAAATCTGAATCATATAACCGTGACAAAGCGGGCCTTCCATTAATTCAAGGAAATGCGGATATACGAAACCGTTTCTCCTCTCCTAGAGTCTATACCTCACAAATAACGAAAGAATGCAGTATTGGTGACGTTCTACTGAGCGTGCGCGCGCCAGTAGGTATGGTTTCAGTTTCTAAGCACCATGCTTGTATAGGACGTGGCATAGCAGCTATTACTGCGAAGACGTCATCGTCAACAAGATTCATTTATCAACTGCTTCTTGCGCACGAGCCAAAATGGATAAGGTTGTCTCAAGGGAGTACTTTTGACGCAGTAAATGGAGCCGATATCAGAAAGTTTCGGGTTTTCATTCCAAATGAAAAAGACGAGCAACTACGTACCGCAGTGGTATTAGATGATCAGGATAAAGAAACCAAGAATCTTGAAAAACAGTTGTTTTCTCTCAAGGGCCAAAAAAAAGCCCTCATGCAACAACTCCTCACCGGCAAACGTCGTGTGATATTGGATAAGAGCGAAATCGATGAGAATTGAGTGATGAATAAGGAAGTTACACAACACCATCAAACCTTTGAAAGCCTGAAGCATACGCAGGATGGAGGTGTAGAGTTCTGGACTGCCAGAGAGTTACAGTCAGTGCTTGACTACAGCAGATGGGAAAAATTCGAGCGTGTCGTCAAAAAGGCCATGGCGGCCTGCAAGAAATCGGGCCAGGCAATAGGAGACCATTTTCCCCAGATGGTGAATATGGTCATGCTGGCAACTGTTTAACGATAATGTCTACGCTCCCTGAAACCAAAGAACAATACAGCAGCCACATCCCGGCGCTGAAGACCTTGCTGGCCCTGGGCTGGGAGTATCTCTCTCCCGCAGCCTGCCTGAAAAAACGCGGAGGCAACCGCTCGGTAGTGCTAAAGGATGAGTTGATCGAAAGCCTGAAGAGACGCCGTTTTGAATATAAGGGGGAAGAGTATCCGCTCTCCCCCAACGCCATTGAACAGATCGTTCGCGAACTCTCCTCCCCCGGCCTGAACGAAGGCCTGTTGACCGCCAGTGAACGCATCTATGACAAGCTGTGTCTGGGTATCACTGTCACCGAGTTTATTGACGGCAAGAAACACTCCCCAACCATTCCGGTTATTGAGTGGGATGAGATCACAAACAACAGCTTCCTGGTCACGGAAGAGATGGAGGTGCTCAGCACAGCCGGAACCCATACCCGTCGTCCCGATCTGGTCTGCTTTGTAAACGGCCTGCCGCTGGTGGTGATCGAGGCCAAGCGCCCGGATTCCGGTAACCCCAACAAGAACATGATCGACGAGGGTATCAGCCAGTCCATCCGTAATCAGAAAAACGATGAAATCCCGGGTCTGTTCGCCTATGCTCAACTGCTCCTGTCTATCAGTAACACCGATGGACGCTATGGAACGTCCAAGACCATCAGGAAATTCTGGGCTCGCTGGCGGGAAGAGGAATTTGCCGAAGCGCACTTCCATCAAATCAAGAATATGCCGTTGAAACCGGAAGCGCACGCCGGCCTGTTCGCTGACAAACCTGCCAGGGTGTGCAGCTATTTCGAGCAGCTTTGGGCCGGTGAGGAGCTGCCGACCGAGCAGGACCGCCTGTTGATCAGCCTGTTGGCACCGCACCGCTTGCTGGAATTTGTGCGCTATTTTGTGCTCTACGACAGGAAGATCGGAAAGATTGTGGCGCGCTACCCCCAGGCCTTTGGTATCAAGGCGCTGATTGAGCGGGTCAATCAACATACGCCCAACGGTGGTCGTGAGGGGGGTGTACTCTGGCACACCACGGGTTCCGGCAAGTCGTTCACCATGGTGTTTTTGTGCAAGGCGCTATTGTTGCATCCCTCTCTGAAGGAAAGCCGCATTATTGTCGTCACCGACCGCATCGACCTGGAGAAACAACTGGCCAATACCTTTTTGTCCGGCGGCGCCTTCGGTTCCATCATTGCCAGCAAGAAAGAGGGTGAGAAACGTCCAAACCAGAGAAAGCGTGATAACACAAACCGTGTGGAAGAGGCGAACCAGAATTTGGACCAACTCATGGACATCGCGTTTACGTCGACGAACTTCGTGGGAATCCACGAGGTTCAAAAGAGTCGCTTGCCGCCTCAGTCCGCACCGAAGCTCATCAATCTGCTCCAGCTACCCAGAACAACAAGTGGGTCGACATCATGTCGATGGTGCCGGCAATCGTAGACCAGACGCTTCTTGAGTGGATTGGCAGGAACGCTGAGCTCGCCCGCGCCAATGACGACGGCGCAGCTGTGAAGAGATTCCAACGCATGAGCCAGCTCGCGCAAGGGATGATGGAGCCCTGAGCGGTAGCGGGTGTGGCTCGTGAAAAAGGTCGAGAATTTCAAGCAGTACGAATTATCGTGAAGGATAACTCAGTCTTCAGACTCATCATTGTATTGGATGCGTTCAGTTGGTGGCCGACTATTAAATATGGCCTCCAAATCTTCCTCGGTCAGCTCTTCGACACACAACGCACGGCGGCTGTCTCTGTGCATCGCCTGGAAGATTTCATAGGGATCATCACAGCGTGCGGTACACCTTGCCGTTTGATCATGATTGGTTCCGCCACCTCATGTTGTGACAGGAAGTCCGACACTGCGTTTGCATTGATTTCCATCATCATGCCTTCTAACCTCACACCGATTGCCGATCCTGATCCTCATCCAACCTGCGTCAGGCCCCGCTATCCTGCGCCAACCTTCCCTTGCGGCTGATTCCTAACTATTCAACAGCAATTCCGCCATTCCATCCAATCGCCCTTTTACGGCCTCCCATTCAGGCATCTGTGTTTTCAGCAAGCGATAGAAGTGCCGACTGTGATTATGGAACTTCAAGTGACACAGTTCGTGGAGCAGCACATAATCAATACATTGTGATGGCGCTTTTACCAAGTGGGGGTTTAACGACAAAATACCTTTCGGAGAGCAACTGCCCCATTGCTTCTTCATGGTCCGCAATTTCCAGGTAGGCTTTTCCTGAACCCAGTTGGTTTCCTGCCACAAAGCCTCCAACCGCCGGTCGAATTGATTGCGGGCATGGTCTTTATACCAATCCCATAACAGGGTTTTAACGCTATCCCGATTATTATTGTCCGTAGTTACCTGCAAGAGTCCTTGCCTGAGTTTTACGCCGGGCTGTTGCCGCTTGCTTTTCCGAACCTTCAGCACGTATCGCCTGCCCAGATAAAAGTGGCTTTCGCCGCTTACATACTCCCTGGGCAATACCCAGATACGTTGTTCCCGTATGCGCTCGATATGATTAAACAGCCAGCGGCTGCGCTTACTGACGGCTTGCTTGACTTCGACCAGTGATGTTTGAGGGGGGGCATCAACCTGCACACGCCCATTCGGGTGAACATGGATGGCGACCTTGCACTGCCTTCCCGGCACAAAAAGTACCTGATAGGGAATTTGCACGTCTCCGTACTGCAGGCACTGCTCAATCAACGACGCTCTCCGCGACTCAAACCCACACGAGTGATCTGAATGACCGATTCAATGACCTCTTTGGCCTTGTCCATCCCAACCAGTTTGAAAAGCTTCGGCAGCAAGCCTTTGCGGATCTCCGCCTCGATACCCTGGGGATTCAGCGACTGTTCTGCAACCGCCCGGTCTACAATTAGGTCAATGACAAGTGCTTCATCCGCCAGGTCGTGAGGCGGGTCATCACCCATTGCCAGGCGCATGGCGCCATAGTAGGCCCTGGCGTGGGGGTTTCCGCTCAGGGATTCCGGAATACCCTCTAGCTGGCGAGCTTCAAGCTTTTCTTCAAAGGTCTTGAACAGGGCATATTGCTTGAGCGGGTGGTCGAACAGGGCCTCAGCCTCGGCAATGGCCTCTTTCAGCAACTGGGAAAATACCTTTTGCGCATAGGGGTCGCCTGCCAGTTCCTGTTCAATGGTTTTCCTGGCGCGCGTACGAATGAGGTCAGTTTCGTTACGGGTCTTTTCTTCGGACCACTCTTCCGGTTTTCCCTGTCCCAGTTCACTGACGATGTAGACACCTTCCGGTTCTTTGACTTCATTGCCTACTACCTGCTTGTCTACCAGACGCCGGATCTGTTCCTCATAGCTGCTGTAGTCCACGGTTTCCTGAGCATCCTGGCGGGCGATCTTGCGCAGATTGGTAAAGAAGCGCAAATCCGCTTTCCATGTTTGAATCATCGCCTCGGTAACAGTGCCATCTTCAAAAAACGATTGGGAAGACAAGGCGAGTTTCAGACACAGACCAAAATCGGTCAGGGCAGAATAGAAATCTTCACGGACCTTTTGCCGCTTGTCATAGCTGTTGCCATCGCTGTCTTCACCGTATTCAGGGATCAGGATCTGTCGATACTGCTCCAAGTCCTGGCGATTCTTCACGCCGGTAAAAACCGCCCATAACTGATCATGCAGTCGTGGCAGGCGCTTATACTCGGTACTCATCTGGCCGTATAAGCCATCGATATCCTCAATGTCATAGCCGCTCTGTGTCCGGCTGGCCAGATCCTGAAATTGCTGAATGGCCGTATCCAGCTCTTCGAGAATGCCGCGGTAATCAATAAGCAGACCGTATTGCTTCTCTTCGTGCAGACGGTTCACCCGGGCGATGGCCTGAATGAGGTTATGTTCCTTCAATGGTTTGTCGATATACAACACCGTGTTACGAGGCTCATCAAAACCCGTGAGGAGTTTGTCCACCACGATCAACAAGTCCGGATCACCGGGTGTGGAAAAATCGTCCAACACGGATCGCTCATACCCATCCGCATCGTGGCCTGCATTCTCTTTCCACCATTGCTGCACTTCCGGTAGTTTCTCCTCATCGACATCTTTATGCCCCTCGCGGGTGTCTGGCGGCGATATCACCACAGCGCTACTCACCAGCTCAGTTTCGTCCAGGTATTTTTTGTAGCGAATGGCGCTTAATTTACTGTCGCAGGCGATCTGGCCCTTCAGGCCCTGGTTCAGCTTTTTGATATTCTCGTTAAAATGCACCGCAATATCCCAGGCGATCAGTTCAATGCGGTTTTGGGATTTATAGACTGCGCCTTTGCGGGCGAACTTTTTCTTCAGATCGGCCCGTTGCTCCTCGGAAAGCGCCGCCGTAATCTTGTCGAACCAGTTATCAATGGCCTTCTCATTCACCGCCAGATCCGGCTGGCGCTCTTCATAAAGCAGGGGCGTGACGGTGCCATCCTCCACCGCCCGCTGCATGGTATAGGCATGGAGAATCGGCCCGAACTTGTTGGTCGTCTTGTCATCCTTCAGCAAAGGCGTACCGGTAAACGCGATATAGGCGGCATTGGGCAGTGCTTTGCGCATGCGTTCGTGGTTTTCACCCCCCTGGCTGCGGTGACCTTCATCGATGAGCACAATCAGATTGTCTGAAGGGTTGTAGCACTCGGGCTGTTTCGAGGCCGTGTTGAACTTGTTGATGATGGAAAAGATGATGCGCTCGGTACCCTGACCAATGCGCTTGGCCAGATCCTTTCCGGAACGGACCCTGGCCTTCTCACCCTCTTTCTTGCTGGCAATGATGGAACCGAAGGCGCCGCCGGACAAAAAGGTATTGGCCAGTTGTTTCTCCAGGTCGATGCGGTCGGTGACGACAATAATGCGGCTCTCCTTTAAAGATGGATGCAGCAGCAGCGCCTTGCACAGGAACACCATGGTGAACGACTTGCCGGAACCCGTCGTGTGCCATAGCACGCCGCCCTCGCGGCCACCGTCTGGCGTGCGCTGATTGACACGATCGATCAGCGCCTTGATACCAAATGCCTGGGGATAGCGCGCCACAATCTTGCCGTTTTTTTTGTCGTAGAGCACAAAATAGCGGATAAATTCAAGCAGCCGTTCCGGCGTCAGCAAGCTGATCAACAGGCGGTCCTGCTCGGTAGGCAACTCTTCACCGGCCCAAAGCTGCTCGAAATAGTTGCGCACCCTGGCAGGTTTGTCCGCAAACAGGTCAGCATGCGCTTCTGGTTTCAATGGGGTGTTCTTTATTTCATGAAAGTGCGCTTCGGCAAATGCCTCTTCCCGCCAGCGAGCCCAGAATTTCCTGATGGTCTTGGTCGTTCCATAGCGTCCATCGGTGTTACTGATAGACAGGAGCAGTTGGGCATAGGCGAACAGACCCGGGATTTCATCGTTTTTCTGATTACGGATGGACTGGCTGATACCCTCGTCGATCATGTTCTTGTTGGGGTTGCCGGAATCCGGTCGCTTGGCCTCGATCACCACCAACGGCAGGCCGTTCACAAAGCAGACCAGATCGGGACGACGCGTATGAGTGCCCGCTGTGCTGAGCACTTCCATCTCTTCCGCGACCAGGAAGCTATTGTTTGCTACATCACCCCACTCGATAACAGGAATGGTCGGCAAATGTTTCTTGCCGTCAATAAATTCCGTCACCGTCACGCCCAGACAGAGCTTATTGTAGATACGTTCACTGGCGGTCAACAGGCCTTCGTTCAAACCGGGGGAGGAGAGTTCGCGAACAATCTGTTCGATGGCGTTGGGGGAGAGCGGATACTGTTCACCCTTATACTCGAAGCGGCGCTCCTTCAGGCTTTCGATCAACTCATCCTTAAGCACTACCGAACGGTTGCCGCCGCGTTTTTCCAGGCAGGTTGCGGGGGACAGATACTTCCAGCCCAGGGCCAGCAAGGTCTTCAGCGCCGGGATGTGGCTGCTGTATTGTTCTTTGGTTTCAGGGAGTGTAGACATTATCGTTAAACAGTTGCCAGCATGACCATATTCACCATCTGGGGAAAATGGTCTCCTATTGCCTGGCCCGATTTCTTGCAGGCCGCCATGGCCTTTTTGATGACACGCTCGAATTTTTCCCATCTGCTGTAGTCAAGCACTGACTGTAACTTTCTGGCAGTCCAGAACTCTACACCTCCATCCTGCGTATGCTTCAGGCTTTCAAAGGTTTGATGGTGTTGCGTAACTTCCTTGCTCATCGTTCAATCCCCGTCGATTTTGCTCTTATCGTAAGTTCTCAAAAAGTCCGTGCAGGAGGGTATGTAGATGCCACTTCCAGGAGACGCTGTAAATACATCCCTGTACGCTTGAAGGCGGCATCCCTGCCGCCAACACTCCTGGAAGTGGCATCTCCATACCCTCTCGCAAACATCTGCACGGTGTTAATAAGAACTTACCTCTTATCCAACTTTACCCGGCGTTTGCCAGTGAGGAGTTGTTGCATGAGGGCTTTTTTTTCAAGCCTCAAATTCTCTACTCTAGCCTCAAGAAGAATTACTTGATCGCTTGCTACCGCTAGGGAATAAAGGATTCTCCTTTGCTCGTCTAGTGTTTCGGGAACTAAGACTTTCAACGATTTAATATCGGATAATCGAATTTTTTACAGTACTTCCGGTTCCAAGTTTGCCCAAGACATGAACTAGGCTGTGCATTAAAAAGAAAAGATACTTCGATAAAAGTTTCTTCTTTGGAACCAACGCTTTTAGATCTTGATTAATTGCGACATCAATCACGTTCGTAACAGTTTTTCCGACTGCCATTCTTGTGGACACGATCACACTTCCGGCTGGGATTAAATTACTAGCGCTATTATTGAGGCCTTTTTCTGTAATTCTTTCTTTAGCACCATAAATTACTGGGGCACTCAAATCTTTTACCGTAGCCCACGGGATGTCACCACCCCAATACTGTGGGTTGCTACGATCCGGTGTCCCACCACCGATTATCTTGACAAGGAAATCGCCCAGTCGCGCGTCTGACCACCCCCCATTAAACCCCGGAAACCGCTTCTTCCCCGTCAGCAGTTGCTGCATCAGCGCCTTTTTCTGCGCCTTGCTATTTTCAATCAGTTTTTCAGTAGTTTCAATGGCCTTGTCCCAGGTGGAGAGGATTTGGGCGATTTTCGTTTGCTCATCACCACCCGGCATAGGAAACTTGAGATTTGTGAATTCTTTTTGCCCCAGAGTTTTATTCCGACCTGCGCCGCCCGGTGAGGCAAGCTCCAGGAGGTACTTACCTTTTTTCGTCTTAAAGAAGTAGTTAAGGAAATCCACATCACATCTTTTTCCTTTCGGTCTATACATTGGAAAACGATGCGACGCTATCATTCCAACTTCATTATCTGTCGTTCTCGCAACAGCCTGCTCCCAGGCAAATACGATATTGACAACAAAACAATCTGGAAATATTTTGAACACGTTTGTTGCCTAGCGTTTTGCCTAGCACAGCTTCTTTATGAAAAATACCCTTCCCATGAGATCTGATACCGATCTCCCTGTATAGAGAATCGAGTTCAGGTTTTACGGGCACAATTACTCGCTCTACAACAGAGCCAAGCCTTTTTTCACTCCAACCCTCAGGCACCATAACCTAGCTCCTTCAGATATCCCTCCATTTCGACTTCAAGCTTTGCCAAATCTTCCTTTAGTTTTTCCCGTTCCTCCCGAACCACCATCAAATCAATCTCCTCTTCTTCCTCAAAGGTATCCACATAACGCGGGATGTTGAGATTGAAATCGTTCTCCTTAATCTCCGCTGGGTCGACAATATAGGCGTATTTATCGACGTTATTACGCGCTGCATAGGTATCGACAATCTTGTTGATATGCTCTTCGGTGAGGTGGTTCTGGTTCTTGTCATCCTGGTATTCCCGGCTGGCGTCGATAAAGAGCACCTTGCCGTCTCTCTTTTTCTTTTTAAAGATCAAAATTGCTGCGGGGATACCGGTGCCATAAAAAAGTTTTTCCGGCAGGCCGATAACCGCGTCCAACAGATTTTCTTCGATGAGTTTTCTACGGATTTTGCCTTCGCTGGCCCCACGGAACAGCACACCATGAGGCACCACCACCCCCATGCGCCCTGTTTTGGGCTTCAGGGTTTCGATCATGTGCAGAATAAAGGCGTAGTCACCCTTGGTTCTGGGCGGGATGCCGCGGCGAAAGCGGCCATATTTGTCATCCCCAGCGGATGCCTGCCCCCACTTGTCCAAAGAGAAAGGCGGGTTGGCCACCACCACGTCGAAGTGCTGCAGGTTTTCGTTACTGTCCGCCGCGGTTACATGTTCGGAAGTATTATGGGGATTATCACAGGCATTTCGTTTTCAAACAGGATAGCCTGCCACTAGCGCCGTGACAGAAACCAAACGCAAACGCTGTGTCGGATTTCTGTCACAATACGAGGTATGGTTTCAATCATGACAAAACGGCAAGGTGTACCGCACGCTGTGATGATCCCCAAGAAATCTTCCGCGATGCACAGAGACAACCGCCGCGCGTTGCGTGTCGAAGAGCTGACCGAGGAAGATTTGGAGGCCATATTTAATAGTCGGCCACCAACTGAACGCAACCAATACAATGATGAGTCTGAAGACTGAGTTATCCTTCACGATAATTCGTACTGCTTGAAATTCTCGACCTTTTTCACGAGCCACACCCGCTACCGCCAGGGCTCCATCATCCCTTGCGCGAGCTGGCTCATGCGTTGGAATCTCTTCACAGCTGCGCCGTCGTCATTGGCGCGGGCGAGCTCTGCGTTCCTGCCAATCCACTCAAGAAGCGTCTGGTCTACGATTGCCGGCACCATCGACATGATGTCGACCCACTTGTTGTTCTGGGTAAGCTGGAGCAGATTGATGAGCTTCGATTGCGGACTGAGGCGGCGAAGCGACTCTTTTTGAACCTCGTGGATTCCCACGAAGTTCGTCGACGTAGACGCGATGTCCATGAGTTGGTCCAGAACCTGGTTCGCCTCTTCCACGGTTTGTGTTATCACGCTTTCCTCTGGTTTGGACGTTTGCCCAGAGTCTACCTGGATTAAAAGCTCCGATTCAAGCAGTGATCCCAGAACTGGATTTGTGCACGAACAGCGGACAGAATCTGCTCGAGTAGAAGAGCGGCTGCCTCTTCCTCGTTGAGCCGCCTTAGGGCGAGCTTCTTCTTCAGGTGGCTGATCAGTTCGTCATCGACCAGTGCTGGCACCAGGTCTGGGATTTGAAGCCAGAGCTGGGGTTCGCCCAGGGTTTCCATAAGCAGGATGAGCTTGGAGCGCCTGCTTGGTGTTTGTAGGGCAGGTGCCAAGATCCTGTCCTGCTCGAGCTGCAAGTTCAGGAAGTCGTCTACGATGTGCTCGGCTTCCTCCTCGGTCTGCTCGTTCCGTCGCGACTTGGTGCGCTCCCAGTCGTCCATGTCGTAGGCTTGCTGGGCGGCCTTGCGGCCCTCGATGTCCTCGGGCGGTACAGTGACCTGGGGCGGAGTGATCCACGCCGTTGGATTCATCTCCATGGCCTGCGCCAGAAGCCGTGCGCACCGTCGCCAGCTATCCACCCTATCGAGTTCCACCGTCCATTCGCGATCAAGGCTTAGAAACGGGTTTGTGGCGAGGTACTTTGCGAGACGCTCCGCCGTATGATCGCCGAGGACGACCGTGACAATGGGTTTATGCGCATTGGTTCCGATCTCCTGGCTGACGACGGGTCGGCCGATGCTGTTGGGTGTTGCGATGTAGAGCAGTGCTTTCGAATGACGCGCATCCTTGAAGAAGTAGTTCGCATCCTCCTCCGCGCGCTGGACGTCGTCTGGATCCGAGATGAAGAGCCTCGTGTCCGGCCAGGTCTGCCTGACCCAGGATGCAATGCGATGCGCAGCGTCGGCATCGAGATGGCAGTAGGATATGAAGAGGTCGTGACGAGGCTCGGTCTCCTTGAGGGAGGCAGGGCTCTTTCGGTCGATCAGGCGGCCGTTGTCGACGCACAGCGCACGAATCCTTGCCCCGCTGAACAACATCGATCGGTTAGACGGAATGATGCTCGGAATTGGAAACTTGATCGCGTAACAGAAGATCTTCCGATAGGTGTCCTCGGCCGCTCGAAGCTTCGGACCATCGTGCGCAAGGTTGTAGTCGCTCAGGAAAGAGACAACTTCGTTGATCTCGGAAATGCGTTCGCGTTGCTCCCGCCCTATTGGTACGCGCCGGGCGAGAATCACGTACCCATTCCCGTCGAATACGACGAGCCCGCAGGTACGGCTCTTCTCGCCAAAGCTACATAGGATCTCG
>NZ_JAAVSH020000001.1:3975954-3993451 GCF_011947365.2 endosymbiont of Lamellibrachia barhami
TCAGTTACGTATTGCTCTTAACGTGAGCTTCTTCTTCAGGTGGTTGATCAGTTCGTCATCGACTACGCCGGGTACCCGTGTCTGGATTTGAAGCCAGAGCTGGGGTTCGCTCAGAGTTTCCAGAAGCAGGATGAGCTTGGAGCGCGGGCTTGGCGTTTGCAGGGCAGGCGCCAAGATCCTGTCCTGCTCGAGCTGCAAGCTCAGGGAAGTCGTCTACGATGTGCTCGGCTTCTCCTCGGTCTGCTCGTTCCGTCGCGACTTGGTGCGCTCCCAGTCGTCCATGTCGTAGGCTTGCTGGGCGGCCTTGCGGCCCTTGATGTCCTCGGACGGTACAGTGACCTTGGGAGGAGTGATCCACGCCGTTGGATTCTTCTCCATGGCCTGCGCCAGAAGCCGCGCGCACTGTCGCCAGCTCTCCACCCTATCGAGTACCACCGTCCATTCTCGATCAAGGCTTAGAAACGGGTTTGTGGCGAGATATTCAGCGAGACGCTCCGCCGTATGATCGTCTAGGACAACCGTGACGATGGGTTTATGCGCATTGGTTCCGATCTCCTGGCTGACGACGGGTCGGCCGATACTGTTGGGTGTTGCGATGTAGAGCAGTGCTTTCGAATGACGCGCATCCTTGAAAAAGTAGTTCGCATCCTTCTCCGCGCGCTGAACGTCGTCTGGATCCGAGATAGAGAGCCTCGTGTCCGGCCAGAGCTGCCTGATCCAGGATGCAATGCGATGCGCAGCGTCGGTATCGAGATGGCAGTAGGATATGAAGAGGTCGTGACGAGACTCGGTCTCCTTGAGGGAGGCAGGGCTCTTTCGGTCGATCAGGCGGTCATTGTCGACGCACAGCGCACGAATCCTTGCCCCGCTGAACAACAGTGATCGGTTAGACGGAATGATGCTCGGAATTGGAAACTTGATCGCGTAGCAGAAGATCTCCCGATAGGTGTCCTCGGCCGCTCGAAGCCTCGGACCATCGTGCGCAAGGTTGTAGTCGCTCAGGAAAGAGACAACTTCGTTGATCTCGGAAATGCGTTCGCGCTGCTCCCGCCCTATTGGTACGCGCCGGGCGAGAATCACGTACCCATTCCCGTCGAATACGACGAGCCCGCAGGTACGGCTCTTCTCGCCAAAGCTACATAGGATCTCGCGTGACTGCTCTGCTTGCGTGCGCGATGCCGGATCGATCGCCCCGTGTTTGTTGATCGGGAACAGACCCAGGAAGATCGTTTCCCAACGCGCCTCTTCGTCGTCCCAGAGCACGGGGACGACGCAGCCGAAGATTTCTGTCAGGTTTAGTACCGAGACGATGTCTACAACCACGGTGCATGGGGTTGACTCGTCGATGGGAGCCGAGAAATCCAGTGGGCGCTGCAGGAAGACAACAGGGAGAACAGAGTTGCCATCGCGGACAAGCTCAATATGTGTGTCGGCATGGCCTTTCAGGCCTTCGCGCTGGACGTCCTCCCACGTCGGGAGAGCGCTTTGGTCGATCTCCCACTCAGGGTGGGACGCCTCCCTATCTTTCATGCAAGCTCCGTGTGGATAGCAAATTCCAGATTATTACCTGAAAACGATATGTTAGACGGCCTCAGTCCTGTCCCTGGCGAATGGTTTCTCAAACGGCAGTCGAGAGTTATAACGGGCCACGGTAATGCTATTGCTACGAGATCTTGTTCCCAGCTTTTTCTTGCCGGACTTCTGCTGGGGTCTGTCCAGCACAGTTGTGCATCGTAGTGCAGAATGTAACGGGCATGCCCGTATGGTCAAAAAAACCAGTCGTATTGAGACACCAACATCTTATCATCTGTTGAACGTGTCACAATGCCTTTGTGTATTGCCTCGAATGAGGCATACAATTGACTGGAATAGTTCTAGTTGCCATATGCGGGTGCAGGTTGAAATCGTTTCCTGGGAACTAATGTTCTGACAAATTGAAAGGGTTCTGTATTGGATCTGATATCCTTGGATGATTTAGACATAACGGAACTCCCCATGCCACCTCAGGGTGTACTGGCTGTCGTCCATGCCTGCGCCCGGAACGAGATGGATGCAACACGCATTAGTGAACTGATTACTCAGGTTCCTTCGCTTTCAGCAGAACTTCTACGCATTTCGAATACTGCATATTTTGGCTTTTCAGGGGAAGTGACCTCTATTGCCAGGGCTGTGACGCTCATTGGACATAGAGTGCTCAGAAATGTTGCCCTGTGCATTGCCTTGAAGGCGACGCTGAAATCTGATCAATTACCTGCATTTCCTGTGGCTGAGTTCTGGGAGGCGGCACTGCGGCGTGGGGTATGCGCCCGTATTTTGGCAGCAGAAACGGCTCATGACAAAGAGGCAGGATTTACCGTTGGATTGCTGCAGGATTTTGGGTTGCTTGTTATGTTTTATCTGAACCCGAAGGTAACGAATGAATGGAGTCGTTTGTCCGAGTTAACCCCCGATAGTCGATATGACTTGGAACAACAGCTGTTTAACACCACCCATGATCGAGTGGGCCTCCAGCTTGCTCAAGCCTGGTTATTGCCTGAAGAGTTCACGATTGCAATGGGCTACCATCACCGGGGAACTCCAGCTGAAATTGATAAGTCATCGGTGGAACTCTGTAAACTGGCCCAGTGTGCGGACTGGATGTCTGCTGTATTCACATCTGATAACAGGAGAGAGGCAATAAAACAGAGCCGATCACTCCTGTTGGATTACTACGGGATCTCTTCAGAACAGAGCAATGACCTCATGGCGCAGGTAGCTGTGAGTATGAATAAAGCTGCCAGTGCTTTTAGATTTGATCTAGGCGAGCAGGTTGATTTTGAGGATTTGATCGGGGAAGCAAATTTGCACCTGGTTGAGGAGAACCTGAGTTTCCAACAGATGAATTGGCACCTGGAACACACGCTGAAGGAACGGGACAAGATTGCTTCTGAACTGAACAAGGAGCTCGATTTGGCCAGGGAAGTTCAGCGCAGCCTGCTGCCAGGTGAATCGGATAATTTGGAGGGAGTTGCTGGCCTCAATGTCTCTGCAAAAGTAGTTTCAGGGGATTTCTATGACTTTTATAAACTTCGCAATGGAAAGGTGGCTTTTTGTATAGCAGATGTCTCTGGAAAAGGAATGAATGCAGCACTGCTTATGGCAAAAGCAAGCAGCCTGTTTCACTGTTTGGGTAAGAGTATTCATGACCCTTCAAAGTTACTGGCCATGCTTAACAGGGAGATTCTCGAGACTTCCATTCACGGTATGTTTGTCACCATGCTGGCCGGGGTTTTTGATCCTGAGTCCCGAGTGGTAAAAATCGCGAATGCCGGCCATCTTCCTGCTATTCTGATGCGGGGGGGTACGTTTGATTCTGAATACCCCGCGATGGCGCCTCCTCTGGGTGTCATTCCAGAGGCCATATTTCCACTCGATGAGTTACGCTTGACTTCCAACATGCATCTTTACCTCTATACAGATGGATTATTGGAGGCGAAGGTCAATGGAGAACAGAGGCTGGAACGAGAGGGGTTACTTCAGCTCTTTTCCCTCTATTCAGATATACCACCTGCAATGCGCTTGCTGCATATTGTTACAGATGTCCGCTCCAGAGGAGGCAGGGTGGACGATGACATGACTATCCTTCTGCTGAAGGGTTAATGCTGTAATGGACGCTTCCGAAACAGTGGTGGATATCCGAGTGCTTTCTGAGCCAAACCAGTTGAAGGTGTTACGTCAGCGGGTAAAGGAGGTAGTTGCATCCACCGGTTTTTCCAGCAAAGAGCAACAGGAACTAGTACTTGCGGTGGATGAGGCGTGTTCAAATATAATCAAACATGCCTATCATTTTGAATCGGACAGAGAGATCCATCTTATAATCCTGAAAACTGATGAGGCGCTGATATTCCAGTTGAGCGATGATGCCAATCAGGTGGATACTTCAAAATTCAAGCCCAGAGAGTGGGATCAAATCAGGCCAGGCGGATTGGGACTGCATTTTATTCAGGAGGTTATGGATAAGGTGGCGTTTATCGAAGCTGAAACCATGGGTAACACCCTGGAGATGGTCAAATATTTCTAGCGGTAAAGAGAATGACTTATTTAATAGAAGAAAAAAACGACTATTTGGTGGTGTACCTGGAGGGGGAAGTTGATCTGAGCTGCTCACCAGAAGCTCGAAGAGTGATACTGGATTGCTTGCAAAAGCAACGCCATTTGCTGGTTGACCTCTCCGGGGTCAGCTATATCGACAGTTCAGGCGTGGCCAGCCTGGTGGAGGGCTATCAAGTCTCCCGTAGCAAAAATCTCAATTTTGCTTTGGTGGGTGTCAGTGACAATGCTTTGAATGTCTTGAAATTGGCCCGGCTTGATCAGGTATTTCCCATCTATACTTCAATTGAGACGCTACTTCAGGGTGGATCGTAAAATCCTTAAATGAATACCCGAAAATTTATAGAGAGGATTGGGGAAAAAACCATTGATGCGATTGAAGAGGTTGGTTACCACTTTTCGCTTCTGGTTGAGAGCTTCTATTGGCTGCTTGTCGGGCCCTTCGTCAAGCAACCGGTGCGGTTGCATTATATATTTTCAGAGATGATGAAAATTGGTGTCCTGGCGATCCCGGTAGTTATTCTGCTCTCTTTCTCCAATGGGATAATGATGGCGATACAGGGCATAGTAACTTTGCAGGAGTTTAATGCAGAATCTCAAGTCGTTCCAGGAATTGCATATTCAGTAACGCGGGAATTTGGAGTGTTGATTACGGCGATTGTGGTTGCTGGACGTTCTGGTTCTGCCATTGCAGCCAGGATCGGCTCCATGCAGATGTCACAGGAAGTTGATGCACTGCGGGTGATGGGAATTGAACCGGTCCGACATCTGGTCGCACCGATCATTTTTTCCATGTTAGTGATGATGCCGATACTCACCATCATGGCGGACTCTGCTGCACTGATTGGCGGAGGGCTCTATACCGGCTTCGTGCTGAAACTCAGTTTAGGGACATTTATTGATCGCTGCTTTGATGTTTTGGTCGTCTATGATGTGATGCAGGGGTTGTATAAAAGTCTGATATTTGGTGTGTTGATCGCACTGGTGGCATGCAGCAATGGCTTTTCTGTCAGTGGTGGTGCAGAGGGTTTGGGAAAAGCTACGACGCGGTCGGTTGTGATGTCAATTGCAATGATTGTAATGGTAGATATGATCTTTACCTATTTCCTCAGTAGATGAATAAAGAAATGAGTAAAAAGCATGGTAGTGGAATCTGAATCCACCAAAGATGAGTTAGTCATCGATGTTCAGGATCTTGTGACCTATTACGGTACACGTAAAATACTTGATCAGGTAAACCTTCAGGTTCTGGCCGGTGAAATAATGGTCATCATGGGGGGAAGCGGCTCAGGAAAATCAACTCTACTCCGCCATATGCTGGCATTGAACAAACCCGCTGCAGGCGCTATTCGTTTGTTTGGAAAAGACCCGAACAAGCTCTCTGCCCCGCAACTGCATGCCATACGTCAGCGCATGGGGGTTTCGTTTCAGAATGGTGCACTTTTTAACTCTTTGAACGTGGAAGAAAACGTTGCTTTTCCTCTGCGTGAACATACCCGGTTGGATGAGAATACCATCAGGATAATGGCACGCATGAAACTGGAGGTGGTTAATCTGGCCGGGTTTGAAAAGTTAATGCCTTCACAGCTTTCTGGAGGCATGGTCAAACGAGCGGCACTGGCCCGCGCGATTGTTATGGACCCGAGCTTACTGTTTTTCGATGAACCGTCGGCTGGACTCGACCCCGTGGTCTCAGCGGATCTTGACGAGTTGATACTGCGGTTACGTGATGCCATGAAGGTTACTATTGTCGTCGTAACCCATGAATTGGACAGTGCATTTCGTATTGCTGACAGAATACTGGTATTGGATAAAGGAAAAGTACTCATTCTCGGCACCGTGGATGAGGTGAAAAGCAGTGATAATAAACGGGTGCAGAATCTGCTGAATCGCAAATCAGAAGATGTCATCGTCAACCCGGATGAGTATTTACAAAGACTAACGGATGATCTGGCTGGATTATGAAACGGGATAACGTGAACTACCTGATGGTGGGCTCTGTTGTATTGGTTGGGTTTACGCTAATGCTCTATGCACTTTATCGATTGACGGGAGGAGTGGGGGAGAACGACCATTATTATACTAACTATCTTGACGTTGGTGGGTTGAATGAAGGTACTCCGGTCACTTACCAAGGCTATAAACTTGGGTCGGTTTCTAAAATCGAGCCCTATAAACAGGAAGGCAAGACTCACTATCGTGTCACCATTATGATTCGAGATGGCTGGAAAATCCCGACAAATAGTGTCGCCAGAATATACTCCGAAGGGCTGTTGGCTGAAACCGTAATCAATATTGAGGAGGGTGATAGCAACCAATACTTGACTACCGGTTCCGAATTACAGGGGCTCCAGGAGGTCGATGTATTCAAGGCCATCAATAGTGTGGCAAGTGAGACAAGTGGCTTGATCTCTGGCAGTGTGAAACCCCTGCTTGATAATATTAATTCCCTTGTATCTGCGATGGGTGATCAGGTCGACAGTAATCTTCCGCAGATATTTGATGATCTTAGTCGGCTGGTTGAGACACTTCAGACAGGGGCCGATCGTATTCCTCGAATTTTGAATGAAAATGTAGAGATGAAGGTAACCAGGGCGGTTGAGAATGGCGAAGAGATGTCAGCCAATCTTCTGGAACTTTCCCAAGGACTATTACAAACCAGGAAAGCAGTGGATGTCTTGCTTGAACAGTCCAGTGGAACAATTAAGTCGGTGGATTCATTGATGGAAGAGACTCAGGGTTCTGTTTCGGAAAACCGAGTCGACCTTCGAAAATCTGTGCTTGCTCTTAAAGCTTCGCTGGAAACTGTCGCAGATTATACCGAAACGATATTACACAACCTTGAGGCTTCCTCCCGTCACATGAATGAATTCAGTCGTGAAATACGAGATAACCCGGGACTGCTTCTGGGGAGTAAACCACCGCGTGAGGTTGGATCAAGCAATGAATAGGTTACTTCTAACTTGGGGGTGCTGCATCATTGCCCTCATTGCTGCTGGATGTGCTTCTACAAAACCAGTGCCAGAAAACAACTTTTACCGTCTTGTAGAATCGAAGCCACAACATCAATTTGATGAGCCACAGATATTTGGTTCGCTAATCGTGGATCGGATTAAGGCATCTGGCATATTAAGTGAGCGGGCATTATTGTATAGCTATGAAGTCTCTCCAGAAGCACTGATGCAGCACCACTATCATCACTGGACAGACTCGCCAGCTTCTCTGATCCGTGAGCAATTTGTCACCTACCTTAGGAATGTTAATCTCGCCCAGCATGTAGCATCCGACATGAGGTCTACATCTGGTGACTACCATTTGCGTGTTGAATTAAAAAAGTTCGAACGTATGTTGCTTAAAAATGGTGGGGTGGAGGTGCGCGTGACACTTCGGATGGAGATAATCTCTGATGGTGATAGGCGGCCACTGTTCAGCCATGACTATTCAGAAATAAACCAGCTTGATAATGCCTCTGTGCTCGCCTCAGTTCGTGCCATGAATGAGGTATTATCAAAAATTTATTCCAGGGTTGTGGTGGATCTGATAAATGGCATTTCCAAGCCTGGCGAAAATTGAAATATTCAACTTGTTCCTATCTCTAACCTAATCCGTCCACAGTACTGAGAGACCGATTCGCGCACTGTGGAGAGTAGCAAAGTAGCTGTTGAGTTACTTTACAGCAGTGTCAATTGGCCTTTGGTTTTGTACCGAGTATTCAGTGCGCTGCCTGATGCGGCCTATTATGATGCTGGGTTGAAAATTACTTAACGGCGCGAACGTACCGACAGGAATTTTTCCTTATTTTCCGACGGTTCATCCACCTGCCTCCGTTCATTATTAGTCGTTAACGCGCCTAGGAAAGCGTGGCACATCTGGTTGGGCGACGACAGCCTTTAAATGATGAATCCCCTATGATCTTTGCGCAGTTTTGCATCCTCCGTACTCCCAAAAAAAATATAACGACTATAATTTATGTGTAACCCTATTCTCTACCAAGGCGTGGTGGGAAATGCTTACAGGAAAGAGATCTGCCCGTTTGTGGATGATGAGTATCCTGCTAATCACCTGCTCGGGTGTTGTCGATTCCGGAGAAAAGGGCTATCCCACCCTGCGACAGGCTATGGTGGAGGTTATTGAGGCATCTGTTTTAAGAACTGCTGATTATATAGATAAAGAGGCGTTGGACCCGCGTGTGATGGAAGCAATGGGCACTGTCCCTCGTCATGAGTTTGTGCCGGAAGCGGTAAAATCGTCAGCCTATGAAGACCGTCCATTACCGATCGGGCAGGGACAGACGATCTCTCAGCCTTATATCGTCGCCTTGATGACCGACCTCATGCATCCGGGTCCGGAGCAGAAGGTACTTGAGATAGGTACGGGTTCCGGTTATCAGGCTGCAGTACTCGCCGAATTGATTGACAAGGTCTATACCATAGAGATCATCGAGGAGCTTGGCGAGCAAGCGGCAGACCGCTTTCGCCGACTGGGTTATGACAATATAACGTCACGGGTGGGAGACGGATACTATGGCTGGGAGGAGCATGCTCCCTTCGACGCTATTCTGGTTACCGCCGCTTCCAGTCATATTCCACCTCCACTGATCAAACAACTGAAACCCGGCGGGCGCATGGTGATCCCGGTGGGCGGCCATTTTATGGTTCAGCAACTGGTGCTGATTGAGAAGACGGAACAGGGAAAAATCATCACTCACCAGATCTTGCCGGTGCGTTTCGTGCCACTGACGGGGGATCACTGACAATTCAGGGTTCCATGTTGCACCCAAGGCCACCCTATTTTTCAATCCTCATTATCTCAGCTGCCGCGCTGGCCTATGAAGTGCTGCTGATGCGGCTCTTCTCGATTATTCAGTGGCATCACTTTGCCTACATGGTGATCAGCCTGGCGTTGCTGGGCTATGGTGTTAGTGGCACTTTCCTTTTTCTCACGCGGCAGTGGTTGATCCCCCGATTCGCGGAGGCATTCGTTGCCAATACCACCCTTTTCGGACTCAGCAGTATAGGTTGCTATATGCTGGCCCAACAGATCCCCTTTAACATTCTGGAGATAGTCTGGGATCCTGATCAGTGGCTATTCCTGTTGCTGAACTATCTGCTACTGATTATTCCCTTTTTCTTTGCCGCTAATGCGATTTGCCTCAGTTTTATCAAGTTTAATCAGCAGATTCCAAAGATTTATGCGTTCGACCTCACAGGTGCCGGGCTGGGTGCGCTGGGTGTGATCATTGCGCTCTATCTGCTGAAACCGTCCGGTGTTCTGCAACTGATAGCTGTTGCAGGCCTGCTGGCATCTGTAGTCGCTGCGTTTGAGAGCCGCATAGTGCAGCGCAAGCGGGTGGTGCTCATTCTGCTGGCTCTCCTGCTGCTGCCGGAGCAGTGGATAGTTCCGAAGATGTCTGAATACAAAGCCCTTAATCAGACACTGCGTATCAGCGGCACAACGGTAAAGGAGGAACACAGCAGTCCGCTCGGTCTGGTGACACTGCTGGAAAGCCGGAAAATCCCCCTGCGCCTGGCTCCCGGAATGAGCCTGAACAGTACCGTGGAGCCACCTCCCCAGATCGGCCTGTTTGTCGATGGTGATGGCCCCGGTGCCATCACTCGCTACGACGGTAACAGAGAGTCACTGGTTTATCTCGATTACCTGGGTTCGGCCCTGCCTTATCATCTCAGAGAGATAGGAAAGGTTCTGATCATAGGTATGGGGGGTGGCAGTGACATATTGCAGGCTGAATTCTTTGGCGCTGATGAAATAGATGCCGTGGAGGTGAATCCGCAAATTGCCAGCCTGTTTCAACACGCCTATGGCGGCTTCTCCGGATGGTCTTTGTTGCAGGAGAAAACCCGGATCCATATCTCAGATGCACGGGGATTCGTTGCCAGCAGCCGGGAGCAGTACGACCTCATTCAACTCTCACTGCTGGATTCTGCTGCCGCCTCATCAGCTGGCCTCTATGCGCTCAATGAAAGCTATCTCTATACCCGGGAGGGGATAAAGGCGTATCTGGATCACTTGCGGGAGGGTGGCCTGCTTTCGATTACCCGTTGGGTCAAACTGCCACCCAAGGGTGGATTGAAACTCTTTGCCACAGCTGTTGAAGTACTGCGTCTGTCCGGTGTTTCAAACCCCGGTGATCAGTTGGTTATGATCAGGGGATGGAATACCTCGGTACTGGTGATCAAAAACGGCCCGTTTACTGAACAGGAGATTCGTCAGTTGATCTCATTTTGTGATGCCCGGTCATTTGATCTGGTTTTCTATCCAGGTATCACTCCGGAGCAGATCAACACTTATAATATTTTGCGGGAACCATACTACTATCAAGGCGTCACAGCACTGCTTGGGGATGAACCGGCACGTTTTATTTCCGACTATAAATTCGATATCCGTCCAGCCACAGATGATCGGCCCTATTTTTTTCATTTCTTCAAATGGTCGACTCTCCCAGAGATCCTGCCGCTGTACAGACAAGGTGGGGTAACCTTACTGGATCTTGGCTATCCGGTGCTTATTCTTACTCTGTTGCAGGCGCTTTTCGCCAGTCTCGTTTTGATACTGTTGCCGCTCTGGTTTCTGAAGAGAGAGAAGAGAAAAATAGAGAAGAACTATCCATGGAAGGTAGTGACCTATTTTACGGCTATCGGCCTCGCCTTCCTGTTTATTGAGATCGCCTTTATTCAGAAATTTACGCTCTTTCTCGCAAACCCTATTTCCGCTGTTGCCGTTGTTCTTTGTGGTTTTCTGATCTTTTCAGGCATTGGCAGCCAGTATGCAGGGCACCTGCTCGAGCAGGGACGAAACAGGCCGCTTCCGCCAGTTATCCTGACTCTCGGGGTAATCGTCTTGGGCTACCTGTGGCTGCTGCCACTCCTGTTTACCTGGTTGGCAGCCCTGCCGGATGTGGCAAAAGTGGTGATAACCCTAATACTGATAGCACCCTTGGCATTCTGCATGGGGATGCCATTCCCGCTGGGATTGGCTCATGTTGCCGGATATGCCCCTCATCTGGTGCCCTGGGCATGGGGTGTCAATGGCTGCGCCTCTCTAATAAGTGCTATTCTGGCAACCTTGCTGGCGATCCATCTGGGCTTTACCTGGGTGATTTTGCTTGCCGTATTGCTCTATAGCCTGGCGGCATTGCTGGAGTTGCATATCGTTCCTTGGGGGCAGACCCACCAATATCCCACGTAATCCCGAGAAAGGTTAAATGTCTGCTGGATGCCATCTGGAGACGGCTTTTGAATCGGCAATAACGGTTCCAATAGAGGTTGTGTCCATGGTGAATCGTTACTTACACGACTGTTTGCAGCTGATATAACCCGCGACAAAGCGCCATCCAGCCGTGGCCGATCTGGCCAAGTACTATCATCGTCCCCTGGACCAGATCAGTCTGGAGGAAATCCAGGCCTATTTTCTCTACCTGGTGAAGGAGCGCCGCCTCTCGGATGCCAGCTGTCGGGTAATCCCCCTTTTTTAGTTGATTTTAAAAGTAGAGGTTAGGTTGATCAGTCGTTCGACGAAGGGATGGATAGTGGAACATATGGAACGCTTTTTATCTCCTCGACATCCAGAATGCGAAGGTTGTGGACGACAACAGCCTTTGAGCCACCCTGTCCCATGATTTTGGCGATGGTGGGCTTGATACCCTGCAGGTGGTTGGGGTTCACAAGCGGGAATCCCTGGCGCGATTCGTTAGGCAGCAAGGTATCGAGGCCGACAGCGCTATCTACCACACCGAGCACCAGGGACAAAAATGGTACGTCTTGTTCCATGGAAACTATGAAACCCTGGAACAAGCGAAGGCAGCCACCAGGCAGTTACCCGCAGACCTCGCTGCTTACAAGCCCTGGATTCGCCAGATCCCTGAGACCGGTGGACTCTTTCCGCTTTGAATGACTTTGGGACAGCTTGATGGCGAATTATTCGCTGTAGAGTTAAAGGCGCGAATCAAGTCGTGAAATTGGTACTCACCCACGGCATTGGCTTCACTCCGACGGTTCCGGCCCCGCTTGCACTACCATTCCAAGCTTTCGCGCTTGGGACATGAGACTTTCCACGGTAATGGTGCTTGCTGGGGCGATGGGGAGGCCGGAGGCGTGCAGCGTCCGGGCGGTCCAGACGTTGCAGGTGTTGAACAAATGGTAAACCTCTTTGGATAGATAGAAGCGGCTGTTTCCGTAGAGGCCGGGACCCAGTGATATGGCGTTACCTGTCTCGTCCCTGGCGAAACTTTCCCCAATAGTGCGTGAGAGATGCTCAAAACCGGCAGAGGATAGCTCGATTCTAATGATCTCGCTAAAGGGGAAATAGGCAGGCACAGTGCCATTGAAACCGACAATATGCAGGACACTGGCGGTAGGCAACAGGCCCGCCTTGAGGATGATTCCCATGTGGGAATCCGGTGTCTGGTAGTAATCCTTATCTCCCCAGCCCACCTCTAGATATTGTGCATCGGGAAAATCCTCAGGTGCTGGCCAGACGCTGTCGGGGATGTTGGCGCGCCGCAACACAATTCCGGCGTGCCAGCCGTGGCTCACCAGAAAAATCGTATGGCTCGGCTCGCTTTCACTCGGCGCGGGTGCATCCCTGACCGGTGCTGCACAGGCGCAGCAGCTGGCAGCGAGGAACAGGATCCAGATTTGAATCCTGCTCATTCCTGCGGTGTCATTACAGTCGCGACTTTGCTCATTGCAGGCGCTTATCCAATAGCCCAATTCATGTTGGCCACCTAGGCGAGGGGCGATCCATATGGCGGGATTTTTTTGCGAAGCTCGAAGCGTCCGGATAACCCCTCTGAAAAGCTTCTATACTTTAAGGGCTTCTGATCTGTTCTATATCCCGGGTGCAGCGAAAATTCAGGATCCAAGAGTAAGTATAATGCATATCAACACACTGGCCATGGTGCTGGCCGGCGGTGTGGGGACCCGGCTCTATCCACTGACTCGGGACCGGGTGAAACCGGCAGTGCCTTTCGGGGGTATCTACCGTCTTATAGACTTTGTCCTGAGCAATTGCCTCAATTCCAATATTCGCCGGGTCTGTGTGCTTACCCAGTACAAGTCTCTCTCGCTGGAGCGGCACATTCGCTACGGCTGGTCCTTTCTTCCTCATACCCTGGAGGAGCATATCCAGATCCTGTCACCCCAGCAGCGGGTCGACAGTTCCTGGTACCAGGGAACCGCCGATGCGGTTTACCAGAACGTCTATTCTATAGACCAGTCCGATCCGGATCGTATTCTTATCCTTTCCGGAGATCACATCTATTAAGATGAACTACAGCCGGATGATCAGGGCCCATATCGAGAATAAGGCGGCAGTTACTGTGGGAACGGTCGCCGTACCTCTGGAGCAGGCCAGTGCCTTTGGTGTCATGGAGGTCAACAAGAAGGGGTGTATCGTCTCTTTCGAAGAGAAACCCGAACAGCCAAAGCCCGTCCCAGGGCAACCTGGTATGGCCCTTGCGTCCATGGGTATCTATGTGTTCGAGACCCGTCTGCTGAAGAAGGTGCTGAAGGCGGATAACCGCAACTCAAAGAGCAGCCATGACTTTGGTAAGGATATCCTGCCGGATCTGATCCGGAAGGTTCCTGTCTATAGCTACCGGTTTGTGGATGAGAATCGGAAGAAGGTGCTCTATTGGAGAGATGTTGGAACCATCGATGCTTATTGGGAGGCGAGTATGGATCTGGTGGACGTGGATCCCATATTCAATCTCTATGATCGGAAGTGGCCGATCAACACCTACACTGAACCGGCACCCCCGGCCAAGTTTGTATTCGCGGATATGAAATGTGACGAGCGTGGTGGCCGGGTGGGACTTGCCCTGGATTCACTCATAAGCAGTGGTGTTATCCTGGCGGGAGGACAGGTGATCCGATCGATACTCTCCCCCCAGGTCCGGGTCAATGAAGAGGCGAGGGTGGAGGAGTGCGTGCTCTTCGATGGGGTTAAGGTGGGCGCCGGCAGTCGACTCTTTCGTACCATCGTCGACAAGGATGTTACCCTTCCTCCCGGAACGGTGGTGGGGCTGGACCACAAGAAAGATGCGAAGCGCTTTACCGTCAGTCCAGGTGGGGTGGTTGTGATTCCCCGGCGCATGAAGATCAAGAAGGGCAAACAATAAAAATGGGTCGCCCATTAGCCGACTCCGTGCAAGGGTATGCAGGGAACTATTGAGAAGTTACGCCGGAATCCAGCAAGTCGTTGAATTCTCTGGATCCCAGCTTGCGCCGGGATGACGAGGTTTCACTAAAACGTATATTCCTGGATGCTACTGCTTAACGGCGCGAACGTACCGACAGGGATTTTTCCTTCTTTTCCGACGGTTCATCCACCTGCCAACTGATACGCATGTTGATCCGGTGCCGGCCTTGCCGCTTGGTTGCGGTCAGTTTGAACTGCAAAAGACCCTCAGGTTCCATCACGATCTCGCCGTCTGCATCGCTGAAGCTGAGGTGCCCATCCTTGAGGCCCTGGCTAATGGATTTGAGCAGGTCACGGATGGCTTTTGTGTCCTGCAGTGATTCGTGCCTGAAGCTTTTTCCATCGGTTCTCATGCGGTTCGCTTTCCTCGTATAGGCTTATTACGCTTGCCCGCAGCTTTGCGTGCCTTGCGTCTTTTTTTCACCAAGGCCTGTGGCTCGAAGACTTTGATGTTGGGATAGTCGTTGCTGATGCCCAGTACCCGGCCCTCGGGGCGGAAGATGGTTACTGAGGCGCCGTGTCCCGTCAGACCCTCCTTGCTGCGCGTGTTACGATCCAGGGATGTGTCGCACTCAAAGTTGATCATACCTTTGCGCAGCATGATTCGTTGACCGTGCAGCAGGTTGCGGTGACCGTGTACGAGGGCGTGGATACCCTTGCGGTGCATCAGATCCACGCCGTAGGGTGTAAATGGCATATCCACCGGCCGGTATTTTGTACGCAGGGTGTTTGCCAGCGAGCCGTAGTAGAAGGCAAAGGAGTCGTTCCAGGCATCGTGGCGGAACTGACGGTTCAGGTAACAAATACCCTGATCGGTGATCAGGCGGCAGATATGATCATTCAACCCTGCATGGATGAAGAGAAAAGCGCCCTCCCGGTGGGCCAGGCGCAGCTTGCGGTAGAACCAGGCAAATTCCCCCTTGGGATGCAGAAAAATCTCCTGGAACTTGAGTGCCGCTGCATAGGTGGTGCGCAGTGACAGACCGATCTCTTCACACCCCTGAGTGAACTGCAGCACCTTCTCTTTCAGACGGTGCAGTTCTTTGTTGATGCTGGCCTCCGGCATCATCCATTCCGCCCGCATGGGGAATTCATCGAACCATTTTTTCGAGGGAAACAGTCGTTGCCTGCACTCCCGTGTTTTGGGTATCCCGCGTAGCCGGTTCGAGTCATTGAGGTACTCTTCGGCGATCTCCTTAAGCAGTGGTATGGCCTTGGGACCCATGCGCACAAAAAAATGTTCGATACGTGGGTCGTGGTTTCCATCCACTGCACGCATGCCGATTAGTGTGCGGATATCGTGGTTGCCGGCCAGTATAGAGATCCGTGCGCCTCGTTTCTTCAGCCTATGGATGCTGCGTAGCAGGCGCAGTACGCTGGGACCCTTGTCAAAACAGTCACCGCCGATCACGATTTGGCCCTTGCGGGCCGCTTTGGTGAGTTTGTAGTCGGTGTCTCGCATGCCAGTTTTCTTAATTACCCCGGATGCCACCAATGAGGCATGGAAGGCATCGGCATCGGCATGCAGATCGCAGATAAAATAGAGTGGCCGTTTTGGCCATTTCCATGGCGCCTGCTCGATCAGTTGGCCCAGTACCTCGATGCGTGCGGCTTGCTTGGCGGTCTCCTTTGCAAAGGAGTGGTGTTTGCCGAGCAGCCAGGATTCACCCTGGGCTGGTAACTTTGGTTGCAGCCAGCATTGGCCCTGGTAATCGGGTATATGTTTGAGATAGGTGCGCTGTTTCATGTTCGGCTTTTGTTATGGCTTTTTTTGTCAGTCGGTATAGGCATCACCGCCGCGTACCTTCCATTCACCGGCTATCTGCCGCCAGCTTCCATCCGGCAGGTTCTCCAGAAACACCGGCCGACCATGATACATGCTCAGTGCGGCGATCTGATCGAAGGCCAGCACACCCAGATGATGGGCGGCGTGGCGAAACGCCGCACCGTGGCCGACGAATAGTTTTAGGCGGTCGACGGTATCGTTTGCAGACAGTTCCGCCATGCGCTTACACAGGTGACTCGCCACCCGTTCACCCGCCTGCATGAGCGATTCTGCTCCCTGCAGAGGCAGGCAGTAGTGGCTATTGGATTTCCAGTCCGGCGGAGCCTCCGGGTAACGTGGATCCTGCTGCAGGATTTTTTCGATCTCGGCCACGCTGAGGTTGGCCAGACAACCCATGCCTCGCTCGGCCAGGGCGTCGAAGGAATCCACGGTTGCTTCTGGGCTGACCAGCGTCTCAGCGATAATCTGAGCAGTCTGCCAGCCGCGTAGCATCCGGGAACTATCGATGACAGGCGCCAGCTGCCAGTTGTGTTGCAGCAGCGTATCCTGTACCTCCTTGGCTGCCTGCTGGGCGTGTTCTCTGCCAGCCGCGTTCAGCGGGTAGGGTTGGTGGGCGCTGGGGGCTGCCGATCGCTGGTGATAATCACCGTGTCGGATGAGTGCGGCGATTCGCCTCATGTCTCGGACAAGGCTCCCAGCTGCTTGGCCAGCGCCTCCACCAGTGGCGCCAGCTCTGCCTGCTTGAGACGCTTGGCCGCCTGTTTCGGTGTTACCCACTGGCGGCCCCGGTGGCTCTCTTCCCACTCATGCTCCGGGATCTCACGGGTTACGCGCATGGGATAGACCTTCACGGTGCAGGTCGCACCCCATTTCTGATAACGGTAGCTGCCCAGGGCTGTGTCGCCAACTTCACCTTCTATACCCGCTTCCTCCCAAGCCTCTTGGGCGGCGGATTCACGCGGTGAGAGGCCAGGTTCTTGGATGCCCTTGGGCACTACAAAGTGTTTTTTCTTGCTGGACAGGATGACTAGTATCTGTAGCTCACCCCTATGTATGCGATAGGGAATCACCGAGGACTGGCTATAGTAGTAGGCAGGCCGGTCGCGCAATTCATTGCCGTGGGGTGCGGGGTAGGGGAACTTCTCCTGCAGGCTGCCGGGTCGTATGATGGAGATGACTTCGGCGCAGCCTGCTTGTAGCTGGCTCCAATCATCCGGTATGGTCAGACGGGCCAGCGTGGCGGTGGGTAGCAGTTTGCCGTCTGCCGGGTTATCGATAGGCTTGTTGCTGAGGTGCAGCAGCAGCATTTCCAACCCGGGGTTATGACCTACCAGCATGACCCGCCGGGCTTGGTTTGGGCATTCATGCAGTACGCTCAGCAGGGCGCTGAGGCCTGCCTCGTAG
>NZ_JAAVSH020000001.1:3993915-4011064 GCF_011947365.2 endosymbiont of Lamellibrachia barhami
ACGTGTACTTCGTTCAGTTGCGTATTGCTATTTCTGATAACGGTAGCTGCCCAGGGCTGTGTCGCCAACTTCACCTTCTATACCCGCTTCCTCCCAAGCCTCTTGGGCGGCGGATTCACGCGGTGAGAGGCCAGGCTCCTGGATGCCCTTGGGCACTACAAAGTGTTTTTTCTTGCTGGACAGGATGACCAGTATCTGTAGCTCACCCCTATGTATGCGGTAGGGAATCACTGAGGACTGGCTATAGTAGTAGGCAGGTCGGTCGCGCAATTCATTGCCGTGGGGTGCGGGGTAGGGGAACTTCTCCTGCAGGCTGCCGGGGCGGATGATGGAGATGACTTCGGCGCAGCCTGCTTGTAGCTGGCTCCAGTCATCCGGTATGGTCAGACGGGCCAGCGTGGCGGTGGGTAGCAGTTTGCCGTCTGCCGGGTTATCGATAGGCTTGTTGCTGAGGTGCAACAGCAGCATTTCCAACCCGGGGTTATGACCTACCAGCATGACCCGCCGGGCTTGGTTTGGGCATTCATGCAGTACGCTCAGCAGGGCGCTGAGGCCTGCCTCGTAGATCCGCTGATCCTTGTGGATGGTTTTGGGATCCATGCCCATGGCCTTGCAGGTCTTTTGAGTGGTGGTCAGAGCCCGTTCCGCTGGTGAACTGATGATGTGGTCCGGCAACAGATCCTGTTGCCAGAGCCATACGCCCATGCGCTGGGCACTGCGCTTGCCCCGGTCCGTAATGGGCCGATGGAAATCGGCCTCGCCCAGGCTCCAGTCGGATTTGCCGTGTCGCAGGATCAGCAGTTCAGTTGTCATGGTCAGTTATGTCACGTATGCGTTTTCAACCCATTAACTGTTGCAGACAGATATCAGTAAGGGCCTCGAAGTCGATACCGCCTCGCGCCTCATAAACGGGGGTATCCTTCAGCACCTTCGGATAGGGGGTTTGATCCAGTTCGGTGGTATCGCTGAAGAAGCTGCCGTCGGGATACTGGTAGAAGGGCCCCGGGGATTTCATGATGGCGCCGGTCAGCAGATCCCTGCGCTGCTCCAGGTCCACGCGTTCCACGGTGGTTGTCTCGCTGGAATCGCGCCGCCAGTTGAGTATCAGAAAGGCGGATAAGGGCGCCTCGGGGGTGATGCGGTTTGGCCCGTAGACCTGCTCCACATGCACATCATATTTGTCTTCCAGGTGCCAGAGTTCGTCTTGGGGCAGCGCCAGGAAGGACACACGCTGCTCTCTGGATATCAGACTGTGCAGGCGTGGATTGTGCACTATAGTGCCGGGGTTGACCCGTGGCAGCTTGGGGATTCCCACTGCACCTGTGCCACCATTCTGGTTGCGAATAAACAGGCGGTCGTTGGTCAGATAGGAGACCTCGTCGTGGTCCATCAGGTGCAGCATCAGCGTGGACTTGCCGCCGCCGGAGAAGCCGGCGATGCCCAGGCAGCCGCCCTGGTATACCAGCCCCGATGCATGACAGATCAGCCAGTCTCTGTGCTGTAGCCAGTTCATGTACTGGGCATTGATGAAGTTGATCACCTGGTTGTCGTATTGCAGGCAGGGGCCGGCGGCGATACACGGGCCGCTGCTCTGCAGGAACACCATGCCGGTGCGTACCTTCAACACCAGGCGGGCGTCAGCCAGATCCAAATAGGCGTCTTTGCGGCCTGTCTTGCCCGGTTCCCGCTTCCAGTCGGTGAAAGCTACGCCCAGATCCGGGATATCCCGTTCGATGGCGATAACCTCGAGATCCACATTATCCGATGGCCCGGTTGCCACATGGGTGAAATAGACCGCGAGTTTTGCCAGCAACTCGGCGGAGTTGGAACGCAGCCGCAACGAGCACTCTCCAAGGCCGAGATAGAGTGCTTCATCGACGAGACTGGCGCCATCCTGCAGGGCAGAGGCGGCGGTTTCCATGGTCAGATTGTTGTTCATTGTGTAGAGATTTCCCCTATGACGTGTTCGCTGTAGAGTCCGGGGGCATCGATGCCGATTCCTTCCTTGGCGCCGCGGAAGCCGCCAAAAGCGGAAACCTCGAATACGATGGGGCCGACATCGGTTTCCGCCACATCGACGGTGGTGAAATCCATCTCGAACGGTGCCTGTGCGCGGCGTGCCAGTTCGATGATGTCGTCGGGTGGAAGGTGATTCTCGTAGCGTCCGCCGCTGTGAATGGTGGTGTTCCAGGTGTCGCTCTGGGAGACCCGAGCGTAGGTGCCCAGGTATTTGCCAGCCAGAAATACCATGCCCAGATCCCTACCCGGCAGGGCCACCTTTTTCTGGATGTACATCATGGGGTTCTCTGCCTGGAAGGTGCGGATCTGGCTCTGCATGTCGCTGTCGGACAGCTCTGCGTCGATCACGCACATGCCACGCGCCTTGGTGGAGTAGAGGGGTTTGAACACCGCGCTGCCGAATTCACGCACTGCGGTCATGGCGGCCGCCACGTTCTCGGTGACTCGGGTCTCTGGCATGGGGATATCTGCGTTGCGCAGGGTTACCGTGCAGCTCAGGCGGTCGACCAGGCGCAGGATGTTCAGGGGCCGGCTGAAGATACGCACCCCGGCGTGTTCTGCCACGCGTAACAGTTCCAGGCGGTCCAGGGTGTTGGGGCTGTAGCTGGCGCTGATCTTTTTAATGATCAGGCCGTCCAGGGTGCACAGATCCGTATCGCCGTGCAGCAGCCGTTTGCCGGCCAGGTCCAGTTCCACTTCGCCCATGTCGATGATCCGGCGGTAGCCGGTGCGGGATTCTATGGCATCGGCCAGGGTCTCGGTGGACCACTTGCCGGGGATGCCGATGATGCCAATTTTAAGCAATGAACAGCTCCTTTATAGGAAGTCGGAAATTAGCGGCCTGCTTCGGATCAGTCTCCAATACACGCTCCAACAGGTAGCGGGCACGCAGCATCATGGCTCGGGCCAGGGACTTGTCGAGGATGAAACGGGTAGAGGTGGCGAAGGAACGGGCCAGCCCCAGGGCCAGGCGCAGCTCAAAGGTCTCGTCGCCGGCTTTTTTTGCATACTTGCGTGCGAAGCGGTAGAAGCTCTGCACCATTTGCATGATGCGACGGCGCAAGGGTGCATCCAGTACCTGCAGGCGGTAATTGGAGACCATGAATACCGACACGTCCTGCACATAGTCCATGTAGCGGGAGCGGTGCAGGTCGATGAAGTTGATACGCTTGGCCAGTGGGTCGTAAATGATATTGTCGACGTTGAAATCACCGTGGATATACACCGAGAACGGCGCCTTGAGCCTGGCCTCATAGGTGCGGGTGCGCTTGAGCAGGGATTCAAAGCTGGCTATCTCCCGACCGCACACCTGGCTATCGCTCTGGCGGAACTCGGGGTGGATCTCGTAGACATCCGGCAAGCGCCTGGCCAGTTGGTCCATGTAGTTAGCGCTGATTTTTTTCTTACTGCGGGTTTCACGCCATACCGATTCCAGGGTGGCGCACAGACGTCCCAGGGTTTTGTTAAGCAGTGGCTGGGATTCGCGCAGCAGGATATGTTCAAAGGTCATGCCAGCCAAGTGCTCGATCAGCAGTGAGGCGGACTGGCCGCGCTTGTGGTAGGAGAGGATCTTGGGCGCCAGTCCTGGGTAGATCTCGTGCCAGCTCTCTACCCCTTCCCGCTCTTCTTTCAGTTTGCGCTTTTTACCATCCTTGAAAATGGCCACATAGCCATCGTTCTTTTTCTTTGGATTGCTGATGCCTGAGATAGCGCTTCCCGAGCGGGTTTCGGCTACTGGTTCAATGGTCAGACTGTTGAGGTTTTTATCGGCCTCCAGGCGGCCGATGGATTCCATCAGATGGTAGTAACGGTCGATGTTGATAGGCTGGCCCAGATTGGCGGAGATGATGGCCTCACTGATGTTGAGCAGGGCGTCGCCCATCTGCTCGATGCTGTGGGCCACAAACAGGGCGGCAATCAAATCTTCAGTGTGTCGCTTTTTTTCAGTAGTTTTGTGTTGTGTTTCAGCAGTTTGCGGTAGTCCTGGTCCAGGTGATGCTCGATCTGCCCGAGTTTCAGGGCCAAGCCTGTATCTTTATTCTGGATGGCGGGTTGCACCATCTGCAGACCGAAGATGACCTGGTCGAGCAGTAGTGCGTAATCGGTTGGTCGTAGGCAGCTTTTCTTCTTCAGATAGGCCATCTGGTGAATGCAGTCCCGGCACAATTCGGCGATACGTTCCAGATCGGTGGCGATGGACTCTGCGGCACGCAGGGTTTGGGTTTGGGTATCGTGGCCTTTGTGGCGCACGATCTGTCCCAAACAGCTGTTGTGGATGCGCATCTTGAGGTTATAGGCATAGCCGCTGCGATCGACAATGCGCTGTGCCTGGGGTGACGAGGAGGTATCTATGTAGGCATGCAGGTTACCAACCTGAGAACTGACCTCGGCGATCAGAAAATGCAGGTTGTCCCGGATGTTTCTGGAAAGGCGCATGCAGTGGGTTCTCAGTCCAGCGTTCCCAGGTAGACGCGTTTTCCGCGCTCAGGGTAATCCATCAGGTAGCCGGTCAGTGCCTGTGGCAGGAGTTGGATATCCTGCAGTTCACCCAGTCTCTTCCACACAACATCCACTTGGTGCTTGTCGGGCCGGTGGCCGTTTCGTGGCTGGTAGTTTTCGGGTACGGTGCAGTCGAATAGAAATTCCACCCGTTGGCGGGTGCTGGGTGGAGTGGTGTCGCGTGGTTTGAACCAGTCGGCCACATGCAGCAGGTCACGTACCACAACCTCGGTGTTGATCTCCTCAAGGCATTCTCGGTTTAGGGCTGCCAGTAAGGTCTCTCCGGCTTCCTGGGCTCCGCCAGGCAGGGCATAGCGCTCTCCGAGTTCATCATCTTCTTTGCGCAGCAGCAACAGATGTCCATCGCGCACGATCAGCGCGCGGGCCGCATTGCGAATGCCGGGGATCAGATCTCCCATGGTGTTTACTGCGAGTGTTTCCAGTTTGTAATTCTCTTCATATTAGCCTAGTTTCAAGGAGAAAGTACCACAACCTGAAGTATGATTTGATATGGCGACTGTTAAAGTTACGCGCTTGGCGAAGATTCCCGATCTGATGCGCATGAACCGCTATAGCCGAGCACCGGAACTTGGTCCCCGCTTACTGTTTTTCAGCGGTGGCTCGGCCCTGACCGGGGTCAGTCATGTATTGAAGCAATATACCCATAATTCAACTCACTTGGTCACGCCATTTGACTCCGGCGGAAGTTCGGCAACACTGCGCAAGGCCTTTGGTATGCCTTCCATCGGTGATCTGCGAAGTCGTTTGATCGCCTTGGCTGATGACAGCGTAACCGGTAATCCTGAGGTATATAGCCTGTTCGCCCATCGTTTTCCAAAGGAGGCGAAGAATCGCAATCTGCTGCGTCAGTTGGATAATATGATCATGGGCCGGGACCGGATGGTGGAGCCTATCTCCAATCCCATGCGCCGCCTGATCCGCCATCAGCTCGGTTATTTTCGTGAGGCAATGCCCAAGCGTTTTGACCTGCGTGGCGCCAGTATCGGCAATCTGATCCTGGCCGGTGGCTATCTGAATAACCATCAACATCTGGACCCGATTATTTTTCTCTTCTCCAAGCTGGTGGAGGTGCGTGGCACGGTGCGCGCGGTGGTCAACGATCATCTTCATCTGGGCGCGAAACTGGAGGATGGCAGCCAGGTTATCGGTCAGCACCGATTGACCGGTAAGGAAGTGACGCCGCTGGCCTCACCCATAAAAAAGTTGTTTCTGTCCAGTCGGTTGGACAGGGCGGTGCCTGCCGAGGCAATCCTGCGCAAGAAGAATCGCAAGCTGATCGAGCGGTCGGAGCTGATCTGCTACCCACCCGGGAGTTTCTACACCAGCCTGTTGGCCAACCTGCTGCCCCGTGGTGTGGGGCGAGCCATTGTCGAAACTGACTGTCCCAAGGTGTATATTCCCAACCTGGGACAGGATCCTGAGCAGATCGGCATGACCTCTGATCGTATGGTGCAGGCTCTGCTGGCGCAGTTGCGCGCCGATGTGCCTGATGCTTGTGACGATGACCGGCTGCTGAACTACGTGCTGATGGACAGCCGCAAAGGGGTGTACACATCCTCTTTGTCCAATGGTTTGATGAAGGAGCTGGGGGTGCAGGTTGTGCAGACGCCGCTGGTCAGCAAGCGTAGCGCACCCTATTATGATGCAGAACTGCTGGTGGCGGCGCTGTTGTCAATGACCTGACGAGTTTACTACCTGGTACTGCAGGGAACGACTTGGCGAGGATTTTTTTATACTAAATGGCATTTGTTGTCCTCAGATCAACGCGGCAAGAGATGGATTGGGTTAGATTGCTCCGATTGGCAAAGGCAACAATGAAAACAAAAAATGGATGAGATAAAAGCATTTTTTGATGCGCTTACTTTTAATATCGAAAATGGGGAGCTGATTGTTCGCATCCTGTTTCAGGTGGTGCTATTGGTCGCATCCGCTGTGTTTTCAGGATCAGAAACAGCGTTGTTTTCTCTCAGTCGCATAGATCTGCAAAAGCTCCGGCAATCGCGCCACAGTGATTCAGAGAGCATTCACGCGATGTTGGATGAGCCGCGTCGTTTGATCATCTCTATCCTGTGCGGCAATGAGCTGGTCAACATTGCCTCGGCCGTGAATATGACGGCGATTCTGCTGCTGCTTTACAGCGAGCAGGATGTGGGTTGGATGAACATACTGATCATGGTGCCTCTGCTGCTGCTGATCGGTGAGGTAACCCCCAAGACCATCGCGGTCAGCTATCCCATCAAGTTCACCACCCGAATTACGCACGGATTCTGCCTCGCTGGATGGTTTTCATAACTCCGTTACGTGAGGCGGTGCGTGTGGTCGCTGACTGGATCACCACCCTGGTGGTGGGGGATGCCGTTGACAGGGAAAATATCCTGCAGCCCGATGAACTCAGAACCCTTCTGGAAGAGGGCGAGCAGACCGGCATTATCGATGCGACCGAGAGGGTGTTGATCGATAATGTGTTGGAGGCATCGGAAACTGATATTTCGCGTATCATGACGCCGGGTCCCCGCATACGCTTTCTTGATGCGGATCTTCCTGTTGCTGAATTGATCGAGCAGTTCCGTAGCTATCGCCATCCCCGCATACCTGTCTACCAGGGGCACTGGGACAATGTGATCGGTTTTATCCATTCTGAAGATATATTGAAGCTCGTCAGGGGCGGGAGTGATCTTTCCCAGGTCACCCTGGATATGATCCTGAAGCCCGCACATTATGTCCCACCCACCAAGAAGGTGGATGAGATGTTCGATTATTTCCAGATGCACAATACGCGTGTTGCCATCATTCTGGGTGAATATGGCGAGGTGTTGGGAATTGTTACCATGAAGGATGTACTGACTTTCATATTCGGAGAAATTTCCGGAACGATGGAGGGGCAGGAGTATTACAAGGAGGATGATGAGAACAGCTATGTCGTACCCGGCGATATGCGTCTGACAGATTTCTATAATCTCACCAATTTTGATATTGAAGATGCTGTGATGTCCACTATCGGTGGCGTAGCCTTCCGCTTATTTGACAGGCTGCCAGAACCGGGTGAGCAGATAAATTACGAGGGATTTCGATTTACCGTTAAACAACGGAGCGGGTTGAGAATCAGTGAGCTCCAGGTTCAGAAAATATCCGCATCAAATAAACAGCGGACTGATACGACGTGTGACGATACTGCTGTCGGTGCTGAGGTTGAGCCGGATTTGGATAGTGAAGTCAACGATCCAAAGGCATCGCCCGAGACGATATCTGATGAGATAGCATCCGATCAGGTGTCTGACGACACACGGTCATTGGGGGAGAAGTGATGGACTGGGCTGTAGAACTCTTATTGATTGTCACCTTTTTGTTGATGAAGGGGTTTTTCTCCGGCTCCGAAATTGCCATGGTCAATTCGGATAAAGTCAAGTTGCGGCATCAGGCAAAGATGGGGAATCGTGGTGCGGCGTTGGTACTCAAAATGTTTCGCACGCCAGACGTCATTCTGGGGACTACCCTGGTAGGAACCAATCTGGCGACTGTCACCATATCCACTCTGGGCGCGCTGATTTTTATCGATCTGTTTGGCTCGGTGGGTGATTTGATATCAATTATCGTGCTTACCCCTGTATTGCTGATTTTGGGAGAAGTTGTTCCCAAGAGCATCTTCCAGCAGAAAGCGGATACGATTTCCGGTCGGCTTATCTATACCCTGCGTTTTTTCTCTTATCTTTTCTATCCGGTGATCTTTATCTTCAGTCGGATAGCACGTTTCATCACCCGTATTGTGGGGAATGGGACCATTCCGCAGAATATGTTCATCACCCGCGAGGAACTGCGAGTGCTGCTGGATGTATCGGACTCTACTGCCAACCCATCGACGATTGATCGCAAGCGTATTCGACGGATCATCCGTTTTGGCGATACCACAGTGGGTGAGGCGATGATTCCTTTGGCCGATGTAGTCGGTTTGAATGAGTCCCGTTCCATGGAGGAGACGACGCGCCTGGTGATGAAATACGGTTTCAATCGCTTGCCTGTATATCGGGGTAACATTACCAATATCAAGAAAATCCTGACCCTGACTTCATGGGATTTGATGGATCCGGACATCATGGAGAAGTCTGTCGCTGATTATATGAAACCGGTGTTGTTTCTTTCGCCAAAGCAGACGATTGACCGGGCGCTTCCCCAGTTGCAGGCCCGTGATGATCATATGGCGGTGGTGGTGGATGAGTTTGGCTCGGCGGTGGGGATTCTCACCATGGAAGATGTTTTTGAAGAGGTCGTGGGCGAGATCGATGTGGGATATGACTTTGATGAGTATCATCCAAAGAAGCGGGCCTATATCGAACATGAGAATGAAAATAGCCACTTGATGAGTGGCAGAATGCCCATCTCCGAGGTTAATGATACCCTGTATGTACAGTTCCCGGTGGAGGAAGCACATACTATTGGTGGATTGATCATCAGTCGTCTGCGCCACATCCCTTCCCAAGGTGATGCCATCGAAGAGCAGGGTTATCGCCTGAGCGTGTTGGAGGCGGATGAGCGCTCGGTCATTAAGGTACGGGTGGAACGGCTGTTGTAGATAGAAGAAAAAAGTGTGCACTGCTTGAATCAGCACGGTATTTGATACGCTAAGGAGAATCCTATGACCGCTGAATCTATCATGAGCTTTCGGCTGGTGAAGTTGAAGCCGACGGATAAGGTGTGTGATGCGTTACGGGTGATGCATGCCAAGCAGATCCGCAATCTGCCGGTAGTGGATGAAAATGATTGTTTTGTCGGGCTATTCGGGATTCGTCGCCTGACCCGATTATTGCTGCCCAAAGCGGCACAGATGAATCTCGGATTGCAGGATCTGAGTTTCATGCCGGATGAGATGGGTGAGATGTCGGAACGGATAAAGGAGGTGAGTCAGCGCCCGGTCTCTGATTTCCTGGAGAAGAAGAAACGCCTGATGTTCTGCAAGCCTAGCACTGGCTTTCCTGAGGTGTTGGAACTGCTGGATCAGAGTCTGGACACCAGCCTGCCGGTGATCGTTCTCAAAGGGAAACATAAGAAGCTGGTGGGGATGGTTTCGGCTTGGGATGTGGTGGAGAAGATGCTGGTGAACATGTGCGATATGGAAACTGCGTCTGCCGTGGGGGCTGATGAACCGGAGCTTGGTGAGAGCGAAGAAGAGAAGGCATCCTGACTATGCATGGCGAGACGACTACCCTTTCTCACGTAATTTTCGGCTGGGACCCGCTAGTGGTCTCCGCTATCCTGTTTATCGCCACCTACGCGGTGATCGTCAGCGAGAAGATCAACCGCGCTATCGTGGCTGGTTCCTGCTGTACCCGATGATAACCCTGGGGTGCCTGTTCAGGAGCAGGCGACGCTGGGTGATTTCAATGTCTCCCGGGGGTTGCCCACCGGTACGATGGTGATCGGGGCTACAATTCGGCGCAGCGGGTATTTGTGCAGTTGCGGTCCAGCCGCTATTAAGAAGGCGGAGGCGCAAGGCCCTTGGGGCACCCGGCTCATGCTGTCTTTAGTTAAGGCGGTTCTTCGGCATTGCTGGATAATGCGTAACCACTGTTTTGGGCCGCTGATCGCGCCAGACTCGTTCATTACCGAGAGCCATACGTAAACCCTATCCTTATCTTCATTGTTCAGCTATGATCTTTGCCTAACACGGTGCGGTGCCGCGACCCCGATCGGTGCGATCCACCTAATAGCGTATATGATCGGTCTGCGGTGGGCTGTCGTTCAACGATTTTCGCCCATGGCGGTAACCGACCGCGCTGTTTATCGGTGGCGGCAATCTTGCTGGTGATCTATTTTGTTTGGGGTAGAACCCTGCAGACCAGCGATGCGAAGTCTGGCAGCGGGTAAATGTGGAAGCCGCCGGGAACGGGATGCGATCACCGATGTGAGGTTATAAAGACAGTCTTGGCGGTACTGCTCGGTGGTCATTGGTTTGTTTTTGCCCATCCATCTCTACCTGGAGCTGCGGGCCACCCATCGCCAGCAGCCTGGGGCCGGTCTGCTGTTGGCGTTGAAACATTTTTGATACGCTAAGGAGAATCCTATGACCGCTGAATCTATCATGAGCTTTCGGCTGGTGAAGTTGAAGCCGACGGATAAGGTGTGTGATGCGTTACGGGTGATGCATGCCCAACAGATCCGTAATCTGCCGGTGGTGGATGAAAACGATCAGTTCGTGGGGCTGTTCGGGATTCGTCGCCTGACTAGGTTACTGCTGCCCAAAGCGGCACAGATGAATCTTGGATTGCAGGATCTGAGTTTCATGCCGGATGAGATGGGTGAGATGTCGGAACGGATAAAGGAGGTGAGTCAGCGCCCGGTCTCTGATTTCCTGGAGAAAAAGAAACGCCTGATGTTCTGCAAGCCAAGCACTGGCTTTCCTGAAGTGCTGGAACTGCTGGATCAGAGCGTGGACACCAGCCTGCCGGTGATTGTTCTCAAAGGGAAAAAGAAGAAGTTGGTGGGGATGGTTTCGGCCTGGGATGTAGTGGAGAAGCTGCTGGTGAACATGTGCGAAATGGAAACTGCGTCTGCCGTGGGAGCTGATGAACCGGAGCTTGGTGAGAGCGAAGAAGAGAAGGCATCCTGACTATGCATGACGAGACGACTACCCTTTCTCACGTAATTTTCGGCTGGGACCCGCTAGTGGTCTCCGCTATCCTGTTTGTCGCCACCTACGCGGTGATCGTCAGCGAGAAGATCAACCGTGCTATCGTGGCTGGTCTCGGGGCAGGACTGATGATAACCCTGGGGGTGCTCAATCAGGAGCAGGCGATCGCCGGGGTGGATTTCAATACCCTGGGGTTGCTCACCGGCATGATGGTGATCGTGGCCATTACCCGGCGCAGCGGGGTATTTCAGTATGTTGCGGTCTGGTCGGCCAAGAAGGTGGAGGCGCGGCCTTGGGGCATTCTGCTCATGCTGTCTTTGGTTACGGCGGTTCTTTCGGCATTGCTGGATAATGTAACCACTGTTTTGCTGATCGCGCCGGTGACTCTGCTCATTACCGAGGAGCTGAAGGTCAACCCCTATCCTTATCTGTTCAGCGAGATCTTTGCCTCTAATATCGGTGGTGCCGCGACCCTGATCGGTGATCCACCTAATATTATGATCGGCTCCGCGGTGGGGCTGTCGTTCAACGATTTTCTGCTCAATATGGCACCGATCATGCCGCTTATCATGGCGGTGACCTTGCTGGTGATCTATTTTGTTTGGGGTAGAACCCTGCAGACCAGCGATGAAGCCCGGCAGCGGGTAATGCAGTTTCGGGAACGGGATGCGATCACTGATGTGAGGTTGCTTAAACAGTCCTTGGCGGTACTGTCTCTGGTGGTCATTGGCTTTGTTTTTGCCCATCCACTGCACCTGGAGCCGGCCACCATCGCCATGTTCGGGGCCGGTCTGCTGTTGCTGCTGAACAACATTGGCGAGGATGCTGAGGATCAGACCGAAGATGTGCATCACTCCTTCGCTGAGGTGGAGTGGGTGACCATCTTCTTTTTCGTCGGCCTGTTCATCGTGGTCAGTGGTATCGAACATTCGGGCCTGCTGCAGATGCTGGGCGACTGGGTGATCGGACTGACCGGGGGTGACATGGCAGTGACTGCGATCACGATCCTCTGGGTCTCCGCCGTTGCCTCGGCGGTGGTGGATAACATTCCCTTTGTTGCCACTATGATCCCGATGATTGAATCCATGGCTCCCACTTTCGGTGGTGCAGAAAATCTGATGCCGCTCTGGTGGTCATTGGCGCTGGGCGCCTGTCTCGGCGGCAATGGTTCCCTGATCGGGGCTAGCGCCAATCTGATCGTGGCCGGCTTTGCCGAACGTGCGGGCCATCGCATCGGCTTCTTGTCCTTTATGGCATTTGCTTTTCCGCTGATGTTGTTAAGCATTGTGATCGCCACGGGTTATGTTTATTTGCGCTATCTTTGAATCATTTGAGTCAGGAGTAGTTTTGAGCTGACAGAGGAATCCCCATGCTGGTTAAAGACTGCATTATCGAGACCGGAGTCATTCGAAGTGGTATGTTGGTTCGCGAGGTATTTTCCGAGTGTGGCAGGACGCATGTTCAGGCTCTGCCTTTTGTTAACAAGAAAGGGAAGGTAACCGGCCGGCTCACGCTGAAAAACATCATGAAATTCTCCTGCCTGCCAGAATACATGGTGGAGCTGGCGCCGCTACTGGGAGGGTTTCTTTCCTGCGTGGACAATGCGGAGGAAAAGATCAACCAGGTGCTATGCAGTCAAGTGGATTCCTATGTGCGCAAGGCAGGTATTTTTACCAGCTCTGATGCACCGGCGATCAAGGCGCTGGCGCTGATGGAGAAGAGTGATACCAGCTACCTTTTCGTGGTGGACGAAGAGGAGTATCGCGGGATCATCACCATTCAGGGGATTGCAGCAAGGATGTCGGAGATCGTGGTCTGCGCGGTTGATCGGGGCGGCTGAAAGTGCATTGACCAATAGTGCTGGCGGTATGCTGAATAATTACAAAATTGTTGATGGAGAAGAAAATTGTCTAACAAATCACGCAAACATTCGATTCTTGTCCCTGTGGACTTTTCCCATCATTCGGAAGTGGCCTTGATCAAGGCCTGTGAAATGGCCCAGTGCATGAAAGTGCCGATCATTGTCCTCCACGTGGTTCATGATCCGGGAGACATGCCAGGTTATTACTCCACCATCAATAAGAAAAACAGTCTTGTCAGAATCGAAGACCTGGCCCTGGAAATGTTTGAAAACTTCATGAAAGCGGTTAAAAAGCGGAACCCGAAGATAGGCGCACTGCGCAAGGCCAAGACCATGCTCGTGGTGGGACTGCCGGTGACGCGAATCCTTCAGGTTATCGAAAAACTGGATGCCTCAATGGTTGTAATGGGGAGTCAGGGCCGGACCGGTCTGGATCATATGCTACTGGGTTCAAAAGCAGAGCAGGTGGTACGGCTGTCACCGATACCTGTAACCATCGTCAAAACAAAATAACTCACCGAGGTGTACAACATGTATACAAAAAGCAGACTCTGGCTTGAGGCTTATTTAACAAGAGGGACGCTGGTTTTGCTCGCAGGTCTGGCGGCTGCATTCATGGTCTACCCGGTATTCGCCGCCGCAGGCGTTGAATCAGACATGAATTGGGGCACCATGGGCATGAAGCTGTTTGGTGGGTTGGCGCTCTTTTTGTTTGGCATGGAGCAGATGTCGGAGGCTCTTAAGGCAGTCGCCGGTGAACGCTTGAAACTGATCCTGGCCAAGTTGACCACCAATCGCTTCATGGGTGCCACGACAGGTGCTTTCGTGACCGCGATCATTCAGTCCTCCTCAGTTACCACCGTCCTGGTGGTTGGATTTATCACTGCGGGGCTGATGTCCATGTCGCAATCTGTCGGGGTGATCATGGGCGCCAATATCGGCACCACGATCACGGCACAGATTGTCGCCTTCAAAGTGACCAAGGCCGCTTTGCTGATGGTCGGTGTCGGGTTCAGCATGCTGTTCATCTCCAAACAGGACAAGATAAAGCAGTATGGCACCATGCTCATGGGATTGGGCTTGGTGTTCTTCGGTATGAGCGTCATGAGTGATGCCATGCAGCCACTGCGTACCTATCAGCCTTTCCTTGATCTGATGATTCAGATGGAAAATCCCCTGGTCGGTATCCTGGTGGCGGCGGCCTTTACTGGACTGATACAGTCCTCATCTGCTACCACCGGTATTGTTATCGTTATGGCCAGCCAGGGGTTTATAACGCTCCCGGCAGGTATTGCCCTGGCGTTTGGTGCGAATATCGGAACCTGCATCACAGCCATGCTGGCCTCCATTGGCAAACCCAGAGAAGCAGTCCGTGCAGCCGTAGTGCATGTCCTGTTCAATATTGCGGGCGTACTGATATGGGTGCTGTTTATAGACCATCTCGCCAATTGGGTCACCGCGCTGTCGCCGGTTCATCCGGAACTCTCCGGTGTGGATCGTCTTGGTGCGGAAACGCCTCGTCAGATCGCTAATGCCCACACCATCTTCAATATTGCCAACACATTTATCTTTATCGGCTTTACCACCCAGATCGCCCGTCTGGTTGAGTGGATGATTCCAGACAGTACGCTGGAGGAGGCCGAAATGCTGGTCAGCGCCAAATACCTGGATGAAGAGCTGCTCTCTACGCCTTCACTCGCCCTGGGCCGGGTTCGTCTGGAAGTGCTGCATATGGGAGAGCGCGTACAAGAGATGCTGGACAGCATCATGCCGGCCATCATTAATGGTAATAAGGAGTCATTGGCCGCTGTCCGTGACTTGGATGACCAGGTGGATATCCTCTACGAGCAAATCATCGACTACATGGGACGTATCAGTAAGCGGTCATTATCGGATCAGCAGACCGAGGAGTTTCTCAAGCTCATGGAGGCAGTGAGCGATCTAGAGAACATAGGTGATACGATTGAAACCAATCTGGTGGGTTTGGGCTTTGACCGGATAAATGCAGGATTTTCAATCAGTGAACCGACCCGTGAGGTTCTATTGGGTTTTCATGAAGTGGTTACCAAGGCTTTCAAAACAGCGGTACAGGCAGTTTCCCAGAATAGTGAGGAAGCCGCACAGGCTGTGACAGCCATGAAAGAGGAGATCACCAAAATGACTGAATCAGCGGCCGCCCATCAGGCGGAACGACTGGTGGCCGAAGAGCCCAACCGGATTCCGGCTTACACCATTGAAGTCGATATCATCGAAAAACAGAAGCGCATCTACTATTTCTCCAAACGCATGGCCAAGAGTGTCATTTCACTTGAAGCGATAGAGGCGTAAACATTTTGTAATAATTCAAGTGTATCATTGCGCAGATTGTGGAAGATATAGCTTTTAAGAGAATCTGAGAACGGGAGATTTGTGATGGGTATAGAAAAGTTGCTGGACAGTTTAAATGGTTTCTTGAAGAAGGCAGAAAAGAAGAAAACTGCCCAGTGTGACGAAATAGACGAGCTGTTGGATAAGCTAAAGGAGAAAAAGAAGAAATTAGAGAAAAAACAGAGTAGCGAAAGTAATCCGACAAAAAAGAAACGATTATTAACTGAACTGAAAGTCGTTACCCTGCAATTGAGGAGAGGTTCCAAGCGGCGTAATGAACTGAAGAAAAAATGCAAGTGATTCTGTAATACCCGGTTCTCTCTCAAAGGGGATAGAACGGATAAGGTATCCATGTAGCACAGAATTTAGTATACAGATTAGCCGGTTATAGCGTGCAGCAGCTTGAGATCAGAAGGCATAACGATGCGCAAACGAATCATCACCTCAGTTCAGCAAGAAACCCTATCTCCTGACCAGAATTGGTTGAATTTGGAAGGACTCGCGGAGGTGGAGATCACCTCGGAGGACGCCTCGCATCCCATTGAGTCCGCTTTGCTGCCCGGCCGGGACTCTGGATGGCGTGCTGCAGGCCCAGGAAAGCAGACGATCCGGCTTCTCTTCGCCAATCCGCAAAGGCTCCGGCAGATTTGGTTGAGCTTTGTGGAGACCCGCATTGAGCGGACGCAAGAGTACGTCTTGCGTTGGTCGCCAGATGGTGGGCAGTCGTTCCAGGAAATAGTACGGCAGCAGTGGAACTTCAGTCCCCAGGCCGCAACTGGTGAGACGGAAGATCATCGCGTTGAGCTTCCGGCGGTCACTGTGCTCGAACTGACCATCATTCCGGATATAAGTGGGGGAGATGCGGTCGCCTCTTTGGCACAATTGCGGCTTGCCTAACCAGCGCGTCGGCAACGAAAACAATTACATTGGAGACCAATGACCGAAGAAGAGATGGAACAAATCAGACAGCAACTTCTTTGTCTGAAATCGAAGCTTCAGGAACTGGAGGAAACATTCAAGGAGACAAACAAACCCTTGGAGCTGGATCAGGCAAGAGTTGGCAGGCTTTCTCGGATGGACGCCATGCAGGCACAGGAAATGGCGCTGGAAGCATCCAGGCGACGGCAGTCTCAGCTCCTGAAGGTAGAGGGTGCCTTGCGTCGCATTGAATCAGGTGAGTACGGATACTGTTTTGTGTGTGGCAAAGAGATAGGCATTCGTCGACTTTCCGTTGACCCAGCGAATACGCGCTGCATGGAATGCGCCGAGAAGTGACCCGGATGGGGCGCTTGGCGTTGAGGACCAACAACGCAGCCTTCGTTTTGACCGAAATTCTCGGTGCCAAAGATGTGTATATCGCCAAGCAGAAGATCGAGGCTTCCGTGCCATTGGCGCCGCCAGTCGGCGGTGTGACCGAAACGCAATTCGAAACCGTGGCCCGATTGCACAATTTGTTTCAAACTCACGCATCGGGACGCGGATCCTTCGCCATGGCAGCCGTGTACGCCGGACTCCTCAAGCAAAAGCAAGGTCTCATGGTCATCAAGAAAAGTGGTGGCGATGCGAGGTTCCCAAGGCTCTCCTATAACCACTGGGTCAATATCGAGAAATTCGATCTGACGACCAACAACGTCGAATTGCTGATCTGAACCTGGGCGAAGTTTTGGCGGGTGCGCGTGGACAAAAACGTCTTTCTCTCATATATTCAGGATGTTATTTTCGGACATTTTTGAATATTGGCTATCTTTGGGGATCTCGCC
>NZ_JAAVSH020000001.1:4011421-4061906 GCF_011947365.2 endosymbiont of Lamellibrachia barhami
CAATTTATTGAACAGAGGAATCCGAAAAACCGATTGGTTATTCCCATTGACAGTAGACTCCATCACGTCGGGTTCAGGATTGCAGTTTCGCTTAGTTCAAAGATTTGATTCTTTCCCAATTATTATTTCTCCCTATCTAATCAGCGGTAGCTACGAAATCGACCTCAACAGATTGACCAACATCGGACGATCCACCACCCCTTCCGAGGTAGCCGTCAGGCGGTAGATCGCCACGATCATCCGTGCCTTCTTTTCCGCGGCCATTACCTGTCCGGAGGATTCCAGGAACTCATCGACGATCTCGATTGACGTGCGCAGGATTACCTCCTCGATCGATGCCTTAGTTGTCCGTCGTTCCCAGGCGATATCCCGCCACAGAATCAGTTCGTCCTCCGTAACCTGCTCGATGTCGGCGATCTTGCCGATTTCCAGGAGGCCGGCGTTGTACTCCTTCACGAATGTCTTGATGGCCGCGCGGGCCATGTCCGGCCGACGTTGTGCGTAACGTTCGAACTCCAGCACAACCGCCAGTTGTGCGGGCGTCATGAATTCATCCTGTCCGACACCCTCCTTTGTTTTTCACGGAGAGCCCGCCGAGTGGAGGTCGAGGCGGGGCGTTTGCAAAGAACGCAGACCGACACACTGGAGTGTCGCAATGGGCTACTGTTTTAAGCACATTCTGTTCTATCGTTACGGTCGCTGTCCGAAGTGCCTCGAATCGGAGGTTCGGGCTCTGCCCGCTGCCGCGAAGTATCAGCTGATCGGTCGCGAGAATGCACTTCTGGCAAATCCCTGGAAACTCAACCAGGATCAATTCGGTGTGTGTGGGTTGGCGACACCCGTATACCTGATCATGCGATCGGCTAAAGACAAGGCCCGCCAGCTCTTCGAAGCAACCTTCGCCGACGTGATCCCTGATTTTGCCAATACGAAGTTCCTCACCAGCAACTATGGTCCCCAGTCAGTCAAATTCAGATACCTGGCCCGAGGGTACCGGCTCAAGCAACGCGACTGGGAAAAGGAAAGGCCGAAGAAGCTGAAGCAGACAATGGAGCGGTACGAGCCGAAATTGAGACAAGTGTATTCGACCGAGCAGACACTCAACGTAGGTAGAGAGGAACTGAGGAAAAAAGTCGATGAACAACTGGGACAGTGGCACGGCGAACTCCTCGTGGATTACTGTTTGAGCCGGGCGTTGGGCTACATCATGAAAAACACGGCACCCAGCAGATATACCAGTGAGAAGATCAATTTCAACAGCGAATTCACCGATACCGGGAACTATCGTGATGTGACCCGGATGGGGCACCTGGCGTTGAGGACCAACAACGCAGCCTTCGTTTTGACCGAAATTCTTGGTGCCAAAGGTGTGCATATCGCCAAGCAGAAGATCGAGGCCTCCGTGCCATTGGCGCCGCCAGTCAGCGGTGTGACCGAAACGCAATTCGAAACCGTGGCCCGATTGCACAATTTGTTTCAAACTCACGCATCGGGACGCGGATCCTTCGCCATGGCGGCCGTGTACGCCGGACTCCTCAAGCAAAAGCAAGGTCTCATGGTCATCAAGAAAAGTGGTGGTGATGCGAGGTTCCCAAGGCTCTCCTATAACCACTGGGTCAATATCGAGAAATTCGATCTGACCACCAACAACGTCGAATTGCTGGTCTGGACCTGGGCGAAGTTTTGGCGGGTGCGCGTGGACAAAAACGTCTTTCTCTCATATATTCAGGATGTTATTTTCGGACATTTTTGAATATTGGCTATCTTTGGGGATCTCGCCCCAAGCTCTTTAGAAAACCCTCAGCGTGGTGGGCCGTCCAGGCATCTCCGAAAAAATGCCACCAGCGATCCTCCATGTGTGGAGATGGCTTGCCTGGAGTCATGGCCAGTTTCTGGCAAGATGAGCAGTTCCACTTGATCGTCCGGGCTGTTGGCATATATCTGCTGTGCATCCGCCAGCGGAACGCTCCTGTCTTCCTCTCCGTGTACCAGCAATATCGGACAGGTTGCCTGCTGGATGGTGTTGCAGGGGGCGATATCATCGAAGCTGGCCTTGATAGTGCGCTCAATATAACGCAGTAGGAGCCAGCCGATGGGCAGGTAGGGAATATGGTGTGATCGCATCTGTCTGCGCATCAGTGTTTCGGGGTGGGCAAAGGTGGAGAGACTCACCACACCAGCAAGATCCGGTCGGCGGGAGGCCACCAGGAGCGATGCGGCTGCTCCTACGGAATGGCCGAGGAGAAACAGCTGCTGTGGATCAATGTGCGGTTGGTCGCCTAGCCAGTCGAGCCCGTGTTCGAGATCTTCGGCGAAGCGTGGCATGGAAGAGAAGTTGTCAGCATCGCTGTTGCCGTGGTTGCGGGCGTCCAGCAGCAGGACCGCGTAACCTTCGCGGTGGAGTAGGGAGGCGAATGGCAGCATGTGCCCGGCGTTTCCGCCCCAGCCATGTATCACGGCTACTGCGGGGCCGTTATCAAGACCTTCCGGAAGTGGAATAAACCAGGCAAACAGGTGCTTGCCATTTGCTGTTGGGATGTGCGTGGTCTGGTAGGGCAGGTCCAGATCCGCCGGTGTTCTATGTTCTGGGACTCTCGGTGCGCGATAGGCGCGGCGAATCAGAAACGGCGCCAAGGCGCCCCCCGCCAATAAGGTGAGCACGATCAGGGTCAGGGTCAGGGTAGTCATTTCAGGTTGTCGTTCTCAATTTCATATGAGATCACTGCGGCAGAGCTGGCTTGGCGCATCCTCATTTCGAAGAGGTTGTGTTATGTCAGGCCACTCCCATGAGCACGGGAGATTTTAGCTGCATTTGTCCAAATGTCTAAAGTATTTCCTTTTCGCTGCCGATGACTTGGGCATCCATTACAAACAACAGGCACTCAGTGTCATGATGAAAAGTTTAAGCAACTGCCCTAAGCGCAATTAACGGGACAATTCAAATCATGCACAAATGAAAATGGCAGTCGGTGGCGATCACATCGTTTTCGTGGCGGTCAAAGTCGAATGACCTGGCCGCATTAGGATCAAGGTATCTGTATGATATCAAGCAGAAAATCGCATAAGGATGCGCTGATATACCCTTTCTGCATTGACTGTCACCTTTCTACACAGGTGCATTGGTAACTGGGTCGATGCATCTGTATTATAGAGCGGCTTGATGGGCAGGGCTGTGCCGGTAGCTGGCGAAAGAAACCGGCTGTTACAGAATGCTAACAGTGGCTGGTCATCCATCCCCGTGCTTACCTAACGAATCGGGTTGCGTTCTTTTTATGCAAGGATATATTTTCTCGCATCGATGAACGGAATCTGGAAATTAGGATATTAGAGACCTCTAGATACTCATGTCATGAAAGATTTAATCAATATCATCAAGAATCAGATTCGCTCCGCATGGCGGTATCGCTGGTATGCGATGATCGCAGCTTGGCTGATTGCTATTGCTGGCTGGGCTGCAGTTTTTGTCATGCCCGACAAGTATGAGGCGAATGCCAGAGTTTTTGTGGATACAGACTCGATCCTGCGTCCCCTCTTGAAAGGGCTGGCAGTGGAGACCAATCTCGCGCAACGGCTTCAGTTGATGACCCGTACGCTTTTGAGCCGGAAAAACCTTGAAAAGGTGATGCGCGAAACGGACATGGATCATGATGCTATATCCGTGACAGAGAAAGAGTACCTGCTTGAAAAGCTTAAAAGTGAGATTTCGATTGAGACTCAAAGGCGGCAGAATTTCTACACCATAGCCTATAGTGCGAATGATCCCTATGTTACGAAAAAAGTGGTGGAGACACTGCTGAATATCTTTGTGGAGTCGGCACTGGGCGATACGCGGGTTGAGTCGGATACGGCACAAAGGTTTCTGGAACAACAGATCAGGGAGTATGAATCCCGGCTTGTTGAGGCTGAGAATCGGCTGACCGATTTCAAAAGAAAGTATATCGACACCTTGCCAGGCCAGGATGGTGGTGTTTTTGCGAGACTGCAAGATGTGGGGGTTACGTTGCAGGATCTCAATCTGGAGCTGAAAGAGGCAAGGATTCGACGTGGCGAGTTGAGGCGCCAATACGAAGCCGCCGAGAGGGATGAGAGAAATCGCCGGGAGGCAGAGGGACGTTTGTCAATGGCTACGACCCCAGGTGAACAGCGTATTCTGGCCATGGAGACAAGGCTCGACGACCTTCTTCTGAGATACACTGAAGCCCATCCAGATGTTAAGGAGGCAAGGCAGACGATAGATGAGCTGAAGAAACAAGAGAGGGAATTACAGGAGAGTCGAGCTGCTGGCGACTCCAATGTCAATGTAACCTCGATCGCGGTGGAGGAGTTGAAACTGGCTTATCGCCAATCAGAAGTTACCTTAACCGGGATTCGCGTCAGAACGAACGAATATGAAAAGAGAATTAAAGCGCTGAGGGAGAAGCTGGATACCTTGCCACAGGTAGAGGCTGAACTGAAGAAGCTCAATCGGGATTACAGCATCAACAAAGAGACCTATGAGCAGTTGGTGCAGCGCCTGGAATCTGCCCGCATGTCGGAACAGGCAGACGAGGCGGGTGACAATGTAAAGTTCCGGATAATTGATCCACCTAAGGTTCCGTTGGTTCCCGCCGGCCCCAAGCGGGTGGTTTTCAGCGTGGTCATCCTGGTGTTGGCTCTCGCTGCCGGTGGGGGGCTGGCATTTCTTATCGCGCAGTTCAAACCCGTCTATTACGATACGACATTGCTCAGGAAAGGGACGGAAATACCTGTGCTTGGTCAGGTCTCCAGAGTCTGGACCAGTAGTGTGGCGATGAAGCGCAGGCTCGAAGTCAGTGCCTTTGTAACGGTTGGGGCGATGCTCGTGACTGTGTTCGTCGCTATCATGATCGTATACAGCATTGGTCTGCGTGGCGAGATTATTGCCCTCATTAAATAGATTGACGGCTATTAAGGAAGGTTTTCCCCAGGAAATTTCCTTCAAATACTTCGCCTGTCAATCTGAATCCTATGGTTCGTGTGAGTACCTTGTGCTCCTTCAACGTGATAATTACGGATTCAGCGCTCCTGTGGTGTTTCGCAGCAAGGCGCAGCGTGCAGGGAATGGCTATTTCCTTTCCATGAACGCAGACAAGCTCACTGAACCCGCAAGTATCACATTGAAGGAACACTAGAATGACAATAAAAATTTCTCTCGTGGCGCACAATGCCTATGGCGCTATATCAGGCGGGAGCGCCGGGCATGTGGGTGGCGTCGAGCGTCAGACCAGCATGATGGCTTTCTGGCTGCAGAAGAAGGGTTTCGACGTCTCGATCATTACCTGGGATGAGGGTCAGGAACAGGACTTTGTCATTGATGGTGTAAGGCTCATCAAGTTGTGCCGGAAGGACGAGGGTCTTCCCGGGATGCGTTTTTTTCATCCGCGCTGGAGCAGTCTCAATGCCGCACTCAAACGTGCTGATGCCGATGTCTACTATCAAAATGGCGCCGAGTATGTAACCGGTCAGGTTGCCTTGTGGTGTAAGCGGAACCGTAAGAAATTCATCTTCTCCTCTGCCAGTGACGCTGATTGTCAGCGAAATCTGCCCTGTCTGGATTCCTTCAGAGAGAAGTACCTCTACAAGAAAGGGTTGGAGTTGGCGGATCATTTGATTGTGCAGACTGAAAAACAGGCTGTGGCCCTGTTGGATGCTTTTGGCATGACGTCAACCGTATTGCCTATGCCCTGTCCCGACTTGTTGTCGGATGAACAACCGGCGCCAAAGGATTTTCATGAACGTAAAGGAGTAATCTGGGTTGGTCGGATAAGTGAGGAGAAACGCCTGGAGTTCCTGCTTGAAGTGGCGGCTAAAACTCCAGAAATCACCTACGATGTTCTGGGAAAACCCAACAGAGACTCCGAGTATGCGCGTAGTGTGCTCGATGCGGCGGAACAGGCGGAGAACGTCAATATTCGCGGCATGGTCGAGCGGGACAGAATTCGGGATTTCTATGCGAACGCCAGAATTCTATGTTGTACCTCCTCCTTTGAAGGTTTTCCCAATACCTTTATCGAGGCATGGAGCGAGGGACTGCCTATCGTCACAACCTTCGATCCTGATGATCTCGTGCAACGGAAGCAGTTGGGTTTTGCCGGTTCGGAGATATCAGATCTTGCCGGGAAAGCAGCTCATCTGCACAGTAATGAGGATGAGTGGACGCGGATGTCCCGGAACGCCCGGCAGTATTTCGTGGAAAATCACGAACTGGATGCTGCGATGGAGAGGTTTTCTGCTCTCTTCAGGGACGTTTGATATTCTCTAGAGCGAAGTGCCGGCCCGCTGAGGCCGATCAATCCGTTTTTTTACCTACATCAATGCCGCATACATGCCGGTAATCTTATTCATCGCGACGAGAATCTTGTCCAGTGAACGGATGACCAGAGAGGGGACAAAATTGCCGTCCTCCAGATTGTTGCCAAGGCTGAACAAATCCCATTGCTCCTTTACCCCCGTCAGTGCCTGATCAATCTCGGGTGTATTCTCGGGTGCCGTCCTTAACTGCAGCAGTGCGCTGTCGAAATCTGCTACCGCCTTTTTGTAATCGGATTCGTAGAGGGGTTGTTGGAATTTCCAGCTGCGCAGCATATATAGATTGGCCATGCGTTGGGATAGCATACGCTGGCGTCCGGCCATATTGACCAATTTTCCGGTGGACGTGCCGGAGGCGGTCTCGAGCAACACAACAATCCGGTGTGATGCATTCAGCAACTCCTCCCCGGCCTGACGTACTGCTTCGGCAGAGGCGCGGTTGGGTTTGCCTGCCGCGAGCTGGTGAAAAGGGGTCCAAAGTGTGGAGACCTGCGCTAATGCCTGGGTGACACTGCTGTTCACCTTGAATTTTTTCAACTCGGCAAGTTGCGCAGCAAAGAGATCAAGTGAAGCTTTGCGCTGTTTTTTGGCGATGCGATAGCGGATATCCTGGCCCATCTGGCAATAGGTCTTGATAATCCGTTGGGTCAGCATGCGCTGCCGGCCAGCCTTATTGATCGCCTTCCCCATGCTCAATTCGACGGCGGGTGCCTGTACCGGAATGAAGAGCAGCGCCAAGAGAACGAGCAGAATGGTCTTTGCCGATACACGACGCATGGAGAATACCCCTTAAGTTTTACTTCAAAAGTGCCAAGCTGATGAATGTAATTATTATCCTCGTTAAAATAACGGCTTGGGCAACAGCCGTAAAGGGAAAAACTGCGATTTTCCGTGGAGAGTGAAAATCTTTTTCTGTCTTTCGAGCCGGTGAACTGGTTTAGAGACCGGTTTGCTTTTTTTTGCTATATTAGTTCGTTTTTTATTGGCGGGGGAATGGCCTGATGTTTAACAAGAACATGCAAATCCAAGGGTATGACGATGAGTTGTGGTCGGCAATGCAGGCCGAAGAGACGCGCCAGGAAGAGCATATCGAGCTGATCGCCTCTGAAAACTATACCAGCCCCCGCGTAATGCAGGCTCAGGGTAGTGTGCTGACGAACAAATATGCCGAGGGCTATCCCTACAAACGCTACTATGGCGGCTGTGAGAATGTCGATGTTGCCGAGCAGTTGGCCATTGACCGCGCCAAGGCGCTGTTTGATGCGGACTACGCGAATGTCCAGCCTCACTCCGGTTCTCAAGCCAATGCGGCGGTTTATATGGCGCTCTGCCAGCCAGGCGACACCATACTTGGCATGAGCCTGGCTCATGGTGGCCATCTGACTCACGGCGCCAAGCCCAATTTCTCCGGCAAGCTTTACCATGCTGTGCAGTATGGTCTCAATACCGAGACCGGTGAGATCGACTATGAAGAGGTCGAACGTCTTGCCCGTGAGCACAAGCCAAAAATGATCATCGCTGGCTTTTCCGCCTACTCCCGCGTTGTCGATTGGCAGCGTTTCCGTGATATTTCCGATGAGGTGGGTGCCTATCTGTTCGTTGATATGGCGCATGTTGCGGGCTTGATTGCAGCCGGTCACTATCCGAGTCCGGTAAATATTGCCGATGTGACCACTACGACCACGCACAAAACCCTGCGAGGTCCCCGCGGCGGCCTGATTTTGGCAAAGGCCAACGCAGAGATTGAAAAGAAGCTGAATTCTCTGGTCTTTCCCGGCATTCAAGGTGGCCCCCTGATGCATGTGATTGCCGCCAAGGCCGTGGCCTTCAAGGAGGCGATGGAGCCTGAATTCAAGACCTATCAGGGACTGGTGATCAAAAATGCCCAGGCGATGGCCCAGGTTTTCATGGATCGCGGCTACGACGTGGTCTCCAAGGGTACCGATGACCATCTGTTTCTGGTCAGCTTCATCGAGGCGGGTCTGACCGGCAAGGATGTTGATGCCTGGCTGGGTGCTGCCAACATCACCGTCAACAAGAATGCAGTACCGAACGATCCTCAATCCCCCTTCGTAACTTCGGGCATTCGGGTCGGCACACCGGCCATCACCACCCGGGGTTTCGATGAGGCCGATGCCGCTGAACTTGCGGGCTGGATGTGCGACGTAATCGATAGCCGTGGAGATCAGGCGGTGATTGATGGGGTTAAAGAGAAGGCTCTGGCTATCTGCGCCAAATATCCGGTCTACGCTTGATATAATAGGGCCAAGGAGATAGGGCCGAGGGCCAAGGTTTGAATGAAGATGACATTGCGCAATATATTCCCTCGGCCCTCGGCCCTCGGCCCTTGGCCCTAGCCGATGCGCTGTCCTTTTTGCGGAGCGCAGGATACCAAGGTCATCGACTCCCGCCTGGCGGGAGATGGCGATCAGATTCGACGTCGTCGTCAGTGTGCAGTCTGCCAGGAACGGTTCACCACTTATGAAGCCGCCGAGCTGAACCTGCCCAGGGTCGTCAAGCACGACGGTAGCCGCACGCCCTTCGATGGCCGCAAACTGCGTTCCGGCATGATGCGGGCGCTGGAGAAGCGCCCGGTCAGTACCGAACAGGTGGAGGCGGCAATCAACCACATCACCCGCAAGTTAACGGCCAGTGGGGAACGAGAAGTCGCGTCGCTGCAAATCGGGGAGATGGTCATGGATGAACTGAAGACGCTGGACCAGGTTGCCTATGTGCGCTTCGCATCTGTCTACCGCAAATTTGAGGATGTTAACGCTTTCCGGGAGGAGATTGACCGCCTGGAGAGTCAACCCGGCCCCGAGGCGCGCAGACAGCAGATGGATCTTCTAAGTCGCGATAAAAAGGACAAATGAGTAGCGGCAGCGACCACGACTATATGGCCAGAGCGATTCGTCTGGCGGAGCGGGGACGTTATACCACCCACCCCAATCCCAGGGTTGGCTGTGTGTTGGTGAAGGGGGATGAGATTGTCGGTGAAGGCTACCATCGCCGTGCCGGAGAACCCCACGCCGAACGCAATGCCATCGCCATGGCGGGTGCGCGGGCCGAGGGATCGACGGCTTATGTCACACTGGAGCCCTGCTGCCACCATGGGCGTACCCCACCCTGTACAGAAGGACTGATCGAAGCGGGTGTCACGCGTGTTGTGGCGGCGATGGAAGATCCCAATCCCCAAGTGTCAGGGAAGGGTCTGGCGCAGTTACAGCAGGCCGGAATAACTGCTGAGGTGGGGCTGATGCGGCTCCAGGCCGAGGCGCTGAATCCGGGCTTTATCAAGCACATGCATTACGGCAAACCCTTCGTGCGCTGTAAGCTGGCCATGAGTCTGGATGGGCGTACGGCAATGGCCAGTGGTGAGAGCAAGTGGATCACTTCGTCTGCGGCGCGCCATGATGTGCATTTGCTGCGCGCCCGCAGTAGCGCAATTCTGACCGGCATCTCCACGGTACTTGCTGACGATGCATCGATGAATGTACGGCTGACTTCCCAGGAGTTGGGGCTGGACGAAGGGCTGCAGACGCCACATCCGGTGAGGGTCGTTTTGGATCCGCAGTTGGAGATGTCACCCGCTGCAAAGATGCTGGCTCTACCGGGGAAAACGCTGGTACTGGGCAGTGATGACCATCCCCGGCAGGCGGCCGCCCTGGAGGCTGCGGGAGCCGAGGTGGTGCTGGTGACGCCCCGGGACGATGTGCTGGACCTGACTGCAGTGATGGCGCAGCTCACAGCGCGGGAACTGCATGAGGTGATGCTTGAGTCAGGTGCTGTGCTGGCCGGTGCAATGCTGGAGCAGCAGTTGATCGACGAACTGGTGATCTATGTTGCGCCCCACATCATGGGAGATGGGGCGAGGGGACTCTTCCATCTGCCGGGTCTGAAGAAGATGGAGGATCGTCTAGAACTCGATATCACCGACTTGCGCCAAGTGGGCGAAGAGATCCGTATCACTGCCCGCCCGCTATATCGGGAATAGAATCTGAAGCCACACGGTAGGCCGGTTCAAGCGTAGCGGAACCGGCAATCCGTAGACTCTGAAATGCCCGATCCGCTGAGCTTGATCGGGCCTACAGTTTGAGCAAGATAGCGAAATCAATATGTTTACAGGCATCATTCAATCGGTCGGCACGCTTGCTGGTCAGGAGCCTAAGGGCGGAGACGTGCGCCTTTACATCCACACTGGTCAGTTGGATTTGGCTGACGTTGCGCTTGGCGACAGTATCGCCACCAACGGTGTCTGTCTGACAGTGGTCGAGTTGCCTGGGGATGGTTTTCTGGCGGATGTCTCCCGCGAGACACTTTCCTTGACTACACTCCACAACCTCAAATCGGGCAGCCCAGTGAATTTGGAGAAGGCCTTGACCCTGAACTCCCGTCTTGGCGGCCACCTGGTGAGCGGACATGTGGATGGCGTGGGGAAGGTGGTGGGTCGCCGGGAGGATGCCAGATCCATCCGTCTCGACATCGAGGCACCCAAGGCGTTGGCGAAATATATCGCCCACAAGGGTTCTATCTGTGTAGATGGCGCCAGCTTGACGGTGAACGGCATCGACGGTAGTCGCTTCGATCTCAATATCGTTCCTCATACCCTGCAGGAGACGACCCTCGAAGGGATTCAGGTGGGGCATGAAGTGAACCTGGAAGTCGACTTGATCGCCCGCTACCTCGAACGGCTGGTGCTCGGGGAGAAGGCGTCTGAATCAGCGGCATCAGGTGTCACCGAAGCGTTGTTGATGGAACGGGGGTTTATCCGCTAAAGGCTTAAACCTGGTCTGACAACGTTTGTTGTTAATCCCGCCTCTGTTACAATTATCTGTTCGCTTCGCCGATAATCAAGACTGGATATATGTCCCTAATACTACAGAAGAAATCACGTTTGTCTGAAACAGGAAGATGGTTGTCATCATGGATGATGAGGATCAGAGAACGAGGGCGATCTCATTATGGCTGCCGAGATCGCACTGAGCGGTCAATTTATGGCCCAAGCGGCCGTGGCCTGATTCGCCTTTACGCTCACCAAAGAGAGCGCAGCCAGTTACGCCTGCCCCTTGATGGTGCCTACTTGTCTATTTGTTGGTGGCACTACTCTACAGTCTCTATCGAGGCCGCCGAAGGGTGGACCACCGGAATCTCACGCAGATCGGGCCACCAATTATTTTGCCGCAGTGGCAGAGGACGCACAACCTCGTGATATCATAACCGGGACACATCTTCCGCTGATGGCGCAGCCTGGTGGTGCTGGTGCGTGCCGGCCATGCCTCGAAGCGGGTGATCTGGCCTGCATGGTGGGCTTACGCTTCCGTCATCGTGTGGAGACTCTCAACGATGACGGGACCAGGCGCGCCGGTCGGACCTTGAGAAGTTTGCACAAGAGCAATACGTAACTGAAACGTAGTACCCCGATCTGAAGATCATCTGTGTCTCAGAGTCTCCCCAGTCCGGGCAGAAGTTGTTTGCGGCCGGTGCCAGCAAGGTCATAGATCCCTACGAGATCAGCGGGCGTAAGGTGCATGAACTGATCGCCCGGCCGATGATCGTCGATATGCTCGAACACACGGTCTTCGGCAAACATCTCGACATTGCCGAGATCGAGATACCATTGGGCTCCTGTCTCTCAGGCAACCCTCTCAGCGCCCTGGATTTGGGCGGGCGCTATAATGTGGTTCTGATGGGGGTGGTGGATATCGAGATGAGTGACAGCCTTATCTTCAGCACCAGTGGCGTCGACCATAAACTGGATGCCGGGGATATGCTTGTGGTAATTGGCCCGGCGGTCGAGATCACCCGCCTGAAGGGTGATCTCGAAGAGGATAGAACAGACCAGTTATTGGGGGGCTGACAGGAGGTTTGCCAGGGTTGCTGATGCATTGCCTGTCTGTGCCTGCATCACCGTTTGCGGTGTCGTGCCCAAACGTTCCAGCACCTGATCCAACAGTGAACGTGCCTGCTCAGGTGTTTCCAGTGCGCCTTCCGGCCGGTTCTGTTCCAGCTCAAAAAGTTGGCGCGCCCCATCAATCTGTACATCGCTCGCCGTTGGCTCTGTATCTTGGACTCTTGCAGGAGTCTCTCCAGCTCCCCCCAGTCTATTCCAATCCATAAATGAGTCTGAAACAGGGTAGTTGAAAGTCAGTCAGAGAAGCCATTCAGCCGACTTTCTTATTCTGTTCAAAGATGGCCTTGAAGAGTTTACGTTTGGCCACGTTCATCTGTTTGGCTGCTTCATTGTCGCTGATAGCGAGTGCAATTGCATCCAGTTGCTTAAAGGTGATGCATGGCTTGAGTAAAGTGTCTGCCTTAGGCAGGGATTTGAGCTTGTCATAGGGGGTGTTCATCTCCTCGTAGGGATAACGTTTTTTCACCCTGCCCTTACTGTCGATGTGTGGAACAGGAAAGAGGCAGGGGCGGTGGAAATTGATGTAGGGATTAAAGTGTTGACGATGGAAGTCATTGAGCTGTGGAGCCCATCGACCGGGGATGTGGTCATAGCCCAGGTGTTTACGGATCACAGTGCCATTCTTTGACTCAGCCAGCGCATTATCATTGGAATGGCGTGGGCGTGATTTGGTGAACTCGATGGTCAGTTTATTGAGCAACTTTGCCACGGTCTGATTGATGTATTCCGAGCCGTTATCAGCATGAAAACCCAGAATGGGAAAGGGCAACGTCGCCATGATCTCTTTCAGTGCCGGGATCATGAAGCGTTCACTGATGCGCTCCACGGAAAAGACACACTGGAATTGAGTAACCTCGTCTACCGCATTGATATGATAGACCCCTTTGATACCGTCCAAATCCCCCTGATGGACGGTATCGACCCGCAGATAGCCCGGCTGTCCCTTGGGGTTTGGTTTGCGCCGCTCCCCAATCTGCGAACGGGTGGGACGCGTCTTGTCGAAGTGGCGTCGTTGGCGTTGGTAGCCGGTAGAATGACGCAGGTTGTAAAGGTGGGAAACCGAGATATGGGAGAGCTGTTCAAAACGCGCATCCCCATGGACACGGTACATCCGTTCACATAGCTTTTTCGCGGCTGCTCCGCAGGGTGTGCCATGCAGTTCATCGAGTTCTGCCAGCAGCAGGGCATCTTGGGTTGTGTAATAACGCTGGAAGCCAGTCACAGTGCGTTGGTGGCGTTGAATCTTTCCTGTCTTCCGGTACTGAGCTACCAGCCTGGTCACCGTTTGGCGTGAGTAGCCACTGACGTGCTCCAGATAGCGCAATACCACTCCACACTCACATCGGCTAAGGGAAAGGTATTTGAACCGCACCAAGGTTTTTCTGATCCACCGGTAGCGCTCGTCTTTACCCTCAATGGAAAACTCAATTTCCGTGGTCCCATTCAGGAAGGCACGGACATCGTCCAGGGTCTGAATCTTCTTGTCGTTCATATAAGTCACCATGGGTGACCATCATGAACAGGAACTCCCTCTTTTCAGACTCATTTCACGCTGGAATCGAGCCCTTCGTTCAGACTCATTTCATATTGGACAAGACTCAACGTTTGTTGTTAATCCCTCCTCTGTTACAATTATCTGTTCGCTTCGCCGATAATCAAGACTGGATATATGTCCCTTAATACTACAGAAGAAATCATTGCCGACCTGAAACAGGGGAAGATGGTTGTCATCATGGATGATGAGGATCGTGAGAACGAGGGCGATCTCATTATGGCTGCCGAGATCGTGACCCCGGATGCGGTCAATTTTATGGCCCGTTACGGCCGTGGCCTGATCTGCCTTACGCTCACCAAAGAGCGCTGCAGCCAGTTACGCCTGCCCCTGATGGTGCCCACTGACGATGAGCTGGCGGCGACCAATTTCACAGTCTCTATCGAGGCCGCCGAAGGGGTGACCACCGGAATCTCAGCCGCAGATCGGGCCACCACCATTTTGGCTGCAGTGGCAGAGGACGCACAACCTCAGGATATCGAGCAACCGGGACACATCTTTCCGCTGATGGCGCAGCCCGGTGGTGTGCTGGTGCGTGCCGGCCATACCGAAGCGGGGTGTGATCTGGCCCGCATGGCGGGCTTCTGCGCCGCTTCCGTCATCGTGGAGATTCTCAACGATGACGGGACCATGGCGCGCCGGTCGGACCTTGAGAAGTTTGCACAAGAGCACGATCTGAAAATCGGCACCATCGCCGATCTGATCCAGTATCGGGTGAAAAATGAGCATACGGTGGAGCGGGTCAGTGAATGTGCATTTCCCACCAAATATGGGAATTTTCGCTTGGTTGCCTATCAGGACATGGTGGATAACGAGTTGCATCTGGCGCTGGTGATGGGGCATCCGAAGCCGGATAAGCCGACACTGGTTCGTGTTCACATGCAGAACAGCCTGTGTGATTTGTTCAGTTCAACCGCTGGTGATTGTGGTTGGCCACTTGAAAATGCCATGAAGCAGGTGGGTAAAGCGGGGCAAGGCGTGATCGTGGTGCTGCGCAATCACGATACCGCCCGAGAGATCGTGCAGCGTATGATGGAACTGCAGCTGCAGAGGCCGCAAGGCGAGTCGTTCGTTAAACAGGACAACAGTAAGGAGCTACGCACCTACGGTGTCGGCGCGCAGATTCTCTCTGATCTTGGTGTGCGCAAGATGCGCGTGCTCAGTGCGCCGAAGAGTATCCACGGCCTCTCCGGCTTCGGCATGGAAGTGGTTGAATACGTCGATTGTGAATAACCAATAGCTGGAACGCGAGCGCGCGTTTTTGATAATAGATCTATTTTTTCAGGGTAAAGAACATGACCATCAAAACCATTGAAGGCGCACTGACGATTGAGAATGCGCGGTTCTGTGTAGTGGCTGCGCGTTTCAACAGCTTTGTTGTGGAGAGTCTGGTGGACGGGGCGATTGACACCCTGAAACGCCACGGCGCGTCTGAGGACGATATTACGCTGGTCAGACTGCCCGGCGCCTTTGAGATGCCGGTATTACTGGAGAAGATCGCCGCAAAGGGCGAATATGATGCCATCATCGCGCTGGGCGCAGTGATTCGTGGTGGCACCCCCCACTTTGAATATGTGGCCGGCGAGTGTGTGAAAGGGATGTCTCAGGTCAGCCTGAAACACGGCGTCCCCATCGCCTTCGGCGTATTGACGGTCGACACCATCGAACAGGCCATCGAGCGAGCAGGGACCAAGGCCGGCAACAAGGGTGCCGAAGCGACGCTCTCCGCTATCGAGATGGTGAATCTGCTGCGTCAGATCGAGGCATGAGCCGCAGCCGCAAACGCAGTCAGGCGCGCCGGCATGCGGTTCAGGCCGTCTACCAGTGGCAGATGGCCGGTCAGGATATCGGTTCCATCATCGACCAGTTTTTGGCGGAGCAGGATATCAAAAGCTTCGAGGTGGCCTATTTCCAGGATCTGCTGCGCGGTGTTCCCAGACATCTGACTGAGCTGGATGAACTGCTGAAGCCTGTCCTCGATCGCGCTATCGAAAGCGTCGATCCAGTGGAGCGGGCGGTGCTGCGCCTCGGTGTCTATGAATTAAACTACCACCCGGAGGTGCCCTATCGGGTGGTAATAAACGAATCGGTGGAGTTGGCCAAGGTGTTTGGGGCGGAGCAGGGCCACAGGTTCGTCAATGGTGTATTGGACAAAGTGGCCAGAGAGATTCGTAAGGTAGAGATGAAGGCTAAAAAGGCCTGAATTAGAACTCATCCTGCTGGCTGCCGAGTTTCGAATTGCCATACCTCAGTACCAGGATGGCAAATGTCAGCATCAATATTGCGCCGGTCAGAGTGAAAATGGTCTCGTTGGACATGGCCTTGATGTCGATGGTCAGCAGGCGCGTAAGCGCTGTGACGGCGATATAGATCAGGAACTGCACCGGCATGCGGCGGGTCTTGAAATAGATGCCGACCATCGCGCCCAGTTCCAGATAGATGAAGAGCAGCAGGATGTCCTTCAGTGTGGCGTGACCGTGAGAGATCATCTCCAGATAAACGGTTACACTCGACCAGATTACAGTGGCTCCGATCACGAACAGACCGATGGTGTGGAACAGTTCGACCATGAGGTCTCCTGCCTTCTCAATCTTGTTAAAATGTTCGTGTTCGCTCATCTTTGATACCTGTCACCATAATCCGCATACTTTAAACTGCGCAAGCTACACTGATATTGTCTCGATAGGCAAGCCTTCTTTCGTAATAAACCATTGAAAATTCATGGCCTTATCCGAATTTGATCTGATTCGACGCTATTTTTCCGAAGTGGTGGTCATGCGTGATGACGTGGTGCTCGGCATCGGCGATGACTGTGCCCTGTTGCGGTTGCCTCCAGATCATGAGCTGGCGGTCACTGTGGATACCCTGGTGTCCGGCGTGCATTTTTTCCCCGATGTGGATCCGGAAGCGTTAGGTCATAAGGTGCTGGCGGTCAATCTCAGTGATTTGGCGGCGATGGGGGCGCAACCTGCCTGGGTGACATTGGCCCTGACTCTACCCACAGCAGACAGCAACTGGCTGGCGGCATTCAGCAAGGGTTTTTCAGCGTTGGCGAAACGCTATGGTGTGCAACTCATTGGCGGAGACACTACCCGTGGGCCGCTCTCCATCACGGTTCAGGCCCAGGGTTTTTTGCCCTCTGGCAGTGCATTGACCCGATCCGGTGCTCATCTGGATGACCTGATCTGTGTCACCGGCAATCTTGGGGATGCCGGGCTCGCACTCTCCGCAAAGCAGGGACACAGGTTGCTGCAAACCTTTGACTTGCGTGATGTCCTACAACGGCTGGAACGTCCGGAACCCCGTGTTGGGATGGGGCTTGAGCTGCGTGAGCTTGCGACCGCCGCCATCGATATCTCTGACGGGCTCCTGGCCGACCTCGGACATATCCTGCAGGCTAGTGGGGTGGGTGGCAGATTGAATCTATCACAGCTCCCCATGACGCCACCGGTGGCAGCGGTTGTTGCTGAAACGGATGGATGGTCGCTGCCGTTGGCCGCCGGGGATGATTATGAACTCTGCTTCACCCTGCCTGCCGAAAGGCTGCATGAGGTGGAGGCGATCAGTGGTCGCCTGGCTTTGCCAGTATCAGTGGTCGGCCGCATTGAAGCGGACTCCGGACTGCGCTGCGAGCGGGAGGATGGTACCCTTTGGCAACCACCTGCCGCAGGATTTGATCATTTTGCCGATGTCTGACTCAACCGCCAACCCCGCCCCTAATCTGCGTAACCCGGTACATCTGTTGGCTTTCGGTTTTGGTAGCGGCGCCATGCCCTTTGCGCCGGGTACTTTCGGCACCCTGGTCGCAGTCCCGATCTATCTGTTGATGACCCCACTGGCACTGACCGCCTATTTGGTCACTGTGTCGCTGATGTTCGTGGTGGGGATCTGGCTCTGCGAGCGAACCTCCCGTGATCTCGGTGTACACGATCATGGCGGTATCGTTTGGGATGAGATTGTCGGGTATCTGATTACCATGATTATGGCGCCCGCAGGCTGGCAGTGGCTGCTGCTCGGGTTTGTACTGTTTCGCCTCTTCGATATTTTCAAGCCCTGGCCCATCAACTCCATCGACCGCAAGGTGGGCGGGGGACTGGGCATCATGCTGGATGATGTGGTGGCAGGTCTCTTCGCGCTGTTGGTGATGCAGTTGATCCGAATTTCGGGGCTTATCTGATGCTGAGACGGCTGGCCTTCCTGCTGATTGCCATACTGTTTCCTGTAGCCGCCATCGCGGTTGACAGGATTACTGTCGAGGCGCTTTTTTCCAACAAGGTAATGGTCACCATCGATGGTACCCGTCGTTTGTTGAAACTCGATCAGCCCTCGCCGGAGGGCGTGGTCTTGATCGACGCGGACAGCCGTGAGGCGGTGATAGAGGTGGATGGAGAGCGGCAGATATACCGACTCGGCAATCATGTCTCCAGCCAATTCAGCAAGCCGGAAACGACCACCGCCAGGATCCAGCGGGATCTGAACAACAGTTACTCGACGGTAGGCAGCATCAATGGCCGTAACGTGCGCTTTTTGGTCGATACGGGGGCGTCGGCGGTGGCCATGAATTCACGGGTTGCCAAGCGCCTTGGGGTCTCATATAAGCTGGATGGCAAGCGTATTTCGGTCAGCACGGCGTCCGGCATAACACCGGCCTATGAAGTGATGCTGGATCGGGTGCAGGTGGGGGATATCAGGCTGAACCAGGTACGAGGGTTTGTTATCGAAGGGGAGAGTCCACGACAGGTATTGTTGGGTATGAGTTTCCTCAGCCGGGTGAAGATGGAGGATCAGGGGGCGGTACTGCTGTTGCACAGCAAGTACTAACAGATAAATCTGAATGACAGATTTATGAGCTGTAGGCCCGATCAAGCTTGCGGATCGGGCGTATACTGCCGGTTCCGCAAGCTTGAACCGGCCTACGATTTGCTGGTAGCTAACTACCCGCCGCCTTATCCCGCTCGATCAGTGCATAGGCCGAGTGGTTGTGGATCGATTCGAAGTTCTCCGATTCAATGACATAGGCACTGATGCGATCCTCATTGTTTAGGCGCACCGCCACGTCCCTAACCATGTCCTCGACGAACTTTGGATTGTCGTAAGCGCGTTCGGTGACATGTTTCTCATCCGGTCGCTTGAGCAGTCCGAAGAGTTCGCAGGAGGCCTCCTGCTCGACCATGTCGATGATCTCCTCAATCCAGATAAATCCTCTGGTGCGTGCCTGTATCGTGACGTGAGAGCGCTGGTTGTGAGCGCCACGATCGGAGATCTTTTTCGAGCAGGGACAGAGGCTGGTGACTGGCACTACTACCTTGATGTCGATGTTGGCAACGCCTCTGTGGATCTCTCCAATCAGGGTGACATCGTAGTCGAGCAAGCTCTGTACATTGGAAACCGGCGCGGTTTTATTGATGAAGAAAGGGAAGCTCATCTCGATGTGACCCGACTCGGCTTCCAAGCGCTCCGCCATCTCCGTCAGCATGTCCTTGAAGGATTCAACGGTGATCTCGTAGTCGTGGCTGTTGAGGATCTCCACAAAACGGGACATGTGAGTGCCCTTGAAATTGTGGGGCAGGTTGACGTACATATTGAAGTTGGCAATGGTGTGCTGTTCGCCCTCACTGCGATCTTTGATGCGCACCGGGTGGCGGATATCCTTGATGCCCACCTTATCTATGGCGATTCTGCGGGTATCTTCGCTGCTCTGGACATCCGCAATCTGGGTGCCGGTGTGAGGGGTGTTTTCTGCCATGTCTGGGATCCTGCTTCGCCAACCTTGTGCGAAGTCATGCAAATACTGAGTCGGGAAGTCGGAGGATAGTCTGCCACCTTTTCAGGGACAACCGACAGAACCTCTGGTTTTTCCGTATATTCCTCATTGGGAAGACGGCCAGCGTAAAACGGCTAATTATCCCAAGCAGAAGGGAGGGGTGCAAGTTAATGATTTCGGCCGATGATGTAATCGGCGATCCAGCGTAACGGTGCAGCCTCTTCTCCAAAACCCTCCAGGCTCTGTAAGGCATTCTGTCGGAACTCCTCCGCTTTCTCGCGGGCACCTGTGAGGCCGAGTAGAGAAGGGTAGGTGGATTTGTTCTGGGCCTGGTCCTTGCCCTGGGTTTTTCCCAGGGTCTCGGTGTCGCCCTCCACATCCAGGATATCGTCCCGGATCTGAAATGCCAGCCCGATACATTTCGCAAAGTGGCTGAGTTTGCGGACTATTTCAGAATCGAGATCGGGATTCAATAGTGTGCCCATGCGGACGCTGGCGCAGATCAGCGCCCCCGTTTTGTGGATATGCAGATTTTCCAGTTCGGTAAGATTCAGCTCGCGTCCGGTCGCACCCAGATCCAGCGCCTGGCCACCGGCCATGCCTCTGGAACCGCTGGCACGGGCAAGTGTCTCCACCATCTTCAGCCGGGTTTCGGTATTCGCTTCCAGAGTGTTATCGGTGCAAAGGATCTGGAAGGCCAGAGTCTGCAGGGCATCGCCGACCAGGATAGCGGTGGCCTCGTCGAATGCTTTGTGGCAGGTGGGGCGCCCACGGCGCAGGTCATCGTCATCCATTGCCGGCAAATCGTCATGCACCAGTGAGTAGGCGTGGATCATCTCGATCGCACAGGCGGCGGTATCCAGTCGTTCCATCTTGACGCCGGTGGCCTGTCCCGCAGCGTAGACGAGTACCGGTCGGACACGTTTGCCTCCGCCCAGGGCGGCATAGCGCATTGCTTCATGCAGTAGTGTGGGCGTGGTGCCGGTCGTGGGCAAAGTGCGATCGAGGGCGTGCTCCACCCGTGCCTGGCAGAACTGCATAAAGTCCCTAAGATGGGTTTCACCCGTCATGCTGGAAAGGCTCCAATTCAGCGTCATTGGAATCGCCGGTCAACAGACGAACTTTCTGTTCCGCCGCGTCCAGCGCCTGCTGGCAGGTACGGGTCAGTTCCACCCCCCGTTCAAAGGATTTCAGTGACTCATCCAGGGATAAATCGCCCTGTTCCAGGGTCTCGACCAGGGATTCCAGCTCGCTCAGCGCCTCTTCCAGGGGCGGGCTCTTCTTTTTTCTCGGCACGGTTTGGCTCTATAACGGATGTCTGTGTGGATTGAATATCAACTATTAGACCACACGGTAAAGAGATAAAGCCAACCTATGCGGGATTGAAACCTCGCCACGGGCTATCGGGGTGTGTAAACTTCCTGGCTTCGTATATTTCCAAGTTTAAACTTGATTTACCCCAAAAGATTTTATGACAGGTAGCTACGACGCCTCCGATATTGAGGTTCTCAGCGGGCTTGAACCGGTGCGCAAACGCCCGGGAATGTATACCGACACAAGCCGTCCCAACCATTTGGCGCAGGAGGTCATAGATAACAGTGTCGATGAGGCGATTGTCGGTTTTGCCAAGTCAATCGAGATCACGCTGTTCAAAGATGGTTCCCTGCAGGTGCAGGATGATGGACGCGGCATGCCGGTTGATCTACACCCACAGCAGGGGTTGCCCGGTGTCGAGGTGATCCTGACCAAGCTGCACGCTGGCGGTAAGTTTTCCAATAAAAACTACCAGTTCTCAGGCGGTCTGCATGGGGTTGGTGTGTCGGTCGTGAACGCCCTCTCCCGACACCTTGAGATCTGGGTGAAGCGTGATGGCCAGGAGTACAACATGGCCTTTGCGGGGGGCACCAAGGTCTCTGATCTGGAACCAGTGGGTAAGGTTGGGCGCAACAATACCGGTACCCGTTTGCGTTTCTGGCCCGATGCCAAGTATTTTGACAGTCCACGCTTTTCTGTGCGCCTGCTGCGCCATGTGCTACGTGCCAAGGCGGTACTCTGCCCCGGTCTCCATGTTCGGTTCATCGATGAGAAGAGTGGTGAGCAGGAGGAGTGGTGCTATGAGGACGGTCTGCAGGATTACCTGCTGGATGCGCTTCTTGGTCAGACGCTGATTCCCAGTGAAGCCTTTGTCGGCAACATGGAGGCCAACACTGAAGCGGTTGCATGGGCCGTGGTCTGGTTGCCGGAAGGTGGTGAAGCGGTGACTGAGAGTTACGTCAATCTGATCCCCACCGCCCAGGGTGGTACCCACGTTAATGGTCTGCGCAGTGGTTTGACGGATGCGATCCGGGAGTTCTGCGAGTTCCGTAATCTGCTGCCAAGAGGTGTCAAGCTGACGCCGGATGATGTCTGGGCACGGGTCAGTTATGTGCTCTCAGCCAAACTGCTGGAGCCGCAGTTTTCCGGGCAAACCAAAGAGCGCCTCTCCTCCAGGGAGTGTGCTGCTTTTGTTTCCGGTGTGGTGAAGGATGCCTTCAGCCTCTGGCTGAATCAGCATACCGATCTTGGCGAAAGTATCGCTGAACTTGCGATCAACTCTGCACAGAGCCGGATGCGCGCCGGGCGCAAGGTGACCCGTAAGAAGGTGACTCAGGGACCGGCGCTGCCGGGGAAACTGGCAGACTGCAGTACGGCCGACCCTTCCCGCAGTGAACTCTTTCTGGTGGAGGGCGATTCAGCCGGTGGCTCCGCCAAACAGGCGAGGGATCGGGAATTCCAGGCGATCATGCCGCTGCGCGGAAAGATATTGAATACTTGGGAAGTTGATCCGGCGGAGGTTCTGGCCTCACAGGAGGTACACGATATCTCCGTGGCTATCGGAGTGGAACCCGGTAGCGATGATCTTTCCAAGCTCCGCTTCGACAAGGTCTGCATTCTTGCGGATGCGGACTCCGATGGTTTGCATATTGCCACACTGCTGTGCGCGCTGTTTCTGCGCCATTTCAGAAAGCTGGTTCAGGAGGGACACGTCTACGTGGCCATGCCTCCGCTCTATCGTATCGATGTTGGCAAAAAGGTCTATTATGCGTTGGACGATGACGAGAAGCAGGGTGTACTCGACAGGATCGAGGCGGAGAAGATACGCGGCAAGGTCAATGTGCAGCGCTTCAAAGGATTGGGTGAGATGAACCCCCTGCAGCTGCGGGAGACCACGATCCACCCGGATACCCGTCGCCTGGTGCGCCTGACCATTGAGTCAGGAGATAATACCGACAGGATAATGGATATGATGTTGGCAAAGAAGCGCGCGCCTGATCGTAAGCGTTGGTTGCAGAAGAAAGGGGACTTGGCTGAAGTCTGAGTGACTCGGGTTTTGTTGGATTTTGAACTGTTTGAGGGTGCTCCCCGGATATTGAATATGTATAAACAGGGTCTTTCACTGATTGTCCTGACAGTTGTTCTGATGTCGTCGGTCGTTATTGCCGCGCCGGCAGATAATGAGCGTTTATCCAGCAACGGTGTAACGAAAACAGAGTTGTTGGATACGGCCGATCTGCGCCAGCTGCAGAGTCAGCTTGATCAAGTAAGGAAATTGGCCCCGTCATTACGGGTTCAGCTACGAAATCTACGTCATCAGGCAGGTTTCAGACGGTTCGATCCTTTTGAGATCGAGCTTCATATGAGCCGCGCCCAGAGCGGCATCGAACGTCTGCTTCGTCTCCACCAGCGCCCGACAGCCTCCTCTATGCAGATCCATTTTATTGCAGTGGATCTGCAGCGGCAATCTGTGGGACTGACACGTCAGCTGGAAAAAGTGGAAATAGTGATTGAAAGGATTGATGAGTCGCTGGATGAAGATATCAAGCAGGAGAGTGTGGTCATTGAAAGGAATGAGAAGTTTCTGGATACGCTCACTTTATTTGCCGAAACTGTTCAGGATGCCTCAAAGCTGATCGGGCAAAGAAGCGAATAGTGGCCGATTCGCTTTAGCCACTCAATCTATACCGAAATCGGAAGTCATCATGCAGCGTATCTTCCTATTGGGCGTCATTGTGTTGTTGAGCGGCTTGCTGATATGGGTGGCGCTGTTCTGGGCTCCTCAGTCTGACAGTGTGCCCAGTCACGAACAACTCTCCATCTCCGCAACACCCGTTGGCGGCAATTTTGCGCTTGAATCACATCTGGGGCCTGTATCGCTGAACGATTATCGGGGTAAGGTTGTCATCCTCTATTTTGGCTATACCTGGTGCCCGGATATCTGCCCGACGAGTCTGGGTTTTCTCAGCATGGCCCTGAACGAACTGACTGAGGATGAGCTTGCCGGGGTACAGCCGCTGTTCATCAGCGTCGATCCCAAGCGCGATTCACTGGAGCGGCTCAGGGTGTATGGGGAGTACTTCCATCCAAGCATTTTAGGTGTCACAGGTTTGCCGGAAGCCGTGGAGGAGGCCGCAGAGAAATATGGCGCAGCCTATAGCATCGTAGAACAGCTCACTGAATCCAATTATGTGGTGGATCACTCGGCGGATACTTACTTTATCGACCGGGAGGGAGAGCTGACGAAAGTGATGCCTCATGGTACACCACCCGAAGAGATGTTGGCCCTGATGAGACGAATGCTGTCAGAAGGGGCGGCGAATCAATAGGCCGGTTCAAATAGAGTGGAACCGGCACTTCCTAGTGCCTGATCCGCTGCGCTTGATCAGGCCTACTGATCCTGTTCTGGATTATTCGAAAGAGAGTCCGAAGCCAGTGGCTTCAAGATAGTCCGCTTCCTGTTTTAACTCGGCGTGGGTCAGTGGATGAGACTCCAGCCAGCCTTGCGGGAACTCCAACAGCAGATGATTTCCCTCGACCTCCAACAGGGCGTGCGGCTTGGTTACCGCTGAGCGGCTGCGATGCAGCAATACTGCAAGACGCAGCAGAATGCAAAGCTGTTTTGTACAGTGCACCACATCCTTGGGTAGCGCCTCGAAGGTGGAGGAGGGGAATTTGCGCCGGTGTCCCCGCACCAGCGCGGCAATCACACACTGCTCCTGCCGGGTAAATCCCGACATGTCGGAGTTTTCCAGCAGATAGGCGCCGTGCTTGTTGAACTGGCTGTGGGAGACGGTGAGACCGATCTCATGCACAAGTGCGGCCCAACTCAGCATGTTGGAGTAGCTGGGATCGCCCATCTTCCAGGCTTTGATGACTTGGTTGAAGAAGGCCAGGGCAGTGGCTTCGACACGCGCTGCCTGGTCGGCGTCTATATTGTAGCGTTTGGATAGAGATTTGATGGTGCGTTCGCGGGTGTCTTCGTGACGGCTGCGGCCGACCATGTCGTAGATCAATCCCTCTCGCAGCGCCTCGTCGGAGACCTGCATCTGCTCAATGCCGATATGGCGAAAGACTGCCAGGAGGACCGCGACGCCACCAGAGAAGACAGGTTTCCGTTCCGCTGACAGTCCTTTCAGGTTGAGTGCTTCTACGCTGCCCGCAGCAATCATCGCCTTTTGCAGTTTTTCCAGGGATCTTAGAGTGATGCCCTGCTCACTCCAACCCTCTTCCAGAACCACTTTTTGGATCGCTTTGATGGTGCCGGAACTGCCGATGGCGAGAGCCCAGTTACCGTCGCGAAACCAGGCGCGTACAGGACGGATCTCGATGGCGCAGGCAAGCTCTGCCTTTTTCATCGCCTTAGCGGTGATATTACCGTCTTTGAAAAATCCCCTGCTTATGCTGACGCAGCCCATGTGCAGGCTCTCGCGCTGGCGGGTGGTGAAGCCTTCGCCGATGATGAGTTCAGTACTGCCACCACCGATATCCACCACCAGACGGCGTTCATCCCCTGCGGCAAGGCCGTAAGCCACGCCGAGATAGATCAGGCGGGCCTCTTCGCGACCGGCAATGACCTCGATGGGATGGCCCAGCGCCTGCTGGGCGGTCTCCAGGAAATTGTCTGCTGAACTTATCTGGCGTAGGGTGTTGGTGCCGACGGCGCGGACATTTTTAGAAGGGATAGAACCCAATCGCTGGCCGAATCGCTCAAGGCAGGCGATGGCCCTTTCTGCCACCTCGGGTTTAAGCTGTTTGGTTTTGGTCAAACCTTCGCCAAGTCGCACCATCTCCCGTAATTTGTCGATGATCTGCAGATGGCCGTCGGTAACGCGGACGACAATCAGGTGGAAGCTGTTGGAGCCCAAATCGATGGCAGCAACAGTTTCCTGGAGGCCTGTGGTTGGTGGCGTATTGTCCTGCATGATCTGACCATCTCCGGTGTGAAGTCCGGATGATTTTACCGGGAGCTATGGCGATTATCTAACCTTCGTTTTCTTTATCGGTCAGTGGCCGCTGATTGTCGCTTTTGCCGGCGCGTGTAAAACTGATGCGTTCTCAGAGGATTGCATATCTTACTATTACTGTTTGTATGGAAAATCGCTGTGTTTGGGGGTTCTTAGGTGATAATGGCAGGCAGCCTTGGGTAAATACAATGGTTTGAAAAGATTGGCCGAAGGTCTGTTGGAGCAGGAAAAATATGAGAGTTGATCGATGAAGTATTGCAGCCAGTGCGGCGCTGAGTTGGAAATTAAAGTGCCGGATGGAGACAATCGGCCCAGGCACATCTGCGCTGAGTGTCTGACGGTCCACTATCAGAATCCCAAGATGGTGGTGGGTTGTATTCCGATGTGGGAAGACAAAGTGCTGCTCTGCCGCCGAGCGATCGAACCCCGTTACGGACTATGGACACTGCCTGCGGGTTTTATGGAAAACGGCGAGACCAGCCAGGAGGGCGCAGCCAGGGAGACCCTGGAGGAGGCGAATGCCAGAGTGGAGGTGGAGACGTTGTATGCACTCTTCAATCTTCCTCACATCAGCCAGGTTTATATGTTGTTCAAAAGCCGTCTGATGGATCTCGACTTTGGACCGGGCAGCGAGAGTCTGGAGGTCGCTCTGTTTGCTGAGCAGGAGATCCCCTGGGATGAGATTGCCTTTCCGGTGGTCCATGAGACCCTGCGGCTTTTTTTCGAGGATGCCAGGCGTAATCACTATGAATTGCGCAGCGGGACGATTGTTCGTCTGTCAGACAATCCCCGCCGCTACCACACCCAACTGCTGTAGAGTCAGCAGGCGTAAGTCATAGACCATGATTTCCATAGGTGGGCACAAGACGAACATTGTTGGCAACCATGCCGTCGCCCTTCTCACTCTTTTCGATATAGAATTCGAGTACGGTCTCCCGGTTTGACAGGAGTTCGTCGGTGACACCGTCGGCCAGCTCATTGGCATGGCAGAATACGCTCTCATAGGGGGATTCCGGATCACGTGGATCCGTAATCCACAAGTTCGGATCGATGCGCTTGATGAAGCGCAGAAAGCCATATCCTTTGTCGGGAAACCATTTCGAGCAGATGCCACGGACGCAGGAGCCAGGGGAGCCCCACTCGTTACGTGGTTCATAGGAGATCGGTAACAGGTCGGGAATCAGAAAACCGGAAAAAAAGTCATCGACCCGCCGTTGCAGTTCCTTGGAGACGTTGCGGAAACCGAGCAGTTCCACACGGCAGCCCCGGTCCTGCAGGGCAGTCACCACCTGTAGGAAGTCGCCGTCTCCGGTGACCAGCAGCACCAGATCGAGTTTTTCCGACTGCAGCATGGCATCGACCGCCAGATCGAGATCCGCATTGGCCTTGGTTGTGACATTGCCCTCTTCATCGGTGTAGCGGCGTACTATTTTAACGATGATCTTCCAGCCGTAATCCCGTACCATCTGCTGATATGAACGTGCCCGTTTGGCGTATTCGTAATCATCCTTTGCCCGTTCCTGGTCAAAGGCAATATAGGTGTTCATGCGCAATAAATTACCGCCAAAACGTGCGGCAAAGCGGCGTAGAATATCGTATCGAAGTTGGTAACCGCCGTTGTAGCGGATGTTTTCGGCGTCCACGAAAACGCCTATCTTGAGGTTATTATTCAATGTAGCTCTCTAAACAAAAAAATGAATGATATAGATTCGGCAATATAAATACGTGACTCATTAATGGTGGATTAGGTTTCCATTTGCAGTCTTTATATTAAGATGAATAATGATTGTTAAACAGGCCTTGCTTTGAAGTGAGCCTATGGAATTGCAGGGTAACTGAAATTTGAAAAGGATTCGAATGACAATATCCGTTTTCAGATGTTATTAACCCTATTGTTAATAGGATAATCCAGGCCATTGATCTCCAGACGAGCCCTTTTGTTTCATAGTGTGATGGCGATCGCCATCTGGTCCGCATGGTATTTGATCGCTGGGGAAGATGTGATTATCGCCGCCATGAAGGATCATTGGCAAGTGACCCTGACAATGGCGTTCGGTTCTTTTATCGCAGGGGCCACCAGCGAAGGTGGCGGTGCGATAGCTTTCCCTGTCTTTACCAAGGTGCTGCAGATCGACCCTGCAAGTGCAAAGATTTTTTCACTCGCTATTCAAAGTGTGGGAATGAGTGCAGCATCCCTGATGATTATAGCGATGGGCGTGCGTGTAGAGTGGCGGGTAATTCGTTGGGCCGGAATTGCAGGTATTCCCGGGATGGTTATAGGTGCGACTGTGGTGGCGCCGTTGCTGACATCAGCCATGATCAAAATGAGCTTTACCTTCATGGTGACGAGTTTTGCGGTTACGCTGTTCATGCTGAACCGCCGCATGCGACTCTGCCACGACCGGCTGCCGGATGAGAGTGGCTACGAGTCTTGGATTATCGCTCTTGCAGGTTTCGTTGGCGGTGTGATGTCTGGTCTGGTGGGGAACGGTATCGACATCATTACCTTCTCTGTCATGGTGCTGTTATTCAGGGTGAGTGAAAAAATTTCAACACCCACCTCAGTGATTCTGATGGCATCGAATTCGATTGTCGGTTTTCTGCTACATATTTTCGTGATCGATGGTTTTACGCCAGAGATCAGGGAGTGGTGGCTTGCCGCCATACCTGTCGTAGTGGTTGGTGCGCCTTTGGGGGCGATGTTCTGTAGTCTGCTGGATCGTGAGGTTATCGCGAAAGGGCTGATTTTGCTGATCCTGATTGAATTTATCAGCTCACTCTGGCTGATCCCCATGACACCGTCTGTTGTATCGGTCAGCCTGATCATGCTGGTGATATTTTCACTGCTCTACTATGGTATGTACAGTGTAAGACGTTACGAACCCATGGGATCAGATTGACCTGAGTTTGATCGAGTCAAAGACTTATTAGTCAAAGGTATACTGCTAAAGAAAAACGGGGACGGGGAGATGAATGAGAGGATCGATGATATCACCATCGTGGGTGGCGGTGCGGCAGGCTGGTTGATGGGTCTGTTCCTGACCACGATGCTGAACAAGGGGGAGTCCAAAGTCAAGGTGACCCTGATAGAGTCGCCAAATATTCCGACCATCGGCGTTGGCGAAGGGACGGTGACGGGTTTTCCCCGCTTGCTCCAGCAACTGGGCATCAAGGAGAGCGAATTCCTGCGTAAATCCGATGCCACCTTCAAATGCGCAGGAAAATTTGTAGGCTGGAATCTGGATGCCCAGGGCAAACCGACCACCTTCTATAATCCCTTTAACGTGGGTGGATACGTCGGCGGTTTTGAAACAGGTTATTACTACCAAAAATATGGCAACGCACCAGGTGCGAGCAGTTTTGTCGATAGCATCATGCCGACTCAGATGGTGGTGGAAAACCAGCTTGGTCCAAAATTGATAGGCGCAAAGGATTACGAGAGTCCCGTACCCTATACCTACCATCTGCACGCCCACGACTTTTCCAGGCAGATCGCAAATATTGCGAAAAAGAGGGGGGTCGTACATATCCTGGACGAGATGGTGGACGCGGAACAGGATGAGAACGGCTATATCACGGCGCTCAACCTGAAAGAGAAGGGACGTGTGCCGGTAAAACTGGTGATCGATTGTACCGGTTTCAGAGGGCGTATATTGCAGCAGGTGTTGAAAGAGCCCTATAACGAATTTGGTAACCACTTGCTGTGTGACCGTGCCATCCCCATCCCTCATCCCCATGAAGATCCTAAGAGACTGACTCCGTGCACCACCGCAACGGCGATGAAGGCGGGTTGGACGTTCGATGTGCCACTCTATAGCAGAATGGGTACGGGTTACGTTTACTCAAGTCGTTTCATCTCCGATGATGAAGCATTGGATGAACTGATCAGACACATCGGCGATGAATCCCTGCGGGAAAGAACGCCACCGGTGATCAAGATGCGGGTAGGCCGGGTACGCAACACCTGGGTAAAGAATGTTATCGCCACCGGCCTTTCAGCAGGCTTTGTGGAGCCACTGGAGGCTTCCGCGATCTATACCATCGAGATGACGGCGCGCATGCTGCTGACCTATTATCCTGAGCAGGGCATCGAGCAGAAGACAGTCGACCGCTTCAATGAAGTCATGAACCGGATGTATAATGAGATTCTCTCCTTCATCGTCATGACCTACTACACTTCCAACCGTACCGAGCCCTTCTGGGTTGCCGCCCGTGAGGATATCGATCTGCCAGACAGACTGCGGGAAAATCTTGAGATGTGGCAATCATTCATGCCGTCACCTCATGATGTCGAGGGCAAATTTCTCTTCAGCCACTGGAACTATATCTATGTCCTGCTCGGTAAAGGTTATTTCGAGGGACGCCATTTTCCGGCTGAACGTTTCCTTGTCAAAAGTGACTGGACGCGTTTTTCCAATCATATAGCAGAGGTCAAACGACAGATGAAACAACAACTGCCTTCGCATTATGATCTGCTTAAAGCGATTCGGAGTGGGAGGTAAGGGTCCCTCAATACTTGAAACGGCCTGCTTTTTCAGAGTAATAAGATAGAGGAATTACATCGGTGTTACCCGTTGACTATGCAATACGGCCAGAGGCCGAGGAACCTTTTCTACAGGCGGACAGGTCGACTCCCTGTCTTCTGGTCATCTTCGGTGCGGCGGGAGACCTGACTCGCCGTAAATTGATACCCGCGCTCTACAATCTTCTTTGCGAACGCGTGATTGATGAGCGGTTTGCGGTCATCGGCTACAGCCGAACCGAGCAGGAGAGCGAAGCGTTTCGGGCGATGTTGGAGAGTGCGGTCAAGGAGTATTCCCGCACGCAGCCCGTCGATCCGCTGGTCTGGCAGAGCTTTGCGAAACGCATAGAATATGTGCGCGGATCGTTTGAGGATCCTGAAGGTTACAATGCATTACGGGAACGAATCGATGTTCTGGAGCAGGGCATTGGTACAGGTGGCAACCGGCTCTTCTATCTGGCTACTCCACCCGCGGCTGCACCGCAGATACTGCATCGTCTGCAGGAGACGGGGGTGCTTTACGATAGTAGTGATGAAACCCCTTGGTCACGGGTGATCATGGAGAAGCCCTACGGTCGGGATTTGACCTCGGCTCAGGAGCTCAACCGTATTGTAGGCGAAGTGCTGGATGAGAGTCAGGTCTACCGTATCGATCATTATCTAGGTAAGGAGACAGTGCAGAATATCCTGGTGACCCGTTTTGGCAATACTATCTTTGAACCTCTCTGGAACCGAAAATATATCGATCATATCCAGATTACTGCGGCGGAGTCGATCGGTGTCGAGGGAAGGGGACGCTTCTATGACCAGACCGGGGTGATTCGAGACATGGTGCAGAGCCATCTTTTGCAGGTGCTGTCGCTCTGTGTCATGGAGACGCCGATCTCTTTTGCGGCGGACGATATCCGTGATAAACGGGTTGAAGTGCTGCGTTCCCTGCGCCCCATATCCGCTGATGGTATCGAAAAACATGTCGTGTTTGGTCAGTACCGGGGTTACCGTGATGAGGAGAATGTCGACAAGGACTCCCGTACCCCCACCTATGTGGCGCTCAAGTGTTTTATCGACAACTGGCGCTGGCAGGGGGTGCCCTTCATGTTACGGGTCGGGAAGCATCTCAAAGCGCGGATGACTGAGATCTCTGTCGTTTTTCGTCCTGTGCCGCACTGTCTTTTCGGACGTGACGATGTCTGCCAGACCCTCGACTCCAATGTGTTGACGATCCGCATCCAGCCGGATGAGGGAATCGATCTCAAAATTATCAGTAAACAGCCGGGGGATTCACTGCAGGTGGGAACAGTGGAGATGGATTTCAGCTACTCAGATGCCTATAACCATCCGATCAAAGATGCCTATGAGCGCCTCTTGCTTGATGCCATGCGCGGCGATGCCACCCTGTTTGCGCGTCGTGACGAAGTGGAGCATGCCTGGCGATTCGTAACGCCGATTCTGCAAGCCTGGGAACGGGCGACAGATCGCTATCCGGCCTTCTATGCTGAAGGCGGTGCGGGTCCTGTGGAGGCGGATAAACTTATGCACCGATACGAGCGAAAATGGCGGGAGATCGTTTAAGTGGCGGGAGAGATAATCATTGTCGACGGTGCGCGTTTTGTTCTCACTGCATCACAGTGGATTCTGGATACCATAAAGACGGTGTTACAGCATAACGAACGTTGTCATCTGATGCTGGCGGGGGGTGGAACACCGATGCCGGTTTATCGGAAACTCTCTCAGCAGGAGATTCCCTGGGAGAGGATGGTGATCTTCTTCGGCGATGAACGCTGTGTGCCCCCAACCCATGAGGCCAGCAACTATCGTGCGGCGGTTGAGGCACTCTTTCCTAGTGGTCTGCCGGATGATCTGATACTACATCGCATGCATGGTGAGGATGATCCTGAAACCGCTGCTGAGGCATACGAGGCGATTCTGCCGGAACAGATCGACATCCTGCTGTTGGGTTTGGGTGAGGATGGACATACGGCCTCCCTGTTCCCCGATTCGGATGCGCTGGAAGAGTGGCAGCGGCGGATCATTCCTGTGGTCGGCAGTAAACCGCCACCACAACGTTTGACCATTACCCCTGCTGTTGTCAGGTCGGCGAAACATACCCTGATGATGGTGGAGGGTGACGCTAAAGCTGATGCCGTGCGGCGGGCGCTTGAAGTTGGTGATGTACCGGCTACCCTGGCCAGCGAAGCTACCTGGTTGATTGACAGGGCAGCTGCATTGGCTCTGTCAGAATAAGGGGCCAACATTATGCCTTTATTCAATTGTGGATAAAATATACGGAAGAATGCGTAGGCCTGATCAAGCGTAGCGGATCGGGCAACATCGAGTGCCGAAGCAGGAGTAGTTGCCGGTTCCGCTGCGCTTGAACCGGCCTGCTTTAACGGCGAAGTATCAATAAAGGACAATGCTTCCATCGGCCTGGTATTGGATGTAAGCGAGGTTGCTCTGCAGGCCCAGATGATCTCCACTGTTACGGAACTTGCTCAACACAATGTCGCTGCTGCCGAGATCGCCTTGTGCGCCATCCACCTCGATGAAGACGATACAGCCCTCTCCCCAGTACTCTGCATCGTTACAGGTTTCCCCGTCTCCTGATGCGCAGACAGTGACAGGAAGCCCACGGCGAATCGCTTCCTGATGTGCGAACTGAAGGTGGTCTGTTATGGAACCGGCCGCTTTGGCCGTGGCTTCATTTTCGTTCAGCTGACTAAAAGCCGGGACACCGGCAACGATCAAAAAAAGAAATACTGCCGCTGCCATCAGCAGCATTGTAGATCCTGTGCCATTACATCGATTGATTCTATCAATACCCATTACGTTACTGACTCCATAACTGATCTTGTTTCTCATTATCGGAAAGTCGTGCGATTTCTTCATGCGAAAATGGAATCTAGTTCACGGAATGACAGGGATTGACCCTGAAAACCGCAATCTGAGTAATAGAAATCCCAGCCTGGGGAATGGCTTTCCGATTCCACGCCAGTTACTGTTTTGTTGCTGACAGATAGTTATCTGCATCATTCTGAAAAGCGTGAGAGGGTGGGGGATTACCGCTGCACCGGTATGAATTGTGATATATGCTAAGATTTATTATCCCACCGCCAGTTATTCGCAATAAATATGGACATCAATAAGATGAAGAAAGAGATGCTGCGTTTGCCCACGATTTTCCTTACTACAGTTGTGTTGATCTCTCTGTCAGGCTGTGCGCAGAAGGAAGCCCCTCCGGCAGAGGTAACCGCACGGCCGGTCAAGTCAATGTTAGTGGCAGCACCGGCGCAGGGGGGAGTACGAAACTTTCCCGGGCGGATCGATGCGGAACACAAGGCGGAACTTTCGTTTCGGGTGGCCGGAAAAGTGATCAAGATGGAGGTCGCAGAGGGTGAACGGGTCAAGAAGGGGCAACTGTTGGCGAAACTCGATGCCACGGACTACCAAGTGGTCGTGAAGGACCGTCAGGCCACTTACGAGAATTCCAAAAAAGACTTTAACCGAGCCAAGGAGTTGGTGGATAAGGGGCATATCTCCCGGCGTGATTACGACAAACTCGAAGCCTCATTCAAAAGCGCCTCTGCCGCTCTGGAAAAGGCGCGCCTGGATCTTGGTTACACTCAGTTGAAGGCGCCTTTTGATGGCAGCGTCGCCAGGCGTTATATACAACAGTTCGAGGAGGTGCAGGCCAAGCAGACAGTCTTTTCCCTGATGGACAATACCCAGTTGGAGGTTAAGTTCGACGTGCCGGAAAACCTGATCTTGCGACTTGCCCCTGCCAAAAAAGATGCGGAGAAGGCTGGAAAAGTGTCTGTCTGGGCCGCTTTCGATACGGTGCCGGATAGACGCTTCGATCTGGTATTTAAAGAGATCGCTACCAAAGCAGATGCCAAAACCCAGACTTTTCAGGTGACCTATACCATGCCTGCTCCGGTCGGACTGGTCGTATTGCCGGGCATGACGGCCAACGTCACTGCAGATCTCACCAAGGCGCTGGAAGAGAGGGTGGTCCACTTCGTGCCCATCAATGCGGTATCCGCTAATGGCAAGCTCGATTCCCGGGTCTGGGTTGTGGATGAGACATCGATGACGGTTACAGCGCGAAAGGTATCACTGGGACGCATGAGGGGCGCCGAGATCGAGGTGACGGATGGGATAGAGCCGGGATTACGGATCGTTACCGCAGGTTCAGCCTATCTTGCCGAAAATATGAAAGTGACGCTGATGAAACAGACCGAGCAGGCTGAGCCCAGGGCGGAGGATATTCCCGTCATGGACAAACAGTAGCAGCGGCCCCACGGACTGACAGGAATCAGCTAATGAACATCGGTGAATATTCGATAGAGAAGAAGGTCGTCTCCTGGCTGCTGGTCATCATCATGGTGGCGGGTGGTTTTTACGGCTTCGAGAAGATGGGCAAACTGGAAGACCCCAACTTCACCATCAAACAGGCCAAGATCATCACCTTCTATCCCGGCGCCACCGCCCAGGAGGTGCAGGATGAGGTGACCTACCATATTGAGGAGGCGCTTCAGCTGATGGGACAGCTGAAGCGCATCAAGATGTCGATTGCGCGTCCTGGCATGTCCGATCTCAATGTCGAGTTCAAGGACGAGTATAAGGCGAAAGATTTTCCCGACATTTACGATGAGCTGCGGCGCAAGATCGCCGACATGAAACACAAGCTGCCACCGGGAGTCCAGGGGCCGATCATCGTCGATGATTTCGGTGATGTCTATGGTATCTACCTTGCCTTGCAGGGGGAGGGTTATACCTATCGTGATCTCAAGGACGTGGCGGACGATCTCAAGAAACAGCTGGTGTTGGTGGATGGGGTCAAGAAGATCGTCATCGGCGGTGAGCAGCCGGAAGTGGTTTATGTGGAGATATCCCGTACCCGTATGGGCGAACTGGGTATCTCCCTGGAACAGATCGGCAGCGTCCTGCAGTCCCAGAATGTGGTCGAGGACGCAGGCAAGGTGCGGGTGGGACCCGACTATATCCGCATTCATCCGACGGGTGAGTTTGACTCAGTGCAGGCGATCGGCGATCTGCTCATCAGTTCGGATAACAGGAAACTGATCTACCTGAAGGATATTGCCACTATCCATCGTGCCTACGAGGAAGTGCCCGGTAAACTGATCTATTTCAATGGAAGGCCTGCACTCACCATGGGTATATCCATGCGCGGTGGCGAAAATGTCGTTGCGGTGGGTGAGACGCTGGTGCAACGCTTCCATGAGCTGCAGTCGATTATTCCTGTCGGCATGGATTTGAACATTATTTATGATCAGCCAACCGAGGTAAACAAGTCCGTCAACAGTTTCATCGTCAGTGTGGGGCAGGCGATCGGCATCGTGATTGCAGTCCTGCTGCTTTTCATGGGATTGACCTCGGGGCTGATAATTGGGGCAGTGCTTCTGATCACCGTATCTGGCACGCTGCTTGTGATGGAGTTGTATGGCATAGAACTGCAGCGAATTTCGCTCGGTGCACTGGTTATCGCGCTGGGTATGTTGGTGGATAACGCTATTGTGGTGGCGGAAGGCATGCTGGTTCGCATCCAGTCGGGAATGCCGGCAACCCAGGCGGCGAAAGAGGCGGTGGGAAAAACTATCTGGGCGCTGCTGGGGGGCACCATTATCGGTATCCTCGCATTTTCCGCGATAGGTCTCTCCAGCGATAACACCGGTGAGTTTGCCAGCTCACTCTTCTATGTGATTCTGATCTCCCTGACGCTCTCCTGGGTTACGGCAATCAGTACGACGCCGCTCTTGTGCGCCCTCTTCATGCGTCCGAAAAAAGATGGGGCTGCGGATAACCCCTATGACAAAGGTTTTTTTAAAGTTTTTCGTACTTTTCTAAAAGCGGTCATCAAGGCACGCTGGCTGGCGGTTATTGTTGTGATTGGCTTGTTTGTGAGTGCCGTACTGGGGTTCGGCTATATCAAAAACGCCTTTTTCCCCAGTGCCAGCACGCCGATGTTTTTTGTCGATGTCTGGGAACCCGAGGGAACCGATATTCGGGAGACCCGTGATGATGCTTTGAAGATCGCTGAATTCCTTCGCAGTCAGGCGGGTGTGGTCAAGACAACCACGCTGGTGGGCGGGGGGGATGCCCGGTTTGCGTTGACATACGAGCCCAAAGAGGCAAGTCCGGCCTATGCCCAGATCATCGTGCAGACAGAAGAACTGGAACAGATCTCCCAAGTCTGGCCGGCCGTCGCAGATTATATGCGCGACAATTTTCCTGAACTCGATCCTATTATCAAGCCTTTCCGTATCGGTCCAGGCCGCGACGGCAAGATAGAGGCGCGTTTCCATGGGCCGGACGCGGCAATCCTGCGTGACCTGGCCGAACAGGCCAAGGCGATCATGCGGCAGGACCAGGAGGCCAAAGAGATCAACGACGATTGGCGCCAGCCGGTGGAACTCATCCGTCCGCTCTTCAATGAAAAGGTGGGGCGACAGTTGGGTATCACGCGCCATGACCTTGCTATTGCATTGAAGTCTGCATTTGAAGGCAAAAGCGTGGGTCTCTACCGGGACGGTATCCGGATGTTGCCGATCAAACTTCGACCACCGGTCGATGAGCGTGCGGACGTGGCTAATATTCAGGACATCCAGGTCTGGAGTCCCGCGTTGCAGAAGGCGGTGCCCGTGGCACAGGTTGTGAGTGGTTTCGAGACTGTGTTCGAGAATACGGTGATTCGGGGACGCAACCGGATACAGACCATCATCGCGGCCTGTAATCCAACGGGGGAATTGGCGACGCCGCTGTTCAACCGTCTGCGGGCGAAGATTGAAACGATTGAGTTGCCAGCGGGTTATGAACTTTCCTGGGGTGGCGAATACGAAGACTCCGCCAATGCCCAGGCGGGACTCTCCAAAGTGCTGCCGGCGGGTTTTATTATGATGATTCTGGTCAGTATCCTGCTGTTTGCCAAGGTGCGTCAGCCGTTGATCATCTGGTTGACCGTGCCACTGGCCATTGTCGGCATCACAGCCGGACTGCTTGGTTTCGACGGTGCCTTTGACTTTATGTCTCTGCTCGGCGCATTGAGTCTCATCGGCCTGTTGATCAAAAATGCCATTGTTTTGATCGATGAGATCGACCAGCAGATCGATGATGGCAAAGAGCATTTGGCGGCGATTCTGGACGCCACGGTAAGTCGGTTGCGTCCGGTGTTGATGGCAGCCGCCACCACCATTCTGGGATTGATCCCGCTGCTCTCTGATGTCTTCTTCGTCAACATGTCGATTACCATCATGGCGGGACTGGGTTTTGCGACGCTGCTGACACTGCTCTTTGTCCCGGTTCTGTACGCGGTTTTCTTCCGGGTGCCTTACTCCAAGGATGCCTGATCCGCTGCGCTTGATCAGGCCTACGAATCCAGTATGCCACTGGTTTTGATCGGTAGTAATAATTGCCCTTCTGATAGCATGGTATCTGTTGGCTGTCAGGGGCAGACGCTGATCTATACTTCCTCTCATAACTCCAAAGGAGGAGATGGACATGTCGGATATACTGCAGCACATACGTAGCCCTGCTTCGAATCGGAATGATTCGGATGGCAACCTGCTGGAATTGGCTCCCTGGTCAGAAGATGCGGCAGTTGCAAGAGCCCAGGAGTTGGGTATCGAATTGAGTAATGACCATTGGGATGTTGTCCTCTTCGTGCGTGATTACTATCGCGGACGAGGGGAGAAGGCCAAGGCGAGGGAGATCACAAAGGCGTTGGTGGAGGAGTTTGCCGAAGATGGCGGCAAAAAATGGCTCTATCAGTTGTTTCCCCGTGGACCAGTTACCCAGGCCAGCCACATAGCTGGTATACAGGTGCCTGGAGGCACAAACGATTCATCCTTCGGCAGTACCCATTAGGCGGTCAGAAAACGCGGGTTCTCAGCATCACCAGGGTGCAGCCCTCCAGCCACTCGATGCCCGCCTTGTCCAGACGTGACATGAGTTCGCGGGATTCGGTGCCTGGATTGAAGATCACTCTGCCGGGTGCTGATTTGACGATCTCATCGAACGTGGGCACCAGGCGCTGTGGCCCGACATAGAGGGTCAGGGTGTCGATGGTTTTTGAGATCTTCCCTAATGATGGAAATACCTGCAGGCCTTCGACGCTCTCCAGTTTCGGGTGTACAGGCGTGACTTCATAGCCGAGTTCGTTCAGCAGTTTAATCGCCTGATTGGCGTAACGGTGCGGCTTGGCGCTGGCGCCAAGCACCGCGACATGGTGTTCTGACGGCTTCATAACGCCTGAATCTTTTCTGCCTGCGCCTGCAAATCCTCAAGCGCCTTACGGGCGACCTCCATCTTGTCCTTCTCTTTCTGCACTACGGCCGCTGGCGCCTTGTCGACAAAGTTGGGGTTGGAGAGTTTTTTCCCGGTGCGTTCCACTTCCCCCTGTAGTTTGCCGATCTCCTTCTCCAGACGTTTGATCTCCGCGTCTTTGTCGATCAGACCAGCAAGGGGGATCAGCACTTTCATCTCGCCCACCAGCGCAGTGGCGGACTCCGGCCCCGCCTCTCCCGCAGGCAGGACTTCCACCGACTCTGTGCGGGCAAGGAAATCGAGGTAACGCCGGTTGGAGGTGAGCCAGGTCTGATCCTGTTCGGTGGCGTTGGCCAACAGCACCGGAACTGGCTTGCCGGGGGCGATGTTCATCTCTCCCTTGATCTTGCGGATGCCGAGAATGAACTGCATGGTCCACTCCATCTCGGCGACTGCACGCTCGTCGATCAGTGATTGATCAGCCACTGGATAGCCCTGCAGCATGATGGTGTCACCCTGGGCATCGGTCATTGGTGCGACCCTCTGCCAGATCTCTTCGGTGATGAAGGGCATGATCGGATGAGTGAGGCGAAGCAGGGTCTCCAGAATCTGAACCAGGGTGCGACGGGTGCCGCGTTTGGCAGCGTCCGAGGAGGTATCGTTCGTCAATACCGGCTTACAGAGTTCCAGGTACCAGTCACAGTAGTTGTTCCAGGTGAACTCATAGATCGCTTGGGCAGCGTGGTCGAAACGGTAGTTGTCGATCGATTGGGTTACTGCAGAAATAGTCGACTGCAGTTGGGTGGTGATCCAGCGGTCGGCGACTGAAAGTTCCACCTCCGATGAACCTTTGCCGGTATCTTCGCCTTCGGTGTTCATCAACACGTAGCGAGTGGCGTTCCACAGCTTGTTGCAGAAGTTACGGTAGCCTTCGACCCGGCCCAGATCGAACTTGATGTCGCGGCCCCGGGAGGCCAGTGCGGCAAAAGTGAAGCGCATGGCATCGGTACCGAAACTGGGGATGCCGTAGGGGAAGTCCTTGCGGGTTGCCTGTTCGATCTTCTTCGCCAGTTGCGGCTGCATCATGCCGCTGGTGCGTTTCTCCACCAGTGGTTCCAGTTCGATACCGTCGATCAGGTCGATGGGGTCGAGCACGTTGCCCTTCGATTTCGACATTTTGTCGCCGTGGGAGTCGCGTACCAGACCGTGTACGTAGACCTCTTTGAAAGGCACATCGTCCATGAACTTGATGCCCATCATGATCATGCGGGCGACCCAGAAGAAGATGATGTCGAAGCCGGTGACCAGCACTGAGGTGGGGTAGAAAGCCTTTACCCGCTCGGTATCCTCGGGCCAGCCCAAGGTGGAGAAGGGCCAGAGGGCGGAGCTGAACCAAGTATCGAGCACATCCTCATCCTGTCGCAGAGGATAGTCGATAGGCAGATCGTGTTTCTCCCGCACTTCCGCTTCGGAGCGGCCGACATAGACGTTGCCCTCGTCGTCATACCAGGCCGGGATCCGGTGGCCCCACCAGATCTGGCGACTGATGCACCAGTCCTGAATGTTGCGCATCCACTCAAAATAGGTGTTTTTCCAGTTGTCGGGGACGAATTTGATGTCGCCGTTCTCCACCGCCTCGATGGCCGGTTTCGCCAGTGGCCCCACCTTGACGTACCACTGGTCGGTGAGAAAGGGTTCGATAACCGCGTCGGAGCGGTCGCCCCGTGGCACCATCAGCTTGTGGTCATCGATCTTCTCCAGTAGTCCCTGGGCCTTCAGGTCGGACACGATCTGCTTGCGTGCAGCGTAGCGGTCCATGCCGATGTAGGCCGCCGGGATCAGGTTGTCCTCACCCTCATCGTTGTCACGGATAGCGGCATCGACGGTGAAGATGTTGATCAGGCCGCCGTGGGGCTCTTCAGAGATGACCTTCTCATCCCGGTGGCGCTGCCAGACCGCATAGTCGTTGAAGTCGTGGGCCGGTGTGATCTTCACGCAGCCGGTGCCGAACTCGGGATCGACATGCTCCTCGTCAGCGATGATGGGGATCTTGCGGCCTGTCAGCGGCAGCTCCAGCAGTTCGCCGATCATGTGCCTGTAGCGCTCGTCACCGGGGTTGACCGCCACCGCGCAGTCGCCAAGCAGGGTCTCCGGCCGGGTGGTGGCGACGATCAGGTGGCCCTGGCCGTTGGAGAGGGGATAGCGCATGTGCCACATGTGGCCGCTCTCCTCCTTGGAGAGAACCTCCAGATCGGAGACGGCAGTGTGCAGCACCGGATCCCAGTTGACCAGACGTTTGCCCCGGTAGATCAGTCCCTCTTCATAGAGGCGGACAAAGACCTCCTTCACCGCATCCGAGAGTCCCTCATCCATGGTGAAGCGTTCGTGCTCCCAGTCGAGGGACGAACCCATGCGCCGCAACTGGCGAGTGATGGTGTTGCCGGAGTGCTCCTTCCAGTCCCAGATCCGTTCGATGAATTTTTCCCGCCCATAGTCGTGACGGGTCTTGCCTTCGGCATTGATCAGCCGTTCCACCACCATCTGGGTGGCGATGCCCGCATGATCAGAACCCGCCTGCCAGAGGGTGCGTTCCCCCTTCATGCGGTGGAAACGGGTCAGGGCATCCATGATGGTGTCCTGGAAGGCGTGACCCATGTGCAGTCTGCCGGTGACATTGGGTGGCGGGATCATGATGCAGTAGGCACCGCTCCCTTCGTCTTTGGGCGCAAAGTAGCCGCGCTCCTCCCAAGTTTGGTACCAGTGTTGTTCTATGGCGTGGGGATCGTAGGTCTTGTCCATGGGGTTCGTGATGGTTGGTCGCAAAAGGCGCCTAGTATAACCGGATGGACCGGATAAGGTGGAGGGCGGTTTTTCGCCGATTCTGCTCAACTGTGTGGAGAATCTGCCTTCAGTTACCGCTTTCGTGGCCGCCAAACAGGTATGGAACGGCTCGATTTCGGAGAGAATGGGAGCCATCTGAACTAGGATTGACTGAGACATATTGGCGAAAAATGGACGCTTCTATAGATATACTGGCGATAGATGACGACAAGATAAGTCGAAAAATTATTGGCCGCAGTCTGGAGGCGGCAGGTATGGTGCCGAGGTTCGCCGAAAATGGCGAAGAGGGGCTTGCTGAAGCCCAGCGTCATATTCCCGATATCGTCCTTCTCGATGTGGAGATGCCCGGCCTCAATGGTTATGAGGTCTGCGATCGTCTGCGCCACACTGAAGCGACCAAAGATGTCCCGGTTGTCTTCCTCTCCTCTCATAGTTCCCTGCGGGAAAGAATGCTGGGCTATGAAATGGGGGGGGATGACTATCTGGTAAAGCCTTTTGAGTCGAAAAACCTGATCGCCCGTATCAGGGTGCTGATCAAATACAGGGAAGAGCAGCGGGAGTTGCAGGCGCAATACGAACTGGCGCAGAAAACCGCCTTTATCGCGATGACCGGGACCAGCGAACTGGGCATGGCTGTGCAGTTTGTGGAGAAGAGTTACGCTCACAAAACCTACGAAGAGCTGGCAGATGAGCTTTTCGGAGTCATGGATCATCTGCAACTGGAGTGTTGCCTGATGATCAAGGATGAAAACACGCCTCTTTGGTTCTCATCGAAGGGCGGCATCAGTCCATTGGAAAAGGAACTGATCGAGATGGCCGATAAGGAGATGCGTTTTTTTGATTTTGGAGCCAATACCATCGTCAACTACCCCACGCTCAGTCTGTTGGTAAAAAACATGCCGCTCGATAATCCTGAACGTTATGGGCAAATCAAGGATCTCCTGCCGGTAGTGCTGTCTGCGGCGAATGCAAAAAACAGCACCATTAGTGTCGAAATGGCCCTGCTGGGGCAGAGCCGTGATCTGTTGAGTGCCTTTGGTCAGATCCGCACAAAGCTCTACTATCTTGCCCGGGGCATGCTGGACAAACAGGAAGAGAGTGGTGGATTGCTGCGGGAGATGGCGGAGCATATCAACTACGATCTGTTGGGCATGGGTCTGGAGGAAGATCAGGAGGAGTATCTGCTGACGCGAATCGATACTGCGATCGATGAGGCGATGGAGCGCATCGACTCAGGTGAGACCATTTACCATACGCTGTCAAATGTGCTGTCGAGCATTAAAGGGGTTATGCAGAATCAGGAGCATATCGTGGAGGCATTTGCCATGAGCCAGACAGTGGATAGTGATGCAGATAAGAAAAACTATGAAGGGGATATTGAGCTCTTTTAAACACTGAAAATCCGCCACAAAAAACCGCATAAAAGCCTACTCTTCATTGCTGAATCTATCTTCTAGTCCCTCTTAGAATAAAGCGCCATTACCATGACCCGATAATAGGGGCATCCCGCTGTGTTCCGGGTAAATTCAGTAATGGTTCGGCAACAAAAAAAGACTATCATAACCGGATGATTCAATCAGGGTGGAGCAGGTTCCGCCTCCCGACAAAGGAAGGAAGTAAATGAGTGGAAAAAGACAGGTTTTCTCTTTTGAAGAGGGTGACGGCAAGAATAAACAGCTGTTGGGCGGCAAAGGTGCGAATCTGTGCGAGATGACCCAGTTCGGTCTCAATGTGCCGCCCGGCTTTGTCATCTCCACCGAGGCCTGTCTCGACTATCTCGCCAACGAAGCCCAGCAGCTGCCGGATGGCCTGATGGACGATGTGAGAGAACACATGAAACGGGTCGAGGCGGCCACCGGCAAGGGTTTCGGTGATGCCAAGAATCCGCTGCTGGTCTCTGTACGCTCCGGCTCCGCGATGTCGATGCCGGGCATGATGGACACCATCCTCAACCTGGGGCTCAACTCCGAGACCCTGCAGGGCGAGATCGAACAGACCGGTGATGCCCGATTTGGATATGACGCCTATCGCCGTTTCATCCAGCTCTTCGGCAAGGTCGCCCTCAATGTGCCCGACGAACTCTTCGATGCGGAGTTTGAGCAGGTAAAACAGAAGGCTCATGTTACAGAAGATGTGGGGCTCTCCGGAGATGACCTGAAAGAGATCAGCGAGCGTTTCCTGACTGTCTTTGAAAATCATACCGGACGACCCTTTCCGGAAGACCCTTTCGATCAGCTGGAGATTGCCATCAAAGCAGTATTCGGCTCCTGGGGCGGCAAGCGGGCGGTGGATTACCGCCGTGAATTCAATATCACACCTGACATGGCCAATGGCACTGCGGTCAACGTCTGCACCATGGTCTTCGGGAATAGGGGTGACGACTCCGCCACTGGCGTTGGCTTCACCCGTAACCCCGGTACCGGTGAAAACAAGTTGTATGGAGAGTATCTGGTCAATGCTCAGGGCGAGGATGTGGTGGCGGGTATTCGTACGCCAAAACCCATCGACCATCTCACAGAAGAGATGCCGGAGATGGCGCGGCAGCTTGCGGAACTGCGCGAAAAACTGGAGACCCACTATAAAGAGATACAGGATTTCGAGTTTACCATCGAGCGCGGCATTCTCTACTGCCTGCAGACCCGCAACGGCAAGATGAACGCAATTGCCATGGTGCGTACCTCCGTGGAGATGATGGAGGAGGGGCTGATCGGCAAGGAGCAGGCTCTGCTGCGCATCGATCCCGCCCTTCTTGAGCAGATGCTCTACCCCCGCCTCGATCCTGACGCTAAGGCGGATGCGGTGGCCCAAGGCTTGCCCGCATCCCCGGGTGCGGCCAGTGGCCGGGTCGTTTTCGATGCGGACCGGGCGGAGATCATCGGCAAGGATCAGGGGCAGAAAGTGATCCTGATGCGCGAGGAGACCAAGCCCGAGGATATTCATGGCTTCTTTGCCGCAGAAGGTATCCTCACCAGTCGTGGCGGCAAGACATCTCACGCCGCAGTGGTGGCCCGTGGCATGGGCAAGCCCTGTGTGGCGGGTGCGGAGGGTATCTCTGTGGATGTGCAGCGCCGTGAAGCGCATATCGGCGGTTTGGTGATCCGGGAAGGCGATGTGGTCACCATCGACGGCAGTAGCGGCAATGTCTATTTGGGTGAGATATCGATGGTGGAGCCCGACTTCACCGAGGAGCTGAACCGGTTGCTGCGCTGGGCCGACGATGTGGCCTACCTGCGGGTGGTGGCCAATGCCGATACCGGACCGGATGCCACGCGGGCGCTCAAGTATGGCGCCAAGGGTATAGGTCTCTGCCGTACCGAACGCATGTTCAATGATGTCGACCGTCTGCCGGTAGTCATCGAAATGATCGTGTCGGAGACCGATGAACAGCGTGAGGCGGCGCTGGATAAGCTGTTGCCGATGCAGCGCGCCGACTTTAAGGCGATATTTGAAGTCATGTCGCCGTTTCCGGTCACCATTCGTCTGCTCGATCCGCCGATCCACGAGTTTCTGCCATCCGAGCAGCAGTTGCTGGCGGATCTGGAGCAGCTGCGCCATCTGCGCAATTCGGTGCGCGGCATGGAAGTGTTGGCCAGCAGCATGATCCTGCTGCACGATCCTGATCAGGCAAAGCAGGAAGCGGCTTCGATGCGCCAGATCGTGGACATCGACATGGTGGAAAAGACGCTGAAAAAGAAGGAGACCATGCTGAAAAAGGTACGCGCTCTGACCGAAACCAACCCGATGCTGGGGCATCGCGGCGTACGGTTGGGTATTACCTTTCCTGAGATCTATTCGATGCAGATTCGGGCAATCCTGGAGGCTGCCGCCGAGTGTGCCGCCAAGGATCTGGAGGTGCATCCGCAGATCATGGTGCCCCAGGTCTGTACCGCTGAAGAGCTGAAAAAGGTCAAGGAGACGGTTGACCGGATTCGCGGTGAAGTCGAGAAGGAGTTCGGACATCCGCTCAACTTCCGCTTTGGCACCATGATCGAGGTGGTGCGTGCCTGTATGCGGGCTGATACCCTGGCCGAAGAGGTGGATTTTTTCTCCTTTGGCACCAATGATCTGACCCAGGCCACCTTCTCCTTCTCCCGCGAGGATGCAGAAAACAAGTTCCTGCCCATGTACAACCAGATCGGTATTCTTCAGGACAATCCTTTCGAGGTGTTGGACGAAAAAGGTGTGGGCAAGCTGATGGATCTGGCGGTGAAGTGGGGACGTGAAAAGAAGCCCGATCTGAGTGTCGGTATTTGTGGAGAACACGGTGGGCATCCTGCCTCCATCGCCTTTTGTCATAGGGCGGGGTTGAACTATGTCTCCTGTTCCGCGCCGCGGGTGCCGGTGGCAAGATTGGCTGCAGCCCATGCCAGTCTGCTGAATAAAAAAAGGTCGAAGGCTAAAGGCTAAAGGAGGCTGTCCCACCAGCGTAGGCTGGTTCAAGCGTAGCGGAATCGGCAACCAGGATTGTATTGCAAAAGTCTGGGTGCCTGCCCGCTACGCTTGATCGGGCCTACCTGCGAATAGTTACGCGTGTCATGAAATTCTTCATCACACCGCGAATTTGATCTAAAACAGTGACAGAAAGATCAGGTATGCCTAGAATGCCGCGCTTACTTGAGAGTGTCTGCATGAAATTCAATCGAATCCCAGCTGTTCTGTTATTGACCTTGTTTTTTCAAGGTGCAACTGTTGCTGCGACTGATCAGCAGTTTGCAGCGATCAAGCGTCTGGGAGAGCTCAACGGTGTGGCCCTGCACTGCCGTTATCTGGAGCAGACCCAGAAAATGAAAAGAGTGCTGGTGATGACGCTTCCCAAACGCAGGCAGTTGGGAGAGTTGTTCGATATTGAAACCAATACCTCCTTCATGAGTTTTATGGCGGCACAGGCTACCTGTCCGGATGTGCATACATTCAAAAAGCAGGTGGATACCGCTATGCAGCAACTTGAAACTGTTTTTAGCAAACCCTAAGCCGATTATTATGTGGTTCAAACGTTACCTATTATCTCTGTGTGTCGCTTTCGGCCTTATTTTCTCAGGACAGACTCTCCTTGCGGATGACAGTTTTGATGTCGTTGTCAGTATCAAGCCGATCCACTCCATCTTGGCTGGCCTTATGGAAGGCACAAAAGGCCCGCAGCTACTTGTGAGTGGGGAGCAGAGCCCCCTTGAATTCAAACCAACTGACCAGCAGAAGCATGCTATGCAGTCTGCAGATCTGGTCATCTGGGTCGGCCCGGAGTTGGAGACGCATCTGGCGGAATCGATAGCCGCGCTTGAATCCCGGGTAAGGGTAATTGAGCTTTTGTCGAGCCAAAGCATGAAGATTCTGCTTTCGCGGGGTGATGATACACAACGTGACCCTTTTTTCTGGCTCGATGACCGGAATATCATCATTTTGTTGGATGATCTTACCCATTTGCTGGTGGAGGCAGACCCGCTCCGAACCCATATCTACCAACAAAACAGACGCAAGCTGATGCAGCGCCTCACCCGTCTCGACCGGGAGTACGAGTACGGTTATCGAGGATTGAAGGCGGGATTGGGTGTGCAGTATTACGACACACTTCACTATTTTGAACAGGCTTATGCGCTGACGGTGCTCGAACATATGGGTATCTCTCCAAGGCAACCTGGGGATGCGGCTTCGCTGTTCAAGGTGCGGCAGCGCATCGTGGACGGTGAGGCAGTGTGCCTGTTGATAGAAGCAGGCATGCCTGCGGAGCATGCAGGGCTTTTGACTCAGGGGCAGGAAGTCAATGTCGGCAGGCTCGATAGCCTGGGCATCAATCTAAAGCCGGGTCCCGAGCTCTATTTCCAACTGATGGATCACAATACGGATACCATCAAGCGTTGTCTGAATGCGGATATGGGGGCAGCGGAACAGGCGCGTATCACCGCTGATAGTAGTGGTATTCCCGATCAGGAGGGTATCGGTGGGCGTTTCATCCTGACCGACCATCTTGGTAGAACGCTCACCGAAGATGACATGCGGGGAGGTTATCACCTGCTCTATTTCGGTTATACCTACTGTCCGGATATCTGTCCCACAACCCTGCAGGTGCTGTCACTGGCTTTGGACGAACTGGGTGAAAAGGCCAAGTTGATACAGCCCTATTTCATCACCATCGATCCGGAACGGGATAGCGTCAAGGTGATGCGTAACTATGTAGAGTACTTTGATTCCCGGTTGATCGGGGTGACTGGTTCAAAGCCGATGATTGAGCGTGTTGCCGCCCAGTTCAAGGTAAAATATGAAAAGGTGGAGGAGGAGTTGGCTGATCCCAACTTCTACATTATGGATCACTCCGCCAGCCTCTATCTATTGGGACCGGACGGCCGCTTTATAAAAAAGTATGTCTATGGCATTACCGCTGAACAGTTGGCTCAGGCGTTGCTTGAGGTTCTGCCCTAAATTCCACTTCTTCCTTGTGCTGATATAGAAAAATCTAATCTGTGTTATTTGACCAAAATCAATGTGTCATATGACGTATTTTTAGACTATTCTCGTGTGAGTGCTTCGTGATTAGGCGGAGTGCAATCTGTCTCTAAACTTGGGGAAGGGGAATAATGAAGAAAAGCACCAAACAGTTATGTACGGCGCTTGTGGGCCTGGGTATTGGGCTAGGAGCGGCTTCAAGCAGTTTCGCCCAGCAGTCTCTCAAAGATGTGATGCAGGCGCGTGGCCTGACTCAGAAAGACCTGCTGGCAGCAGCCAAGACCTACACGCCAACCGGTGGGCGCGATGAGTATCTGGCTTTCAGTTCAGGCGGCCAAAGCGGCCATGTGATCGTATACGGCATTCCGTCGATGCGCATCCTGAAATACATCGGTGTTTTCACCCCGGAGCCTTGGCAGGGTTATGGCTTCGATGATGAGTCCAAGGCAGTATTGGCTCAGGGTAATATCCAGGGTAAACAGATCAACTATGGTGATACCCACCATCCGGCCTTCTCCGAGACCAATGGTGAGTACAACGGTAAATACCTGTTTATCAATGACAAGGCCAATCCGCGTATCGCGGTAATCGATCTGCATGATTTTGAAACCAAGCAGATCGTCGTAAACCCTTTCATGAGGTCCGATCACGGTGGTGCATTTGTCACCCCGAATACGGAGTACGTGATGGAGGCCTCCCAGTATGCTACTCCTGTCGGTGACGAGTTCGTGCCGCTGGAAGAGTTCAACGAGAAATATCGTGGCGCTCTGACCTACTGGAAGTTCGACATGAAGAAGGGCAAAATTCTGCCCGAGAAATCCTTCACCTTTGAATTGCCTCCCTACAGTCAGGATCTCTCTGATGCAGGTAAAGGCCCATCAATGGGATGGGGTTTCACCAACTCCTTCTGCTCCGAGCGTTATGTCGGTGGTATCGAGCGTGGACGTCCTCCTTTCGAGGCGGGTTGTTCGCAGAAAGATACTGACTTCATGCACGTAACCAACTGGAAAAAGGCTGCGGAGCTGGTCGCTGCCGGTAAGGTGCACAAGGTCAATGGCGCTTACCAGATCACCATGAAACAGGCCGTTAAAGAAGGTCTGCTCTATTTGATCCCCGAGCCAAAAAGTCCCCACGGTGTTGATGTAAGCCCGGACGGCACTCACATCATTGTCTCTGGCAAGCTCGACAGCCATGCCTGGGTCTACAGCTGGCCCAAGATCAAGAAGGCCATCGACAGCAAGAAGTTCGAAGGCAAAGATCCCTATGGCATACCGATTATCGCCATGAAGGATGCTCTGCATACGCAAGTGCAGGTGGGCCTGGGTCCGCTGCATACACAGTATGATTCCAAAGAGTGCGTGGTCTACACCTCTATCTATGTGGATTCCATGGTCACCAAGTGGGACTACTGCAAAGGTAAGGTGCTGGATCAACTGCTGCATATCCACTACAACATCGGTCACTTGTTGACAATGGAAGGCGACTCCGTCTCTCCTGACGGCAAGTATCTGGTCGCCCTCAACAAGCTGGCTATCGATCGCTTCAATCCTGTCGGTCCACTGCATCCGCAGAACCATCAGCTGATCGATATCAGTGGCGACAAGATGCAACTGCTCTACGATATGCCGCTGCCGCTGGGTGAACCCCACTACGTTGTGGCAATCAAGGCCGACAAGCTGAAACCTGCGGTTCGCTACAAGTCCGGTTGGGACAGCCGTGCCAACAAGATATCACCCTGGAAGACCCGTGCCGGTCGCGAGAAGGTGGTTCGCAAAGATGGTGTAGTGCATATCTACGGTACCGTTATCCGTTCCCATATCACGCCTGAGATCATCGAGGTTGAAGAGGGTGAGACTGTCTCTATCCATCTGACCAATCTGGAGCGTGCAGAGGACGAGACCCATGGTTTCGCCATGTACGGCCAGAACGTCAATCTCTCGATTGAGCCTGGCAAGACCGTATCCGCCACCTTCGTGGCTGATAAGGCTGGTGTCTATCCCTACTACTGCACCGAGTTCTGCTCCGCGCTCCATCTGGAGATGCAGGGTTACCTGCTGGTCAAACCCAAGGGTTATGTGGCCAAAACTGGCGCGAAGATGACGGAAGGTCAGAAGTACACCAAGGCTGATTTCGACAAGCAGGTCAAGGTCAATATCGACACCCAGGCTATAATCAACTCGGTGGTGGTTTTATCACTGCTCAATAACTACAAGGACTTCTTGAAGTTGTAGCCTTGGTTGAGGACGCATTCGACCAGCTTACTTTTGCTGAAGAGTCCAAGAAGAAGTCTGAGGGGCTATGCCGCAAGGGGTGACTACCAAGAACGCGACGCTTTGGTAGGTCAGCACTGGCAGTACCAGGTCAGACCGCGAACGCATGGGTCTGCGTGCCAAAACCTTCCTTGAGGAGCATGGCGCCATATCAGTAAAAGGCAAATAATTGCTGAGAAGCAATTAACCTGAAGGAGGGGACCTAACGGTCCCCTTTCATTTATAGATGGTAATTTGGCCGAGAATTATAACTGTATGGTTAGCTGGATTTTCTCCTGATAGCGATAGCAATACGTAAT
>NZ_JAAVSH020000001.1:4062197-4083874 GCF_011947365.2 endosymbiont of Lamellibrachia barhami
GCCAGCCCAAGATCAAGAGCCATCGACAGCAAGAAGTTCGAAGGCTATGAATTTCTGCATCCTGATCCTTCCATGAAGGATACCTGCACAATTGTGTTGGCAGGTCTGGTCCCGCATATTGGGTATGATTCAAAGAGGCAGTGGTCTGCACTTTATCTATGTGGATTCCATGGTCACCAAGTGGGACTACTGCGAAGGTAAGGTGCTGGATCAACTGCATATCCACTACAACATCGGTCACTTGTTGACAATGGAAGGCGACTCCGTCTCTCCTGACGGCAAGTATCTGGTCGCCCTCAACAAGTTGGCCATTGATCGATTCAATCCTGTCGGTCCCCTGCATCCGCAGAACCATCAGCTGATCGATATTAGCGGCGACAAGATGCAGCTGCTTTACGATATGCCGATACCCCTGGGTGAACCCCACTACGTGGTGGCCATCAAGGCCGACAAGCTGAAACCTGCGGTTCGCTACAAATCCGGTTGGGACAGCCGTACCAACAAGATATCACCCTGGAAGACCCGTGCAGGGCGCGAGAAAGTGGTACGCAAAGACGGTGTAGTGCATGTCTACGGTACCGTTATCCGCTCCCATATCACGCCTGAGATCATCGAGGTCGAAGAGGGTGAGACTGTCTCGATCCATCTGACCAACCTGGAACGTGCTGAGGATGAGACCCACGGTTTCGCCATGTACAGCCAGAACGTCAACCTCTCGATTGAGCCTGGCAAGACTGTATCCGCCACCTTCGTAGCCGATAAGGCCGGTGTCTATCCCTACTACTGCACCGAGTTCTGCTCCGCCCTCCATCTGGAGATGCAGGGTTACCTGCTGGTCAAGCCCAAGGGTTATGTGGCCAAAACTGGCGCGAAGATGACGGAAGGTCAGAAGTACACCAAGGCTGATTTTGACAAGCAGGTCAAGGTCAATATCGACACCCAGGCTATAATCAACTCGGTGGTGGCCTTTATCACCGCCCACAACTACAAGGACTTCCCTGAAGTTGTAGCCTTGGTTGAGGACGCATTCGACCAGCTTGGTTTTGCTGAAGAGTCCAAGAAGAAGTCTGAGGGCTATGCCGCAAAGGGTGACTACCAGAACGCGACGCTTTGGGCGGGTCAGCACTGGCAGTACCAGGTCAAGACCGCAGACATGGGTCTGCGTGCCAAAACCTTCCTTGAGGAGCATGGCGCCAAAAAGGTCGAAGTAAAAAAGGCCAAATAATTGCTGAGAAGCAATTAACCTGAAAGGGAGAGGGGACCTAACGGTCCCCTTTCTTGTTTATAGATGGTAATTTGGCCGAGAATTATAGCTGTATGGTTAGCTGGATTTTCTCCTGATAGCGATTCAAAACCAGGTGATATCCACTATAAGCCGCACTAATATAGAGGGGTTATATTTGATGTTTCTCAATGCGGGAACCTTTACCCGGTGAGAGACTCCCATCCTATGGAATAGGTTGCCCAAAGAGGGGCGTATTGTCTGAATAAAGAGGAAATACCCATGTTGAAATTGATCACTTTTGCCGCAGTAGCCGTGACTCTCTCTCTTGGAGGGATTGGTAATGCAGTTGCTGCTGATGGAGCTGCGCTCTTCCAGGCCAAGACCTGCTGGTCCTGCCATGGAAAAGATGCCAAAACCCCAATTATGCCCATGTATCCCAGGTTGGCTGGCCAAAACGCCGACTACGCCTTTAACCAGATGAAAGACATCAAGTCCGGTGCTCGCAACAACGGCCAGACCGCTGCCATGAAGGGTGTGATGGGACTGGTTAATGAAGACGAGATGCGCGCGATCGCAGACTGGCTTGCCACTCTGTAGCCCAAATAATCCTGCACTGAGTTCAATCCCGGCGTTGGATTGGTCCTGGTGCGGGTTTGATGTATATCAAAGAACGCTAATATTCCATGTGAAAGAATCCGCCTCCGGAACGGATGTTGAATTTCCGGTCAGACAGGGGGCGCAGCGGCGGCCTGGTGTGCATTAAGAATGTGTTTGTACCCCGACACCGGGGAACAGGAGAAACTGTTAATGAGTATTAAATCTGTATTGACGACCCTTTCACTGGCTTTGGGTTTAGCCGTTTCCGCCAGCAGTTTTGCTGGAGAGGGCGCCGCCCAGGTAAAGGATGTCAAAGACTGGAACAAGGCGGGTGGTGAGAAGACTGAAGCCATGCTCCTGACCCCCGACAAGCCACGTGGCATCGTAGTCTATGAAGTCTGCTCCGCCTGCCATCTGCTGGAAGGCTGGGGCCTGAAGGACGGTACCTTTCCTCAACTGGCCGGACAGCATCGCAGTGTGCTGGTCAAACAGTTGACCGATATCCGCGCCAAGAACCGTGACAACCCCACCATGTACCCTTTTGCGCTGGATGAACAGATTCTGGCTGTGTCAGGTTATCACGAAGGTGAGATGGATCCAGCTCAACTGGTTGCCGATGTCACCGACTACATCTCCAAGCTACCCATGAACCCGGATAATGGCAAAGGTCCCTGGAATGAACTGTTTCCAGAGTTTGCCCAGGGCAAAAAACTCTATGCCGACAACTGCACCCAGTGCCACGGCGACAACGGAGAAGGCATGGAGGATAAGTTCTATCCCAAGATCCATGGTCAGCACTACTCTTATATGCTGCGCCAGTTTGAGTGGATTCGCGACGGCAAACGCCGTAATGCTAACCCCGACATGGTGAAACAGATCAAAGGGTTCTCCGACAAGGATATGCAGATGGTCATCAACTACGTATCCCGTCAGAAAGTTCCCGCCAAGGATCTCGCACCTTCCAAAGATTACCAGAATCCTGATTACGATTGATCAATGACAACTGTACCGGATGTTTGGAAAATCCGGTACAGGCTCTCCCTCTAAATTCCCAGGAAGTCGCTTAAGGTGCTTCTTCCAGAGTTCCCTGGAGTCCCTCCGGGGGACTCATCAACAAAATGTCAGTGATTATGCAAAACAAGCAAACGCTCCTAGTCGCAATACTCTCTCTAATCGCTGTAGGTCTGCTTGCAGTCATCTTCTATAGCCCGATCTGGTGGGTCTCTCTCACCGCGCCCAACTACCCTGAAGAGTCCTTTCCGGATGGTGTGCGAATTCATTTTCACATGAATGGCGTCTTCAACGGTTGTCAAAAGCAAGACAAGGCTGAAATTACTGAAGATGAAGCACTCGATTGTGTGCATGAGATGGACACCATCAACCACTATGTCGGCATGTATCCCATCGCTGCTGGTGGTCCGGTAGAGCGAGGCTTTGGTCAGTTTCTGATGGTGTTCATGGTCGTTATGTTGTTGGGATTTTTATGCACCAAACCAAAAATCCGCATGGCACTGATGAGTGCAGGTTTTGCAGGTATCGCTCTCTGGATGTATCTCAGCATGTATGGTGAAGAGGGTTTTAATCTGCAGAATGAAGGATTTGTCACTGCACTGGTGACCTCTCTTGACCAGGAGGCGGCCGGCGAGTCGTCGGAACCCGAAATCGTGATCGGTGGCATTACCGGTGTCCTGAGAAGTTCGCTGGAGGCGTCCGGCGTTGAGGTTATCCTTCCATCTGAGGTGGCAGCCGCAAAGGCAAAGGCCGACAAGACCCATGCCAGCAAGGCACATCTGATCGAACAGCTCAGGACAACCTACGATATCGACCAGGTCAAGTCGGATAAGCTGCAGCCCTGGAACGGCAGTTCATTCCAAGTGATGTCCTGGCACTATGGAAAAAGCCTGGGACGCTATTTCAATAACCAGGAAGAGATCGTGCCGATGGTCGCCACCCTGGAAACGGCAATCAAGGTTGTTTTCTTTGGTCTGCTGGCGGCGATGGTGGTTGTGGTAGTCGGTGCACGCAAGAACAATAGCTTCTTCTATTGGCTGTTGGTACTGGTGCCGATGGCGCTGCCTCTCTTCTTCCTCATCGACTATTCTGCCTGGCTCTGGTGGTATGGGCACACCCTGAATGATATGGGCGCCTTTTCGGTCAAACCCTTCATGCCGACAGTGTTTGGTGATGGTAAGGTGGCTCAGTTTACGACCCACTCCTATCCCTCTATAGGTTTCTTCTTGATGCTGCTAACGTCGGTGGTACTGGCTGTGGCGGCATTGATCCGTAAGAAGCAGTTTAAGGAGTTGAGTGATTGAAGCCATCGCTTTGGTCGCATGCGCTGGTTTGTCTTGTCTCTCTGCTGCTGCCTTTGGGCAGCAGCCAGGCGGCCTACCCCTCCTTTCAGGCACTGGTCGATGCGGCTGACCCTAAAGGTACGCTGATTCCGCCGCCCGGCACCTATGCCGGGCCGGTTACCATTGAGAGCGCCATTACCATCGATGGTCAGGGGAAGGTCACCATCGATGCCGGTGGTAAGGGTTCTGTCATCTATCTGGATACTGATGGTGCAACCCTGAAAAATCTGCATCTGACCAACTCTGGTGAATCCCACAACGATATCGATTCGGGGGTTCAGGTTCGTGGTAATTTCAATGTCATCAAGGATAATGTCATCGACAATACCCTGTTTGGCATTGATCTCCAGCAGTCAGAAAACAACATCGTGCAGCGAAACCGCATCTCTTCCAAGCCTTTCGATCTTGGCATGCGGGGTGATTCCATTCGGCTCTGGTACAGTTTCAACAATAAGATTACTGACAATGTCATCCGGAATTCCCGGGACATGGTTGTCTGGTACTCGGCAGATAATCTGATTGCCCGTAACGATTCCCGTGGTGGCCGATACTCCCTCCATTTCATGTATTCGAAATTCAATGAGGTGATTGAGAATCACTACGAAAACAATTCGGTGGGTATCTTCCTGATGTACAGCGACGGTGTACAGGTGAAGAATAACTATATCGCCCACGCTCAAGGCCCGACTGGGATGGGCATTGGTTTTAAAGAGACGTCCGACGTGGATATCATCGGCAATCAGATTCTCTATTGCGCCACCGGCATCTATCTGGATATCTCGCCTTATGATCCTGAGACAACCAATCGACTGAAGAATAATCTGATCGCCTATAGTGGAATTGGTATGCTGTTCTTGAATGATTGGACGGGAAATGTCCTGGAAGGCAATAGTTTTAAGGGGAATATTACCCAGGTTGCAGTTTCCGGTGCGGGTAAAACAGCAAATAGGAACGATTGGTTCGGAAACTATTGGGACGACTACCAAGGTTTTGACCAGAATCGCGATGGCGTGGGTGATAAGCCCTATGAGCTATACAGTTATGCCGACAGAATCTGGATGGATGTGCCGCCTGCTCGTTTTTTCAAAGGCTCGCCGGTATTGGAAGTGATGGATTTTCTGGAGCGACTCGCCCCGTTTTCAAATCCCAATATGCTGGTTAGAGATAAGCGGCCGATGATGGCTGTGCAATTGGCTGTTGCTGAGGCCGGGCAGGAGAGCGAACCCGCTGTAATAGACGAAACAACCGGGGGCGAAAACGTAGAAGGTCAAGACGCGTATGATCCGCTGAGGGCGCTTAGAGAATCGCTGGGCCGATAGCCGTTGGATAACTGCTTCCTGTAGGCCTGATCAAGCGCAACGGATCGGGCATTCACGAAATGTCGAAACAGATGGGGTTGCCGGTTTCACTGCGCTTGAACCGGCCTACTTATCGATAGGTAGCAACAACACAAAATTCTGGAGGCAGGGTTTCTAATGAGTGACAAAACGACAAAAAAACCCAAAGCCAACAAAAAGCTCTCGCCAAAACGGAAAGAGCAGAGCCGACGGGAATTTCTGCGTTCCACAGTATTGACCGTAGGCGTTGTTGGTGTTTCTCTGCTCGGAATCATTCCTGTGGTGCAGGGAACATCCATCCGGCTGCGTCCCCCCGGTGCGATCAAAGCCCCTTTCGATGAGCAGGAGTTTTTTGCTTCCTGTATCAAGTGCGGCCAGTGTGTGCAGGTTTGTCCGGTCAATGCCATCAAACTGGCGGATCTTGAAGATGGTTTTGGTATCGGTGTTCCCTATATCGATGCCCGGGCTCAAGCCTGCGACTTCTCCTGCGACGGGCTGCAGTGTGTGCTGGCTTGCCCAACTGGCGCTTTGACCCATCATCTCGACTATCCTGCTGATACCCGCATGGGCTTTGCTCGTCTCGCCCGCCCCAGGGCCTGCCTTGCAGTACAGGGTAAAGGTTTCAAAGGTCAGGCCAGGGGACCGGATTATAAGGGGCTGTTACGCTATGACGAAGTGGACCGATGGAATCCCATCCTGGTGGCGGATCACCCTTACGACCTGGAGCTATGCGATCTCTGTGTGCGACAGTGTCCCATCGAGATTCGTATTACCCAGTGTGCGGAAAAGGCGAAGCAGGCCGAAGCCTCTGGAGACACAGGCAAAATTGCCCGGGTTGCGGAACAGCATGGCAACGAATGTCCACCCAAGCACGCCATTGCGCTGGAACCTTTCGAATTACCCAATGGGGAGACACGGATGAAACCCGTGATCAAGGAGGGATGCGTTGGTTGCGGTGTCTGTGAAATGATCTGTCCGGTGGAATCCGCTGCAATTGTGATCGATCTGGATAAAACTGCTGATACGTTGGGAGGTTGATATGCGATACATTATGGACTCCCTGTCGCAGATATTTGGCGCCAAACCCCGACGGCCCTCGAAGGAGGAGCAGCCACCCGAGCTGTTAGAGATCTATCAGGGCAAAAAAGGCAATCTCTCCAAGGCGGATGTCGAGGCGGTGCGCCACGAGCACCACAATGCCTGCTGTAATAAATGGCAGCGACGGCGCTGGATTACCCTGATACTGGTGAATGTGCTTTTTGTCGTCTCCTACTATTTTGACGTACAGCTGCTGGAGGGCGCACTCACCGCGTCACGCTTTGTGGGTTTTCACATGGCGGATCTCAACTCAGCGCTGCAGGTGGCTTTGGCTTATAAGCACATCGTGCTGAATCTGGTGATCGGAACAACCACGGTTTTTATTATGTGGCTGTTGCTCGGTGGCCGCACCTTTTGCTCCTGGGTTTGCCCCTACCATCTGTTGGCTGAGTGGACGGAATATCTCCACCTCTGGCTGGTGAAGAAGAAGCTGATCAAGAATCACACATTCAACCGCAAAGTCCGTGGTGTTTTCTACGTAATATTCGCCTTGCTCGCGTTGATCTCCGGATATACCGTTTTCGAGACCATCTCTCCTACTGGTATATTGAGTCGCGCCCTGATCTATGGACCCGGTGTTGCGTTGATCTGGGTGGGAGCGCTGCTGCTGTTCGAAGTCTTCTACTCCCGTCGCGCCTGGTGCCGTTATGTTTGTCCAATTGGCGTCACCTACGGCGTCGTGGGTGTGTTGTCTCCGCTGCGGGTAAAGTACAATGCCGAAGCTTGCCACCACGAAGGCGACTGCCGCAAGATCTGTATGGTGCCTCATGTGCTCGATCTGACTATCCGTGGGGCAGCCTATGATATTAATCAGGATGTAGGTGCGGACTGTACCCGTTGTGGAATGTGTGTGGATGTCTGTCCCACTGGCTCCTTAGTCTATGAATTTAAAGGTTTGAGTAAACTGCTCTGATCCACGATACGGCCCGCATGAAGCTTGCAAACTGCGGGGCTGCCAATGATTTAGCTATTCTGTTCCCGGATGCCGCAAGCGTCTTCCGGGTTGCGATGATTGATGATTCAGTTTGAAAATATCGTAAAACGATTTCGACGCAACGAAGTACTTAAAGGTGTGAACCTGACGATTGAGCGGGGACACAGGGTCGCTTTGGTGGGTTCAAACGGTGCCGGTAAGACGACGCTGATACGTTGCCTGTTGGGTGAGTATACTTGTGATGGCCGGGTGCTGGTGGACGGCATGGACCCGCGCAAGCAGCGGCGTGAAGTGCTCTCCAAGGTCGGTTTTGTGCCGCAACTGCCACCCCCTCTGCGCATGCCGGTGGGGCAGTTGATTCGCTTTGCCGCCAGCCTTTGTGAATCCGATCCTGCCTGGATGCGCGATGTGGCACAAAAGCTTGGGTTCGATGCAGAACAATTTCGCCACCATCCCTTCGTGAAACTCTCCGGTGGACAGAAACAGAAGTTGTTGATTGCCATCGCCCTCGGGCGGGAGAGTGAGCTGTTGGTCATGGATGAACCCGCAGCCAATCTCGATCCGGATGCCCGGCACATCTTTTTTCAGCTGCTGGCGGAGAAGCAGGAACGCGCGGCGATGTTGATCTCCAGTCATCGTCTGGATGAGGTTGCTACGCTCGTAAACCGGGTTATCGAGATGGATCAGGGCAAAGTGGTCCTCGATGACCGTGTTGCTGACCTGGTGGAACTCTCCTCCCGTCTGCGTTGCCGGTTGCGTTTGACTCAGCCCGAAGCGGCGTTTGCCAAGACTATCGGAGAGTGGGGATTTCAGGGTGGTGCAGACGGCGTGACCTGGGAAGGCTATATTGCCGGCCCGGACCGGCTGCGCTTTCTTGGCGTTCTCTCCCGCTATGCGGCACTGCTTGCCGGCATAGAGATGGAGGAGGCCGAGGAGCAGGTGGCGGCTGCCGATGTCAGCTAAGCGCAGTTACGGCCTGCTTGCGGGGCTGGCTATTCTTCTCCTGACTGCCTGCTCCGGTGATCCGGGTACGGGCCCCAAAGAGGTGAAATGGGATCGGGTTGCCTGTGAACGCTGTCGCATGGTACTCAGCGACCGGCACTATTCCGCCCAGATTCGCTATTTTCCAGAAGGCAAACGCTCCAGAGTGGTAGGTTTTGACGATATCGGTTGTGCAATGCTCTGGTTGGACACCCAGCCATGGAAGGATGATCCGAAGACAGAGATCTGGGTTACCGATTTTCGTACCGGCGACTGGATCGATGCGCGCACCGCCACCTACGTAAAAGAGAAGATTACACCGATGGAGTACGGATTGGGCGCCCAATCAGATCCGACGCCGGAAGGACTCAATTTTGCCCAGGCGAAACTGCACGTCATCGAAGTGGAGAAGCGTTTCAGCATTCATGGCGTTCACTTGCTTGACCGACTGAAAGAGCAGGCGGAGCGACGCGATGCCAGGCGCAAGGCCAAACAGGCGGAGCAGGCTCCACCTCCAATCATTCCAAAGAACCAACACTGATGAAATATCTCTGGCTTACTGCTTACACAGACATAATCGAATCCCTGCGAGCCCGCTGGTTCATGGTCTATTCCATGGTGTTTGGCGGTTTGGTGGTGATCCTCTTTGCCTTTGGCCTGGCCGAGTCCCGCATCATGGGTTTCACCGGTCTCTCCCGTCTGCTGATCACCTATATCCAGTTGTCGATGGCGATACTGCCGGTATTTGTATTGATCACCACGGTACGCTCTGTGGCAGGGGATCGGGAGGCGGGCATCTTTGAATATCTCCTCTCTTTGCCGATCACACTGAGCGCCTGGTTTTGGGGGCGGGTGTTTGGCCGTTTTTTCGTTGTCTTCCTGCCGGTGTTGCTCGCGATGGTGGGCGCGGTTGTCTGGGGAACAATAAAAGGGTCTGAAGTGCCGTGGGAGCTGCTGGTCTACTATACCGGCCTGCTCATGTCTCTCGCCTGGTGCTTTCTCGGTATTGGTATGTTGATTTCAACCATTGCACGCTCCTCCGACGTAGCACAGGGTGCCGCTTTTGTCGTCTGGTTGAGTCTGCTGCTCTTTCTCGACCTGATACTGCTCGGTGTGATGATTCGTGAACATCTGCCGCCGGAGACCGCGGTGGCTATCGCACTGGCCAACCCGATGCAGGTATTCCGTACCGCCACCATGATGCTGTTTGATCCGCAACTGGTGTTGCTCGGTCCAACGGCTTATGTGATCCTGGATAATTTTGGCCAAGCGGGTTATATCGCCTACGCTATTGTCTATCCGATTCTGCTGGGTACCGGCTGTGCCTGGTTGGGTTATCTGCTGTTTAAACGCAGTGATTTGCCTTGAAAAGAAAGGTTAAAGGCGAAAGGTGAAAGGTGAAAGGCTAAAGGTGACTGTGCCTCCGGATAGGCTGAACCCTGTAGCTTGGTGTACCGTAGGCGGTTCAAGCGCAGCGGAACCGGCACAACCAAAAGCGTTCTGCAAAAGCCTGGATGCCCGATCCGCTGCGCTTGATCTGGCCTACCTGTTTGACACAAGATTCAGGCAAATCTTCGATTTGCCAGCCTTTAGCCTTTAACCTATTTCTTTAGAAATCATGAAAAAACAAAACTCCCTCCTTTGGCTGGTCGCCGGGTTCCTCCTGGCAGCTTTTTCGGCAGTTGCCATCTATAAAGTCTGGCCTCTACTGCATCCGGAAGTGTTGATTTCCGCCTCTCTTGATGCAGAGTGCGATCTGCGCGCAGGTCCCTGTAAATCCCAGTTGCCAGACGGCAGCAGTATTTCGTTCTCTATTGAACCTCGCACTTTGCCTCTGGTGAAACCTATTCAACTGGTGGTCGAGATTGAGGGATTGGAGGCGGAGCAGGTCGTGGTGGATTTCAGTGGGGTCGATATGAATATGGGCTTCAATCGACCGGCGCTGGCAAATCAGGGAGATGGACGTTTTGCAGGAAAAGGGATGCTGCCTGTCTGTGTGCGTGATGCCATGGAGTGGGAGGCCAAGGTGCTGGTCAAAACGCAAGATGGCTTGGTTGCTGCACCTTACCGATTTATCACGGTCAAGCCAGGTACGTCTCTGCCTGGCAATTAGTCACTCTTCTGGTCAAATGGATGGATAAGTATGCATGGCCCCAAGTGGAGCCATCTCAGTCATCCAAAATGGATAGATAGGCGAAGATGTCTGTGAGCTCCTCGTCGCTGAAGTCCAGCAGTAACTCCTCATCGGGCTCGCTCTCATCATGGATGCGGATTCTCTTGCGATACTTTTCCACCTGACGCCAGAGGTAGTTCGTATACTGCCCGGCCAGCATAGGTGCCGCCTTTTTTAGGTCGCCCCAGCCGTCGCGGCCATGGCAGGAGCCGCACTCCTTACGGTAGCTCTTTTTACCACGCACGATATCCCCCTTGGCACGAGGAATCTGCATCAGCCTTTTCGATTCCAACAGGCGGGCATAGGCATTGAAATCCGGGTCATTTTCGTCGGCGGGCGGGAGTCTTGTTTTTAGTTTGATCTGTTCCAGATAGAGGGAGATATCCTGGATATCACTGTCCGGCATCTGGCGTTCGTCGATATACTCGACCATTGCCAGGTTGGGGCGTTTGCGGTCACGAAACAGGTGGAGTTGTTTTGCGGTAAATACGTTCGGCATGCCCGCAAGACGTGGATATTCACCACCTTTTCCGCCCTGTCCAAATTCACCGTGACATCCAGCGCAAACTTCATTGATCTCTTCACCATTTTCCGGATCGTATTCATGGCCCACAGCCGACATTGAAAATATCATGCAGAAGAGCAGGGTTATTTTGTGTGGTTTGTTAAGGCGGGTCATTGCGCTCTTTTCTATGGTTTGGTATCTGTCTGTTATAGCCAGGGTATATCCGAATCACGGCAGGTATTTGATCAGGGTGTCGGCCCTCTCTGCTTTAACGTAGATCAACTTTCGATGATGAAGTTCAAACCATCAAGTCCACCTGAGTTATCAGTATTGCCGGGGCAATGGCTATCGGAAACAGCTATCGGGTTTCCTGAATCCCCGGCAGTTTTGCTGGATGGTGAAATAACCAGCTATGTCAGCCTGGAACGACAGGTGGATGTTGTCTGCATCCGCCTGGCTCAAGCTGGAGTTTCCGGTGTGGTGGCTATCTGCATCGAAAGTCGCTGGATGTCACTGTTGCTGTTTCATGCGGCCCTGAAAATGGGGTTTGCGCTGTTGCCCCTTGATCCATCTATCCCGGCAGAAAGGTATTTGCCGCTGATCCGGCAGAGTGGTTGCCGATTTGCCGTTGTGGATAACGGGATGGCGGATTTCTTCGCAGAGGTTGATTACATCCCTGCGTCCAGTTTGTTGGAACAGGCAGCGCTCTCTCATCAAATTGGAGTGGAGCCCAACTCAATTCAAGACGGTTCAACCGTGTTATTGGTCATCACTACCAGTGGCACCACGGGGGAGCCAAAAGGGGTAATGTTGACAGGCGCCAATCTGGCTGCCAGTGCAACTGTGGCCACGAGATACCTTGATCTCAAATCGGGTAATTGTTGGCTGAATTGTATGCCGATGGCCCATATTGCAGGCCAGATTATCGCGCTACGCTGCCTGCGTGTCGGTGCTGCGATGCTGCTGCATCAGGGGTTTAATGCCGCGCGGGTATGGGAAGATATTTGTCATCAGTCAGTCAGTCATATATCGCTGGTGCCTGCCATGCTGGCGAGTCTGCTCGATGTGAGCCAGGGGCCACCGCCTGCAAGCCTGCGTGTTGTCCTGATTGGTGGAGGTCCGCTCTCGACTGTTCTTGCTGAACGTGCCCACCGTCTCGGTTGGCCGATTGTTGTTAGCTATGGAATGAGTGAGACCGGATCACTCTGCGTGGCGGATAACACTGTTCGCGCTGGATTGGATGCGGGTGTGGTAGGCATGCCGTTGGAGGGATTTGAGGTTGCGCTGAGCCAGACTCCGGCAGGTAGAATTCGTCTGCGGGGAGCTGCGGTGATGGCAGGTTATGTCAATTCGCAACTGAATCCTGGAGATGGTTTGCAGCAGGGTTGGTTCGAAACGGGCGATCTTGGGGAGTTCGATGAAGCGGGTCGCCTGCGGGTAGTCGGCCGTGCGGATGACGTTCTTGTTTCCGGCGGCAGCAACATTCATCCTGCCCTGGTGGAATCGCTGCTGCTGAAGTGTCAGGGGCTGGAGCAGGTTGGTGTAATCGGGAAAGACGATCCGCTGTGGGGCCATCGGCTAGTCGCATATTATGTCGGTACGATATCCGCTGAGACGCTTGAAACCTGGGCACGTACCAATCTACCGGGCAAACTGCGTCCCAGGGAGTTCTGTCAGGTGAAGTCGCTGCCGCTAACCCGTTTGGGAAAGCTGGATCGGAAGGCACTCAAGGCAGATAGTTAGACAACGCCTCCCGCAGGTCGTCCGGCAGAGGTCGGCGTTCTCCTTTGTATGGGGAGATCAGGACGTGACTGGTCTCCACCTTCGCCAGTTCATTTTCATCCTGATTATGGAAGCTGTAGCTGACAGTGAAGGCGCTATCTCCAATCGTTGCCACTTGCAGCTGAACGGAGACCTTATCACCATGCCTGATTGGGCGAAGAAATGTGGCTTCGGTATGGATCAAAGGCAGATGCTGGTTCTCTTCGATCAGGCATTTCAGTTCAAAACCGATATCCGCCATGAATGCCTCGTAGGCATTATGTGCATGGCGCAGGATGTGCGTAAAAAACATGACTCCGGCCGCGTCGATGTCATGTAGCGGAACGGTAAATTGATATTCGTAGGTAGGCATAACGTTAGGCTGTGGTGATTGGGCCGATTCCAAGTCCGTGCGTATCAGGTAATACCATCTCACCGTTGATGACAGCAAGGGGTTCTGCGATGTCCTCTGCCAGCCATTCACTAGTGGCCAAACCCTGCGCCAGATGTCGGGAGGAGGGAATGGCCGCCGCCAACTGAGCAGTTGCCAGTACGCCTACCGCACTGTCGACAGTCGTGGTGACCACGCACTCCACGTTAGCGGCTGCTGCCGATTCGGCAAGTTTTCTGGCGCAGAGCAGGCCACCGATTACCATAGGTTTGAGGATGAATCGTTTCACTGGAGGATGTACCAGGAGCCTGTCGATATGAAGTTGCGCAAGCGATTCATCAAGGGCCAGTGAACAGTCGGCCCGATGCTGTAGTTTTGCCAGAAGTTTCAGATCAGGTTCACGCAGTGGCTCTTCAATGGAGTCGATGGGCAGTCCACGAACGCCATCAATAAAGTACTCCGCATCCCGGAGCTTCCATGCCCGGTTGGCATCCAGTCTGAGTCTGATCTTTTCCGCTAGTTGTTGTGCCAGTTCATGCAGTTGGGCCAGTTCATCCTGCGGACGCCGTACACCGACTTTTATCTTCAAGGTCGTAAAACCCTGCTCTATTTTATAGAGTGCCCGCTTTTCTATTGAGTCGTCCAGTGTACCGATCACTGCGTTCACCAAAACGTGGTCAGTGGCTTTTGTGTTGAGCCAGTGGCGCAGTGTGATCTGATCAGACTGACCTATGAGATCGAGTAGTGCGGTCTCCAGGGCGAAACAGGCTGCAGGGGGTTGTGGGATGCCCGCAGTGTATCTCCGTAGCAGTTCAGAGGGCGATTTCCCCTCCGTGGTCGATAGCTGTTCTTTCAACCACTGCTTTGCAACCTCTGGTGGCTCGGTTCCGGAAACCGGCAGTGGGGCACAATCCCCCATAGCCCTTGGCGCCATTTGCGTACCAGAGGAGAGTTCTATCATCCAGCCCTTTCGCTCCTTCATCCACCATACTGCTCTGCCACTGCCTACCAGGCGGCGGTGAATAGAGATCAATCAGGCCGATTGAATGTGCATTCAGATTGGCGATCCCAAGCTCAACAGCAATTGAAACATAAGCCAACAGTTGTATTGTTGTGCTTCGTTCAGTTACGTATTGCTATGCCTGATTGGGCGAGAAGAAATGTGGCTTCAGTATGGATCAAGGCAGATGCTACGGGTTCTCTTTCGATCAGGCATTTTCAGTTCAAAACCGATATCGCCGCAGATACTTCGTAGGCATTATGTGCATGGCGCAGGATGTGCGTAAAAAACATGACTCCGGCCGCGTCGATGTCATGCTGTGGAATAGTAAATTGATATTCGTAGGTAGGCATAACGTTGGGCTGTGGTGATTGGGTGATTCAAGTCCGATGCGTATCAGGTGTACCATCTCACCGTTGGTAACCAAGGGGTTCTGCGATGTCCTCTGCCAGCCATTCACTAGTGGCCAAACCCTGCACGCCAGATGTCGGGAGGAGGAATGGCCGCCGCCAACTGAAACGGTTACTTGAAAATTGCGCCTACCGCACTGTCGACAGTCGTGGTGACCACGCACTCCACGTTAGCGGCTGCTGCCGATTCGGCAAGATTTTCTGGCGCAAGTAGGCCACCGATTACCATAGGTTGAGGATGAATCGTTTCACTGGAGGATGTACCAGGAGCTTGTCGATATGAAGTTGCGCAAGCGATTCATCAAGGGCCAGTGAACAGTCGGCCCGATGCTGTAGTTTTGCCAGAAGTTTCAGATCAGGTTCACTCAGTGGCTCTTCAATGGAGTCGATGGGCAGTCCACGAACGCCATCAATAAAGTACTCCGCATCCCGGAGGTTCCATGCCCGGTTGGCATCCAGTCTGAGTCTGATCTTTTCCGCTAGTTGTTGTGCCAGTTCATGCAGTTGGGCCAGTTCATCCTGCGGACGCCTTACACCGACTTTTATCTTCAAGGTCGTAAAACCCTGCTCTATTTTATAGAGTGCCCGCTTTTCTATTGAGTCGTCCAGGGTGCCGATTACTGCGTTCACCAAAACGTGGTCAGTGGCTTTTGTGTTGAGCCAGTGGCGCAGTGTGACTTGTTCAGACTGACCAATGAGATCGAGTAGTGCGGTCTCCAGGGCGAAACAGGCTGCAGGGGGTTGTGGGATGCCCGCAGTGCATCTCCGTAGCAGTTCAGAGGGCGATTTTCCCTCCGTGGTCGATAGCTGTTTTTCCAACCACTGTTTTGCAACCTCTGGTGGCTCGGTTCCGGAAACCGGCAGTGGGGCGCAATCCCCATAGCCCTTGGCGCCATTTGTACAGGAGAGTTCTATCATCCAGCCCTTTCGCTCGCTAAATCCACCCATACTGCTCTGCCACTGCTGCCTGAGCGGCAGTGAATAGGGGATCAATCGGGCCGATTGAATGTGCATTTCAGATTGGCAGTCCCAAGCTCAACAACAGGCCAAACATAAGCTGTAGTTGTGCGGTGTGGGTCAGCAACTGATTGAATGCCGGACCGGCAGGAGTTGAGATGAAACGTCGCAAGAGTATAACGGCCCAGGGCAGAACAATAAGCGGTAGCCAGATGCCGGGGCTCTCTTTGCTCATTGTCAGAGGCAGCAGAAATGGCGCCAATACCAGGAAGCCATAAAGTACCCTGGCGCGCTTCCGGCCCAGATGGAAGACCAAGGTTAGTTTGTGGGCGATCCGGTCGGTATCGAGATCGCGGTAGTTGTTGACCAGCAGAACAGCTGCGGCCAGAAATCCCACCGCACAGGCTGTGGCAAAGGCATTGAGGGATAGCGTCAGGGTCTGGATATAGTAGCTGCCCATCACTGCAGCGAGCCCAAAGAAGAGAAAGACGAACAGTTCACCAGAGGCGCTATAGGCGATGGGTTTGGGACCGCCGGTATAGGCATAACCCGCAGTAAGGGAGATGAGTCCCAAGGCGACGATCGGCCAGCCCCCTATCCAGGCCAGATAGATTCCGATAAGAAAAGCCGCGCCGAAGCTGAGATAGGCTGCCTGCTTGACCTCTGCGGCAGTGAACCAGCCCTCTGCCGTGGCGCGGGCGGGGCCCAGGCGAGCTTTCGTGTCGGCCCCCCGCTCATAATCCGCTGCATCGTTGTGCAGGTTGGTGCCGATCTGAATCAGCAGGGCGCCGAGTAGGGCGGCAACGGCGGTCAGCCAGCTGAATTGCGAAGTTTCCGTCCAGGCGAGGCTGCTGCCCACCAATACTGGCACCAGAGAGATGCCCAAGGTTTTTGGGCGTATGGCGAGCAGCCACTGTTTCATGGGCGGCGGGGGAATTTGTCGAAGTCCGCCGGGCGTTTTTCCACGAAGGCGTCGCGCCCCTCCTGAGCCTCATCCGTGAGATAGAAGAGGGCAGTGGCGTTGCCGGCCAACTCCTGGATGCCTGAGAGGCCGTCGGTTTCGGCGTTGAATGATGCCTTGAGTACGCGTAGAGCGGTGGGGGAGAGGGTGAGCATCTCACGGCACCACTCTACTGTCTCCTGCTCCAGTTCCGCCAGGGGTACAACCTTGTTGACCAGCCCCATATCCAGTGCCTGCTGTGCATCGTACTGGCGGCAGAGAAACCAGATCTCCTTGGCCTTTTTTACTCCCACGGTGCGGGCCAGCAGTCCCGCGCCCAGTCCACCGTCGAAACTGCCCACCCGCGGCCCCGTCTGGCCGAAGCGGGCGTTGTCTGCGGCGAGGGTGAGATCACAGATCAGGTGCAGTACATGGCCGCCGCCAATCGCATAACCTGCGACCATCGCCACCACGGGCTTTGGCAGTGTGCGGATCTGCCGTTGCAGTTCCAGTACGTTGAGGTGTTCCACACCCTTGGTGTCCCGATAACCGCCGTCACCGCGAATCTTCTGATCCCCACCGGAGCAGAAAGCGAGATCACCTGCGCCGGTGAGAATGATGACGCCGATCTTTGGATCGAGATGGGCATGGCGGAACGCCTGGCTGAGTTCCTCCACCGTTTCCGGCCGAAAGGCGTTGCGAACATGGGGCCGGTTGATGGTGATCTTGGCGATACCCCCCGACTGGTGGTAGAGGATATCTTCGAATGTCAGGTTCGGCGGCGTCTGCCAGCTGATGGGGGTCTGCATGGGTTGCCCTGAGTGTTTTAAAAAAACGATTCTAACAGGCTTAGGGTTTCAATTTCAGATAGGCCTGTCGTTGAGGTTCCGGCAGTTTCTCTATGGCATATCGCAGCATGGTGCGTGGCATGGTTGCAGCGTGGCGATCGAGAAATTGGATCTCTCTGGGGAGATCCCGTTTGCCGATCTCCCTGAGCATCCAGCCGACTGCTTTGTGGATCAGGTCGTGGGAGTCATCAAGCAGTTTCCCGGCTATATTGAGCGCATCTTCGAACTCCCCGTTTTTGATGTAACGGAAGGTGGCGAGCATGGCGATGCGTCTTTGCCAAAGGTCATCCGAGTCAGCCCATTCGTAGAGCTGAGACCTGTCGCGCTGTTCCAGCCAGGCACCGATGATATGGGGCGCGGAGCTGTCAACCAGATCCCAGTTATTGATGTACTTCATGTTGCGGACATAGGTCTGATAGATCCTTTTCTTTGCCGCAAGCTCGCCCTTCTCAAACTGCTGGATGAGGATGAAGAGGGCGGTGAGGCGCTCTTCATGGAACGCCGACTGCAGAAGCTGTTCCACGGCTGGAAGGGCAAGGGTCTTGAACTGTCTGGCAACCTTGCGTTGATCCGGCACCACCACGCCATAAAACCGGTCTCCCTCGCCATACTCGCCGGGACCGGTCTTGAAAAAGCGTTGCAGTATCTCGGCCTTGCCGGGCGTGATGCGGGACTTCAAGGCGCTACGCAGGGCTGAAATCTCTTTTGTATGGGACATTGATTAAGGAATGGGGGTTAAGCTTGGCTCCGTTCACCAGTGATCGATTGCCAATAGTCAGTCTGGCGTTGCCGGCTCAATTTGCGATCGATCATGACCTCGATGATCGTACCCTGTTTTGCGGCAATGGCCTCGCACAAAGCGGGTCTGAATTCGGCCTGTTTTGTAATACGGCGATAGTCGATCCCAAACAGCTGCGCCGCGTGAGAGAAATCCAGGCCCGTGGGCATCAACCAGTGTTTTTCAAAGCCTTTCAGTTCGGCCTGCGGCAGCTGGCCAAAGATGGCGCCGCCGCCGTTGTTGAGCAGGATAATAGTCGCGTCCAAATCCCGCATGGCCAGCAGACCATTCATGTCGTGAAAGAAGGTCAGGTCTCCCAGCAACCCGACTACCGGCTCATTGCTGGCAGCCGCGATACCGAGCAGGGTGGAGATATTACCGTCGATGCCGCTGGCGCCCCGGTTGGCGAGGATACGGATCGTCTTGCCGGCGGTGCCGCTCCAGCTGTCGAGTTGGCGTATGGGCAGGGAATTTCCGCTGAATAGCGTGGCGCCGGATGGGATGCAATCGAAAATATCGCCGATGATTTTGTCTTCAAAGGGGAGAGATTCAGGGGCAGGTTGCCGGCTGTTTAACGCCCTCTCCTGAGCGGCAAAGTCATTGAACCAGTGATCCCCGGCAGGGACAGGATTCATCTCCAGCAATTTTTGGCACAACAGCGTCGGCGTGGCGCGTATCATCTCCGTCACCTGATGCAGCGGGTCGGGCCAGTTGCCGAAAGGGTCACAGAGCAGGGCGGGGGCATCACTCCCCTCCAGATAGTTGAGCAGGGTTTTGGAAACGGGCGCTACGCCGAATCGCAATACCCATGCGGGTTGATGCTGTTGACGGAAATCCGCATTGCGCAGAAAACCGTCATAGCGACTGATGATGTGCGACAGGTCATGATTGCCGAAACGCAGCTGGCTGAGTGGGTCGGCGAGAATCGGCGCTCCCAGTGCTTTGGCCAGTTTTGTCACGGCATCCGGGAACTTGGCGTGATGGGCATTGGCTCCACAGACGATCACTCCGGGTCGGCCCGATAGGCAGGTGTGGATGTTTGTCGTCTGATTCACATCCGGCAGGATTGATGGCGTCGGTGGTGTTTGCCTGGCTGCTGCTTTGGGCAATTCGGGAAACTGCTTTGGTGCCAGTGGCTCTCTGAAGGGAAGGTTGAGATGCACCGGCCCGGGATTGGGCCAGCAGGCCTGGTGGCCGGCGCGAACCCCCAGGGCGCGGATATAGTCTATTGCCTCGGACGTAGCGGGTCCCGGATCGTGAAATCCGCGTACGTGGGAGCCGAACAGCTGGTTTTGATCGACAGATTGGTTGGCGCCACAATTCTGTAGTTCAGGTGGCCGGTCGGCGCTGAGCAGGAGCAGGGGGATGTTCCCGCGGTTTGCCTCGATAACGGCGGGATACCAGTGTGCGGGAGCGCTGCCTGAGGTGGCGATCACGATTACCGGTTTGCGGTCGTGGCTGGCGAGACCTAGTGCAAAGAAAGCCGCACTGCGTTCATCGGGATGGTGCCAGCTGGAAATGTCGTGTCGCCGCTCAATCGCAAGCACCAGCGGCGTGGAGCGGGAGCCGGGAGAGATTACGGCATGATGGATGCCAGTAGCCACTATCCCGTCGATCAGTGCGTCTGCCCAGCGTAGATTGAGGGTTGCGGTATCTTCATTTACGCCTTTCGTAGGTTCAGGCATTTTCCAATGCTTCCAGCATTGCAAAGAATTTCAACTCTGTCTCCTTGAATTCGGCAGTAGGGTCTGAACCGGCGGTAATTCCGGCGCCTGCATAGAGCTCCGCACAGTCACCATCGAGCAGGGCGCAACGCAGGAGTACGGCCAACTCTCCGTCTCCAGATGCGCTCAGCCACCCTGCCGCGCCAGTATACCAACCCCGGTTGAGTGGTTCATTCTGCTGCAGCCAGGCAAAGGCCTTTCCGGATGGTGCACCATTCACCGCGCCGGTGGGGTGCAGTTTGGCAGCGATATCCAACAGGCCGATACCAGGATTTATCTCACCTCGAATTTCAGTCCAGAGATGTTGCAGGTTTCGAAGTGGCATCAGTTGCGGCTTTTGGGGGTGCCGCAGATGGGAGCAGAGGGGGGTCAATGCCTGTTTGATGGTATCAATCACGACACGGTGTTCATGTGCCGTCTTGGGATCAGACAGCAGTGCCTGGCCGAATGCCAAATCTCTGTTCTCTTCGGCGCTGCGCTGTGTTGTGCCGCCGACCGCATCACAGATGATCTCTGAGCCTCGGCAGGAGAGCAGTCGTTCCGGCGTGGCGGCGGTCAGCGTTACCCCATTGAAACGGGTGGCGAAATGGAGACTGCGGGGATAGAGGCAGTTCAGGGTTGCAGAGAGCTGTACAGGACTCAGTGTGTGCTGGGCCTGCACCCGGATATGTCGAGCCAGCACAGTTTTTTCCAGTTCGCCGCGTGTTATCCCGGACTGGAGTTGCTCAACCAACCTCAGCCACTTATCCGGTGTCGGGGTCGATTCAATCCGGGTCAAGGTTGTGCGTTGTCCCGATGGTCCCGGTTTATGTGACAGTGTGGTAATCAGTTCTTCGAGGCGTCCGATCCACTGCCCCAGGATGACGTCTCTGTTGTTTTCGACGCTGCTGTCCCAACTGCAGGAGAGTACACAGCTGTTGTCACTCTGTTGCAGCAGCAGTTGTGGGAGAAAGAGACCGGTGTTGGGCATACCTTTCCATGCCGCATCCATAGGGTCGTCGGGTGCAAAGGCAAAGCCGATGAAAACGATGGGGTGACAGGAGGTCTGTTCAGGATCGAGCCGTATCCAACGGCTTTGCAACTGCTTGTATGCGGCTGCCAGTCGTTTCAACCGGTCGTCTCCGGATGTGGTGACAGTCAGCGCATCCCCGATGCCGATGACATATTCATCCTGTTCGGGTTTGGCCCAGAAAAACCAGTTGTCGTCAGCCATGGCCGACAGATTGTGCAAGTGGATCTCGGGCAGGGGCAGCGTCAGAGTGACGACCTGATCTGAGGGTGCTGTTTTGGTCTTGCAGCACCTTCTGGAGTTTTCTGGACGCGCTCGGAGAATGGCGCCTGACGGTCGTATGGACTTAATGGTACCTGATTCAGAAATAGGAAGGAGATTTCATGCTGGCCAGGCATTACGTTTTTTTCTATGTATGGCCTATTGTGGGACTGTGGCGAAAGAATCCGCGAGGAACTCTCTTGCGTAGTAGGGTCTGACAAATACAACCATTGAGAGATAACAGGACGATGAACAGACAAAAGGGTTTTTGTTGCTGAGTGTGGTTCGGGCTGGTCGGCGCGTTTTTACTTTTGATCTGACCCAATACCTTACCCTGGAGCCTGCAGGCACAGAGGGATGCATTGATCGAATGGCGGCGGTCTGAGCCTTTATT
>NZ_JAAVSH020000001.1:4084093-4094560 GCF_011947365.2 endosymbiont of Lamellibrachia barhami
ACTCTCCGTCTCCAGATGAGCTCAGCCATCCTGCCGCGCCGGTATACCAACCCCGGTTGAGTGGTTCATTCTGCTGCAGCCAGGCAAAGGCCTTTCCGGATGGTGCACCATTCACCGCGCCGGTGGGGTGCAGTTTGGCAGCGATATCCAACAGGCCGATACCAGGATTTATCTCACCTCGAATTTCAGTCAAGAGATGTTGCAGGTTTCGAAGTGGCAGCAGTTGCGGCTTTTGAGGGTGCTGCAGATGGGAGCAGAAGGGGGTCAAGGCCTGTTTGATGGTATCAATCACGACACGGTGTTCATGTGCGGTCTTGGGATCAGACAGCAGTGCCTGGCCGAATGCCAAATCTCTGTTCTCTTCAGCGCTGCGCTGTGTTGTGCCGCCGACAGCATCACAGATGATCTCTGAGCCTCGGCAGGAGAGCAGACGTTCCGGCGTGGCGGCGGTCAACGTTACACCATTGAAACGGGTGGCGAAATGGAGACTGCGGGGATAGAGGCAGTTTAGGGTTGCAGAGAGCCGTACAGGACTCAGTATGTGTTGGGCCTGCACCCGGATATGTCGAGCCAGCACGGTTTTTTCCAGTTCGCCGCGCGTTATCCCGGACTGGAGTTGCTCAACCAGCCTCAGCCATTTATCCGGTGTTGGGGTCGATTCAATCCGGGTCAAGGTTGTGCGTTGTCCCGATGGTCCCGGTTTATGTGACAGTGCGGTAATCAGTTCTTCGAGGCGTCCGATCAACTGCCCACAGATGATGTCTGTGTCGTTATCGACACTGCTGTCCCAACTGCAGGAGAGTACGCAGCTGTTGTCTCTCTGTTGCAGCAGCAGTTGTGGGAGAAAGAGACCTGTGTTGGGCAAACCATTCCATGCCGCATCCATAGGGTCATCGGGTGCAAAGGCAAAACCGATGAAAGTAATGGGGTGACAGGTCGTGTTTTCCGGATCGAGCTGTACCCAACGGCTTTGCAACTGTTTGAATGCGGCTGCCAGGCGTTTCAAGCGGTTCTCTCCGAATGTGGTGACAGTCAGCGCATCTCCGATACCGATGACATATTCATCCTGTTCGGGTTTGGCCCAGAAAAACCAGTTGTCGTCAGCCATGGCCGACAGGTTGTGCAGGTGGACCTTCGGCAGGGGCAGCGTCAGGGTGACGACCTGATCTGAGGTGGCTGCATGGTCTTGCAGCACCTTCTGGAGTTTTTTCTGGACGCGCTCGATAAGCGCCTGACGGTCAAACATGGACTTAATGGTACCTGATTCAGAAATAGGAAAGGAGATTCCATGCTGGCCAGGCATTACGTTTTTTCTATGTATGGCCTATTGTGGGACTGTGGCGAATGAATCCGCGAGAGACTCTCTCGCGTAGTAGGGTCTGACAAATACAACCATTGAGAGATAACAGGACTGATGAACAGACAAAAAGGGTTTTTGTTGCTGGTGGTTCTCGGGCTGGTCGGCGCGTTTTTTTACTTTGATCTGACCCAATACCTTACCCTGGAGTACCTGCAGACACAGCGGGATGCATTGATCGAGTGGCGGCGGTCTGAGCCTTTGTTTGCGACGGCGCTGTTTTTTGTTGTCTATGTGTTGGTAACTGCATTGTCACTACCGGGGGCAACGGTGATGACTCTGGCGGTGGGGGCGGTTTTCGGCCTGTTTTGGGGGCTGCTGTTGGTCTCTTTCGCCTCTACCATCGGGGCAACGCTGGCCTTTGTCATCGCCCGGTTTCTGCTGCGGGACTCGGTCCAGTCACGTTTTGGAGACCGTTTGAAATCGATCAATGCAGGTATAGAGAAGGATGGCGCCTTCTATCTGTTCACCCTGCGTCTGGTTCCACTCTTTCCCTTCTTTGTCATCAACCTGGTGATGGGGTTGACGCCAATCAAAACCTGGACCTTCTACTGGATAAGTCAGGTCGGCATGCTTGCGGGAACGATTGTCTACGTCAATGCGGGTACCCAACTGGCCGGACTCGACTCATTGTCAGGGATTCTGTCACCAGGTCTGATTGGCTCCTTTGTGCTGCTCGGATTTTTTCCCCTGTTGGCGAAAAAGTTTGTCGCACTGGTCAAGGTGCGTCGCGCCATGGCTGGATGGAAACGGCCAGCGAAGTTCGATCGAAATCTTGTGGTGATCGGTGCTGGCTCCGCTGGTCTTGTCTCCGCCTATATAGCTGCCGCAGTAAAGTCGAAAGTGAGCCTGATCGAAAAACACAAGATGGGTGGAGACTGTTTGAATACCGGCTGTGTTCCCTCCAAGGCGCTGATCCGTTCGTCACGGATTCTGGCCCAATCAAGGCGCGCCCAGGAGTGGGGATTCGATGCAATCGACGTAAAATATGACTTTGCCCAAATCATGGAACGGGTGCAAAAGGTGGTTGGCGAGGTTGAACCTCACGATTCTGTTGAACGCTATTCGGAACTGGGTGTCGACGTGATCCAGGGTGAGGCGAAGATTACCTCGCCCTATGTGGTGGAAGTGGATGGCCGTGAGATCACCACCCGGGGCATCGTTATTGCCACCGGCGCGCGTCCCTTTGTGCCGCCGATTCCGGGTCTCGATCAGATCGATTATCTGACGTCGGACAACTTGTGGCAGCTGAGGGAGCTCCCACAGCGGTTGCTGGTGCTCGGTGGCGGTCCCATCGGCTGCGAACTCTCCCAGGCCTTTGCCCGTTTCGGCAGTCAGGTCACCATGGTGGAGATGGCGCCGCGACTGATGATTCGCGAGGATGAGGATGTGGCCGCGCTGGTCACCGAACGCTTTCTCGCGGAGGGGATCAATGTACTGGCCGGTCATCGTGCCACCGAATTCAAGGTGGTGGATGGCGAGAAACGACTGCTTTGCGACCACGATGGAGAAACCGTCGAAGTCGCCTTCGATCAGGTATTGGTCGCGGTGGGGCGTCGCCCCAATACCCAGGGTTTTGGTCTGGAGGCGTTGGATATTCCCCTGAATCCGAACGGCACCATCGAGACGAACGAGTATCTGCAGACCCGTATCCCCACCGTCTATGCCTGCGGTGATGTGGCTGGCCCCTACCAGTTTACCCACACAGCGGCTCATCAGGCCTGGTATGTGGCGGTAAATTCCCTCTTCGGCAGCTTCAAAAAGTTCAAGGTCGACTACTCGGTGATCCCCTTTGCCACCTTTACCGATCCCGAGGTGGGCCGGGTTGGTCTGAATGAGCAGGAGGCGAAACAGCAGGGCATCGACTATGAAGTCTCCCGCTTCGATCTCTCTGAGCTTGATCGGGCGATCGCCGAAGGTGAGGCACATGGCATGGTGAAAGTACTCACTGTGCCGGGCAAGGATAAGATCCTCGGCGCCACCATCGTCGGCGAAAATGCAGGGGAGTTGATCGGCGAATTCACCGCCGCCATGCGCCACGGGTTTGGTCTCAACAAGATTCTCGGCACCATTCATATCTACCCGACCCTGTTCGAGGCCAATAAATACGTGGCGGGGGTCTGGAAGAGGAATCACAAACCGGAAAAATTGCTGAACTGGGTTGAGCGGTTTCACGCATGGCGCAGATGAGGGGCGAAAGAAACAGGGAGAGGTCTGCAAGTTTGCCGGACACCGGTTATTGCATTAGTAATCTATGTTATTCTTCATGAGGATGATTCGAACTTTTTCAAGCGCTTCTCCAGGGTGATTTTCATGCAGTCACATAGGGCTCTTTTTCTCTTACTGTTTTTTCTGCCTTTCGTGCTCAGTGCTTCCGAGAAAGCATGGGAGGGCGACCTGCTCGGCGGTGGCAGCGTAACGATCGACCCCGTCACCAACAAAGCCACCCGCTCATCCGAGGGTGTGACCTCCCAGCTGTGGGATGGTGTCCATCGGCTCGAAAACGGTGCCGTGATTATTGTGAGGGATGGTGTCGTGGTGAGGGATGTGTTGCTACTGGAGTCTCAGAGACAGCAGCAGATGGAGGAGGAGCGGGAGGCGTGTACGTTGCTTGCCCGAAAGGTCTGTGGCCGAAACGATGAGTGTCGTAAACATCCTGCCTGCAACCCTGCCCGGCAGTTGCTGATGCTTGAGCAGGAGGAGGCGCAACAGCAGTGGGACGGACGTCCTAGCGAAAGCTCACGCTTCTGTCTCGACGCACTGACTAATAGCGACTATTTTCAGACTTGCACCAAACGCCGCACGGGTGCACCGAGCACGCCCTGTGAAGTCCTGCGACAAAAGGTGTGCGGAACGCGGCTGCAGTGTGCAGGTACTCAGTCCTGTGATCTTGCCAATCAATTGTTGCTGATGGAACTGGATGAGCGGGTTTCATCGTCGGACATCCTTACCTATGCCGGGGCGCAATGCAGGGAGGCTCTGGGAAATGCGGATCTGTTCAGCCGTTGCGATTAGTTAAATGACTCTGTTCATTAGGTTTTGGAGCGTTTGATAAGGTTGTTGAAGGCTGTTTTGTATCAAGCATCTGATGCCGTATCCGCGCCAGTCCATTTTCTACTAATGAATAAACCGCAGGCACTACAATCAGGGTCAACAGTGTTGAACTGACCATGCCGCCAATAACAGCTACTGCGAGTGGCGCATTTGTGTCGGCTCCGGCACCTATGCCCATGGCTGCAGGGATCATGGAAAGAATAACTGTCAGCGATGTCATCAGTACAGGTCTTAGCCGTATGGGACAGGCCTCCAGTAAGGCCTCATTGATTGGCTTGCCCTGTGCTCGCATCTGATTGGTCAGGTCGATGAGCAGTATAGAGTTTTTTGCCACCAGCCCGACCAGCAAAACCAGGCCGATCATGGAGTAGATATTCAGTGAATGTCCGGCTAACCAAAGCCCAAATATACCACCGATAATGGCAAGTGGTTGAGCTACCATGACAATCAGGGGCTGAATGAATGAGTTAAACTGACTGGCCAGTGTCATGTAAACCAGGATCAATCCTGTGGCAAAAGCAAACATGATATAGCCTACTGTTTTACTGAATTCCTTGGCGCGACCGATAAGTTCTACCTGATAGCCGGTGGGTAGTAGTTTTTTTGCTTCATCCAGCACGATCACAGAAGCATCGCCTTCCGGAATCGTGGGTGTGGCAAAAAAAGTAGCGGCATATTGCAGGTTGTATCGACCAATGGTGGCAGGCCCCAGTCCAGCTTCAAAGTGCGCCACGCTATCCAGTCTGACCAGCTGTCCAGATTGATTGCGCAGATAGACCTGTTGCAACTCACCTTCGTAGGTCATGGTGCCAGGTGCCGTCTTGAGACGTATATTATAGCGCTCACCATCGCCAGGCTCATCGTTGTATTTGGCTACATCCAAACCACCGACCAGTACTCGTAGTGCATTGCTGACGGTCAAGGCATCCAGTCCCGCATCGCTGGCTTTTTCGCGGTTGGGAATGAGTTTGAGTTCAGGCATATCCAGCTGCAGGTCAGTATCAATCGGTCCAATGACCTGAATTTGCTGTAGTTTATTGGTAAGCTCCGTTGACAGTGCAGCCACCTTTTCCAGATTTGGTCCCTTGAGCACAAACTGGAGTGGCTCGCCGCGCTGTCCCCCAATTATTGGAACTGGAGCTGCAAAGGCTTTAACGCCCGGTATTTTGGCAAGATCTACCCGCACCTTTTCAATGATTTGGGTCTGGTGTAATTCCCGCTGTTCCCTGGGGATCAGACTGACATAGATTTCACCCTGATTAACCTGGCCTCTGTCACCGGTTCCAATGGTGCTGAACAGGCCGTGAATTTCATCATATTGTTTCAGGATGTTCTCAACCCGGTGAAGCCGATCACGGGTATATTCAATACTGGAACCCAGGGGCGTCTTTATAGAGACGATAAAGCGAGCCTGATCTTCTTCCGGCATAAAACCTTTGCCCAGCTGTCCCATGAACCATCCGCTGGCATAGACGGTCAGAGCCGCCAGCAATATAACCAGCAGACGTTGATGAATGGCAAAACCGAGTGCTGCTTTGTACAAGCGCTCTATGCCCTGAAATATGGATTCCAGTACACGGTAGATCAAACCATGGCTCGTTTTGACACGCAGGTATTTAGCACACAACATGGGGGTGAGCGTAACCGAGACAAACAGAGAAATCATGACGCCAAAAACAACCACCACCGCAAAGGAACCGATAAACCGACCAATGATTCCTTCCATAAATACCACCGCGCCGAACAGGGAAACCAGGGTAAAAGTGGCGGCCAGGATGGCAAACATGACCTGACTGGCGCCTTGAACTGCATGCACTTCTGGTGCGGTATCAGGATCTTCCGTCATATGCCGAAATGTATTTTCCAATACCACAATGGCATCATCGACCACTACCCCGATGAGCAGGAGTAACCCCAGCATGGTCATGGTGTTAAAGGTATAGCCTGCGAAGTAGATCGCTGCAACGGCGCCCAGTAGCGAGACAGGAATAGCAGTGGCTACAATCAGTGTGGAGCGCATACTCTTCAGAAATAACCAGACCACCAGTGCTGCCAGCAGTGTGCCTTCGAAAAGATGTGTCTTTAACCCTTCAACGATAGCCGTTATCAGGTCAGCATCATCCACGACTATTTCCAGTTTCATGCCAGGCGGGAGCTGCGGCAGGATCTCGCTATCCAATCTGTGTTTGACTTCTTCGATGATTGCTACCGTGTTGGCGCCGGATATCTTGATTAACCCCAGGCCAACAGCGGGCTTACCGTTATAGCTGGCAAATCGTCTGAAATCCTCCAGACCATCTTCGATATCAGCAACCTCATGCAGATAAACCGGCAGATGATTCCGATAGCTGACGATGAGTTTTTTCAGTGCATGCAGATCATGGTATTCAAGGTCCAGCTTGAGTTGTTGTTCACGATCAGAGCTGACTACAAAGCCGCCAGGTAACTTGATGTGTTCACGTTTAAAAGCGACAACCACATCATCCACCGCAATACCAAGTCCAGCCATGCGATGGATATCCAGATTGATCCGAACGGTGCGTTCACGTTCTCCGGCGATCAACACGTTACCTACGCCACTCACTGTTTCCAGCCGTTTCTTGATGATGTTTTTGGCATAGAGATTCAGCTGTTGCAGGGTACGATCTCCCTGCAATGAGAGCCACATGACAGGGGTTCCACCAACTTCCACCTTTTTGACGATAGGTGTTTCAGTATCGTTGGGCAACAGGCGTATTACCTCGTTGATCTTTGCCTGCATCTCGTTAAATGCCGTATCGATATCTTTTGACAGTTCAAACTGAATGATGACTACAGACACACCGGCCAATGATGACGACTGAATCGTTTCAATACCGGAAATACTGTTCACAGCTGATTCGATGACATTGGTCACAGACGCATCGATAATGGAAGGGTCTCCGCCTGGCAATACCGTTGATACGGAGAGCATGGGGAATTCAATTTTTGGCAGACGATCAACCCCTATGCGGTTATAACTGATCACACCAAAGAGGATCAGTACCAAGCTGAGCATATAGGTCAGCACATGATTCTTTATGGAAAAAGCTGGCAGATTCATTGACCGGTTTCCTGAATCTCCACTCTTGCACCATCAGTTAGCCAGGCGGCGCCATCCAAGACAATAGAATCCCCTGCGCTAAGGCCAGACGTTACTTCAATCAGATCTCCTTGTTTCAATCCTGTGGTGACCACCTGCTCTGTCACTGTGTCATCTTTTATCCTATATATCACAACGCCTACGGGACGGCGTACCAGCGTTTTTTCAGGCACGGCTACCGCCTGTTTATGCTCATCAAGTATTACCCTGGCAACAATGCTGGAGCCGGGCTTCCAGTTGCCCTCGTTCTTAAAATCAACCAGTGCATGTAACGCCCGATTACTATCTTCCAGCATGGGGCGTATGCGGTTCACTTCGCCGCTTACGGTTTTCCTGCCTTGGGTTAACTCTACTTTCATACCCAAATGGATCGAAGCAGCCAACGGCTCCGGGAAATAGAGACGAGCACGCAAACTATCTGTCGATACTATCTGAAACAACAGGGTGCCAGGTTTGACGTAGTCACCCTTGGAAACTGTCCGTTGTTGAATAACACCCTCTACTGGACTGGTTACTCTGGTATGAGATAGTTGATAGCGAGCTTCTTTAAGCTTGGCACTAGCGCTGATCAATTCTGCCTGGGACTGTTTCAGAGCTGTTAGCGCATCATCCAGAACTGATTGTGAAGCCAGTTTTTTTTCGAACAGTTCTTTATTGCGCTTCAGAATTCGTTGCTGATTGTCAATCAGGATTTGTAAGCGCTGGATTTCGGCGCTGGCGATTTCTTCGGAAATTCTAAATGTTTCATCATCAAGTTTCGCCAGCAGTTGCCCTGACTCCACATGCATACCTTCGTCGACCTTAATGCTCACAGCTTCTGCTGAGACCTTTGCTGCGATATGGGGTGTGCTGGGGCTCTCAATCTCTCCCCGAACCATAGTTGTTGAAATCATGGTTGTCTGAATGGCTTTGACCATGGTGACCGGCGTACTCTTGGGCGGCAAAGAATCTTCAGCAGGGGCTGCTGATACAAGGGTACTGAGAGTAAGCAGCAACCATGGCGCAAACAGAAATAACGGATTCATGCTCTATCTCCCAAATAAGCGGATAAAACGGCCATCACCTGCTTGCTTATATAAGCAGGATCCTTATGTTGCTGTTGACTGCCGGGGAAGAAACGATCCAGTGGGTTGAGTTCATAAGGCTTTTGGACCATGCCAATGATGATCACCGCGAGACTATGCGCATCACAATCCGGCTTCAGTTCAATCAACAGATCCATCATGCATTGGAACGACGACCCAAAAACCTCTTGAGCCAGGTAGCGTAGACGTTTTTCATCGCCATCCAATAATTCGCGCTGCATCAGGCGACGAAAATCAGGATCATCATGCAGCATTTCACTCAATCGAGTGATGAAGTTCTGCAGGCGTAATATTGGTTTTTGCTGCCCGGTCAAAGCTTGCAGTAACAATTCTGACTTATTCTCGAATGTATCGGTGATGACTGCAATATATAGTGACTGTTTATCCTTGAAGTGGTTGTATAAAGCGGGGGTGCTGATGTTAACTGCACCCGCGATATTGCGCATGGAAACCCCTTCATACCCTCGTTTAGAAAATAGAAGGATTGCCGCCTTGAGAATGGCTGTTCTTGTATTGCTCACGGATGTTCTTCCCAGTGTGCATTAATTAACGTTTATTAACCTCTTCAAAAAGATAAATGACCAGTGGATTTCTGTCAATGATTTCAGAGCCACATAGGTGGCGAGTTGAAAACTCACCTGTTCGCGAGGACTTAGGGTTGAAAAGTGCGATCCAGGCAGATCATACCAAGGCCAGATGTGGTCCTACTGACTGTCAAGTGTTTTGCCAGCGACCCGTAAGAGGTCTGTGAGGGTCGTGAGAAGCAAAATTGCGCGCATTCTGCGACAACTCCTGTCGACTCGGGGTTTATTTCGTAATACTGTGGTTTGCCGAACCGCTTTTCTAGCGGGCTGTCACACCAGTAAAAGAGATTTGAGAGAGATGAAAGATACGGTAAAAGAGTATTACGGCAAGGTGCTGCAGCACTCTGGAGACCTTCAGACAAATGCCTGTTGCACTGACGCTGAGATGCCTGGCTATCTGCGCGATGCACTGTCCAATATTCACGATGAGGTCATGGCCCGCTACTATGGCTGTGGTTTGGTGAGCCCCCAACTGCTTGAAGGGGCACGGATTCTCGATCTGGGAAGCGGTTCTGGCCGGGACTGCTATGCGCTGGCGCAGATGGTCGGGGAGTCTGGATATGTGCTTGGCGTGGACATGACCGAGGAGCAGCTCGAAGTCGCGAATCGCCATGTCGAGTGGCACCGGGAACGTTTTGGTTACGCCAAGAGCAATGTCGAGTTTCGCAAGGGCTATATTGAGAAGCTGGATGAGCTTGGTTTGGAGGGGAACAGTTTCGACATCATTGTCTCCAACTGTGTCATCAACCTCTCACCCGATAAAGAGGCCGTGTTGCGGGAAGCCTATCGCCTGCTCAAGCCTGGTGGTGAGCTCTATTTTTCTGATGTCTATTCCGACCGGCGGGTGCCTGAGCATCTGATTTCCGACCCTGTACTCTACGGCGAATGCTTGAGTGGCGCACTCTACTGGAACGATTTTCAGAATCTGGCAAAAAAGGCGGGATTTGCCGACCCCAGATTGGTGGAGGATCGCCCGATCACAATCGATAATCCGGAGATCGAAGAGAAGATCGGCTACATCGGATTCTACTCTGCAACCTACCGACTCTTCAAACTGGACGGACTGGAACCGGCCTGCGAGGACTACGGACAGGCGGTGGTCTACAAAGGCGGTATCCCGGAAAGCGAACAGGCCTTCGCGCTGGACAATCACCACATCATCGATAAGGGGCGAATGTTTCTGGTTTGTGGCAATACCTACCGGATGCTGAACGAAACCCGCTTCAGTGAATACTTTGAATTCTATGGGAATTGGGATACCCACTA
>NZ_JAAVSH020000001.1:4095032-4134707 GCF_011947365.2 endosymbiont of Lamellibrachia barhami
GGCCATTGCGCATGGAAACCCCTTCATACCCTCGTTTAGAAAATAGAAGGATTGCCGCCTTGAGAATGGCTGTTCTTGTATTGCTCACGGATGTTCTTCCCAGTGTGCATTAATTAACGTTTATTAACCTCTTCAAGAAGATAAATGACCAGTGGATTTCTGTCAATGATTTCAGAGCCACATAGGTGGTGAGTTGAAAACTCACCTGTTCGCGAGGACTTAGGGTTGAAAAGTGCGATACAGGCAGATCATACCAAGGGCAGATGGGGTCCTACTGACTGTCAAGTGTTTTGCCAGCGACCCGTAAGAGGTCTGCGAGGGCCGTGAGAAGCAAAATTGCGCGCATTCTGCGACAACTCCTGTCGACTCGGGGTTTATTTCGTAATACTGTGGTTTGCCAAACCGCTTTTCCAACGGGCTGTCACATTAGCAAAAGAGATCTGAGAGAGATGAAAGATACGGTAAAAGAGTATTACGGCAAGGTGCTGCAGCACTCTGGAGACCTTCAGACAAATGCCTGTTGCACTGACGCTGAGATGCCTGGCTATCTGCGCGATGCACTGTCCAATATTCACGATGAGGTCATGGCCCGCTACTATGGCTGTGGTCTGGTGAGTCCTCAACTGCTTGAAGGGACAAGAATTCTCGATCTGGGAAGTGGCTCCGGCCGGGACTGCTATGCGTTGGGGCAGATGGTCGGGGAGTCAGGATATGTGCTTGGCGTGGACATGACCGATGAGCAGCTCGAAGTTGCCAATCGCCATATCGAGTGGCATCGGGAGCGTTTTGGCTACGCCAAGAGCAATATCGAGTTTCGCAAGGGCTATATTGAGAAGCTGGATGAGCTGGGTTTGGAGGAGAACAGTTTTGACATCATCGTCTCCAACTGCGTTATCAATCTCTCGCCTGACAAGGAGGCTGTGCTGAGAGAGGCCTATCGCCTGCTCAAGCCTGGTGGTGAGCTCTATTTTTCTGATGTCTATTCCGACCGGCGGGTGCCTGAGCATCTGATTTCCGACCCTGTGCTCTACGGCGAATGCTTGAGTGGCGCACTCTACTGGAACGATTTTCAGAATCTGGCAAAAAAGGCGGGATTTGCCGACCCCAGGCTAGTGGAGGATCGCCCGATCACCATCGATAACCAGGAGATCGAAGAGAAGATCGGCCACATCGGTTTCTACTCAGCGACTTATCGGCTGTTTAAGCTGGATGGGTTGGAACCGGCCTGCGAGGACTACGGACAGGCAGTGGTCTATAAAGGTGGAATTCCGGAAAGCGAACAGGCCTTCGCGCTGGACAATCACCACATCGTCGATAAGGGGCGAATGTTTCTGGTTTGTGGCAATACCTACCGGATGCTGAACGAAACCCGCTTCAGTGAATACTTTGAATTCTATGGGAATTGGGATACCCACTACGGCATCTTCGATGATTGCGGCAGCAGTCTGCCCTTTAATCAGGCAGGGCAGGGTGATGAAGAATCTGCTGGAGGCAGTTGCTGTTAATCGCGAAAAGAACCACATCGTAGGCCTGATCAAGCGTAGCGGATCAGGCAATCACTGAATGGGTTACTTTTCCGCCAAAAAAAAGCCGCCTCTCTATTTGAGAGGCGACTAGATGGAGGTCGTTTTAGCGCTAGTCTTATTATTTATAATAAAAACATGAAGTTGAGTATATATCTTCATGTAAATTATATTATTCTCTCATGTTACCCAATTCTCTACGGGTAACTGCCCTTCTTAAAAATCAGTTAAAGCGAGGGTTGTAAGTGACCCATGTGCCCTCGACAACAGAGTCTTTGCCTGTCGGATCAAGGGTGTGTACTGATCCGTCGGGGTGAATGGTGACGGAGACGATTTGCGGATCGTCGTTGGTAACCATGGAGCCATCCTCCATCTGTGCGCCCCAAACTTTGATTGCTCTGCGAATCTTTGCCATTTTAAGCCTCCTGAAAATGAGCGTTCTACATACGTGAATTAATAACCAAGTAATCTGGTAAGGATTAGACCAAAAACCAACCAAAACTGTCAACAATTATTTTGGAATAGTTCTAAACTGATTTCTGAGGATTATGATTGTGAGTGATGTCGTAAATAAGTTGTTGTTATATCGGTTAATAACCATCTGGCATGGCATGTCATCAGGTATTTAACTGGCGGGGGTATAGTGGAATGGGATCCACATTCCCGGAAAACAAAAAAGCCAGCCCGAAGGCTGGCTTTTCCCTGAGCAGGCGTGGCCTGAATTACTTGGCGGCTTCCGGTGCAGCGGGGGCAACAGGTGCGTAGGGAGCACCGTAAGGCGCATAGCCGTAGTAGTAGGGTGCATCATAGCCGTAACCCCGCGCGGTGGTATGGGCGCTGGAACGTGCTTTGCCTGAGAAGCTCATGTTGAAAGCCATGTCGCCGTCACCAAAACCGTCGAACATACCGTCGTTGTAGCCATTGTCGTTGAAACCCCAGAAAGCGTTGGCCTGGGTGGATGCGATCAGAGCGGCAATTGCGATGATTTTTTTCATGATTGTATTCCTGTAGCTGGTAAAAGTAGGTTGATTTTGTTTTCGGTCGTAGTGACTCGATGGGATAAGTATATAAGCAAAAACTAATATGTCAACAGATTATTTATCACACGTAAAAATATCTTATGGGGCTAAGTGGTGATCGGAATAGCTAGCCGGTGTTGTTTGAGAGCGGATCAGGAGAGTCGTGAGGATCAACAGTCGGTCGGTAGAAGATCGATTTTATAGATGCCGGAAAACTGCAGCGTGACGGGGGCACAGGCTTTACCTTGAATACGGACACGCAGGGTATTGAGATCGATACTGTTCAGATCGACACGTATTGCCGGGTGGTACGTTGCCTTGATCTGAGCCGGAAGGGTGGGAAAGTCAACCGTGGGTGGCCAGTAGAGTACGTAGTTCACTCCAGGGGTTATCCTGATGATATTCGGGGAGTGATCCAGATAGATCAGCGATCCACCAGGGTCCTGAGTGGTGAAGGCCCATTTCAAGGTGTGTTGAGACCCATTCACTCTGAGTTTTGCAATGGCCAGGTATGACTGGTTCCAGTCGAGTCGCTGAAGCGGGAAGAGCGCAAACTGCCGACGGGTAAAACGGTGGTTAGGATCATTTTCTGAGTTTATCAGTCGAACCTGTTTGATGCTCTCCAGTCCCTGATAAGTGATTTTATGAAGGGTGAAGGCCTCGAGGGATATGACCCCGGTCAGCGCTGGATTGACCTGGATTGAGATTGGATAACCAGAGACCTCATAGTCCGGCAGGGGATCGGGTTCTTCTGCATAGAATGCGGGAGGGATATCTACGGCATCCTTCGGTGGCCAGAGGACAATCTCCGGATTCTCCTCGTGACGTAACCGGGTGAGCTGTTCGACGTGCTCCTCACGCAATTTCACCGGGTTTGCACAAAATTGCAGATAGTTGCCGGATGCAGTGTAACGTCCCCAGTCCGGCACCGATCTGCAGCTTTCCCGGAACCACTCTGCTGTTACCCTCACAGGGGGTTTGCATATTTCGTAGTACTTGCCGCTCTGATCGTAGTTGGCCCCTGCAGGGGGTGTGCTGCAAAAGGTGTCGAGCCACTCCGCATCAATCTGTTTGTTGCCATGGCAGATTGTGTAGTATCTACCGGTTCCGGAAAATATTGCTTGCGGCGGGGTTTGTCGGCAAAACTGCTCCATATAGTCGCCACTCAGCATCGCTCCGCCGGGGCAGGCCTCCGGCCAAGGCTTGCGAAAGCGTGCGTGCGGAGGGATCTCATTGCAGAGCTGCGTGAAGTAGTTCTGGGTCAATGGTGTGCCCAAACAGTTTACCGGGGTACTGGAGAGGGCAACTGCAGGGGGCTGGATGCAGAGTTGTTGAAGGTCGCTGCGTCCGAGGTTGAAAACCTGTGATATGCCTTCGAGGGAGATGCCGATCTCATCAGTGGCAAAATCGAGGAAGGTAAAACGGTGGTAGATGGCGCTCATCAGATTGTCGATGGCACTGCGTACATCGTGCTTGCCGATAGTGGCGTTTTCTTTGACTAACTCATGGCCATAGCCTGCATTCATTACCCGTTGGCCAGGATCGATGCCACTGAAGCCAGGATTGCCTTTGATCTCGATATGGGCGGAGATGGATAGATAGGGGGGTGTGGCGTTACGGTTGATGTCAAGATAGTAGGCGTGGCTGCCTGCTGCGGTGGCCAATTGATTATTGTGCCTGAATGCAACCATCCCAGCCTGAGTGCGCAGTTGATTGAGATACTCCAGGCCGGTGTCAGAGAGGGATATTTGGCTCCAGAAAAGCAGGATTGTCAGGAGACATAAATTTTGCCACAAGTGGTTTAGAGTTTTCGACATGCCAGTCTGTTGCCTGATCCGCTACGCTTGATCATGCCTACGAATTTAAAGTGGCGAGGTTCAAAGTTTCTCTCAAACATTCTCTGCTTGTTTCCAGATTGCCGGATTGATCTCGATTGTCTCACTGTCGCTGCCGAACCAGATTTGTCCGTCCTGAATGGTGCACTGTAGCTGCATGTTGCGCTGTGCCAGGTTCGCCAGTGCCTGACAGGAGTCACCTGATAGGTTGATTACCGAGAGGTTGGAGAGGCGTTGTAGTTTTTCCCGGTTCTGCTGCCACCAGATATCGGCCCCACGACCGGAATAGAGGTAGACGATTACGTTTCTGGCACGACCAGAGGCCTTGCGTAACCGTTTTTCGTCGGGCTGTCCGAGTTCTATCCAGCAGTCGATCTCTCCGCTCAGGCTCTTATTCCAGATATCGGGTTCATCATCGGTACTGATCCCCTTGGTGAAGATGAGCTGTTCATCCGCGTTCATGGCAAAGGCCAGCAGCCGCACCATCATGCGCTCGTCTGTTTCCGATGGGTGGCGGGCAACGGTAAGCAGATGTTCCTGGTAGTAGTTTCTGTCCATATCCGCAATCTGTAGTGCGGCTTTGAAGATAGTCGCTTTAAGAGCCATCGTGTATTTTTCCCCGCAGGGCCTTTTTCTGGCCGTGTTTGTTCTTCCGATCCAGTCTTTTTCGTTGCGAGCTTCGGCTCGGCTTGGTTTTGACGCGTTTCTTGCGAGTGACGGTGACGCTCTTGAGCAGCTCCTGCAGGCGTTCCAGAGCGGCTGCCCGGTTTTTTTCCTGACTCCTGAACTGTTGGGCCTTGATGACGACGATGCCCTCTTTGTTGATGCGGTGATCTGAGAGCAAGAGCAAGCGATGTTTATAGAAATCGGGCAGGGAAGAGGCCTGGATGTCGAATCGCAGGTGGATGGCACTGGAGACCTCGTTGACATTTTGTCCGCCGGCACCCTGCGCGCGTATCGCCACAAATTCGATCTCATCATCGGGGATGCTGACTTGGTGGGAGATTTTCAACATGCAAGGTCTCGGATGAATATATGGCCTAAATCAAGAAACCCAGTGAAGTGCCGGAGTGGATAGCTCTGATTCAGAGACCATTCTATCACTGTAAAGTGCCATGCCGCCCTGTTCTGCTAAACTGCACGCGTTTTTATAAGATATGGATGGCCGGGAATGTGAACGATCCCTCTGATATACAGGTATATGCCGCGCTGACTCCTGACAGGATGCTGGATGCGATCGAGGCAACTGGCGTCGACTGCGACGGCCGGTTTCTGGCGTTAAACAGCTATGAAAACCGCGTCTACCAGATCGGCGTAGAGGGCACTGTTCCGCTTGTTGCCAAGTTCTACCGGCCTAATCGCTGGTCGGACGAGGCGATTCTGGAGGAGCATCAGTTTACACTGCTGCTGGCAGATCAGGAGATCCCGGTCATTGCCCCCATCGTGGATGGCGATGGCGAAACTCTGCATCGGCAGGGTGCCTATCGATTTGCCCTCTACCCTTCCCAGGGTGGGCGTGCACCTGAACTCGACAATCCTGCTCATCTGGAGCAGTTGGGGCGTTTCGTCGGCCGAATTCACGCTTTTGGCGCTACAGGTTCATTTTCTCACCGGCCAAAAATTGATATTGAGAGTTATGCTGTCAAGCCCCGGGCGTTTCTTCTGGAGAAGGGGTTTATTCCGACCCATCTGACGGTCGCCTATGAGACCCTCACTGCGGATCTGATCAAACAGATAGGGGAGAGTTTTGAGAGGGCGGGTGAAATCAGGACCCTGAGGCTGCATGGAGATTGCCATCCAGGCAATATTCTCTGGAATGAAGGAAGCGCGTTTATTGTGGATTTCGATGATGCCCGCACAGGACCGGCGATACAGGATCTCTGGATGTTTCTCTCCGGTGACCGGGCCTATATGACTGCCAGACTGGCAGATATTCTGGAAGGCTATACTCAGTTCTTCGATTTCAATCCTGCAGAGCTGCACCTGGTTGAAGGTCTCAGGACAATGCGTATGATTCACTATGCTGCATGGATCGCCTCTCGCTGGGACGACCCCGCCTTTCCCGCGGCATTTCCCTGGTTCGATACCGACCGCTATTGGGAAGAGCATATTCTGATGTTGCGGGAGCAGGCTGCTCTATTGGATGAGCCGCCACTGATCTGGGACTGATCGGCAGGCCGCCTACAAATATTCTATCTTTGTGATCCAGTAGAGATCCTTTCCACCAGGGGTATTTACCTCTATCTCATCATCCAGGTTCTTCTTCATCAAGGCGCGGGCGAGAGGGGAGTCCATGCTGATATAACCTGCTGCAAAATCGATCTCGTCTGGCCCGACGATGCGGTATCGCGACGTTTCTCCCGTTGAGTCCTCCAGGGTCACCCAGGCGGCAAAAAAGACCTGCTGCGGGTTGCTTGGTCCCTGATCGACAATCTTTAGCGAAGGCAGCCTTTTTTGCAGATAGCGGATTCGCCAGTCGATCCCGCGCAGCTCTTTTTTGCGGTAGATGTATTCCGCATTTTCTGAGCGGTCACCCTCAGCAGCAGCTGCCGAGAGGGCTTTGGTAACCTCTCTGCGACGCAACCAAAGGGCGCGCTCTTCTTCTTCGAGGCGTCTGTAGCCATGCGCGGTGATGTAAGGGGACTTTGGAGGGGCGGGGGGGCGGTATCTTCCCATAATTATTCAATACGTTTTTGTCATCACATTCTAGGGAGAGATCTCAAACCAAAGGGCAGAAATGACAATTAACTTCCTGATTACCCCTAAAATTCAGCCATGATCGGAGAGTGTTTTTCAATCCGCAAATAACGCGATTGCGCTTTTTGCGTTGTTCGCGGACAAATCTCTTTCCCTATAGTAGCTGAGTGATAGGGGTAATCAGAATTAACTTTGAAGTACCCTAGATCTCCTTGGCATCATTGCCATATTGATTCCTGTACTTGTTAAATAAATCGAGACCGGCTTTCTTCTGTTGTGGTGTCATCTTGCGCGATGTTTCAATGATAATATCTGTCGCCAACTTGTAACCTGAACGGCTTGCCAGCTTGTACCAGGCATACGCCTCGACGAGGTCCGTTTGAACGCCTTGGCCGTGCCGGTACATATCCCCAAGCATGAACTGTGATGTAGGGACACCCTTTTCGGCACTTATCCGCCACCAGCGCATGGCCTCTTTATAGTCCTGTTTCCAACCAGGCTCGGGGCCCATTACGGTGCCACCATAATAGCTTTTCAGTGCCAGCAGGTTTTGTGCGGGCAGGTAGTCTGAATTTGCTGCCATACGCCACCAGTGCGCTGTTTTTTCAGCGTCCTGCACATTTTCAGGGCCGTAATCATAAACTTCTCCCAAATAGGTTTGTGAGACTGGATCCCCCATCCTGGCAGCTTCGGTACAGGGTGCGATGGCAGCATCGTATTCAGCAGCAGCGAAGAACCGCTCACATTGCTGGATGGGGGTTTCAGCAGAAACTACAGTGGAAAAAAGAAGAGGAAGTAAAACACAGGCTGTATTTTTGTACATGGAGAGCATGATTTTTGCGGACCAGGATCGATTGTGGAAAACAGAATTCACCTAAAGATACTGACTCTGTATCAGTTTATCCAGTGGATTGATTGTCTCGTCTTAGCCAGGGTCAATGAAGTGGTTTGCTATAGGCGGAGCCTGTTTTTCAGACTCCACCCTCTGTCATCGGTCTGTCAGTCCGAACCCAGTGACAGCATGGGTCGCAAACGTGACAACAGTTTGTCTCCCACACCGGGCACTAGAGTCAGCTGATCCAGAGAGGTGAAACTGCCGTGTTCCTGGCGAAATTTGATGATGGCTTCCGCTTTGGAAGCGCCAATACCCTTGAGCTCGGATGCCAGGGTCTGCGCGTCGGCCTTGTTGATATTGACCACTTCTGCACTGGCAATAACCGGTAGAGCCAAAAGCATCAATATCAGTGTTGCCTTACGAATGAATCCTTTCATTGTCTATCTCCTTACAAAAACTTGTCCAGGTTATCTTCCATAGGATGCAATTCCTCACATCCCACACCCTCATTGCGAGGGGCTTGGCTATTGTGTCTCGACAGGGAATTAAAGTCATTGGTGGATTTCTTAAGAACCTGTAGGATTTTTCTGAGTGCGTATTGTCGGGATTAATCGCTCTGGGTGTAATTCCCCGCCCCTTGGGGCGTAATGAAAGGCTGCAATGCGAAGCGAGCAACCGATTAATACCCCGTCCGCTTGCGGCGGGGTCGTTTATTCGCTCTTTTCTTTATGCCCGCCGAATTCGTAGCGCATGGCCGACAGTAGCCTGTCCCCATAATCAGCCTCTCCACGGGAGGAGAAACGGTTGAACAGGGCAGCGGTGAGCACATGGGCCGGAACCCCCGATTCGATGGCGGCGATGCTGGTCCATCGCCCTTCGCCGGAGTCCGAGACTCTGCCGGAAAAATTGGTGAGATCGGGGCTGTCGCCCAGTGCGGCGGCGGTGAGGTCGAGTAGCCAGGAAGAGACAACGCTGCCCCGACGCCACAGCTCCGCCACTTGCGCAACGTCAATATCGTATTGGAATGTCTCGGGATCCCGCAGTGGGGTGGTCTCAGCATCAGACTCGATGGACTGCTGCCCAACATTGGCGTGGCGCAGGATATTGAACCCTTCGGCATAGGCGGCCATCAAGCCATACTCGATGCCGTTGTGAACCATTTTGACAAAGTGCCCTGCACCTGCGGGGCCGCAGTGTAGCCACCCCTGTTCCTCCGGTCCTGGATCGCCGGAACGACTGCGGGTGCGGGGAATTTCGCCAACCCCGGGAGCCAGCGATGTGAAAACAGATTGTAGCCGAGAGACAGTTTCCTGTTCGCCTCCGATCATCAGGCAGTAACCTCGTTCGAGTCCCAGGACTCCGCCGCTGGTGCCGACATCGAGATAGTGGATGCCTCTCTCATGGAGCTGCTTGTAGCGGGAGATGTCGTCTTTATAGTAAGAGTTGCCGCCATCGATGATGGTGTCATCCTCGTCCAGATAGGCGGAAATCGCCGCAATGGTGTCGTCCACCACACCCGCTGGCACCATGATCCAGACTGCGCGGGGAGGCTCCAGTTTCTGTACCAAATCCTGCCAGTCAGAGGCGCCGGTGGCACCCTCCTGTTCCATTTGGGTGACCGCCTCCTGGTTCAGGTCGTAGGCGATACACTCGTGACCGTCTTTCATCAACCGTCGCACCATGTTGGCGCCCATGCGTCCCAAGCCGATCATCCCCAGTTGCATTCCGTTCCTCCGATAAATTCCAGTCGACACGCTCATCTTACTAACGTCATTTTAGTCTAACGCTGCAGATAGGGTGATATCCCATAATTTATGGTGGGATATCCCACAATTCAAATAAAGTCCTAATCTAAAATATATCTTATCTTACTGATTATAAAAAAATTGTAATTTTGGCATGACTCCTTCTCACCGGTTTTATGAACAAGTGCTAAAACTGCAGCGCCTTCCGCACACATTGGTCAGGCGGTAGTAAACAATACCAAAAGGAGAGATCATGTTGGGAAAATTCCAGGCAAGGCAGGCCTTGGTTAAAGGCCGGGTTTCGTATTGACGCTTGCAGTACTGACACAGTTCCCAAGGCTGGAGACTGCATGCGGTGGAAGTATTTCCATGATAACGCGGTCGTCCACAACAGGCGGACTAGGATATGTTAGTTTGTAATATGCTTGATATCCAAAATGCTATACGCAGAGCGAGTAGCATTTTGACTTTAGAGTTCCTGCATATGGGATCCGAAAATACCTCACCATCAATAGGCGTCGATTACGACGTGTTCATTATGTTTAAAGCATAGTTTTGTAGATGGAGGACTCCTCTCCCATTATCGTGTTCGTTGTTGTGGTGTCATCTTGCGCGATGTTTCAATGATAATATCTGTTGCCAACTTGTAACCTGAACGGCTTGCCAGTTTGTACCAGGTATACGCCTCGACGAGGTCCGTTTGAACGTCGCATGCTGGCATATCCCCGAGCATGAACTGTGATGTAGGGACACCCTTTTCGGCACTGCATCCGCCACTCAGCGCATGGCCTCTTTATAGTCCTGTTTCCAACCAGGCTCGGGGCCCATTACGGTGCCACCATAATAGCTTTTCAGTGCCAGCAGGTTTTGTGCGGGCAGGTAGTCTGAATTTGCTGCCATACGCCACCAGTGCGCTGTTTTTTCAGCGTCCTGCACATTTTCAGGGCCGTAATCATAAACTTCTCCCAAATAAGTTTGTGAGACTGGATCCCCCATCCTGGCAGCTTCGGTGCAGGGTACGATGGCAACATCGTATTCAGCAGCAGCGAAGAGCCGTTCACATTGCTGGATGGGGGGTTCAGCAGAAACCACAGTGGAAAAAAGCAGAGGAAGTAAAATACAGGCTGTATTTTTGTACATGGAGAGCATGATTTTTGCGGACTCAGGATCAATTGTGAAAACAGGATTCACCTAAAGATACTGACTCTGTATCAGTTTATCCAGTGGATTGATTGCCTCGTCTTTGCTTGGGTCAATGAAGTGGTTTGCGATAGGCGGAGCCTGTTTTCCAGACTCCGCCTCTCTGTCATCAGTTTGTCAGTCCGAACCCAGTGACAGCATGGGTCGCAAACGTGACAACAGTTTGTCCCCCACACCGGGCACTAGAGTCAGCTGATCCAGTGAGGTAAAACTGCCGTGTTCCTGGCGAAATTTGATGATGGCTTCCGCTTTGGAAGCGCCAATACCCTTGAGTTCGGATGCCAGGGTCTGCGCGTCGGCCTTGTTGATATTGACCACTTCTGCACTGGCAATAAGCGGTAGAGCCAAAAGCATCAATATCAGTGTTGCCTTACGAATGAATCCTTTCATTGTCTATCTCCTTACAAAAACTTGTCCAGGTTATCTTCAATAGGATGCAATTCCTCACATCCCACACCCTCATTGCGAGGGGCTTGGCTATTGTGTCCCGGACAGGAATTAAAGTCATTGGTGGATTTCTTAAGATTCTGTAGGATTTTTCTGAGTACGTGTTGCCGGGATTAATCGCTCTTCTCTTTATGTCCGCCGAATTCGTAGCGCATGGCCGACAGTAGCCTGTCTCCATAATCAGCCTCTCCACGGGAGGAGAAACGGTTGAACAGGGCAGCGGTGAGTACATGGGCCGGAGCCCCCGATTCGATGGCGGCGATGCTGGTCCAACGCCCTTCGCCGGAGTCGGAGACTCTGCCGGAAAAATCGGTGAGATCGGGGTTGTCGCCCAGTGCTGCGGCGGTGAGGTCGAGTAGCCAGGAGGAGACAACACTGCCCCGGCGCCAGAGTTCGGCCACCTGCGCAACGTCGATATCGTATTGGAATGTCTCGGGATCCCTCAGTGGGGTGGTCTCCGCATCGGACTCGGCGGCCAGCTGCCCAACGTTGGCGTGGCGCAGGATATTGAATCCTTCGGCATAGGCAGCCATCAAGCCATACTCGATGCCGTTGTGCACCATTTTGACAAAGTGCCCTGCACCTGCGGGGCCGCAGTGCAGCCATCCCTGTTCTGCCGGTCCCGGATTGCCGGAGCGACTGCGGGTGCGGGGAATTTCGCCAACCCCGGGAGCCAGCGATGTGAACACGGTTTGCAGTTGGGAAACCACGTTCTGCTCACCGCCGATCATCAGACAGTAACCTCGTTCAAGCCCCAGGACTCCGCCGCTGGTACCGACATCGAGATAGTGGATGCCTCTCTCATGGAGCTGTTTATAGCGGGAAATGTCGTCTTTATAGTAAGAGTTGCCGCCGTCAATGATGGTGTCACCCGCGTCCAGATGGGCGGAAATCGCCGCAATGGTGTCGTCCACCACAGCCGCCGGCACCATGATCCAGACTGCTCGGGGAGGCTCCAGTTTCTGCACCAAATCCTGCCAGTCAGAGGCGCCGGTGGCACCCTCCTGTTCCATTTGGGTGACTGCCTCCCGGTTCAGGTCGTAGGCGATACACTCGTGACCATCTTTCATCAGTCGTCGCACCATGTTGGCGCCCATGCGCCCCAAACCGATCATTCCCAGTTGCATCCCGTTCCTCCGATTGTTCGAGTCGACACTTTTATCTCATTAACATCAGCTTAGTCTAATGCTGTAGATAGGGTGATATCCCACAATTCAAATAAAGTCCTAATCTAAAATATATCTTATCTTACTGATTATAAAAAAAATTGTAATTTTGGCATGACTTCTTCTCACCGGTTTTATGAACAAGTGCTAAAAACTTGCATGCCTTCCGCACATTGGTCGGCGGTAGTACCTAATAATTAAAAGGGGAGAGATCATGTTGGGAAAATTCCGTAAGGTCGGCCTTTTGTTAAAGGCCGGGTTTCTGGTATTGACGTTTGCGGGCATCAATAGTTCCTGGGCTGGTGTCTTGGATGAGCCGAAGGCCCATCCCGCCATTCCGTTGCTGGATGAGAGTGGCAGTCATGTGTTGGATAGCGGTAAGCCTTACAGTCCGCGCAGGAGTTGCGGCACAGGTGGCTGTCACGACTACGATGCGATTACCCACGCCTTCCAAATAGCAAAGATGGACGTCAACGCAGCTTTCTTAATATGCACAGCCGCAAAGTGGCCTGTACCACCTGCCACTTCCGCTCCAACGGCACCTTCTGTGTCGACTGTTATGGGCTGGAGACTGCATGCGGTTGAAGTATTTCCATGACAAACGCGGTCATCCACAACAGGCGGACTATTTATATGTTAGTTTGTAACTAAGGCCGGGATATCCAAAATGCTATACGCAGAGCGAGTAGCATTTTGACTTTAGAGTTCCCGTATATGGGATCCGAAAATACCTCACCATCAGGCGTCGGATTACAGACGTGTTCAATATGCTTAAAGCATAGTTTTAGATGGAGGACTCCCTCTCCCATTATCGTGTTTTAAATATTGACGGGTTCGGTTTTCTCATATCAGGCACCTTTCCTTGATTCCTTGAAAACTGCTGATCCTTTTGGTGGGTAATCCAGGCTATCCCGCAGTTTTTCGCGAACCGCATCGGGAAATTCGGGTAGATTGAGTTCATTGGCATCCCGCCAACGGGTAACCGTTTTTTCTGCCTCTGTTTGCCGCTGTGAACGGGAATTCGGATCTGTCCCTATGAGTAGGGACTGGTTGGGCGTGGTCAGACCGGCTCCCGCTTGCTTGACGATATCAAGCATCCGCAATTGGATGTCTTCTGCAATCTTCAGGAACTCGTCTCGTTCCGTTGCGATCGTATTGGCGCGCACCTCAATGTCGACGGCATACTCCCCAATCTCCATCAGACGAGCGGATGTCGATTCGGCATCAAGCCCCTGATGGGAATAGAGCATCTGCTGGAGTTCTATCAGGATAAATCGCAACTGGTCCGGTGTGGTATCGAGGCGCAGGTGGATTCTACGGTGGAAGGGGCGTTGGTCAATTTCACTGAAATTTTCCAGCTCCATATCAACAAAAATCGCATTAGGTATGGTAACGATCGTGCGGGTTAAGGTACGTATCTTGGTGGATCGCAGTCCGACTTCTTCGATGGTGCCCACAGTGGTCCCAAATTTACAGAAGTTGCCGACTTTTACCGGTTGTGCGGTATAAAGGGTGATAGCACCGATCAGGTTTTCGAGCGAGCGTTTGGAGGCCAGTGCGACGGCGATACTGCCGACACCCAATCCGGCTACCAGGGTAGTGACCTCGAAACCCATATTGTCGAGCCAGATGATCACAGCAAAGAGAAAGACTGTGACCTTGACAGCGGTTGTGGCAGGCCGCAGCAATAAAGAGGCGTTGTTACTGCCGCTTGCCTGCATACGATCACCGAGGCGTCCAAAAGCCAGACCAATCACACCTGCTGTGATCCAGGCGACTGCGATAATCATAAGAGTGCCGGCATCATAGATTGCCCGTGCCTGCAGTGATGGATGGATGTAATCAAAAAGTGAGCGAACAATCAGGACCATCAGGAGGAAACGGCCAGGCCGCGCAACAAAAAGTCTTCGCCTTGTATGAATTGGGGAGTCCGTGCGCCAAAATACGAGATTCAGTCCGGCAGTTATCCCCCAGGCAGTGAAGTAGGCGATGGTGCCGATGATCAACAACATCACCCATTGCCAAAGATGCATGTTGAGAAAGTGGAAAGAGGGAAGTTGCCTGGAAAACCAGTCTCCGATCTTTCCATGTCCGTAGTATTTGTAGAGCTTCGGTATTTGGGCAACGGTCTTATTGGAGACTTTCCAGACATAGACCCCTTTGTCACGTGGTATTTTTTGCAACAGGATGGGTAGCTGTCCATCGGGGGTGTCCAGCGTAGCAATATATTCTCGGTATTTTGGCAGCTCGTCGTCTAGATCCCCCTTGGGATTATTACTGATCCGTTCCATATCCACCCAGATGGTTCGGTTGGCAATGATTTGCAGCTTACGCGCCAGTTCCTGATGGTCGTCCGTAATGCCTGCTGGGAGGTTACGAAAATCCATGTATTGAGTAGCCAACTCAAAGTCATAGTTGTCGAAGGCTGAGGCAAGGCCTTTCATGGTTCCCTGAGGTGTGCCCCGGTTGAACTTATCATGAGGGGTATTCGGTGAATCCTCCTGCATTTGGGGAGCATCCGCTTCTGCCCGTGAGTCCAGGATTTCCTTGACTGAAGGAGGCGTGCCTTCGACTGCTGAGTAGGCCGGGAATGAACTGCACATCAAGGCTAACATGTAGAACAGCATTGGCTTCAGATTGGAAGACAGCAGGTCTAGTTTCATTATTCTTAACCTTTAACGTAACTATTCAGCTACCCCACGAAAGTGCGGAAAATGTGGAATTGCAGGATGTGCTGAGCGTAGCACTACGCATCTGTCACGATTGATGCGGTTCGATTTGCTCACTACATCCTACATGCTATCTCAGCATTTTCCATGCGCTGAAAGAAACCCTTTAACAAACAAGGGTCTGTCAGCTTCTTGCTAAGCTGCGTTTTGCGGGGTTCATCGGGACAGGTTCGAATTGCAGATCCTGTGCAGTCATACTGCCGAGTATCAAGCCTCTTTTGGGAGGAAATCCTCTCTATCGGGTTCAATTTTCCCAAATGAAAACTTATGATAGTGCCGGGGATCAGCTATTGATTCCGTGAACAAAACTCATCCGCCCGTACTACCAGGAAAATTACAATAACGATGAAACAGAAAATTCTCACCATGCTTGAACTGCAGGATGCCATGAACACCAAGGTCAACAGCGATTGGCGATCAGCGGGCTACCCCTGGTATCGGGCGATCTGGACAGAATGTGCTGAGATGCTGGACCACTACGGCTGGAAGTGGTGGAAGCATCAGAAGCCGGATATGGAGCAGGTGCATCTGGAGATTGTGGATATCTGGCACTTTGCCTTGAGTGATCTGTTGATACGGCATGATTCGATGGAGGATGCGATGGAGGCTGCACTTGCTGGGCTTTCCCGTCCTGCGGGGGGCGATGATTTCCGTGAATCGATTGAACAGATGGCACAGGAGACGATCCGTACCCAGTCTGCTGACATCACCCTGTTCGCGGCCATGATGGGATTAGGGGAGATGGATTTTGACCGCCTGTTCAAGACCTACGTGGGCAAGAATGTGCTCAATTTTTTTCGGCAGGATCACGGTTATAAGGAGGGCAGTTATATAAAGATCTGGAGCGGACGGGAGGATAACGAACATCTTGCGGAGATACTCTCTGAACTGGATCAGGACAGCGCCTCATTCAGCGAAGATCTCTATCAGCGGTTGGAGCAGGTCTATCCGGTTGAATAGTGTGTTACTCCATGTCGGCGCGTGCAAAATGGACGATAACAACAGCTTTGGGTTGGCCTGTGCCGATCACGGTCTCGAACAGCGTGATTTGGTTTGCATCTGCGGTTGAGTCGAGGGGCAATTTTACGCCCATTCTGCTGATGCGCAGGGGAGTGGAGTGCATACTGATGAGTGCATCAGGGTTCCGCAACTGATCGATCAGGGCCTTGAGATAGACTTCCGGATTATTTGGATTCTGTTCCGGGTTCAGTGCTGCGGTCTGCTTCTCCTCTTCACTTAAAGCATGCTGCATGTGGGATATCTGTTCTTTGACGTACTTTGTGACGTATTCGAGCAGTGTCCACTTCAATGTGGTACGGACAGCCTCTTCGGCCGGCTCCGGCGCCAAAAGCTGATGATCGGAAAAGATCACGGCGGTCTGCTGTACATCCCTCAGTAGCATCTCCCCCCGGGTCTCTGTCCCTAGGATGGTTTTCTCTTTGCAGGCCACAAAAAACAGGGCGAAAGCATCGGTGCGGCCAGGGTTATCCTTGGCATGGAAATATCGGCGCACGGCACGATTTTGGCTGAAGAGTTGCTGGACCTGCTCACTATTTGAGAACAGGGCGTTGATCAGGTTATTCTCGTTAAAACTGCGCTGGCTGACGGTGATGGCTTGGGGCAGGGCCGATACCAAGTCGTCTATCCTGCCGAGCAGGTCATGGACGGGATTTCGTAGCTGTTTCTGATAGCTGCTCACACCACGCAACTTTGGGTTGGTTCCCTCAACGACGGACTCTATTGCCTTGGCGACTCGTTCTGCATCGGCTCTTTCCCTGAGTCGGTTGGCCTGGCGCTCTTTCAGTAGATGTTGTAGTCGATCAAATAGTGTCATTCTTTCGGCCAGTATTTGGTTCCGATACCTTGACCCAGATCGGCCTCGATGAGGCGCCGCCGTACTTCGAGTAGCCTCTCTATCAGTTTTGGCTCTTTCTCTTCATAGGCTGCAGCATCCGGTGCACGTTTGACGACCACGCCCAGTAATTCTGTGATGGCATTACCGATCGAGTTCTGACTGATGGTGACGATCAGTTTTCCGGCGTCGTTTCGGTAGATCAACTGTTTGAATGCAGGCTGCCAGCGAATAGCGTTGGCATATTTCGCATCGGTGATGCAGTGATCCCTGACTTTCTTTGCCGTGGCCAGAAAATCATTGTTGAAGAGCAGTGTGTGTTCTATCTGATCCGGGAAGTAGGCGTCCTTCGGTATCGGTGCATTGCGGGTGGACACCTGGGTGAAAAAGGTGCGATAGAAGTCGATAAAGCCTTTGAGGATGACATCGTACTCACGCCAGAACCGTACATCACCCAGGGCTGTGACGCCCCCACTGATCTCCCAGCTCGGAAGTCCTTGAGGATAGCCGGTCAATTCTATCCGGGATGAGTCGTCATCGATGAGTTTCAGGATCTTCATGTCGAGATTTTTGAAGAACTCCCGGTAGACGTCGTGCATATAGGACTCGAAGAGACTGTGCTGGCCACCATCTGTGAGGTTCGGGTTGTTGGGGTCGGCCAGCTCTGCGTTTCGCAGCTGAGTCTTGTCGAAGACGATGAAGTGGTTGTGCAGCATGCGGATGCTGGGGACGCCGGGGGAGGTGAGTGGCCAAGTGGCATCGAGGCTTGCCTCGCCGGCCAGGATCAGTGCCTCCTCCGGGTCGGGGTACTGCTCCAGCATGTATTCAATGATGATCTGGTTCATCCGGTTCCAGACATGCTTCACGTTGTCTGGCACTTGGGTGCGGCGTACCGGGCGCCCCAGCGGATTGAGAACGCACTTGGAGGTGTTGTAGATGATCGAGGTGTCGAACTCGTTGCTGTGCCCCAGTGCCTTACGGTAGAGCAGCAGGTTCTCCGGATTCATCAACAAGCCGTTATTGCTTGACAGATCGTTGAGATTTTCCGTGCTGTTGAAAAATTCGTTGGGTTTCATCCCCTCGGGAACGTCCAGGGGAATAGGTCTGAAGGGGGTTACGATCTCTCTGGGGCCGTACTGCATAGTGCCACACCTTGGAAGAATTCAAGTTTCTGGGCTTAATAGTCTCAATAATAGGGGGTTGTGACAATTATCGCACTTGGCTTTCATCCTGAAGTCCTGTCGTTGTGCATGGTTCGGCACAAGACGGCGATGTGGGATAGAATAGCCTCATTCGGAAGGGAGGGCCTGGACATGCTCGATTTTTTTCTTGTTTTGATATTCATGCTGCTCATCGTCTATGTAACCTATTGGATGAAAGATCGGTAACCCTCTATTGTGATTCTCCCATCACTATTGAGGCAAAGAGCACTTTTGGAATCTATTGAAAAAATATCCGACATGCGGGGTTGCCGCAGTACTCTCTTTCCATCTAAAGCGACTGATTGAAATATAAGAAACCATGAGCGAAACAAATCAAACCTCCCTGACCATGAAGATATTGATGGCCATGCTGGGTGGTGCTGTATTAGGCGTCTTGTTGAACCTGTTTGCCGGTGACGAGGGGCTGCTGCAGACCTACCTGATTGATGGGCTCTTGCTTGTGGTGGGTAAAATCTTCGTGGCATCTCTCAAGATGATGGTGGTGCCGCTGGTATTTGTCTCCCTGGTGGGCGGCGTGACTTCACTGCGTGATATGTCGACCCTGGGGCGCATGAGCGTCAAGGCGATTGCTTTCTACCTCTTTACCACGGCGGCGGCGATCACCATTGCCCTTTCGTTGGCAGTGGCTGTTGGCCCAGGGGAGGGTTTTGATGTGGCCGACAAGGCCGTTGAGTTCACCGGTAAGGAGGCACCGGCCCTGACGGATGTGTTCATCAATCTGGTGCCCTCCAACCCCATTGAGGCGATGGCGTCGGGCAACATGCTGCAGATCATCGTTTTTGCCATCCTGTTCGGTATCGCCATTACCCTGGCCGGTGAGCGGGGTAAACATGTGTTGCGCCTCTTCAATGACCTGGATGTTGTCATCATGAAGATGGTCGAGGTCATCATGAAGCTTGCGCCCTATGGTGTATTCGCTTTGCTTGCCCGAACCTTCGCGACCCAGGGGCTTGAGCTGATTTTGCCGCTGGGGGCCTATTTTCTGACGCTGACAGCGGCGCTTGCGATTCATGCGCTGGGCACCTACCCGCTGTTGCTGCGTTCATTTGCCGGACTCAACCCGATGCATCTTTTACGCAAGATGCGCGATCCCGCCACCTTTGCCTTTTCCACTGCCTCATCTGGGGCGACGATCCCGGTGACCATGCGTACTGTGGAGAAGCGTATGGGGGTCGACAACTCTGTCGCCTCTTTCACTGTCCCCCTGGGCGCCACCATCAATATGGACGGTACCGCGATGATGCAGGGGGTGGCGACGGTATTTATCGCCAATGTGTACGGTGTCGACCTGGGTATTGGTGATTATCTGATGGTGGTGATGACCGCTACCCTGGCTTCAATCGGCACCGCAGCGGTGCCCGGTGTGGGACTCGTCATGCTGACCATGGTGCTCAGTCAGGTGGGTTTGCCGGTGGAGGGCATCGCCCTGATCATCGGCATCGACCGGTTGCTGGATATGATGCGTACTGCGGTCAATGTGACCGGTGACTGTACTGTCTCATGCATCATCGCCAAGGGCGAAGGGGCACTGGATTTGGTGGTTTACAATGATCCCGATGCCGGGTCGGTGGAGGCCTCCACCGGCGACCTGGCGCACCCTGAACCCACAGAAGCTTAAACTGGGTTTTCTCAACTCGAGGATGCCCGATCCGCTACGCTTGATCGGGCCTACACCCTGAGCTGAACAAACCTGTAGAGGTAGGCCGGTTCAAGCGCAGCGGAACCGGCAACGCCCCGAGCAGAGACCGATTAGAGGAATGAAAGCACTTCCTGCTCGATATCCTCTTTTTCAATCACCGTCTTCTGTGTGATCTCCTTGTCGAAGAGTGATTTGATGGGTGCAGGAATCGTCGTGTTGGCCTGCTTGGCGATGGAGTTGAGTGCATCGAGGTCGTGGGCGTCGACTTCACCCGTCAGGGCGTTGGCAATGGTGGGGGAGAACTTTGTCCACTCAGCAGTGGAGTAGACGATGGTCGCCAGCGGCGCAGTCTCGCTGGTCTCATGGGTCTTGAAACAGGTTGCTGTGTGCGGATCCATCAGGTAGCCATTCTGGAATGCAGCCTGGATATATTTTTTCCCCTCGGTATCGTTGCAGAAATCTGCCACAAAGATTTCCTGCAGACGGGCGAGTTCTTCCGTTTTGAGTTCGTAGTGTTTTTCGTTGTCCAGTTGCTGCATCAAGGCTTTGGTGCGTTCCGCTCCGAAGAGATCAAAAAGTATCCGCTCGATGTTGGAGGACTTCAGAATATCCATTGCCGGGGAGGTGGTGGCGACCACTGAACGGTCCCGCAGATCGTATTTGCCGTCATTGATGAGCTGGGTCAGGACATTGTTGCTGTTTGAGGCGATGAGGATCTTCTCCACTGGCAGCCCCATCTTCATGGCGTAGTGGCCCCCCAACGCATTGCCGAAATTGCCGCTGGGCACGTCGAGATAGACCTTGTCTCCCAGTGCAATGGCGCCCTGCCTGACCAGTTCCAGGTAGCTGTGGATGTGGTAGATCACCTGGAAGATGATGCGGCCGAAATTCACCGAGTTGGCGGCGGAGAGCAGAGTGTTTTTCTCCCGCAATTTGGCCCTGAAGCTGGTCGAACCAAGCAGTAGTTTCAGCGCATCCTGGGCATCGTCGAAATCGCCCTTGATGCCGATAACCTTAAGATTGGGCGCGTTCTCGGTGACCATCTGCAGCCGCTGGACATCTGAGGTGCCGCCGTCGGGATAGAGGCAGGCAACCTTGACATTGGGCTTGTTTTTGAAGGTCTCCAGGGCTGCGGGACCTGTGTCACCACTGGTGGCCGCCAGGATCAGATAGTGCTCTCCACGTTTTTGTGCCAGATCGGAAAGCACTAAGCCGAAGGGTTGCAGCGCCATATCCTTAAAGGCGCGGGTCGGCCCGTGGTAAAGCTCGCTGACAAAGAGTCCATCCCCAACCTTGATCACCGGGACGGGATTGCTGCCGTCATCAAAATCGTCGTAGGTCGCAAGCGCCTTGTCGATGACCGCCGGATCGATATCGATCTCAAAGGCCCCCAAAACAGCCCGAGCCAAAGTCTTATAGTCGGCATCGAGGTGCTTTTCCAGGAACGGAATACCCAGTTGAGGTAACGTCTCCGGGACGTAGATCCCACCAAAAGAGGACATGGGGCTGAGGATGGCAGCTGAAAAGCTCACCTCTGCCGGGTGCTGGCCGTCGTTGCCGCGTGTTTCGATGAAGTTCATGGTTAGCCTGGCGCAATGATCACGAGGGGCAGAATTATACCTGAGGCAGCCATTGGAAATCATCAACTCGGTTTCTGACGGATTCGGCAGTCGATTTGATCGAATGGCGGGTGTTTACGTCAACTGAATATTGTGCAGGGGCGGTGCTGATCCCCTTGCAATTCTCGGCTTCAGAAATGGAGGGTAGCGGTCGCTATATTCATTGAATAGGCGCTTATGCCAGATTATGTAGGATAAAAGATGAACCCCAGCTCTTTTCGACCCACCCAGCTTATTCTACTGATGTTGGCGGCCTTGCTGCTGTTTGAGCCTGCGTTTGCCAATAAGTTTGAGACCATCGGTAGTGGTGTAGCTGGCTCCTCCCGGATCAAGGCCGAATATATGAGGATTATCGGTTATGTCTCCGGTGGCGTGTTGCTTTTTACCAGTCTGCTCTCTTTCCTTATGGCCAATACAAATGCTCAAAACTTGAATTATGTGCTCTGGAAACAGTCTTCCGGGATGCTGCTTTTTATGGGGTTGGTTATCCTTGGTTTTGCTTTTTTTGCATGATGTTTGTCTATCTTTCTACAACTTCTAGAGGGATGGACGCTTCTGGCTACCGGTTTTTAATGCCTTACTTCACGACCAGATGACGATAATCATCAAGGAAGTCTGTAGCGACTTCCTTGATGGCCTGTTGGAAGGGGAAACGATCCCGGACCGTCGGGTTGAGGTGGTTTTTGCTTTTCTTTTTCTTACGGCCTGTGTCGCAGTCAACCAGATTGAGCCGAAGGTCTGGCCAGTAGGCTGAATCTATATCGGACAAGGCGAATGGGATCTCCAGGTCTGCCAGCAGAAGCCGTTCGGCTCCAATCTGACGACAGAGTGCCAGGTAGGGTTGATCCGTTGTTTTCAACATCTGACGGAGCGTTTTTACCTCTTGCTGCTTGATCTCTGCTTCATTGCCAAAAATATCCTCCGCAATGTTGGTCAGTTCTGCCGAGACCTGCCTGCTGTAATCAATGGCTGATTTATCGATGCCCACCCGCCTGTCGGCATCGGCCTGCACCAGTACTGTCAGGATGGGTTTTGCCGGTGCGGTGCGGGGTTGACTGAGCGTGCTCGGGGCCAAAACCAGTGTCTCGACAGTCTTGGCGAGTGGTTCTGGTGGTTGCGGTTGAGTGAGCACAGGTGCAGGTTTTTTAACTGCAGGTTTAAGGACCTGTTTCTCGATGATTTTTATCGGGGGCTTGGATACCTGTTTCTCGATGACTTTTGCCGGGGGTCTGGATATCTGTTGGGTTGTCGCCTGCGGCGCTGGGGTAGCGATTGGTTGTGTGGTTGAGGCAGTGTGAGCGGCCGCGGGTTCAGGTTTTGGCGTTGGCGGATTTTTCTGTATTGGCTGAACGGGCGGGATGACACTCTTCTGCTGGGTGATTTCAGGTTTGGCAGGGAAACTCTCCTGTTTAGGTGAAATCTGCGTGGAGGAAGGTGGCGGGATTGAACTGGCTGTTGTTCCAGGTGGGGCCAACTCTGCTGTTTGTTGCGGCAGTATCCTGGGTGCCAGCATCATCACCACCCCCAGGATGATCAGGATCAGAGAGGGGTTATTGACATCAATCTTGATGCCGAAGGCCTCGAAGCGGTTGCTCTGGCTCTTTTCGTCCTCAGAGGCGGTTTTTCCTGTGACGAAGATGAACAGGCCAACGATCAGCAGGCCCAGACCGGCCCAGAAAAGCAGAGTGTCCAGCGGTAGCGGCATCAGGTTCCCTCATTGTTTGATTTCTTCCTGCCACTGATGCTGCATTTGGTGTGGCCTCCTTGAAAATCTAACTCAAAATGAGCATTCACGCTAGACCAATTCAGAATACGCTGATAATTCGGCCGTCACGCAGGAGATCAGCAAACCCATAATGCATTTTTTGATTATGGCGGTATGTTCAAGAATAGAACGTTCCAGTCATCAATCCTCCTCTCGCAGTCCTGCATTTTTCACCAGAGTCACTGCGACATCTTCCAGTTCTTCATCTCCACTCTTATTCAGGAGGTCGGTAAAACCCTTCGAGTCGGGATGATGGGATAGTAGCCCATGCAACAGATCTTTCGTCGAACGATTGGCATCCTCCATAAGTTCTTTTGCCTGCCCCAAGACACCTGACAGCTGATCCAGCAGATCATCTATCCGATCCAACCCGGAAAGTTGTGGGTGATTAGAGTTATCCAGTTCACTGATTTCCCGGTACTTTGCGGTTGCCACGCTGGTGAGACTATGACTCATTTCCAGTGAAAAGCCGACAATCTCATCTGTGTTGTATCCCAGGTTCATACCCTGTTCGAAAGCGGCCTGGATGTCACCATCAAAAAATGTCTCACTCACCCCCTGGAGCGCATTGGTGAGATCCGTAATGGCGGTCAACTCCTCGTTGTCCAGGTCACCCTCAACGGAAAATGAGAGACGACTGTGGAAGCTTTCCGAATAACTTGCGCTGATTGCTGTGTTTCCATCCGACTGGCGGAAGGAAATCGCACTCTGTTCTCGTTGACTCTGGCGAAACTTCAAAGTCACCACGTCGCCATCTTGGGTTTTGATCTGTAGCTCAAATGCAGATTTCTCGACTTGGCGGAAACCCAGAGATGCTTCAATCGTCTGAATACCATCTGTTGACGTTGGTGTTTTTCTATCCTGCTCCAGACCTTGCATAATCAGTTTCTTGGCCATTTTGATGCCTGATTTTACGGAATCATTGAGCAGTCCCATTCCATCCAGGGCATCCCTCGCATCTTTCAGACCTTGCTTGATACCGGATTTTGCCTGCTTAAGCAGGGATTCCAACTGATCCGGACTAGCGCCTTCGGCTTCAGCCTGCTTTAGTCGATTTTGCACAAATCCCAGTACATTGTTGGCAACAGTTTCTGCATCGAATGTATTATTTGAACGATCAACCGGCACGACCTGACTTGGAGGGCCAAGTATTCCCGAGAGTCTTTGGTCAAGCACCTGCTGCACCCGTGTGAATGCATCGGATGGGTCAGAACTTCCGGTCACCATATCGACTTGGGGTGGTGTTTTTGCTGCCAGACTCAAATTACCGAAATTTGGCTGAAAATGCTTGAATTGATCAAGTTGATCGAGCGCCACACTGAACATTATTCATCCTCCAGGAAATGAATGCTTATCGTCGGTGTCGGCCTACCGGACATTAACTTGAGAAATATTCGTGAGTTTCCGGGCCGGTGCCCGAAAATCCTGGCATTGTGTTTTATTTGTGAGGCTGCAGGGGGATCTGGCCAAACGTGGAGTGCAGTGGATTATAGGTATAAAAAAAGGGATTACCATAATCGGTAACCCCTTGATTCAATTTGGTAGGCGCGAGTGGATTCGAACCACCGATCCCTTTTGATCCATTTTGCATAGATTTCCAGGCTCCATCCATCACACTGAGCTTGGTTCCGCCCACTTGGGTGCTGCAACCCACAATTATGGCGACTCACCGAGCTGGATTATCCGGTCTGTGGCCCATGCTGTCCGATTCCCCTGAAACCCTGTCCGCCTCCTGTCTGGTGAAAATCCTTTGATTCACCCGTGACATACCAGATAATTCCCTAAAACAGGGAGAAGACCATGGCAGATGACGGGAACAATGATTGGTTGGCCGAGTATCGGAAGAGGGCAGGTTTCGAAAAAAAGCAAGACGCTTTTGCCAAGGCTGTCGGCCAAAGAGACTATAGCCGTATTCGGAAATGGTGCAAATATAAAAGCACTCCTGAAGAGCAGACTTTCACGAAGCTGTCGTCCGCGCTGTGCGGAATGGATGTCGAGGTTACTGCTGAAGAGCTGAAAGAGGCCTACGCCCGTGGTTTCCAGATCCACAAACTCAACCTGCTCAAACAGAAACCAGTCGACTCCACCCTCATTGCCAATGCTCTGGATGCCTGTAGTCTGCAGTTGGGATGTGACAACTACCAGGCGGCGGCAGAAAAGGTTATCGGCTGCCTGAAGGATGAAACACAACTGTCGGCACCTCTCAACAAGACGGCTCAGCAGCCCATACAAAAGGCCATCGCGGCCAGTCAGACTGGTCAGCAGTTGCAGAATATCCGCTATCTGATCGCTGCCATCGCTCTGTCGGCCTTGGTGCCGGTCGGTGAATGGAAGATCGGTCGCGAACTGCGGGTGCAGGGAGTAACGAGAGCCTGGGCCTTGCGCATAGTGATCGATGACCACAACAGGCGGAATGTCGCCGACTACGACCAGAAAATGATCATGACCGCCATCGAGGCAAAAACCATGACGCAACTGGATAACGCCTCGACCCGCTCGGTAGTTATTCCCCACACAAAGGCAGATCCGGAAGACCTGTGGGGGCGGCTGCATGAGATTGTCGAAAACCTGGTCGAGGCGGTGAACTTTACATCCGCGATAGGGAAGTGTCCGGCCCTCGATGACGAAGAGAACCACCAGGCCTTCAAAGCCTACTGTGAAGAGCTCAATCTCCACCTGGGAAACACCAACCAGGATAGCGAGCATGTCTTCAACTACGCGGTGAACAAACAGCCGGGCAACGTCACGAACGAGCTGCTTCTCCTGCTGCCAAATATGCGGCTCTTCATCTGTCGGGAGGGTGAAACGGCCCTGCCGATACTGCGGGTACCTGAGAGAGAGCTGGAGGCCTGGATCGCCAATATGCTTATCAAGATCAAACAGCGGCAGGAAGCGCTCAAACACCGATCATCGACCGAAAACAGAAGCAAGGAGAGGCCAATGGAATCCAAGAATAGAGACTCGATCAGCATCACTGTACATAATACTGGTGGCGATAGCAGTGTCTCAGTTGCAGCGAGTGGAGGGGTGAGCCATCAGCAGATCAATGCCACTCAGAAGCTTGGCAATACACTGCATGAGATCCTCAAGAGTACCGATGCGGGCAATCCTCACCACGAAGACCTGCGCTTCGATGTGGAGGGTATGCTTGCCAAGGAAAAGGCTGGAGAGCCGCTGCCGGGCAGTGGCAGGAAGCGCCTGGAAGGCCACTATAAAACCCTAAAGGAGATAGTCGGCACAAGTGATACAGTGGTCAAACTGATCAGCAAGGCGGTGGATATTTGGGATAAGGCCACGGGAGTTATTACATGAGCCACACCAACGCCTTGCTTCAAGCCATCGGCCAGCCGCGCCGGCTGCCGCCCCAGGGCAGTTGGCCGGAAGCCACACACTGTATGGATGAACCCTCGGCCCACGCCCTGATCGCCGCCATCTCCGCCAATCGGCCGCTGCTGGTGCGCGGTGAACCGGGGGTCGGTAAGAGCCAGTTGGCCCGCGCAGCAGCGGATGTGCTGCAGCGCCGTTTTATCAGCACGGTGATTCAACCCAACAGCGAGTATGAGGAGCTGCTCTGGCTGGTCGATCACACCCAGCGTCTGGCCGATGCCCAGCTGGTCGCCCACACCGGCGATGACGGCAAACTGAAGAAAACCGATGAGTACCTCGCCCCCGGCCCCCTCTGGTACGCTTTGCAGTGGGACATCGCGGAAGGTAAGTCATGCCAGAACAACTACCAGCCGCCGGCAGGGGTGAAGACATCCGAAGGCAAGATCCCCTGCCCGAAGGCGGATGGTGTGGTGCTGCTGATCGACGAGATCGACAAGGCGGATATCTCCCTGGCCAACGGTCTGCTGGAGGTGCTGGGTAATGGCCAGTTCGAGGTGCGCCCCAGCCGAGAGACGGTCAGCGCCGGCGAGATCAAACCCCTGGTGGTGCTCACAAGCAACGACACCCGCCAACTGCCCGCCGCTCTGGTGCGCCGTTGCGTGGTGCTTGATCTGGAGCTGCCCAAGGATCGGGATGAGTTGCTGATGCATCTGCAGACCATCGGCAAAGCGCACTTTCCAGACGCTGAAGAGGATGCGTTGGCCGAGGCGGCGCAGCAGATCGTACAAGACCGTGAGCGGTGTGACGATCTGCCCAGGACTGGTCAGGCCGAGTATCTCGACCTGCTGCGTGCCTTGCAGGATGTGACAGGCGACGAGCCGGAGCAGTGGTCAGGCTGGCTTAAAAAGCTCGCCCCCTACTTCCAGAAGAGCCACGCTCACCGCTGATGGCGTACATCTCCCGCAGCGATCTGCTCCGCGTGCTGGCCCATGCCGAATCGGCTGAGCCGACACTGCTGGCCGGCTCCCTGGGTTTTACCCGGCATGATCTGAAGGATCAGCATCGGGAGCAGGGGGCAGACGGAATCTTTGCACCAGCCCAGTTGGGGCAAGCCACCCAGCCGGGCCGTATGCTCTACACCGCCCTCAAGGAACCTCGCTATTGGCATGTCGCCGGCTGCACGCCGGTGGAACCGGAAACAGAGGCAGATGGCGAGATCGTGCCGCTGAAAAAGTATCAGGCAGGCACTTTTACCCGCCCTATTCCCCTGGCGGAACGCCCCCTGCTCAATCCCGGTGAGTGGCAGAACTGCTGGGACCGGAATCTCGCCGGCGACTCTACGGGCAGGGCCATCGACCTGCCTGCCAACATCAAGCGCCTGGCACGAGCCCAACCGGTGGAGAAGCTCCTGCGCAAGCGGCGCAGAAACTTCAACCACAACACAGTGCTGCTGATGGAGCGCACCCCAGCCACACGGCCAGTGTGGGACGATATGTGCCGCGCCTGGCAAAGCCTGAGAGAGCTGTTGGGCGATGAACAGCTCGATGCCTACTACTGGGTCACCGGTCCCGCCGGCTGCTGGTATCGGCAAGCGGATAACCGTCAGGCAGGTGAAGAGGCTATTCCGGAAAACGCCAGCATTATCCTGCTCGGCACCTTCGGCGCACTGGACGATGGCGAGCTGAGCGAGGAGTGGCGGCGCCTGATCGAACGCCTACAGTGTAGTGCCCGGCAGCTGCGCCTGCTGGCACTCTGCCCGATCAAACGGCCGCCGGCGAAGGTGCAAGGGCTGGAGTCGGCCACGACCCAACCACAGGATGAGCCCCTGGACACCCTGCTGGCGGCCCTGGCCCTGGCCTGGATGCCATCTGTCGTCCAGCTGCGTCATCTGCGCCAGGCGATCCCCGGCGCCACCATCACCCACGAACTGCGCGCCTACAACCACCACAGCGTCGAGCGCAACGGTCAATGGCTGAGTCTGAAACAGGATGCCATCCTCCAGCAGTTGCGGCTGTTCGAATCCCGGGAGTCGGCCAGTAAGGTGAATGCAGAAAAGGCAGTCGACGCCTGGCAGCAGAGCCTGAGCGCCACCGCCCGCGAGATCGAACAGCTGCAGCGCAATCTCCACCCGGCTACACCCGATCCAAAAGAGTACCCGCGCCTGCTCGGGCTGGCGGCACGGGCCGAAGAGGAGTTTGCCTCGCTGGAGGAGGGTGGCATGGCCTACAGCCTGATACTCTCCATGTTGCCACTCACCCATCTGTTGGCCGATCGAAGCCGAGACAGTCGTTGGCGGGCCTTTCTCAAGGTGGTGCAAAGGGTGGCACGGGATGCCCAGCAGCGCCTGCCCCTGAAGCAGCAGTATATGGAGAAGAGCGAGCCAGTGCAGTGGCTGATTCAACGGAGCAATCGATTGGTGCTGACCCGTGCGCAGCAAGGCAACAACCTGCTGGCGCTGGGTACGCAACCCTATCACGTGCAGGCCCGCCGCCAACTGAACGCCGCCACCCCATTCGGTGATGAGCGGGTCGACATCGTCGATCAGCACTGTCAGTGGAGACTCGAGGCACTCGGCAAACCCACTTGGGCAGAGCGCATCAAGTTTGACAGCGGCAGGCTCCACACCCGCCACGCCGGTGGTGCGGAGTTTCTCCTGCAACCGGCCTCGCCGGACCACCCGGCGGCCCGATGGCACTGCCGGCACAACCCCTGGCCCTGGGCCAGTAGCACCGGCATCGACGAATATGGGCTCTGGGCCGACCTGCATGTGAAGGGCATCGAATACCGCCTGCGCTGGATAGCCCCGGGAACCTTTCTAATGGGTTCGTCACAAGATGAGCCGGGGCGAAACGATGATGAGATCCTGCACCCAGTCACCCTCACCCAGGGCTATTGGCTGGGCGAGACCAGCTGTACCCAGGCCCTGTGGCAGGCGGTAATGGGCGAAAACCCGGCCAGCCCCAAGAGCCTCGGTCTGCCGATCAACAAGGTGAGCTGGAACAACTGTCAGCGGTTCATCCAGCGCTTGCAGAAATTGGTACCGCAACTGCCCCTTGCCCTGCCCAGCGAGGCGCAGTGGGAGTACGCCTGTCGTGCCGGAACGACCACCGCCTATTGGTGGGGTGAGAGGTTCAATGAGGCGGATGCAAACAATAGAGATAAGATACGTGCAGAGGAGAACTATCCTGCCAACCCCTTCGGCCTGAAGAGTATGCATGGCAATCTATGGGAGTGGTGTGCCGATTGGCTTGGTGACTATCCCGACCAGCCGGTAGACGACCCGCAGGGTCCGGCGGAGGGCCACGAGCGCGTGCTGCGTGGCGGTAGCTGGTTTTGCCTTGCGCGGAACCTGCGTGCTGCCCGGCGCTACGCCAGCACGCCTGACTACCGCCTCCACGACTTCGGCTTGCGGCTGGCCGGAGGTTTAGACCCACAGGCAAGTGCCAGCGCCATGCCAGCCGACAGATGGCTGCGGAGCGGCCAGCAGAGAGGCGGGCAGGGTGCGGGCAACGAGGAGGATAGAGAATAGTGCACTATACTTTTTTTCAAATTCCGGCCATCGATCCAGATGCGGCTGCTAAGCGCTTCAATGCTTTTATACAATCGCAATCAGTGATCGGTATCGAACGCCAGTTTGTCGCCGATGGCCTTAACAGCTTCTGGAGTATCTGCGTAACGACTGCATCCCCTGGTGGTTCGGGGTTATCGGACCTGTCGGCCGCTAAAAAGCGCACCCGTATAGACTATCGTGAGGTCCTTAGCCCCGAGGTGTTTGCCATCTTTGCCCGCTTGCGCACATTGCGCAACGTCAGGCACGCCGTTTCACCTGGGTGATGCACATGGATATTGCGCAGTTCTTCCCGAATATTGACCATGAAATATTGCATGGGCAACTGCGACGGCGCTTTCGTGGTGATGGGATGGCGCTGTTAGATGCCGTCATTGCGGCGCATGGTAGCGAATTCGGTAAGGGCTTACCGATTGGTGCGCTGACTTCGCAGCATTTTGCAAACCATTACCTGAGTCAGGCCGATCGCTGGTGCCTGTCGCAACCCGGCATCGATGCACACTGCCGCTACATGGATGATTTTCTTCTGTGGGCGAATGACCGTAAGGCATTGCAAGCGTGTGCGGATGGTATCTCTCGAATATTGGATGAGAGGCTTGGCCTGGAGATAAAACCGGTAACCATTCGGCGCACCGATGGTGGCATCCTCTTTTGCGGTGTACACATATGGCCTTTCCGGCTCAGGCCAAGCCAGCGGCGTCGTAAACGCTACCGGCTGGCGTTGGCACACTGGCAACAGCAGTGGCTGACAGGTGCGATCGATAGTCTGGAGCTTCAACAGGCCTACGCCGCCTGTCGGGCGATTCTGTTGCCCGCCGATGATATGGCCTGGCGCAAACACTGTTTGACACGGATCGAGAGAGTCGATGCCTGAGCGAGTCACACTCTCTCCGGGTCGTCGGCGAAAAGGCCACGAGCGCGTGCTGCGTGGTGGTAGCTGGATCTACCATGCGCAGAACTTGCGCGCTGCCCAGCGCAACGCCTACGCGCCTGGCTACCGCTACCGCGGCATCGGCTTGCGGCTGGCCGGAGCTTTATTGACCGGAGGGTCAGTAAACCAGCCGATGATCCAGCTTGATTCATCTGTGGATGACAAGCGAAACCAAGGCCCGTGGCGCGTGAGTAGGCATCTGACCGAAAGCCTGTCACCGGGCCGCACTATTCAGGCGTTCTCCCCATGATGCTCGATCCCAATCCGCCACAGTTTCCTGCCCCCTGGGCCAGCGCCTGGGGTGAGGATAGCTACGGCCTCTGGCAGGCCTTCGAGGTGCAAGGGGTGCGCCAGGTGATGCGCTGGATTCTGCCAGGGCAGTTTCAGATGGGGGCATCTGCGGCAGAGCCAGATGGTATCTATGATGAAAAACAGCATCCCGTTATCATCAGCCGGGGATTCTGGTTGGCTGAAACCGCCTGCACCCAGGCGCTCTGGCAGGCGGTCATTGAGGAGAACCCCAGTCATTTCGATAATGATCCACTCTGCCCGGTCGACTCTGTTTCGTGGAATGATTGCGAGGAGTTTGTGCAGCAGTTGAACCGGTTGTCGCCGGGTGATCTCGTCCTGCGTCTGCCCACCGAGGCCGAGTGGGAGTACGCCTGCAGGGCCGGTACCACGACCGTTTTCAGTATGGGTGACGACCTATCATCCACGGATGCCAATTTTAATGGCAATCACCCATACGGAGATGCGTCCAAAGGGGTCTTTCACCAACGCACACTACCCGTTCATGCGTTCGCGCCTAACCGTTGGGGGCTGTTCCAGATGCAGGGTAATCTCTGGGAGTGGTGTGAGGATTGGGTGGATAACTACCCCAGTGAACTGTCGGTCGATCCTGTGGGGCCAGCAGGGGGCCGCGAGCGCGTGCTGCGTGGCGGTTGCTGGATCGGCCATGCGCAGGGCTTGCGCGCTGCCCGGCGCTACGCCAGCGCGCCTGACGGCCGCTACCACAACGTCGGCTTGCGGCTGGCCGGAGGTTGACCCTCGAGCCGGCCCGTGCCCCCTGTGCCTGCCGGCGGCAGGCTGCGGAGCAGCCAGCAAGCCGGTGGGCAAAAGGGGGCAAACGCGCCAGTGAATGAGTAACTTCAGGGGTCGATGAGTCAAACAGCGGAACGATTTGTAGGAAAAGCGGCACAAGTGGGCGATTTGACTCTGAAAATCCTCTAGTCAGCCTCCTCGCAGTCAGTGGTTAAACTGGCTGCTTCTATACGATGAGGAGACTGACATGAGACATTACTGCGGAATAGATTTACATTCAAACAATCACGTTGTGGTGATAACAGACGAAGGGGACAAACGAGTGTTTGAAAAACGGTTCAGCAAAGATTTATCGCTGTTATCCCCTTACCGTAAAACCTTGCATGGTATAGCCGTGGAATCCACATTCAATTGGTATTAGCTGGTCGATGGACTGCAAGAGCAGGGGTACGATCTCCTGTTCCTACCAAAAACCTAATCCGATGACAGTATTGAGAAACTGATCCGCGCAACGTGGAGGTTAGCAAAATAGATAAGTCAGCGAGTAGGGTATGAGGCTGGTCGAAAGAGGCGAATAAATGGCCTTGTGCGCTGGAAGTGAAGACCATGAGGGCCATCGGATGTACAGTTGGCAAACAGCTGCCTGCTGTAGCACACGGAATTAGGAGCGTTGCGACCGTGTCTCAGGCTGCGCGGCGGTACTCATGATGCAGACCGCCGACGTGTGGGAAGGCGATGACAGTACCCTGACCAGCTTTCTATTGCTAATCAAGGGCTTATGTTTGGTAGGCGCGAGTGGATTCGAACCGCCGACCCCCACCATGTCAAGGTGGTGCTCTAACCAACTGAGCTACGCGCCTGTTAAGAGCGCGAATAATACAGGTGGATATATGCGCATTGCAAGTGTCGGAACAGATTTTTTGCCCGCTTGCCGGAGCGAGCTGTTTCTGGGTCTACAGGCTGCAGAAATGGCCGTCGACTTTTCTCTCTGGTTAGTGCTCGCCGGTCAGTGGGACGAAGGCCACAGGCAGCAGACTCTTTTCAGTCACATTACCGGATTCATCCTTCTCAAGCAGAAGAAGATCCTGCCCGTAGAAACGTCCGCCAACGGGTAACACCAGACGTCCTCCCGGTGCCAATTGCTCCGGCAGGTGAGGGGGGACTTCTGTGGCGGCGGCTGTTACCAGTATTACATCGAAAGGGGCCTCCTCCGGCCAGCCGAAGTAGCCATCGCCGGTCCGGCTGATGATGTTCGAGTAATTCAACTCATCGAACCGTAACCTTGCCTCATCCGCCAATTCAGGGATGATCTCAATGCTGTATAGCTGCCGTACAAGGAGCGACATCACCGCTGTCTGATAGCCCGAGCCTGTGCCGACCTCCAGCACACGATCCCCCGGCGTGGGATTCGCCAGATCAGTCATTAAGGCGACGATAAAGGGTTGGGATATCGTCTGCCCGCGACCGATCGGAAGTGGGCTGTTGTCGAAGGCGTGGCAGCGCATGTTCATGTTGACAAAACGCTCACGGGGAACCTTTGCCATGGCATTCAGCACATTGGGACTCAACTCTGAACGCCCAATCATTCGGCTGGCATAGCGGGCCTCATCGACAATATCCTGCAGCATTTCTTCGATGTTATGCATTGCCCCCTACCTGAAAAAGCACCAAAATCACTTGCTAATTGTGGACGATTTGAGACGGTGTTGCATAGTTATTTGTCAATTTTCTGAAATGATTTCACCTTGAAAGGCGAATTATATTCGCCCATAGTTTCCAGTGAGGACAATTTATTCAATTCATGCGGAACGGGAGGAAGAAGATGCACGCCATATGGAGATCATCAAATGCGACGAAAGGGTTGTTGCTACTGTTCTTTTCTCTGTTTCTTACCGCATGCGACCCGTCGCAATATCAAAAACCTGCTGAAGACTTCCTCGCAGCCACCGTCACCCTCAGGCAAGTCTATTTTCTGGAGATGGATCTATCCAACAAAGCCAATATCGAGCGTCGTGATATGGAGGATCAAATTGCAATTTGGGGAGCGCCTCCAGGTATAGACCATCAAAGCATCGAAAGAGTCATCAATAAAATGACTGAGCGGCGCAGGAGTGATATCCATGAAGCGTTGAAACCGCTCCGTAAAAAGGCATTTGCCGCAATTGAGGGATATGCTCAAACGCTGGTCAATCTGGCTTCCGGAGAATCAACCGAAGCGATTGTTTCGGAACTGAACGGATTAGTGCAGGGCATCGAAGGGGTGGTAGCTAAAGCCAGCAAAATCAGCGCCCTTTCTGATCGTTCTGCCAAAATGGCTAAATTGGCGGGTCCATTAAAGCAGTACGCCGGTATATTGAAGGAGGTTATTGGTCTGGTATCCGATGTGGTGAGGGAACAGGCCATTATTCAAACAATCGGAAGGTCAAACAAGTCAGTTACCAAGCTTTTGTCTGTACTGAAAAAATGAGGCTGTTACAGCGAATAACAATACTCAGTTACATATCGAAAAGGCGCGAGAGAATCTCGAAGGCTTTTTAAAAAAGAACAGTTTTGCAAATGCTGAAAATACATTCAAGGCGTTAATTGCGAAAAGATTAGCGGACATCCGGATTATTGAAGAACAGGTCAAAGATGACGGCATTGACAAGGCCTTTGACGCAGCACTTGATGCCCAATCAGCTTTGGTTGAAAAAGCCATCTCGACTGATGCCATGGGCTGGGCTATTCAGATTCGAGCCTTCAAGGATAGGGCTGAGGCAACAAAAACAGCCATTGAAAAAATACAGTCGGAAATTTAACTGTTTCAACCTCAAAGGGAGCCACTTTATGAGCTTAGATAAAAACAGCACAATTGCCGATCTCCGGAGTGAACTGGACCGCAAGGGAAAGCGTGCATTAGACCTTCAAACAAACACAACTGATCCAACCGAATGGAGAAATTTAAATGCCATTCGCTGGGAATTAGAGGATTTGGACAATGATCTCTACCTCAGCCAATTTGTCAAAAACAACGATAAAATCAATAAACTGATAGGACAAATTACCGAATCCAGCAAGAAGGCAAAAAAAATACTTGCCACTCTGGAGGAAGCGAAAAAAATCTTGAGCAAAGCTCGAACTGAACTCCAGCAAACATCTGCAATGTTTGATGAGCTTGAGGGCTTCTATAACGAGACTGAAGCTTTATTGATCGTTTTAAAGGGGTAGGGTGTTGTGTCGAACATTTTTGAGGCTAAATATTACGCAACCAACCCCTTATCCTGCAGCGTTTTTATCTGATCCCTTACCTGTGCCGCCTCCTCGAACTCAAGATCCCGGGCGTGGCGGTACATCTCATCCTCTAGTTCTTTGATGCGTTTGGCCATCTGCTGGGGAGTGAGACTGGCATACTCAGCCATCTCTTCCGCCACCCTGGCATAGGCACTGGGAGATACTGGTGCGCCGGGATAAGCACCTTCCATGATATCGGCGATGGATTTGCGAATGGTCTGCGGGGTGATGCCATGTTTTTTATTGTGAGCAATCTGTTTCTCGCGCCGGTGATCAGTCACGTCTATTGCGCGGCGCATGGATCCGGTAATCTGATCGCCGTAGAGAATGGCCTTGCCGTTGGCGTTACGGGCCGCCCGGCCAATGGTCTGTATCAGAGAACCTTCCGAACGCAGAAAGCCCTCTTTGTCCGCATCGAGAATGGCAACCAGTGATACCTCCGGCATATCCAATCCTTCGCGCAGGAGGTTAATGCCGATCAATACGTCGAATTTCCCGAGCCGCAGGTCACGGATGATCTCTACCCGCTCTACAGTCTCGATATCGGAGTGGAGGTAACGCACCCGCACATCGTGATCACCCAGGTAGTCAGTAAGGTCTTCCGCCATGCGTTTTGTCAGCGTGGTCACTAGCACCCGCTCGGCCTTGTCAGCCCGCAGGCGGATCTCGGAGAGCAGATCATCGACCTGGCTGGTCGCTGGTCTGACTTCAACGCCTGGGTCTACCAGACCTGTCGGTCGCACCACCTGTTCAACGATCGCTCCCGAGTGTTCCATTTCATAGTCACGGGGCGTGGCGGTGACGTAGATGGTCTGAGGTGAACGGGCCTCATACTCCTCGAATTTGAGCGGACGGTTATCGAGCGCCGATGGCAAACGAAAACCATACTCGACCAAGGTCTCCTTGCGCGAACGATCCCCCCGGAACATGCCACCGATCTGGGGGATGGTGACATGACTCTCGTCCACCACCAGCAGCGACTCTTCCGGCAGATAGTCGAACAGCGTCGGTGGGGCTTCCCCCGATGCGCGTCCGGAGAGGTAGCGGGAGTAGTTCTCGATGCCGGAGCAGTAACCCAACTCCAGAATCATCTCGATGTCAAAGCGGGTGCGCTGATCCAGCCGTTGCCGCTCCAACAGTTTATGGGCTGACTCCAACTGCTCCAGACGTTCTTTGAGTTCCACTTTGATGTGATCCACTGCGCCGAGCAACTTCTCCCTGGGGGTGACATAATGGCTTTTCGGGTAGACGGAGTAGCGGGGCACCTTGCGCAGCACTTCTCCTGTCAGCGGATCAAAAAGGGAGAGTTGCTCTATCTCGTCATCAAAGAGTTCAATGCGCAGTGCTTCGGCATCGGATTCCGCCGGATAGATGTCGATCACCTCACCCCGAACACGGAAGGTCGCGCGGTGAAGTTCCACGTCATTGCGTTTGTACTGCAACTCAGCCAACCGGTGCAGGATGTCACGTTGGTTGATGATATCGCCCCTGGAGAGATGCAACATCATGCCCAGATAGGAATTTGGATCACCCAAGCCGTAGATCGACGAAACGGTTGCGACGATGATCGTATCCCTGCGTTCCAGGAGCGCCTTGGTGGCTGAAAGCCGCATCTGCTCGATATGTTCGTTGATGGAGGCATCCTTCTCGATGAAGGTGTCCGAGGCGGGCACATAGGCTTCGGGCTGGTAGTAGTCGTAATATGAGACGAAATACTCTACCGAGTTGTGGGGAAAAAAATCCTTGAATTCGCCGTATAACTGGGCCGCAAGCGTCTTGTTGGGGGCAAGGACCAGCGTGGGTCGCTGAGTTTCCTGAATCACATTGGCGATAGTGAAGGTTTTACCGGAACCGGTCACCCCCAGCAGTGTCATGCCCGCCTCGCCGTCGTGGAGGCCCTCCAGCAGCCTTTTGATCGCGGCTGGCTGGTCGCCTGCCGGGTCAAATTTGGACACTAATTGAAAATCTTTCGCCATCAGGGATTCTGCATCTCGGGATAATTGGATATTATTACACGTTGTCGCCTCTCGAGAGAGGCACTCCAGATTCGTCTCTTTTGCCACGGAAACTACAAATGAACACAAAACTCTCTGTAAGGGTACAGGCCGTCAAACCCTCTCCCACCCTGGCGATCACCGCTCGCGCCGCTGAGATGCGCGCTGCCGGCAAGGATGTCATCGGGTTGGGCGCTGGAGAGCCGGATTTTGATACGCCAGAACATATCAAGCAGGCTGCCATCGAAGCGATTAATGACGGTTTCACAAAATACACTGCTGTGGACGGCACGCCGGGCCTGAAGAACGCGATTATCGAAAAGTTCAGGAAAGATAATGGGTTTGAGTATAAGCCGGAGCAGATCCTGGTCTCCTGCGGCGGTAAGCAGAGCTTCTACAATCTTGCTCAGGCAACCCTGGATCCGGGTGATGAGGTCATCATTCCCGCGCCTTACTGGGTCTCCTACCCCGATATGGCAATCCTCGCCGGCGGCGTGCCCGTGTTGGTCCAGGCCGGTGCCTCGCAGAAATTTAAGATCACCGCCGCGCAATTGGCTGCGGCGATTACCGATAAAACCCGGCTGTTTGTCATCAACAGCCCCTCAAATCCCACCGGCATGGCCTATACCAAAGAGGAGTTGACTGCCTTGGGTGAGGTACTGAAAGAACACCCCCGGATTCTTATCGCCACTGATGATATGTACGAGCATATCCTCTGGACTGAGGCTCCCTTCGTCAACATCCTCAATGCCTGCCCGGAACTGGTGGATCGCACCCTGGTGCTCAACGGTGTTTCGAAGGCCTACTCCATGACCGGTTGGCGCATTGGTTACGCCGGCGGTCCGGCGGAGATCATCAAGGCGATGAAGAAGATCCAGTCGCAGAGTACCTCCAATCCCACATCAATCTCCCAGGTGGCGGCACAGGCAGCGCTGGAAGGCTCGCAGGACTGCATCAGCGATATGCTCAAATTCTTCAAGGAGCGTCACGACTATGTGGTCGATCGGCTGAGCAGGATGCCCGGCGTCGAGTGCCTGCCCTCAGACGGCACCTTCTACTGTTTTCCCAACATCGAGGGTGCGCTGGAAAATATCGAAGGGGTCGATAACGACATGGAACTGGCCGAATATCTCATAGAAAAGGCTGGAGTGGCGCTGGTACCCGGTACCGCGTTTGGTCTGGGTGGTCATGTACGGATCTCCATTGCCACCAGCATGGAGAATCTGCAGAAAGCCCTGGACAGGATCGAAAAAGTGCTTGTTGGATAACGTTTTGCGTGTAGACTGGATTCCGATGAGAAAATAGTTCCCAGCGCTGGCGCTCAGGTTCTAGCAGGCTGTTGAAATTCGTTCAGGTGAGTGCAAGACAAGGCTAAATCGACCGAAAAAGCGCAGTTTACATTGAGTAAATGAGCATTTTGAGGCCGATTTCAACGCTGTATTGTGCCGCCTGAATAGAATCTCAACAGCCTGTAACTGATCGGGCCGGCCACACACCTCTACTGGAGGGACAGACATGGATGTCGCCCTGAATCGATACACACCTGCCTGCACGGCCGGTTTCACGCTTCCCGAACTGCTTACCACTCTGAGTGTTGCACTGATTCTGCTTAGCGCGGGCGTACCCGCCTATCGCACACTGGCGGCAAACAGCCAGATGAGTGGTGAAATCAACAGTTTTATCAGCCACCTGCAACTGACGCGCAGCACAGCCATCATGACAGGCGGCCTGGCCATTCTCTGCCCCAGTACCGATGCACAAACCTGCCTTGATGAGCCACTCTGGCATGAAGGTTTCCTGCTCTATGCGGACACGAATGGAAACCGGCAGCCCGACGATGCCGAAAAGCGGATTCGCTATCAGAATGCCACGAGGCACTCCCTCATCAGCATGCGTTCGACCCAGGGCAGACGCCGTATCATCTATCGGCCTGATGGTACCTCTCCCGGTAGCAATCTCACCCTAACCTTCTGTGATGTAACAGAAAATATTGACCCCAGGGCAGTTGTGGTATCGAATGCCGGCCGCCCCAGAATATCCAAAACCCGGCCCAGTGGTGGCGAATTGAGCTGCAACTGACTATTTCTGCACTTCCCTATTGACGCTCGCGACCTGTGTCATTAATATGCGCTGCAACACAATTCCCCGGTAGCTCAGTCGGTAGAGCGGGTGACTGTTAATCACTAGGTCGGCAGTTCGAGCCTGTCCCGGGGAGCCATACAAAACAAGGGCTTAGCGAGAAATCGCTAG
>NZ_JAAVSH020000001.1:4135207-4140612 GCF_011947365.2 endosymbiont of Lamellibrachia barhami
TCTCCTTGCGCGAACGATCCCCCCGGAACATGCCACCGATCTGGGGGATAGTGACATGACTCTCGTCCACCACCAGCAGCGACTCTTCCGGCAGATAGTCGAACAGCGTCGGTGGGGCTTCCCCCGATGCGCGTCCGGAGAGATAGCGGGAGTAGTTCTCGATGCCGGAGCAGTAACCCAACTCCAGAATCATCTCGATGTCAAAGCGGGTGCGCTGATCCAGCCGTTGCCGCTCCAACAGTTTATGGGCTGACTCCAACTGCTCCAGCCGCTCCTTGAGTTCCACTTTGATGTAATCCACTGCGCCGAGCAACTTCTCCCTGGGGGTGACATAGTGGCTTTTCGGGTAGACGGAGTAGCGGGGCACCCTGCGTAGCACTTCGCCGGTCAGCGGATCAAAAAGTGAGAGTTGCTCTATCTCGTCATCAAAGAGTTCAATGCGCAGTGCTTCGGCATCGGATTCCGCCGGATAGATGTCGATTACTTCACCCCGCACCCGGAAGGTGGCGCGGTGGAGTTCCACGTCATTGCGTTTGTACTGCAACTCAGCCAGCCGGTGCAGGATGTCGCGTTGGTTGATGATATCGCCTCTGGAGAGATGCAACATCATGCCCAGATAGGAATTTGGATCACCCAAACCGTAGATCGACGAAACGGTTGCGACGATGATGGTATCTCTGCGTTCCAGTAGCGCCTTGGTGGCTGAAAGCCGCATCTGCTCGATATGTTCGTTGATGGAGGCATCCTTCTCGATGAAGGTATCGGAGGCCGGTACATAGGCTTCGGGCTGGTAATAGTCGTAATATGAGACGAAATACTCCACCGAGTTATGGGGAAAAAAATCCTTGAATTCACCGTACAATTGGGCCGCAAGCGTCTTATTGGGGGCAAGAACCAGCGTGGGTCGCTGAGTTTCCTGAATCACATTGGCGATAGTGAAGGTTTTACCGGAGCCGGTCACCCCCAGCAGTGTCATGCCTGCCTCACCGTCGTGGAGGCCCTCCAGCAGCCTTTTGATCGCGGCTGGCTGGTCGCCTGCCGGGTCAAATTTGGACACCAATTGAAAATCTTTCGCCATCAGGGATTCTGCATCTCGGGATAATTGGATATTATTGCACGTTGTCGCCTCTCGAGAGAGGCACCCCAGATTCGTCTCTTTTGCCACGGAAACTAAAAATGAACACAAAACTCTCTGTAAGGGTACAGGCCGTCAAACCCTCTCCCACCTTGGCGATCACCGCTCGCGCCGCTGAGATGCGCGCTGCCGGCAAGGATGTCATCGGGTTGGGCGCTGGAGAGCCGGATTTTGATACGCCGGAGCATATCAAGCAGGCTGCCATCGAAGCGATTAATGACGGCTTCACAAAATACACTGCTGTGGACGGCACGCCGGGCCTGAAGAACGCGATTATCGAAAAGTTCAGGAAAGACAATGGGTTTGAATATAAGCCGGAGCAGATCCTGGTCTCCTGTGGCGGCAAGCAGAGCTTCTACAATCTTGCTCAGGCAACCTTGGATCCAGGTGATGAGGTCATCATTCCCGCGCCTTACTGGGTCTCCTACCCCGATATGGCAATCCTCGCCGGTGGCGTACCGGTGTTGGTCCAGGCCGGCGCCTCGCAGAAATTTAAGATCACCGCCGCGCAATTGGCTGCGGCGATTACCGATAAAACCCGGCTGTTTGTCATCAACAGCCCCTCAAATCCCACCGGTATGGCCTATACCAAAGAGGAGTTGACGGCCTTGGGTGAGGTACTGAAAGAACACCCCCGGATTCTTATCGCCACTGATGATATGTACGAGCATATCCTCTGGACCGAGGCCCCTTTCGTCAACATCCTCAATGCCTGCCCGGAACTGGTGGATCGCACTCTGGTTCTCAATGGTGTCTCGAAGGCCTACTCCATGACCGGTTGGCGTATTGGTTACGCCGGCGGCCCGGCGGAGATCATCAAGGCGATGAAGAAGATCCAGTCACAGAGTACCTCCAATCCCACATCAATCTCCCAGGTGGCGGCACAGGCAGCGCTGGAAGGCTCGCAGGACTGCATCAGCGATATGCTCAAATTCTTCAAGCAGCGTCACGACTATGTGGTCGATCGGCTGAGCAGGATGCCCGGCGTCGAGTGCCTGCCCTCAGACGGCACCTTCTACTGTTTTCCCAACATCGAGGGTGCGCTGGAAAACATCGAAGGGGTCGATAACGATATGGAACTGGCCGAATATCTCATAGAAAAGGCTGGTGTGGCGCTGGTACCCGGTACCGCGTTTGGTCTGGGTGGTCATGTACGGATCTCCATTGCCACCAGCATGGAGAATCTGCAGAAAGCCCTGGACAGGATCGAAAAAGTGCTTGTCGGATAAATCTTTGCGTGTAGACTTGGCTCAGATAAGAAAATAATTCCCGGCGCTGATGTTTAGGTTCATGGAGTGAACTGATCGGGCCGGCCACACACCTCTACTGGAGGGACAGACATGGATGTCGCCCTGAATCGATACACACCTGCCTGCACGGCTGGTTTCACACTTCCTGAACTGCTTACCACTCTGAGTGTTGCACTGATCCTGCTCAGCGCGGGCGTACCCGCCTATCGCACTTTGGCGGCAAACAGCCAGATGAGTGGCGAAATCAACAGTTTTATCAGCCACCTGCAACTGACGCGCAGCACAGCCATCATGACCGGTGGTCTGGCCATCCTCTGCCCTAGTTCCGATGCACAAACCTGCCTCGATGAGCCACTCTGGCATGAAGGTTTCCTGCTCTATGCGGACACTAACGGTAACCGGCAACCCGACGATTCCGAAAAGCGGATTCGCTATCAGAATGCGATAAAGCACTCCCTCATAAGCATGCGTTCGACTCAGGGCAGACGCCGTATCATCTATCGACCTGATGGCACCTCTCCCGGTAGCAATCTCACCCTAACCTTTTGTGATACAACAGAAAATATTAACCCCAGGGCGGTTGTGGTATCGAATGCCGGCCGCCCCAGAATATCCAAAACCCGACCCAGTGGTGGCGAACTGAGCTGCAACTGACTATTTCTGCACTTCCCTATTGACGCTCGCGACCTGTGTCATTAATATGCGCGCTGCAACACAATTCCCCGGTAGCTCAGTCGGTAGAGCGGGTGACTGTTAATCACTAGGTCGGCAGTTCGAGCCTGTCCCGGGGAGCCATACAAAACAAGGGCTTAGCGAGAAATCGCTAGGCCCTTTGTTTTTTGTGAAGAGAAAAATCCACAGGCGGTTTGATTTATGCCCAAGTCATGTGCTACTTGATTGGTGCTTCCCTCTCTAAATAACCCACAAACCAAAAGACCGTCACGGTAATAATGGCTACCGCAGTAACGCCAACCGCCCCTCAAATTGTCAAATCCGTAGTGCAACAGACCGTAGGATAGGCGGAAAGTTAAGCCTGATAGTGGATAATTGATCTTAATTTTCAGCTTACCCGGCCAACTTCAGCTCTCATCGCTCTTCCCTGCCACACATTGTCCACCAGACGGTGGCTCAATCCGTGAGCCACTGAGCTTTGCAACTTATCACCAAATATTTTCTCCCAGCCCTAAAATCATATTTTATTAAGGTTTTATTGATTCGTATCAAGGGATTCAAATATTGAACTGTACAACTGTAATAATGGTAATAAGCTGGTTGGCGGTGCTTCTTCTTTGGCTTGATAGCTCATCTGAAGGCAGTTCTTCGTTTGGGTTCAAGCCCGCTGCATCTTGAATTTTTCGCAAACGGAGATGTGAACAATGAATAACAAATGGCTGCCCGTTTTTTCGTTAGCTATTGCAATCCTCATACTACCGCTTACGGCCAATGCAGATTTTGCAGATGAAATTAAGCTGATGGCCTCTGATGGCGCAAATGGAGATCAGTTCGGCTGGTCCATTTCGCTCAGTGGCGACACAGCAATAGTCGGGGCGCCAGTAGTCGATGACAACGGTGCGGCCTATATCTTTGTGCGTGACCCTGGCACTGGTGCCTGGACGCAGCAGCAGAAGTTGCTGGCTACTAACGGCGCGCGGAATGATCGTTTTGGTGAGTCTGTTTCGATCAGCGGCGACACGGCAATCGTTGGGGTAAAGGGGGATGATGACAAAGGAGAAAGTTCTGGCTCTGCCTATGTCTTTGTGCGAGACCCCGCCACCGACCTCTGGACAGAGCAGGCTAAGCTGCTGGCCTCTGACGGCGCGGCTTATCATATATTTGGCAAGTCTGTTGCGATCAGCGGTGACACGGCAATCGTCGGCGCAGACTTTAGTACTCTCATCACAGTTGATATCGGCTATGCCTATGTCTTTGAGCGTGACCCCGCTACCGACCTCTGGACAGAGCAGGCTAAGCTGCTGCCTTCCGACGGTGCGATCAACGATCACTTCGGCTTCCGTGTTGCGATCGACGGCGACACTGCACTGGTAGGGGCAGGGTCGCTTGGGAGCAACTCATCCTATGTCTTTGAGCCTGATCCAGGCACTGGTAATTGGACTGAGTCACTGAAGCTCGAGCGCTCCGATGGCTCGGATGCTGTTGGCTACACGGTTTCGATCAAGGGCGATAGAGCAATAACAGGGGCGCCTTACATCACCTCCTATGGCTCCGCCTTTATCTTCGAGCGTGATCCTGCCACCGGTATCTGGACGCAGCAACAGTGGCTCTATGATACTGGTGCCACGTCCTGGAACAGTTTCGGCCAGTCTGTTGGCATCAGCGGCGACTACGCGGTAGTGGGCGCATACTATGGTGATGACAACGGCCTTGATGCTGGTCACGTCTTTTTCTATGCGCGTGACCCGGGTACTGACCAATGGGTAGAGCAGAAACTCCTGGCCTCTGACGGCACGGCTTTTGGTAGATTCGGTTGGGCTGTTTCGATCGATGGCGACACTGCAGCCATCGGGGCATATGGGGCTACTGGCATCGTAGCTAATACCGGCGCTGTCTATGTCTATAAGAACACGGTGGTCCCTGCCCCTGACATCACCGTCACCGACTCGGTCGCGCCGATAGATGACCTGCAGGTCGCTTTCGGTGATATCACCGAGATGACCACCGCCGATCAGACCGTGACCGTCACCAACGATGGCAACGCAGATCTGACTATCGGAAATATCGGTGCGCTGGACGCGCTGGTAGCACCCTTCAGTATCCTGAACGACACCTGCTCGACGCAGACACTGACCCAGTTCGCCAGTTGCTCCTTATCCGTGCGCTTCTCGCCCCCGTCGACCGGCGCTTTCAGCGACACCTTCGATATTCCCTCCGACGATCCGGACGAAAACCCGGTAACGGTCAACGTTGACGGTACGGGTATAGGGTTAGCGGTACCGGATATCACCGTTACCGATACCGTCGCCCCGCTGGACGATCTCGCGATTGCCTTTGGTAATGTCACC
>NZ_JAAVSH020000001.1:4140856-4142001 GCF_011947365.2 endosymbiont of Lamellibrachia barhami
TATCCTGCCAATCGGTATCTGGACGCAGCAACAGTGGCTCTATGATACTGCGCCACGTCCTGAACAGTTTCTGGCCAGTCTGTTGGCATCAGCGGAGACTACGCGGTAGTGGGCGCATACTATGGTGATGACAATCTAAATTTGATGCCATCACGTTCCTTTTCTACGCGCGTGACCCGGTACTGACCAATGGGTAGAGCAGAAACTCCTGGCCTCTGACGGCACGGCTTTGGTAGATTCGGTTGGCCATTGTTCGATCGATGGCGACACCGCAAGCCATCGGGGCATATGCGGGGCTACTCGGCATCGTAGCTAATAATCGGCGCTGTCTATGTCTATAGTGAACACGGTGGTCCCTGCCCCGACATCACCGTCACCGACTCGGTCGCGCCGATAGATGACCTGCAGGTCGCCGGTGATATCAACGAGATGACCACCGATCGGTGACCGTGACTCAACGATGCAGGCAAACGCAGATCTGACTATCGGAAATATCGGTGCGCTGGACGCGCTGGTAGCACCCTTCAGTATTCTGAACGACACCTGCTCGACGCAGACACTGACCCAGTTCGCCAGTTGCTCCTTAACCGTGCGCTTCTCGCCACCGTCGACCGGCGCTTTCAGCGACACCTTCGATATTCCCTCCGACGATCCGGACGAAAACCCGGTAACGGTCAACGTTGACGGTACGGGTATAGGGTTAGCGGTGCCGGATATCACCGTTACCGATTCCGTCGCTCCGGTGGACGATCTCGCGATTGCCTTTGGTAATGTCACCCAGGCCACGACTTCGGATGAGACAGTTACCATTACCAATGATGGAAATGCCGATCTGACTATCGGGAATATCGGTGCGCTGGACGTGCTGGTGGCGCCCTTCAGTATCCTGAATGATACCTGTTCAACGCAGATCCTGGCGCCGGCGGCAAGCTGCGCCTTGACGGTCAGGTTTGAACCGACGGCCATAGGGGCGTTCGTTGACAGCTTTGACATCCCGTCCGACGATGCAGATGAAGCCACCGTTACGATCAACCTGGCGGGCACAGGGACAGTCGCACTGGTGCCGGACATTACGGTTACCGATTCCGTAGTGCCTGCAGAGGATCTTCAGGTGCCGTTTGGCAATGTTATTGAGGGTGTTTCAT
>NZ_JAAVSH020000001.1:4142032-4148554 GCF_011947365.2 endosymbiont of Lamellibrachia barhami
TGGTATTGCCTGGATTCAGTTACGCATTGCGCTGGTAGATGAAACCACCGTTACAGTCAATCACCAGCGCGGGCACAAGGGACGGTCACTTTACTGGTGCCGGACGGCCCACGGTTACCGATTCGCGTACTGGAGATCGCTGGGTGCCGTTTGCGTAATATTGCTGAAGTTGTTTCGGCCAGCCAGATAGTCACGATCACCAGCGACGGCACCGCAGTCTATATTTCTCGGTCAGATCGCGGAGCCAATCCGACTGGCAGCCTTTCAGCAACATCACCAGATGACACCTGTTCCATTGGACTTTGACACCGGCGGCAAGTTGTACATTGACGGTCAGATTTGCGCCGACTGTCATAGGGATATCCAACGACAGCTTTGACATCCTGTCTAACGATCCTGATGAAGCCACCGTTACGATCAACCTGACCGGTACAGGGGTAGCGGCGCCGGTACCCGTGCCAGATATCACTGTTACCGATTCCGTAGCGCCAACTGGCGATCTTCAGGTTCCATTTGGCAGTGTCACCGAGGGTGCCGCATCCAACAAGGTAGTCACGATCACCAATGACGGCACCGCAGATCTCACACTCGTTCAGATCGCCTTGGGCAATCCATTGGCAGCACCTTTCAGCATCCTGAATGACACCTGTTCGGCCCAGACTTTGACACCGGCGGCAAGTTGTACATTGACGGTCAGATTTGCACCGACTGTTGCAGGAACGTTCAATGACAGCTTTGACATCCCATCGGATGATCCGGATGAAGGTTCGGTGACTGTTAATCTGTCGGGTACCGGTGTGGTCGCGGATGACGATGATGGTGGTTTTGGAAGCATGGGCCCACTCGAACTATTGTTTGGCTTGCTGGGTCTTGCCTTTGCATTCGCTGCGCGCAATAACCTGGCGAAGCGGCGCAGACACAGGGCGGCTGGGGCACAATAGGCTGTCGTGTATGTGAGGCGAAAGGGGGACTGGGATGTCCCGTTTCGCATCCTGAGTGTCACGGCACGCTTGCTCGATGCTTTCGGTAAAACTTATTAGGAAGCGAAATTACCGACTATAAGCGTTTTAGTTCCCAATATGGTGTGCACGGGAGTCATACAAAACAAGGGCTTAGCGAGAAATCGCTAGGCCCTTTGTTTTTTGGGGTGGCAACTGGGGTAGCGTTTCTCAAGGTTTCATAACACTAACCTTTGCTATCTCGATCAAAATTATTTTGCATTATCTCGACATCGCCCGGTACATCAATGGAGACCTTGGGTGTGAAGCGCTGGTGCGGCCCAGCGCCAGGCACCTATTACTGCGAAATGGGAATATTGATCAGTATCTAATAAATTTAATTTGACTTAAACTCAAAATCTATAATAATTATAGGTGGATTTGATTGTCTGTGTTACTGACGTTTATTGGTATTCGCTAATGGGCGAGATTAAAGCTTTTAAAATGACGCGAGAGCGCTTTGAGAAGCTGGTTAATAGGCTGGCGGCTGACTCGTCGAATATCACATTCATAAACAACTGTACCGACGGAGATTGGGAACGTGCGGTCAACTACCGGCAAATGCTGGTTTGTCTACAAAAGGGCACCGTCCTCTCAGACCCTCGATGGGATGAGGAAAGTCAGACCCACATAGGCAACATGGGCCGTTTTCACGCAGGCCAGGACATCGCTTTAGAAATAGCTGTAGAAAAAGAACAACATCTATACGTAATTAACGTCTGTCAGTAGTCAGTGACTACATGGCGGGGGGTGTGAAATGAAAGAAGAATTGTATCAATACACTGGTTGCGGCTTGGATTATATCTATCTGACCAACGGCTATGACATAAAAGAGACTCCGTTTGGTGAAGGTGTGACCATTCGCAATCTTGACGGGTTGCACCGTGCTATTGCTACCGATTTAGTCGATGACAGACCTAACTGGACAGGGGCAGAACTGCGTTTTATCCGTAAGGAGCTGGGGTTCACCCAGCAGACCCTTGGTGCGTTTGTGTCACGTGACGCCCAGACTGTCGCTCTTTGGGAAAAAGACAAGCAGCCAGTACCTGAAGAAGCCAGCAACATCATCCGTGGGATTTATAAAAGCCGTTTGGAAGGCAACGTAGAGTTTGAAAAGATGATCGAGCGCATCAATAAACTTGATCGCCAAATCAATGATGCGGACGATAGAATGACAGCCTACAAAACAGGTGCCTCGGGGTGGCACACTGCAAAAGCCGCCTAATCAGGCCCAGCATCGCAGCCACCTACCCCCGCCATATCAGTGGCAGGGAGGTCTTTATACTGTACAAGTATTAACCTTCACCAGTCCTCTCGCTGCGGGATTGATATTGATAAACGCAGCCATGTGTTTATTATCTGCAGCCTACAGCAAATTATTGCGCTTGCGGCGGGCGATACCTAAGCTCGCAAACGCGAAACAGAAAAACCAAAATATCCCGGGCTCTGGTACTTTGAAGGATATGTATGGTATCCCCTGGTACACAGTCAGTTTTTTCCTTCCCATTCCTAAAACCATATTTTATTAAGTTTTTATTGATTTGTGTCAAGCAATTCAAATGTTGAACTGTACAACTGTAATAATGGTAATAAGCTGGTTGGCGGTGCTTCTTCTTTGGCTTGATGGCTCATCTGAAGGCAGTTCTTCGTTTGGATTCAAGCCCGCTGCATCTTGAATTTTTCGCAAACGGAGATGTGAACAATGAATAACAAATGGCTGCCCGTTTTTTCGTTAGCTATTGCAATCCTCTTACTACCGTTTACGGTCAATGCAGATTTTGCAAATGAGGTGATAATCTCTGCTCTTGACCGTGACAACGGTGACGCTTTTGGCAATTCGGTCTCTATTGACGGTGACACGGCGGTTATAGGTGCATACGATGATGATAATCGGGCTGGTAGTGCCTATGTGTATGTGCGAAATCCAGCTGGCGCCTGGATTTTGCAGCGGAAACTCACTGTGCCAGACCGTCAAGTTTTCGATAGATTTGGCGGTTCGGTCTCCCTCAGTGGTGACACGGTAGTCATCGGGGTAGAACGTGACGATGACAATGGCGACGAATCCGGTTCTGCCTATATATTTGTGCGCAACCCTGCCACCGGTGTCTGGACGGAGCAGCAAAAGCTACTGCCTTCTGACGGCGCGGCTGGTGACCAGTTTGGCTCATCTGTTTCCCTCAGTGGAGACACTGTAATCATTGCAGCACCTCTCAACTCGAGCGGTACAGCCTATGTGTTTGTGCGCGTTGGTAACGCCTGGACAGAAAAACAGGTGTTACTACCCTCTGCTGGCAGTATAAGTTTTAACGCTTTCGGCACCTCTGTTTTCATCGAGGGAGATAGAGCCATCGTTGGAGCATTAGGCGAAGATATCACCGCCACTGATTCCGGTGCTGCCTATATATTTGTACGCGACGGCACCGGCAACTGGGATCTGGAGCAAAAACTCCTCGCCTCTGATGGCACCAGTAGAGACGCTTTCGGTACTTCCGTTTCAATCAACGGTGATACGGCAATCGTTGGTGCAGCGCTGGACGGTGATCAGGGCCTTTCATCCGGCTCGGCCTATGTGTTTGTACGTGATGGCACTGGCAACTGGATAGAGCAGCCGAAACTTCTGTCCTCCGATGGCACGGCTTCTGATCACTTTGGTCAATCAGTTGTCCTGACCGGGGATACAGCAGTCGTCGGGGCTAACCGTGCCGGTGCAGCCTATGTGTTTGTACGTGACCCAGGCACAGGTGCCTGGACAGAGAATCAAATAGTCAAAGCTTCTGTGGTCGCGGCTGACTATGCCTTTTCCATGTCGATAAGCGGTAACGCATTGATCATTGGCGCACCCTCTGCTGGTTTTGTTGAAGGTCTTGCCTTTATATTCACCTCCTCGGTGGCGACGCCGGACATCACCGTCACCGACTCGGTCGCGCCGATAGATGACCTCACGGTGGCCTTTGGTGATGTCACCGAGATGACCACCGCTGATCAGACCGTGACCGTCACCAACGATGGCAACGCAGATCTGACTATCGGAAATATCGGTGCGCTGGACGCGCTGGTAGCACCCTTCAGTATTCTGAACGACACCTGCTCGACGCAGACGCTGACCCCGGCTGCCAATTGTTCCTTAACCGTGCGCTTCTCGCCACCATCGACCGGCGCTTTCAGCGACACCTTCGATATTCCCTCTGACGATCCGGACGAAAACCCGGTAACGGTCGACGTTGACGGTACGGGTATAGGGTTAGCGGTACCGGATATCACCGTTACCGATACCGTCGCCCCGCTGGACGATCTCGCGATTGCCTTTGGTAATGTCACCCAGGCCACGACTTCGGATGAGACAGTTACCATTACCAATGATGGAAATGCCGATCTGACTATCGGAAATATCGGTGCGCTGGACGTGCTGGTGGCGCCCTTCAGTATCCTGAATGATACCTGTTCAACGCAGATCCTGGCGCCAGCGGCAATCTGCACCTTGACGGTCAGGTTTGAACCGACGGCCATAGGGGCGTTCGTTGACAGCTTTGACATCCCGTCCGACGATGCAGATGAAGCCACCGTTACGATCAATCTGGCGGGCACAGGGACAGTCGCACTGGTGCCGGACATTACGGTTACCGATTCCGTAGTGCCTGCAGAGGATCTTCAGGTGCCGTTTGGCAATGTTATTGAGGGTGTTTCATCTGACCAGATAGTCACGATCACCAATGACGGCACCGCAGATCTCATTCTCGGTCAGATCGCCCAGGCCAATCCATTGGCAGCACCTTTCAGCATCCTGAATGACACCTGTTCGGCCCAGACTTTGACACCGGCGGCAAGTTGCACATTGACGGTCAGATTTGCGCCGACTGTCATAGGGATATCCAACGACAGCTTTGACATCCTGTCTAACGATCCTGATGAAGCCACCGTTACGATCAACCTGACCGGTACAGGGGTAGCGGCGCCGGTACCCGTGCCAGATATCACTGTTACCGATTCCGTAGCGCCAACTGGCGATCTTCAGGTTCCATTTGGCAGTGTCACCGAGGGTGCCGCATCCAACAAGATAGTAACGATCACCAATGACGGCACCGCAGATCTCACTCTCGTTCAGATTGCCTTGGTCAATCCATTGGCAGCACCTTTCAGCATCCTGAATGACACCTGTTCGGCCCAGACATTGACACCGGCGGCAAGTTGTACATTGACGGTCAGATTTGCACCGACTGTTGCAGGAACGTTCAATGACAGCTTTGACATCCCATCGGATGATCCGGATGAAGGTTCGGTGACTGTTAATCTGTCGGGTACCGGTGTGGTCGCGGATGACGATGATGGTGGTTTTGGAAGCATGGGCCCACTCGAACTATTGTTTGGCTTGCTGGGTCTTGCATTTGCATTCGCTGCGCGCAATAACCTGGCGAAGCGGCGCGGAAACAGGGCGGCTGGGGCACAATAGGCTGTCGTGTATGTGAGGCGAAAGGGGGACTGGGATGTCCCGTTTCGCATCCTGAGTGTCACGGCACGCTTGCTCGATGCTTTCGGTAAAACTTATTAGGAAGCGAAATTACCGACTATAAGCGTTTTAGTTCCCAATATGGTGTGCACGGGAGTCATACAAAACAAGGGCTTAGCGAGAAATCGCTAGGCCCTTTGTTTTTTGGGGTGGCAATTTGGCTAAATTGGATTCTGGCCTGGGAAGTCAAATGGAAACCTCAGCCAGCCTTCTGCTAAGATTGCCAGCATGTCAAAAAAGATACCAAAAACAGCGATTCGCCTGCCAAAAAACTTACACGCCAAGATTCTTAATGCCGCCGAAGGATCTGGCTGCTCAATGAACAGCGAAATCATCACTCGTCTCTCCGACTCTTTTGGACAGAAGGGCGATGCAGCAGAATTCGCCGATGCCCTTGATGCAGTAAAGATGACCCAAGAGCGCTTGGTGTCGTCTCTTTACCGACGCCTTTTTCATCTCGTGCACATTGCTGAACTCACATCATCTGACATTGATGAGAGCGAATTGAGCCACTATTTGGGTGAATTCAAAGAGTGGGCGGGGCAGCCGTCGTCGCCAGGCATGGAAGAGTTATTTTCGCTTGTTGACCCAGAGAGTGCAGGCACAAAAGCAGCCCTTGTGGCAATGGCGTCACTCGATCAAGATGCATTGACCAAAGCCCAACTAATTGTTTTTGCTGAAGCAAGAAAGAACAAAAGTCTGATTATCTATGCCATCAATCAGTTTGAGGACTACCTTACCGCCCATGAAGAGCGGATCTGGAAAAACTCAAAATTGCGCGATCCGTTCTGGCTCTACAATCCTGCCGCCCAAAAACTGACAGACGAGCAAGAAAAACCAGTCATCGGTGACTGAACCCCGCTCAAGACCGCTTTAATAAACATTCTTGGAATTCAGAAAAGCACCCAGACTTATATCACACTCGGATATATGGAGCAGAGCCCAATCAGTGGAAACATCATAGTCGGAGTAAAAGGTAGGATATTTTCCATTTGATACAGCAGTCACCAGATGGCCCAG
>NZ_JAAVSH020000003.1 GCF_011947365.2 endosymbiont of Lamellibrachia barhami
GAAACGGGCCCCCCTGGCACACTGCGCATTGACATCACTGACACAGGAACGGGCATCACTCAGGACGAGCTGCGCACCATATTCGACCCATTCACCCGTCATGCAGCCGATAAGCTGGCCGGTGGCAGAGGTATTGGACTCTCAATATCTAAACGGATAGTCGAACTCATGGGTGGAACTATCTACGTGGAGAGCGAACCCGGAGAGGGATCGAAATTCTGGATTGAAATACCCACTGAACCGAAACTGCAAGACGCTGGCTCAAACGCATTATAATCTGGTACCCATTCAGCAGTAGAGGTGGCTCATGCTGACCATTAAAAAAGCCGAAGTGGTAATCCACTTCGGCTTTTTCCTGATTGGTCCGGGCGAGATGATTCGAACATCCGACCCCCACAACCCCATTGTGGTGCGCTACCAAGCTGCGCTACGCCCGGAAAGGAGGGGGAATACTAGGCAGTTAACCCAGCATTGTCAATCCAAAACCGGGCTATCTTTTTAGTACCTGCAGCAGGCCCTCAAGTTCGGCACGGAGCTGTTTCACAATCTGATGACTCTGGTTCTGATCATCCTTGGCTGTGTCACCGGAGAGCTGCTGGCGGGCACCGCCGATGGTGAATCCCTGTTCATAGAGCAGGCTGCGAATCTGACGAATCATGAGTACGTCGTGACGCTGATAATAACGCCGGTTACCACGCCGCTTCACCGGCTTGAGCTGGGGAAACTCCTGTTCCCAGTAGCGAAGCACATGGGGTTTCACCTGGCAGAGGTCGCTGACCTCGCCAATGGTAAAATAGCGTTTGCCCGGAATCGAGGGCAGTTGGTTATTGCTGCTGCTGGGATCCAGCATAGGCTTCTACCCGTGCTTTTAGTTTTTGTCCGGGCCTGAATGTAACGACCCGCCGGGCTGAGATCGGGATCTCTTCGCCGGTCTTGGGGTTACGCCCAGGCCGCTGTTTCTTTTCACGCAGGTCAAAATTACCAAACCCGGAGAGCTTCA
>NZ_JAAVSH020000004.1 GCF_011947365.2 endosymbiont of Lamellibrachia barhami
CTTTGATCAGATGGATGGCAATATCATCTGTTTCGATCCAACTTAAATGTTTGATCTCCATGTCGAGCACCATATCCCCACTCAACATGGGTTCCCAGGCTTTACGTATCGCCTCCAGTCCTCTCTGAGCAGGTGACATGGGCAGCAGACAGAGAACCTCATCAGATTCCTCCCAAACGGCCATCATGGCCTCCAGATCCATTTCATCGATGGCGTCATAGTAGGCGTCTTCAGCGTCCTGGGGAGATTCAAAATGGTTGCTCATGCCGGTCCTCGTTATCCTGATGGTTGTACATTTTCGGGCCATCATTTCGACAGGCCGATCCACGACGGATGGTTACATTCAACGTCACTGCTTTCAAGGGTTATCCGACACTGTATTTTTTGGTCATCTTTTCCGGGTATGTGATCTATATAAATGATTTGGCCCGATTGCCCCTTTGTGAATTATTCCGACTCCGCCAGCATTTTCCAAGTGTCTATCACGGTATCCGGGTTCAGCGAGATGCTGCTGATGCCCTGTTCCATCAACCAGCGGGCCAGATCTGGATAGTCGGACGGTCCCTGACCACAGATGCCGACATATTTGCCCTGCTTATGGCAAGCATCAATCGCCATGCTGAGCATCTTCTTCACCGCCGGGTTACGTTCATCGAAGCTGTGGGCCACCAGTCCTGAGTCTCTGTCCAGTCCCAATGTCAGCTGAGTGAGGTCGTTGGAGCCGATGGAAAAACCGTCAAAATAGGCCAGGAAATCCTCTGCCAGTATGGCGTTCGAAGGCAGTTCGCACATCATGATGACACGCAGGCCACGCTCTCCCCGTTTGAGTCCATTCGCCTCCAGTAACCGGATCACCTCAGCCGCCTCATTCAGGGTACGGACAAAGGGGATCATGATCTCGACGTTGTCGAATCCCATCTCTTCACGCACCCGTTTGAGCGCTTTGCACTCCAGTTCAAAGCAGGAGCGGAACTTTTTTGAGATATAGCGGGAAGCGCCG
>NZ_JAAVSH020000005.1 GCF_011947365.2 endosymbiont of Lamellibrachia barhami
ACTTCACTATTATCGACTTCAAAAAGGCCACTGAGCTGTTTGCCGACCCAGATTTCGATGGCGAGCCAGTGCAGATCTACACCCCCGGTCCGGGTGAAGACCCCGTGCCCCCAGAAGACTTTGATGAAGAACACCTGGGGCACAGCCTCGATGGCGATGAGGTTAACGAAGTTCCAGGTGATTGGGATGATGCCGAAGAAGATGGGGATGGCAAGCGGATTAAATACGTCATCAACGACGTACCTGTGCATGTGATTGCCGAGCGTGTGCAGTACCTCGATGCCAACGGCAAGCTCATCACCGAATCGCTCAAGGATTACACTCGCAACAGCGTCACCAAGACCTACAGTTCGCTCGATCAGTTTCTCAAGAGCTGGACTGCCGCAGGCAAGAAGAAACTCATCCTCGAAGAGCTGGAGAACCAGGGCGTACTCTGGGAGGCACTGTATGAAGAGGTGGGCAGGGAGCTCGACCCCTTCGACCTGATCTGCCACGTGGCCGACGGCCAACCACCCCTCACCCGCAAGGAGCGGGCCGAGAAGGTGCGTAAGCGCAACTACTTCGCCAAATATGAAGATAATGCCCGGCTGGTGCTGGATGCGTTGCTGGAAAAGTACGCCGATCAGGGTATCGAAAATCTTGAAGAGAACAGCATCCTCAAGGTGCCACCGCTCAATGAGTTCGGCACCCCCATGGAAATTGTCAGATTTTTTGGCGGTAAACTCGGGTATGAGGCCGCCATACAGGAACTGGAGATGGCGCTGTACACATGATTTAATATAATGTGTGTATGCATCGCATGGGAGACTGATCATGAGAGCCGATTCCGAAACCACCCGCACCAACATTGTCCTCAATACTCATCTGGTCGATACCGGCCTCAAACTCACCGGCCTCAAGACCCGCCGTGAGCTGGTTGACTTCGCACTGCGTGAGTTGGTGCGTCATGAGCAGCAGAAGAAGCTGCTGGCGCTCAAGGGCAAGATAGACTGGGAGGGTG
>NZ_JAAVSH020000006.1 GCF_011947365.2 endosymbiont of Lamellibrachia barhami
GCCAACAAAGTTACTTGGGCGATAGATATATACGGTTGATTTGTCGCTTGGTGTTTCACTGACTTCTTTATAGGCAGGGCCTAGGGTTGCACACCCCTGCAATAGCCCAACTGTCGTGACCAAGGCTAGCCAGATTCCAGGGTTGATGCTGCGTCCTTTCATAAATATCTCCATGTTTTTTGCTGACAGGTAGAATCAAGATTCCCGTCTGGGGAATATAAATACTTTTTACCATGCAAAAAAAACGGGGTCAATGTGTTTGCGACTTGATCTGGGCAGTCTTTGGGAATTGTCTGACGGTAGAAGTAAAGTTACGGTTGAAACGCCTTTACTTAAGATGGCTTGGTGCCGGCCACCACTTCAACCACGGCTTTGGTCAGTATCTCCAAGTCTTCGGATTCCATCACAAAGGCCGGCATCAGGTAGACGAGTTTTCCGAAGGGGCGAACCCAAACGCCGGCATCCACAAACCTGGGCTGGATCTCTTTCATATCTACCGGCTCCTTCATTTCAACAACACCGATTGCACCCAGTACCCTGACTTCTGCGACATGCTTGAAGTGACGACAGGGCGCCAGTCCTTGTTCCAGACCTTGTTGTAATCGGGCAATGTTTTTTTGCCAGGGGGATTCGAGCAGCAGTTGCAGACTGGCGAGCGCGGCAGAGCAGGCGAGGGGGTTGGCCATGAAGGTCGGGCCATGCATAAAGAGTCCGGGATCTCCCTGGCTGATGGCGCCGCTGACTTCCCTGGTGGTCAGGGTTGTCGCCAGCGTCATATAACCACCGGTCAGTGATTTGCCGAGACAGAGGATATCCGGCGAGATACCCGCATGCTCGCAGGCGAACAGTTTGCCTGTGCGCCCGAAACCGGTGGCGATCTCATCGAGGATGAGCAGTACGTCATATTGGTCACACAATGCCCTTGCTTGGCGTAAATAGTCGGCGGAGTAGAAATGCATGCCGCCGGCGCCCTGCACGATCGGCTCTAAAATCAGTGCTG
>NZ_JAAVSH020000007.1 GCF_011947365.2 endosymbiont of Lamellibrachia barhami
GAAATCGAAGGCTGGATCAGTGCAGGCCGGATCGAGGTCAATGGGGAGACAGCACAGCTTGGGCAACGGGTGCAGCCAAGTGACCGTATCAAAGTGGATGGACGTCCGGTCTCCAGCAAACGGTTGGCAGCTCCCGAACGTGAAGTGATGATCTACAACAAACCGGAAGGGGAACTGGTTACGCGTAAGGATCCGGAGGGACGCCGCACGGTTTTTGAACATCTGCCACGACTTAAACATGGCCGCTGGATTCCAGTGGGACGGCTGGATCTAAACTCATCCGGCCTGCTGCTGTTGACCACGGATGGCGAACTGGCCAACCGGCTGATGCACCCGAGCCGCCAGGTGGAACGGGAGTATGCGGTGCGCGTCATGGGGCAGGTCACTGAGGATCAACTCAAACGGTTGACTCATGGTGTCGAGCTTGAAGACGGTCCTGCGCGATTCGAGGAGATAGTGGAATCGGGTGGCGACGGCATCAACCGCTGGTATCACGTCGTTATCATGGAGGGGCGCCAGCGGGAAGTGCGCCGTATGTGGGAAGCCGTTGGGGCACAGGTCAATCGCCTGAAGCGCGTACGCTACGGTAGCGTGATGCTCGACAGTGCACTGAAAGTGGGACGTTGGCGCTATCTGAACACAGCGGAATTGAATGAGCTACTGGAAGCAATGGGGCTGGAGCCGGAAAAGCGTCAGCGTGCGCCGCGTTCGGGTGGCGACGATCGGTACAGTGGGAGAACGTCAAAAGACGGGGCACGCCAGCGTCGCGAGGATGGTCCGAAACGTCCCTGGAAAGGCCGTGACAGTGAAAAATCCAAGTCACCACGGCGAAGCGATGGCGAAAGCAGCCCATGGCAACGTAAATCTGCAAAGAAATCCACACCCACAAAACGTCGTGAGGGAACTTCGGATCCCTGGGGACGAAAAAAACGCTAACGTTGGGACTGTCAAAACACTCACTCACCAGAATCTTCGATGCCCTGCTGTCGGCATATGGGCA
>NZ_JAAVSH020000008.1 GCF_011947365.2 endosymbiont of Lamellibrachia barhami
ATGGTCTTCCTCACGGGCCACTCAGGCGCAGGCAAGAGTACCCTGCTTAAACTGATTGGCCTGCTGGAACGCTCCAGCGGAGGCCAGGTGCACGTCAACGACCGCAACCTCACCCGCCTGAAGAACAGCCAGATTCCCTACCACCGGCGCGAGGTGGGGATGATCTTCCAGGACCACCGGCTGCTGAACGACCGCACCGTCTTCGATAACGTGGCGCTGCCGTTGGTGGTCTCGGGCATGGGATACAAGGAGATCTCCCGCCGCGTGCACGCCGCACTGGATAAGGTCGGGCTGCTGAACAAAGAGAAGGCAGCGCCAATCACCCTCTCCGGCGGAGAACAGCAGCGGGTCGGCATCGCCCGCGCGGTAGTGAGCAAACCCCCACTGGTACTGGCGGACGAACCCACCGGCAACCTGGATCCAAAACTCTCCCAGGAGATCATGGAACTGTTCGGATGGTTCAATCAGGCCGGTGTCACCCTGCTCATCGCCACCCATAACATCGACCTGATCTCCCGCATGGACAAGCGCATCCTCACCCTGCACAACGGGCAGCTGGTACGGGACTCCGGGAAGACGGAATGAGCAAGAGGCGCAACAATCCGATGCAGCGCCACCCGGGATTTCGTCCCAATATCTGGCTGCAGCGCCATCTGCAGGTGGCGCTGGCCAGCCTGGGACGACTCACCCACGCCCCCCTGGGCACCCTGATGACCGCTGCCGTGATCGGTATTGCCCTGGCCCTGCCCATCGGCCTGCACGTAATGCTCAACAACCTGCAGAACGTCAGCGGTGGCTGGGAGAGCGGCGCCAGCATCTCCCTTTTCCTGAAGCAGGAGATCAGCGACAAGCAGGCCGTCGCACTGAGCAAAAAGCTTCGACTGCACCAACGTATCGAATCGGTTCAGGTCATCTCCAAGGCATCGGCGATGGCGGAATTTCGCCGCCTGAGCGGCTTTGGGGATGCCCTGGAGGCCCTCGACAGCAATCCGCTGCCCGC
>NZ_JAAVSH020000009.1 GCF_011947365.2 endosymbiont of Lamellibrachia barhami
GCAGGGTTACGGAGAGTTGTCGCCGCATCGTTGGTATGGACATTCAGGGTGTCTCCTGCGGGCTGTCGGCCGGGCATTCAATATTCCGGATGGTGGCTGATTCACGCCTGCCCTCCCGGTGCCAGACCAACGTCAGGTTGAAGCGGGTTCCGGGTGGCTGGTCGTAGCTGCTCATTCCCCAATTGTAGTCCCCCGGCGCGTAGGTCTGTTCGGTGGGAAGCAGCGACCACTTGAAGGCGATACGGGCTGCCTGACCGATTGATTGTTTTTCCCAGCGAGGCATCCAGTCATCTGTCGTGGCCATCGAAATGGAGTTGTTTCCTGAGATTATCTTCCACTCATTCAGGTTGAAGTGCAGTGAAGGACCCCCCGCAGCCGCCGTATTGACCAGGCGTGATTGGAAAACGCAGCTGGTGGCAAACTGGTTTGCTGCATCTGCGTCAAACCCTCTGGCCTGAAAAAAGGCGCGGGTCTGATCCGGGAGCCGCTGATTCAATTCAAACAGAATTCCTTCTGCCTCGTAACGCCAGAAGGCGAGACCTGTTTCAGGATCACTGCCGGTGGTTGCTGACCCAGCCGCACTCGCAGTGGGTATGAAGAGAGCGCTGAGCAGTAGAGTGATGGCGTACACGGAAAAGGTCTCGCCTCGCGGAGTCGAAAGATATTTGCAGTTAGATAGTGGGGAAATCACTTAAACTTGTAAATTTTTGTGAATAGGGGTTTAATTCCGGGCGCTTGGTTTGAATAAGAATAATTAAGAGAGATCCCATGAAAAAGCTATCCACTCCCTGGTTTTGCCTCCTTCTGCTGCTATTTTCGTCCGTCACCCAGGCCGATAAGATATACAAATGGTACGACGACGACGGTCTGGTTCATTATTCACAGACCCTGCCGCACAATGCAAACCAGGTCGAAACCCCCAGTGGCCGGATCAGCGTGGTGGGACAGTCCCGGTCAGCCGGTATGAAAAAACAGGCCAGAAAATTTATGGACGATGCCCGTGTCCGCCGGGTCTGGGTGGATCAAAACGGTAAAAATGTCCCTGGCTGGTACTGATTGCCTGGGGCCTGTTAACACTATGCGGATGCCCAGCGTTAACAGGCCCTAACTCAAGATACCGGGACTGGAGCGAAAGCTGTCAAGGATATGGACATAATTCGCCCGCTCGAATTCTGATGGGTCGGCCACGCTGATCTGGCTGAGACGGCCACGCACATCTTCGATCGACTCAAAATCCTTCTCATCCATCCAGGCTTCCAGTCCCTGCAACATGCCACCGATAGCAGAGGCCCCCTGTTCCAGCAGCAGACTGCAGAAATGCACTACATCAGCGCCTGCAAGCAGCAGTTTTATGACATCCTCCGCAGTGTGTACCCCCCCCGTGGCGCCGAGGGAGAGGGAGGCGCGTCCATGCAGGATGGCGATCCAGCGCATCGCAAGCAGCGTCTCGGCGGAAGTGGATGTGTGCAGGCTCGAGACCAGCCGCAGATTGTCGATATTGATATCCGGCTGATAAAAGCGATTGAAGAGCGACACGCCACGGGCGCCGGCCGCTTCCAGCTGTTTGACCATATTGGCCAGTGAGCTGAAGGCAGGTGAGAGCTTCATATTGATCGGGATATCGATATGTTGGTCCAACTCGCCCAGTAGATCCAGGTAGCGTTTTTCCACAGCCTGACCGTTGGTTTCGATATCCGCCGCCACATAATAGACATTGAGTTCCAGCGCATCCGCTCCAGCCCGCTGCATCTCTTTGGCGTGTTCGATCCAACCGCCGGGTGTTACGCCGTTGAGACTGGCGATGACCGGAATCTCCAGGGCAGATTTCAGCTGCTGCAGATTTTCGAGGTAGAGGTCCTGGCTGTTTGAAAAATCGTAATGATCGGGCAGAAAGCTGTCCGCTTCCCCAAACCCCGTATCCTGATGGTGCAGAAAACGCACCATGTTCTCTTCCTCAGCCGTCACCGCCTCCTCGAACAGGGAGTGCATGATGAGTGCCGATGCGCCGGCATCCTCCATGCGGCGCGCATCATCGATGCTGCGGGAGAGTGGGGAGGCGGAGGGCACCAGCGGGTTCTTCAACTGCATGCCGAGATAGTGGGTGGTCAGATCCATTTCAAACTCCTGTGCGGTAAACACGCTCCGCAGGCGTAGGCTGGTTCAAGCATAGCGGAACCGACCCCTGTAAATGTACATAGGGGGTTTCACCGCAGCCGACGCATGCCCCGGAGAATTCGAAGAGCGGCTGCATGATCATCGCGCCCTTCAGAGTGGTCTTTTTTAGTTTGCTACGGTCGTATTCCGGCAGGTCGAGGAAGAAGTCCCAGTTGGCTCGCTCCTGTTCGTGGTAGGCCGGGTCACCGGTCATGTTCAGCGCCTTGCGCTTGGGATTCTGTTTGTCGCGGATGGGACAGATATCCACGCAGAGACCACAGCCGGTGCAGTCGTTCGGGGCAACCTGATAACTGATCTTCAGCCCTTTTTCAAAACC
>NZ_JAAVSH020000010.1 GCF_011947365.2 endosymbiont of Lamellibrachia barhami
AGTGTTGTTGGCCGCGATCGCTACCATGGGGACCGGACTCATCGTCCAGCTTATCACCCTGCCGGTAGAGTGGGACGCCAGTTTCGGCAAGGCAATGCCGATCCTCACCCAGGGAAAATATATCGATGCCTCTCAGGAAAAAAAGGCCAAGCAGATACTGAAGGCCTGCGCACTCACCTATGTCGCCTCATCGTTGGCCGGACTGCTGAATTTTTGGCGCTGGATACAGGTGTTGAGACGATAACCTTTCTATCTGTAGGAGATGATAGGATAGCCGTTGAGAAATGTCGGTTCATAGGAAGAAGCAGACGTATCAGAAACAGGGCCGAGACGCCTGCCACACAATAGCGAATAGAACCATGCAACTTCGAAGACATCCGTTACGATATCGACGGCTTCTCTCATCTCTCGTGATGCTCCCTGCAATCTGCTTTCAGATTGGAAACGCCGCTGAATCCGATCCAATCTCCGAAGACTATTTTTTCGAAGAGCTGCCCGTGGTGCTCTCCGCAACCCGTCTCTCCCAATCCCTGGCCGATACCCCCGCGGCAATGACGATCATCGACAAAGAGATAATTCGTGCTTCCGGCTCCAGGAATATTCCTGACCTGCTGCGACTGGTACCGGGTTTTGCAGTGGGCTTCTATTCTGGCTCCAGGGCCACTGCAACCTATCACGGCCTGGCCGACCAGTATGCTCGCGACATGCAGGTGCTGATCGATGGACGATCGGTTTACGATCCGGCTTTTGGTGGTGTTGCATGGGCCGACATGCCGATCGAGGTCGACGAAATAGCGCGTATCGAGGTGATTCGGGGGCCCAATGCCGCCGCCTATGGTTCCAACTCATTTGCCGGCGTTGTCAACATTATTACCGACCACCCGGCTGATCGTCCCGGCGCAATGTTGAAAACCATCATAGGCGAAGGCAATGCGCGCAAGATTTATGGCCGTTATGCCGACTCGATTGGGGACTTCGCCTATAGGATTTCAGCCAACTA
>NZ_JAAVSH020000011.1 GCF_011947365.2 endosymbiont of Lamellibrachia barhami
CCAGGGGCTGTTCGACAAGGACCGTCTGCGACAGGTGATCCGCCATTTTATCTACTTCCCCGATGTCTCCAAGCAGGAGGTGAAGGTGGTCTGCCGCTATCCGCAGTTTTACGCGGCGAACAAGCTCTACGAGAATATCAAGCTGCACCGTAAGCCGGAAGGCGACGGCAAGGGCGGCACCTACTTTGGGGCCACAGGCTGCGGCAAGAGCTTCACCATGCTGTTCCTGACGAGGCTGCTGATGAAGAGCGTCGATTTCGAAAGCCCGACCATTGTGCTGATTACCGACCGTACCGATCTGGACGATCAGCTATCGGGCCAGTTCACCAACGCCAAGGGCTATATCGGCGACCAGACGGTGATCAGCGTGGAGAGCCGTTCCCAGTTGCGCGAGCTGCTCAAAGGGCGCAACAGCGGCGGCGTATTCCTCACCACCATCCACAAATTCACCGAAGATACCGAGCTGCTCACCAAACGCAACAACGTGATCTGCATCTCTGACGAGGCCCACCGCAGCCAGATCAACCTCGATCAGAAGGTGCGCGTGACCGAAAAGGGCGTGCAGCGTACTTACGGTTTCGCCAAGTACCTGCACGACTCCCTGCCCAATGCGACCTATGTTGGCTTTACCGGCACCCCCATCGACGCCACGCTGGATGTGTTCGGCGAGGTGGTGGACGCCTACACCATGACCGAATCGGTGAAGGATGGTATCACCGTGCGTATCGTCTACGAGGGCCGTGCCGCCAGGGTGGTGCTGGATAATGCCAGGCTGGAAGAGATCGAAGCCTACTATACTCAGTGTGCCGAAGACGGGGCCAGCGAGTACCAGATCGAGGAGAGCAAGAAAGCCAGCGCCAATATGACCGCGATCCTTGGCGACCCGGACCGCATCAAGGCGCTGGCTGCGGATTTCGTGAAGCACTACGAGAAGCGAGTGGGGGAAGGGTCGACCCTCAAGGGCAAGGTGATGTTCGTATGCAGCAAGCGGGAGATTGCC
>NZ_JAAVSH020000012.1 GCF_011947365.2 endosymbiont of Lamellibrachia barhami
GTGAATGGAGATGATCAGTATGTCCTGCGGATGGTACGAAAGCGCGGTGAAAATGACTACTATCTCAAAGCCAATAATCCTGACTATGATTCTTTTGACGCTACCGAAGAGATGCGCACCTTTGCTCGCTTTGTCGAGGTGATCTCCCCGGACGATATTGTGAATGAGTGATCAGTTGCGTAATGAATAAATGCGTTTTACCTTACTTGTCAGTAAGTGAAGAGATGGCCTGAGATTCAGTCAATGTCTAGCAGCAAGGGTGCTACTACGCCTTTGGTGGTAGGTTATCATGATGTTTGGTGAAAATATCACAAGACACGATAGGTGATGAAATGAATACGAAAGATCTGATTGATGAAGCAGTGTCACTTCCTGTGGAAGAGCGCGCGTTGGTAGTCGATTCCTTGCTCAGAAGCCTAAATCAACCAGAATCTGACATCGATAAAAATTGGTCGGCTGTAGCTCAAAGAAGGCTTGCTGAACTGCGGTCTGGAACAGTGGACGCTGTGCCAGGAGAGGGGGTATTTGAAAAAATATGGAAAAGGTTCGATAAATGAGCTTTGCGTTTCATCCTGAGGCGGAGGCAGAGTTTAATGCTGCAATCGAATATTATGAGGACGTAGATCCGGGGCTTGGATACGATTTCGCAATTGAAGTGTATTCCTCTATTCAACGCTCAGTCGCATTTCCAAAAGCTTGGCCTGTCATTGAAACTGAAATCAGACGGTCTTTGGTAAGGCGATTTCCCTATGGAGTCCTGTACTCAGAGGAAAAAGAAGGGATCTATATTGTCGCTGTAATGCATCTTCATTGTCAGCCAGATTATTGCAAACATAGAAAGTAAATAAGCCAGGTATTCGGGGACAGACCATTTCTGGGACAGACCACGGTTTATTAAATTTCAGTCCCCGATAGGGGGTCTGTAAATCCCTCGTCTTTTGCGATGGATAACGGGGTTCGAGTTCTGCCCTGTATATATGAAGTCTACGCAACTATGCCA
>NZ_JAAVSH020000013.1 GCF_011947365.2 endosymbiont of Lamellibrachia barhami
CCTGGAGGTCATCATCCGGCCTCATGGGCGGGTGACGCCGGATCGCCGTACCGGCAAGACCAGTAAGGAAACCACGTGAGCGGACCCGACACGCTCAATGTCTGGCACGAGCAGCGGCTTGTCGGTCAGATTTGACGCAATACGGCCGGGGCCAAAAGGAAATAGCAGATGCCCAGCGATCAACCCCTTTCCCAAGGACACCATTGAAAAGCCTTTTTCCCCTACTCCCACTCAATCGTCGCAGGCGGCTTACTCGAAATATCATATGCCACCCGCGCAATCCCCTGCACCTCGTTGATGATGCGCCGGGAAACCTCTTCCAGAAAATCAAAAGGCAGATGGGCAAACTTGGCTGTCATGAAATCCACGGTTTTCACCGCGCGCAGTGAAACCACATATTCATAACGCCGTGTATCACCCACGACGCCGACAGACTTCACCGGAATAAAGACGGCAAACGCCTGACTCACTTCATCATAAAGATTGTGTTTGTGGAGTTCTTCAATGTAGATGTGATCCGCCTGGCGCAGCAGATCCGCATACTCTTTCTTCACCTCACCGAGAATACGCACACCGAGCCCCGGTCCAGGGAAGGGATGGCGGTAGATCATCTCGTAGGGCAGGCCGAGTTCCACACCGATCTTACGCACTTCGTCCTTGAAGAGTTCACGCAGAGGCTCGATCAGTTCCAGCTTCATGTAGTCAGGCAGACCACCCACATTGTGGTGGGACTTGATGACATGCGCCTTGCCCGATTTTGCGCCAGCGGATTCGATCACATCGGGATAGATGGTTCCCTGGGCGAGGAACTCGACATCATCCAGTTTGCTCGCCTCCTCCTCGAAGATGTCGATAAAAAGATTGCCGATGATCTTGCGTTTCTGCTCAGGATCAGAGACCCCTTTCAACGCCTTGAGGAAGCGATCCTCTGCATTGATCCTGATCACCGTCACACCCATGTGTTCGGCGAAGGTCGCCATGACCTGATCCCCTTCGTGCA
>NZ_JAAVSH020000014.1 GCF_011947365.2 endosymbiont of Lamellibrachia barhami
GGCTCTGCAGTTGCGTGCCCGCCGTGCCGAGGTGATCGCCAGCAATCTGGCGAATGCCGACACCCCCGGTTATAAAGCGAGGGATTTCGATTTCCACAAGGTGTTGGCAGGTGAGATGCAGGGGCCGGTGCGTATGCAGACCACCAACGCCAAGCACATTCAGACAGATAATGGTCTGATCCCGCCGACGCAGATGCTCTATCGTTCCCCCACTCAGCCTTCTCTGGATGGCAATACAGTGGACACGGAGCGGGAGCACACCGCGTTTGCTTCCAATTCCCTGGAGTACCAGGCAAGTCTGCGTTTTCTCAATGGCAAGGTGAGTGGCCTGCGCTCGGCCATTAGAGGTGAATAGTTATGTCCATGTTCAAGATTTTTGATACTGCCGCCTCAGGCATGAGTGCACAGAGTCTGCGGCTGAATCTGGTGGCCAGCAACATGGCCAATGCGGATAGTGTCAGTAGCAGTATCGGTGAAACCTATAAGGCCCGTCAGCCGGTTTTCAAAGCGGTATTCGATGAGATGGGTGGTGAAAACCCGGCGGTTGGCGTGAGGATGGCCGGGGTGGTCGAGAGTAAGGCGCCCTTAATAAAGGAGTATGCGCCGAACCACTCCATGGCCGATGAGGAGGGTTATATCTTCCGTCCCAACGTCAATATGGTGGAGGAGATGGCGAATATGATCTCCGCTTCCCGTTCCTATCAGAGCAATGTCGAGGTGGCCAGCGCCGCCAAGCAGATGCTCATCGCCACAATCCGCATGGGCCAGTAAGGAGTTTACGATGACTACGATCTCAACCAACAACGATATCTACTCTGGTCTGGGATTGACAACCCAGGAGTCGGCCAACAACAGCAATGAGCTGGGGATGGACGATTTTCTAAACCTGATGATTACCGAGCTCAATCATCAGGATCCCACCAAGCCGATGGATAACTCGCAGCTGGCAACGCAGATATCGCAGTTCTCTACTGTCTCCGGCATCCAGGATCTGAACAGCGCCTTCACGGGACTGAGTGCAGATCTGACTTCAGGTCAGGCATTGCAGGCGGCCAACCTGGTGGGGCATGAGGTACTCGTCGCCACCAACAGCGGCTGGCTCTCCAATGGTGGCAGCGTCAAGGGTGTCACTGAGCTACCCTCTTCAGCCGCTGATCTTACGGTACGGGTGACCGATGCCTCAGGCGCACTTGTGCGGGAGATTGAACTTGGATCTCAGTCGGCAGGGCAGATCAAGTTCAGCTGGGATGGCTATGACGATAGAGGAAACTACATGCCGGAAGGCGTCTACGAGATTACCGCCCATGCCACGGTGGATGATGCAGAGCTCTCCCCCTATGTCTACCTCAACGCCAAGGTCGACAGCGTCAATCTGGGGGGCGCCGACGGCCTTGGCCTGAATATCCAGGGTCTTGGGCAGATATCCATGAACAATGTCGCCCAGATCTTCTGAACAGTTACAAAGATTTTATATAAAGGAGAAACACCATGGCATTTCGAATTGCATTGAGTGGACTGGATGCCGCCTCCACTGACCTGGAGGTGACCGGCAACAATATCGCCAACGCCAGTACGATAGGTTTCAAGGAGTCGCGTGCCGAGTTTGCCGATATCTACGCCAACTCTCTCACTGACGTCAGCAGCACTGTGTCCGGTAGCGGTGTGCGTGTGTCAGGTGTGTCCCAGCAGTTTGGGCAGGGCAGTATCGATTTCACCGCGAATAATCTGGATCTCGCCCTTAATGGTGAAGGTTTCTTTGTCACGCAGAGTGAAAACGGTGACCGGAGTTTCACCCGGGCTGGCTCATTCAGTGTGGATCGCGACGGCTATGTGGTGAACCATACCCAAGCCAGGCTGCAGGTTTTTCCCCCGGTGGATCCTGCCGGGACGCTGTTCAATACCGGCACCACCACTGATCTGAATCTGCCGGTGGTTTCCGGTGATCCGGGAGCTACCAGCGCCGTGATCTCCACGGTTAACCTGGATGCTGCGGAGCCGGTTCCGGGTACGCCCTTCAATGCGGCAGTCTTTCCGCCGCTCGCAGG
>NZ_JAAVSH020000015.1 GCF_011947365.2 endosymbiont of Lamellibrachia barhami
ACGAACTGACCCAGAACGGCTTCACCTCGGGCACCCTGAGTGGGGTGGATGTAGACGCCAATGGCGTGGTTTTTGCCCGCTTTACCAACGGCCGCTCAGAGGCATTGGGCAAGGTGGCGCTGGCCCACTTCAATAACGAGCAGGGACTGCGGCAGGTTGGTGATACCAGTTGGGTGGAATCCTTTGCCTCAGGCGATGCGCAGTTGGGTGAGGCTGGCTCTGCCGGTATTGGTGTTATCCAGTCCGGTGCATTGGAGAACTCCAATGTGGATATTGCCCAGCAGTTGGTCAACCTGATTACCGCGCAACGTAATTTCCAGGCCAACGCGCAGGTGATCACCACGGCGGATGCGATCACCCAGACAGTGATCAATATCCGATAACAGGAGTAGATCATGGACCGTATGTTGTTTGTCGCCATGAGTGGAGCCAAGGAGACTCTGCTGGCCCAAGCCAGCAACTCCCACAATCTGGCCAACGTCAATACGCCGGGATTCATGGCGGATCTGAATCAGTTTCGCAGTATGCCGGTGTTTGGTCCCGGTCATCCAACCCGTGTCTACGCCATGGATGAGCGATCTGCTATCGACTTTACCAGAGGCAGCATCCAGTCTACCGGCAACGACATGGATGTGGCGATAAAGGGTGAAGGCTATATCGCAGTGCAGGCGCCGGATGGTACCGAAGCCTATACGCGTCGTGGCGATCTGAAAATCGATGCCAACGGCATTCTCACAAACGGCGAAGATTTGCCGGTGATCGGCAATGGTGGGCCGATTGCCTTGCCGCCCCACGAAAAGATCGAGATCGGCAACGACGGTACTATTACCATCCTGCCGGAAGGTTCGACGCTTGAGGCCCTGGCGATCGTGGACCGAATCAAGCTGGTGAGTTCGCCACCCGAAGACCTGATAAAGGGTGAAGATGGCCTGTTGCATCTGCGGGAAGCGGCGGAATTGCCGCCTGACGCAAACATTGAGCTGGTCTCCGGTGGTATCGA
>NZ_JAAVSH020000016.1 GCF_011947365.2 endosymbiont of Lamellibrachia barhami
CGCATCGGCATCAATCAGGGAAACGAATATATCCGCCTCTCCGGCATCGTGCGTCCGATGGATATCACGCCGGAGAATACCATCGAGTCGACCCGTATAGCCGACCCGACCATTATCTACGTGGGTGACGGCGCCCTCGCGGATACCAGTTCCATGGGCTGGCTGGCGCGTTTCTTCAATAGCGCATTGATGCCCTTCTAATCGATGTGGTGAGTAAAATGACCCTGCAAAGAAATCTCTTCCGCAATGGAACCCTGCTGTTGATAGCTGCGGCATGGTTGATTGCCACTCCGGTGGCTGCCGAACGAATCAAGGATCTCACCTCCATCTCGGGTGTGCGTAACAATCAGCTGATCGGCTACGGTCTGGTAGTGGGATTGAATGGTACCGGTGACAAGGACACCGACTCGCCCTATACCCTCAACAGTCTGCGCAATATGTTGACCCAGTTCGGGGTGCAGATCCCGCCGGGGGTCAAGATCAAACCCAAGAATGCGGCGGCAGTTATCGTGCACGGCAATCTGCCTCCTTTCAGCAAGATCGGTCAGGAGATCGACATCACGGTCTCATCCCTGGGTAATGCCCAGAGTCTGCGTGGCGGTACCCTGTTGATGACGCCGCTGAAAGGTGCGGATGGCCGCAACTATGCCTTGGCACAGGGCAACCTGGTGGTGGGGGGACTGACTGCTTCCGGACAGGATGGCTCGAAAGTCACGGTGAATATTCCCAGTGCCGGGCGTATCCCCAATGGCGCCACGGTGGAGCGCGAGGTGGTGAACCATTTCGGTAAGGGACGCAGCATCACCCTCAATCTCAATGACGGTGATTTCACCACCGCGATGCGGGTGGCGCAATCGATCAATCTGGCTATAGGTCCCGGTACCGCAAAACCTTTGGATGCCACCTCGATCCGGGTCAATGCCCCTATGGATCCCGGACAGAAGGTGAGTTTTATCGCCATGCTGGAGGAGTTGCAGGTGAGACCGGGCAGTGCACCGGC
>NZ_JAAVSH020000017.1 GCF_011947365.2 endosymbiont of Lamellibrachia barhami
GCAGGCATCGACCACGTCGATAGTGCTGTCCTGGGTCAGCAGTCTGTCGAGTTCACTCATATCCCCTCTCTCAGCAGCAGTGATCAGGGGCGGGTTATCCGATTCGAAGTCTGGCTCCTGTTGCGAACAGGCGGTAAGAAAAAGCGTCAGTGAGGCGAACAAGAGCAGTGAACGATACATGGGGAATCCTGCAAAACGGGAGTGCAGCAGTATCCATCCCAGTGTCGGGTGGCGGCAATGATGATCCTCAATAGCTATTTATCCGGCTTGCGATCGGGTTTGAAGAAGGCGGTTGGGAAGGGGGTGATATTGGATTTTTCGTCCAGTTCCGTGATCTTGCCGGGTCCCTCTTTCTCGACTTCGTCGATGCGGATGACTGCGTGGATGGGTATCAGTGTGCGGTTGACGCCGGCAAACTCCTCCTGCAGCTTTTCCGAGGAGGGATCAATGACCAGGGAGTTGCTCTGTTCGAAGATGAGGCCTTCGAGTTCCACGAACCCGTATAGCTCGCCCTGATGCACCTTCTTGGCAAAGATTTCATAAACCTTGCCCTGATTGAGGAAGGTGATTTTGAAGATGCGCATTATTGCTGTCGCTATGGAGGGTCCTGTAAGAACCTGAAAATGGAGCCGATGAGCGGATTCGAACCGCTGACCTACGCATTACGAATGCGTTGCTCTACCAGCTGAGCTACATCGGCATAAAATCTTTCCAGTTAGTGTCTGCCAGGAAAACAATTACCGTAGCCCGGATGGAGCTTGCGTAATCCGGGAGCAGGCTATAAATAAGCCACTTATCTTCCTGGATTCCGCTGCGCTTCATCCCGGCTACAATTATTCATTCGTTTCCGGACAGACGCCAGCTTAACGACGGGCGATTATAGTCGCAGAATCCGGCTGGATCCAATTCAATCCTCGCGGGGTGCATCCAGGGCATAGGGCCTCGGGTCGAGAATCGGTTCTCTCTCCAGGATCATATCGGCCATCAGACGGGCAGAGGCGGGGGCCAACACCA
>NZ_JAAVSH020000018.1 GCF_011947365.2 endosymbiont of Lamellibrachia barhami
CAGTTCGAGATTGCGGCGGGTGGCGGCATCGATGATGATGGCGTCCTCACGCCGCTCGACCCGCAGGCCACGGATGTGGGGCAGGGCGCTGTGCTGGGTCTCCTCCACATACTGCAGCAGGCAGCCAGCCGCGCCGACTGCAAGGGGCTGGTCCTGACAGCCGAAGCCGGTGAGTTCACGGGTGCCGAACTGGCGTGTCAGCAGTTGGGTGGCGGCGTCCAGATCGAAATGCCAGACAGGGCGGCGGGTGATGCCGCACTGCAGATCGAGACGCTCCGGCAGGCCGGAGTCCTCATCCAGCAGCAGTTCAGCCGGGTGCAGTCGTTCGAGTTCGCTGGTTAGCGCTTCATTTGTGTCGAGCTGTTGGACTGTGAAACGGCCGCTACCGAGGTCAAGCACCGCGAGGCCGAAACCCTCCTCTGTTTCATTGAGTGCGACAAGTAGATTTTCCCGCCTGTCTTCGAGCAGAGCCTCGTCAGTCACCGTGCCGGGTGTGACGATACGCACCACCTTGCGTTCCACCGGACCTTTGCTGGTCGCCGGATCGCCGATCTGTTCGCAGATGGCGATTGATTCCCCCAGACGCACCAGCTTCGCCAGATAGCCCTCGGCGGCGTGATAGGGGACACCGGCCATGGGGATCGGCTTACCGGCGGACTGGCCCCGCTTGGTCAGGGTGATATCTAGCAGACGTGAGGCCTTCTCCGCATCAGTAAAGAAGAGTTCGTAGAAATCCCCCATCCGATAGAACACCAGCATGCCGGGGTGTTCCCCCTTGATGCGAAGGTACTGCTGCATCATAGGCGTGTGTTTTGATTTTGAGGGTTTCTCTAAGTCCTTATTATTGCTGACTTTGTGAGCTGAACTATCCATAAAAATCAATAAGTTATGTTGTTGTCTAATTCTGGTTGAAGGATTGTCACATGCTTCCTCAATCTTTCTCGATCTTCCATAATCTGAAACTCTAGTGTAGGCTGCAGTATAGGTTTTCAACACACGC
>NZ_JAAVSH020000019.1 GCF_011947365.2 endosymbiont of Lamellibrachia barhami
GTGCATCGAGGTCAATGCACATCTCCATATCGGCAGGCGGGACTTTTTCGCCATTGGCCAGCACGATGATCTCTTTGAGACGTCCGGTGATGAAAATGTGCTCATTCTCGATTCTGACCTTGTCGCCGGTATGCAGCCAGCCTTCACTGTCGATGACGTCTGAAGTTGCCTGCGGATTATTCCAATAGCCCAGCATCACGCTTGGGCTGCGGGAGAGCAGTTCATCGTTTTCACCGATCTTTGTCTCTATACCCGGCAGCACTCTGCCGACACTGTCGGGAACATTATCCTCCAGCGGATTTGCAGTGATAATCGGACTGGTCTCTGTCAGACCATATCCCTGCAGGATCGGCACACCCAGCCCGATGAAGAGCTTGGCGATCTCCGGGGTCAGAGCCGCGCCTCCGGAAACGGCGATACGCAACCGTCCACCGAGTTTGGCCTGAATCTTACTGGCAACCAGTTTTTTATAGAACGGCCAGAGTGCCAGTTTTGCGCTCCATGGCGCCCGGCCCTGGTCATGTTCGAAGCGCAGCCAGCCCGTTTCGACTGCCGCACTGAAAAGCTTGCGGGCAACGGCGGAATCATCCGCCAGCTTTGCCTGTATCTTGGCGTAGACACGCTCAAAGATGCGCGGTACGGAGATCATAATCGTCGGTTTTATCTCCATCAGATCCTCTCCCAATTGCGGGATGGATCTTGCGTAGGCGACATTGGCGCCGACTGCGATCGGCATGTAGTAGCCGACGGTGCGTTCCAGGGTATGGGAGAGTGGCAGGAAGGAGAGAAAACGGTCGCTGGGATAGATGGTAATGAGCTTCAACCCAGCCTCGATGTTCCAGAGGATATTGCGGTGGCTGAGCATGACCCCTTTCGAGCGCCCGGTTGTTCCTGAGGTATAAACAAGAGAGGCGAGGGCATCGGAAGCAATATCCGCCGCCTCATATTCACCCGCTTCTGCGGGTAGCCAGTCGGCCAGGGAGGCCAGGCGTGGCTGCAG
>NZ_JAAVSH020000002.1 GCF_011947365.2 endosymbiont of Lamellibrachia barhami
TCCGCTAGGGTTGCCAGCACGGCTTTACGCACCTACTCGTATCACCCTAGACCGTTGGAGGGTCCGTATTGAACGAAAAAATCGTGTCTAACTGGAGCCCAAACAGCCCCAAAACACCCCTAAAATTAGACACGATAGACTGCTAACTCATTGATTATATGGCGGAGAGGGAGGGATTCGAACCCTCGGTACGGGTTAACGTACACACACTTTCCAGGCGTGCTCCTTCAGCCACTCGGACACCTCTCCCGATTTGGGAGGCGCAAGGTTAAACCAGATCGGCATCAGACGCAAATCAAAATAACCCGGATCTCTTACAAGTGATTGCTAAGCCTGGAAGGCTGCGCATCATCCATCAGGGAACGGAACTGGGCACCGCTGACATGGATAACCTTTGTATGGTCACCCGTCTCAAAAAAGACGTCTGGCTGATCAACCAGACACTTCTCCACCAAAGTCTCAATACCGTAGGGCTTGCCAACAGGTGGCACCGCCCCCGGCTCACAGTCGGCAAAGGCCTCAGTTAACTCCTGCTCGTCGATAAGCTCCAGATCCCGGCCAGTCATATCACTCAATTCCCTAAGCTCCAACCTGTGGGAAGCAGGGATAACCACCATCAGATAACTTTCATCGTCACCCAGTAGTATCGACTTTGCCATCTTGTCACCCGGAATATGTGCTGCTTCCGATGTCCACAAAGTCGAGTGAGTCCGCCGGTGATCAATGACTTCGTAATCGGTGTCGTGGCTCTCCAGAAACTCTCTCAATGTAATCGCTATGCCCACTCTCTTTCTCCTCTCACACATCACCTTTACTTTAAAGTATAGTTCGCTATCTGTTTTTTCTTCTGATCAAGTGTAGATCTCAGTATGGCCAAAAAACTGAACAAAAAAAGTAAAAAAAGGTCGACGATGGCCGAGTTGGCTGACCGTCACCATCTCTACGAGCTTTCTGTGCAGTGTGCTGAGTCCGAGATCGATTTTGTTGATGACGCATATAA